>JBJMHA010000068.1:0-29154 GCA_045807625.1 Thermoanaerobaculia bacterium | reverse complement strand
GCGTCACACGCCGTTCTTCAACGGCTACCGTCCGCAGTTCTACTTCCGCACGACGGACGTGACGGGCGTGGCGACGCTTCCGGAGGGCACCGAGATGGTGATGCCGGGGGACAACGTGAACCTGGAGATCGAGCTGATCGCGCCGATCGCGATGGAGAAGGGCGTTCGCTTCGCCATCCGCGAGGGGGGCCGCACCGTCGGCGCCGGCACGGTCACGGAGATCGTGGCGTAGTTTCGATTCATTGGAGCGACAAGGGCAGAGGTCATGGTCAACGAGAAGATCCGTATCCGTCTTAAGGCGTTCGACTACCGCATCCTGGACACGTCGACGCATGAGATCGTCGACACCGCGCGGCGCACGGGCGCCCGGGTGGTGGGGCCGATCCCTCTGCCCACCCACATCTCGCGGTACACCGTGAACCGCTCGCCGCACGTCGACAAGAAGTCGCGGGAGCAGTTCGAGATCCGCACGCACAAGCGGCTGCTCGACATCTTTGAGCCGACCAGCCAGACGGTCGACGCGCTGATGAAGCTGGAGCTGCCGGCCGGCGTCGACGTCGAGATCAAGGCGTTCGGCAAGTAACCCCCGGGGATCGCAAGGAGAGCACGCCATGGAAGGAATCCTGGGACGCAAGGTGGGGATGACGCAGATCTACGTCGAGGACGGGACGGCGATCCCGGTGACGGTGATCAAGGCCGGTCCCTGCCTGGTGGTACAGCGCAAGACCGCCGAGTCCGACGGCTACGAGGCGGTGCAGATCGGCCTCGTCGAGGAGAAGCCGGCGAAGCCGAATCAGCCGCGGGCCGGCCACTTCAAGAAGGCCGGCGTGGCCCCGGTCCGCAAGGTCGAGGAGTTCCGCCTCGACTCCGGCGAGGAGCTCAAGGCCGGCGACGAGATCAAGGCCTCGATGTTCAACGAGAAGGATTACGTGGACGTCGTCGGCACCAGCAAGGGCAAGGGCTTTCAGGGCGTCATGAAGCGCCACAACTTCGCCGGCGGCCGCGGCTCGCACGGCTCGATGTTCCACCGCGCGCCGGGCTCGATCGGCTCGTCCGCCTACCCCTCCCGGGTTTTCAAGGGGATGCGGATGACCGGCCGGATGGGCGGCGAGCGGGTGACGACCAAGAACCTGCAGATCGTCAAGGTCGACGCCGAGCAGAATCTGATCTACGTGCGGGGCGCCGTGCCGGGACCGAGGTCCGGCTACGTGGCGATCCGGCGGGCGAAGCGGGGATAAGGAAATGAAGATCGCGGTGAAGAATTTCGACAACCAGCAGGTGCGCGAGATCGACCTCCCCGAGGAGATCTTCGGCTACCCCTACAAGGAGCACCTGATCCACGAGGCCGTGCAGGCCTACCTGGCGGGGCTCCGGCGGGGCACGCACAAGGTGAAGACCCGCTCGGAGGTCTCCGGCTCGGGCCGCAAGCTGTGGCGCCAGAAGGGCACCGGCCGCGCCCGGGTGAAGGACCTGCGGACTCCCAAGTGGCGCGGCGGCGGCACGGTCCACGGACCGGTCCCGCACAGCCACGCCAAGGACCTGTCGCGGCGGGAGAAGAAGAACGCGCTCAAGTCGGCGCTGTCGAGGAAGCTCGCCGATCAGGAGATCGTCGTCGTCGACAGCCTCGAGGTGGGCAACCATAAGACCAGGGAGCTGGTGGCCCGCCTCGGCAAGCTCGGGGTGACGGGCAGGAAGGCCCTGCTGGTCGACAGCCGCGACAATCAGGCGCTGGCGCTCGCGGCGCGCAACGTCAGGGCGCTGAAGACGGTCGACGCGCTGGGGGTCAACGTCTACGACGTGGTGGACCGCTCCCTCTTCGTGGTCAGCGAGGACGCGCTGAGCCGTCTGGTGGAGGTGCTGGCGAAATGAGAGTCCAGGAGATCATCCGCCGCCCGCTGATCACCGAGAAGTCGACGGGGTTGCGGGAGGAGAAGAACGTCGTCGCGTTCGAAGTGGCGCGGGACGCCAACAAGATCCAGGTCAAGCGCGCGGTCGAGGTCCAGTTCAAGGTCAAGGTGGCCGAGGTCCGGATCGCCAACTGCCACGGCAAGGTCCGCCGCCAGGGCCGCTTCTCCGGGCGCCGCCCGGACTGGAAGAAGGCTTACGTGCGGCTCGCCGAGGGCGAGAAGCCGATCGAGTTCTTCGAGGGGATGTAAGATGCCGATCAAGCCGAGAAAGCCGATCAACAACTCGAGCCGGTTCCAGACCCACCTGACGTTCGACGAGATCACCCGGACGGCTCCGGAGAAGTCTCTCACCGAGGGGAAGCCGAAGTCCGGCGGGCGCAACAACCGCGGCCAGCTCACCTCGTGGTGGCGTGGCGGCGGCCACAAGCAGCGCTACCGCGTCATCGACTTCAAGCGCGACAAGCACGGCGTGCCGGCCAAGGTCGCGACGATCGAGTACGACCCGAACCGCTCGGCGCGCATCGCGCTGCTGCACTACGCGGACGGCGAGAAGCGTTACATCCTCTGGCCGGACGGCCTGAAGGTGGGCTCCGAGGTGGTGTCGGGCGAGGGCGCCGAGGTCAACGTCGGCAACGCCCTGCCGCTGCGCAAGATCCCGCTGGGCACGGTGGTCCACAACATCGAGCTCAAGATCGGCAAGGGGGGCCAGATGGTCCGCTCGGCCGGCGGCGGCGCGCAGCTGATGGCCCGCGAGGGCGGCTGGGCGCAGGTCAAGCTCCCCTCGGGCGAGGTGCGGCGGGTGCACATCGAGTGCTACGCCACCGTCGGCCAGGTGGGTAACCTCGAGCACGAGAACGTGTCGATCGGCAAGGCCGGGCGCAACCGCTGGCTGGGCTGGAAGCCGCACAACCGCGGCGTCACCATGAACCCGGTCGACCATCCGATGGGCGGCGGCGAGGGCCGGACCTCCGGCGGACGCCACCCCACGACCCCCTGGGGCGTGCCGACCAAGGGTTACAAGACCCGCAACAACAAGCGCACGGACCAGATGATCGTCCGCCGCCGGAACAAGAAGTAAGGAGCCAAGGACCATGGCGCGTTCACTGAAGAAGGGCTACTTCATCGACGGCCACCTCGCCGACAAGGTGATGGCGATGAACGACCGCGGCGAGAAGCGGGTGATCAGGACCTGGTCGCGCCGCTCGACGGTCATCCCGGAGATGGTCGGCCACACGATCGCGGTGCACAACGGGGCGAAGTTCATCCCGGTCTACGTCAGCGAGAACATGGTGGGCCACAAGCTGGGCGAGTTCGCCATGACCCGCACCTTCCGCGGCCACAGCGGCAAGAAGGTCGAGAAGGGGGCCCGTCCCCGGTGAGGGGCGGGACTCTGAGGAGAGACTGAAATGGAAGCAATCTCGCGGCTTCGCTACGCGCCGGGCTCGGCCCAGAAGATGCGCCTGGTGGCGGACCTGATCCGGGGCAAGGGGGTGCAGGAGGCGGTGAACCTCCTGACGGTCACCAACAAGGTGGCGGCCCGGCACGTGCAGAAGTGCCTGAAGTCGGCCATCGCCAACGCCGAGAACCGGGAAGACCACGTGGACGTCGACCGCCTGTTCGTCAAGGAGGTCTTCGTCGACGGCGGCCCGGTGATGAAGCGGGTGCGTCCCGCGCCGATGGGCCGGGCGTTCCGGGTCCTCAAGCGCTACAGCCACATCACCATCAAGCTCGACACCCGCAAGGGCGACGGCAAGGGCAAGTAGGAGACGATCGTGGGTCAGAAAGTCCACCCGTACGGGTTCCGGCTCGTCTACAACAAGACCTGGCACTCGCGCTGGTACGGCGAGGCGAAATACGCCGACACGCTGCACGAGGACCTCAAGCTGCGCCGGCGGCTGAAGAGCCGCCTCGGCCACGCCGGAGTGTCGGAGATCGACATCGAGCGCGCCGCGGACAAGCTGCGGGTCACCATCCACACCTCGCGCCCGGGCATCATCATCGGCCGCCGCGGGGCCGAGGTCGACAAGCTCCGGGACGATCTCCAGAAGGAGATGGGCCGCGAGGTCCACATCAACATCCAGGAGATCCAGCGGCCGGAGCTCGACGCGCAGCTCGTCGGCGAGTCGATCGCCGGCCAGCTCGAGCGCCGCGTCTCCTTCCGCCGGGCGATGAAGAAGGCCATGGAGTCGGCCTTCCGCTTCGGCGCCAAGGGGGTCAAGATCATGGTCTCCGGCCGCCTGGGCGGCGCCGAGATCGCGCGCTCCGAGTGGTACCAGGAGGGGCGCCTGCCGCTCCACACCCTCAAGGCGGACATCGACTACGGTTTCGCCGAGGCGCGCACCACCTACGGGGTGATCGGCGTCAAGGTGTGGGTCTACAAGGGGGACCTCCTCAAGGAGAAGGGGCGCCGCGCCACGGCGTAGCGCCGGCGCAGGCAAGCGGAGAATTACGATCATGTTGATGCCTAAGAAGGTCAAGTTCAGGAAGCAGCAGCGCGGCCGGCGCGCCGGGATGGCCAAGGGGGGGGACTACATCGCCTTCGGCGATTTCGCCCTCCAGGCGCTGGAGACCGGCTGGGTCACGGCGCGGCAGATCGAGGCGGGCCGTATCGCCATCTCGCGCCACGTCAAGCGCGGCGGCAAGGTGTGGATCCGGGTCTTCCCCGACAAGCCGATCACCAAGAAGCCGCTCGAGACCCGCATGGGCAAGGGCAAGGGGAACCCCGAGGAGTGGGTCGCCGTGGTCAAGCCGGCGCGCATCCTCTTCGAGCTGGAAGGCGTGCCGAGAGAGGTGGCGGAGGCGGCGATGCGCCTGGCCTCCCACAAGTTCGGGATCAAGACCCGGTTCATCACGCGGCACGACGAGCTGAGGTAAAACGATGAAGGCTTCGCAAATGCGCGATCAGACGACGGAGGAGCTGAACGACCGCGAGCGCGATCTCTCGGAGCAGCTCTTCGCCCTGCGCCTGCAGAAGGTCACCGGCCAGCTCGAGAAGCCGGCCCGCGTGAGGCAGGTGCGCAAGGACCTGGCAAGGGTCCTCACCATCCTGCACCAGCGGCAGGGCAAGTAGGAGCGATACGGATATGGCGGACACGGTTGAATCGACTGAGACGACGACGCAGGACACCGCCGCGGCTTCCCCGGAGCGGGGCCGCCGGCAGGTCAAGGTGGGCCGCGTGGTGAGCAGCAAGATGGACAAGACGGTCGTGGTGGCGGTGGCGGAAACGTTCACCCACCGGCTCTATCACCGCACGATCAAGCAGACGAAGAAGCTCTACGCCCACGACGAGGAGAACCGGTGCAACGTCGGCGACGAGGTGGAGATCGTCTCCAGCCGTCCGCTGTCGAAGACCAAGCGCTGGCGGGTCCGCGAGATCGTGAAGCGGACCGAGTAAGGGGTTTGAGACCATGATCCAGATGGGAACGATTCTCGACGTGGCGGACAATTCGGGCGCCAAGAAGATCTCCTGCATCCACCTGCGCGGGGGCTCGGCGGGCCAGTATGGAAGGCTCGGCGACGTCATCACCGCCTCCGTCAAGGAGGCGTCTCCGGACGGCACGGTGAAGAAGGGGCAGGTGGTCAGGGCGGTGATCGTGCGCACGGCCAAGGAGCAGCGGCGCAAGGACGGCAGCTACATCCGTTTCGACCAGAACTCGGCCGTCCTGGTCAACGACGCCGGCGAGCCGATCGGCACGCGCGTCTTCGGCCCGGTGGCGCGGGAGCTGCGCGAGCGGCGGTTCATGAAGATCGTCTCCCTGGCGCCGGAGGTCATTTGAAATGAAGGCGAACGTGAAGAAGAACGACCAGGTGCTCGTGACGACAGGCAAGGACCGCGGCGCCCGCGGCCGGGTCCTGCGGGTCCTCGCCAGCGAGGGCAAGGCCATCGTCGAGCGCGTGAACATGATCAAGCGGCACACCCGGCCGAACCCCAACAAGGGGATCCAGGGAGGCATCCTCGAGCGCGAGGCGCCGATCCAGATCTCCAACCTGAAGGTCGTCTGCCCGGAGTGCGGAAAGCCGTCGCGGCTCGGCCGCCAGCGGCTCGACGACGGGCGCGGCGTGCGGGTTTGCAAGAGCTGCGGCGCCACCTTTAGCTAAAGGCGATTTTGATATGGCGAAAGACGTGAGCACGAAGAAGAAGGACAAGGGCGCCAAGGCGCAGAAGGCGGCGGCCCCCACCGGGCCGGTGCGCGAGACCCCCGAAGGGTACGTGCCGCGTCTCAAGACACGGTACGCCGAGGAGGTGGTGCCGAAGCTCCGCAAGGAGTTCGGGATCGAGAACATCATGGCGGTCCCCAGGATCGAGCGCATCTCCCTCAACATGGGGATGGGCGAGGCGATCCAGAACATCAAGATCCTCGACGACGCCGTCGAGGAGATGACGGCGCTCGCCGGCCAGAAGCCGACGATCACCCGCGCCCAGAAGTCGATCGCGGCCTTCAAGCTGCGCGAGGGGATGCCGATCGGCGCCCGGGTGACGTTACGAGGGGATCGCATGTGGGAGTTCCTCGACCGGCTGATCTCGGTCGCGCTCCCCCGCGTGCGCGACTTCCGGGGCGTGCCGGCCAAGAGCTTCGACGGCCGCGGCAATTACACGCTGGGCATCCGGGACCACCTGATCTTCCCCGAGGTGGACTACAACCGGGTCGAGCGTCCGAAGGGGATGAACATCACGATCGTGACGACGGCCGGCAACGACGAGCGCGCCCTCTATATGCTGCGCGAGCTCGGCATGCCGTTCACGCGCTAGGAGGCTTGCGTGGCGACGACTGCGAAGATCGCGAAAGAGAGAAAGAAGCTGAAGTTCGAGGTGCGTCACCGCAACCGCTGCCGGCTGTGCGGACGTCCGCGGGGGGTCTACCGCAAGTTCGGACTCTGCCGCGTGCACCTCCGGGACCTGGCGCTGCAGGGGTATCTGCCGGGTGTGATCAAGGCGAGCTGGTAGGCGAGGAGACTTAAGGCAATGAGCATGACCGACCCGATCGCGGACCTGTTGACCAGGATCCGCAACGCGCAGATCGCCAAGCACGACCGTCTGGACGTGCCGGCCTCCAAGCTCAAGCTGGAGGTGGTGAAGCTCCTCAAGGAGGAGGGCTTCGTGAAGAATTTCCGGGAGATCGAGGGGACGCCGGTGGGCACGTTGCGCATCTTCCTGCGCTACACCCAGGACGGCATCCCGGCCATCTCCCATCTCGAGCGGGTGAGCAAGCCCGGTCGGCGGGTCTACCGCAAGGCGGATGAGATCCAGCCGGTGCGCAACGGCCTCGGCATCGGGATCGTCTCGACGTCGCAGGGTCTGCTGACCGACGGTCAGGCGCGCGAGCGCCGGGTCGGCGGCGAGCTGCTTTGTCAGGTGTGGTAGGAGAGACGCTTATGTCGCGGATTGGAAGAATGCCGATTCCCGTTCCCAAGGGGACCAAGGTGGAGCTCCGGGACGGGACGTTCGTGGCCGAGGGGCCCAAGGGGCGGGTCGAGCAGACCCTCTTCGAGGGGTTCCCGGTCGAGGTCAAAGACGACGGAACCATCGAGGTCGCGCGCCCCGGAGACGCGGGGCCCGAGCGCTCGCGCCACGGCCTGCTGCGGGCGCTGCTCGCCAACGCCGTGCAGGGCGCGTCGGCCGGCTTCACCAAGCAGCTCGACATCGTCGGCGTGGGCTACCGCGCCGAGGTGAAGGGGAATCAGGTGCAGTTCGCCCTCGGTTACTCTCATCCGGTGATCTTCGACATCCCCGAGGGGATCAAGATCGAGATCGACACCAAGGCCAACCGGGTGACCGTCACGGGCGCCGACCGCCAGAAGGTGGGGCAGGTGGCGGCCGAGATCCGCGGCCTGCGCAAGCCCGACCCCTACAAGGGGAAGGGGATCAAGTACACGGGTGAGGTCCTGCGCCGCAAGGTCGGCAAGGCCGGTGGCAAGTAAGTAAAGGAAACCCGAGATGAGCGATATCACGAAGCGGATGAAAGCGAAGCGGGCCCGCCGCGAGAAGGCCCACCTGCGGTCGCGCAAGCGCGTGCAGGGGACGTCCGAGCGGCCGCGGCTGTCGGTCTACAAGAGCCTGCGCTTCATCTACGCGCAGGTGATCGACGACTCGCGCGGCCACACGGTGGCGCAGGCGAGCTCCGCCGACCCGGCGGTCCGCGAGGCCCTCGGCAAGTCGACCGCCGGCAAGGAAGCCGCGAAGAAGGTCGGCGAGCTGGTGGCCCAGCGGGCGAAGGAGCAGGGGGTCGAGAAGGTGGTCTTCGACCGCGGCGGCTACATCTATCACGGCCGCGTGCAGGCGCTGGCCGACGCGGCCCGCGAAAAAGGTTTGCAATTCTAGGCATCAGCGAAGGAGACGAGCTTGGCCAGGGACTTCGAGCGCGAGAGCGAGTTTTTCGAGCAGGTCGTCCACATCAACCGCGTGACCAAGGTGGTGAAGGGGGGTAAGAACTTCTCCTTCTCCGCGCTGGTGGTGATCGGGGACGGCAACGGCCGCGTCGGCTATGGCGCCGGCAAGGCGAAGGAGGTGCCGGTCGCCATCCGCAAGGGGATCGAGATCGCCAAGCGGAACATGGTGCAGGTGCCGCTCAAGGGGACCACGATCCCGCACGAGACGCTGGGCGAGTTCGGCTCCGGCCGCGTGCTGCTCAAGCCGGCCTCCGAGGGGACCGGGGTGATCGCGGGCGGGCCGGTGCGCGCCGTCGTGGAGACGGCGGGCATCCAGGACATCCTCACCAAGTCCCTGGGCTCGACCAACCCGCACAACGTGGTGAAGGCGACGTTCGCCGCCCTGCTCTCGCTGCGCAGCGAGGCGGACGTGATGGCGATGCGCGGCCTCACCGACCGCGCCGCGGCGGCCGCCGCCGCGAAGCCGCAGCCGCCGGCGCCGCCCGAGGCCGGGGCCTAGAGAGGATTTGAGTCATGGCGAACGAAGGCAAGACGATCAAGATCACCCAGGTGAAGAGCGGTATCGGCACCAAGAAGGGGCACCGCGAGGTGCTCAGGAGCTTGGGGCTGCGCCGCATCCGCCACCAGGTCGAGCGTCCCGACACCCCGGCGGTGCGGGGCATGGTGCACAAGATCCAGTACCTGCTGGAGGTTGAGGAATCATGAAGCTGCACGAGCTGTCTCCCGCGAAAGGGAGCAAGCACTCCAGGAAGCGGGTGGGGCGCGGCCCCGGCTCCGGCCTCGGCAAGACGTCGGGGCGCGGCGAGAAGGGCCAGAAGTCCCGCACCGGCTACAGCCGCCGGCCCGGCTTCGAGGGCGGCCAGATGCCGCTCGTCCGCCGGGTCCCCAAGCGCGGGTTCACCAACATCTTCAAGGTGGAGTACGCGGTGGTGAACCTGTCACAGCTCGCCGAGCTCGACGGCGAGGTGACGCCCGAGACGCTGGCCGAGCGCGGCCTGGTGCGTTCGGGACGCAAGGTGAAGGTCCTCGGGGACGGCGAGATCGGGAAGGCCCTGCGCGTCGTCGCCGACAAGTTCAGCAAGTCGGCCCGCGAGAAGATCGAGGCCGCGGGCGGCCGCTGTGAGGAGCGCCAGGCGTGATCGAGAGTTTTCGCAACATCTTCGCGATTCCGGACCTGCGCAAGCGGGTGCTGTTCACCTTCGGCCTGCTCGGCGTCTACCGCATCGGCTGCCAGATCCCGAGCCCGGGCGTCGATCCGGTCGCGCTGGTCGCCTTCATGCAGTCGCAGGCGACCGGGTTCCTCGGCTTCGTCAACACCTTCACGGGTGGGAGCCTGCAGAAGATCGCGGTGTTCGCGCTGGGGATCATGCCCTACATCACCGCGTCGATCATCCTGCAGCTCCTGACGGTGGTCTGGCCCTATCTCGAGAAGCTCTCCAAGGAGGGGGAGATGGGCCGGCGCAAGATCACCCAGTGGACGCGCTACGGCACGGTGCTGATCTCGATCATCCAGGGGACCGGCATCGCGATCTGGCTGGAGCGCATGACCTCCCCGACCGGCGCCGCCCTCGTCCCCAACCCCGGTTGGAGCTTCCGCATGCTGACGGTGCTCACGCTGACCACCGGCACGGCGTTCATCATGTGGCTCGGCGAGCAGATCAGCGAGCGGGGGATCGGCAACGGCATCTCGCTCATCATCTTCGCCGGCATCGTGGTGGGCTTCGTCCCGGCGATCGGCACCACGGTCGACGCCGTGCAGAAGGGGAACGTCTCGCCGGTGATCCTGGTGCCGCTGCTGGCTTTCATGGTCCTGGTGGTCGCCTTCATCGTCTACATGGAGCGGGCCCAGCGCCGCATCCCGGTGCAGTACGCCAAGCGCGTGGTGGGCCGCAAGGTCTACGGCGGCCAGAGCACCTACCTGCCGCTGCGGGTCAACACCGGCGGCGTCATCCCGGTGATCTTCGCCAGCTCGGTGGTGACGGTGCCGACGGTGCTCTCGAACATGATCCAGAACGAGGGGGTGCAGCGGGCCGCGGGCTTCGTCTCCTACGGCACGCCGCTCTACTACCTGCTGCAGGTCGTCGCGATCGTCTTCTTCTCGTACTTCTACGTGTCGATCATCTTCAACCCGGCCGACCTCGCCGACAACATGCGGAAGTACGGCGGCTTCATCCCCGGCATCCGGCCCGGCAAGCGGACGGCGGAGTACATCGACCGCATCCTGACCCGGCTGAACCTGGTGGGGGCCCTCTACCTGTCGGCGGTCTGCCTGCTGCCGGAGTTCCTGCTCACCGGCTTCCACGCGGGGGCGCTGCCCTGGATCGGGCCCACCGTGGCGAACTACCTGCCACAGTGGTTCCTGGAGGGCGTGGGCATCCACTTCTACTTCGGCGGCACGTCGCTGCTGATCGTGGTGGGCGTGGCGATGGATACCATCCAGCAGGTCGAGAGCCAGCTCGTGATGCGCAACTACGAGGGGTTCATGAAGAGGGGCCGGATTCGTGGCCGACGCGGCTAATCATTCCGGAGACGGCCGGGGAGCCCGGATGGTCCTGCTGGGACCTCCGGGCGCCGGCAAGGGAACCCAAGCCCAGGTGCTCTGCCACCACCTGGGCGTTCCCGCCATCTCGACCGGCGACATGCTGCGCGAGGCGGTGGCGGAGGGGACCCCGCTCGGGAATAAAGTGCAGGGGATCATGGCTTCCGGTGCCCTGGTGGACGACGCCACCATGGCCGACGTGGTCCGCGACCGGCTGGCCAGGCCGGACGCCGGGCGGGGGTATCTGCTCGACGGCTATCCGCGGACGCTCCCCCAGGCGGAGACGCTGGCGGGCATCCTCCGGGACGCCGGCCAGGAGCTCGACGCCGTGCTGCTGGTGGAGGTGCCGGAGGACGAGCTGGTCCGCCGGGCTCTGCTGCGCGGGCGGGCCGACGACCAGGAGGCGGTGATCCGGGAGCGCCTGCGGGTGTACCGGGAAAAAACCGCCCCCCTGATCGGTTATTATAGGGAGCGCGGTCTGCTGCGCGAGATCGACGGCAACCGTCCTATCGAGGACGTCACGGCCCAGATGCTCAGCCTGTTCGAGGCCGGCCACGGGGTCGGTCACGGGGTCAATAATGAAGTCGCCGGGGCCTGATCGCATGGCCGCGGTGCTCAAGACCCCGGGCGAGATCGACCTGATGGACCGGGCGAACCGGATCGTCCACCAGGTGCTGGACGCGGTGGGCGAGCGGATGGTGCCGGGGGTCAAGACGCGCGAGCTCGACCGTCTCGCCGAGCGCATCATCCGCGACGCCGGAGGGGTCCCGGCCTTTCTGAACTACCGCGGCTATCCGGCGACGTTGTGCATCTCGGTCAACGACGTCATCGTGCACGGCATCCCGGGGGAGGCCCCCCTCAACGAGGGGGACATCGTCGGGATCGACTGCGGGGTCTTCTACAAGGGGTACTGCGGGGACGCGGCGCGGACCTTCGCCGTCGGCAAGGTGAGCGACGAGGCGAAACGGCTGCTGCGCGTCACCGAGGAGGCCCTGAGGCTGGGGGTCGCCCAGGTGCGGCCGGGGGGGCGGGTGGAGGACATCGGGTCGGCGGTCCAGCGCCACGCCGAGAGCCACGGCTACTCGGTGGTGCGGGAGTTTACGGGGCACGGCGTGGGGACCTCGCTGCACGAGGACCCGCAGGTGCCCAACTTCGGCTCGCCGGGCAAGGGCCCGAAGCTCAAGCCGGGGATGGTGCTGGCGATCGAGCCGATGATCAACGCCGGCGCGCCGGGCGTGAAGATGGACGCCGACGGCTGGACGGCGCGCACCGAGGACGGGTCGCTGTCGGCCCACTTCGAGTATTCGGTGGCGGTGACGCCGTCGGGCGCCCGGGTGCTCGGTATACAAATTTGAGAGAGGAAGGACGTTTGTCCACGAAAGAAGAGGCGATCGAAGTTGAGGCCGTGGTGGTGGAGCCCCTCCCCAACGCGATGTTCCGCGTCGAGGTGGAGCTCAACGGCAACAAGCATCAGGTGCTGGCGCACATCTCGGGGAAGATGCGGAAGCATTTCATCCGGATCCTGCCGGGGGACCGCGTGCTGGTCGAGCTGTCGCCGTACGACCTCAACCGGGGCCGGATCGTGTATCGCTTGAAATAGGCGCCTGAAATAGGCGGCTCAAGCAGACGGCGGGGAAAGGAAGTCGCACATGAAAGTACGTTCGTCGGTGAAGCGGATCTGCCCGAAGTGCAAGGTCGTCCGTAGGAAGGGCGTCGTGCGGGTGATCTGCGAGAACCCGAAACACAAGCAGCGTCAGGGATAGGGAGTCGCTATGGCACGCATCGCAGGAGTCGACCTGCCGCAGAACAAGCAGGTCTGGATCGGTCTCACCTACATCTATGGCATCGGCCGCTCGCGCTCGCGCGACATCCTGGCCAAGGCCGAGGTGCCCGACGTCACCAAGGTCCGCGACCTCACCGAGGTCGAGGCCCAGCGGATCCGCAAGGTCATCCAGGACGAGGGGCGGGTGGAGGGCGATCTCCGCAAGGAGGTCAGCCAGAACATCAAGCGCCTGATGGAGATCGGCAGCTACCGCGGCGTGCGTCATCGCCGGGGTCTGCCGGTGCGCGGCCAGCGGACCCAGACCAACTCTCGCACCCGCAAGGGGCCGCGCCGCGGCGCCGTGGCGGGCAAGAAGAAGGCGACCAAGAAGTAGTAACTCTTAGCAGAGGACGAGATGGCCAAAGCGGAAGGCAAGAAGGAGAAGAAGGGCGCCAAGCGCAAGGAGAAGCGCAACGTGCCGCACGGCGTCGCGCACATCCAGGCGACCTTCAACAACACGATCGTGACGATCGCCGATCCGGAGGGGAGTGTCCTCGCCTGGTCGTCGGCCGGCCGGATCGGTTTCAAGGGCTCGCGTAAGGGGACCCCCTTCGCGGCCCAGGTGGCGGCGCAGAACTGCGGCAACCAGGCCAAGGACGCGGGCGTACGGTCCGTGGACGTGATGGTCAAGGGGCCGGGCGCCGGGCGGGAGTCCGCGGTGCGCGCCCTCCAGGCCGCCGGGATCGAGGTCAAGTCGATCAAGGACGTGACCCCCATTCCCCACAACGGCTGCCGGCCGCGCAAGCGGCGCCGCGTCTGATTCGCGGCCGCGGCAGTATTCAGCAGTCTCGGGACCGCCGAGCCTCTCGCCCCCGGGCGTGCCGGGGGCTCTCGCGCGTCTTCCCAAGTTGAAGTCCCCGTAGCCTCGGGGAGAGGACGTTCAGGAGAGATCCAGTGGCCAGATATACGGGACCCGTCTGCCGGCTGTGCCGGCGCGAACGGATGAAGCTGTTCCTCAAGGGGGACCGCTGCTTCAAGGAGAAGTGCGCCGTCGAGCGCCGCAACTTCCCGCCGGGCCAGCACGGCACCCGGCGCGGCCGGCGGACGCTCGGCTACGGCCTGCAGCTCCGCGAGAAGCAGAAGGTCAAGCGCATCTACGGGGTGCTCGAGTCGCAGTTCCGCAACTATTTCGCCGAGGCCGACCGCCGCAAGGGGATCACCGGCGAGAACCTCCTGGTGCAGCTCGAGCGGCGCCTGGACAACGTCGTCTACAGCCTCGGGTTCGCCGCCTCGCGCGCCCAGGCCCGCCAGCTCATCCGCCATGGCCACGTGCAGGTGGACGACCGCAAGGTCTCCATCCCCTCCTTCCAGGTGAAGGCGGGGCAGGGGGTCGCGATCAAGGAGGCCAGCCGCAAGAACCCGCTGATCCGGTCGAGCGTCGAGACGGCGCGGGGTCGCGGCGTGCCGGACTGGCTGGAGCTGAACGCCGAGAACACGGCGGGACGGGTGCTCCGTCTGCCGCTCCGCGAGGACATCAAGCTCCCGATCCAGGAGCAGCTCATCGTCGAGCTCTACAGCCGCTAAGCGGCCGAGAAGGACCCAGGAAAGGAGCTCAAGCTTATGCTTTGGAAAGGATTTCAACGCCCCAAGCGGGTCGAGGCCGAGGCCGAGACCCTGACGGCGACGTACGGCCGGTTCACGGCCCAGCCGTTCGAGCGGGGCTTCGCCACTACCATCGGCAACGCCCTGCGGCGCTGCCTGCTCTCCTCGATCGAGGGCGCGGCCATCACCGCGGTCAACATCGAGGGGGTGCTGCACGAGTTCTCGTCGATCCCCGGCGTGGTCGAGGACGTCACCGACATCATCCTCAACCTCAAGCAGATGTCGATCACCCTCCACTCGGAGGAGCCGAAGGTGCTGTCGGTCGACGTGCAGGGGCCAGGCAAGGTGATCGCCGGCCAGATGAGCGAGGACCCGCAGGTCGAGATCTTCGACCCCAACGTCCACATCGCCACCATCAACGAGGAGGGGCGGTTCAAGCTCCAGGCCCAGGTCAAGAAGGGGCGCGGCTACGTTTCCGCCGACCGCAACTTCGACGAGTCGATGGGCATCGGCTGGATTCCGGTCGACTCCGCCCACAGCCCGGTGCGGCGGGTCAACTTCCGGGTCGAGGCGGCCCGCGTCGGCCAGGCGACCGACTACGAGCGCCTGATCCTCGAGGTGTGGACCAACGGCACGGTGCGCCCCGAGGAGGCGGTGTCGCTCGCCGCCATGCTGCTCAAGGACCACCTCGGCATCTTCATCCAGACCGAGGAGAGCCTGCGGCACGACGGCGGCGAGCTGGGCCGCGAGGAGCTCGCCGGTCTCGACGCCCTGCTGGCCAAGCCGATCGACGACCTCGATCTCTCGGTCCGCTCGGCCAACTCGCTCAAGAACGCCAACATCCACACGCTCCGCGACCTGGTGCGCCGGACCGAGAAGGACATGTTGGAGACCAAGAACTTCGGCAAGAAGTCGCTTGAAGAGGTCCAGGAGGTCCTCGACAAGCTCGGGCTCTCGCTCGGCATGGACGTGCCGGACCGCGCCTCGGCTTCGGCGTAAACGGAGGAGATCATGCGTCACGCGATGAGACACCGGAAGCTGGGGCGGACCTCCTCCCACCGGGAGGCCCTGTTCCGCAACCAGCTCCAGTCGCTGGTGGAGAAGGAGAAGATCGTCACCACGCTCCCCAAGGCCAAGGAGCTGCGCCCCATCGCCGAGAAGGTGATCACCCGGGGGAAGCACGGCACCCTGCACGACCGCCGCTGGGTGCTGCGGTGGGTGCTGAAGCGCGATCTGGTCAAGAAGGTGTTCGACGAGATCGCGCCCCGCTTCACGGCGCGGCCGGGCGGCTACCTGCGCATCGTCAAGCTGGGACCCCGTCAGGGTGACGGGGCCGAGATGGCGGTGCTCGAGCTGGTCGACCGTCCCGAGTCCGAGGCGGCCGAGCCGGTCAAGGAATCCAAGGCTCCCAAGACCAAGGCTCCGAAGACGCCGAAGAAGGAAACCAAGGGCTCCGCCAAGGAGGGCGGCAAGGCCGAGGCCAAGCCCAAGCGCGGCGAGGGCAAGGAGGCCAAGGGAGAGACCAAGAAGGTCTCCACCCAGAAGAGCGGCCGGAAGCAGACCTCGGCGCCCAAGAAGATCGGCTCGTAGCTCGACCCTCATCATGAGCCCGAAAGGCCGGTGCACCGAGGTGCGCCGGCCTTTTTGTTTTCATAGAATCCCCACTCATGGCAGACCCGAAGCGCCCCCGTCTCGGCCGCAACGTCGTCGCCCTCGGCGCGGTGAGCTTCCTCACCGACGTGGCGACCGAGATGACCTATCCGCTGATCCCGGTCTTCCTGGCCACCGTCCTGGGGGCGAGCGCCACCTACGTGGGCACCATCGAGGGGGCGGCCGAGACCACGGCGGCGCTGCTCAAATGGGCCAGCGGCTGGTGGTCGGACCGCGTCGCCCGGCGCAAGCCCCTGGTGCTCGCGGGCTACGCGCTGGCCTCAATCGTCCGCCCCCTGATCGGGCTGGCCCAATCGGCCGTCCAGGTGCTGGGGATCCGGGTCGCCGACCGGGTCGGCAAGGGGATCCGCACCTCCCCCCGCGACGCCCTGATCGCCGATTCGGTCGACCCCGCCATCCGCGGCCGGGCCTTCGGCTTCCACAACGCCGCCGACAACCTGGGCGCCGTGCTGGGGCCGCTCATCGCCTTCGCCTTCCTGCGCTGGGAGGGGCTGCCGCTGCGCACGGTCTTCCTGCTCACCGCCATCCCCGGCGCCCTGGCGGTGCTGGCGCTGATCTTCGGGGTGCGGGAGGTGCCGCGGACGGCCCCGCCGAAGAGAGACGGGGAGGCCGGTCTCAGGACACCCCTCGGCGGGAGGTTCTGGGCCTATCTCGGCGTCCTCCTGCTGTTCACGCTCGGCAACTCGACCGACGCCTTCCTGCTGCTGCGGGCCGGCCAGCTCGGGGTCGCCACCAGCCTCATCCCCATCCTCTGGGCCCTGCTCAACCTGGTCAAGGCCCTCTCCAACACCCCCGGCGGCATCCTCTCGGACCGCCTCGGCCGCAAGCCGCTCATCGCCGCCGGCTGGCTGGTCTACGCCGCCGTCTACTTCCTGTTCGGCCGCGCCGGCCAGACCTGGCACGCCTGGGCGCTCTTCGCCGTCTACGGCGTCTATTTCGGCCTGACCGAGGGGGTGGAGAAGGCGCTGGTGGCCGACCTCGTCCCCAAGGACCGGCGCGGGGCGGCCTTCGGCTGGTACAACCTGGCGATCGGCGTGGGGGCGCTCCCCGCCTCGCTCCTCTTCGGCGCGCTCTGGGACCGCTGGGGGTCGGCCACCGCCTTCAATTTCGGCGCCCTGCTCGCCCTGGCGGCTGCAGTGGGGGTGATCTTCGTGGTGCCGCGACGCGCCGCCGCCTGATGTCGTAAAATCGGCGCAAGGTTTCACCCGAAGGAGCTCTTGATGTACAGCGCGCGTCCTCTCCGTGTCCTCCCATGCCTGCTCTCCGCTTTTCTGGCGGCTGCGGCCCTCCGCGCCCAGGCGCCCGATCCGGCCGCCCTCCAGGCCGCCATCGCCGGCGCGAAGCTCGACCCCGGCCGCGCGGTGACGCTGAAGAACGTCAAGCTCGGGGTGGGGCTCGGCACCCTCCGCCTGGAGGACGGCGTGCTGATCCCGGCCACGCCGGTGGGCGGCAAGACGGTCGAGATGGTCTTCCTGGGCAAGGGGAGGATGGAGGTCGAGCCGCCGGACGCCATCGAGGCGGGGCAGCTCGAGCTGTTCACCGGCGGCTCGCGGCTGGACGCGGAATTCAAGGAGGCGGTCCTGGTGGTCGGGCAGGAGGCCGCGGCGTCGGCGATGCTCAAGCGGCCCGCAGCGCCGCCGGACGCTGAGCAGAGCCGCCGCTCCGAGGCGCTCTTCGCGGACTGGCGCAAGAAGGGGGAGTGGAAGTACATGAGCGCCGAGCGAGGGATCCTGCTCAACGCCCTGCGCGATCCGGTGGCCGCCGGTTACTTCGCCGCCTGGCTCCGCGGCGGCGACCTGGGCGACCTCTTCTACTGCGTCCAGCCCGGCGAGCGGGAGCAGGTGACCCTCGGCCATTTCGTCCCCCTCGACGCCACGGAGAGGGAGAAGCGCAAGATCCTCAAGCGGATCTCCCGCGAGCAGCGCAAGGGGCGGCTGCTCGGCGTGGAGCTCGACGACCTGGGGCAGTGGGACACCTGGCTGCAGTCGTCGCTGCGGACCGCGGACGGCAAGCCGGTGCCCGGTGCTCCCCCCTTCGAGCCGAAGAAGTACACCCTCGACATGACCCTGGCCGAGCGCGAGCTGCGCCTGACGGGCAAGGCCCGGATCGACCTCAAGCCCGTGGTCGCCGGCTCGCGCGCCGTGCCGCTCACTCTCCCCGGCGACTTCCAAGTCTCCCGGGTGACCGACCCTGCGGGGGCTCCGCTCTTCTACCTGCGCAACGGCGGCGAGCTGACGGTCGTCCTGCCGCAGGCGCCGCCCGCCGACGGCACCGCCGCAGTGGTGGTCGAATACTCCGGGCGCCCGGTGGACAAGGACTGGAACCGGCTCACCCTGCTCGACACCATGGGGTGGTACCCCCACACGGGAGCGGTCGACCGTGCTCCCTACGACGTGACCTTCCACTGGCCCAAGGGGCTGGAGCTGGTGGCGAGCGGCCACCGGGCGGACGGGGGCGAAAGCCCGGACGGCACCCGCTGGGAGAGGCGCACGCTCGACTTCTCGGCCTTCGGGTTCACTTTCGAGGTCGGCCATTTCCGGGTGGAGACGGCGCAGGCCGGTCACGTCGCGGTGCGCTTCGCCTTCGGCCCGGGCTTCTCCGGATGGGGCGGGGGCTCGTCCCGCGAGGACGTGATGAAGGCCGTCATCGACTCCCTCCAGCTCTATGAGGAGAAATTCGGCCCCTACCCTCTCGACGAGCTGACGGTGGCCACCGCCAACCGCGATTTCTCCCAGGGGATGCTCGGCTTCGTCACCCTGGGGGACGGCATGATGCAGGACCTGGGGGTCTGGAACCGCCTCTTCGGCCTGGAGGACCGCCGGCTGGTCATCGCCCACGAGATCGCCCACCAGTGGTGGGGCGACCAGGTCGGCTGGACGAGCTACCGGGACCAGTGGATCAGCGAGGCGATGGCAAGCTATTCGGCCCTCCTCTTCGGCAAGGAGCGCCTCGGCGACCGCTACTCCGGCTACGACCTCACCGCGGGGTGGCAGCGCCAGCTCACCGACAGCCTGCCGGACGGCCGTTCGCTCGAATCGGTCGGCCCCGTGGTGCTCGGTGGGCGGCTGTTCTCCAGCCACGCGGGCGACGCCTACGAGGCGATCGTGTACAAGAAGGGGGCAGTGATCCTCGACATGCTGGCCCGCGGCCTGGGGGAGGAGAATTTCCCCAAGATCCTCCGGCAGATCGTCAAGGTGGAGAACGGCCGCACGATCTCGACCGAGGACTTCTTCTCCCTGATCGAGCGGATCACCGGCCAGGACCTCAAGGCCTTCACCGCGCAGTTCGTCTACGGCACCGGCCTCCCGCAGGTGCTCTACAGCTACCATTTCGAGAAGAAGGGCAACGGCTGGGTGGTGAAGGGCGAGGCCCGGCAGGAGACCCCCCACCGCTTCCACTACAAGGTCGTCCCGACTCCGCGCGGCACCTTCGACGTCGCCGCCGAGCCGGTGCGGGAGGTCGACGTCAAGCAGTCCACGCTGGTGGTACCCGTCGACCTGGAGGTCTACGATCCGGCCAAAGGCAAGGGGAAGGGGAAGGACGGCGCCAACGCCACCATCCGGGGGAACATCCTGGTCAAGGGGGAGTCGACCCCATTCGAGATCCCCGTCGAGCAGGAGCCCAAGGCGTTCTGGCTGAACCGCCACGCCAAGGTCTTCGGCCTGTTCTTCGACGAGAGCCGGCACCCCAAGCAGATGCTCTACTACCGGGGCCTCAAGGCATCCGTGGAGGGGAAGGCCACCGAGGCCGTCGCGCTCTACGACAAGGCGCTCGCGACCGAGGAGCCGCCGCCGGACACCGGTGAGACGATCTCCTACGCGGGGCTCCAGTACCTGCGCCGGTTCATGAACGCGCAGATCGAGCTCGGCCGCGCCCGGCTCCTCCTCGATCAGGGCAAGGACGACGAAGCCGACGCGGCGCTCGGCCGGGTCGACCGCATGCTCCGGGACGGCGAGGAATACAGGCTCCTGCAAGCCCGCCTCGACGTGCGGCGCGGCAACTACGACAAGGCCTTCCAGCGGCTGCGCAAGGGCTCGAGCTCCAGCGAGGGGTACGCGCTGCTGGCGGTCGCCGCCCGCGCGACCGGCCACAAGGAGGAGCTCGACAAGGCTCTCAAGAAGGCGCGCGAGAACGGCGCCGACGTGACTCTCCTGAGCGGCTCGTGAGGACAGCGATGAAAAAGATCTCGTGGTGGTGGGCCGTCCTGCTGCTGGCGGGCGGCTTGATCGCGCATCCGGCGGAAAAAACGGCGGAGAAGAAGCCTGCGGCGAGGGAGAAGGCAGAGAAGAAGGGCAAGGACGAGTCGATCCTCCCGGCGCCGCCGCGGGCCGAGGGGGAGGGACCGTTCAAGCGGCTGATCCTGCGCGGCGTGACGGTGATCGACGGCACCGGCGCGCCGCCGATCGGGCCGGTCGACATCGTCATCGAGAAGAACCGCATCGCCGACGTGGTGCCGGTAGGCAGTCCGGGGGTGGCGCCCGATCCCGACAAGCGGCCCAAGGCCGGGGAGGGGGACCACGAGATGGACCTCCACGGCATGTACGTCCTGCCCGGCTTCGTCGACATGCATGGGCACATCGGCGGCAAGGAGCAGGGGACGCCGGCCGAGTACGTCTTCAAGCTCTGGCTGGGGCACGGCATCACCACCGTCCGCGATCCCGGGAGCGGCAACGGCCTCGACTGGACGCTCGACCAGAAGGCGAAGAGTGCGAAGAACGAGATCACCGCCCCGCGCATCAAGTCCTACATCTTTTTTGGTCAAGGCCACGACGAGCCGTTCACCAGGCCGGAGGAGGCGCGGCGGTGGGTCGACCAGATCGCCGCCAAAGGGGCCGATGGCGTCAAGTTCTTCGGCTACCGGCCGGACATCATGCAGGCGGCGATCGAGGAGACGAAGAAGAAGGGGCTCCGCTCCGCCTGCCACCACGCGCAGATGGACGTGGCGCGGGTCAACGTCCTCACCTCGGCCCGCTGGGGGCTGACCACGATGGAGCACTGGTACGGCCTCCCCGAGGCGCTGTTCGACGACCGCACCATCCAGGACTACCCGCTCGACTACAACTACGCGGACGAGTCGCACCGCTTCGGTGAGGCCGGCAGATTGTGGAAGCAGGCGGCGCCGCCCTTCTCGAAGAAGTGGAACGAGGTGATGGACGAGCTGCTCAAGCTCGACTTCACGCTCGACCCCACCTTCAACATCTACGAGGCGAGCCGCGACCTGATGCGGGCCCGCCGCGCCGAGTGGCACGACGAGTACACCCTCCCCTCGCTCTGGGACTTCTACACCCCCAACCGCAAGTCGCACGGCGCCTACTGGTACTACTGGACGACCGAGAACGAGATCGACTGGAAGAACAACTACCGGCTCTGGATGGCCTTCGTCAACGAGTACAAGAACCGCGGCGGCCGGGTGACCGTGGGCACGGACAGCGGCTTCATCTACGAGCTCTACGGCTTCGCCTACGTCCGCGAGCTGGAGCTGCTGCGCGAGGCCGGGTTCCACCCCCTGGAGGTGATCCGCGCCGCCACCCTCAAGGGGGCCGAGGCGCTGGGAATGGACAAGGAGATCGGCACGGTCGAGCCCGGCAAGCTCGCCGACCTCGTGGTGGTCGGGGAGAATCCGCTGGAGAACCTGGCCGTCCTCTACGGCACCGGGGCCATCAAGCTCAATGAGAAGAACGAGGCGGTGCGGGTGGGCGGCGTCCGCTACACGGTCAAGGACGGGATCGTCTATGACGCCCCGAAGCTGCTGGCGGACGTGCGGCGGATGGTGAAGGAGGCCAAGGACAAGGCCGGGCGGCCGGTGCTGTACCAGCCGGGGATGGCTCCCCCTCCGCCGCCGAAGGAGGAGCCGAAGCCGGCGGGGCCCGCCGGCCTCCAATAGCTAGCGCGGCCTTTCAGGCCGCCTCGGGATGATCTTCCGTCTCTCCCCCCCAGGGCGATGCCCTGGGCTGAGGGAGAGCGGCCCGTTCGGGCCTCAAACCGACCTCGCGCCGGAACGTGATGCTGCGCTGGATCTGTCAAGCTCCGAAGGGATCGCCTGCCTTCCGGGCCGAAGGCCTGGGCTTCCTCAGCCCAGCCCAACGGGCTGGGTTGCGATCGGTCCGAGCCATCCTCCAAGCCCCACAGGGGCGCGATAACTTGAGCAGTAGGCGCCAAGTCGCTACCCGTCCGGCGCTGGAAAGAGTCGGATGGTAATCGGCCGGAGGGTTATCGGTTCGTCAGTAAGACTGCCGATGATGTGTAGATCGCGTAAGTGGAAGCGTTCCGCTGGACGGTCCGGTGGCACCACAATCAGCTCAAGCTCGGTGAGCTCGGCACCGCAGCTATCTCCGAAGAGCCACCAACCCGAGTAGGTGTTGAACAGAAAGTCGCCGGTGAACCAGCCAGCTTTGTCGGTCAATCCCGCGGAGGAGGGGCTTCCAGCCTTTCTGAGAGCGGAGTCGTCACCGGGCAGGAAGAAGAGCACCTGGGCCTGAGCGATAGGCGCTCCCGTCGCGCGATCGAGCGCATGGACGTCGAGCTTGTAGTGGGTGTGCGGGCACTTGGCGAGGCATGGTGTTGCTATCGCCACAGATACCGCGAAGAGAAGCACCGCGCTACATCTTCTGGACGATGAGCTCACGTTGGTCGTTGCCCTGACGCCGAACGCCTATACGCTTCACCACGCGGACGGCGAAGCCGGCCGTCCGATGGAAGCGAGTGTTAGACGGCCTTCCTTGTCGAAGTGCACGGAGTGCCACTGCCCCGGCTTGAGCGACAGACCGCACCAGTTCAACTCGCTCGATGTATGGAAGGCGTCGGCCGCTACCCGAAGCGCAGTCACGGCGGAGAACGTCTCATTCAGAGATAGTGGCGGTTCGAGCCAACGCGTCTCGGTTGGGTCCCACAGGTCAATGCATGCTTCATGAATTACGCCACAAGCTTCGTGATAGCAATACTGGCCAGAAATCCAGCTATTGCTGCTACCGGCTCGGTGCCACATGGCTGACCATTGACCGGTGGCGTGCGCTGGATACCGGAGAGCTAGCTGAACTGGAGCCGCTTCAAGACCTCGCAACCTGTAGAGTTCGATGGCAACAGCCGCCAGCGCACCGCAGTCGAGTGCCTCCATTTCGGGAACCCCACACCAATGAAGCGGCCAAGCTATAGGCCCCCACTCAAACTCCCTGCGAAGCCATGTTGGAGGGTGCCAGTGTTTGTCGCGATAGCTGCGAGTTGCGTCAACACCACGAAGCCATGCGCGTGCGTGCCGGCAGCACTGCATGCCATGGTCTGCAATGGTCGAGGGCGAGAGCAGGTACGAACTGATCTGGGCGAGGCGGTCACTTGGAATCACGACTCACTCCGGCTGCGAAATGCCAAGCCATGCTTGCGTTGTATCCGCCGGCAGAGGCGAAGAGTAGTTCGTCGCCCTGCGCTGGCGGTTGAGGAAAGCCGACCCCATCCGCCAGAATGTCCGTTTCCATGCAAATAGCACCGAGGATTCGTTTACGTCCCCCGCCTAACCAACCCAGGCACTTCCCGTTACGAAGGTGAATAATCCGATGTGAGTAGAGTGGGGCCATCGGCAGGTCTGCAATCGAGGCATCCACAACTACGTCATCGATACCTTCATTACCTGCCCGGACTTCTAGAATACGACTGACGAGCCAAGCCGACTCAGCTGCCACGGCCTTTCCCGGTTCAATCAAGATCGTCTCAATGCTCGGAATTGCTCGCGCGATACGCTCTTGGAGGCGCGGCAGCGCAGGGATTAGGTGGTCACGAAAGTCGTCCGCATGCCAACCTCCTCCAATATCGAATGCACTGAACAAGGCTCCAGAAGCCTCACTCAATGCGTTGGTCCACACCACGCAGTGCTCAAGCAGATCTTCCCACTGGTTGGGACCGAGGACATCGCTCGCGAAATGCACGTGGACTCCAAGTCGTTGGTCGGAACCACAGCGCTCAAGCAGTTGCGCCACTCGTTTGAAGGTCCGCATGTCTGTTAGATCCAGCCCGAAGCGGGACGGCGCAGTGCCCGGTCGCACCCGCAGGCCGACGATTCGAGACTGCTGTGACTCGAGCAAACCCTCTAGCGCTTCTAGAGAGTCGGCGAACGCCGCCGCAACGGGGCGAGAGAGCCTAGATATCGTCTCCTGAGCTCGCGGCCCGTTAACAACAATTGCTGAGTCTTCAAACCCGATCGCCTTTGCCCATTCGAGTTCTTCGAAGCTGATTACCTCGGCCCACCAACTATGCTCAAGAAACCTCTTGGCAAGCGGTCGGCAGGGATCAGTCTTGACGCTCAACGCTGGGATGATTCTGGGTTCTCCGCCGCACTTATGCAAGGCGTCCATCAGGCCCCAGAGTGTCGCTTCTGCCAGCTCGAGTTCTCGGAAGCGCCGAGGCGTCCGCCCTCGCGACTGCCATCGCGCAAGGAACAACGGAAAGGTCTTTGGGAGCCGTTCGGAAACGACGTTGTCTTCACTGTTGGCTGGGCTTAGTCGCCGGACAAGCTCCGGCTGGTACGAAGGATGCTTGGCCATGGAAGGCAAGACACCGGGGGCGGCAATCATGCGCGGAATTGAAAGTTCCTGGCGCACCGGCAACTCGTGCACTACCCGGATGAACTGCCGCGAGCTACTCGGGCTGGTGGCCGGCAGATACTCGGCGTCGAGTGCTGCACCTACCAACAATGCCGGTAGGTTGTGGCCGCACAAGGTGATGCCGTGGATATATGCCGGGAACCGGGGATTGAGGTCGATGAGCCAGTCCCTACCGTCCATGCCACGCACAAACTCAACTTCTCCTCCGCCTGTCCAACGAGTATCATGTATGAAGCCGGAAAGCCGTTCCAACACGTCAGCGGTCGGCAAACTGACGGAGGCTGCCCAGGTTTTCCCTTGCGCAGTGACGCTTCGCTTTTCTACCTCGACGGCGCCGAGGAGTTGCCCATCATACGCTGCGAACGTGAAGGATCTCTCGGTACCCACTACGTGCTGCTGGATGAAGATTGTATCCAGCGGCCAGTGTGCTTCGAGAGCACGGATCTGACGACGCAACTCTGGAAAGCTGTAGGCAGCATAAGCCTCGTGATACCTCCCCTTGACCCAGAGGCGCCACCCAGAACGACGACCTAACGCGTGGAGATCAGTCGGAGCAGACAATGCAGGTAGGTACTCCGGCACGAACATCTGCAAGGTTGGTGCACAACCCAGTGAAGGCTTCTTGACGACCAACTGCGCCGCTGCGTTTGGAATAAGCAGACGAGAATGATCGCCTAGAGCACTCGCCAGCCACCCAGTCTCGACGTCAAGTCCTGATATCCAACATCCAAGGTCCTGATCCAGATGTGCTCGAATCTGCTGAGCGTAGGTCGTCAGGTCGAGCTCGGACCAGACCGGCTGAACAAGAACGCTGTCAAAAATAGGGTGGTGCAGCCCGCTACTGCGCACTGAGTAGTCAACCGCGGTAAGTATAGCTTGCGGGAATGCCTCGCGCAGCGACCGCGCGATGCCAACTCCAGGCGACGGATCCGGATCGCTGTTCACGCCGGAAATCGTGATCAGTGCTTGGTTCATCAGCTCGTCGATATGTGTCGAGGGCCGTCTAACTTCTACCTCACCGTCACCGGCTCTTCCGCGTAGACGAACTCCACCGGCCGCTCCACCTCGTCAGAGAGGCTCTTGTGGACCGGGCAGGTGAGGGCGGCGTTCTCCAGCTTCTTGCGCTGGTCCGCCGTGAGCCCGGCCGGCATGTGGATGGTGACCGGGATGGAGCCGATGCGGCGGGGGTTGGCCGCCATGTGCTTCTCCAGGCGGAAGGAGAGGCCGGTGAGGTCGATCCCCTCGCGCTCGCCCACGATGGCGATCAGGGTGAGCATGCAGGCGCCGAGGGAGGTGGCGGCGAGGTCGGTGGGGGAGAAGGAGCTGCCGTCCCCCTGGTTGTCCACCGGAGCCGCCGTCCGGATCACCGCCCCCGAGGGGCCGTGAGTCAGCTCCGTCTTCAGATTGCCGATGTACTTGCCCGTGATCTCGACCGCCATACGATCCTCCTTTTCCTCTCCAGTCTATACCGGGCCTTAGCGGCCGATCAGGATCAGGACGCCCGCGGCCAGCGCCAGCAGCCCCTCGATGACCCGCATGTAGGCGAAGCTCAGGTCGATGACCAGCCCCAGGCCGAACAGGATCAAGAAGATGCTCAGCAACAGCATGCCGAGATTCCGATTGACTCGCGCCATGTCTCCGCTCCTTTCCAGAGGTGAATTCGGGAAGCGAGACGAGGTCCGATCAACGCTCTCGATCTTCTCGAAGCAGATCGGCGCTGTCGCTCGTCATCCTCCCCTCCAAGCTTCGCCTGATTTGCCTTGCCACTTCCCCAGCTTCAGTCATCGACAGCTTGGCCGCCGATTCAAGGATCGCCTTGACCTCGTCCTGCAGGGATCGGCCGTTCCGCTCGGCGCGTTCTTTCAGCCGCGCCACCAATGCGGGACTGAGGTCTTGAACCAGGATCTGGGCCATGATGTCTCCGGATGATATCGCGTTCTCCGGTGGAGCTGTTCTGGGAGCAGGGACCCAAGGGACAGCAGGGACAAGCCAGATACCGCGACAGCGTTCCGCGATCAGCTGAAGCTCTGCCAGTGTACGCGGATCTGCGGCGACCGTAGCTTCCATCGGGTCAGATCCCCGGACATCGTCCCGAGGTCAGCCGACATCCAGCCGATGTACGCGGATCTGGGACGACGGAAGCTCCCCTTGGGCCAGATCCCCAGACATCGTCCCGAGGTCAGCCGACATCCAGCCGATGTCCGCGGATCTGGGACGACGTAAGCTTCCATCGGGCCAGATCCCCGGACATCATCCCGAGGTCGGCCGACATCCAGCCGATGTCCGCGGATCTGGGACGATGGAAGCTTCCGTCGGGCCAGATCCCCGGACATCGTCCCGAGGTCAGCCGACATCCAGCCGATGTCCGCGGATCTGCGACAATGGAAGCTTCCGTCGGGCCAGATACCGCGACATCGTCCCAGCCCCCGGGCCCGGAATCAGGGTCCCTGCTCAGCCCTTCTGCCGCTCAGGCTCCTGGGATATGGTTTCGCCCATGGGAGCCTCATTTGCGGACCGCGTCGTGGTGGTGACGGGCGCCTCCCGGGGGATCGGGGAGGCCATCGCTCAGGCCTTTGCCGCCGAGGGGGCCCGGGTGGTGCTGGCCAGCCGCAAGCTCGAAGGGGTGGAGGCGGTGGCGGCGGAGATCCGCGCCGGCGGCGGCGAGGCGCTGGCCGTGGCCTGCCACACCGGCCGGGAGACGGAGGTCCAGGCGCTGATGGCGCGGGCCCGCGAGGCCTTCGGCGGCGTCGACGTCCTGGTCAACAACGCGGCCACCAACCCCCACTTCGGGCCGCTCCTCGAAGCCTCGGAGAGCCAGTGGGACAAGACCTTCGAGGTCAACCTCAAGGGGTATGTCCACTCCATCCGGGCGGCCGTGCCGCTGATGCGCGAGCGGGGGGGAGGGGCGATCGTCAACGTCGCCTCGGTGGCCGGGCTCGTCCCCCATGGCGGCCTGGGGGTGTACGGCGTCCTCAAGGCGGCGGTCCTGATGCTGACCCGGACGTTGGCGATGGATCTGGCCAAGGAGAATATCCGGGTCAACGCCATCGCTCCGGGCCTGATCCAGACCCGCTTCAGCGAGGCCCTGTGGGTCCAGCCAGAGGCGCGGGAGCGGGCCCTGGCGGCCATCCCCCAGGGGCGGATCGGGCAGCCGGAGGACCTCACCGGCGCCGTGCTCTATCTGGCGGGGGACGCCGCCCGGTTCACCACCGGCGCGGTGCTGGTGGTCGACGGCGGGCAGACGCTGGGCGGGGCCTACTGAGAGGTTTACTGAGAGGAGGGTGCCGCGGCGGCGGCGGTCATCCGCTCTCCCAGCCCCTCCACCTCGCGCAGGAAATCCGACACCTTCCCGTCCAGCCATTCGTCGTCGAGATCCTCGAAGAGGCGGTCCCGGCGGACACGGTTCAGACGGGCGAGGGTGATCAGCCCCGCCTCCTGGGCGCGGCGGCGCTCGGCGCGGAGGAGCTTGTCGTCGGGCGCGGCGGCGAGGGAGAGCTCCAGGATCTTGCGCGCCCGCCCGGCGGCGGCCTCTTCGACAGCCTCGGCGAGCTCGGCCTCCAGCACGTGGGCGTCGTGGAGCTCGCCCAGGAGGTCCTGGAGGGCCTTGAAGCGCTTGACCAGGGGACCGGCGCCCGGGATCTCCTCCACCAGCGGCTCCAGCAGGTAGCGCACCCGCTTGGCGCTGATCCGCGCCTCGTGGGCCTCCTCCTCGTCATCCGCGTCCTCGATCTTCGCCAGGTGTTGCTCGAACTCCGCCACCTGCCGGTGGAGGATGCGGGCGGTGGCCTCGGCCAGGGTCGGGCGGTCCCCCTTGGGATCCAGGTGGATCTCGGTGCGGTAGACGGAGAGCCGGGCGCGCAGATCCTCCTCGACCTTGGCGAATTCGTCCGCCACCTCGTCTTCCATCTCGCCGTAGGCCTCCCGCTTGCGGTCTTCGAGGCGGGCGAGCAGCCAGGCCAGTCCGGCCCGGTGATGGGAGGAGAGGTGCGGAGAGCGGGCTCGCAGCCACTCGATCTGGACGTCGGTGTCCCGCCCCGGGCCGGTCGAGCCGGCGAGCCGCTTGAGCCTTCTGGCGAGCTTCCCGGGGATGCTGTCCTCGAGCTGGGCGGCGTAGGCGCGGAGGCAGCTCCGCAGCCGGCGCAGGCCGACGCGGAAGTCGTGGAGCGCCTCGGTGTCGCCGGGGTCCGCCAGCCGAGGGCGCGCCGCGGCGGCCTGATCGAGGAAGGAGAGGGCGAGCAGGCGGGCGCCCTCCTCGGGGGAGCGGGAGAGGAGCCCGGTGGTCAAGCTCATGGGAAGGGTCCGATCAATCCGCCAGCTCCCGGAGCTGGGCCGGGGTCAGCGCCCAGAGCAGGGTGGCGGTGCCGGCGCCGACCTCGTCGGGGAAGTCGAGCAGGCAGGCGCCCCCCTTGCGGAAGGCGAAGATCCGGCGCTCCGAGCCGGTCAGGAGCCAGGAGAGGATCAGGCTGAGGCTCGGCTCGTGCCCCACGGCGGCGATGCAATCCCCCTTCTGCTTGCGCAACCAGCGGAGGAAGTCGTTCGGGGTCGACTCGGGGGAGAGCTCGTCGATCTCGACCTCCTTGAGGCCGCCGTAGACGGTGTCGACGATGGCGCCGGTCTGGGCCGCCCGGGTCAGCGGGCTGGTCGCCAGCAGGTCGATCTCGGGCACGATCCCCTGGAGCCCCCGGGCTCCCTGT
>JBJMHA010000067.1:0-146775 GCA_045807625.1 Thermoanaerobaculia bacterium | reverse complement strand
TGACCCCGCCCGGGGCCGCCACCGTCGCCGTGTTGCTCAGCGTACCGGTCGCGGAAGCGGAGATGGTGCAGCTCGCGGTGTAGGTGACGCTGCCGCCGCTGGGCAGGTTGACGGTGTCGCCGATGTTTCCTGAGCCGGAGGCTGTGCAGGTGCCGCCGCCCGCGCCCACGCAGGTCCAGGTGCAGGTGAGCGAGGCCGGGAAGGTGTCGGCCACCGAGGACCCCGGCGCGTTGCTGGGTCCGGCGTTGGAGGCGGTGATGGTGTAGGTCACCGAGCCGCCCGCGGTCGCCGTGGTGACGCCGTCGGTCTTGGTAATCCCGAGATTGGCCTGGGGGGTCAGCGTGTCGGTGTCGGTGGCGCTGTTGTTGGCCGCGTTGGGATCTCCGGCGAGCGTCACCGTGGCGGTGTTGCTCAGGGTGCCGGTCGCCGAAGCGGAGATGGCGCAGGTCGCGGTATAGGTGGCGCTGGCGCCCACCGGCAGGTTGACGGAGTCGTTGATGTTTCCGGAGCCTGAGGCCGTGCAGGTGCCGCCGCCCGCGCCCACGCAGGTCCAGGTGCAGATGAGGGTCGCCGGGAAGGTGTCCGCCACGGTGGCGCCGGTCGCCCCGAAGGCGCTCGCGTTCGACGCCGTGATGGTGTAGGTCACCGAGCCGCCCGGAGTCGCCGTCGCCACGCCGTCAGTCTTGGTGATGGCGAGATCTGCGACCGCCGCGGTGAGGACGTTGATGCACCCGTTGGCGGTCACGCTCTGGCCGTCCGGGTTGACGATCGTGACGTTCTGGGACCCGGTGGCCAGCGCCGTGATGTTCAGCGTCACCTGGGTCGGCGAGTTATAGGTCGCACTGTTGACGATCGCGTTGGTGACCGTGGCCGAGAGGTGGCTGAACGGCAACGCCGGAGGCGCCAGGTTGGCCCCCGGATCATAGAAGCCCGAGCCGCCGCTCGAGGTGGCGGTGATCACCACGTTGCCGGTGGGGCCGGCGAAGGTGATGGGCGAGCCGGAGCAGGTCGGCGTGGCCGGCGGCGGCGCCGCGAGCTTGCCAACGCGCACCGCGTAGCTGTTCGAGGCCTGGTTGTACTCCTGGATCGTCCACACTGTCATGTCGTCGAGCGGATCGAGGCTGGTGAACGAGTAGTCGCCCCAGCGCCGGCCCATGGAGCCGCCGGGGTCCAACGGCGGGTTGTAGTTGGCCGTCGTGGTCCCGTACGTCACCGCGGCTACGGTCGGCGGTCCGGTCATCGTGCCCAGGGTGTCTCCGGAGAGCCGGCCCACGTACACCGGGGTGGCACCGACAGGGGTACCGGCCATGCTCATGCCGAGCACCGCGTGCCCCTGGCCGGTGACCACCACCGAGGGGATCCAGTACTGCCGCGCCGCGGCCCGCGTGCCGGCGTTGTCGAACACCGTCCCCGACTGCACCACCGTGGGGGTGCCCGTCAGGTTCTGGAACTCGTACCAGCGCGTCGCGTTGCGCGACTGCACAGCGGTGCTCGCGACGCCGGCTGAGCTCACCGTGAAGTTGTGGGCCGCCCACAGCCGGCCGTTGCGGATCATCGTCTGGTAGAAGCGATCGTCCAGGGTGTCCAGAAGGCCGTTGTTGCCGCCGGCATTCCCGGCGTGCTGGACATACCTTATGGCCTGGGTGCCCGAGAGCGTCGTCGTCGGCACGGTGACGCTGATGTTGCCCGAGATCGTCGGCGTCAGGGAGCCCGGGTTGCTGACTCGGCGGAACATGATCGTGCTGAAGGTGGCGTTGTCGGGGCCCACGAAGTAGCCCTGGGTGGCCGTGGAATCGAAGTTGTCGACGCCGCGCGGCGACTCCGGCCCGGCCCCCGATCCCGCCGCCAGGTTGGCGAACATGGTGACGACGATCGGGCCCGCGCCGAGGACCGACACCTTCCGGATCACGTAGCCGTTGGTGCCCACGAAGGCGCCGACGTTCGTGAACATGTTACAACCGACGTAGAGCGCGTTGACGTCGATGCCCAGCGAGGGGTAGTCGCAGAAGTTCGTGCCCGGGTCCGCCTGGAACTGGAAGAAGGTCCAGACCGTCGTGCCGCTGATCGTGCCGTTGCTCGCCGCGTCGCTCACCGCCAGAAGCCACCGGTTGGGGGCGAACATCGTGCATTGGCCGCTCGTGATGGCCGTGCACGGCACGTCGATGATGGAGAGGAACCAGCGGCTCGTGAAGCGGTCGTAGCGCACTTGCGGATCGCTCGTGAAGTCGGCGAGCACCGACCCGCCGACCGGCGTCCTCACGGAAGCGAAGAAGACGTCGGGATTGGCGTTGAGCACCCCGTCCGCGACGCCCGCCTTGGTGAACGAGCGGAGGCGGCCGTTGACGAAAGTGACGAACTGGGCCGGGCCGACGGCGCCCATCGAGTCGGGAGGGAAGGCTCCAGTATCGGTGAACGTCGCGCCGTCAAAGGCGAGGCCGGTCGTATGGATCTTGAGCGACTCGGGCGCGACCGCCTTCTCTTCCGGCCCGGCCGCCGGATACCGCGAAACCGCGGGAGCATTCGGGTTCTGCGGCAACCCGCTGCGGTCGGGGTACTCGAGCTCGTGCTCCGGACGCGGCTTGGGGGGCGGGCTCACCGCCTGCCGTTCCATGATGTCGGCGGTGCTCTCCTGGATGCCGGCCGGAGCCGCCAGCCTCTTCCCGGGGATGTTGTCCTCTCCCCAGGCGGACCCCAGGGAAGACGAGGCCAAAGCGAAGGCCAAGGCGAGTCTTAGCGCTACACTACTGCCGCCGCGGGTAGTCATCCTTTACTCCCTTTCCCCTTGAAAGGCCATCGACGCTGAAGCAAATATTGAGGTAACGATGTAGCCTATCAGGCCGCCATCCCTCTGTCCATCCTCGAACGGCGAGGCCCTGGGAATTCCGCCCCATGAACCTCTGTTGCAACGAGCGAATCCGGCCCACCTTGCCAGAGCGGCGACGATCGGCTAGGCTACCGGGCTCTTGGAAGTCAAGCCCCCCACGCGGGGAAATCGAAAAGAGAGAAGGATCGCGACCGTGAAGAAAGACATCCATCCCCCGTTGCACATGGTGACCGTGCACTGCGCGTGCGGTAACACCTTCGAGACCCATTCCACCAAGGACGAGGTCCGCCTGGAGATCTGCTCCGCCTGCCATCCGTTCTTCTCCGGCAAGCAGAAGCTGATCGACACCGCCGGACGCGTCGAGCGCTTCCAGAAGCGGTACGCGGCCCAGGCCGGCCGCCGGTAGATCCTTACGACCCGGCGCCCGCCGGGCCGGGGCGGAGATTCAACGACATGCGTACTGGCAACAGCCCCGAGGGCGAGCTGCTGGTCGGCGGTCAGGCCCTGATCGAGGGAGTGATGATGCGCTCCCCCGGCGCCTATGGCGTGGCCGTCCGCCGGCCGGACGGCTCGATCGCCTTCCAGCGCGGCAAGGTGGCGAGCCTCGCCCGGCGCTATCCATTCCTCAAGCTGCCCATCCTGCGCGGCGTCGCGGTGCTCTTCCAGTCGCTCGCCCTGGGCATCCGCGCGCTCAACTTCTCGGCCGAGCAGGCCATGGCCGAGGAGGCGAAGCCGGGGGAGGGGCAGGAGGCGCAGCCGGTGGCGGAAAAGAAGGACGACAAGTCCAACTGGGCCATCGCCGGCTCAATGGCGTTCGGCCTCGTCCTGGGCGCCGTGGTCTTCCTCCTCATCCCGCTCTGGCTGACCCGGCTGGCCGAGCAGCACCTCTTCGCCGGCCATCTCTCCACCGTGGCGTTCAACCTGGTGGACGGCGCGTTGCGGGCCGCCTTCTTCCTGGCCTACATCTTCGCCATTTCGCGGATGAAGGACATCCACCGGGTGTTCCAGTACCATGGGGCCGAGCACAAGGTGGTGTTCGCCTGGGAGAAGGCTGTGCCGCTGACGGTCGAGAACGCCCGCGCGCAGAGCCGGCTCCACCCGCGGTGCGGCACGAGCTTCCTGCTCTTCGTGCTGCTGGTGTCGATCCTGGTCTTCTCGTTCATCCCGAAGACGCTGCCGTTCCTGGTCATGTACGGCGGGCGGCTGCTGCTGGTGCCGGTGATCGCGGGGCTCTCCTACGAGGTGCTGCGCTTCACGGCCAAGCACCAGGCGGCCCCGCTGTTCTCGCTGCTGGTGGCGCCGGGGCTCGCGCTCCAGCGCATCACCACCCAGGAGCCGGCGGACGACATGCTGGAGGTGGCCATCGCGGCGCTGGAAGAGGCGCTGCGCGAGGACGGCCTGCTTCAGGACCGGGAGACGCCCCGGGAGGCGGCGGACCCGTTGGCCGTCCCGCTCGCCGACCTGCCTCCCAGTATGCCCGGCGCCGCGGCGCGGGCCTGAGGCTCAGAACATGATCGAAAAGCTCGCAGAGCTCGAAAAGACCCATCAGGAGCTGACCCAGCGGCTCGCCGATCCCGCGACCTTCGGAGACCCGAAGATCTACCGGGAGGTGAACAAGACGCTGTCGGAGATCGATCCCGCCGTCCGCCTCTACCGCGAGTACGTCAAGGCGTGCAAGCAGCGGGAGGAGAACGACGAGCTGCTGGCCGGTCTGCCCAAGGACGACGACCTCTACGCCCTGGCCCAGGACGAGAAGGAGGAGCTCGCCGTCCGCGTCGCGGAGCTGGAGGAGCGGCTCCGGCGCGAGCTGACCCCCAAGGACCCGAACGACGAGAAGAACGTCGTGCTGGAGATCCGCGCCGGCACCGGCGGCGACGAGGCGACCCTGTTCGCCGCCGAGCTGTTCCGCATGTACAGCCGCTACGCCGAGCAGCAGGGGTGGCGGGTGGAGGTGATCGACCTCTCGGAGTCCGAGGCGGGAGGGATCAAGGAGGTCTCCGCCATCGTCGAGGGGCGGGGGGCCTACAGCCGCCTGAAGTACGAGGGGGGCGTCCACCGCGTGCAGCGGGTCCCCGCGACCGAGGCCGCCGGGCGCATCCACACCTCGGCGGTGACGGTGGCCGTGCTCCCCGAGGCCGAGGACGTGGACGTCCAGGTCGACGAGAAGGACATCCGGGTGGACCGCTTCTGCGCCTCCGGCCCCGGCGGCCAGGGGGTGAACACCACCTACTCGGCCGTGCGCCTCACGCACATCCCCTCAGGGCTGGTGGTCTCCTGCCAGGACGAGCGCAGCCAGATCAAGAACAAGGCGAAGGCGCTGCGCGTCCTCAAAGCCCGCCTGCTGGACGCCGAGCGCGAGAAGGCTGATGCGGCGATGACCGAGGAGCGTCGCCGCATGGTGGGCTCCGGTGACCGCTCGGAGAAGATCCGCACCTACAACTTCCCCCAGAGCCGGGTGACCGACCACCGCATCGGCCTCTCGGTGCACCAGCTCCCCACGGTCCTGGAAGGGAACCTCGATCCCCTGATCGAGCCGCTGGTCGCCCACTTCCAGGCGCAGAAGATGGAAGAGCAGGCCCGCACGGCCCACTGAGGCCCCCCGAAACCTCACCCCTGTCTCCTCTCCCATCGCCCTCCCGCCGGCCGGGCAATAAGGTACCTGCGCTCCGCCAAAGCTTCCGACGGGCTGTCGGAACCTTCGAATGGCGTATCCAAGGTTCTGACGGCCTGTCGGAAGCTTCCAATGGCTTATCCAAGCTTCCGATGGGCTGCCAGAGCTTCCGATAGCCTGTCAGAAGCTTGGATACGCCGTCGGAAGCTTCCGACAGCCCATTGGAAGCTCTGATGAGCTGTTTGAAGCTTGGATAAGCTGTCGGAACCTTCGAATGAGCCGCCAGAGCTTCCGACAGCCCGTCGGAAGCTTAAATAGGCCGTCGGAAGCTTGGATAAGCTGGCAGAAGCTTCGGATGAGCCGCCAGAGCTTCCGATGAGCTGTCGGAAGCTTCCGGCGGCGGATCAGACCCCGTACGGGATAGAATTTCAGCAAGGAGATTCTATGCTCGCCAGCCGCCGTTGCTTCGGGCCTCTCCGTCTCGCCCTCCTGCTCGCGGGATTTCCGCTCGCTCTCGCGGCGGAGCCCATCCACGTCACCGGCCGGGTCCTGATTCCGGCCGAGCCCCCGCAGGGGCTCGCGGGAGCCCGCGTCGAGCTGCTTCCCCAGACGGGAGAGACACCCATCCTCACCGCGAAGAGCGACGCCGCGGGCTTGTTCGAGCTGGTGGCGCCGGAGAGCGGCTGCTTCCGGGTGCGGGTCCGCGCGGAAGGGTATCTGAACGTGGAGAACCCGCTCCTGCCCCTGGTCGAGGGCACCGACCTGCCCCTCGTCCCGGCGTTTTCAGCCTCGGACCCGCGGGCACAGGGGCTCGCGGGGCCGCAGGCTTTCGAAGGATGGATCTTCGGCGCTCAGACGCCTAAGGCCGTGCAGCCTTCTCCAGCCACGCCGCCGCGCCTCGTCCAAGGGAAAGTGAGCGATCCCAAGGGGGCGCCGGTCTCCGGAGCGCTGGTCTGGAGCGAAGGCTCGCCGGCCGTCCCCTGCGTCAGGACCGGCGCGGACGGTACCTTCCAGATCCGCCTGTCCGCGGGCGGCGAGGCAAAGCTGCAAGCCACGGCCGCGGGCTATCTCCCTTCCGATCCGCGGCCGGCACCCCCGTCCGGCAGACAGGGACCTCCGCTCGTTTTGGCGCTGGAGCCGGCCGGGTCGATCACCGGCCGGGTGGTGGACGCGGCGGACCAGCCGCTCGGCAAGGTCCAGATCGCCGCCCTGCCTCTCCAGCTCATAGGGGGCGGCCCGCCCCGGATCGGCATGGCCTGGAGCCGGGCTGACGGCCGGTTCCGACTTCCCCTCCTCACGCCCGGGCAGGTCTATGAGGTGACCGCGGTCCAGGAAGGGTTCGCTCCCGCTTCGGTGAAGACGGACGCTCTCCCCCGCGGCCGGAGCCCCAGGCCGGTGCGGATCGTCCTGGAGCGCGGCGCCACGGTGCTCGGGAAGATCCTGGACCCGGAGGGCAAGCCGGTGCGCGACGCCGAGCTCACGCTCACCCTCTCCCAGGAGACCCGGTTCAGCCAGGGCCTCTCCTGGAACGGCCAGTCCCTGGGCAAGGGGACCTCCGACGCCACGGGGAGCTTCGCGCTCTCCCACCTGCTCCCCGGCCGGTTCCATCTGGCGGTGAAACGCAAGGGCTTCGCGCCGCTCTCCCTCCCTGAGGTCGAGGTGCCGGCCAAGACGGCGCGGGTCGATCTCGGCGCCCTTACGCTCGAGCGCGGCGCGGCCGTCGAGGGGCGGGTGGCCGATCCAGCCGGCGTGCCGCTGCCGGAGGCCGAGGTGGAGCTGACCCGCGCGCGCGATCAGCTCGCGGCGGTATTCTCCGACTCGGAGTCCTTCGGCGTGGCGAAAACCGACGCCGAGGGCCGGTTCCGGTTCGAGGACCTGCGCCGGGGTGCGCGCTTCGACCTGGGCGTCAACCATCCCGGGCACGTGCCGGCGGCGGTCCGCGCGGTGGAGGCCCCCACCCAGGAGCCGCTGAGGATCGAGCTGAAGACGGGGCGGACCCTCGCCGGCCGGGTGAGGAACCCGGAGGGGAAGCCGGTTCCGCAGGCCGAAATCTTCCTCCAGACCGGCCCCGAGGCCGGCCCGCGCCAACTCGGGACCGCCGACGAAGACGGGAGGTTCCGGTTCGCGGGGATTCAGCCGGGCACCGTGGCGCTCGCGGTCCAGGCCCCGGGCTATCAGCTCGCCCGGCTCCAGGACCTGCGGATTCCCGAGGAGAGTGACGTCGAGGGGCTGGAGATCACTCTCCGTAAGGGGAGCATGCTGGAGGTCCAGGTGCTCGACAGCCGGCGGCAGCCGGTCGCCGGAGCCTGGGTCATGGCCCACGCCGAGGATTTCGAGCCCGTCCCGGTGCATCGAGGCCCCGCCCGGTGCGAGACGGACGACGCGGGGCACTGCCGCCTGGAAGGGCTGAGCCTGGGCCTGTACGACGTCTTCGCCTTGTCCGTGAGGCACGGGCAGGTCCGGGCCAAGGTCGAGATCGCGCCGGGGGCCAACCAGCGCGAGCTGGTCTTCCCGGCGGGAGTGAAGATCTCCGGCCGGGTGAGCGACGAGACGGGAGCGCCTGTGGCCGGCGCCGGCCTCTCCCTCAACTCCGTGGGGCCGGGGGAATCCCTCGAGACCGCCAGCCTGGCGGACGGCTCGTTCCAATTCCCCACCGTCAGCGACGGGATCTACCGCCTTTCCGGGGCCGCGCCCGGCTTCGCCGAGGCCGCCCTGCCGGAAGAGGTCCAGGTCGCCGGCCAGGAGATTGGCGGCCTCGCGTTGCGGCTCTCTCGCGGCGCCACGCTGACCGGGAAGTTACTGGGGCTCGAGCCGGAGGAGCTCGGGGCCGCCACGGTCAACGCCTTCCGAATGACGGAAGGCGTGTCGTTCACCCATCCGTTCCTCAGCCGGACCGACCGCGAGGGCCGGTACAAGATCACGGACCTGGCCCCGGGGGATTGGAGGATCAGCGCCCAGGCGAGAGGGCGCAGCGTCCAGGAATCCCTGCAGATCGCTCCAGGAGTGCGGGAAGCCGTGCTCGACCTTCGGTTCTCGACCGGGTTCACGATCAGCGGCCGGGTGACGATGGACGGCGCGCCTCTCGCGGGGGCGCAGGTCTGGGTCTCCTCGACCGGCGCGAGCTTCCAGGGGCAGACCGGGCCGGAGGGCGGCTTCCAGATCCCGAACGTTCTCGCCGGCCGCTATACCCTGACGGCCACGGACCAGGGAGGGTCGGGAACGTCGGTGAACGTCGAGATCACCGGGGACCAGGAGGTCAACCTGGACTTCTCCACGGGCGGGCTCCGGGTGAGGGCCCTCGCGAGCGGCGCTCCCGTCGCGAACGCTTTCGTCTCCCTGAGCGGCCGTGTTCCGTTCTTCGGCCGGGGCAGGCCCATGACCGACGCCGCCGGAAGCTTCGAGGCTCCCCGGATCGCTTCTGGAAAGTACACGGTCTTCGTGCAGAAGGAAGGGTTCGCGCCCGCCCAGGTGGAGGTCGAGGTCCACCCTGGCGCCGTGACGGCGGTGGAGATCGAGCTGAAGCCCGTGCAATAGGATCTCCCAAGCCCGCCAGCCTCCGGGAGCGGGCTCCGGGCCCGCTCCCTTCAACTCCTCAGGAAGACGTATGAATCAGGGATGTTTCGTGCAGAGGCTGAAGCTGCCGCTTCCGCTGTATGAGTAGGCCCGCCAGCGGTAGTAGCCGGGGCTGCCTGAATAGTTGATCTCCTCGACCGCTGAGAGCCGGGTGGAGGACGCGACATCCGTCCAGGGCCCGGCGCTGCTGCTCGAGCTCTGGAGATAGAGATCGAAATCCTGGCTCTCCGGGCCTTCGAGATGGCCGTTGAAGTTACCTGAGGTCGAGACGTAGAAGGAAGCGCTGACGGAGTTGGAACCGGTGCCGGAGAGCGTGCCGGTGTAGCCAACGCGGCCGACCCCCTCACAGTTCGGGTTGGAGAAAAAGCAGTTGTCCAGGCCCCCGTTGCCGCACACCTTGCCGTAGCTCGTCGGCGCGCAGGTCGTGCCGCAAGTGCCGCTGGTGCCGAGGTTGAACAGCGGGCTGGCGAGCCGGTAGGTCACCGTGTTGCCGTAACATTTGATCGAGCCGTCGCAGTAGCTGGATCCGGACTGCGAGATCCCGTCGGGGCAATGCCCCGAGACGGGATCTGGCCCATAGCCGTAGTAGACGTCGTACGCGGCGTTGTCCGTCGACGTGCTATGGGAGCAGACGGTCGCCGTGTTCGAGCACCAGGCCAGGCAGACGCCGTTGAACTGGCTGCCGCTGCCCTGGCACATCACCGATTTGTACTTGTCCCCGAGAGTGGTGCCGGTGTTGCTCACCGCCGGGCAAGTCGGATTGCCCACGGACCCCCTCAAGGTGCGGGCGCGGACCACCCAACCCTCGGCCAGCATTCCGCCGTAGTTTTCACCCTGGGCTTCGCCGTAAATGAGGTACGAGAGGCCGTTGATGGCCGTGGCGTCCGTGATCTTGGTATCGTCGAAATGGATACCGCTTGCCGCCTGAATGGGGCTGCCGGCGATCCGGAAGCGCGCCGGGGCGGGAAACGAGGCGCTGTAGTCCCGGAACTTGCCGTAAGCGGTCCGGGCCTCCTCTCCGCGGCTCTGCCGCTCCAGGGCGACGCCGCGAAGGAAGTGCAGGTAATAAAGCCCGGAGCTCTTCGGCAACCGGCCGAGGGCATCGGCATCCCGCCGATTGTCGAGCAGCCACTCGGCGTAGCTGGCCAGGGAGGCCCCCTGTGGGTCCAGATCGACAGCCTTCTTGAACATCTCCTCGGTCCGTGGGTCCTTGAGCTGGCTCAGGCCCAGGGCATAGTGAAGATAGACGGTCGCGGTATCCTCCCGGGCCAGAGCCTCGCTGAACAGCCGGTCGAGAGTGATCAGATCACCCGTTCTGCCCAGAGTCCGCTGGAGCCGGTCGGTGAGGCTGTAGTCCACGGTCCCGAATCCAAGCCCAATATCCATCGCCTGGACAGCTTCCTGAGCGGACTGACGTAGTAAAACAGGATCTGAGCCTGAAGATTTATACCAATAGAGATCGGCCAATAACTGGTGTAGATGCCGGCTGTCGGGATATTGAGCGATCGCCCTCTCCAAGACCAACTGGGCGCGGATCCAGGCCCCACGGGCGATCAAGCCTTGCGCGCGTTGATATCGCGCAATCAGATCCGGCGAGCTTTCATTGGGATCTCCAGACAACGTGGACGACTCCTCCTTGGGAGCCGGTGCTACGGAAGACATCGGCCGTAGCGGGCTGGCGACTTTCATGGGCGAGCTTGCACCAGCTTCGACCGGTGGCGCAGGCTGTTTGGACAACCTTGAGGTCGCCAGAGACTGGGCGTGCAGTGCGGGGAAAGCCAGGGACGCGGACAGTAGAGCAGGCAGAATCTTGGCTTTCACAGGTGCTCCTTTCTGTTGTTCTGGCAATTCTTAAATTCAAACTTCGTGCCAGACACCCACGGAAAGAGCCGTATCTTTTAGGAGTCTGCCGCCTCCTTGAAGTGGATTCCTGCTTGAAGCCGGCTCCCAGGGATTCTGAACCGCTCCGGGGCGGGGAACGTGGCGCTGTACTCTCGGAACTGTGCATACTCCTGCTTGGCCTCGTCGGCTCGCCCCAGGCGTTCCAGTGCGATCCCCCGGAGAAAGTGGACGTACCGCAAAGGACCAGACCGGGGGAGCCGGTCGAGAGCCTGCTGATTCTGTCCACGATCCAGCAGCCATTCGCCATATCGGACCATCGCGTCACCGTCTGGCTGAAGCTGGGCAGCCTTGTAAAAAAGGTCTCCCGCCCGTGGATCGCCCAGCAAGGCCAGCCCTCTGGCGTAATTCAGATAGATGACGGCGCTGGAGTCGAGCTTCAGTGCCTCCTGGAAGAGCCGGTCGAGGGTCTCTCGGTTTCCCGTCCGGCCCAAGGTTTCGGCAAGCCGGTCGGTCAATCCGTAGTCGACCTTGCCAAAGCGGAACGCGATCTCGAGAGCGCGGGTGGCTTCCTGCCCGGACTGAGTGAGGAGCGCGCGATCTCTGCCGCCGGAGAGGTCCCAAAGCACCTCGGCATACTGCTGGTGAAGGTGGCGGCTATTCGGGAATTGAGCCGTGGCGGTGGCCAACAGGGCTCGGGCCTTGGCCTCATCCCCATTCGCGAGGAGCCGCCTGGCTTCCTGGTACTGTGAGAGGGCCTCGGGCGACTCGTCCGGATCGGCAGCAAGGGAAGAGGTGGAGGTGTCCCCCTGGGCTCCTCGCTCCGGAGGCGGAGGGGTCCTGGTCATCGTGGATGTGGTCTGCCGCGGTGGAGTCCTGGCAGGTGGGGTCGTCCCTGGTTGCTCGGCGGTTTCTCTCGTGCAGCCTCCTGCCGGCAGGAGCAAGAGAAGGGACAACGCGAGCTCAAGATTTCTCATAGAACTCTCCTTCAATAGCCATTGAGAGAGTCTTCAAGGAGAGTGCCAGGCCACCACCGCGCCATAGACTAAGCCGATGTCTACCCTCCGCCAGCTCCTCGCCGAAGCCCGCCCCCTCCTCGCGGCGACGCCGTTCGGCGCGTCCACGCGGGAGGCCCGGCTGCTCCTGGGGCACGTCCTCGGCCTCTCCGAGGCGCGGGTGATCGCCCGCCAGGAGGATGAGGTGCCGCCGGAGGCTGAAGGGCGGTTCCGGGATCTCCTGGCCCGGCGGCTCACCGGCGAGCCGGTCTCGTATCTGACGGGGGAACGGGAATTCTGGGGCCGCCCCTTCGCCGTCGATCCCCGGGTGCTCATCCCCCGGCCCGAGACCGAGCACCTGGTGGAAATGGCCTTGGCGGAACGGCTGCCGGAGCGGCCGTGGATCCTTGACGCCGGCACCGGCTCCGGAATCCTCGCCGTCACCCTGGCCTTGGAGGTCCCCGGCTCCCGGGTAGTGGCGACCGATATTTCCCCCGGGGCCCTGGCCGTGGCGGCCCAGAACGCCCGGCAGCTCGGCGCCCGGATCTCCCTCGTCAACACCGACCTCGCGGCCGGGCTCGACCTCTCCCGCTTCGACCTGGTGGTGAGCAACCCCCCCTATGTGGACCGCTCGGAGATCCCGGAGATCTCGATCGAGGTTTGCAATTTCGAGCCCTCCCTGGCACTCTTCCCGCCCGGCGCCGGAGACTCGCTCTATCCGCGGCTCTTCGCCCAGTGCGGGGACCTGCGCTCCGGGGTAGGATTGGCGGTCGAGATCGGACGCGGACAGCTCGAGGCGATACGCCGGCACGCCCGGGTGTCGGGTCTGGAAATTGCGGAGGTCCGGGAGGACTACGCCGGCATCCCGCGCACCGTGCTGCTGCGGCGCCGCTAAATTGAAGGGATCAGATCGGAAGAGGGAGCCATGGAGAAGTTTCACATCGTGGGGCCGACGCGCCTCACCGGCCGCGTCGCCGCCAGCGGCGCCAAGAACGCCGCCCTGCCGGCGCTCACCGCCAGCCTGCTGACCGACGAGACGCTGACCCTGCGCTGCGTGCCGCGGGTGCGCGACATCCGCACCCTGCAGAAGCTTCTCGCTCACTTAGGGGTGGAATCCGAAGAGGAGGGGGGCGCCATCCGCCTCCGCCGCGAGCGGCCGAACCCGGATCACGACGCCCCCTACGATCTGGTGAAGACCATGCGCGCCAGCGTCCTGGTGCTCGGGCCCCTGCTCGCCAAGGAGGGGCACGCCCGGGTGTCGCTCCCCGGCGGCTGCGCCATCGGCGTGCGGCCGATCGACCAGCACCTGAAGGCGCTCACCGCCCTCGGCGCCGACGTCCAGCTCTCGCACGGCTATGTGGACGCCCGGGCCGAACGGCTGGTGGGGACCCGCTTCCGCTTCGACATGCCCACGGTCACCGGCACGGAGAACGTGCTGATGGCCGCCGTCCTCGCCCAGGGCACCACCGTTCTGGAGAATTGCGCCCGCGAGCCCGAGGTGGTCGACCTCGCGAACCTCCTCAACGCCATGGGGGCCCGCGTCTCGGGGGCCGGCGAGGAGACGATCGTGATCGACGGGGTAGAGGAGTTGGGCGGGGCCGAGCACGCGATCATCCCCGACCGGATCGAGGGGGGGACCTACCTCATCGGCGCCGCGATGACCGGCGGCGACGTGCTGCTCGAAAGCGCCAACGCCGCCGATCTGGCGCCCCTGCTGGACAAACTGGCCGAGGTCGGGGCCAAGGTCGAGGTGACGGCGGAGGGGATCCGCGTCCGCGCCGACCAGGGGATCGCGGCCCACGACCTGGAGACGGCGCCGCACCCCGGCTTCCCCACCGATCTCCAGGCGCAGTACATGGCGCTGATGACGCAAGCCTACGGGGTCTCCACGATCAGCGAGACCATCTTCGAGAACCGCTTCCAGCACGCTCCGGAGCTGATGCGGATGGGGGCCGACATCCGGATGGACGGCGGCAGGGCGCAGGTGCACGGCCCGATCCGCCTCACCGGCGCCGGGGTGATGGCGACCGATCTGCGGGCCTCGGCCTGCCTGGTCCTGGCCGGCATCGCCGCCGAGGGGGAGACGGTGGTCGACCGCATCTACCACCTGGACCGTGGCTATGAGCAAATGGAATTGAAATTGCAGAGCCTCGGTGCGCGAGTCGCGCGGTGGTCGGTCCCCATGGGTGTTTGAGAGCGCCGTTTCCGGCCTCTTCCGCCGACTTCCGCCTCCCGGAATGCTCGGCACTTTCGCCCTCATCCTCGCCGCCGCCGCCGCGGACCCGCGGCCGGACCTGGTCGAGCTGCAGCTCGCCGGCCAGCACGGGCAGGCCCTCGCGCGCGTGGAGCAGGAGCTCGCCGAGCGGCCCGCGCCCTCCCGCAAGCTCGGCCTCGACTATCTCCACGGCCATCTCCTCGACATCCAGCGCCGCTTCGGAGACGCGGTCGGCGCCTTCGTCCAGACCCTGACGGCGACCCCGCCGCTCAAGCCCTACGCCTTCTACCGGCTGGCATACGACCAGGACCGGCTGGGGCATCCGGAGGTGGCGGCGGGGCTGGTGGCGAACGCGGCCGCCGGCGATCCGTCGTCCTCCCTGCTGCCCGAGGCGGTGCGGCTCCTCGCCCGCACGGTGGCCGAGGGGGGGGACTGCCAGATCCTGCGCCGCCTGCGGTCGGAATCCATGCCCGCGCCGCAGCGGCGGGAGATCGAGCTCGCCCAGGGGGATTGCGCCCTGCGCACCGGCTATCGCGACATCGCGCGGGGTCTCCTGGTGAGCCTGCTCGGAGAGAGCCAGGACGACGAGACCGCCCGCCTGGCCGCCGAGCGGCTCGCCGCCACCATCTCCGAGTCCGAGCACGGGCGGGTGCCGCTGCTGATCGGCATCACCTTCCAGCGGCACAACGAATTCGACCGTGCCCTGGTGATGCTCCAGCGGGCCCTCGGCAAGGGGAACGGCCTGCCGGCGCGCGAGGCCTGGGAGACACAGATCCGGATGGGGGAGATCGAGCTCGCCCAGCAACGCTGGGCCGAGGCCTCGCTCGCCTTCACCCGGCTGGCCGGCGCGGCGCGGACCGCCGCCGACCGCGCCCACGCCCTGTATCTGGAGGGGCGCTCCCACGAGCTGCGGGGGGCGGCGGCGACGGCGGACCGCAACTTCCGCCAGGCCTACGTCGCCGAGCCGCAGGGGGCCTGGGGCCCGCGCTCGCTCCTCGCCGCCCTGCGCCTGGAGTGGCGGGCCGGCTCCGAGACGCAGGCCATTTCGCTCTACGAGAAGCTCACCGCCGACCCCAAGTGGCGCGCCGAGGCGGCGCGGGCCTCCCTCTTCCTGGCCGCCTCGGACCTCGTGCGCGGCCGGCGGGACCGGGTCGGAGGCTGGCTGACGAAGGCCCGGCAGGGCGGGCGCGACGACCGTCTGGAGGCCGACTACTGGAGCGGCCGGCTGGCGGAGCTGGAGAAGAACGGCCCGGAGGCGGTGGCCCGGTACCTGGACGTCCTGCGGGCCGACCCCGGCCATCCCCTCGCCCGCGCGGCGCGGACGCGGCTCGCCGCCGAGCCGCTCGCCCGCGCCGCGGCGGCCGAGGGGCGCCGCCTCGCCGGCTCGGGGCATCCCAATGATGTCTACGGCGCCTGGCTGCTGCTCGGCAACGATCCGGCCGGCCGGGTGGCCCAGCGCCGCCTGGAGCAGATGCTGCTCGCCGACCGCCGGGCCGCCCCCTTCCTGCGGCTGGCCGAGGTGCCGGTGCGGCGCTGGCCGCTCTGGGACAGGACCCTATCCAAGCCTGAGGAGATGCTGCTCGCCCTGGGCGTCTGGCACGGGGGGGCGGCGGCGATCGGGAGCTATTTCCCCCTCTCCGACCCGCCGCTCGGCTTCACCGGCGCCCGGCTGCTCGCCCAGGGGGGTGATTTCGCGGGATCGATCGCGATGGCGGAGGCGCTACGCGCGCGCGCCCCGTCCCGGGTCCCCCTGGCGCTCCAGCCGGCCGAGTACCGGCGGCTCCTCTATCCCTTCCCCTACCGCCAGAACATCCTCGCCGTGGGCCCGATCCGCGGGGTCGATCCCGACCTGCTGGTGGCGCTGATCCGGGAGGAGAGCCGCTTCGACACCTCGATGCTCTCGCCGGCCTCCAGCCGCGGTCTCACCCACCTTTCGCTCAGCACGGCCCGCCGCCTCGCGGTCCAGCTCAACCTGCAGCGCCTGGCGCCGGAGGACCTCTACCGGCCCGAGGTCTCGATCTCCCTCGGCGCCGCCTATCTCGGCGCCCTGCTCAAGGATTTCTCCGGGAACGCGCTCGCCGCCGCCGCGGCCTACGACGCCGGAGAGCCCGAGGTGATGCTGTGGCGCAGCCAGTGCTTCACCCAGGAGCCCGAGGAGCTCTACACGAAGATCGGCACGAGCGGGACCCGCGACTACGCCCGGCGGGTCCTGGCGTCGCGGGAGCAGTACGGGGAGCTGTATTGAGGACCGGGCGGTCTACCCTGGCGGTTTCTTCCCCGTCTCGGGCTTCTTCCCCTGGATCGTCTTGACCACGGGCGGCAGCGGCTGGTTGGGCTTGGGATTGCCGGAATAGACGACGATGTCCGCCTTGTCGCGGAGCTCCCGGGTCCAGCTCGCCATCTCCTGGGTCATCTTCTGCTGCTTCAGGGTCTCGCGGATGTCCTCTCGCACGTCGTCCAGCGGCGGCGGTTGCTGCCCCTGCTTGCGCATCTCGGGGGTGAGCACGTCGCGGTAGTAGCGGCTGATGTCGTCCGGCCCCACGAAGACGCGAGAGCCCAGCCGCTCGTCCACGTAGGTCACCACCAGGAGCTGGCGGGCGACGAGCTGGCGCAGCCCCTTGAGATCGAGCCCCACCTCTTTCAAGGCCTTGTCGAACGACCCCTGGTCCGGGAAGTGGGAGCGGATCTCGGCGACCCGTTTCTGGATCTCGTCGACCGGCACCTGCTCGAAATTGAAGCGGTCGACCTCGTGGAACTGCAGCCGCTGGTCGATCAGCGCGTCGAGCACCCGGCGGCGGAACCGCTCGTCGGTCTCGCCCGGCCGCGGCTGCTCGAGGCCGAGCCGGATGGCCCGCTCGACGTCGGAGGCGAGAATCGGGTCCTCATCCACCACGGCGAGCACCCGGTCCTGGAGCGCGGTCTTGCCGGACGGCGGCGGCGGCGGCTTCACGGTCACCTTCACCGGAGGCGCGGGTTTTTGCTGGGCGAGGGCGGACGAGCCCAGCAGGGTGAAAACGAGCAGGGCCGGCCCGAGGACCGGCCGGAGAAAGCGCGCGTCGGTCTTCATGGGGTCCATGCTAGCATCCGCCCGATCATGGCCGAATCCCCGACCCTGCTGAAGATCGGCCTCGCGCAGATCGACGGCCGCCTGGGAGATGTCGAGCGCAACGCCGGGCGCCACCTCGACTGGATCGCCCGGGCGCGGGAGGCCGGCGTCGACCTCTTGGTCTTCCCCGAGCTGTCGCTGACCGGCTACCGGCTCCTCCATCTGACCCCACGGGTGGCGCTGCCGCTCGGCTCCCCCGTGCTGGTGCGGCTGGCCGAGGCGGCCGGCCCCATGCGCGTGATCGCCGGCTTCGTGGAGGAGGGGGAGCGTGGGGTGCTGCACAACAGCGCCGTCCTGCTCGCCGAGGGCAAGCCCGCTCAGATCCACCGCAAGCTCTACCTGCCGACCTACGGCATCTTCCAGGAGGAGCGCTTCTTCAGCGCCGGCCGGAAGCTGGAGACCCTGCGCCTCCCGTGGGGGACGGCCGGCCTCCTGATCTGCGAGGACCTCTGGCACCCCGAGCTGGCGCGGCGCCTGGCGGTGGCGGGCACCAAGCTGCTGATCGTCGTTTCGGCCGCCCCGGGCCGCATCGGCTCCGGGACCCTGCCGGAAAGCCACGAGAGCTGGGAGGTCCTCACCCGCTCCACGGCCCTGCTCGACACCTGCTGGGTCGCCTACTGCAACCGCGTCGGCTGGGAGGAGGGGTCCTTCTATCCGGGCGGCAGCCACGTCGTGCGCCCCGGCGGGGAGATCGCGGACCGCGCGCCGATGTTGGAGGAGCACCTGCTGATAACCGAGATCGACCTCCGCGACTCGGACCGCCTGCGCTGGCGCCTGCCGCTGCTCGACGCCGAGCGCTCCGATATCGAGGGGCCCGCGGCGTGATCCGGCGCGAGCAGGTCCGCGGGCGCCTGGAGCTCCACGCGCCGCTCGCCGAGGCGGTGCTGACGAGCTTCATCCGCGACGCCGTCGAGACCTCTGGCACCCAGGGGGTGGTCGTGGGGCTCTCCGGGGGCATCGACTCCTCGCTCTCGGCCGCCCTCGCCGCCCGGGCGCTGGGTCCGGAGCGGGTCCACGGTTTCCTCCTCCCCTACCGCACCTCGTCGCCGGAATCCGAGCGCGACGCCCGCGCCGTGGCCGGGCATCTCGGCATTCCACACCGGATGATCGACATCTCCCCCATGGTGGACGCCTACTTCGAGATCGAGGCGGACGCTCCGGCCGAGCGGCGGGGGAACAAAATGGCCCGCGAGCGCATGACCATCCTTTTCGACCAGGCCAAGAAGCTGGACTCCCTGGTGCTCGGCACCTCGAACAAGACCGAGATCCTCCTCGGCTACTCGACCGTCTTCGGCGACAACGCCAGCTCGCTCAACCCCTTGGGCGACCTCTACAAGTGCCAGGTCTGGCAGCTCTCGCGCCATCTGAGGCTCCCCGCGGAGGTGATCGACAAGGCCCCCTCGGCCGACCTCTGGCCGGGGCAGACCGACGAGGGGGAGCTCGGTTTCTCCTACGAGACGGCCGACGAGGTGCTCTACCTGCTGTTCGACCTCGGGCTGCGGCCGGAGGAGGTCGCCGCCCGCGGCTACGAGGAGCGGGTGGTGCGGCGGATCGTGAGCCTGGAGCAGCGCTTCCGCTTCAAGCGCCGGCTGATGCTGATCGCCCGCCTCTCGGGGAGCGCGGTGAACCTCGACCAGGAGATCCCGAGGGACTGATGGCGGGCCGGCTCCTGGTCGTCGCCACCCCGATCGGCAACCTCGACGACCTCTCGCCGCGCGCCCGGGCCGCCTTCGAGTCGGCCGACCTCGTCGCCTGCGAGGACACCCGCCACACCGGCCGCCTGCTCGCCCATCTGGGGATCAGGAAGCCGCTCGTCTCCCTCCACGAGCACAACGAGCGGCAGCGCCTGCCGCGTCTGCTGGCCGACCTTCAGGAAGGGAAGACGGTCGCCGTGGCGAGCGACGCCGGCACACCGCTCCTCTCCGACCCCGGCTTCCTGCTGGTACGCGAGGCCGCGGCCCTGGGAATCCGGATCGAGCCGGTCCCCGGCCCCGCCGCTCCCCTGGCCGCCCTGGTCGTCTCGGGCCTCCCTCCCTATCCCTTCACCTTCGCCGGCTTCGCGCCCCCCAAGACCGGCAAGCGGCGCGCTTTCTACCGCCACTGGAAGGATTTGGGCCACACCCTCGTGGTCTTCGAGTCTCCCCACCGCCTCCTCGCCAGCCTGGAGGACGCCCTGGCCGAGCTCGGGGACCGCCCGGCCGCGGTCGCCCGCGAGCTGACCAAGCTGCATGAGGAGGTGCTGCGGGGAAAGCTTTCCGAATTGTTGGAAGAGCTGAAGGGGCGGCCCGCGCTCAAGGGGGAATTCGTGGTGGTGATCGGCGCCTGAAACGGCGAAGGGCGGCCCGAGGCCGCCCTTCAGACCGAGAATCCGCGAGATCTACTGCTGACCGGGAGTGCTGGTCGGCGCTCCGGGCGTCGTGTTGAATTGGTTAAAGTTCTGGCCGGAGGAGACAATCGTGCCGCCCGCTGCGTTCAGCCCAGTGGCGCACCCGTAGACGGTCACATGCGTGATATTCACTGTCGTATTGGTACCTGACGCCACACAGTCCGTTCCGTTATTGCCGACCATGACATTGTCGAGCATGAGGCTTACAGTTCCCCCCGCAACCGCCAGCCCTACAATTCCGGCGGCGGAGTTCCCCGAAACATCGCTGTCGTGGACGCTCAGTGTCGAGCGGTCCTGGGCCCTGAAGCCAAAACCAGTGTTGTTCTCGAGCCGGACGTTGTCCAGGGCGCCCTTGACGGAGACACCCGCACCGGGATGAGAGAAGATCCCACCCCCAACGCCTTGGCCGTTGTTGCGCACAATAGTGTCCTTGATGAAGAGCTTCATGGTGCCCGCCGTGGTCGGCGCGATCTCGATCCCCGAGCCGTTCGAGCCACGGAAGGCGTTGATCGTGCACTTCTCGATGTGGAGAGCGGCCAGGCCGCCGAGCACCTTGATGCCGACTAGGCCCGTCCCCAGCCCCTCGATGTCGAGGCCGCGCAGCACCACGACGTCGGTCGCCAACGCGTTGATGATGATGGCGTTGGTCCCGGAGACCAGCACTCCGGCTTCAAACCCCTCCGAGGAGATGGTGATCGACTTGTTGATCGTCACCCCTCCGAAGCCGCCCGGATCAAGAACGTTGATCTCTCCACCAGCCGCGGTTTTCGAAATGGCACCTGCGAAAGTCTTGCAGGGGGCCGTGCGGCTGCACGGGTTGGCGTCGTCGCCGACGCCCGACACCCAGGTCCGGGTCGCCTGAGCGTGGGCGAGCGAGCTGAAAGCGAATAACAGGACCAAAGCGGTTACGAACTTGAGCGACATTCTCTCATTCACGGTAAGCCTCCTGACTTGACTTGAAATAGATCCTTTGACACTACGCCTTTGCTGCGGGTGCGTCAATAGCTCCGGCCGATCTCCGGGATTACTACCGGCGCTTTGAGCTCGGCACCAGCATTTCGCCTGTTATAGGCGTTTCGGAAGAGACTTCGTTACAGGTCGGAGACAGGAAGGCTCGGAGGCACCCGGCGAGCCGCCCGACCGCGAAGAATCCGGGCCGTATCCCCTTCGTATTGAACCGTATCCTAGTATAAGCTACGCGGGCCCAATGCTGCGCCGCCGCCGTCCCACGCTCGAGGTCCACGTCCCGGTGAGCCCCACCCGGACGTTTCTCAATATGGCCCACTACCTCACACGGTCGTTGCGTGTCCGAGGGGGCCGCTATCGCGATGCGCCGGTCGTCTTGACCGTCGGGGCCGAAAAGCGCGACCCCGACCTTACCCGCAACCATTCGTGGATGGCCGACAACGGCGTCGAGGTCCGCTGGGTCGACGAGGAGCTCTTCGCGCGCGAGAGCTGGTATGCCACGGCGTGCGAGCGCTTCCGCTACGAATTCACGAGCGACGTGGTGCTGGCGCTGGACGCCGATACCCTCATTGCCGGTCCGCTCGATGAGCTGGTCGAGGAGGCCCATCGGACGGGGGCGCTGTGCGGCGTCGTGGCCCATGTGCCGCCGTTCTCCCGGCGCGAGCACTGGCAGGAGATCTACCGCGCCTGCGGCTTGGGCGAGCTCGAGACTCCTTGCCAGCACACCGGCTGGGGATACATGTTCCAGGATGAGTCGCTACGCTACTGCCCACCCTACTTCAACCTGGGCGTGCTGGCTGCCCCGGCCGCCGCGATGCGGAGCATCGGCAGCGTCGTCTACGAGCTGATGGCGGCCGTCGACGCCGTCCACCGCACGATGTACCGCGTCCAGATCGCGGTCTCCCTGGCGGTGACCCGGTTCGCTCTGCCTTTCCGCGCCTTGCCCTTTCGCTGGAACTTCGTCAACGATCCCCTGCTCGAGGCGCTCCACGCCGACGAGCTCGACGACGTTCGCATCATCCATCTGCTGCGTAAGCACCAGATTCACAAGGATGAGCTCTACGCCAGCCTGGACAATGTCGAGGCGATGCTCGCCCGCACCGATCTGCGGGTGATCAACGCGCTCGCTCAGCGACTGCTCGGCGAGCTCCACCCGCGAGTCAAAGCCGAGGACGCCCTACGGCCCTGCGCATGATCGCCTTCGTCGAGGTCAAACAGCCGGACTACGAGCGGATCCGGGAGCTGCTGGCGCGCAGCGAGGCGAGCGGCGTATGGTCGAACTTCGGCCCGGTATCGCTTCAGCTCGAAGAGACCGTGACGGAGATTCTAACTTTACCGCCTGGTCGCCGGGTGATCGCCTGCGCCAATGGTACCGTCGCGCTCCACGGCCTCGTTCAGCTCTATGAGCACGTCGCGGGACGTCCGCTACGCTGGGTCGTCTCAGCCTTCACCTTTCACGCGCAAGGGCAGGGTCCGCTCGCCGCCGCGCGGATCCTCGACTGCGACGCGCAGGGGTTCCTTGATCCCGATGCGCTCGCCGCCCTGCCCACCGACTCGTACGATGGGATCGTGGTGACCAACCTGTTCGGGACGGCGCGCCAGGTCGAACGCTACGAGGATCTCGCGGCGCGTTCCGGCAAGATCCTCCTCTTCGATTCGGCCACCTGCTTCGGCTCGATGTACAACGGCAAGCCTTTCGGCAGTCTCGGAGCGGGGGAGCTCTTCAGCTTTCATCACACCAAGCCCTGCGGCTTCGGGGAGGGGGGGGGCGCCGTGGTGCCCGCCGAACTCGAAGACACTTTCCGCTCGCTGATCAATTTCGGGCTCTACAAAGGGATCGACACCGGCGCGCGGTCGAGCAACGGCAAGATGTCCGACGTAGCCGCCGCCTTCATCCTCGAGCGGCTGCGACACCACGAGACGATCCGCGCGGCCCACCAACAGCAGTTCCGGCGTTTGGCGGGCATCGCCCGCGATCTCGGCCTTGCGCTTCTCGTCGATGGTGGGCAAGAGGGGGCGTTTCCAAACCTGGTGCCGGTCCTCTTCCCCCATCCAGTGGGCCCCGAGCGCCTGTCGGGTGGCCCGCTGGTCGTTCACAAGTACTACCGGCCGGTGGCATCCAGGCCGCGAGCCGACGCGCTCTACGCGCACGTGGTGTGCTTTCCGTGCCATGGCGGTGTAGCCCAGGTCCCGGATGATGAGCTCCACGCAGCTCTGGCTGCCTTGATGCACTAACGGAGGGGTGGATATGGGAACGCTTTCTCCCGATCAGATCGCCCAACTCGGTCTCGCTAGCGTCGGCACCGACGTTGCGATCAGCGACCGCTGCTCGATCTACGGCGCCAGCTCGATCAGCATCGGAGACCACGTCCGGATCGACGACTTCGCCATCCTCACCGCGCGCGAACCGATGGTCATCGGTTCTTACGTACACATCTCCGCGTTCGCCTTTCTGAGCGGTCCATTCGGCATCGTCATCGAAGACTTCGTCAACGTGGGGCCTGGGGCCGCGCTGATGTCAGGAAACGACGACTTCTCGGGTCGGTGGCTTCCTGGCCCGGTCGTTCCAGAAGAGCTGCGAAATGTACAGGGAGGTTGTATCCACCTCGAGCGGCACAGCATTGTGGGAACACACAGCGTCGTCCTCCGCGGTGTGAGCTTCGGCGAGGGGGCCGCCGTCGGTGCCCTCTCGTTGGTCAAAGAGTCGCTCGCCCCGTGGGGAATCTACGGCGGCGTGCCCACGCGGCTGATCCGGCCTCGCGACCACGGCGTGGAAGAGCTTGCGGCCCGCCTCACCGGTGAGCCCTAGACACAACTAAGAGTCGGCCGCCGTCGGATAACAGATGAGGTAGTGCTGGATGAAGTGCTCGGGGCTCGGCGGGCTCACGGACGCGACGCTCCATCCGTTCGCCTCGACCAGCTCCCGCATGTACCGTTCGGTATAGCAGGGATGGGAGAGCGGATGCTCAGGGATCCGGTCCTCGAACGAGTCGACGGTATCGTCGAGGAACGCCGAGAAGAACAGCGCCCCACCAGGCTTCACGTGCCGGCGCAGGATCGCGAGCAGGGCGTTGGCATCGGACGGATCGAGGTGAGTGAAGACAGAAAACAGCCATATGACATCGAACGTGCCTTCGACCGGCCAGCGCGACTCCGAGGTGATCTTCTCGCCCGTCGGGTTGTACTTGGCGTTATAGGCATTCCAATAGAAAAACGAGAATCTCGGGTCGTCAACCTCTCGCTGCAGGTATTCGATGAGCGGGCGGTGCACGTCCACGCCCGTGTAGCTCTTGATCGGGATTTCGCGGTTGATGATCGCCTGTGTGAACCGGACTCCGCAGCCCACATCGAGCACGTCGCTCTCGCTCAGATCCTTCAGGTCCAGACGCTCCGCCACGAGTTGCATGAGCACGGCCCCGGTGTTCTCCGGACCCTTCACGTGCACGTCCGGAGCGTTGCGGTGGAGATCTTCTGGAACGATGAGGGGGCGTTTCACAGGTAATACGATGGCAGATCCAGGACGTTGCGTGCAAGCGGCTCGGGCAGGCCGGAGCTCCGGCCTGCCCGGATAAGGATCGCTACTGGAAGTACCCGAAGACCTCGATGACTATTCCTACCCCCCCGCCGCCACCTGACGGGAGGGCAGCGGCAGGGCTTCCACCACCGGCAGGTCGTAGCGGTGGCGAATGCTGGTGCCGAGCTTGCGGACGTCGGCGCCGTAGATGTGGATCGAGATCGCCAGCCCGGGGCCGGGGTTGTAGACGGTGTGGATGTCCCCCGGGGGCTGGAGCACGGAGACCGAGCCCACCCGGTGCGCGCTCTCGCCGATCGGCAGCAGGCAGCGGTCCCCCGCCTCGCCCACCACCTCGTAGCTCACCTCCCGCTCCTCCCCCTGATGAATGCCGACCACGCACCAGGAGACGTGGTCGTGGACCGAGGTCGACTGCTCGGGCAGCCAGACCAGCGCCACGATCGAGAATCGGCCGTCCTCCTCCGCGTGGAGGATGTGCTGGCGGTAGTGGTGGAGGTCCGGCTCGCGCTGCTCCGGAGTCAGCAGGTAGGGGTTGCCCAGGAGCGGACGCAGGGCCCCTCCTACCCATCGCGCCATCTGCCCCGGCTCGCGCTCCGAGACCAGGACGTCCCGGACCGAGCGCACCAGACGTTTGAGCACCAGATTCTTCGCAGCCATCGCTGAAGTCATGGACAATCCTCCTCAAAGTCCCGAGAGGCCGGTTGGCCCCTCCTGGAAAGCCAGGATAGGGACCGGAGGTTCGATTGTCGGTACCAGGGAGGTAGCAAACGGGTCACCGCGGCGGCAAGTCTTTCGGACCGCCGCCGCGGGGATGAGAGGCGGGCTCAGCGCGCGCCGGCCGCACTCTCGTAGAAGGCGGCGATGTCCTTCTTGAGTTGCTCGCGGTCGGGGCGGCGGATGTACATCATGTGCCCCGCCTCGTAGTAGTGCAGGTTGATCCGCTTCGCGTAGTCCGGCTCGAAGCCGATGTGGTGGAAGGTGTACTCGGCCGCGTAGAACGGCGTCGCGAGGTCGTAGTAGCCGCAGGCTACGAAGACCTTGAGCGCGGGGTTCTGGCTCATGGCGACCCGCAGGTCCTCCGCCACGTTCACGTAGTTGTTGCCCTGCCCGAAATTCCAAGGCCGGACCCGGTCGGTCAGGATCTCGTACGGGAGGTCGCTCTTGAAGCCGAGGTCCTTCCGCACGTAGTCGTTGAGCACCGCCGTGAAGGGGCCGGTGATCGCGGCGTTGCTGGGATCGAACTCCGGCCGGTCCCCGGCGGCGCTGCGGTCCCGCCCCTTGAAGCGGCTGTCGAGCCGGCCGACGGTCATCCGCTGGTCGCGCAGCAGCTCCTTGTCGAAGGCCTGGATCTCCGGCCGCAGGTTGGCCTGCTTGATGTACTCGGTCGACAGGCCGGTGTAGCGGGCCACCTTGGCGGCGGCGGCGTTCCACTGCTCCGGGGTGAGGGTGTTGCCCTGCATCAACAGGAGGGTGTACTCGCCCGCGGCGAAGCGCCGGGACTCCTCGACCGCCTTCTGGAGGCCCGCCGCCTGGAGGTCGGCCGGCAGCTTCTTGTGGTACCAGGCCGTGGCCGTGTAGGTCGGCAGGAACAGGGGATAGGGGAGGTCGTTGCCGGTGGCGAAGCGGGCGGTCTGGAAGTTGAGGATGGTGGAGAGGAGCACGATGCCGTTGAGGTAGATCCCGTGCTTCTCCTGGAGGAGGCTGGAGAGCTTGGCGGAGCGGGTGGTGCCGTAGCTCTCGCCGGCCAGGAGCTTGGGGCTCGGCCAGCGGCCGAAGCGCACGGTGTAGAGGCGGATGAACTCGGCCACCGCCTCGGCGTCTTCCTCGAGGCCGTAGAACTTCTTCGCGTCCTTGCCCGGGATGGCCCGGCTGTAGCCGGTGGTCACCGGATCGATGAACACCAGGTCGGTGATGTCGAGCAGCGACTCGTTGTTGTCCTCCAGGTGGTAGGGGGGCGCCGGGGCCCACCCCTCCTCCTCCAGCGCCACCCGGCGCGGGCCGAAGGCGCCCAGGTGGAGCCAGACCGAGGACGAGCCCGGGCCGCCGTTGTAGGTGTAGGTGATCGGCCGTTGCCCAAGGTCCTTCACGCCGTCGCGGGTGTAGGAGGTGAAGTAGATCGACGCCTTCGGCTTCCCCTCCTCGTCGCGCAGGATCAGGGTGCCGGCGGTGGCGGTGTAGCGGAGGTCCTGGCCGCCCACGACGGCGTGGTGCTGGGTGGTGACGAGGCGGTCCTCGAATTTCTGCGCGGGAGCCGCCTTGTCGGCGGTCTTGGCGTCGGCGGACGGGGCTTCCATCCGCTCCTCCGTCCGTTCGTCGGCGGGCGTCTCGTCCGGCATGGAGCGCGGCCGCTGCGGCTGGGCGAGGGCGGGATGGAGGCAGAGGGCGGCGAGGGCGGTGGCGAGCCACCAGGTCTTCTGTCTGCTCAAGGTAGATCCCCCAGAAAGAACTTTCGAATGGATGTTAGTCGGTGTGGGGCGTCTCCGCCGTGGGCGGCGGCGCGGGTGGAATCTGACTGATGCGAGCGGCGAAGGCGGCGTGGGCTCCGGGGGCCCGTGCCTCCCACCAGTCGATGAACCAGCCGGCGACCTGCTCGACATTCTTGAGGCTCATGGGGTTCTTGTAGGTCTCCCGCAGGCGCGGCAGCAGCTCCCGCACCCGCTCCCAGAGGAAGAGCAGCTCCTGGTCGTTCTCGAAGAACAGCTCGCGGTCGAGGGTGCCGTGGACGACGAACGAGGCCGCCATCTCCCAGTAGGAGGTGAGCATGCGGTAGGAGGCGTTGGCGTCGCTGCCCGGCGGGCAGAGGGCCAGGAATTCCTCCATGGTCTTGACGCGGAAGTAGCGGAAGAACCAGTCGCGCGCCTGGCGCATCCGCGGCTCGCGGCGGAGGTCGTACAGGCGCAGGATCAGGTTGGCGTCTTCGTGGTTGGGCATGGGGGCTCCTCCTCGGTTGGGAGGATTATCACGAAGCGCCCCCAGTCCCCAACCCCAAGGCCCTCAGTACTGCGGCACCGACGGATCGACCAGCAGGCTCCAGGCGTCGATGCCGCCGGCGAGGTTGATGGCCCGCGAGAAGCCCATCTGGCGGAGGAAGCTCACCGCCCGGGCCGAACGGGGGCCGTGGTGGCAGTGGACCACGATGGTGTCCGCGGGATCGAGCTCGCCGAGGCGGTCCTGGAGCTCGGGGAGGGGGATCAGCTTCGCCCCGTCCAGGCGGCAGATCTCCCACTCCGGCGGATTGCGCACGTCGAGGACGGTCACCCGCCGCCCCTCGTCGAGCCAGGACTTGAGCTCCGGGGTCGAGATCTCGAAGGCCGCCTCGACCGCGTCGGCATGGGGATCGATGCCGCAGAACTGCTCGTAGTCGATCAGCCCGTGCTGCGTGGGGTGGTCCGAGCAGATCGGGCAGTCGGGGCTCTTGCGCAGCTTGAGCTCGCGGAACTTGAGCTTGAGGGCGTCGAACAGCACCAGCCGGCCGATCAGCGGGTCCCCGGCGCCGGCGATCAGCTTGATCACCTCGTTGGCCTGAAGGGAGCCGATGATCCCCGGCAGCACGCCGAGCACGCCCCCCTCGGCGCAGGAGGGGACCAGCCCCGGCGGCGGCGGCTCGGGGAAGAGGCAGCGGTAGCAAGGCCCGTGGGCCCCCCAGAAGACCGACACCTGACCCTCGAAGCGGAAGATCGAGCCGTAGACGTTCGGCTTGCCCAGCAGCACGCAGGCGTCGTTGACCAGGTAGCGGGTGGGGAAGTTGTCCGTGCCGTCCACGATGACGTCGTAGTCCTTGAACAGCTCCAGGGCGTTCGAGGAGTCGAGCCGGGTCTCGTAGGGGGTCACCTGGATGTGCGGGTTGACATCGCGCAGGCGCTCGGTGGCGGCCTGGGTCTTCGGCCGCCCCACGGCCGAGCGTCCGAAGAGCACCTGGCGATGGAGGTTGCTCTCGTCGACCACGTCGAAATCGACCAGGCCGAGCGTGCCCACCCCCGCCGCCGCCAGGTAGAGGCCGAGCGGCGAGCCGAGGCCGCCGGTGCCGATCATCAGCACCTTGGCCGCCTTGAGCTTGCGCTGCCCCAGGGTGCCGATCTCGGGGAGGATCAGGTGGCGGCTGTAGTGGCGGATCTCGGCCGGCGAGAGGCCCGGCAGGTCCTCGACGTCCTGCTCCTTCTCCAGCAACCCAATCGATCCCGCTGTGCCGCCCGCGATCGAGGGGATGATCGACAGCGTGTCCCCGGCCTTGATCGGGGTGCCGTCCTTCTGGAGGTGGCGGACGTCCTCGTCGTTGAGGAAGAGGTTGACGAAGCTGCGCAGCGCGCCGTCGTCCGTATAGAGGTGGCGCTGCAGGGACGGGTGGCGCTGGGTGAGATCGCGCAGCGCCTCGCCGACCGTGCCGCCTTCGACCTGGACCTCCCCCTGGTCGCCGGTGAAGCGCCGCAGGGGAGTGGGGATGTGGATGGTGACGCTCATCAGACCGCCTCCTTTTCGAGGGTCTCCTCGTCGAACCGCTCGCGGTCGTCGGCCAGACGCCAGCTCCGGGCGTCCGCCGCGCGCCCCTTCTGCACGGAGACGATGAGGTAGGAAAGCCCCGGCCAGGCGTGCTCGCGGTCGAAATCGCTCGGCCGCGACGGATGGTCGGGGTGCGAATGGTAATAGCCCACCACGTCGGCGTCCGCCGCGCGGGCCTCCTTGTGGGCCGCCAGCACCGTCTCGGGCTCGATCACGTACCGGTTGTGGCGGCTGTCCTGGCGCTCGTTCTCCACCGGCAGCAGGCGCTCGACCGTGGTCGTCTCCCCCGTGGCGCGGCCGATGAGGAAGCCGCAGCACTCCTCCGGGAAGGTCGCCTCGCCGTGGCGGCCGATCGCCTCCAGATCGCTGGGTTTGATGACGAGACGGCTCATCAGATCTCCTCTTCCCAGAACCGGTCGGACAGGTACTTGTCCGCGCTGTCGCACAGGACGGTGACCACGGTGCCCGCGCGCAGCCCGGCGGCCACCTTCAGGGCGGCGGCCACGTTGCACCCCGAGGAGATGCCGGCCAGCAGGCCGGTCTCGCGGGCGAGCCGCTTCACCATCCGGTAGGCCTCCTCGGTCGGCAGCTCCACGCCCAAATCGGCGAGCCCGGGATCATAGATCGGGGGGACGATGGCGGAGGCCATGTGCTTCATCCCCTCCAGGCCGTGGAACGGCGAGTCCGGCTCGACCGAGACCAGCCGGATTTCCGGCTTTTTCTCGCGCAGGAAGCGGCCGACACCCATGAAGGTGCCGCTGGTGCCCAGGCCGGTGACGAAGTGAGTGACCGCGCCGCCGGTCTGCTCCCAGATCTCGGGGCCGGTCCCGCGGTAGTGGGCCCGCCAGTTCTCGGGGTTCGAGTACTGGTCCAGATAGGCCCAGCGCTCCGGCGCCTCGGCCACCAGCCGCCGCGCCTCCAGGATGGCGCCGTCGCTGCCGGCCATCGGATCGGTGATCCGCAGCTCGGCCCCGTAGGCGCGCAGGATCTTCTTCCGCTCCGGGCTGGCGCTCTCCGGCAGGCAGAGGGTGACGGGGACCCCCATCGCGGCGCCGATCATCGCATAGGCGATCCCGGTGTTGCCGGAGGTGGCGTCGAGCAGCCGCTTCCCCTCGGCGAGCAGGCCCCGGCGCTCGGCGTCGAGCATCATCGCGAGCGCCGGCCGGTCCTTCACCGAGCCCCCGGGGTTGGCGAATTCCGCCTTGGCGAAGAGCCGCACCCCGTCCCGCCCGGTCAGCGCCGAGAGGTCGATCAGGGGGGTGTTGCCGATCAGCTCCAGCAGGCGCACAGGGCGCCGGCGGTCGAGTGCGGGAGAGAGGGTCTCCAGTATGGATGAGGTCGTCGCGCGCATGGTCCGGTCCGTCCGCTCAAGCTAGCAGACGGGGTTGAAGCTGTAAAGGTGATGTTCCAGGTCATGAATTCCCGGCGGCCGTCCTCTCCAGCAGGAGCGCCGTCCAGTCGTCCTCCAGGGAGGGCTGGGTGGCGCTCCGGACGCGGTCGAGGAGGGCGTCGATCCAGGCCAGCGGGGTGGGAGCGTCTGGGAGGGAGGCCAGCAGGTCGGCCAGGGCGGGATATCCCAGCGGCTCGCCGGCCGCGGTGGGGGCCTCAGCCAGGCCGTCGGTCAGCATCAGGATGCGGTCCCCCGGCTGGAGGGGGACTTCGAGCGACTGATAGGCGACCTCGCGCCGGGCCCCCAGCGGCAGCCGGGGCCCCGGCACGGCGAGCGGGAGCGGGGGCTCCCCGGTCCGCAGGAGATAGGGGTCGGGGAGGCCGGCGTTGACCAGGGTGGCCGTGCCCCGCTCCGGGTCGTAGCGGACGAACGCGAGAGCGACGAATTCGCGGGGGGAGAGCTCGGCGGCCAGCGCGCGGTTGAGCTCGCGCAGGGTCTCCTCCGCCGGGCGGTCGGCGGCGAGGAGGGGGAGCCGCGCCTTGGCCGAGGCCATGATCAGGCTGGCGGCCATCCCCTTGCCGGCCACGTCCGCCACGGTGAGGCCGGCGGCGCCGTCGGCCAGCCGGAAGACGTCGTAGAAATCGCCGGCCACCACCCGGGCGGCGAGGTTGCGGGCGGCCACGCGGTACCCCTCCCCCGCGATCTCGGGCGGCGGCAGCAGCCGGCTCTGGAGGTCGCGGGCGAGCCGCAGCTCCCTCTCGGCGAACTCGACCTCCTTCAGCCGGGCCACGCTCTCGGCCAGGCGGCCCTTCATCCGCTCGAAGCTGGCGACGGTGAGGCCGAAGACGATGGCAAGGCCCACCGTGATGCCGATCGAGAGCAGGTTGAGGTGGGCGAGCAGAGGGAGGTGGAGACCGAAGACGGCGTTGACGAGGACGGTCGTGAGCGTCCACGCCGCGGCGCCGCTGACGAAGAACAGGATCGTGTAGGCGAGGGTCCGCCGGGCCCCGGTCAAGGGCTCCAGCCTGGCATGGAGCAGCCATTCCAAGAACCGCGCGACGAGGGAGATCCAGGCGCCGACGAGGGCGCCGAAGACCAGGGAGATCCAGCGCTCGCCCGGCCGGTTCCCGAACGAGAGGAGGACGCCCACGCCGAAGCCGATCGCCGCCCCCAGGATCAATCCGGAGAGCTGCTCACGCCAGGGGGACGGGGGATGGGTCGCCATGTATCCTACCTATACGGAGCCCGGGCTCCCGGGTTCAGGCGAGGAGGGAGGGAGCATGAACGACGCATCCCACACCGGGCCGGACCGCGTCCCCCCGGGGCAGTACACGACCGACAAGTGGCCGGTCCTCACCTATGGCCGCACGCCGCGGATCGATCCCGAGACGTGGACGTTCAAGGTCTCCGGGCTGGTGGCGGCGGAGCGCGTCTTCTCCTGGCAGGAATTCCAGGCCCTCCCCCGGGTGCGGATCACGGCCGACTTCCACTGTGTCACCCGCTTCTCCACCCTGGACAACGGCTGGGAGGGGGTGGCGACGCGTGAGCTCCTGCGCCACGTGCAGGTCGGCCCCGAGGCCTCGCACGTGCTGGTCCACTGCTACGGCGGGTACACGACGAACCTGCCGCTGGAGGACTTCCTCTCCGAGCGGGCCCTCCTGGCGGACCGGCACAACGGCCGGCCGCTGCCGGTCGACCACGGTGGGCCGGTGCGGCTGGTGGTCCCTCACCTCTACGCCTGGAAGAGCGCCAAGTGGGTGAACGGCGTCGAGCTGCTCTCGGAGGACCGCCGGGGGTTCTGGGAGGAGAACGGCTACCACACCTACGGCGACCCCTGGAAGGAGGAGCGCTTCAGCTCCCAGGAGACCCGCGAGGCCTATCAGGTCCGGCGGCGGGCCAAGGAGCTCGGGCTGGTGCCGGGGGAGTAGATGCCTTTCAGCGCATCTTGCCCTCGCAGCGGTCTGCCCTTCGAAGCCTCACCCTCGGTCCCTCTCCACTTCGTGGAGAGGGAGGGCCCAGAGATCGAAATCTTCTAAATCCGGCACCTTCCCCCTCTCCGCTTTGTGGAGAGGGGGCCAGGGGGTGAGGCTTCGGAGGGCTGGAGGGCCCGAGGGCAAAAAGAGCAGTTACCGCAACCCGGGCATGGGCACGACCAGCGAGGCCACGATCGAGGCTACCGTCAGGCCCAGGCAGACCAGCGCCGCGACGGCGTGGTTCCCCGACTCCGGCTTGCGGGGGTCGAGCAGGACTCCCGCAAGAAAGCCACCCGCGAAACCGCCGAGGTGGGCCCAGTTGTCCACGCCGCGCATCAGAAATCCGAAGACGATCATGAAGATCGCGTAGCTCCAGGCCATTCGCCCCACGGTGCCGCTGCCGGTGCGGCGGCCGTAGTAGACCATCGCTCCGAGCAGCCCCAGGATCGGCGCCGAGGCCCCCAGGGTGAGCGGCACCCCCAGCAGGCTGCTGGCGAGGAAGCCGGTGACCGAGGAGAGCGAGTAGATGATCACCATGCGGGAGGGGCCGTAGAGCTCGGCGGTCTCGGGGGCGAGAAAGCGGATCCAGTAGAGATTGAAGCCGATGTGCAGCAGCCCGCCGTGCAGCCAGCCGGCGGAGAGGAGGGTCCACCAGCGGTGCAGCGCGAGGACGGGGATGAAGCCGGCCGCGCCGAAGCGGATCATCGCCTCCTGGCTGGGGGAGCCGATCGAGAGCAGGTCTCCCGACCGGATGTGGGAGGGGTCGACAGCCAGCATCGCCATGTAGAGGAAGGCGTTGCCGACGATCACCGCCTGGACGAACCCGAGGTCCTTACCCAGGCCGCGGACCAGCGAGGTGAGCCCCCACATCCCCGGCCGCTTCCGGCCGCAGTTGAGGCAGACGTCGTCGTTGACCCCCACCAGCTTGCCGCAGGAGGGGCAGAGGACGGAACCGGAGCGCTGGCGGCCGAGCATGGGGGGGTACTTTACCAGGGGAAGCCGCGAAACAATGTTGGGAGGCTCCCTTCGGAGAGAGGAGGCGTAACGATCCTACTACGATCTCAAGTATCATCTAGGGCCAATCCGTCCCGGAGGGGTTATGCCGAAGGTCGCGGTCACCGAATCCTTGTCCGACTGGGAGGGCCTCGTCACCAGCGTGAGCGACCTCCCGCTCGACGACTCCGTGCTGAGCGAGAGCCTCGCGGAGCTCCGGACCCTCCTGGAGCAGGCGAAAGAGCTCCACGTGCGGCGGATGTACCTGGAGGGCGAGCGCCGGGCGACCGCGCAGGTGCTTCGAGAGATCACCGTCCAGGCCAAGACGATCGCCGGCCGGATCCGCTCCAAGCTCAAGGGGATCTACGGTCCCACCAGTCGCCAGCTCGTCCGCTTCGGCATCAAGCCCCGGCCGCTCGCCCGCGGCGAAGCCCCGCCGGAGCCGTTCGACTCCGCGTTCAAGAAAGAGTAGATCCGCGCCGTCATCTCTCTTCCCGAACGGGCGAAGCTCGCAGGGGAGAGCGGTACCGGTGAGATCCTTCCGGAAAATCTCGCGGGGGAGCCTTCCCCTCCCAGATTTTTCGGCCGGGCTCCGGTGAAAGACCGTCATCCAGCACAGACTTTGGATACGGGCTCGGAGGGGAGCCCTCCCCGGCGAGATTTCCCCGGAAGATCTCGCGGGGGAGCTCCGCCCTCTCAAAAAAGAGGGCCGGGAAGCCTACGCTGTGCCACGGCTCCCGTTGACAACTTAAACCTGACGGGCCGGTTCCCTGGGGTCGGGATCGCGGCGGACCGGCTCGTCCTCCGGGATCTCTCCCGGATCGTGGACCGGTGGCTGCTCCAGCGGGTCCTCGACGGGGTCGTCGTCGGGCTCCTCGCGCTTGGGGACGTCGACCGGCTCTCTGGGGTCGCGGTCGCGGCGGGGGTCGTAGGGGTCCACGGCGGTAATTTCAGGGTTCGGCAAAGCTTCACCTCCGGTGCGGGGAGGGAGCAAGGATCGGGCCGGTGTTACAATGCAACAGATTGCAGGTACGATGATGACTCTCACCATCCCTTATCCATCGGAAGTGCTTTGGGCCCTACAGAAGGACCCCGCCGAGTTCGAGGCCGAGGCCCGTCTGCTTCTCGCCCTGAAGCTCTATGAGACGGGTAAGCTGACGACGGGTCTCGCCGCCGAGTTGGCCGGCGTGCCCAGGGTGACGTTCCTCTTCCTTCTCGGGCAGCACGGTTTGTCCCCCTTCGGTGAGGATCCGGACGAGCTGGATCGGGACCTGGAAAATGCCCAACGGGCTCGTCGTCCTCAATAACACTCCCCTCGTCGCCCTTTGGAGCCTGGGCAGGCTCGACCTTCTCCGGGATCTCTATCAGGAAGCTCTGATACCCCGAGCCGTCGAGGAGGAATTCCTCGCCACGGAAGCTTCGGCGCGTCGCAAAGCTCTTGATGATGCGCCCTGGGTGAGGACCGTGGAACTTCCCCATCCTCGTCGCGCTCTGGCCTACGCCGGCCTTCATCGCGGTGAAGCCGCGGTTCTGGCGTTGGCGGAGGAGATAGATGCCCGTCTCGTAGTCCTTGATGAGCGCAAGGCTCGTCGTTACGCGGAGCGGCTGGGCCTGGCCTTGACGGGCACTCTGGGAATTCTCCTCGAAGCCAAGAGAGCCGGGCTGGTGGCGTCGGTCTCAGACTGCGTGTCCCAGCTTCTCAGTGCCGGTCTGTTCTTTGCGCCAGACCTGGTTCGCAGAGCTTTGGAAATCGCTGACGAGGTATCCTGAGGAGAAGGGCCGGCCAGGGCCCCGTTCTTGCACAAGGTCGCGGGACATGGCACCTCCCCCCAGCTCCCAATGGCTCCTCCAGATCGTCTGGCTCCTCCTGCTGGCGATCCCCATCGCCTGTGTGGCGTGGACGGTGACGCACGAGGAGATCTTCAGCGAGCCGCGCGAGTATTGCGCCGAACGCGCCAGGTGCGCGCGCAGCCTGGCGGTGCGTAAGTTCTTCTACCTGTTCACCTGCGAATACTGTTTCAGCCACTACGTCACGATTTTCTTCCTGATCGTCACCCGCTACCGGCTGCTGCTAGACGACTGGCGGGGGTACCTGATCGCCTTCTTCGCCCTGGTGGCGTTGGCCAACGTCTATATGAGCTCGTTCGGACGGCTGCGACAGGAGGTGAAGTCGGAGAAGCTGGAGGCGAAGAAGAAGGAGAAGGAGCTGGAGGAGCCGGCGGTGGTGCCCGCGACCTCGCTGGCCGCGGCCCGGCCTGCCCCGGAGCCCGCGAGGGAGAAGAGAGCGGCTTCTTAGCAACCCCTTGCCGGCCCCGCCGTTCCCTGAGAGAATGCCGCGTTTTCTTTACGGGCATGCCGAACGGAGGGGCGGTGGCGGAGCAGGATTCCGGATACAGGCTTCTTTTCTCCCATCCCGAGATGGTCGAGGATCTGCTTGGCGGCGGCGATGTTCCGGCTGGAGAAGAGCCATAGTACGGAGGCCATGGAGCGGGTCCTGGAGGCGGCGGTCGAGTGGTTGCGGGCGCCGGGCCTGGAGGGGTTGAGGCGGTCGTTCGCCGATTGGGTGCTGAAGGTTCTGCTCCCGTCCCGGGTCCGCGGGGTCAGGTTTTCCGAGGATCTCGATCTCGAGGAGGTCAAGGCGATGCTTGCTGAAAGCGGTTTCAGTTGGTCCGACCGGTGGGAGAGGGACGGAGAAGAAAGGGCTTTCCAGAAGGCCCGCAAAGCTCTCTTGCAGGGTCTCGAAAGGCGCTTCGGCCCCCTGCCTGAAGAAGTCCGGCGACGGGTGGACGGGATCGCTTCGATCGAGGAGCTCACGGAATTCAGTCTGCAGGCCGGCGCGGCGTCCTCCCTGGCCGACCTCACGAACGGCTGGTAGCGCTCACCCCAGCGGGTCCGCCGCCTCGTCCGGCTCCTGCTCCTCCACCGCCGCGAGCACCGCCAGCGCCCGCTCCACGTCCCCAGGGTAGACCTCGACGCGGCTGAGGGCGGTGGGGGCGCCGGTGAGGAGGCTGACGCCGGGGAGGCGCTCCTCGTGGACGCAGGCGCCGATCCCCTCGGATTCGAGGAGCGTGCGCGCCAGGTGGGCCTCCCAGGGGGTGTAGAAGCGGCCCACGGTGACCAGCGCCTCGGGCTCCTCCTCCGGCAGGATCTCCAGCGGGTGGTCGTCCTCCTCCTTCACCACGTAGAGGAAGGGGCGGCGGTTGCGCAGCAGGTCGGCGGCGCGGCCGGCGTCCTCGGGGCGGACCTGGAGGCGCACACCGCCCAGGGTGCTGGTGAGCGCGCCGTAGAGGCGGAGGAAGTGCTCGTCGGCGATCACGGCGTCGATCCCCTCGGACTCCAGGGCCGCGCGGGCGAGCTGCGCCTCCCAGGCGGAGGAGAAGGTCTCGACCGTGATCAGCTTGGCGAGCTCGTACTCTGGATCCAGCATTCCGTAAAGTCTCTACATCAGGCCGCCGTGGCGGATCAGCGCCAGCAGGCCGAAAAACAGGGCGGCGAAGAACAGCGCGGTGAGCGCGGCGGCGATGAATCCCGCCCGCCGCCCCCGCAGGTGCGCCGCCACCCACCAGGCTCCCGCGACGCTGAGCGCTGTAAACAACCCAAACAGCAGAAAAGACAGCCACATTTCAGCCGGCGCGGGGGACACGGGCGAGATCTTACCAGGGTGTCACGCATTCCAGGATGGCGGCACTAATAGAGTGGGCCGCAGGGCCGGGCGAGGGGAAACCGTATCGGCCCGGCGCTCGTACACGGTCTGGAGGAGAAGCCGTCACCTGTCCGACGCCACCGCGGGAGGGACCCGTCCACGGGACCTCCGCGCGTTTCCGCTGTCAAAAGATTTCGGCCCCCCATCGATTTTCAAGGAAGGAATCGGGAGAGTGCCTGAGACGCTCCATACTCCGGAAGGCCCCCGCGTCGCCACACTGACGGAAGCGTTGCGGCTGCGCGCCACGCTCACGCCGGACCGCCGCGCCTACACCTTTCTGGCCGACGGCGAGGAGGAGGCCGAGCATCTCGACTACCGGGAGCTCGACGAGCGGGCGCGCGCCATCGCCGCCGCCCTGCGGCGGACCTGCGCCGTGGGCGACCGCGCCCTGCTCCTCTATCCTCCCGGGCTCGACTTCGTGGCCGCCTTCTTCGGCTGCCTCTACGCCGGGGTGATCGCCGTGCCGGCCTACCCGCCGCGCTCGCCGCGCATGCTCCCCCGCCTGCAGTCGATCCTGGAGGATTCCTCCCCGGCGGTGGCGATGTCGACCTCCGCGGCCTCGGCGCGGGTGGCGGGATGGCTGGCGAAAGAGGGGACCGCCCTCTCCTGGCTGGCCACGGACGAGATCCCCGCGGCGGTGGCGGCCGAGTGGCGGGACCCCGAGCTGCCGGGCGAGGCGATCGCCTTCCTCCAGTACACCTCGGGCTCCACCTCAATCCCCAAGGGGGTGATGGTCTCCCACGGCAACCTCGCCCACAACCAGCGGGTGATCCAGGCGGCGTGCGGCCACTCGGAAGACTCCGTATTCGTGAGCTGGCTGCCGCTCTACCACGACCTCGGGCTGATCGGGAACCTCCTCCAGGCCACCTGGGTGGGGGCGCCCTGCGTGCTGATGTCGCCGGTGGCCTTCCTCCAGAACCCGTCGCGCTGGCCGCGGGCGGTCTCCCGCTACCGCGGCACCACCAGCGGCGGCCCGAACTTCGCCTACGAGCTCTGCCTGCGCAAGGTGCCGGCGGCCGAGCGGGAGCAGCTCGACCTCTCCTCCTGGCGGATCGCCTTCAACGGCGCCGAGCCGGTGCGCGCCTCGACGCTCTCCCGCTTCGCCGAGGTCTTCGCCCCCTCCGGGCTCCGCCGCGAGGCGCTCTACCCCTGCTACGGCCTGGCCGAGGCAACGCTGATGGTCTCCGGCGGCCGGCAGGACCAGGAGCACGTCGCCCGCTTCTACGACGCCGAGGGCCTTAGCCGAAACCGGGCCGAGCCGGCCGCCGACGAGGAGAGCTCCCGCGAGCTGGTCGGCTCCGGCCGCGTCCTGCTCGACCTGCGGGTGGCGATCGTGGAGCCCGAATCGGGGAATCCTCTCCAGGAGAGGTGGGTGGGGGAGATCTGGGTGGCGGGGGACAGCGTGGCCCGCGGCTACTGGAACCGGCCGGAGGAGAGCGACCGCACCTTCGGGGCCCGGTTGGCCGGGGACAGCGCGACCTGGCTGCGCACGGGGGACCTCGGGTTCCTCGACCGCGGCGAGCTGTTCATCACCGGCCGCGTCAAGGACCTGATCATCCTGCGCGGGCGCAACCACTATCCGCAGGACATCGAGCTGACGGCCGAGCGCGCCCACCCCGCCCTGCGGGCCGGCTCGGGCGCGGCCTTCTCGGTGGAGGCCGAGGGGGAGGAGCGGCTGGTGGTGGTCTACGAGGTGGACCGCCACGCCGGGGAGCTCGCCGAGATCGCCGAGGCGGTGCGCCGCGCGGTGGCCGAGGAGCACGAGGCGCTCGTCCACGAGGTGGTGCTGGTGGCCCAGGGGGGCGTGCCGAAGACGACCAGCGGCAAGATCCAGCGCCGCGGCTGCCGCGCCCTCTATCTCGGCGGGGAGCTGCCGGTGATGGGCTCCAGCCGGCTGGACGCGGCCACCGAGCCCGAGCCGGCCGAGGGGCCGCTGCGGGAGGCTCTGCTGGCGGCGCCCGCGGGGGAGCGCATGGCCCTCGCCGAGCGCTGGCTGGCCCGCGCCTTCGCCCGCCTGGCGCGGGTGGACTGGCGGAAGATCGACCCCGAGCGGCCGCTCACCGGTTTCGGCCTCGACTCCCTGGTGGCGGTGGAGCTCAAGAACGCGGTCGAGGACGAGGTGGGGGCGGCGCTCCCCATCGCCGGCCTGCTGGAGGGGATGTCGCTGCGCGAGGCGGCGCTGCGGATCGTCGAGCCGGCGGTCGCCGGCACGCCAGGGGAGACGGAGATCGTCCCCGGGCCGGTCACCGGCGAGCATCCGCTCTCCTGGGGGCAGCGGTCGCTCTGGTTCCTGCATCGCCTGGCGCCGGAGAGCGCGGCCTACAACATCGCGGGAGCGGCGCTCCTCGCTCCCGGCACCGATCGCGAGGCGCTGGCGCGGGCGTTCCAGGCCCTGGTGGACCGCCACCCCGGGCTGCGTGCCACCTTCGCGGACACCCCGGCGGGGCCGGTGCAGCGGATCCCCGAGCGGGCGGACGTGGCCTTCACCCGCGAGGACGCCCGCGGCTGGAGCGCGGAGGAGCTGCTCGCCCGGCTGCGCCAGGAGGCCTTCCGGCCGTTCGACCTCCAGCGGGGGCCGGTCTTCCGCGCCGCCCTGTTCGAGCGCGAGGAGGGGGACCGGCTGGTGGTGGCCGTACACCACGTGACCGCCGACTTCTGGTCGCTCGCCGTGCTGGCTCGCGAGCTGGGGGCCCTCTACACGGACGGGGAGAACGCGGGGCTGCCGGAGCCCACCCTCCACTACACCGACTTCGCCCGCTGGCAGGAGCGGCGGCTGGAGGGGCCGTGGGGGGAGGGGCTGTGGGAGCACTGGCGGGGGAAGCTGGCCGGCGCGCCGCCGCTCGACCTCGCCACCGACCGTCCGCGCCCGCCGGCCCAGACCTTCCACGGCGCCGAGCGCCGGACGCGGCTGGGGCGGGAGGTGGCGGCGGGGCTCCAGGCGCTGGCGGCGGCCCAGGGGAGCACCCTGTTCGTGGCCCTGCTGGCCGCCTGGGAGGCCCTGCTCGGCCGCCATGCGGCCCAGGACGACTTTCTGGTGGGCTCCCCCACCACCGGCCGCTCGCTGCCGGGCCTGGGCGGCCGCTTGGCCGGGGTGATGGGCTACTTCGTGAATCTGGTCCCCCTGCGGGCCGACCTGGCGGGCGATCCCACCGTGCTGGAGATGCTGGAGCGGGCCCGCGGCGCGGCGCTCGACGCGCTGGAGCACGCGGACTTCCCCTTCGCCCGCCTCGCCGAGCGCCTGCAGCCGGACCGCGACGCCAGCCGGCCGCCGCTCGCCCAGACGGTGATCGCGCTCCAGAAGTCCCCCTCGCCCGACCTCGCGGCGCTCGCCGCCATCTCGGTGGGGGAGCCGGGGGTGCGGCTCGACCTCGGTAAGTTGTCGCTGGAGGCGGTGCCGCTGGAATCCCCGGCGGCGCAGTTCGACCTCACCCTGTTCGCGGCGGAGGTCGGCCGGGAGCTGGTCCTGAAGCTGGAATTCAACACCGACCTCTTCGACGGCGCCACGGCCGAGCGGATGCTGGCCCGGATGGCCGAGCTGCTGCGGTCGATGACCCTGAATCCCGCGCGGCGGCTCTCCGAGCTCGACCTGCTCCCCGAGGCCGAGCGGAGGCAGCTCCTGACCGTGGGCGCCACCGGGCCGGGGCGGCGCGAGGGGACGTCCATCCATCAAGTCATTGAGGATTGGGCCGCGCGGGAGCCGGAGCGGCCGGCGGTGGCGGACTCCGTGGAGTCGCTGACCTATGGCGAGCTCAACGCCCGGGCCAACCGGCTGGCGCGACGCCTGCGGGACCTCGGGGTGGGGCCGGAGACCACGGCGGCGGTCTGCCTGGAGCGCTCGGCGGCCCTGGTGGTGGCCGAGCTGGCGGCGCTCAAGGCGGGGGCGGCCTATGCGCCGCTCGACCCCTCCTATCCGGCGGAGCGGCTGGCCTATCTGGTCGAAGACTCGGCGGCTCCCGTCCTGCTCACCCGGCGGGCCCTGCTCGGCAAAGTGCCGACGGCCGGGACGGTGATCTGTGTGGATGAGGAGATGGAGGGCGATGCGATCAATTTGGACGTCCCTGTCCACTCCTCGAACGCGGCCTACGTGATCTACACCTCCGGCTCGACCGGCCGCCCCAAGGGGGTGCAGATCGCCCACGCCAACCTGATCAACCTGCTGGCCTGGGTGCTGGAGCTGTACGGATTGACCCCTGAGGACAGGGCGGCGGTGGTGGTGAGCCCGTCCTTCGACGTCTCGGTCTGGGAGATCTGGTCGACCCTGGCGGCGGGGGCCAGCCTGCACGTGCCGGACGAGGAGGTCCGCACCGCCCCGGGGCGGCTGGTGGAGTGGCTGGCGCGCGAGGAGATCACCGCCGGCTTCTTCCCCACGCCGCTGGTCGAGGCGCTGCTGGAGGAGCCCTGGCCGGCGTCCACCCGGCTGCGGGTGCTCGGCTGCGGCGGCGACCGGCTGCGGCGGGCGCCCCGGCCCGGTACCCCCTTCCGCCTGCTCAACCTCTACGGCCCCGCCGAGTGCACGGTGGTGAGCATCGGCGGCGAGGTGCCGGCGTCGGCCGCGCCGCTCGACGGCGACGCCGCGATCGGCTTCCCCGTGCCCGGCGCCCGCATCCACCTGCTCGGCCGCTCCGGCGAAGCGGTGCCGTTCGGGGTGCCGGGGGAGATCCTCATCGGCGGGTTGGGGGTGGGGCGCGGCTACCTCGGCCGGCCGGCCCTTACCGCCGAGCGCTTCGTCCCCGATCCGTTCGCGGCGGAGCTTGGGGGCCGGATGTACCGCACCGGGGATCTCGGCCGCTTCCGGCCGGACGGCGGCATGGATTTCCTGGGGCGCATCGATCGCCAGGTGAAGATCCGCGGCGTCCGCATCGAGCTGGGGGAGATCGAGGCCGCGCTGGCCGCCCTCCCCGGGGTGCGCGAGGCGGTGGTCGAGGCCCGCGCTTTCGGAGGAGGGGGCGCGGCGCCGGTGCTGGTCGCCTGGGTGGTTTCGCGGGACGGCGAGATTGACGGCCGGGAGCTGGCCTCGGCGCTGCGGCGGACGCTCCCCGAAGCGATGATCCCCACCGCCTTCGTGCCGCTGCCGGCGCTGCCGCTCACCCCCAACGGCAAGATCGACCGCAAGGCGCTCCCCGACCCCGCGAGCCCGGCGGGCGAGAGGGTGGCGGCCGGCCCGCGCACCCCTTACGAGGAGCTGATGGCGGGGATCTTCGCCGGCGTGCTGGGGGTGGAGCGGGTGGAAGTCGAGGAGGACTTCTTCGCCCTCGGCGGCCACTCGCTGCTGGCTACCCAGCTCACCTCGCGGGTGCGGGCGGTGCTCGGGGTGGAGCTGCCGTTGCGGGCGGTCTTCGAGGCGCCCACGGCGGCGGAGCTGGCCGCCCGGGTCGCCGCGGAGCGCCCGGCGGCGGAGTTCGACCGGACACCCATCGTGCCGGTGCCGCGCGAGGGGGCGCTGCCGCTCTCCTTCGCCCAGCAGCGGCTCTGGTTCCTCGACCAATGGGAGCCGGGGAGCCCGCTCTACAACATGCCGGCGGCGGTGACGCTGAAGGGACGGCTCGACCGCGCCGCCCTGGCCGCGGCGCTGGGCGAGATCGTCCGCCGCCATGAGGCGCTGCGGACCACCTTCCGGGCGGAAGGGGAGGAGCCGGTGCAGGTGATCGCGCCGCCGGCCCCCTTCCCCCTGCCCTTGATCGACCTCCGGGATCTGACCGGACGCCGGGAGGAGGCGGAGCGCCTGGCCTCCGCCGAGGCGCGGCGGCCGGTCGACCTCGGCCGCGGGCCGCTGCTGCGGGCGTCGCTGCTGCGGCTGGAGGACGAGGAGCACGTGGCCCTGGTGACCCTGCACCACATCGTCAGCGACGGCTGGTCGACGGGGCTGATGGTGCGGGAGCTGGGGGCGCTCTACGCCGCCTTCGTGGCCGGGGCGCCGAGCCCGCTGCCCGAGCCGGCGGTGCAGTACGCGGACTTCGCCGCCTGGCAGCGCCGGCGGCTGTCCGGGGACTTCCTGACCGCCGAGCTCGTCTGGTGGCGCGGCCAGCTCGCCGGGATGCCGCCAGCCCTGGAGCTGCCGGTGGACCGCCGGCCGGCTGTCTCCGGCACCCGGGGCGCGGTCCACGACTTCGCTATCCCGGAGCGGGACCTCGCCGCCCTCCACCGGCTGGCGCGCCGCCAGGGGACGACCCTGTTCATGGCGCTGCTCGCCGGCTTTGCCGCCCTCCTGCGGCGCTATACCGGCGAGGACGACCTGGCGGTGGGGACGCCGATCGCCGGGCGCACTCGCGTCGAGACCGAGCCCCTGATCGGCCTCTTCGTCAACACCCTGGTGCTGCGGATGGAGCTCGCCGGGGATCCGGAATTCACGGACCTTCTGGAGCGGGCCCGGGAGACGACCCTGGCGGCCTACGCCCACCAGGAGGTGCCGTTCGAGCGGCTGGTCGAGGAGCTGGCGCCGGAGCGGGACCTCAGCCGGCCGCCGCTGGTGCAGGTGCTGCTGGTGCTGCAGAACGCCCCGGCGGACGACCTCCGGCTGCCCGGCCTGGCGCTGCACGCCGAGCCGCTGGAGACCGGGACGGCCAAGCTCGAGATGGCCTGGGTGCTCACCGAGACCGAGCGCGGGATCGAGGGGCGGATCGAGTACAACCGCGACCTCTTCGAGCGCTCCACGGTCGAGCGGATGGCGGGGCATTTCTCCCGCCTGCTCTCCGGTGCCGCGGCGGAGCCGCGCCAGCCCCTCTCGGAGCTGCCGTTGCTGAGCGGGGCGGAGCGCGAGGAGCTGCTGGGCTGGCGCCGGTCGCCTGGGGAGTGGGCCCTGCCCGGCACGGCGCACGGCCTGTTCGAGGAGCGGGCGCGGCTGCGGCCGGAGGCGGTGGCGCTGGTGGCGGGCGAGCGGCGGATGACCTACGGCGAGCTGGCGCGCCGGTCCGGCTCCCTGGCGGCGGCGCTGCGGCGCCTGGGAGTGGGCCCGGAGGTGAGGGTGGGACTGAGCTCCCAGCGTTCTTTTGAATTGGTGGTAGGCATCCTGGGCATCCTGCGGTCCGGCGGCGCGCTGGTCCCCCTCGACCCGGCCCATCCGGCGGAGCGGCTGGCGCTGCTGCTGGAGGACTCCGGGCTGGCGGTGGTGGTGAGCCAGGAAGATCTGCCGGTGAGCGGCCCCGCCAACCTCCGGCTGGGGGAGGTGGAGGACGCGGATTGGACCGGCTTCGAGATTCCGGAGGAGGCGCTGGCCTACGTAATCTACACCTCGGGCTCGACCGGCCGCCCCAAGGGGGTGGGGGTCACCCACGCCAACCTCGTGCCGATGCTGTTGTGGAGCCGGAGCACCTTCGACCTCAAGGAGGGGCGGCGGGTGCTCCAGAGCCTCTCCTACGCCTTCGACTTCGGCCTCTGGGAGATCCTGACGGCGGTCACCTCCGGAGCGGCGCTGCACGTCCCGCCCGTCGAGGAGACCGGCGACGCCGAGGCCTTCGCCCGGCGGGCTCTCGCGGCAGGGATCGACACCGTCCACGCCACGCCGTCGTTCGCCCGGGCGGTGGCGGAGACGGGGACGCGGCTGGAGGGGCTGCGGTTGCTCCACCTGGGCGGCGAGGCGCTGAGCCGGAGCGGGGTGGAGCGGCTGGCGGCGGCGGTGGGCGCGGGGTGCGCGCTCTATAACGGCTACGGCCCCACCGAGGTGACGGTCAACAGCCTGCTGTTCGAGATCGGCCGGCCCGGCCACCTGCGGGGTGGCGAGCGGACGCCGATCGGGCGCCCCTCGGCCGAGAATGCCGCCTACGTGGTGGATCGCTGGGGCGGCCTGGCGCCGGTGGGGGTGCCCGGCGAGCTCTGGGTGGGCGGTCCCGGGGTGGCCCGCGGTTACCTGGGCCGGCCGGAGCTGACGGCGGAGAAATTCATCCCGGACGTCTTCGGAAGTGAGCCGGGCGCGCGCCTCTATCGCACCGGGGACCTGGCGCGCTGGCTGATCGACGGCACCGTGGAGCTCCTGGGGCGGCTGGATTTCCAAGTGAAGGTCCGTGGATATCGCATCGAGCCGGGGGAGGTCGAGGCGGCGCTGCGCCGGCACCCGGCGGTCCATGAGGCGGTGGTGATGGCCCGCGGCGAGCGGCTGGTGGCCTGGGTGGTGGCGGACGCGGAGGGCCCTGAGCTCCAGGCCTTCCTGGGCGGGCTGCTGCCGGCGGCGCTGGTGCCCTCGGCGATCGTGCGCCTGGACGGGCTGCCGCTCACCCCCACCGGCAAGGTGGACCGCCGGGCCCTCCCCGAGCCCGACTTCACGGTGGAGGAGGAGCCGGCCGCCCTCCGCACCTCCCACGAGGAGCTGGTGGCGAGGATCTTCGCCGAGGTGCTGGGCGCGGAGCGGGTGGGGCCGTCCTCCGACTTCTTCCTGCTGGGGGGCCATTCCCTGCTGGCCACCCGGGTGGTCTCGCGGCTGCGCGCGGCGCTCGGGGTGGAGCTGCCGGTGCGGGCCCTGTTCGAGGCGCCCACGGTGGCGGAGCTGGCCTCCCGGATCGCGGCCGAGCTGCCGGAGGAGGCCGCGGCGCCCCTCGTGCCCGTCGCGCGCCCGGAGCCGCTCCCCCTCTCCTTCGCCCAGGAGCGGCTCTGGTTCCTCGACCAGCTCGAGGGGGGCGGCCCGCTCTACAACGTCCCGGTCGCCTGGCGGCTGCGCGGCCCGCTCGACGCCGGCCGCCTGGCCGCGGCCCTGCGCGGGGTGGCGGCGCGGCACGAGTCGCTGCGCACCACCTTCCCTGCCGTGGACGGCAGGCCGGTGCAGGCGGTGGCGGCGGAGCCCGCCCTGGAGCTGGAGCGGGTCGAGCTGGACGAGCTGTCCGAAGCCGTGGCCCTGGCGCGGCTGGAGGAGGAGGTCAAAAGGCCGTTCGACCTCGCCCGCGGCCCCCTCGGCCGGGCCCTGCTGATCCGGCTGGGAGAGGACGACCATCTGCTGGCGCTCACCCTCCACCACGTGGTGGCGGACGGCGGCTCGATGGACGTCCTCTTCCGCGAGCTGGCGGCCCTGTACGCCGGGGAGACGCTGCCGGAGCTGCCGGTGCAGTACCCCGACTACGCCGTCTGGCAGCGCGGCTGGCTCCAGGGGGAGGTGCTTGAGGAGCAGCTCGCCTTCTGGCGCGGCGAATTCCCCACCCCCCCGCAGCCGCTCGACCTCCCCACCGACCGGCCGCGTCCGGCCACGCAGACCTTCCGCGGCGGGGCGGTGCCGGTGGAGCTGCCGGCCGATCTGGTGGTTGGGGCTCGCGACCTCGCCCGCCAGCGCGGCGCCACCGCCTTCATGACCCTGCTCGCCGCCTGGGGCGCGGTGCTCCACCGCTGGAGCGGCCAGGAGGACTTCGCCCTCGGTACGCCGGCGGCCAATCGCCGCCCCGAGGTGGAGGGGTTGATCGGCTTCTTCGTCAACCTGCTGCCGCTGCGGGTGGAGCCGGCGGCCGGCCGGCCGTTTGCCGGGCTGCTCGACGGGGTGCGGGCGCGGGCGCTCGCCGCCTATGCCCATCAGGACGTCCCCTTCGAGCGGCTGGTCGACGAGCTGGCCCCCGGCCGCGATCTCTCCCGCGCCCCCGTCTGCCAGGCGGTGCTGGCCCTGGAGGATGGCCCGGCGGCCCGCCTGCGGCTCCCCGGGGTGGCGGCGGAGCCGGTGGCGGTGCACACCGGCACGGCCAAGCTCGAGCTGGTGCTGGCGCTGGCCGGGAACGGCGGCGCCCTCTCCGGCGGCCTCGAATACAACGCCGACCTCTTCGACGCCGCCACCGCCGGGAGGATGGCCGGGCACCTCGCCACCCTGCTGGCCGGGGCGGTGGCTGATCCTGAATCCGAGATCGCCGACCTGCCGCTGCTGACCGCCGGGGAGAGCCGCCAGATCCTCGCCGACTGGACCGCCACGGCGGCCCCCTTCGCCCGCGGCCGCGGCCTGCACGAGCTGTTCGAGGAGCAGGTGGCGCGGACGCCGGACGCCACCGCCCTGGTCTGGGGGACCGAGCGGCTGAGCTACCGCGAGCTGGACACGCGGGCCGGCCGGCTGGCCCGCCGGCTGCGGGGGCTCGGGGTGGGCCCCGAGACCCTGGTGGGGGTCTTCGCCCGCCGCACCTCCTCGCTGGTGGCGGCGCTGATCGCCGTGCTCAAGGCCGGCGGCGCCTACGTGCCGCTCGACCCGGCCTATCCGGCCGAGCGGGTGGCCCTGCTGCTGGGCGATACCCAGGCGCCGGTGCTGATCACCGAGAGCGCGCTGGCCCCCTCGCTGCCCCCCTATGGTGGCCGGATCGTCCTCCTGGATCGTCCGGACGAGGGGCCCGAGGGGGAGCTGCCGCGGGGGCTGATCGATCCCGGCCAGATCGCCTACACGATCTACACCTCGGGCTCGACGGGGAAGCCGAAGGCGATCCTGATCCGCCATTCGAGCGCGGTGGCGATGATCGCCTGGGCGCTCACTGCCTATCCCCAGGACGCCCTGGGCGGCATGCTCGCCTCGACCTCGATCTGCTTCGACATCTCGATCTTCGAGATCTTCGCCCCGCTGGCGGCCGGCGGCACGGTGATCCTGGCCGACGACGCCCTGGCGCTGATCGACCTGCCGGCGGCGGGCGAGGTCCGGCTGATCGACACCGTCCCCTCGGCGATGGCCGAGCTGCTGCGGGCCGGCGCCGTGCCCCCCTCGGCGCGCATCGTCAACCTGGCCGGCGAGCCGCTGCGGCGCGACCTGGTCGACCGCGTCTTCGCCCTGCCGCACGTGGAGGAGATCTACGACCTCTACGGGCCGTCGGAGGACACCACCTTCTCGACCGTCTCGACGCCGCGGCGGGGGGAGACGCGCGAGCCCACCATCGGCCGGCCGCTCACCAACTGCCGGGTCTACGTGCTCGACCCGCGGCTGCGGCCGGTGCCGGTGGGGGTGCCCGGGGAGGTCTGGATCGCCGGCGACGGGCTCGCCCGCGGCTACCTCAACCGGCCGGAGCTGACGGCGGACCGCTTCCGCCCCGACCCGTTCGCGGCCGTGCCGGGGACCCGCCTCTACCGGGTGGGGGACCTCGCCCGCTGGCTGCCGGACGGCGAGCTGGAGTTCCTCGGCCGCCTCGACCACCAGGTGAAGATCCGCGGCTTCCGCGTCGAGCTGGGAGAGATCGAGGCGGCGCTCGACCTCCACCCGCGGGTGCGCGAGGCGGTGGTGGTGGCCCGCGACGAGGGGGCCACCCGCGCCCTGCTCGGCTGCGTCGTTCCAGAAGGAACCGACGGCGGCGACCTGGTCGACGAGCTGCGGCGCTATCTCGCGGAGCGGCTGCCGCCGTACATGGTCCCGGCCGGCATCCTGCTGCTCCCCGAGCTGCCGCTCACCCCCAACGGCAAGGTCGACCGCAAGGTCCTCGCCGGGCAGGGGCCGGAGGCGCGTGCCGAGGGGGACGGCTACGTGGCGCCGCGCAACCCGATCGAGGAGCTGCTGGCGCCGCTGTGGAGCGAGGTGCTGGAGGTCGAGCGGGTCGGCGTCTTCGACGACTTCTTCGCCCTCGGCGGCCATTCGCTGCTGGGGGTTCAGCTCATCTCGCGGGTGCGCGACCTGTTCGGGGTCAAGCTGCCCGTGCGCGCGGTCTTCTCCTCGGCCACCGTCGCCGACCTGGCGGAACGGATCGCCGAGGAGATGGCCGCCCAGGCCGGGGACGTGCTGCTGGACGAGGCTCTGACGGAGGACGGGGAAAGCGCTCATGGATGACCGTTCGAAGCTGGTGAAATCGCTCTCCGCGGACGAGCTCCGCAGGCTGATGGAGAAGCTCAAGAAGAAGGGGCCGGGGGCGGTGGAGCGCATCGGGCGCGCGCCGCGCGACGGCGGGCCGCTGCCGCTCTCCTTCGCCCAGGAGCGGCTCTGGTTCCTGGAGCACCTGGGGGCCGGCGCCGCCGGGGTCTACAACGTGCCGGCGGCCGTGCGCCTCACCGGCCGCCTCGGCGTGCCGGCCCTGCGCCGCACCTTCGAGGAGATCGTCCACCGCCACGAGGCGCTGCGCACCACCTTCGGCGAGCGCGACGGCGTCCCCTTCCAGGTGGTCGCGCCGCCGGCCGCCGTCCCCCTTCCCGTGACCGACCTCTCCGCCCTGCCGGCGGCGGCGCGGGAGCGCGAGATGCTGCGGCTGGCGACCGCGGAGGCCGCCCGGCCCTTCGACCTCCGGCGCGGGCCGCTCTTCCGCGCCGCCCTCGTCCGGCTGGGAGATGAGGAGCACGTCCTCGCCCTCACCATCCACCACATCGTCTCCGACGGCTGGTCGGCCGGCGTGCTGATCCGCGAGATGGCGGCGCTCTACGACGCCTTCTGCGCCGGGCGGCCCGCGACGCTGCCGGAGCTCCCCATCCAGTACGCCGACTACGCGGTCTGGCAGCGCGAGCGGATGCGCGGCGAGGCGCTGGAGAAGGAGATCGCCTTCTGGCGCGAGCGGCTGGCCGGCACGCCGCCGCTGGAGCTGCCCACCGACCGGCCGCGGCCGGCGGTCGCCAGCCCCCATGGCGGCCACCGCGCGGCGGAGATCGCCGCCGAGGTGCTGCCGCGCGTCAACGCCCTCGCCCGCGAGGCCGAGGGGACACTCTACATGGTCCTGCTGGCGGCCTTCGAGACCCTGCTGCTGCGCTACAGCGGCCAAGAGGACTTCGCGGTCGGCGCGCCGGTGGCGAACCGCAACCGCAGCGAGACCGAGGGGCTGATCGGCTTCTTCGTCAACACCCTGGCCCTGCGCTCCAGCCTCGCCGCCGGCCTCACCTTCCGCGGCCTGCTGGGGCGGGTCAAGGAGCGGACCCTCGCCGCCTTCGCCCACGAGGACATGCCGTTCGACAAGCTGGTCGAGGAGCTGCAGCCGGAGCGCGAGGCGGGGCGCAACCCGATCTTCCAGGTGGTGCTCACCCTGCAGAACCAGCCGCGGCCGGCGCTCGCCATGGGCGGCCTCGCCCTCGCCGCCGTGGGGGTGGAGACCGGCACCGCCAAGTTCGACCTCACCTTCTCCTGGAGCGAGGAGGAGGGGCGGCTCTGGGGGAGCATCGAGCACTCCGCCGCCCTGTTCGACGGCGCCACCGCCGAGCGGCTGGGGCGGCATTTCGGGACCCTGCTGGCGGGCGCCGCGGCGAATCCCGGCCTCAACCTCTGGGAGCTCCCCCTGCTCGACGCGGCCGAGCGCCGGCAGACGCTGGTCGAGTGGAACCGGACGGCGCTGGCCTACCCCTCGGAGACCCCCGTCCACGAGCTGTTCGAGCAGTGGGTGAAGCGCACGCCGGAGGCGGTCGCCGTCGAATTCGGCGACGACCGGCTGACCTACGCCGAGCTCAACGCGCGGGCGAACCGGCTCGCCCACCGGCTGCGCCGCCTGGGGGTGGGACCCGAGGAGCTGGTGGTGCTCGCCATCCCGCGGTCGCTGGAGATGATCGAAGGGATGATGGGCATCCTCAAGGCGGGCGGCGCCTACCTGCCGCTCGACCCCACGCAGCCGCGCGACCGCCTGGCCTTCCTGGTCGAGGAGTCGCGGCCGGCGGCGCTGGTCACCCTGGAGGAGCACCTCGCCGCCCTGCCCGAATTCGGCGAGCGGGGGGTCTGCCTGGACCGCGACCGCGCGAGCCTGGAGGGGGAGCCGGCGGAGAATCCGCGCGGCGGCATCCTCGCCGACAACCTGGTCTACGTGCTCTACACCTCCGGCTCGACTGGGCGCCCGAAGGCGGTGGCGGTCCCCCACCGCGGCCTGGTGCGGCTGGTGGCGGGGGCCGACTACGCCCGCCTCGACGCCGGCGAAACCTTCTTCCAGCTCGCGCCGCTCTCCTTCGACCCCTCGACGCTGGAGATCTTCGGCGCGCTGGTCAACGGCGGCCGGCTGGCGGTGGCCCCCACCGGCCCCTTCTCGCTGGCGGAGCTCGGCCACATCATCCGCCGCCACGGGGTGACCACCCTCTGGCTGACCTCGGGGCTGTTCCACCAGATGATCGAGGAGGGGCTCGACGACCTGCGCGGCGTGCGCCAGCTCCTCTCCGGCGGCGACGTGCTCTCGCCGCCGCACATCCGGCGGGCCCTGGAGGCGCTGCCGGACGTCGAGCTGATCGACGGCTACGGCCCCACCGAGAACTCCTGCTTCACCACCTGCTACCGGGTGGACCGGAACGATCCGCCGGGCGCCTACGTGCCGATCGGCAAGCCGATGGCCAACACCACGGTCTACATCCTCGACCGCGAGATGCGGCCGGTGCCGGTCGGCGTCCCGGGGGAGCTGCTCACCGGCGGCGACGGCCTCGCCCGCGGCTACCGCGGCCGGCCGGAGCTGACCGCCGAGCGCTTCGTGCCCAGCCCGTTCGCCGGCGAGCTCGACCCGCCCGGCGCCCGCCTCTACCGTACCGGGGACCTGGCACGCTTCCGGCCGGACGGCAACGTCGAGTTCCTCGGCCGCATGGACAACCAGGTGAAGATCCGCGGCTACCGCATCGAGCCGGGCGAGGTGGAGACGGTGCTCTCGGAGCACCCGGCGCTCGCCGAGTGCGCCGTGGTGGTGCGGCGGGAGGAGTCGGGGGAGAAGCGGCTGGTGGCCTTCTACGTCCCCTCCGCCCCGGTCACCACCGCCGGTCTCAAGGAGCACCTGGGGGCCAGCCTGCCGGCCTACATGATCCCCTCCGCCTTCGTGGAGATGGCGGAGCTGCCGCTCACCGTCAGCGGCAAGGTGGACCGCCGCACCCTGTCGCGCCTGGAGGCGCCGGCCGGCGAGGGGCCGAGCGACGCCTACGCCGAGCCCCGCACCGACGTCGAGCGGCGGATCGCCGCCATCTGGAGCGACCTGCTGGGGCGCGAGCGGATCGGCCGCAACGACAGCTTCTTCGACCTCGGCGGCCACTCGCTGCTCGCCACCCGCGTGCTGTCGCGCCTGCGCGAGTCGCTGCGCGCCGACCTCTCGCTGGCGGTGGTGTTCGAGCGGCCGACCCTGGCCGGTCTCGCCGAGGCGGTCGAGGAGGCGCTGGGGAGCCGGCCGGCCGAGGGCCCGGGCGGCGCCGATGCCGGCTCGGACCTGGCTTGGTGGCGGGAGCACCTGAGCGGCGCTCCCCTGGCCCTGGACCTGCCCACCGACCACCCGCGTCCGGCGGTGGCCTCGGCGGTGAGCGGCCGGGAGCGGCTGGAGGTCCCCGGCGGGGTGCCGGGCGAGCGGGCGGCGCTGCTGGCGGCCTTCGCGGCCGTGCTCTCCCGCTGGGCCGGCGAGCCCGAGCTGCTGGTGGGCCTGCCGTTCGCCGCCGGCCCACTGCCGCTGCGGGTGAGCCTGGAGGGGGACCCCGCCTTCCGCGAGCTGGTGGAGCGGGTGCGCGAGGAGGCGCGGGCGGCGGCGGCGCACCCGGGGGTCTCGTTGGAGCGACTGGCCGCCGCGCTGGCGCCGGACCCCGGCCGCGACCGCCATCCGCTCTTCCAGGTGATGCTGGAGCCCGGCGAGGTGGAGAAGCTCGACCTCAGCCTGGTGCTGATGCCGGAAGGGCCCGAAGGGGAGGGGCTGGCGGGGTGGATCGAATACCGCCGCGACCTCTTCGAGGCGGCCACGGCGCAACGCCTGGCGGGCCACCTGCTGACGCTGCTGGGGGCGGCGGCCGCCGCCCCCGGGACGCGGGTCTCGGAGCTGCCGCTGCTGAGCGCGGCGGAGCGCGATCAGCTCCTGGCCTGGCGCCGGTCGCCGGGCATCTGGGCGGTGCCCGGAACGGCGCACGGCCTGTTCGAGGAGCAGGCGCGGCTGCGGCCGGAGGCGGTGGCGCTGGTATCAGGCGAGCGGAGCCTCACTTACGGCGAGCTGGAGCGCCGGTCGGGCGCCCTGGCCCACGCGCTGCGCCAGCTGGGAGTGGGTCCCGAGGTGCGGGTGGGCCTGAGCGCCGGGCGCTCCTTCGACCTGGTGGTGGGCATCCTGGGGGTGCTGCGGGCCGGCGGCGCGCTGGTGCCGCTCGACCCCGCCCATCCGCAGGAGCGGCTGGAGCTGCTGCTCGCCGACTCCGGGCTGGCGGTGGTGGTGAGCCAGGAGGAGCTGCCGGCGAGCGGCCCCGCCACCCTCCGGCTGGGGGAGGTGGAGGACGCGGACTGGACCGATCTCGCGGTTCCGGAGGAGGCCTTGGCCTACGTGATCTACACCTCCGGCTCGACCGGCCGCCCCAAGGGGGTGGGGGTCACCCACGCCAACCTCGTGCCGATGCTGCTGTGGAGCCGCGAGACCTTCGCCCTGGGCCCCGGCACGCGGGTGCTCCAGAGCCTCTCCTACGCCTTCGACTTCGGCCTCTGGGAGATCCTGACGGCGGTCACCTCCGGGGCGGCGCTGCACATCCCGCCCGTCGAGGAGACCGGCGACGCCGCGGCCTTCGCCCGGCGGGCCCTGGCGGAGGGGATCGGCGTCGTGCACGCCACGCCCTCGTTCGCCCGGGCGGTGGCGGAGACCGGGACGCGGCTGGAGGGGCTGCGGGTGCTGCACCTGGGCGGCGAGGCGCTGAGCCTGACCGCGGTGGAGCGGCTGGCAGCGGCGGTGGGCGAGGGGTGCACCCTCTACAACGGCTACGGCCCCACCGAGGTGACGGTCAACAGCCTGCTGTTCGAGATCGGCCGGCCCGGCCACCTGCGGGGCGGCGAGCGGACGCCGATCGGCCGTCCGTCGGCCGAGAACGCCGCCTATGTGGTGGACCCCCGGGGGGGCTTGGCGCCGGTGGGGGTGCCGGGGGAGCTCCGGGTGGGCGGCCCCGGGGTGGCCCGCGGCTACCTGGGCCGGCCGGAGCTGACGGCCGAGAGGTTCATCCCGGACGTCTTCGGAGAGGAGCCCGGCGGACGCCTCTACCGCACGGGCGACCTGGTGCGGTGGCTCCCGGACGGCACGGTGGAGTTCCTGGGCCGGGTGGACGACCAGGTGAAAGTGCGCGGCTTCCGCATCGAGCCGGGGGAGGTCGAGGCGGCGCTGCGCCGGCACCCCCAGGTGCGGGAGGCGGTGGTGCTGGCCCGGGACGAGCGGCTGGTGGCCTGGGTGGTGGCGGGCGAGGACGCCCCTGAGGCCGGCGAGCTCCGCGACTTCCTGCGCGGCTCCCTGCCGGCGGCGCTGGTCCCCTCGGTCTTCGTGCGCCTGGCCGAGCTGCCGCTCACCCCCACCGGCAAGGTGGACCGCCGGGCCCTGCCGGCGCCGGACCTCGACGCCGCCAGGGAGGAGGCGCCCCGCACGCCGGCCGAGGAGGTGCTGGCGCGGATCTTCCAGGAGATCCTGGGGGTCTCCGCCGTCCGCCGGAGCGACTCCTTCTTCGACCTCGGCGGCCACTCGCTGCTGGCGACCCGGGTGGTGGCGCGCATCCGCAAGGAGCTGGGGGTGGACGTGCCGATGCGGGTCCTGTTCGAGGACGCCAGCGTGGCGGGGCTGGCGGAGCGGCTGGCGGCGATCGCCCCCGCCCTCCCCGCCGCCGAGGCGCGGGCGCGCGAGGGCGGGCTGCCGCTGTCGTTCGCCCAGGAGCGGCTCTGGTTCCTGGAGCAGCTCCAGCCCGGCACCGCCGCCTACAACGTCCCCCTGCCGGTACGCCTGCGCGGGCCGCTCGACCACGCCGCCTTCGCCGCGGCGCTGCGCGAGGTGGCGCGCCGCCACCAGGTGCTGCGCTCCACCTTCGGCGAGCTGGACGGCCAGCCGGCGCAGTGGGTCTCGCCGGAGGCGGTCTTCCCCCTGCCGGTGGTCGACCTCTCGGGGCTGCCAGAGGCGAGCCGGGCGGTGGAGCGCGAGCGGCTGGCTGACGAGGAGGCCCAGCGCCCCTTCGACCTCACGCGCGGACCGGTCGCCCGCGGCCTGCTGCTCCGGCTCGACCGCCAGGACCACGTGCTGGTCCTCACCCTCCACCACATCGCCGCCGACGGCTGGTCGCTGGGCATCCTCATCCACGAGCTGCTCGCCCTCTATCAGGCGGCGCTCGCCGGCAGCCCCTCGCCGCTCCCCGAGCTCCCCCGCCAGTACTCCGACTACGCCCGCCGGCAGCGCGGCCAGCTCCAGGGGGAGGCCCTGGAGGAGCTGCTCGCCTACTGGCGGCAGGCGCTCGCCGGCCTGCCGGAGGTCCTGGAGCTCCCCATCGACCGGCCGCGCCCGGCGGTGCGCAGCTTCCGCGGCGGCGCCTTCCACTTCGCGTTCGGCCCCGAGCTGGCGCGGGCCCTCAACGGCGCCGCCCGCGAGTCGCGGTCGACCCTCTTCATGACCCTGCTCGCGGGCCTCGGCGCCCTGCTCGCCCGCTACAGCCGGCAGGACGACCTCGCGGTCGGCTCGCCGATCGCCGGCCGCAACCAGGCGGAGCACGAGGGGCTGATCGGGTTCTTCGTCAACACGCTCGTGCTGCGCGTCGAGGCCCCGGGGGACCTCACCTTCCACGACCTGCTGGGCCGGGTGCGCAAGACGACGCTCGGCGCCTTCGAGCACCAGGACCTGCCGTTCGAGCGCATCGTCGCGGAGCTGCAGCCCGAGCGCAGCCTCGCCCACTCGCCGCTCTTCCAGGTCTCCCTGGCGCTGCAGAACAACGAGCGCACGCCGGCCGCCTTCTCCGGCCTGGCCGTCGAGCCCTTGGAGACCGGCGTCGTCGCCGCCAAGTTCGACCTCACCCTCGCCCTGCAGGAGGAGCCGGGCCGGATCGCCGGCATGGCCGAGTACGCCACCGAGCTGTTCGACGAGGCGACGGTGCGGCGGCTGGTCGAGCACCTGGAGAACCTGCTGGCGGCGGCCGCCGCGGCGCCGCGCACCCCGCTCGCGGAGCTGCCGCTGCTCACCCCCGCCGAGAGCCGCCAGATCCTCGAGCGGAGCGCCGGCGAGCCGCTGCCGGCGCGCGCCGCGGAGGCCCTCGGCCGCCTCCTCGGCACGGACGCCGCCGGCCTGGAGGGCTTCCGGCTCTACATCCTCGACCTGGCGCTGCAGCCGGTGCCGCTCGGGGTGCCGGGCGAGATCTGCGTCGGCGGCCCCGGGCTCGCCAATCTCTCCCTGGAGTCGCCGGAGCTCGCCGCCGCGCGGCTGGTGCCGGACCCGTTCGCCGCCGCTCCCGGCGGCCGCCTCTTCCGGACCGGCGAGCTGGCCCGGTATCGCCTGGAAAACGGCGCGGCCGGCGGCGTCGAATACGTCGAGCGTCCGGCGGCGGCCGCCACGGCGGCGCGGCCGAAGCGCTACGTGGCGCCGCGCACGCCGGTCGAGAAGGTGCTCGCCGCCCTCTGGGAGGAGGCGCTGGGGGTGGACCGGGTGGGCGTCCACGACGACTTCTTCGACCTCGGCGGCCACTCGCTGCTGATCACCCGGGTCGCCGCCCGGATGCGCGCCGAGCTCGGCGCCAGCCTCTCGGTGCGCCAGATGTTCGAGGCCTCCACCCTGGAGGGGCTGGCCCGGGCGGTGGAGGCGGCGGGAGGGACCGCCGCGCCGGCGGTCGCCCCGGCCGCCGAGGGGGTGACCCGCCGGCCGCCGGGGGACCGCGACCTGCCGCTCTCCTTCTCCCAGGAGCGCCTGTGGTTCCTCGACCGGCTCGACCCCGGGGCGCCGTTCTACAACATCGCGATCACCCTGCGGCTCACCGGCCGGCTCGCCGCCGCGGCGCTCGCCGTCTCCCTCAACGAGGTGCTGCGCCGGCACGAGGCGCTGCGCACCGTCTTCGTCACCGTCGAGGGGCAGCCGCGCCAGCGGGTGCTGCCGTTCGCCCCCCAGGTGGTGCCGCTGATCGACCTCTCGGCCCTGCCCCCGGCGCCGCGCGGCCGCGAGGCGGAGCGCGTCGCCCAGCAGTACGCCGACTGGCGCTTCGACCTGACGCGCGGGCCGCTGCTGGTGGCGGCCATCCTGCGCTTGGAGCCCGAGGTCCACCACTGCGCGGCGGTGTTCCACCACATCGCCTCCGACGGCTGGTCGGTCGGCCTCTTCTTCCAGGAGGTCGCGGCCCTCTATCCGGCCTTCCTGGAGGGGCGCCCGTCGCCGCTGCCCGAGCTGCCGGTCCAGTATCCGGACTACGCCCTCTGGCAGCGGCGGGCGATCGCCGGCACCCTGGAGCGCGAGGTCGCCTACTGGCTGGAGCGGCTGGGCGGCGAGATCGCCCCCCTGGAGCTGCCGATCGATCGCCCGCGCCCGGCCGTGCAGTCCTACCGCGGCCACAGCGTGGTCAGGGACCTGCCGCCGGCGCTCGGGGGACGCCTCAACGCGCTCTCCCGCCGCGAGGGGGCGACGCTGTTCATGACCCTGCTCGCCGCCGCCAAGGTCCTCTTCCACCGCTGGAGCGGCCAGGACGACATCCTGGTGGGGGCGCCGATCGCCGGCCGCCGCCTGGTGGAGACCGAGGGGCTGATCGGCTTCTTCCTCAACACCCTGGTGCTGCGCACCGACCTCTCCGGCGCCCCGTCCTTCCGCGAGCTGCTGGAGCGCGTGCGCGCCGTCACCCTGGGGGCCTACAGCCATCAGGACGTCCCCTTCGAGGCCCTGCTCGCCCGCCTGCCGCAGCAGCGCGACCCGTCGCGCACGCCGCTGTTCCAGGTGATGTTCAACATGCTGAACCTGCCGGTGACCGGCGCCGTGCCGCTGCCGGGGATCACTCTGGAGCCGTTCGCGGTCCCCGAGCTCCCCTCGAAGTTCGACCTCACCTTCTACGTCACGGAGCGCCCCAACCACGGGCTCTTCGTCCACCTGCTCTACAACGCCGATCTCTTCGACGTGGAGCGGATGGAAGGCCTGATGGACCAGCTCACCGCCGTCCTGGAGCAGGCCGCCGCCGCTCCCGAGACGCCCATCGAGGCGCTGTCGCTGGTCACCCCCGCCGCGCGGGCGGTGCTGCCCGATCCGGCGGCGCCGCTCGACGCCACCTGGGTGGGGGCGATCCACGACCTCTTCTCGGCGCGGGCGCGCTCCGCCCCCGAGCGCACGGCGGTCTCCGACCGCGAGGGGACGTGGAGCTACGGCGAGCTCGAGACGGCGGCCAACCGGCTGGCCCACGCGCTGCTCGCCGAGGGGGTCCGCAAGGGGGACCGGGTGGCGGTCTGGGCCCATCGCAGCGCGCCGGTCGCCGCGGCGGTGCTCGGCGCGCTCAAGGCCGGCGCGGCCTTCACCATGCTCGACCCGGCCTACCCGCCGGCCCGGCTGGTGGAGATCCTGCGCGTCGCCACCCCGCGCGCCCTGATCCGCCTGGAGGCGGGCGGGCCGCTGCCGGACGCGGTGGACGCCTGGCTGGCCGAGGCCGGCTGCGCCCGCCTCGACCTGCCGCGCGGTGGCGCCGCGGCGGTGCTCGCGCGCCTGGAGGGGCTTCCGGCAGAGCCGCCGGCCGTCGCGACCGGACCGGACGACGTGGCGGTGCTCGGCTTCACCTCCGGCTCCACCGGCACGCCGAAGGGGATCGCCGGCCGGCACGGCCCGCTGACCCACTTCCTGCCCTGGCAGTGCGAGCGCTTCGGCCTCAACGGAGAGGACCGTTTCAGCATGCTCTCAGGGCTGGCCCACGACCCCCTGCAGCGCGACCTCTTCACGCCGCTCTACCTGGGGGCCACGATCGTCGTCCCGGACCCCGAGGACATCGGGGTCTCCGGCCGCCTCGCCGCCTGGGTGGCGCGCGAGGGGGTGACGGTGGCCCACCTGACGCCGGCGATGGGGCAGATCCTCACCGAGCGCCCCAGCGGCGGCGCCTTCGTCGAGGCCCCCAGCCTGCGGCTCGTGATGCTGGTGGGGGACGCCCTCACCCGGCTCGACGTGGCGCGCATCCGGCGGCTGGCGCCGGGGGTGACCTGCGTCAACCTCTACGGCTCGACCGAGACCCAGCGCGCCGTCGCCTACCACGTCTGTGCGGGGACCGGCGAGGACGCCAAGCAGGTGCTGCCGCTGGGCGCCGGCATGCGCGACGCGCAGCTCCTGCTGACCAACCGCGCCGGGGGCCTGGCCGGCGTCAGCGAGGTGGGGGAGATCGCCGTGCGCAGCCCCCACCTCGCGCAAGGGTATCTGGGGGACGAGGCGCTCACCGCCGACAAGTTCCGGATCAACCCGTTCACGGAGCTGCCGGGGGACCGCATCTACCGCACCGGCGACCTCGGCCGCTACCTGCCGGACGGCGAGGTGGCCTTCGCCGGCCGCGCCGACCAGCAGGTGAAGATCCGCGGCTTCCGCATCGAGCCGGCGGAGATCGAGGCCCGCCTCGCCGCCCTGCCCGGCGTGCGCGAGGCGGTGGTGGTGGCGCGCGAGGACCGCGGCGAGAAGCGGCTGGTGGCCTACATCGTGGCCGAGGGCGGGGCGGTCTCGCCGGCCTTCCTGCGCCAGGCCCTGCGCGACCGCCTGCCGGCCTACATGGTGCCGTCGGCGTTCGTCCTCCTCGAGCGGCTGCCGATCACCCCCAACGGCAAGGTGGACCGGCGGGCCCTTCCCGCGCCGGTGGAGGAGGCCGGGGAGGCGCGCGCCCAGGCGGCGCCGGAGAGCCCGGTCGAGGAGCAGATCGCCGCCGTCTGGCGCGAGGTGCTGGGGGTGGAGCGGGTCGGCGTCACCGACAACTTCTTCGACGTCGGCGGCCACTCGCTGCTGCTGGTGCGCCTGCACAGCCGCCTCCAGGAGGCGCTCGGCCGCGAGATCTCCCTGATGGAGCTGTTCAACCACCCCAACATCCGCTCCCAGGCCGACCACCTGGGCGGTAGTAGCCGCGCGGTCGTGGCGACACCGCCGGTCCGCCCCGCCCGGGCCCCCAGGCCGGTGGAGCCGGAGGAGGACGCGGCGCCGGCCGGCGGCATCGCCATCGTCGGCATGGCCGGCCGCTTCCCGCAGGCCCGCGACCTGGAGGCCTTCTGGCGCAACCTGCGCGAGGGGGTGGAGGCGATCTCCTTCTTCTCGGACGCGGAGCTGGCCGCGGCCGGCGCCGATCCGGCCCTGCGCGCCCACCCCCGCCTCGTCCGGGCGCGGGGCGTGCTGGCCGACGAGGCGCTGTTCGACGCCGATTTCTTCGATGTCCCGCCCGCCCAGGCGGAGCTGATGGACCCGCAGCTCCGCCACTTCCTCGAATGCTCCTGGGAGGCCCTGGAGAGCGCCGGGTACGATCCCGCCCGCTTCCCCGGCGCGATCGGCGTCTACGGCGGCGTGACGCTGTCGAGCTACTTCCTGAACAATCTCTTCCACAATCCGCGGGTGGGCGCGGAGGTCTCGCAGCTCGCGGTCGCCACCGACCGCGACTTCCTGACCACGCAGATCTCCTACAAGCTCAACCTCCGGGGCCCGAGCGTCAACGTGCAGACCGCCTGCTCGACCTCCCTGGTGGCGGTCCACCTCGCCGCCACGGCGCTGCTCGCCGGAGAGTGCGACATGGCGCTGGCCGGCGGCGTGTCGATCAAGGTGCCGCAGGTCAGCGGCTACGTCTATCACGAGGGGGGGCTCGACTCCTCCGACGGCCATACCCGGTCCTTCGACGCGCGGGCCGACGGCACGGTCTACGGCGGCGGCGTGGGGGTGGTCGTCCTCAAGCGGCTGGAGGACGCCCTGGCCGACGGCGACACCGTCCACGCCGTGATCCTGGGCTCGGCGATCAACAACGACGGCGCCGGCAAGGTCGGCTACGCGGCGCCCAGCCTGGAGGGGCAGAGCCGGGCGGTGGCCGACGCTCAAAGCGCGGCCGGCGTGGCCCCCGAGACGATCGGCTACGTCGAGTGCCACGGCAGCGCCACCGCGCTCGGCGACGCCATCGAGGTCGCCGCGCTGACGCGCGCCTTCGCGACCCCCGAGCGGGGCTTCTGCCCGATCGGCTCGGTGAAGACCAACATCGGCCACCTGGGGGCCGCGGCGGGCGCCGCCGCGCTGATCAAGACGGTCCTCGCGCTGGAGCACGGGGAGGTCCCGCCGAGCCTCAACTTCGAGCGTCCGAGCCCGCAGATCGACTTCGCGGCGAGCCCGTTCTACGTCAATACCCGCCTCTCCCCCTGGCCGGCGGGCGAGAGGCCGCGGCGGGCGGGGGTCAGCTCGTTCGGCATCGGCGGCACCAACGCCCACCTGGTGCTGGAGCAGGCGCCGGAGCCCGCGCCCACCACCCCGGGGCGCCCCTGGCAGCTCCTGCTCCTCTCGGCGCGCAGCGAGGCCGCCCTCGACGCCGCCACCGCCAACCTGGCGGGGTGGCTGGAGCGGCGCCCCGAGGCCGATCTGGCCGATGTCGCCTATACCCTGCAGACGGGACGGCGCGCCTTCTCCTGGCGCCGCGCCCTGGTCTGCCGGGACGCCGCGGAGGCCCGGCGGGCGCTGGCGGAGAGCGCCGGGCTCCCCATGGCCCACCTGGAGGCCGGGCGGCGCGTCTCCACCGTCTTCCTGCTGCCCGGTGAGGGGAGCGCCGATCCGGGGGTGGTCCGTGACCTCTACGACGGCGAGCCGGTCTTCCGCGCCGAGCTCGACCGCTGCGCCAGGCTGCTGCGGGAGCGGCTGGGCCGCGATCCGCGGGAGGTCCTGTTCCAGGAAGGCGAGGCGCGCTGGCGGGGCCAGACGCCCTCCCTGCACGGCGCCGTCTTCGCCGTCGAATACGCCCTGGCACAGCTCTGGATCGCCTGGGGCGTGCGGCCCGAGGGGCTGCTCGGCCAGGGGGTGGGGGCGGCGGTGGCCGCCTGCCTGGCGGGGGTCTTCCCGCTCGGCGACGCCCTCGACCTGACGGTCGAGCGGGCGCGCTGGATCGAGGAGCACGGGGCGGAGCCGGGCGCGTTGGCCGTCCACCTGGCCGGGCGCGTCCAGGCGGTCCGGCTCTCGGCGCCGGGCACCCCCTGCCTGTCGGCCGCCACCGGCGCCTGGATCCGCCCCGAGGAGGCGGCCGATCCGGGGGTCTGGGCGCGCCAGCTCGCCGAGCCGCTCCGCCTCCCCGAGACGCTCGCCGAGCTCTGGCGGCGGCCCGCCCGCGTGCTGCTCGACCTGGGCCCCGGCCGGGAGCTCGCCGGCCTGGTCCTCCGGGATTCGGCCAGCGCCGGGAGGACGGTCGTCTCCTCCCTGCCCGCCGCCCGCGGCGATCAGCCCGCGGCGGCCGCGTTGGCGGAGGCCGTGGGCGGCCTCTGGCTGGTCGGCGCCGAGATCGACTGGCAGGGGCTCCACGCTGGCGCGCGCCGGCGCCGGCTGCCGCTGCCGACCTACCCCTTCGAGCGCCGCCGTTTCTGGATCGAGCCGGACCGCGCGGCCCGGGCCGCCGGTACGGTGGACCGCGACCGTCCGGAGACCTGGCTCCAGGTCACCTCCTGGCGGCGCGCGCCCCTCCCGGCGGAGGGCGGCGTGGGTGTGGAGGGGCTCCTGGTCGCCTCGCCGGCAGGCCCGGCGGCCCGCCTAGCCGAGCGTCTGGCCGAACGATTGGCCCTGCGGCTCGTCCACGGGCCCGAGGGCCTCGCCCGCGAAACGGCCGCGGGGCCGGTCTGGGTCCTCACCGGTGGGGTCCACGAGCTGCCGGGAGGCGATCTCCTGCCCAGGGAAGGCGCCCTGCTCGCCGCCTGCCGCCAGGCCGCGGCGGAGCGCGGAGCCCCCTGCCGCAGCGTCGACCTGCCGCCGGCCCTGGAGGACCTGGACCGCTGGGCGGACCGCTTGGCAGCCGAGATCGCCCGCGGCACGGAGGAGACGGTCGCCTACACGCCACGGGGGCAGCGCTGGGTGGCCGCGCCGGCTCCGGCGCACGCCGCCGGGCCAGGGCTCGACCTCCCCTCCGGAGGCCTGAGCCTCCTGCTGGCCGACGCCGGCGCGGACGGCCTCGCGGCCACCGCCGAGCGCTGCCTGGCCGGCGCCGGCATCGCGACCCTGCGCATCGGCGGCCTGGAGGATGCGCCGGCGAACGGCCACGCCCCCCTCGGGGTGGTAGTGGCCGTCGGGGGCGGCGCCGAGGCTCTGGACAATGCCGAGCGGCGGCTCCTCGCGGCCCGCGAGCTGGTGCGCCGCGGCGCCGGGTTCTGCCTGGTGCTCGCCGCGTCCGAGGGCGGTCCGGGCGCCGCCGCGGCGGCGGCCTATGCCGGAGTCTTCACGCTGCGCGAGGCGCAGGCGGCGGCGGTCCCCTGGCGCGCCGTGATCCTGGAGGGAGGATTGCCGCCGGCCGATCTCGCCGTCGAGGCGTTGCGGCACGCCGTGGCTCTGGGCCAGCCGCAGGTGATCGTCGCCTCCCCGTTCGCGGCGCCTGCCGGTCCGAGCGCCCCGCCGCCCGCGCCGGACGGCCCGCGGGGCGGCGAGCGCGCCGGGGAGCCCCCCGCCAATGCCGTCGAGGAGGTGATCGCCCGCGTCTGGCGCGAGGTGCTGGGGTCCGAGCGCATCGGCGTCGAGGAGAACTTCTTCGACGCCGGCGGGAGCTCCCGGTTGCTCGTCGAGCTGCAAGGCCGGTTGCGGGAGGCCCTCGGGCGGGAGGTCCCGCTGATGGACCTCTTCACCCACCCCAACATCCGTTCCCAGGCCGAGCACCTGGGCCAGGGCCTGCCGGCCGCGCCGGTGGCGCCCCAGCCCGCCGCGCGGCCCACCCCGGCCACCCCCGCCGCGCCGGCCGCGAGCGGCCGCATCGCCATCGTCGGCATGGCCGGCCGGTTCCCCCGGGCCGCGGACCTCGACCACTTCTGGAGCAACCTGCGCGACGGGGTGCAGGGGCTCTCGTTCTTCTCCGACGAGGACCTGCTGGCGGAGGGTGTGACGCCGGAGGAGCTGCGCCGGGCGAAGTACGTCCGGTCGCGCGGGGTGCTGGACGGCGAGGCGCTGTTCGACGCCGAATTCTTCGACTTCCCCCCCTTGCAGGCCGCCCTCCTGGACCCCCAGGTCCGGACCTTCCTCGAGTGCTCCTGGGAGGCCCTGGAGAGCGCCGGCTACGACGCCCGGCGCTTCGCGGGGGACATCGGCGTCTACGCCGGCGTCAGCATGTCGTCCTACCTGTTCTACAACCTGAGCACCAATCCGGATCTCCTGGCGCAGGCGGGCGGGTACCAGATCGCCATCGGCACCGACCGCGACTACCTGGCGACCCTGATCTCCTACAAGCTCGGCCTCACCGGCCCGAGCCTCGACGTGCAGACCGCCTGCTCGACCTCGCTGGTCGCCATCCACCTGGCCTGCCAGGCGCTGGCGACCCGCGAGTGCGACATGGCGCTGGCGGGCGGCGTCTCGATCAAGGTGCCGCAGACCGCGCCCGTCGTTCTCCAGGAAGGGGGGATCGATTCGGCCCAGGGGCTCTGCCGCGCCTTCGACGCCGGGGCGGACGGCACCGTGTGGGGGCACGGGATGGGGGCGGTGGTGCTCAAGCGCCTGGAGGATGCCGAGGCCGACGGCGACACCATCCACGCCGTCATCCTGGGCTCGGCGGTGAACAACGACGGCTCCCTCAAGATGGGCTTCACCGCGCCCAGTGTCGAGGCGCAGACCAAGGTGATCGCCGCGGCCCTGGCGCGTGCGGGGGTCTCGCCGGACAGCATCGGGTACGTCGAGGCGCACGGCACCGGCACGCCGCTCGGCGACCCGATCGAGGTGACGGCCCTCACCCGCGCCTTCCGGCGGGGGACCGCGCGGACCGGCTTCTGCCCGCTCGGCTCGGTGAAGACCAGCATCGGCCACCTGGGGGCGGCGGCCGGCGTCGCCAGCGTGCTCAAGACGGTGCTCTCCCTCCGCCACCGGCAGGTCCCGCCGAGCCTCGGCTTCGAGCGGCCCAACCCGGCGATCGACTTCGCGTCGAGCCCGTTCTACGTCAACACCGAGCTGCGCGACTGGCCGGCGGACGGCGTGCCGCGGCGTGCCGGCGTGAGCTCGTTCGGCATGGGTGGCACCAACGCCCACCTGATCCTGGAGGAGGCCCCCGAGCCGGCTCCCGCCACCCCGGGACGCCCCTGGCAGCTCCTGGTGCTCTCGGCGCGCACGCCGGAGGCCCTGGAGCAGGCGACCGGCGACCTGGTCGCTTGGCTGGAGCGTGCCGCGGCGGGGGAGCTGGCCGACACCGCCTTCACCCTGCAGATGGGGCGCCGCCCCTTCGCCCACCGGCGGACGCTGGTCTGCCGGGACGCCGCCGAGGCGGTCCGGGCCCTCGCGGCGCGCGATCCGGAGCGCGTGGCGACCGCCGCCGCGGACGGCTCGCGCCGCCCGGTCGCCTTCCTCTTCCCGGGGCAGGGGGCGCAACACCTGGAGATGGGGAGGGGTCTCTACGACTCCGAGCCGCTCTTCCGCGCCGAGATCGACGCCTGCGCCGAGCGGCTCCGCCCGCTGCTGGGCTACGACCTGCGCAGCCTGCTCTTCCCGGCCGGAGCGCGAGAGGAGGCGGCCGCGCGGCTCGACCAGACCCACTTCGCCCAGCCGGCCCTGTTCGTCCTCGAATATGCCCTGGCGCGGCTCTGGCTCTCCTGGGGTGTGACGCCGTCGGCGATGATCGGCCACAGCCTCGGCGAGTACGTGGCCGCCTGCCTGGCCGGGGTCCTCTCTCTGGAGGACGCGCTGGCGCTCGTGGCTCTGCGCGGCGAGCTGATGCAGGACCTCCCCGCCGGGGCCATGCTCGCGGTGGAGCTGTCCGAGGAGGAGGCGCTCGGCCTGCTGCCGGCGGGCTCCGGCCTGGCGCTGGCCGCCGTCAACGCGCCCTCGCGCTGCGTGGTCTCCGGCCCGGAGGAGGCGATCGCGGCGCTGGAGGCGCGGCTCGCCGGCCGCGGGACCGCCGGCCGGCGCCTGCGCACCTCCCACGCCTTCCACTCCGCGATGATGGAGCCGGTCCTCGCCCCGTTCCGCGCGGCGGTGGCCCGGCTGGAGCTGCGCGCCCCCGCGATCCCCTACGTCTCGAATCTCACCGGCGACTGGATCACGGCCGCCGAGGCCACCGATCCCGACTACTGGGTGCGCCACCTGCGGCATACGGTGCGCTTCGGCGACGGCGTCGCCCGCCTGCTCTCCCGCCTCGGCGGCGCCGTGCTCCTGGAGGCCGGCCCCGGCTCGACCCTCGGCACGCTCGCCCGGCGGCAGGCCGGGAGCGCCGAGGTGGTCGCCTCCATGCGCCACCCCCGGTCCGCTTCGGAGGACCTGGCGGTGCTGCTGGAAGCCGCGGGGCGGCTCTGGCTCGCCGGGATCGAGATCGACTGGGACGCCCTCCACTCGGGCGAGCGCCGCCGGCGCGTCCCGCTCCCCACCTACCCCTTCCAGCGCCAGCGCTACTGGGTGGAGTGGAGGAAGCAGGCCCCGGGGCAGCCGGCCGGCGCGCCGGCCCGGATCGAGGCCGGCCAGGTCCGCCCGGCGGCGGCGCCGGGCCAGCCCGACCGGGTCCCGCCGCGCGGCGAGCTGGAGACGGCGGTGGCCGCGGCCTTCGGCGCGCTCCTCGGCGTCGTGAAGGTGGGAGCCCACGACAGCTTCTTCGCCCTCGGCGGAGACTCTCTGCTCGGCACCCGCCTGCTGTCGCGCCTGCGCGGCGAGCTGGGGGTGGAGCTGCCGGTTTCCCTCCTCTTCGAGGCGCCCACGGTGGCCGGCCTCGCCGCGGCGGTCGCGCGCCAGCGAGGAGCGGCGGCCGCCGCGGCGGCGCCGCTCACGGCGATGATCCCGATGCCGCGCGACGGGGCTCTCCCGCTCTCCTTCGCCCAGGAACGGTTCTGGTTCCTCGACCGCATGGAGCCCGGGAGCTACGTCTACAACATCTCGTCGGCGGTGGCCCTGACCGGCGAGCTCGACGTGCCGGCCCTCGGCGCTACCCTGACCGAGATCGTCCGCCGCCATGAGGCCCTGCGCACGGTCTTTCCCGCCCACGGCGGCAAACCGGCGCAGGTCATCCTGCCGGCGCGCCCCTGTCCGCCGCTGCTGGTGGACCTCTCGGGCCTGCCGGCGGAGAGCCGGGCCGCGGAGCTCGACCGCCGTCTCGTCCAGGAGGCCCGCCGGCCGTTCGACCTCGCGGCCGGGCCGCTGCTGCGTACGTTCCTCCTGCGCCTGAGCGGCCGCGAGCACGTGCTGGCCGTCACCGTCCACCACATCGTCGCCGACCACTGGTCGCTCAACCGGCTGATCGACGAGATCTCGGCGATCTATTCCGCGGCCGTGCGGGGGGAGGTCTCGCCTCTGCCCGAGCTGAAGGTGCAGTACGCCGACTATGCCGCCTGGCAGCGCGGCTGGCTCACCGGCGAGGTGCTCGAGGGTCTGGTCGGCGGCTGGCGGGCCCGGCTCGCCGGCGTCCCGGCGGCCCTGGAGCTGCCGACCGACCGCCCTCGGCCCGCGGTACAGACGTTCCGGGGCGGCAATATCCTCTGGCAGCCGTCCGCCGGGCTGGTCGAGGCCCTGCGCGCCCTCGGCCGCGGCGAGGGGGTCACGACCTTCATGATCCTGCTCGCCGCCTACCAGGCCCTGCTGCACCGTTACAGCGGTCAGCCCGATGTGGTCGTCGGAGCGCCGATCGCCGGCCGGACCCGCGAAGAGGTCGAGCCCCTCATCGGGGTCTTCATCAATACCCTGGCGCTGCGCGCGAGCCTCGCCGGCAATCCCTCGTTCCGCGAGCTGCTGGCCCAGGTCCGCGAGACTACGCTGGAGGCCTACGCCCTGCAGGGCCTCCCCTTCGAGAAGCTGGTCGAGGAGCTCAAGCCCGAGCGCCAACTGGCGCGCACGCCGCTGTTCCAGGCTATGATGGTGTTCCAGAACTCGCCTCCGGGCCGCCTGGACCTCCCCGGCCTGACGCTGTCCGGCCTGCCGATGGAGAGCGGCGCCGCCCAGTACGAGCTGACCTTCTGGCTCGTCGAGACCTTCGACGGGGATCTCGTCGGCAACCTCGAATACAACGCCGATCTCTTCGAGCGCGGCACGGCTGAATGCCTGGTGCGCCACTTCGAGACCCTGCTCACCGGGGCGGTGGCCGACCCCTCCCGGGGGATCGACGACCTCCCCCTGCTGGGAGAGGAGGAGCGGCGGCAGGTGCTGGCGGCGTGGAACGACACGGAGGTGGCGTGGGCCACCCCCGTGCCGGTCCACCGGCTGATCGAGGCCCAGGCGGCCCTGACGCCGGAGGCGGTGGCCGTGGTGGCTGGCGACGGCGAGCTGACCTACCAGGCCCTCGACGAGCGGGCCAACCGGCTGGCCCACCACCTGCGGGGCCTGGGGGTGGGGCCGGAGGTGGCGGTGGGGGTCTGTCTGGAGCGCGGAGCGGACCTCCCGACGGCTCTGCTGGGGGTGCTCAAGGCCGGCGGTGCCTACGTGCCGCTCGATCCCTCCTACCCGCGCGAGCGGCTGGCCTTCATGCTGGAGAGCTCGGGGGCGCCGGTGGTGATCACCCAGGAGACCTTGCGCGAGACGCTGCCGCCCCACCGGGCCTGGGTGGTGTCGCTCGACGGCAACGCCGCGGCTCTCGGGCTGGAGAGCGCGGAGCGCCCGGCGGTGGAGGCCGGTCCGGCGGGCTTGGCCTACGTGCTCTACACCTCGGGCTCCACGGGCCAGCCCAAGGGGGTGCAGGTGCCCCACGGAGCGCTCGCCAACTTCCTGCTGTCGATGCGTCGGCGGCCGGGCCTGAGCGCGGAGGACGTGCTGCTGGCGGTCACGCCCGTCTCGTTCGACATCGCCGGCCTGGAGCTCTATCTGCCGCTGATCTCCGGGGCGCGGGTGGTGCTGGCCGGCCGCGAGGAGGCAGCCGATGGCGCCCGCCTCCAGGCGCTGCTCGCCAGGAGCGGCGCCACGGTGATGCAGGCCACCCCGGCGACCTGGCGGCTGCTGGTGGAGTCGGGGTGGCGGGGGGACGGCCGGCTGAAGGTGCTCTGCGGCGGCGAGGCGCTCCCCGAGGCCCTGGCGGAGCAGTTGCTGGAGCGGGCGGGGGAGGTGTGGAACCTCTACGGCCCCACCGAGACCACCATCTGGTCCACGGTCGAGCGGGTCGTCCCCGGCCGGCGGCCGATGCTGGGGGGCCCGATCGCCAACACCCAGGTCTACGTGCTGGAGCCCTCGGGGGAGCCGGCGCCGGTGGGAGTGCCGGGCGAGCTCCTGATCGGTGGCGAGGGGGTGGCGCGCGGCTACTTCGGGCGGCCGGACCTGACGGCGGAGCGCTTCGTGCCCGATCCGTTCCGGGGCGGCGGGTCGCGCCTGTACCGCACCGGCGACCTGGCCCGCTTCCGGGCGGACGGGGCCCTGGAGTTTCTGGGGCGTCTCGACTTCCAGGTCAAGGTGCGGGGCTACCGCATCGAGCTGGGGGAGATCGAGGCGGTGCTGGGCCGCCATCCGGCGGTGGCCCAGGCGGTGGTGGTGGCGCGGACCGTGGGCGAGGGTGAAGCCCGCCTGGTCGCCTACGTGACGCCTGCCACGGCCGACTCCAAGGAGCTGCGGTCCTGGGCCGGCGAGCGGCTGCCGGACTACATGATCCCGGCCACCGTCGTCCCCCTCGATGCCTTCCCGCTCACCCCCAACGGCAAGGTCGACCGCAAGGCCCTCCCGGCGCCGCAGCGGATCGAGAGCGAGGAGGGCTACGCCGCGCCCGCGACCCCCACCGAGGAGATCCTCGCCGCGCTCTGGGCCGAGGTCCTCGGCGTCGGGCGGGTCGGCGCGCGGGACAACTTCTTCGCGCTGGGCGGCCACTCGATCCTGGCCACGCGGCTGATGTTCCGCCTCCGCGAGACCCTGGGGGTGGAGCTCCCTCTGCGCGCGCTCTTCGAGTCCCCCACCGTCTCCCGGCTGGCCGCGGCGGTGGCGGCGGCGCGGGCCGGCGAGGTGGAGGAGCTCATCGGCCTGCCGCAGATCGCGCCGGACCCCGCCTCGGCCGCCGAGCCGTTCCCGCTCACCGACGTCCAGGAGGCCTACTGGATCGGCCGCAGCGGCGCCCTGGAGCTGGGGGCGGTCTCCACCCATCTCTATCTGGAATTCGACCTGCCGGAGCTCGACGTGGAGCGGCTGAATCGGGCGATGCGCCGGCTGATCGGCCGCCACGGCATGCTGCGGGCCGTGGTGACCGGCGACGGCCGGCAGCGGATCCTGCCCGAGGTCCCCCCCTACGAGGTCACCGCGCTCGACCTGCGGGCGCTCGATCCGGCGGCGGCCGAGGAGGAGCTGCTGGTGGTGCGCGAGCGCATGTCCCACCAGGTGCTGCCGAGCGACCGCTGGCCCCTCTTCGAGATCGCGGCGACCCGGCTCGCCGGCCGGACGCGACTGCACGTCAGCCTCGACCTGCTGATCGGCGACGCCTGGAGCTTCCGCATCCTGGCCCGCGAGCTGGGCGCCTTCTACGAGAGCCCGGACCTGGAGCTGCCTCCCCTCGAGCTCTCCTTCCGCGACTACGTGGTGGCCGAGACCGCGCTCCGGGAGTCCCGGGCCTACCAGCGGGCGCTCGCCTACTGGCGCGAGCGACTGGCCTCACTGCCTCCGGCCCCCGCGCTGCCGCTCGCCAAGAGCCCGGCGGAGGTGGCGGCGCCGCGCTTCGTGCGCCGCACCGGCCGGCTCGGCCGCGAGGCCTGGACCCGCCTGAAGGGGCTGGCCACGCGGGTGGGGCTCACCCCGTCCGGCGTCCTCCTCGCCGCCTACGCCGAGGTGCTCGCCGCCTGGAGCGAGAGCCCGGACCTGACGGTCAACCTGACGCTGTTCAACCGCCTGCCGCTCCACCCCCAGGTGGACTCCATCGTGGGGGACTTCACCTCGCTCACCCTGCTGGCCGTCGAGCGGCTGCCAGGCGCGGCCTTCGAGGCGCGGGCGCGGAGCCTCCAGGGGCGGCTCTGGGACGACCTCGACCACCGGCTGGTGAGCGGCGTGCGCGTGCTGCGCGAGCTGGCGCGGCGGCGCGGCGGCGTGAGCGCCCCGATGCCGGTCGTCTTCACCAGCACCCTGAACCAGGCCGATACCGCGCCCGCCGAGGGGGAGGAGCCGCCGGCCGAGGCCGGGCGGGCGGTCTACAGCATCTCCCAGACGCCGCAGGTCTGGCTCGACCATCAGGTCTCCGAGGCCGCCGGCGTGCTCACCTACAACTGGGACGCCGTCGAGGAGCTGTTCCCCCCCGGCATGCTGGACGACATGCTCGCCGCCTTCGAGGGGCTTCTGGGGCGTCTGGCCGAGGGGGATGAGGCGTGGCGCGAGCCGGCGCACGGCCTGCTGCCGCCGGGCCAGCGCCGCCTGCTCGCCGGCTACAACGCCACCGCGGGCCCGGTGCCGGCGGGGCTCCTCCACGAGCCCTTCCTGGAGCAGGCCGCCCGCCGGCCGGACGCTCCGGCGGTGATCACCTCGTCGCGGCGGATCACCTACGGCCAGCTCGACCGCGCCTCGCTCGCCCTGGCCCACCGCCTGCGGGAGCTGGGGGCGCGGCCGAACCGGCTGGTCGGCTTGGTGATGGAGAAGGGCTGGGAGCAGGTGGTGGCCGTGCTCGCCATCCTGCGCGCCGGCGGCGCCTACCTGCCCATCGACGCCCACCTCCCGGCCGAGCGCCTGCGCTACCTGCTGGAGCGCGGCGAGGTGGAGGTCGCCCTCACACAGGCTTCCTTCGCCTCCACGGTCGAATGGCCGGAGAGGGTCGAGCGGCTGGTGGTCGACGGCGCGGAATTCGCGGGCCCGCCGCTCTCGCCGCTGCCGGCGGCGCAGGGTCCGGAGGACCTCGCGTACGTGATCTTCACCTCCGGCTCGACGGGGCAGCCCAAGGGGGTGATGATCGACCACCGCGGCGCGCTCAACACCTGCGTCGACGTCAACGAGAGCTACGGCGTGGGTCCGGAGGACCGGGTGCTCGCCATCTCCCAGCTCAACTTCGACCTCTCGGTCTACGACATCTTCGGCCTGCTGGCGGCCGGCGGGGCGGTGGTGATCCCCGACGCCGGCACCCAGCGCGACCCCCGCCACTGGGCGGAGCTCTGCTCGCGCGAGCGGGTGACGCTCTGGGATTCGGTGCCGGCCCTGGTCGAGATGCTGGTCGAATACGGCGCCACCCGCCCCAGCGAGCTCGTCTTCCCGCTGCGGGTGGTGATGTTGTCCGGCGACTGGATCCCGCCCCGTCTGCCGGACCGCATCCGCGCCGCCTTCCCCGGCGTGCGGGTGATCAGCATGGGCGGCGCCACCGAGGCCTCGATCTGGTCGATCGTCTATCCGATCGGGGAGGTGGGCGCCGAGTGGGTGAGCATCCCGTACGGCCGGCCGATGCGGAACCAGACCTTCCACGTGCTCGACGCCGGCCTGGAGCCCCGCCCGGTGGGAGTGCAGGGAAACCTCTACATCGGCGGCATCGGCCTCGCCCAGGGGTACTGGCGCGACGAGGAGAAGACCCACACCTCGTTCATCACCCGCCCGCGCACCGGCGAGCGCCTCTACCGCACGGGGGATCTCGGCCGCATGCTCCCCGACGGCAACATCGAGCTCCTAGGGCGGGAGGATTTCCAGGTCAAGGTCCAGGGGCACCGCATCGAGCTCGGGGAGATCGAGGCCGCCCTGCTGCAGCACCCGGCGGTGGCGGCCGCGGTGGTGACCGCCCACGGCGACCTGCGGGGCGCCAAGCAGCTCGCCGGCTACGTGGTGCTCCACGAGCCCGGCGCGGCGGAGGCCGGGGCCCTGCGCCGTGAACGGGACGGGGCCTGGGCCGACCTCGCCGGCGGGCCGGCGGCCCCTTCGCCGCTGGCGCGGCGGTGCTTCCTGGAGACGGCCGTGCCGCTCGACGGCCTGGCGGCGGTGCTCGCCGCGCTGCTGCGGGTCGAGATCCCCGGCTCGCCGTTCCCTAAGCTCCGCTACGGCTCGGCGGGCAACCTCTATCCGGTGCAGGTCTACGTGGCGGTGGCGCCCGGCCGCGTCGAGGGGCTCGCCGGTGGCGCCTACTACTACGACCCCGTCGGCCACGGCCTGGTCGCCCTGGCGGGAGAGGAGGCGGTCGATCCCGCCCTCCTCGCGGGCGCGGGGATCGCCGTGTTCCTGGTCGCCCGCCTGGCGGCCATCGCTCCCCTCTACGGCGACCTCAGCCGGCGCTTCGCCGCCATCGAGGCCGGCCTGATGGCCGAGCTGCTGGCCGGGGCCGCGGCTGGCCAGGGTCTCGCCGTCTCCCCGGCCGGCGGCCTCCCGGGCTCCCTGCGCGGCCTGCTGGCGCTGGAGGAGAGCCACCTGCCGTTGCAGGCACTCCTCCTCGGCGTCCCCGATCCCGGACGGGAGGCCGGGCCCGCGCTGGCTGCGGATGAGAGCGAGGAGTGGGAGCCCCAGGCCTCTCTCGCGGTGCTGGCCGATCCCATCGAGCGCCTGCGCTTCAAGCTCGCCCACCACAACCTGCGTCCGGACGGGGGGCGGCCGCGGGTCGCCCTGCCCCGGCCCGAGCTCGGCCCGGAGCGGATCGAGGAGCTCTACGTCGCCCGCCGCAGCTACCGGAAATTCCTCACCGAGCCGGTCCCCCTGGCCGATCTCGGGGAGCTCCTGGGGGCGCTGCCGCCGGAGGGGGATCTCACCGCCTATCTGTTCGCCAAGCCGGGGCGGGTGGCGGGGCTGCCCGGCGGCACCTACCGGCTCGATCCGCGGGACCGCCGGCTGCTCCGCCTGGAGGAGGGGGCCACCCTCACCGCCTCGCTCTTCGACCCGGTGAACCACGACGTCTTCAAGGCCGCCGGCTTCGCCCTGCTACTCGTGGCCGGCGCCGCGGCGGACCGGCGGCGGGCCGCGCTGGAGGCGGGCCGCCGGGCCCAGATCCTGGAGAACGCCGCCCCGGGCCGCCGGATCGGCCTCGCCCAGATGGGCGGCCTCCGCCTCGACCCGGTGCGGGACCTCTTCCACCTGGCGCCCGGCGACGAGCTGGTGCACACGCTGCTCGGCGGCCGGATCGCGGCCGGCCAGGCCCGCCTCGACGCTTTCCTGGCCGAGGTGGCCGAGTACCACGCCCTAGTCGACGGCGTGGGCACGCCGCCGCCCGCGCCGCCGGTCCGCCGGGAGCCCGACGTGCTCGACGAGATCCGCGAGCTCCTGCGCGCCAAGCTGCCGGACTACATGGTGCCGCCCCACCTGCTGCGGATCGACGCGCTGCCGCTCTCCGCCAACGGCAAGGTGGACCGCAAGGCCCTGCCCGAGCCCGAGGCCCTGCGCGCCGCCGGCGGGCCGGCGGACGGCTCCCGGGTGGCGCCGCGGACCAATCTCGAGCGGGTGATCGCCACTGCGGTGGCCCAGGTCCTGGGAATGCCGCAGGTGGGCATCCACGATAATTTCTTCGACCTCGGAGCCAATTCGGTGCACGTGGTGCGCGTCCACAACGCTCTCCACGCGGCGCTCGGGCGGGAGGTCTCGCTGATCGACCTGTTCAACCACCCGAGCGTCCACCGCCTGGCCCAGCATCTCGGCGAGAGCGCTGGTCCGGCGGTGCCGCCCCCTCCGGCGCAGGCCGAGGAGCGGGCCGGGCGGCTCCAGGAAGGGAAGGACTGGCGCAAGCAACGGCTGCAGAAGCGGCGAGAGGACAGAGGATAGCCATGGAGCGAGATGAACGCGAGTGGAACGGCTCCGAGGTCGCCATCGTCGGCATGGCGGGGCGGTTTCCGGGCGCGCCCACAGTCGAGCGGTTCTGGGAGAACCTGAGGGACGGCGTCGAGTCGATCCGCTTCTTCACCGAGGAGGAGCTGCTCGCGGCGGGGACGCTGCCGGCGAGGCTCGCCCACCCCGCCTTCGTCAAGGCGGGCCCCGTGCTGGAGGACATCGAGCGGTTCGACGCCGCCCTCTTCGGCATCCCGCCGCACGAGGCCCAGCTCCTCGACCCGCAGCAGCGGCTCTTCCTCGAGTGCGCCTGGGAGGCGCTGGAGCGGGCCGGCTACAACGGCGACGTCCAGGACAGCCTGGTCGGCGTCTACGCCGGCCTGGAGATGAACACCTATCTCTTCAACCTGTTCTCCCAGCCCGAGGTGATCGAGCGCGCCGGGTCCTTCCAGTTCGAGGTCGCCAACGACAAGGACTATCTGGCGACGCGGACCTCCTACAAGCTGAACCTGCGGGGCCCGAGCTTCACCGTGCAGTCCGCCTGCTCGACCTCCCTGGTGGCGGTCCACCTCGCCTGCCAGGCCCTGCTCACCGGCGAGTGCGACCTGGCCCTCGCCGGCGGCGTCTCGCTGAAGGTGCCGCAAGCGTCCGGCTACCTGGCCCTGGAGGGGGGGATCCAGTCCCCCGACGGCCACTGCCGCGCCTTCGACGCCGGCGCCCAGGGGACGGTGTTCGGCAGCGGCCTCGGCGTGGTCGCGCTCCGCCGGCTGAGTGACGCCCTGGAGGACGGCGGCGTCATCCACTCGGTGATCAAGGGGTCGGCGATCAACAACGACGGCGCGGTCAAGATCGGCTACAGCGCCCCCGGCCCCGAGGGGCAGTACCAGGTGATCCGCGCCGCGCAGCTCGCCGCCGAGGTGGAGCCCGAGACGATCACCTACGTCGAGGCCCACGGCACCGGCACGACGCTCGGCGATCCGATCGAGGTCTCGGCCCTCACCCGCGCCTTCCGGGCGGGGACGGAGAAGACCGGCTTCTGCGCCCTCGGCTCGGTGAAGACCAACGTCGGCCACCTGCGCTCCGCCGCCGGGGTGACGGCGCTGATCAAGGCGACGCTCGCCCTCGAGCACCGCCAGATCCCCGCCAGCCTGCACTTCGAGCGGCCCAACCCGCAGATCGACTTCGCCGGCAGCCCGTTCTACGTCAACGCCCGGCTTGCCGACTGGCGGCCGGACGGCGCCCCCCTGCGCGCCGCGGTCAGCTCCTTCGGCGTCGGGGGCACCAACGCCCACCTGATCCTGGAGGAGGCACCGCCGGCGGAGCCCTCCGGCCCGGCTCGCCCCTGGCAGATCCTGCCGCTCTCGGCCCTCACCGCCACCGCGCTCGACACCCTGCGAAGCGATCTGGCGGCTCACCTGGGCCGCCGCCCGGACCTGCCGCTCGCCGACGCCGCCTTCACCCTCCAGGTGGGGCGGCGGACCGGCAGGTACCGGGGCTTCGCCGTCGCCCGCGACCTGGCCGGCGCCGCCGAGCGTCTGGCGGCCGGCCCGCTCCAGACCTCGTTCCAGGAGATCCGGAGCCGCCCCGTCGACTTCCTGTTCCCGGGCCAGGGCGCGCAGTACCCCGGCATGAGCCGGGAGCTCTACGAGACCGAGCCGGCTTTCCGCGCCGCCGTCGACCGCTGCTGCGAGATCCTGCGGCCGCTCCTCGGGCTCGACCTCCGGACGGTGCTCTATCCGCCGCCCGGAGAGATGGAGGAGGCGGCGCGCCGCCTGGAGCAGACGGCCCTCGCCCAGCCCGCGCTGTTCGTCGTCGAGCACGCGCTGGCCCGGCTCTGGATGGGCTGGGGGGTGCGCCCGCGGGCGATGCTCGGCCACAGCCTCGGCGAGTACGTGGCGGCCTGCCTGGCCGGCGTCTTCTCCCTGGAGGACGCCCTGGCGCTGGTCGCCGAGCGCGGCCGCCTGATGCAGTCGCTCCCCGCCGGCGCCATGCTCGCCGTGCCCCTCCCTGAGGCGGAGATCGCGGAGATCGCGACGCTGCTCGGTCCCGGTGGGCTCTCGCTCGCCGCCGTCAACGGCCCGGCGCGCGCGGTGGTCTCCGGCCCCGAGCCGGAGATCGCCGCGCTGGAGGCGGAGCTGGCGCGGCGCGGCACCCCGGGCCGGCGCCTGCACACCTCGCACGCCTTCCACTCCGGGATGATGGACCCCATCCTCGCCCCCTTCGCCGAGCGAGTGCGGGCCGTCCACCGGAGCGCTCCGGAGCTGCCGTTCGTCTCCAACCTGACCGGCGCCTGGATCACCGCCGGAGAGGCGGTCGACCCCGCCTACTGGGCGCGCCATCTGCGCGGCGCCGTGCGCTTCCACGACGGCCTGCGGGCGCTCGCCGCCGACTCCGGCGCCGTGCTCCTGGAGGTGGGCCCGGGCCAGACGCTCTCCGCCTTCGCCCGCCAGGCCCTGCCGGCGGACCGCCCCCTGGCGCGCTCGCTCCCGCACCCCAAGGAGACGCAGGCGGCGGGCGAATTCCTGCTCGGCGCCGTGGGCCAGCTCTGGCTGGCCGGGGTCGAGATCGACTGGAGAGCCCTCCACGCCGGCGAGCGCCGCCACCGGGTCGAGCTCCCCACCTACCCCTTCGAGCGCCAGCGCTACTGGGTCGACCGCCGGACCGCGCCCGCGGGCGGCGATACGGCGGCGAACGTCCGCCAGGAGATCTCCGACTGGTTCTACGTCCCCACCTGGGTCCCCGCCGCGGCTCCGGCCGAGCCGTCCGGCGACGGGGTGCACCGCTGGCTGCTGCTGGCGGACGGCGGCGGGATCGCCGAGGCGATGGCCCGGCGCCTGGAGGAGCGCGGCGACGCCGTGGCCGTACTTGTCCCTGGCAAGGGCCCCGGCGAGGGGTACGGGGAGCTGCTGGCCCGCCTGCGGTCCGCCTGGGGCGTGCCGCCGGACCGCGTCGTCCACCTGCAGGGGTGCGGCGACGGGGCCCCGGAGACCGACGGCGGCTTCCTCTCCCTGCTGGAGCTCGTCCAGGAGCTGGGACGGCAGCCTTCCTCCCTCGGCGCCGAGCTGCGGGTGGTGACCACCGGCGCGCAGGCGGTGGGGCGCGGCGAGACCGTGACCCACCCCGAACGGGCCACGCTCCTCGGCCCGGTGCGCACGCTCCCCCTGGAGCACCCGGAGATCGGCTGCGCCGCGATCGACGTCGATCCCGGCGGGGATCCCGAGGATCTGGCCGAGCTCCTGATCGCCGAGGCCGCGGTCCCCGCCGCCGACCCCGTGATCGCCCTGCGCTCCGGCGAGCGCTGGGTCGAGCGCCTCTCGCCGGTCCCCCTGGGACCGGCGGACTCCCGCCGGCTGCCGTGGCGAGAGCGGGGGGTCTACCTGATCACCGGCGGCCTGGGCGGCCTCGGCCTGGTGCTGGCCGAGGAGCTGGCGCGCTCGTTCCGCGCCCGGCTGGTGCTCACCGGCCGCGGCGGGCTGCCGACCGATCCCGCCGACCGGCGCGTCCAGAGCGTGCGCCGCCTCGAGGCGCTGGGCGCCGAGGTCCTGGTGCTGGCGGCCGACGTCACCGACGAGGAGGCTATGCGCGAGGTGGTCCGCCGCGCCCGCGAGCGCTTCGGCCCCGTCCAGGGGGCCATCCACGCGGCCGGCGTCCCCGGCAGCGGCGTGATCCAGCTCAAGACGGCCGAGGCGGCGCAACGGGTCCTGGCGCCCAAGCTCCAGGGCACCCGCGCCCTGGCGGCGGCGCTGGCGGAGGAGCCGCTCGACCTCCTCGTGCTCTGCTCGTCCACCTTCGCCGTCACCGGCGGCGTGGGGCAGGTCGACTACTGCGCGGCCAACAGCTTCCTGGACGCCTTCGCCCGCCATCATTCGGCCCGCGGCGTACGCACGGTCTCGGTCGGCTGGGGGGCCTGGCAGGAGGTCGGCATGGCGGCCGAGGCCGCCGCCGGCCACGCGCCGAAGCCGGCGCCCCGGGCGGCGGCACCGGCCCTGCCGGCGAGCCCGCCGCTGATCGAGCGCCGCGAGGAGGGGCCGGACGGCGTGGCCTTTCTCGGCGAGCTGTCGCCGTCGCGCCACTGGCTCCTCGCGGAGCATCGGGTCGCCGGCACGCCCACCCTCCCGGGCACCGCCTACCTGGAGCTGGCGCGGGAGGCCTGGAGCCAGGAGACCGGAGGTCAGGGGGTCGAGATCTCCGGCGTGACCTTCGTCAGCCCGCTGCTCGTCCCGGGAGGGAGCCGCGAGATCCGGGTCGTCCTCGCCGGCTCGGGGGGCTTCCGCGTCGAAAGCCGGGCCGCCGGCGGCCCCTGGCAGGAGCACGCGCACGGCCATCTCGCCCCGCTCGGGACCCTTCCGGTCCGCCGCGACGTGGCGGCGATCGTTGCCCGCTGTGACCTCTCCGAGCAGGCCGGCGGCTGGGAGTCGTTCACCTCCGGGTCGGGCCTCGTCTCCTGGGGACCCCGCTGGCAGAGCCTGCGCCGCGCCCGCGCCGGTATGGAGGAGGCGCTCATCGACATCGAGCTGCCCGGGGAGCTGGCCGCCGACCTCGGCGCCTTCGGCCTCCACCCCGCGCTGCTCGACCTGGCGACGGCGTTCGGCGGCGGCATGATGAGCGGCGGCCAGATGCTCCCGTCCTCCTATGGACGGCTACGTTACGCGGCTCCCCTGCCGGGCTCCTTCCTGGCCCACCTGCGCAATCCCCGGCGCGCGGAGGGGGACGAGGAACTGACGCTGGACCTCACGCTGATGACCCCGGACGGCGAGGTCCTGGTCGAGATCGAGGATTTCACCATGCGCCGGGTGGCGCGCCGTCCCGAGCCGGCCGCGTCTTCCGCGCGGGCGGCCACCGGAGGCTCCGCCGACTGGATCCTGCCGGTGGAGGGGGTCGAGGCGTTCCGGCGCCTCCTCTCCCGCGGCCGGTTCCCTCACGCCGCCGTCTCGCCGCTCGACCTCGGCCGGGTGATCTCCTCCATGCGCCAGCGGGCCGCGGAGCGCTCGGCGGCGCAGCAGGCGGCCCAGGCCGCCCCCTCCTTCCCGCGCCCGAGTCTGGCGACCGAGTACGTCGCTCCCGCCACGGCGACCGAGACCGCCCTCGCCGAGATCTGGCAGGGGGTTCTGGGGCTGGAGCAGGTGGGGGCCCAGGATAACTTCTTCGACCTCGGCGGCGATTCCGTGATCGGTATCCAGATCGTCGCCCGCGCCTCCGTCCGGGGGCTCCAGCTCACCCCCGAGCAACTGTTCACGCACCAGACGATCGCCGAGCTGGCGCGCTGGCTGGACACGCCGGGCTCCCCGCTGGAGGTCCCCGCGGCCGTCGCCGAGGCGGATGTCATCCCCGCCGCCGCGTTCGACGCCGACCTGTCGGCCGGCGATCTGGACAAGATCTTCTCCCAGCTGGAGTAGATCAGGCGGGGATGGTGATCTCCAGGTAGAGGGGGGTCTCGATGCGGTCCGGCGCGAAGGCCTCGCGGTCGGCCTCGCCGAGGTCCCCCGGCGGCGGCGCGCCGGTGTCGGCGCGCAGCACGCGCCCGTGGGCCTTCGCCTTCAGCCGTTCCAGGAGGGGGGCGAAGGGCATGTCCCAGCCGTCGGGGTTCCCCCCCTTGGGCTTGTGCGCCATCGTCTCGTCCACCGGGATCATCGCCACCAGGTCCGGCCGCTCCATCAGCTCCAACCCCTTCTCCCGCAACGTCGCGTTGTGGCTGGCGTGATGGCCGACCTTGTAGAAGGCGGTGCGGCGCAGGAGGTCCGCGGCGTCGACCGTGCCCGCGGGATCGTCCTCCCGCGGCCACTGGAGGCGGTGCCAGGAGAGCCAGTTGCCGACCTGGGCGTCGCCGGGGAAGAGCAGCACCTTGCCGCCGGGGGAGAGCTCCACGGCCAGCGCCAGGCTGGTGTTGTTGGTGTCGCTGTCGAGCTGCAGGGCGAGGGTGTCGGCGGCGGCGAGCCAGTCCTCCTCGATCTGCCGCCAGCCGGCGTCCTTCTCCTCCCCCGCCCTGCCGTAGTAGTGCTCCTGGAAGAAGAGGTCCCCCTGCGCCTTCGCGGGGTCGACCCGGTAGATCTCCTCGAAGGGGAAGCTCAGGTTGCGCAGGTCCTTCTCCATGGGGCTCTCCGGGGGCGCCTCGGCGAGGACGGCGGCGAAGAAGGCGGACTCCTGGTTGAGCTGGAGCCGCTTCTCGTAGACCTCGCTCGCCCGCGAGGAGGGGTCCGAGCGCACCAGCAAGGCCTCGTCCTGCGGCGGCCCGAGCACGTAGGCGCGCGCCGCGCCGGGCAGGCCCACCACCTCCCCCGGAGCGCGGTAGCGGGGCGGCTTGCCGCGGCCGAGCACGTAGTCGAGCGCGCCCTCGATCCTCGACGGGCGGCCGTCCACCCCGAGGTCGCCGAAGAAGCCGAGGAGGGCCTCCAGGGCGCCGGCCTTGCCGCCGTCGCCCGCCGCCCGCAGGCTCCGCGCCGCGCCGGTGAGCGCCCGCAGGTGGGCCCGCCGCCGCGCCCGCAGGCGGCCGGCGAGCTCGTTGTCCGGGTCCTCCGTCCAGGCCACCCAGACCTCGCCGATCTCGATCTGGTCGAAGACCTCGCGCGCCTGGTCGAACCCCGACAGGTGGTCCCAGTGCTGGTGGGTCGCCACCAGCACGTCGATGTGGCCGCCGGTCGAGTCGCGCAGGCTCTCGGCCACCCGGCGCATCTTGTCCGCGGCGTCCTCGGTGCCCATCAGCACGCCGCAGTCGATCAGCATGTAGAAGGGGCGCCCGGCGTCGCCGGGGAAGGCGAGCAGGAAGCAGTCGCCGAGCCCCTGGCGGTACATGCGGATTTTCACCCCGGGGGCCGGAGCGGTCATGGTGGAATCAGGCAAAGGCCTCCTCCTCGATCCCGAGCGAGCGGTGGAGCATGGCGAAGGGCTCGGCGTTCTCCCAGCCGCGGGGGGCGCCGAAATAGGTGGCCTGGAGCGAGGTGGTGGTGCGCGCGAAGGCGCGCTGGGAGGAGAGCCGGGAGTCGCTCAGCATCCCCTTGCCGATGCAGTAGCGCACCGCGCCGCGGTCGAGGTCCACCAGCACCGCGCAGCCGCCGCGGAACCAGAAGTCGCACGGCGGCGGCGCGATCTCCCCCTTGTCGACCTTCTCCTGCACCTGCGGGTTGATGTATCCGTGCCGCCGCTGGGTGATCTCGATCACCAGGTCGGTGAGCGTCTGGCCGTCCGGCCCCAGCCGCCGCGCGGGGCGCACCGAGTGCACCTCGAACAGCGGCAGCCCGTCCTTGCCGCGCTCGATCGAGCGCGGGGCGCCGGTCCCGAGCGCCAGCCCGAAATTGGCGGCGATGGCGCGCACCGGCTCCGAGAGCAGCCAGGTGTGGATCGCCCGGCCGCTCTTCTGCATCTGCTCCCAGATCTTCCGGCGGTCGGTGGTCAGCGTCCAGTCGGGGCGCAGCCGGCCCAGGCTGCGCACCCCGGGCAGCAGGTTGCGCAGCGCCTCCTCCTCGCTCCCCATGGGGCCGGCCCAGCAGAGGCTCTCCGCCGACAGGCTGCGCACTCCCTGCGGATAGATGCCGCGCCGCCGAAAGGCCTCGATGATGGCCATGCGGTACCCCCGATCGTCGTCCGGCACGAGGTCGCGGTCGGCGGTGACCAGGGCGCGCAGGTAGTCGCCGAAGTTGACGTCCACCGGCGGGCAGTGGTCGAGGGCGCGAATGCACATGGTGAGCACGTGGCTGGCGGAGACCGCCGCCTCCCGCGCCAGCCGCTCGACGAGGTCCGGGTGGATCTCCCCCTGGGGGAGCACCCCGGTGCCGGCGGTGGCGATGCGCAGCAGGTCGGCGATGCGCGACTTGTAGATGGTGAGGAAGGCGTCGAAGACCGCCGCCACCAGGATGGCGCCGCGGGTGTGGGCCTCCTTCGCCTTCGAGAGGTCGGCGGGGTTGGGCGCCCGGGGGGCCCACTGGCCGGTCGCCGGGTCCACCTCGCCGAGCGCGTCGCGCAGGGCGCCGCGGCTGCCGAGCGCCTGGCCGAACTGCTGCGCGAGTTGCCCCAGCAGGTTCTGCCCCGCCAGGTCCCCGCGGGTGTGCCGGATCTGGTCGCGCAGGGCCGGCGCGAAGGAGAAGTGCTGGAACAGCGCCACGATGTCCGCGAACCCCTCGTGGAGCGCCAGGGTGTCGGAGTTGGTCGGCTCGATGAACCGCCGGTGCAGGCCGTCGAGCAGGGCGTGCGTGGTCTCGTGGGCCACCACGTCGTGCGACAGGCAGGTGAACACCGTGCCGCCGGGGAGGTTGTGCCCCGGATCGCTGGTCGAGGCGGGGAAGTAGCCGAACAGCAGCGCCTTCTTCTGCGGGCTGTAGTAGGCGTTGGCATCCCGCATCGCATGCGGATAGATGCGCAGGCGCGGCACGAACTGGTACTCCTGCTCCGCGCCGGCCTGCGACCAGAGGACCCGCCGCCCCAGCGCGCGCTCGAAGTTGTGGATGGTCGTCATCGCCACCGCGTAGACCATCTGCTGGTGGAACTGGGGGTCCCCCTCGGAGGGGTCGAGGCCGTCCGCGGCGAGGATGAAGCGGTCGTTGAGGTCGGCCGGCGCGTAGCAGCAGCGGCTCGCCGGATCGACGTCCACCACCTCCAGGTACTCGCCGACCGGCCCCGGCTTGAGCTCCTCCCACGGCACCTGAAGGGCCATCTGGTTGATCACCGCGGTGTCGATCTGCCAGCTCAGGCTGGGATCGAAGGCGTAGACCCGCAGCTTCCGGAAGGGGGGTGGGCGCCGCGCGGGCGGCTTGATCCTGGACGTCTCATGGGGCATCGGTGGCTCGGGCTCCTTGCAGGGCTTTCCATTAAATTGCCACAAGATGCCGCTTTCCGCAAATGAAAACGCCCCGCCCGGGGTCCGGGCGGGGCGTTTTTCGACGACAAAAGGGCTTCCGGTCAGCTCCGGCGCGACATCCCCGAGGCCGCCAGCAGATAGTAGAGCAGGGTCATCAGCGTCGAGACCACGGCGGCCACGTAGGTCATCGCCGCCGCGTTCAGCACCTTGTCCATCCCCGCCCGCTCCTGCGGCAGGATGATCCCGGTCTCGACCGCCAGCCGCTTGGCCCGCGCCGAGGCGTCGAATTCCACCGGCAGGGTCACGATCTGGAACAGCAGCACGGCCGAGAACAGCAGGGCGCCGAAGTAGATCAGGTTCGCCGAATGGAACAGCAGGCCGCCGAGCATCACGAAGTAGCCCGCCGAGGAGCCGAGGCTCGCCGTCGGCACCAGGGCCGAGCGCAGCCACATCGCCTTGTACCCCGCGGCGTGCTGGATGGCGTGCCCCGCCTCGTGGCAGGCGACGCCCACCGCCGCCACCGAATTCGACGCGTAGGTCGCCTCGGAGAGGGCCAGCGTCCGGTTGGCCGGGTTGTAGTGGTCCGAGAGGAAGCCGTGGGTCGGCACCACCTGGACGTCCGGGATGCCGGCGCGCCGCAGCATCTCCTGGGCCGCCTGGGCCCCGGTCAGACCCCGCAGGGTCCGCACCCGGGAGAATTTCTTGAACGCCGCGTGGGTCCGCCAGCTCGCCCAGAGCGACAGGGCCAGCGCCGGCAGGATGAAGATGAGGTAGGTCATGAGTCCTGTGTTACCCCTTTCGAGGATGAAAACAGGTGACGCGGGCTTCGCATTTCCGGGTGGGCCGGCGAAGCCGCCGGCCAAGAGCTAGCTGATCTCGTACGGGGGCGCCGCCTGGAGGATCGTCGGGCCGGTGGGGGCCGGCGCGCTCGGATCGCGCTCCAGGGTGACGATGGCGCCCTTGGTGCCGGCGGGCATCTCCTTGGAGGAGAGGTCCATGGGCTCACCCGGCCGGGCGGTGAAGGAGCCGGAGCTCACCGGGTGGTCGGCCATAAACCAGAGCTTGTAGATCTGCCCCTGGGGCGCCGGCTGGAGCCCCTGGAGGGACATGTACCAGTGCTGGTGGTCGGCGGCCACGAAGAGCATGCCGTGGGCGTCCGGCTGGAGCGGCGGCTGGCCCGGCTGCGCCGCGGGACGCATCGGGCTGACCAGCACGGCCCGCGAGGTCACCAGAGAGAACTTCTGGTGGAGATCGAAGCCCTCGTTCTCGAGCTGGCGGACCTTGGCGACCGCCCCCTCCGAGCGGGCGCGCTCGAGGGAGAGCTGGTGCTGGAGGCCGGCGATGGTGGTCCGCTGCTCGCCCACCTGGGAGTAGAGCCAGAAGGAGAGGCCCAGCAGCGCCAGGGCGAGCACCGCGGCCAGCGCCAGCGGCCAGCGGCTGGAGCGCGCGGGCCGGGCGGCGGGGGGCGGAGGGGCGGTCCGGCGCGCGGTCAGCGGCTCCCGCGGGGGGACCGGAGGCGCCACCCGCGCCGGCTCCGCGACCGTCGGCTCAGCGACCGTGGAAGCCACCGCCGGACGGGCCTCGCCCAGGACGGCCGCCATCAGGCGCTCCTTGGCGCCGGCCGGGGGGACGACCGGATCGAGCTCGTACGGAATCAGACCGAGCACCTCGGTGTAGAGGCGCGAGAGCGTCTCGGACGACTCGTCCAGACGCGCCCCGCCCCGGGGAGCTTCGATCCCTGCCTCCAGCGCCTCGAGGGCCGCCAGGATGGTGAGGTCTTCCGTTTGAGCTTCGCCGTTCACAGGAGTTGCCGTATCTCGTCGCGCAATGCGCTCCGTAGTTTCTTCATTGCCAGGAGTGTTCTCGTCTTGACCGTACCGAGAGGAAGGTCGGCCTTCGCCGCGATCTCGCTCTGGCTCAATCCTTCGTAGAACGCCAATTCAAGGACCTGCCGCTGCTCGCCGGGGAGCTTTGCCATCTCCCGGCCCACCCGTTCCCGCCTCTCATGAGTAAATACGTTTTCCACCCCCTCAGGGGATGCATGCTCGACCGGATTTTCTTGCACCGACGTTTCGTGGGTCCGTTCGACCACCTTGCGGGTGCGGAGACGGTCGATCGCCCGGCTGCGGGTGATCAGGATCAGCCAGGTGGAGACGGAGGAGCGCCCGGCGTCGTAGCGCCCGGCGTGGTTCCAGACGTGGAGGAAGACCTCCTGGAGGACCTCCTCGGCGTCGGCCAGGCTCCCCAGGATCCGCTTGGCCAGGGCGAGCAGGGTCGCCGCGTAGCGGTCGTACAGGGCGGAGAGCGCCTCCGCATGGCGGTCCGCGACCTGGCGCAGCAGCGCCACGTCGGTCAGCGGTTCCGTGGAGCTCGATGGGGCGGTGACAGGGTTCATTCCGGGGCCGGTCGGGGAGCCTCGAAGGCGGGCCTAGGATACCATGAACCCCCCTCCGGCCCCTGGCGGAGCCGCAAGAAAGGAACAGAGAGCGCATGCACGATACTTCAGGCCGTACCGCGGGACCGCGCCAGCCGGCCATCCGGGTGGTGCTGATGCCCAAGGACACCAACGCCCTGGGCACCATCTTCGGCGGCATCATCCTTTCCTATATCGACCAGGCGGGCGCCGTGGAGGCCCACCACCACGTCCCCCTTCCCGGCCGGCTGGTGACGGTCGCCATGCGCGAGGTCGTCTTCCACTCCCCGGTCTTCGTGGGCGACCTGGTGAGCTTCTTCACCGAGACCCTGCGCGTCGGCCGCACCTCGGTGACGATCCAGGTGACGGTGGAGGCCGAGCGCTCCACCGGCACCGGCCGGGTCAAGGTCACCGAGGCCGAGGTGGTCTACGTCCACGTCGACCGCAACAACCAGCCGGTGCCGATCCCGCAGGGGAAGGAGGGTCAGGGCTCGAACGGCTCGTAGCAGCGCCGGCAGCGGGCCTCGTAGGACTCCGTATCCCCCACCTGGAGCTGCTCGCCGCCGCCGGCGATGCGCTGGCTGTAGTGGGCGGGCGCCCCGCAGCGCATGCAGACGGCGTGGACCTTGTCCACGTACTCGGCGATGGCGAGGATCTGCGGCATGGGGCCGAAGGGGCGGCGCAGGTAGTCGAGGTCGAGCCCGGCGACGATCACCCGCACCCCGGAGTCGGCCAGCTCGCAGACCAGCTCGACCAGCCCGTCGTCGAAGAACTGCACCTCGTCGATCCCCACCACCTCGACTCCCGGCTGGAGCTTCTGCCGCAGCTCACAGCTGCAGGCGACGCTCACCGCCTCGAGCTCCCGCTTGTCGCGGGTGACCAGCCGCTGCGGGCCGTGCCGGGTGTCGGCGGACGGCGTGAACACCTGGACGCGCTGGCGGGCGATGGCGGCGCGGCGCAGCCGCCGCACCAGCTCCTCGCTCTTGCCCGAGAACATGCCGCCGCTGATCGCCTCGACGCGCCCCTCGCGCGGGCGCTCGCTGATGTCATCCAGGGAGCTCACTGAACCGGGATGGTATCATCCATGCCTGATGTCGAAAAAGCAGCTCGGCCGGCGGATCTTCAGCTACGACGAGGCGCTCAACACCTTTCCCCTGGTGCGCGACCTCACCGCGGCCGCGGTGCGCCAGATCGAGGCGCTGGCCAGCGACCTCGGCAGCCGCGAGGAGCTCGACTCCCGCCGCGAGGAGCTCGAGGAGGCCCAGGAGAGGATCGTCCACGCCTGGGCCCGCGAGGTGACCTCCATCGGCTGCGAGGTCAAGGGGGTCTTCCTGGTCGACTGGGACAGCGGCGACGGCTACTACTGCTGGCGCTTCCCCGAGCCGTCGATCTCCCACTTCCACACCTACGACGAAGGGTTCGCCGGGCGGATTCCCCTCAACTGAGACCTCACCGCCGGCTGGCCTCGGCGTAGAGCCGTTCCAGGCGCTCGGGGGTCAGGCCGCTCAGGGCCTCGACCAGGGCGTCCGCGCCGCGCAGCCGGTCGCGGGAGCCGGCGCGGGCCACGCCGAGCGTCGGCAGCCCCGCCTCGGCGGCGGCGGCCAGGCCCGCCGGGCTGTCCTCGACGGCGAGCACCTCGTGCGGATGGAGCAGCCGCTCCGGCAGCGGCGGGAGGGAGTTGAAGGTCTCCAGGGCCCGCTCGTACCCCTCGGGGCCGGGCTTGCCCTCGCCCACGTCCTCGGCGGTGACCAGCGCCTTGAAGTGGCCGAGCAGCCTCTCCTGCCGCAGGGCGCCCTCGACCTCCTCGCGCTGGGCGCCGGTCACCACGCCCATCATCCACCCCCGGGCCGCGAGCTCGCGCACCAGCCCGGCGGCCCCGGCGGAGAAGGGGTAGCCCTCCCGCCGGACCCGCTCCTGGTAGTAGCTCGCCTTGCGCGCGGTCAGCCGCATCAGGCGGGGGACGGTCGCCTCCACCCCGGCCGCCGCGAGCGCCGCCGCGAAGCACGCGCGGTCGTCCCGCCCGAGAGGTTGCCCGGAGCCGCTGGCCGGAAGCACGATTCCCTCCTCGGCGAGCACCTTCTGGAAGAGCTCCAGATGGATCGGCTCGTCGTCGACGAGGACGCCGTTGAAGGCGAAGAGGACGGCTCGCAGCACCTCAGGATCATAACGCGCGCACGCTGGGAGGGCAGGCGCTGCCCCAATCGGGGGAGCCGTGCCGGCGATCGGGGGAAGGGCTGCCCGGATCGGGGGCGAGGGTCCCCGGATTGGGGCAGCCGTTCCCCCGATCAGGGGAGACGCTCCGGCCGTCGGGGCAGAGATCCCTTCGGTTGGGGCCGTCTCTGCCCGGATTGGGGCGACGGCAGCCCGGGCTCGGGAAGGTGTACCCCCGATCGGGGCAAGGGCTCCCCGCGTCGGGGGAGCCCTGTCCCCGAACCGGGGAGCGGCGGCCCAGGCGGCCAGAGGCTCGGCCCGGTGTCCCCTGGAATTGACAAACCTCCAGCCGGTGTTTACTTTAGAGAGTCTGGCGAGGTGTCCCCGGGGCACGCCAGAGGCAAGGAGCATTCCATGGAAAATATCGAGCAGGCCCAGAGCCAGACCACCCCATCCGCGCCGCCGCAGGAGGACGTGCCCGTCACGATCACCCCGAAGGCGGTCCAGATGGTCAAGATCACCCGCGACCAGGAGGGGATCGATCCCGCCCACGGCCTCCGCGTGGCCGTGCGGGGCGGCGGCTGTAGCGGCTTCGAATACGCCCTCGACTTCGAGAACGAGGCCCGGGACAGCGACTGGGTCTACGAGCAGGGCGATCTCAAGGTCTACATCGACGCCGTGAGCGCGCGCTATCTGCAGGGCACCAGCATCGACTACGTCCTCGGCAACACCGGCGCGGGGTTCAAGTTCAACAACCCCAACGCCTCCGGCACCTGCGGCTGCGGCTCCTCGTTCGCGGTCTAGGTCTATCTCTTGAGTACTGGCTAGAGCCCCCGCCAGGGGTTGGGAATGAATGGAGAGGCCGGAGGGGTCACCCCCTCCGGCCTTTCGCTTTCAGCCCCGCACCTCCGCCGTTCCGCCCCCCTGGACCTCCAGGCGGGTGCCCGGCTCGGCGGCGCGGCGGTGGAGGATGCCGAGGCCGATGGCGCGGCCCAGGGCGGGGGACTCGACCACGGTGGTCGCCGCGCCGGCCGCGCGGCCGTCGTGGAGGAGCGGCGTGCCGGGCGCCGGGGCGGGGCCGTCGAAAATCAGGCCGCGCAGGGTTTTCTGCACGCCCCCCCGGTAGTGGATGCGGGCCACGACCTCCTGGCCGAGATAGCACCCCTTGGTGTAGCTCACCGCCTCCTCGGCGCCGGTTTCCTGGGGGAAATTCTCCGGGCCGAAGTCCTGCCCGAAGCGGGGGATCCCGGCCTCGGCGCGCAGCACCTCCAGCGCCTCGGCGCTCACCCGCCGCACCGCCGGATTCTCCAGCAGACCCTCGATGAGCGGCCTGGCGATCGACGCCGAGACCCACAGGGTGTACGCCTCGGCCCCGAGGCGGCCCGAGCGCTGGAGCTCGACCTCGGTGCCGTGGACCCGGGAGCGGACGTGGCGCCAGTCCCCCGGCGGCGGCAGCTCCGCGTCTCCCAGGATCTCCTGGGCCTTGGGGCCGATCAGGGTGACCGGCATCATGTCCTCCAGAGGCAGCACCTCCACCCGGTCGGCGAGGATGTACTTCCGGAGGTGCTTGGCCACCGCTTCGTCCTGGCCGGGCGGGAGCAGCAGCCAGAGGCGGTCCTCCAGGGCCGTCACCACCAGGTCGGAGAGGATGCGCCCCTGGTGGCTGGTGACGAAGCCGTAGGCCCCTTCCCCCGGGGCGAGGCTCTTGACGTCGCAGGTGATGTAGGCGTTGAGGAAGCGGTGGCGGTCGGCGCCGAGGATTTCCAGCCGCCCCATCCAGGAGCGGTCGGCGAGGCCGCACCCTTCGCGCAGGGCGTGGTATTCCGCGGCCGCCGCTGAGATTATGGAAGTCGTGGTGGTCATGCTCTTCAGTCTACTCCGGGGCGGTCTGCCCTCCGAAGCCTCACCCTCGGTCCCTCTCCACTTCGTGGAGAGGGAGGGCCCAGAGATCAGCGTTCTTGGAGATCGGCAGGTCGCTTCAGCTACGTTCCCCCTCTCCACGCAAGTGGAGAGGGGGACAGGGGGTGAGGCCTCGAAGGGCAGGACGCTCCGAGTAGACTGGGGGCCATGAGCGAGACGGTCCCCTTCACCCTGCAAGCCCCCACCGCGCTCCTCCACGGCCTCGCCGACCTGCCGGACGAGCCCGGCGAGCGGCCGGCGGTGGTGATCTGCCACGGCTTCAAGGGGTTCATGGAGTGGGGATTCTTTCCGGCGCTGGCATCCCTGCTCGCCGAGCGGGGGTACGTCGCCGTCCGCTTCAACCTCTCGGGGACCGGCATGCGTCCGGGGGACGAGCTGGTCACCGACCCGGACGCCTTCCGCGCCAACACCTACGGCCGGGAGCTGGCGGAGCTGCTGGCGGTGCTCGACGCCACGGGAGAGTCGATCGCGCCCGGCCGGGTGGACCGCGGCCGTATCGGCCTCCTCGGCCACAGCCGCGGCGGCGGGGACGCGCTCCTCGCCGCGGCGAGCCCCGCCTGGCGGGACCGGCTGCGGGCCCTGGTGACCTGGGCGGCGATCGCCGACGTCGACCGCTTCACCCCCGCGCAGAAGGAGGAGTGGCGCCGGACGGGAGAGCTGCCGGTGGCCAATGCCCGCACGGGCCAGCGGCTCGCCCTCGGGGCGGGGATGCTCGCCGAGGTCGAGGAGCGGGCACCTGAGCTCGACCTTCTCGCCGCGGCGGCGGCCCGCCACGCCCCCTGGCTCATCGTCCACGGGGCTGAGGACGAGAGCGTCCCGGCCGCCGAGGCCCACCGCCTGGCCGGGGCCGCCACGGGGAGGACGGAGCTCCTGGTCATCCCCGGCGCCAGCCACACCTTCGGCAGCCGCCACCCGTTCGCCGGCCCCACCCCGCAGCTCATCCAGGCGCTGAACGCCACGCAGCGCTGGCTCCGAGAGCACCTGTAGAGCCCTCTCCCCGCCCGCGATTCCGGTCCTGTGACCCCGGAAAAGAAGTTCTCGCTTCTTTCTTGTCCCAAAATTCCGCCCTCCGGCAACGATACTTGATGAAGGCCTTGTGCGGTGGCCTGTTTTGGGAGGAATGACATGGCGGACGAGCACTTCTCACGGGAAACACTCGAGCGTTTCTTCAGGTCCGAGCTGTCCAGGGAGGAATCCCGTGACTTCGTGCGGCATCTCCTGCGGCAGTGCCCCCGGTGCTCGCGGCTGGTCCGCGAGGCCGCCCACAGGGACAGCTTCCAGCTGTTGCTCCGCGGGCTCGAGGAGGCGGCTCTGCGCTCCGAGCCGGCCCCGGAGCGGCCGGCGGGGGCTCTCGCCAAGGTGTCGCCGTTTCCCAGCCGGGAGGCCCGGCCGGCGGCTCCGGAGAGTGGGCTGAAGCGGCGGGGCCGGGCCGGGCGGGCGTAGGTCAGCCGAGCCAGGGGACGGCGCGCGCCGCCTCCCGCAGGTCGCCGACCACCCAGTCGGCGCCGGCGGCCTGGAGCACGGTCTCCGGCGTGCGGCCGGTGCCCACGGCGAGGCAGGGGATGCCGTGGGCGTGGGCGCAGGAGACGTCGTGCACGCTGTCGCCCACGACCAGTACGTCCTCCGGGCGGAAGCGCAGGCCGGTCGCCCGCTCCGCCCGGTCCAGGGCCACCGGCGGCAGCTCCGAGCGGTCGACGCCGTCGCAGCCGAAGGCTCCGAAGGCGAAGTACCGGCCGAGATCGAAGCGGGAGAGCTTGGCCTGGGCCCCCGGCTCCCAGTTGCCCGTCAGCAGCGCCGTCACCACGTCCTCGCGCCGGTTGAGCCGCTCCAGGATCTCCACCACGCCGGGCAGCAGCACCATCCCCCGCCGGTCGAGCTCGCGGTTCAGCCGCTCGGTGTAGAGGGAGCGCATGCGCGGCAGCCGCTCGCGCACCTGGGCCTCCGGCAGGCCGGCCCCGGTGATCAGGTCGAGCACGATCCCCGGATCGGTCCGCCCGGTGAAGTCGAAGGCGTCGACCTCCCCGGCCGTGCCGAAGACCTCGACCAGCGCCGAGGCGAAGAGCGGGCGCACCTGCGGGCCGCAGACCAGCAGGGTGCCGTCGATGTCGAAGAGGACGAGCTTCTTCATCTCCACTTGGGCGGCTTTTTCGTCTCCAGGAAGGTGGCGATGCCGCGCTTGCAGTCGTCGGTGGCGCGGGCGGCGGCGTTCACCTCGGCCGCCTGGGTGAGGGCGTCGCCCAAGGGACGGCCGAGCATGTCGAGCAGCAGCAGCTTGGTGCGGGCGATCGACTCCGAGCTGCCGGTCTCCAGGACCTGCGCGGCGAGCGCCTCGCCCACCCCCTTCAGGTCCTCGTGCGGGACCATCCGGTTGACCAGGCCGATCTCCAGGGCCCTGCGGGCGTCCACGAATTGTGGATTGAGCAGCAGCTCGCGGATGTCCGAGCCGCGCAGCCGCAGCGGCAGGTAGGTGGCGACCAGGGCGGCCACGAAGCCGATCCGCACCTCGCTGTAGAGGAAGCGGGCGTCCTCGGCGGCGATCACGAAGTCGTGGGCGGTGGCGAGGCCGCACCCCCCCGCCACGCAGGCGCCGTGGACCAGGGCGAGGGTCAGCGCGTCCTGCCGCAGCACCGACTCGAAGAGGTCTTTGAGGCGCAGCGAGTCGCGCAGGTTCTCCTCGTGCCCGGCGTCGCGCAGGGAGCGCAGGTGCTCCAGGTCGGCCCCGGCCGAGAAGCTCTTGCCGGCGCCGGAGAGCAGGAGGCAGCGCACCCCCTCCGCGCGCCAGGGGCGGCGGTAGAGCTCGATGAGCTCCCCGATCAGCGTCGGCGAGAGGGCGTTGGCGCGCTCCGGATCGTTCAGGGTCACCCAGAGGAGGTCCCCGTCCCGCCGCGTCTCCAGCAGGCTCACGCCACACCCTCCGGCACGTCGATCTCCATCTGCAGGAGCCCCTGGGCGTGGGTCTTCCCCTGGGCGTCGTTCTTCAGGCTCTCGGTGCCGCCGCCGCCCAGAGAGTCGTGGAGGACGAAGTTCAGCGCCAGGATGTTCGGCAGCTCGTAGCGCTGCACCGGGCCCCGGCAGACCTCCCGGAAGTGCTCCTTCACCCGCTCGGCCGTCACCTGCGCGCGGAGCACCTCATAGAGCTCCGGCGTCTGCGCGATCAGACCGACGTTCGAGGCGTCCCCCTTGTCGCCCGAGCGGGCGTGGGCGATCTTTTCGAGCTTGACTCTCATCGGTGCCTCCTCCAACCCAGGGGAAGAAAAACCAAACCTGCCAAAGCGAAGATTCCGGCCAGCACCGCCACTGTCCTGGGCTCGGTCGCCAGCGGATGGTAGAACGTGGGGAAGACGGCGCGGAATCCCAGGTCCAGGATCTCGTGGTGCTCCCACTCCAGCCCGGCGAACACCGCCAGGCCCGCCGCGAGCACCAAGGCCAGCGCGGCGAGGAGGCGGAAGCGCCCCCAGCCGGCGGCCAGGCCCTGGCGGAGAGCCGCCACCCAGAAGGCCCCGGCCACCAGCGCCCAGAGGAAGAAGACGGTGCGGTCCGCGATCGCGCTGTAGAGGAAGCCCAGGAGCAGGATGGGGAGCAGGCCGCCGAAGATGCCGCCGTACCAGGCGCTCACACCTCCTCCACGGTCACCTCGACGCGGCTCTCGACCTCCTCGCGGGCGAGGAGCGCCGGCCAGTAGGCGACGATCTCCTGCGGCTTCGGCCGGCCCCCCGCGAAACCGGTCACCCCGGGAGGCCCGGCGGTCACCAGCGGCGCGATCTCCTTGCCGAAGCGCTCCACCTTGGCCGAGTCGGGGGACCGCACGCCGAGCCGCAGCACTACCTCCGGCAGGTCGTCCGGCACCGGCAGGATGCCCGGCAGGCAGGCGCCGGTGCCCATCAGCTCGGTCTCGCGGTCCTCCGGCGCGAAGGTGACCCCGGCGCGCTCCAGCCGCTTCCAGACGATCTCCGCGGCGAGCTTCGCCTTCTCGACCGCCCGCGGGCCCGAGAGGGTGATCTGCCCCGAGGCCTTGTAGCCGGCGAGATACGAAGCCGAGATCTTGAGGAACGGCGTGTTGGGGCGGCCCTGGATGCCGGAGACCTCCACCCGGTCCTTGCCGTCCTGTTTGATACGGATCGAGGTGAAATCGGCCGTCACGTCCGGCGTGATGTAGCCGGTGGGATCGCTCATCTCGTAGACGAGTTGCTCGGCGACCGTGTCGACCGTCACCATGCCGCCCGTCCCCTCGTGCTTGGTGACCGTGAAGCGGCCGTCCTCGCGCGCTTCGACCACCGGATAGCCGGCGTTCCAGAGGTCCGGCACCTCCCAGAAGCGGCTGAAGTTGCCGCCCGTGCACTGGGCGCCGCACTCGATGATGTGGCCGGCGATGGTGCCGGCGGCGAGCAGGTCCCAGTCTTGAGGGCCCCAGCCGAATTCGTGGATCATCGGCGCCAGCGCCAGCGCCGTGTCGGTGACCCGGCCGCAGAGCACGATGTGGGCCTCTGCCCTCAGCGCCTCGACGATCGGCTGTGCCCCGAGATAGGCGTTGGCGCTCATCACCTTGTCCACGACCGGGGCCAGCGGCTCATCCGTGTCCATGTTCTTGAGCGGGTGTCCGGCGGCGAGCAGGTCCTTCAGGCGCGGCAGCAGGTCGTCCCCCTCGACGACGCCCACCCGCAGCCCGGTCACCCCGAGCTCGCGCGCCACCTCGAAGATCCGTTGGCGGCAGGCGTGCGGGTTCAGCCCCCCGGCGTTGGTGAGGACGCGGACGTTCCGCTCTTTGAGCTCAGGCAGCACCCGGCGGATGAAGCCGATGAAGTCGGTGGCGTAGCCGAGCTTCGGGTTCTTCAGCTTCTGCCGCATCATGATGGACAGCGTCACCTCGGCCAGATAATCCATGCCGATGTAGTCGATGGGCCCGCCGCGCAGCAGCTCCACCGGCGCGTCGACGTTGTCCCCCCAGAACCCCTGGCCGTTGCCGATCCGGATCGTCCTCATAGAGGCGGCAACGATAGCATGGGTATCAGTGAGCAAAGGGAGAGAGACCCAGCTCCTGCTGCGGCGGTGGGATACGGGGTAGGAATGGGGATAGGGGAGCCGGCCGTTGGCCGGCTCCCCGAAACGGAGCTAGTCGCCGATCAGAACGCCACCGGCCTTGACACTGGCCTTGACCTTCATTGTCGTGCTCCTTTCCCCGAGGTTTCCTGTGAGGGTCTAGTCGCTCACCAGGATGCCGCCGGCCTTGACGTTCGCCTTGATCTTCATCACGTTTCTCCTTCCGGGGTTTGGACCATTTGGCCAGACTGCTAGTCAGCGCCAGTCAGGGTGATGCCGCCAGCCTTCACATTCGTCTTGACTTTCATCGTCCTCTCCTTCGGATGATTGAAATTACGCCTTGATTGGATCGTCCCGCAGAGCGCTGCTCAGTCGCCCAGCATGATGCCGCCGGCTTTCACATTCGCCTTGACCTTCATGACCTTCTCCTTGTTGTCGTGCCACTCCGCCGTGGAGCCGCGTTCTTCCCTAACGCGTAAAGCGACGGTGAAAGTGATCACGCGCCGGAGAAGAATTTTTCAAGCGTGGGCGCGGCAGGTCAGGGTGGACCCGCCGTGCGCCGTCTGGAAGGCCTTCAGCCGCTCGCAGGCGGCCACGGTCTTGGGGTGGGACGCTCCGCGGGAGCGGGAGAGCGTCTCATAGCTGGAGAGGAGGAGCGGCCCCGCCTCCTCCAGCCGGCCGCGGGCGGCCAGACAGGCTCCCAGTTGGCTCTCGGCGTCTGCGGTCCGCCAGTGGCCGGCCGGCAGCGCGGCGCGCAGAGTCGCGACCCCCTGCCGCAGGAGCGGCTCGGCTTCCTCTGGAGCGCCCCGGGCGAGGCGCATGCTGCCCAGAGTGACCAGCGACATGCCGAAATCCGGGTGCTTCTCCCCGAGCGCTTTGCGGCGGATGGCCAGCGCCTGGCGGGCCAGCGGCTCGGCCCCCGCGTAGTCCCCCTGGGCGGCCCGCAGCGTCGCCAGGTTCGCGAGCGTCGTGGCGGTCCGCGGGTGCTCCTCTCCGAGGGCCTTGCGCGAGATCCGCAGAGATTCCTCGAAGAGCGGCCGGGCCTCGGCCAGACGGCCCTGGTCCTGGATCGCGCGGGCCAGGTTGTTGAGCCCCATGGCGACCTGCTCGTGCTCGGGCCCCAGCATCTTGCGGCGGATGGCCAGCGACTGCCGCAGCAGGGCCTCGGCGCCGGCGTTGTCGCCTTTCTGAGCCAGCAGGGCGGCCAGGTTGTTGAGCTCCAGGGCGATCTCCGGATGCTCCTCGCCGTAGACGCGGTGCGCCGCCGCGAGCGCCTGGCGGTAGCTCGCCTCGGCTCCGGTGAGGTTCCCACTCTCGGTCTGGACCACGGCCAGGTTGTTGAGCCCGGTGGCGATCATCGGGTGCGCGGGCCCGTAGACGTGGCGCAGGATGGCGAGCGCCTGGCGGTCGAGCGCCTCCGCCTCCGGGAAGTGCCGCCGCTGCTTCTCGAGTAGGCCTAGATTGGCGAGATTGGTCGCCACCTCCTCATGATCGTTCCCGAAATGCCGGCGGTTGATGGCGAGCGCCCCCCGGAACAGCGGCTCGGCCTCGTCGTACCTGGCCTTGGAGAAGAGGTCCGTGGCGAGCGAGTTCATGCTCTCGGCCACCGCGGGGTCGCCGGGGCCGAGGAGCTTCCGCCGCATCTTTAGCGCCTGCCGGTGCAGGGCCTCGCCGCCGTCGTAGTCGCCGCGGGCCGCGGTGAGGGTCCCGAGCGCCTCCAGGCTCTCGGCCACCTGGGGGTGCTCGGGGCCGAAGAGCCGCGTGCGCAGCTCCAGGGACTGCTGGAGCAGGGGGAGGGCGCGGTCGTTCAGGCCGAGGCCGCGGTAGGCCTTGCCGATCGTGCCGGCGAGGGCCGCCTGCACCTCCGGCTGCCCCTGGAGCTCGGTCCGGATGCGCGCCGCCCCCTGGTCGAGGATCTCCCGGGCGGTCACCGACTGCCCCCGGGCCTCCCCGGGGTCCGAGACCGCGAAGAGCTTCTCCAGCAGGCCGGCGACCGCCACGGCCTTGTCTCGCTCGCGGCGGATCTCGTCCCGCTGGCGGGCCAGGCGCGCCGCCTGCACGGTCATCGCCACGGCGAGGCCGAGCACGAGGAGGAAGACGCCGGCGGCGAGGCCGACCCCCAGGCGGTGGCGGCGCACGAACTTGCCCGTCCGATATCCCAGGGTGGCCGGCCGCGCCCGCACCGGCATCCCCTCGCGATAGCGCCGCAGATCCTCGGAGAGCAGCTCGACCGAGGCGTAGCGCCGCTGTGGCTCCTTGCGCAGCGCCATCAGCACGATGTTGTCGAGGTCGCCGGCCAGCCGGCGGGCGAGTCGCCGCGACTGCACGGCGTCCGCGGGCGCGGTCGGGGCGGTGTGGCTGATCGCCGTGCTCGGCCGCTCGGGCTGCTGCTCCAGCACCGCCTGCTCGACCTCCCCCATCCGGCTGTCCGCATCGATCCGGTAGGGCAGGCGGCCGGTCAGCAGGAGATAGAGCAGCACGCCCAGGGAGTAGACGTCGCTCGCCGTGGTGATCGGCTTGCCCTCCACCTGCTCCGGGCTGGCGTACTGCGGCGTCATCAGGCGCCGGCCGGCCAGGGTCGTCTCGGGGGCCGAGGGCAGCGGGGTGCCGCTCAGCAGCTTGGCGATCCCGAAGTCGAGCAGGTGCGGCACGCCGTCGGCGGTCACCAGGATGTTGGACGGCTTGATGTCGCGGTGCACCACCAGACTCTGGTGCGCGGTCTGCACCGCCGCGCAGACCTGGCGGAAGAGATCGACTCGGGCCTCGACGTCCTGCCCGTTCTGATTGCAGTAGCGGTCGATGGGAAGCCCGTCGACATACTCCATCACCAGGTACGGCAGCCCTTCCGGGGTGGTGCCCCCGTCGAGGAAGCGGGCGATGTTGGGATGGTCGAGCGAGGCGAGGATCTGCCGCTCGGCCCGGAAGCGCTGGAGCAGGTCGGAGCGCTCCGCGCCGTAGCCGAAGACCTTGATCGCCACCTGCTGGCGGAGCTCCCCGTCGGCCCGCGCGGCCAGGTAGACGACGCCCATCCCCCCCTCGCCCAGCTTGCGCTCCACGAGATAGGGGCCGAGGCGCTGCCCGACGGCCGAGGGGGGCGCCAAGGCGTCCGCGGGCACGGGAGGCGTCTCGAGGAAGTCGTCGGCTCCGGCGTCCGCGGCGAGCAGGGAGGTGACCTCCCGCCGCAGCTCCTCGTCGCCGCCGCACAGCTCCGCGAGCCGCTCCTCCCGCTCGGCCGTGGGCAGGAGCACGACCTCCTCGAAGATCGCCTCGACGCGGCGCCAGCGGTCAGCCGCCATTGGGAAGGGCCTCGCCATTGGAGAGCCGCCGGTAGAGCCAGGCCTTGGCCAAGCGCCAGCGGCGGCGCACGGTGGGGTTGGAGACGCCAAGCAGAGAGGCGATCTCGTCGTGCTCGAAACCGCCGAAGAAGCGCAGGTCGACGATGCGGGCCAGCGACTCGTCCACCGCCGCGAGCTCGGTCAGGGCCTCGTCGAGCGCCACCAGGTCCGCGTCGCGGTGCAGGGCGAGGCCGTCCACCTCGTCCAGCACCAGCTGCCGCACGTCGCCGCCGTGCCGCTGCGCGCCGCGGCGGCGGGCGTGGTCCACCAGGATGCGCCGCATCATCTGGGCGGCGATGCCGAAGAAGTGGGCGCGGCTCTGCCAGTCCACCTGCCGCTGGTCGACCAGCCGCAGGAAGGCCTCGTGGATCAGATCGTGAGTCTCGAAGGTGTGCCCTTCCCGCTCGCGGTTGAGATACCGCCCGGCGAGCCGGCGGAGCTCGCCGTAGACCAAGGGCATGAGCCGCTCCAGAGCGCGTTCGTCGCCCCCCTGCCACTCGGCAAGCAGCTGTGTCACCCCGCCTGGAGAAGCCTCATCCATAGCAGCCCTGCCCTGGCAGATTTTACGATTACCGCGGGGCAACCTGTCTACGTCTGCAGCACCCCCGTCCGGAATTCCGGGATCTCCGGATTCATCTCCGCGCAGGCGAGCGAACGGCCGATCACCTTGCGGGTCTCGGCGGGATCGATGATCGCGTCCACCCACAGGCGGGCGGCGGCGTAGCGGGGGTCCATGGCGGCGGCGTAGCGCGCCTTGATCTCGCTGAGGAGCTGGTTCTTCTCCTCCTCGGAGACGTCCTTGCCCCGGTTTTTGAGCTGGATCGAGAGCAGCGTCTGGCTCGCCTGGTCGCCGCCCATCACCGAGATCGAGGCCGAGGGCCAGGCGTAGAGGAAGCGCGCGCCGTAGGCCTTGCCGCACATCGCGTAGTTGCCGGCGCCGTAGGAGTTCCCCACGAAGAGGGTAATCTTGGGGACCGTCGAGTTGGCGACCGCGTTCACCATCTTGGCGCCGTCCTTGATGATCCCCCCGCGCTCGGCCCGGCTGCCCACCATGAAGCCGGTCACGTCCTGGATGAAGAGGAGGGGGATCTTTTTCTGGTTGCACAGCTCGACGAAGCGCGCCCCCTTGTCCGCCGAGTCCGAGTAGATGACGCCGCCGATCTGGAGCTCGCGGTCCGAGGGGCCGGTGCCGGTCTTCTTCGGCACCACCGAGCGCTGATTCGCCACGATCCCCACCGCGTGACCCTCGATCCAGCCGGTGCCGCAGACGAGCGTCCGCCCATAGGTGGCCTTGTGCTCGTCGAGCTCGCTGCCGTCGAGCAGGCGGGCCAACAGCTCGTGGGTGTCGTACGGCCGGGAGCGGTCGATGGGCAGGATGCCGTAGAGCTCCTCGGCGGGATAGAGCGGCTCGACGGGATCGCGGCGGGCGAACGGCGCCCGGGGCTGCTCGGCGAGCTGGGTGAATTGGCTGCGGATCTTCTCCAGGCACGAGGCGTCGTCCGGATGGCGGTGGTCCACCACCCCCGAGATGTCGCACTGGACGAGGGCGCCCCCGAGCTCCTCGTTGCCGATCTTCTCGCCGATGGCCGCCTGCACCAGGTGGGAGCCGGCGAGGAAGATCGAGCCGGTCCCCTCCACAATGTGCGACTCGTCGCTCATGATCGGCAGGTAGGCGCCGCCGGCCACGCACGAGCCCATGATGGCGGCCATCTGGAAGATCCCCTCGGCGGAGAGGCGGGCGTTGTTGTAGAAGGCCCGTCCGAAGTGCTCTTTATCCGGAAAGATCTCGTCCTGGAGGGGCAGGAAGACCCCGGCCGAGTCGACCAGGTAGACGATCGGCAGCCGGTTCTCGAGGGCGATCTCCTGGGCGCGCAGCACCTTCTTGCAGGTGAGGGGGAACCAGGCGCCGGCCTTCACCGTGGCGTCGTTCGAGACCACCATCACGTCCCGGCCGTGGATCTTGCCGATGCCCACCACCACGCCGGCCGCGGGGGCGCCGCCGTACTCCTGGTAGAACCCCTCGGCCACCCAGAGGCCCAGCTCCAGGAAATCCGACCCGCGATCGCACAGCGCCTCGACCCGCTCGCGCGCGGTCATCTTCCCCTGGGCGCGCTGCTTGTCCTGCGCCTTGAGGCCGCCGCCGAGCCGGATGCGGTCCTCCTGCTCGCGGATCTCCTCGACCCGCCGCCGCCAGTGCTCCGCCTGCCGCTCGAACGCCTCGCCCCGATTGACCTTGCTCTCCAGAATCGCCACGCGTCCTCCTAGGAAGTCCAAAGGCGGGGGGATTATAGTGCTGGTGACATCGAGGTCTCCGCCGAGGAGGGTACTTTGAGCCCCGAGGAGCATGAAGATGAAATCAAGCGCGCTTGGAAACAGCACTTCGGAAGCTGAGGTGACCCACATCTCCCGCCATGGCTTCTGGCTCCTGCTTGGAGACCGCGAGCTCTTCCTCCCCTTCAGCGAGTTTCCCTGGTTCAGGGAGGCACCTGTCTCCGCGATCCTGAACGTGGAGTGGCCGCAACCTCATCACCTGTACTGGCCGGACCTCGACGTCGACCTTGCCGTCGAATCCATTGACCATCCGGACCGCTATCCTCTGGTTTCCCAAGCATGAAGATCCGCCTCCTCGCCTTCGCCACCGCCGCGGACGCCCTGGGGACCGGGGAGAGGGAGCTGGAGATCCCCGACGGCAGCCGGATCTCCGACCTGCGCGCCCGGCTCGACCGTGACCATCCGGCGATGGTCCCCCTCTGGCCGCGCCTGGCGGTGGCCCTGGACGGCCGGATCGTCCCCCCGGATACGCCTCTGGAGGACGGCGCCGAGGTGGCGCTGCTGCCGCCGGTCTCGGGAGGCACGGACGAGCCCCTCGCGGAGCTGACCGACGGCCCCATCGATACCGGCCGGGCCGTAGCCGCCGTCTCAGGGCCCAGCCGGGGAGCCGTGGTGATCTTCCTCGGCACGGTGCGCGACCACCACGCTGGGCGGCCCGTCGAGAAGCTCACCTACAGCGCCTACGACACCATGGCCCTGGAGGGCCTCCGCCGGATCGTGGCCGACCTCGAGGCCGGCCACGAGAATCTACGGGCGGCGATCGTCCACCGTCTCGGCGAGGTCCCCGTGGGAGAGCCGAGCGTGGTGATCGCCATCGCCTCCCCCCACCGCGCCGCCGCCTACGAAGCCAGCCGCGCCGCCCTGGAGCGTCTCAAGGCGGAGATCCCCATCTGGAAGCGCGAGCACTACGCGGATGGGGGGGCGGAGTGGCGGGAGGTGGAGCCGTTACAAGTCTCCAAAAGCTGAGCTCCCGCGCGGTGCTTCCTAAAGCTCTGGCCTAGGGGCTTCCGGCAGGTCACGCATCCTGAGTGCCGACTGACGCTCCCGAAGCTGTCGAAGCTCGTCATACATCGTCGTGACACTCTGCTTGTGCTCCAAGAGCTCATGATCGGAAAGGATGCGCGCCCTCAGCCGCGCTCCTTGCTTCTTCAGGACCGCAATTCGGATGGGATCGTTGACCCCGCCGGGGTTGACCTCAATCGCGTGCTCCAATGCCCAAGTCACGGCAAAAATCGCGTCGTGCACGAGAGGCGGACCGCTCGTCCAGAACGCCTTCCGCATTAGCGCCAGGAACGGGTCCGTTATGGGTTTTGCGCTTCCCATCGAGTCATACCAGAGGCGCTCCTCGATGAGCTCGGGTTGAAAGTAATCGGGATCGAAGGTGCAGATGAAGGGAGCGGTCTGGCAGGGAAACGCCAGCATCGCCCCAAAGGCCCCTTGGGGTGCGCGTGTGGAGCCGAAGTCCTGGACGGTGGTAGCGGAAAAATACTTCCCGAGGTCGATAGGGCGTGACTTCTTGAGGAAGTCCTTCCTCCACGCATCTTCCACGATGTCGCGAAATCTCTGCCGGAGCCCGAGCTGGCCCGCGCCCGCCAGAATGATCTCGTCGCCGACGATGTCGAGCTTCTCCGTCCGCTGCTCGATCGTGCGATTCCGGCCGCCGAAGGTCGTCGCGCTGTCCGTTCCAATGACGGCACCGTCCCTGCAAAGGACCCCGACGATCGATGTCACGGGCCGGTTTTATCCCTGGAAGACGCTGTTGGCCCGCATCTCGGGATAAGACTTGTAGATGGCGGATACCAGATCGATAAAGGAAAGGTTGCGCACGAAGTCGGAAGCCCGTTCCAGGTAGTTCTGGGCCCGCGGATCGAGACGGCTCAGAACGTCTTTCGCGGTGGACTGCCCGCGGGGGGTGAGGCGATACTCGCTCCAGTTCCCCTGGCTGCTGCGTGTGATCTCAACCAGACCTCGTTTAGCCAGATCTTGCAGAGTCGAATAGACCTCCACGTCGAAAGGACCATAGTGGAGAGGCTGGAAGTTGAACTTCGGCCCCCCGATCAGGGAAGCGAGATTGCGGTCGATCAGGAACAGAAGCTTCTGGACCTGAACCGGGGTATGGGGAACGCCCCCTGGTGGAGACAAAGCCGCCAAGACGATATCTTCTCTAGAGAAATTTGTCGTCTGAGTCTGCATTTTGCCCCTCGGCTTGTAGCAGTCTAGCACAACGCCGAGGGGAGCTGTAGAGCTGCTCTGAAGCCCGTTACCCCCGCTCCACCCGCGCGATATAGCACCCCGCCTGCGTGTTCCGCACGTGGAGATATCCCACCTCCTCCCGCGCGAGCAGGCGCTCGATGGCGGTGTCCACCTCGCCGTCGGCGACCCGTTCCCGGGCCACGATCCAGCGGTCGGGGCCGTAGGCTTCGAGGGTCAGCGGCAGGTCGCGGAGCTCCGGAGGGAAGCCTTCGTCGCGATAGCTGGGGCAGGCGTCCCGGTGGATGAAGATCGGGCCGGGGGACGGATACCGGTCCAGGCCCGTGAACGGATCGTAGGTGAAGAGGATGCGGTCCTCCTCGCCCTCGCGGAACTTCTGGAGGCAGAGGCGGCAGGGGCCGTATCCGTTCGCCCGCTCGACGTGGGCCGGATGGCCGTAGCGGGGGGCTTTCAGGGTCTCCCGCACTTCCTGGGCGAGAGTCTCGGGGATGGCGATGACGTGGTAGGCGCTCATGGTTCTCCTTTACGGCTCTCGGATACTTCAGCCGCGCAAAGAGAACCTTATCCGTTCCTTCGATGGGCTTCTAACGGTTTTCTGCGCCGGAATTTTTTGTTGCGACGACTCGTCAGAGCTTCTGACGGTGTATCCAAGCTTCCGATGGCTCATCAATCCGGCTGCCAGAGGGAGATCGCGCGGAGGATCTCCGGCGTTTCCAGCTCGGTGACCTCGTCGAGCGGCTTGCCCACGAGCGACTCCAGATCCTCCTCCGGCATCTCGCATTCCGCGACGGCGTCCAGGATCTCCAGGATGTGGAGCGGCGGCAGGAGGGCGAAGAGCTCCTCCTCGGAGAGCTCGATCGGCTCGGGTTCCCCGGAGGTCTCCCGCGGCTGGGGCGGCGGCTCGAGCTTCGGGGTCACCCGCGGCATCTCCGCGGCGGCGAAGGCGTCCAGGCGGGAGCTGAGCGGGGCCTGCGGCTCCTCGGCCCGCGGGGCCTCCGTCTCCGCCGGCAGGTCGATCACGATCTCCCCGAGCTCGTCCAGCGCCGCGTGCCGCCCCGACTCGTAGAGGTCGGCCAGGGCCGCCGCCTTCCGCACGGGGAGCGGCAGGAACCTGGCGATCCGCCGGAGGACGGTCTTCTGCCCCATCTCGACGTAGCCGTTCACCCAGGCGGAGCTCTCGGTCTGGCCAGACCGGCGGACCGCGTCCACCTCGGCGCGCGACATCACGTCGAAGCAGTGGCCGCCGTCCTTGAGCTTGGCGTAGGCGTAGAAATGGGTGATCTCGCCGCGGTCGCCGCTGCCGGGAACGTGCTCCAGCCGCTCGTTCAGGCCGAAGGCGAAGTCGAAATGGTCGTTCCGGTGGACCGCCTGGGCGTTGATCGAGAGGACCTGGCCGCTGTCGCGGGCGAGGGCGAGGAGCCCCCGGTAGCCCGGCACGAGCTGTACTTTTCCCCTGGACGGCACGAGCCAGGCCTGGCCCAGCACGCCGTCCGGCTCGAGGCCGAGCTGGGCGCAGGTCATCACCGCTCGGTAGAGGCTCGCGCGGTCGCAGTCGAGCAGCGCCGGAGTGCTCTGGAGCACGGCCAGCACGACCCGCAGGAGGCGGTCCACCGGCAGTTGCGCGGGCAGGGTCGCGGCGAGTTGGGGCTTCATCAGCTCCAGGGCGCGGCGCACCGACTCGACCGGCGTCACCTGCCGGTCCGGCGCGGCCTTCTTGCGCCGCCTCGTCTTGGAAGAGGTCCGCTTCGCCGCCGGGCGGGTGATCAGCTCGGTCGTCATGACGCGCCGTCCTCCTCCTTCTCCTTCGCGCCGCGGGCGAAGACCCGGAAGTCGCGATAGGGCTCGCGGTTGTAAGATACCTCGCCGCCCGGCCGCTCCGGCGCGCGGATCTTGAACCCCTCGCAGAAGACGGTCTCGGTGTCCTGGATGATCGCGAGGATCGCCCCCTTGGCGGCCCGCTTCCGGCGCTCGGCCGCGGACTCGTCCTCGCGGGCGCGCTCGTACTCGGCGCAGAGCTCCTCCAGCCGTTCGTACCCCCGGAGGTCGCGCACGCTCCCCGGCGCGGCGCTGCGGTAGAGCGCCTCCAGGGTGGGGAGGTCGCGGTCGAAGTCCGGCTCCGGCGGCCGGCTCTCGGCGATCGAGCGCCAGAATTCCTCCACGGCCCGCTCGATCCTGGCGATGGCGCCGGGGTGGCGGTCGTACTCGAAGATCTTCAGCGAGTTGCCGCCGATCAGCACGCCGAGCGCGCCCCAGGTCCGGCTCGGCAGGCAGGCGAGCTGATGCTGCACCTGGAGCTCGAAGCGGAGCGGCGGCAGGCCGTCCGGCCAGTTGCGCGCCACCAGGCTGTCGACGTTCTTGATCGCCAGCCCGCCGGGGCCCCGCGGGTGGCCGTGGACCTCGTAGTCGAGGCTGGCCCCCATCCCCGGGACCGTGGGGTGCTCGACGTAGCGCCGCACCTTGCGGATCTTCCACCCGGAGCGCTCGGCGATCCCCTGGCCGATGGCCGGCTCCAGGACGGTCCCCCAGAAGACGCGCTCGTCGTCCTCGACGTCCGGCTCCGGGAGATTGCCGGCCTTCTGATGCCACAGCTCGAAGAGCGTGCGGCGCTCGTCCAGGCCGAAGAGCGCGGCCACCTCGGAGCTGCCGATGTGCCGGCGCCGGAGGTCAAGCCATTCAGACTTCAGGAGGGCCATGGGGTCAGAGTCTTTTCCTTGTTGACGAGCCGGGAGCAGAAAACCAGGCGTAAGTATAACCCCGAAAGGCGGGGATAAATTTCCAAACAGGGACAACAAGGACATCAGGAGCTGATTCAGGTTTTCTGGCCCCGCTTGCGCCCGCCCCCGCCCTTGTTCCAGACTCGCAACCTCAATGAACGGCATCGGAGACAGCCCGCCGCGTCCGGACGGCTTCGCCAAGGTCTCGGGGGCGGCGCGCTATGTGGACGACGTCACCCTGCCGGGGATGTGGCACGGGGCCACGGTGCGGAGCCCCCATCCGCACGCCCGCGTCCGGTCGATCCGCTTCGACCCCGCGGCGGCCCCGGAGGGGACGGTCTGCGTCACCGCCGCCGACCTGCCCGGCCCGAACGGCGTCCAGCTCCTGGACGACGGCTGGCCGATCCTCGCCGAGGGCTTCGTGCTGCATGTGGCCGAGCCGGTGGCCCTGGTGGCGGCCCCCACCCGCCTCGCGGCTCGCCAGGCGCTGGCCGCCGTCCAGGTGGAGTACGAGCCGCTCGCGCCCGTCCTGACCCTCGAAGAGGCCGCTTCCCTGCCGCCCCTCTACGAGCTCCGCCTGGAGAGCGGGGACGTGGACGCCGCCCTCGCGGGCGCGGATCACGTGATCGAGGGGACTTGGCGCACCGGCCATCAGGAGCACATCTACATCGAGTGCCAGGGGATGATCGCCACCTGCGAGGAGGGGGGCGCGATCTCGGTCCTCGGCTCGATGCAATGTCCCTACTACGTGCACAAGGCGCTGGTCCACGCCTTCGGGTTGCCGGAGGACAAGGTGCGGGTGCGCGCCTCGGTGGTGGGCGGCGGCTTCGGCGGCAAGGAGGACTTCCCGAGCGCCCTCGCCATCCACGCCGCCCTGCTCGCCCGCGCCTGCGGCCGGCCGGTGAAGATGGTCTATGACCGCCACGAGGACATCGTCGGCACCTCCAAGCGCCACCCCGCGGTGATCCGCCACCGCACGGCGGTGAGCGCAGCCGGCCGGCTGCTCGCCCTCGACGCCGAGATCCTGATGGACGGCGGGGCCTACAAGACCCTCTCGCCGGTGGTGCTCTCGCGGGCCCTGCTCCACGCCTTCGGCCCCTACCGCTGGCCGAGCGTGCGGCTCCAGGGGAAGGTGCTGCGCACCCACACGGCGCCGAACAGCGCCTTCCGCGGCTTCGGCGCGCCGCAGGTCCAGTTCGCCGTCGAGCGCCAGATGGACCGCATCGGCCGGGCTCTGGGGCTCGACCCCTTCGAGGTCCGTGCCCGCAACGTGGTCGAGCCGGGGGACCGGCTGCCCACCGGCCAGGTGCTCGACGAGACCACCTCCGCCCGCCTCTGCCTGGAGGAGGCGGAGCGCCGCACCGGCTTCCGCGCAAGATGGCGGGAGCTCGAGGAGGCCCGCGAACGGGATTCCGGCCGGCCGGCGCGGGGGATCGGGCTCTCCCTCTACTTCCACGGCGCGGGGTTCACCGGCAACGGCGAGCGCAAGATGAAATCCCCGGTCACCGCCCGCCTGCGCGAGGACGGCCGGATCGAGGTGCTCACGGCCATGACCGACATGGGCCAGGGGTGCGCCGCCGTCTTCCCGCAGATCGCCCGGGCGGCGGGGGGGCTCGGGGAGGACGACGTGGTCTTCGCCGAGCCGGACACCGGCGACGTCCCGGACTCCGGCCCGACCGTCGCCTCGCGCACCACCATGATCGTGGGCAATCTGATCGCGCGCACCGTCGCCGAGCTCCGGGACCGCGTACTGGGTCAGAGCGAAGGAGAAGGCCTCTCCGTGAGCGAGGGGTGGATCGTGGGCCCGGCGGGTCGCGTCGAGCCCTTCCGCGAGGCGGCGCGGCGCCACTTTGAGAGCGCGGGGCCGGTGGAGATCACCCACCGCCATGAGCCGCCGGAGTGGCAGACCTTCGACGAGTCGACCTACCGCGGCGCGGCCTATCCTACCTACGCCTGGGGCGCCGACGTGGTCGAGGTGGAGGTCGATCCCGACACCCTGGCCGCGCGGCCGGTGGCGGCGACCGCCGTCTGCGAGGTGGGCCGGGCGATCCACCCGACCCTCTGCAAGGGGCAGATCGAGGGGGGCACCCTCCAGGCGCTCGGCTGGGCGCTGCTGGAGGAGGTCAAGCTCCAGGACGGCCGCTACCTGAACGACCGCCTCGCCACCTACATCATCCCCACGGTCAAGGACAGCCCGCGGATCGACGTCCACCTGCTGGAGCGGGCCTGGGAGGGCGGGCCGTTCGGGGCCAAGGGGGTCGGGGAGCTCCCGATGGACGGCGGGGCCCCTGCGGCCGCGCAGGCGGTGGAGAACGCGACGGGGATTCCGGTCGAGGAGATACCGGCAACTCCGGAGCGATTACTGAGGGCCCTGCCGTGAAAATCTCTCTTTCTGTAAACGGTTCTTCCTCCGAGGTCGAGGGGCATCCCATGGAGCGCCTGCTCGACGTGCTGCGGGAGGGGCTCGGGCTGACCGGCACCAAGGAGGGTTGTGGGGAGGGGGAGTGCGGCGCCTGCACGGTGCTGATCGACGGCGAGCCCACGCTCTCCTGTCTGGTGCCCCTCTTCCAGTGTGAGGGGCGGCGGATCGAGACGGTCGAGGGGATCGCCGAGGGTCCGGCGCGCGACTTCCTGGAGCGCTTCGTGGCCACCGGCGGCGTCCAGTGCGGCGCGTGCACGCCGGGGATCGTAGTCACCGCCTGGGCCCTCCTCCAGCGCAACCCCGCGCCGAGCCGCGAGGAGGCGCGGGAGGCGCTGGCGGGCAACCTCTGCCGGTGTACGGGCTACGAGGGGATCCTGCGCGCCGTTTGTCCCGAAAAGAACCGTGGAGATTCGGAACGGTGACCGCCGCCGTCCGTCCCCGCTCCCTGGACGAGGCCGTCCGGTATCTGGGAGAAGATCCTGCCCTGGTTCCGACCGCCGGCTGCACCGATCTCATGGTGCGCGGCCCCGAGGCCCTCCACCGGATGGACCGGGTGATCGACCTCCTGGGAGTGCCCGAGCTACGCGGCATCCGCGAGGTCGCAGGAGGGATCGAGATCGGCGCCACCACCTCCTTCAGCGAGATCCGCCGCTCCGACGACGTGTGTGCCGCCTTTCCCATCCTGGCCGAGGCCGCTGCCGTGGTGGGCGGCTGGCAGATCCAGAACCGGGCCACCCTCGGGGGGAACATGGCGAACGCCAGCCCGGCCGGCGACTCCCTGCCCGTGCTCCTCGCCCTGAATGCCGTCGTCGTGGCGGCAGGGCCGGGCGGGCTCCGGGAGATCCCCTACTCCGAATTTCACACCGGCTACCGCCGGACAGCCCTGCGTCCGGGAGAGATCGTCGCCCGGGTCCGCCTCCCCTGGTTGCCGGCGGGCGCGGTCCAGGCCTTCCGCAAGGTGGGGACGCGGGAGGCGCAGGCGATCAGCAAGGTCGTGGTGGCCCTGGCCGGCCGGGTCGAAGAGGGGAAGATCGCGGAGCTGCGCTTGGCCGCCGGCAGCGTGGCGGCGGTGCCGGTCCGCCTGCGCGCCACCGAGGAGGCCGTCCAGGGTCAGGCTCCGGGGCCTGAGGCCGCCGATCTCGCCGGCCGCGAAGCCGCCCGCGAGGTCACGCCGATCGACGACGTCCGCTCCACCGCGGACTATCGCCGCTTCGCCCTGGAACGGGTGGTGCGGCGGATGGTGCTGGAGATCGCGGGATGACCCTGGGGGACGCCGCCGTCCAGGCCGTCTTCGAGCGCCTGCGCGGCGCGAACCTCGCGTTCTCGCGGAGCTACCCGGGAGAGTCCGGACGCCGCCAGCCGGTCCACACGGTCTACGGCGGCGGGCACCTCTTCAAGGCCGACATCGCCTCCCGGCTGGGATCGCTGGCGCTGCGGGCTCTTGAAGAGTACGCCCCGACCGCCACGGACCTCGCGGCGGCGATCGGGCTGCGGGAGGATCTCGCCGCCACGATCCACGCCCGCGTCGCCGAGAGGCTCCGCCGCGAGCCGGTCGAGGACTTCCGGGCCGACTTCGAGGACGGCTACGGCAACCGTCCGGATGAGGAGGAGGACGGCCACGCCGGGGCCGCCGCCCGCGAGATGGCCGCCGGGCTCGCGGCCGGCAGCCTCCCCGCGTTCTTGGGGCTCCGGATCAAGCCGTTCACCGAGGAGCTGCGCCAGCGGTCCCTCCGCACGCTCGACCTCTTCCTGACCACGCTGGTCCGCGAGACCGGGGGGCGCCTGCCCGAGGGCTTCGTGGTCACCCTCCCCAAGGTGACGATCCCGGAGCAGGTCGCCGCGCTGGCCGATCTCTTCGACCTGCTGGAGCCGGCGCTCGGGCTGCCGGAGGGCTCGCTCCGGCTGGAGATCATGATCGAGACTCCGCAGTCGGTCCTGAGCCTGCCTTCCCTGGCCGTCGCATCGCGTGGGCGCTGCGTGGCCGCCCACTTCGGCACCTACGACTACACCGCCGCCTGCAACATCACGGCGGAGCACCAATCGATGACCCATCCGGTCTGTGACTTCGCCAAGCACATGATGCAGGTCGCCTACGCCGGAACGGGTCTCTGGCTGTCGGACGGGGCCACGAACGTCCTCCCCGTGCCGCCACACCGCGGGACCGAGCTCACCGCCGCCCAGATCGAGGAGAACCGCGCCGTCGTGCACCGGGCCTGGAGGCTCCACGCGGAGCACGTGCGGCACTCCCTGGTGGGCGGCTTCTATCAGGGCTGGGACCTCCACCCGGCGCAGCTCGTCACCCGCTACGCCGCCCTCTACGCCTTCTTCCTGGAAGGCTTGGACGCCGCCTCCGACCGCCTGCGCAATTTCGTGCAGAAAGCGGCCCAGGCCACGTTGGTCGGCGAGGTCTTCGACGACGCCGCCACCGGCCAGGGCCTCCTCAACTACTTCCTGCGTGCCGTCAACTGCGGCGCGGTTACAGAAGAGGAGGCGCTGGAGAGATCAGGGCTGACCCTGGAGGAGCTGCGGGGGCGGTCGTTCGTGCGGATTCTGGAGAGGCGGCGGGGATAATGCCTCGCCGTCCAGGGGAAGGGATTCAGATCAGCAGTGCTGGGCCAAGCGCCCAATGTTCGAACCATCTGTGTAGTTTTAGCGATCAGGTCTCTTGATCTTTCTCCACTGCGAGAAAGCTCCTCGACTGAGGGAAGCTTCTCGAAGCTTCCAAACTACCTTCCGAAATCCCTTATGGGGCGTGATCGCATCTCTCTACGTATATCTTGTCCCTGAGAACGATAAAAAGTACGCTAACGTGGGTGTATACATTGAAAGAGCCATGCATTTATTGGACATCTCCTGATGCGAAGGCTAACATGAGGCTTTACGCTCAAGGAGGGCTCGGGATGAAGAGGAATGACGATGACATACGCGCGTCCGATAGTACGGCAAGTGGGGACACCCCCCTTCAAGGTGCTAATCTGGTAAGACCGGGAATTGGGGAAAGTGAAAAATTAGCAACGTTCGCTGCCTCCGTGGCTCGCGGTAAAAAGGAGACTTTTGTAATCCGAAGCCTACGGCGCAGTCCTCTATCAGGTGCCCTCAATGAGGGCTTGGAGGAAAATGCAGCACGGGTCCACCTTGTACGCTTCCATACCCGCTCCCGTGAGGAGATATCGCGCTTTAACAGCCATTTCAGTTTACGTTTTTACTTGCCCCGAAGTTCCCGTAAAAGCCGGGTGCGGTTAGATCGTCTCTTTGTTTTTCTCAACGGTTTTGCTGAGGCTACAACCGATTTCTGGGATGGAATTGGAGAGAGCTTCGCGCGGGCAGGTGTCGCCTCTGTTTTATTGCCGTTGCCAAATCACTTTTGCCGCAATATATTTTTTAACCTCAATAACTTCCACCCGGGAGATTCGTATTTTCTGTCGCCTAAGGCGGATGTAGATCTCAAGCAATTCACTGCGATCATGAAGAGGGAAATGATTGAGAACGCCGGTCAGGTTATTCGTTTTAATTTTCAATTGATGGACGATATCCAAAAACTAGTGGATTGTCTTCAAAATCCCCTCCCACTTGAGGAGAAGGAGATCTGCGACTTTTTGGGGAAGCATTTCTCACGCCAGACACGCGTCTCCTTGATGGGTTACTCTCTTGGAGGTCTCTGTGCACTTCAAGCCTATCTAGCTCAACCGGAGCGTTATTCAAGCTGTATATTGGTTAATTCTGGGGCAAGCTTCCAAGACATGGACGCCTCTTCAATGTTTGGACACGAGGAATGGCGGGAGGTCCAAAAAAGCTTGATCCAAGCTGCCCGTAAGGTAGGGGAGCTAGAGGAGAATAATTTTTTTACTCACGTTATACTTGGTCACAATCGCGTGGAGTTGCATGAGCAGCTTGCGAAAAACTGCCACAAGATTCTAGTTATGGTCGGCGGGCGTGATAGGATTATACGTCTGAAAAACATGCTTAACATAGAACCTGAAGAGACTGGCTTAGCAATTGTCCAAATTCCCGGCCTTGAGCATTTTATCAATATGCGTTCTCAATCGGGCCGCGAGTGGCAAGCCTGGAGTGAGTTCGCGGTCCAGATGATCCTCGCTTTTGCCCGTCACCACCCCCCCGACCCTTCACTTCCTCCTCGCCCGAAGCCTGTGCTATCCCTGGAAATGTGAGGGTGGTCCCGTCTATCTTCAAGAATCGGAATCTCAACTCGGTTGAAGAGGTCTTGGACGACGCGACCTGCGACGGCCGAATTTTCCTCGGCAGAATTTGGTGACCGCTCCAGGGCGGATCGGACCAGAGAAGAGGGTAGGCCACTACGCGGAGCACGCCATCAGGCAGATACAGACTCCGTTATGAGGGCCATAAGAACACCCCTTCAGGGCTCACAAGTTGACGCCGCGGCCCTGGGCGGCCAACCGCTGCCGCAAGATCTCCGCCTCATCCGTGTTGGACCAGATCTCGGCGTCGATCACCGCCTTGTTCTGGTAGTAGTAGGCCAGAGCGGCATGGACGCGGGCCATATTGATGTTGAACTGGGCGGAAAGCTGCTCGGGCGTAAGGCCGGCCAGGGTGTGGTAAGAGGCCAGATCGGAAACGCGCAGCGTCGTCCCCGCGATCAGGGGTTGTCCTCCCCGGATCTCGGGATCGCTCACGATGGAATTGATGGGGAGAACCTGGGCTGCCATGAGCGTTCCTGCCTTCAGGGCTCTTCCTGGGGCAAAGGGCGCTGACGGAAGTGGCGGACAGCGGAGATTGAGATCACTTGGCGGGCCTCGTTGACTCGATAGACCACGATGTAGTTACCGATCACAAGCCGCCTCAGACTCGGATCTGTCTCCTCCGAAAGCCGTCGTCCCAGAAAGGGATGCTCCGCCAGAGCTTCAACCCGATAGAAGAGGTCTTGGACGACACGCTGTGCGGCGGTCGGATTTTCCTTGGCGATGAAGTCGAAGAATTCGGTGGCCCGCTCCAGGGCGGAATCGGACCAGAGGATGCGGTAGGCCACTACTCGTAGCGCGCCAGGAGACGGGCACGGGCTTCGTCATGAGGAACGACGCGCCCTGCTTCGATGTCCGCCAGACCTCGTTGAACATCCCTGAGGAGGTCGAGCTCGTCCAGTAGGGACTGGTAGGTCTGGATATCGACGAGAACCGCCGTCCCCTCTCCCTCTTGGGTGAGCACCACGGGGCGTCCCGTATCCCGCACCTTCCTGAGCAGACCTTCCGCCTGGGTCTGGAGATCCGCGGCCGGTTGGATATCTTCGGTCAGGTCAAAAGCGCGTTTTGCCATAATGGAAGCTCCTCAAGACTCCATAATACACCATGTCTACCCCCGCCGCACCGTCCCCTCGATCAGCCCATACGGCTCCGGCGTGGCCACGAAGATCTCGTTGCGGTTCTCCATGCCGAAGGGCCTGAGGTCGACCGGGATGTGGTGCCGGTTGGGCATGGTGAGATGGATCTCCTCGACGTCGAGGGTCCGCACGACCGCCTCGCCCATGGCGTAGAGGGTGTGCTGGACGGAGCGGCTGTCGTGCTCCGCGAAGGTCTCCAGCAGCACGCGCCGCACCTGATGCCAGAGCCCGAAGGGGACGTCGGGCCGCGAATAGCGCCAGGTGGCGCGGACGGCCGTGGCGAGGATACGGTCCGAAGTCTCGGGAAGGGTCGTGTAGCGGTCGCGGGGGAAGCCCTCGAAGGCGGACTTCGCGGTCTTCATCACCACCAGATCCTCGAGGCCGGCCAGCACCTTCACCCCCTTGCGGTCGCGCGCCACCTCCGCCGTGCGCCGCTCGCCTCCGGCCTGCCGGAACGCGGTCCTGTAGGTTTCGATCGGCTCCCACGGATGCTCGGTGAGATCGATCCGCACCCGCGCCGCCCGCGGATTGTTGGTCAGAAAATAATCGGTCAACAGGATGCCGAAATCCTCGACGTCGTCGAACGGATAACCGGCCGCCAGCGCGTAGACGGTGTTCTTCATCGTGTCGGTGGGCAGGACGCCGCCGTTGTCGCCGTCCGTGTAGGCTGCCGTGAAATCCCCCTCGAAACGGATCGCCACCGCGACGTCCTTCAATTCATGGCGGTCCGGAAAGCGGCGGACGGTCACCAGGCGGACCGCCTGCTTTCCATAAGCGTTTTCGGCCAGCGCGACGGGCATGATCAGCTCCCCCGATAGGTCGAATATCCGTATGGGCTCAGCAGCAGCGGCACGTGATGGTGCTGGTTGGCGTCCCGTACTTGGAAGACGATCGCGGCCTCCGGATAGAACCCCTCGATCTCCAGATTTTCGAAATAGGTTGCAGTCCCGAAGGTGAGGCGATAGATCCCCGGGATCAGCGCGAATCCCGCGGGCAGAAGGTGGCGGACGCGGCCGTCCTCGTCCGTCCGGGCTTCGGCGATCTCTCGCCAGGCTTCATTCTGGCGGATTTCCAGGAGGACGGGCACGCCGCTCGCCGGCCGTCCCCGCGCGGTGTCCAGGACGTGCGTGGTGATGCCGCTCATGCGAGGAGCTTCTCCAGCCGCAGGTTGGTGATCTTCCGTTGCTCCTCGGCGGCGGCGCGGAGCTCGGTCTCGGGATCGTTGTCCAGGCGCGCGCGCAGCAGGCCGAGCATCTCCTCCGCGCTCTTGCCGGTGGCACAGACGATGAAAATGTGATCGAAACGGGATTCGTACTCGCGGTTCGCCTCCACTAGCGCGGCGAGGGTCTCCCCGTCCGCTCCCCGCGCGCCGGCCTGCTCGGCCTCGGACCAGCGGCTCCCCGTCTCGCCGATGCGCGGGTGCGCGGCGAAGGCCTCCAGCCAGTCCTCGCGCCCCAGGCTCCGCCAGATCTGATCGGATTTCTGTTTCAGATCGGCGGCGCTCTGGAAGGGGCGGCCCTCGGCCATCCGTCGCGCCCAGGCGCGGGAGCCGCAGCAGGCGAGGAGCTCCGCCGCCACCTCTCCGGCGGACATCACGTTCAGCCGGTCGAGCGTGGAGACGGTCCCGAAGAGCCGCAGCCGCGCCACGCCGCCATCCGGAAAGATATTGAGCCGGACGTAGGTGACCGGTCCGGCCGCGGCGATCTCGTCGAGCCGGTGCAGAGTATGGGGCCGTAAGGGGGTGAGCGGCAGGATCTCTTTCCAATCCCGTGTTTCGTCGCAGCCTTCGAGCGAGCAGGAGCCGGGGGCGTTGCCCTTGAAATGCGAGGTGTCCACCTCGACCCGGTGGAGGGTGCCGCGCGCGCCCAGCTTCACGATCGCCCAGTCGTGGCCGGGGCCGCGCCGGCGGCGCGTCTCCCAGCCGTCGTGCATGCCGAGGGGCGGCCCGGGGAGGATCAGGTTGTGGCGGTTGCCGAAGAACATGTCGCTGCAGGAGAGCACGAGCCCGCCGTTCTCGGCCGCCGCGAGGTCCACCTCGCCGCCGTGCCGGGTGAGCCGCTGCCAGTCCGCGGCTACCTCTCCGAAGATCCGGAGCCGGGCCACGCCGCCATCCGGATAGATGTTGAAGCGCAGGTGGGTCACCCGTCCGGTCTCGCGCTCGATCGGAAACCGGTTCTTCGCGTTCCCTGCGAGCGGCGAGCGGGGGAGGACCTCGACCCAGGGCGCCGCAGTCAGCTCTTCCGGCGTGGGGTAGCCCTCGACGGCGCAGGCCTCGAGCGAGCAGGATTCGGGATAGTTGCCGCGGAAATAGGCGGTGTCGACGGTCACCCCCCGGAGCGTCCCAGGCAGCCCGAGCCGGACGATGCACCAGTCGTGGCCGGGCTCGCGGCGGCGGCGGGTCTCCCAGCCGTCCATCCACTTGCCGACGTCGGTGTACTCCCCTTCCTTCCAGACGGCCTCTCCGGCCTTGAGGAGGCTCTCCTTGGGCGCGAAGAATTCGTCGTTGGCGGCGAGCACGGCTCCGCCCAGACGTTCGGCCGCGAGGTCCACGAGATCGGTGAAGTCGCTCATCTCCCTCCCCGGGTGAGAATCCTGCCGTTGGGGGCCCCATTCTGAACGAGGGTTTCTCCCCGCAGCAAGGTCCGTCGCACGACCCCATAGAGGGTCCGTCCCGCATAGGGGGTGAGCTTGTGGCGGTGGTGGAGCCGCGCGACGTCCACGTCGAAGCTCGCCTCGGGGTCCCAGATCACCAGGTCGGCGTCGTACCCTGGCGCGATCGCCCCCTTCCGCCCCTCCAGCCCCGCCAGCCGGGCCGGCGCGGCGCACATCCACTCAGTGAGATCGGCCACCGTGAAGCCCCGCTCCCTCGCCCCGGTCCAGACCGCCGGCAGGGCGAGCTGAAGCGACGAGATGCCGCCCCAGGCTTGGCGGAAGTCGCCGGTCTCGATCTTCTTCATCCCGGGAGGGCAGGGGGAGTGGTCGGTGACCACGAGATCGAGAATCCCCTCGCGGAGCCCTCCCCAGAGCCGCTCCCGGTTCTCCCGCGAGCGGATGGGCGGCGCGCACTTGAAGGCCACGGCGCCGTCGGGGATCTCCTCGGCGGCGAAGGTCAGGTAGTGCGGGCAGGTCTCGGCGGTGATGGGAAGCCCCTCCTCGCGGGCCCGCTTCAAAAGAGGCAGCGCCTCCGCCGAGGAGACGTGGACGACATGGACCCGGCATCCCGTCTCGCGGCAGAGCCGGATCAGGAGCTCCACCGCCTCCACCTCGGCCGCGTCGGGCCGGGATCTCAGATAGCGGCCGTATTCCGCCGGGCTCCCGCCGTCCCAGGCTCCCAGGGCCGCGTCGATCGGTCCCGGAAGCTCGGCGTGGGCCAGGAGCACGGCCCCGTGCCGGGCGAGCTCCCGCATCGCCGTCCTCAGGTCGGCCTCCTCGACGTGCTGGAATTCCTCGACGCCGGAGGGGACCAGGAAAGCCTTGAAGCCGAGGACGCCTTCCGCGAGGAGCCCGGCCAATTCGCCCGTGTTGCCCGGCACCACCCCGCCCCAGAACCCCACGTTGACCTGACAATTTCCGTCTGCCGCCCTAAGCTTGGCGCGAAGGCCTTCCCGCGTCGTGGTGGCAGGGATGCTGTTGAGGGGCATGTCCACCAGGGTGGTGACCCCGCCTGCCGCCGCCGCCCGGGTGGCGGTCGCGAACCCCTCCCAGTCGGCCCGCCCCGGATCATTGATGTGGACGTGCGTATCCACGATCCCGGGCATGAGGACCGAATCGCCGCAGTCGATCCCCGGCGGTCCTTCGAGGACAGGACCGACGCGCTCGATCTTTCCGTCCCGGACGTGGACCGTGGCGGGGCGTACGCCTTCGGGGGTCACGACGCGGCGGCTGGTGAGTAGGAGGGTGGGGGGCATGCAGGACGAAAGGTACGCTGTCACCTCTACCCTCTGTCAACTTGACCCCGGGCTCCTGAGCTTGTCGAGAATTCCTCGGAAGATTAAAATCGGCCCCTTGAAAATAACAATCGATGTTCCCGAAAACGAGCTTCAAGAAGCCATGAGGCACACCGGCGCCCGTAGCAGACGGGAAGCTGTGGTTACCGCTATCCTCGAATTCAACCGCCATCAGCGCTTGCAGCGACTGGCCCAGCAGTTCGGCACCTTTGATGGGTTCTTTACCCAAGAAGAGCTGCGCCGTGACCGCGAGGAAGGCTGATTGTGGCAGGTTCGGAAACCCTCCTCCTCCGCGGCGGCACCCTCCTCACCCTGGACGCCCAGGCGACCGTCCTGCGCGGCGCCGACCTCCTGATCCGGGACGGCCGGATCGCCTCCCTCGGACATGTCGAGCCTCCGGCGGGCGCGCGGGTGCTCGACGTCTCGGGGTGTCTGGTGCTGCCGGGGCTGATCCAGGGGCATATCCACTTGGGGCAGACCTTCTTCCGGGGGCTGGCCGAGGAGCGGCGGCTGCTCTCGTGGCTGCGGGAGCGGATCTGGCCGCTCGAGGCGGCCCACGACGAAGAGAGCGCCTACTGGTGCGCGATGCTCGGCGCGGCGGAGTGCCTGCTCGGCGGCACCACCACGATCCAGGACATCGGCATCGGGCCGGGGGCGCGGGGGCTGCTCCAGGCCATCGAGGGCTCCGGGCTGCGCGCCTTCGCGGGGCAGTGCCTCATGGACAGCGGCGACGGCCTGCCCGCCGCCATGCGCCCCGAAACCGACCGGGCCCTCGCCGAGACCACGGCCCTGGGCGACGAATTCGAGGGGGCGGCGGAGGGGCGGCTGCGCTATGTGCTCAACCCCCGCTTCATCCTCTCCTGCTCCGATCCGCTCTGGGAGGGGGTCCGCGAGCTGTCGCTGCGCCGCGGCTGGCCCGTCCATACCCACGCCCTGGAGCAGCGGGACGAGACGCTCGCCGTGCGCGAGCTCAAGGGCGGGCGGGACGAAGTCCAGTACTTCGCCGACCAGGGGCTGCTGGCGACCGACCTCCGGCTGGCCCACGGCGTCTGGGTCACCCACGAGCATCTCGACCGGGTGCGCGGGGGGCGCTTCAGTGTGGTCCACTGCCCCAGCTCGAACCTGAAGCTCGGCTCCGGCGTGGCCGACCTCCTGGCCTTCCGCCGCGCCGGGGTGCCGGTCGGCATCGGCTGCGACGGCGCCGCGTGCAGCAACCAGCTCGACAACTTCGCGGAGGTCCGGCTGGCGGCGCTCCTCCAGAAGGTCAAGCACGGGCCAGACGCCTTCTCCGGCCTCGACGCCCTGCGCCTCGCCACCAGCGAGGGGGCCCGCGCCCTGGGCCTTCAGGAGGAGATCGGGACGATCGAGCCCGGCAAGCACGCCGACCTCGCCGTCCTCGCCTCCGACCGGCCCGAGCTGTGGGCCGCGCCCCAGGTCGATCCCCACGATCTCGTGGCCTTCGGGGCCTCGCGGGCGGCGGTCCGACACGTCTTGGTGGGGGGCCGGCTGGAGGTCGAGGAGGGGCGCCTCACCCGCCTCGACCTCGCGGAGATCTACCGGGAGTCCGAGAGGTGCCTCGGCGAGCTCATTCGGCGGTCGGGGGTTGGGTTGTAGCACCCAGAGCACGGACAAACACGGACCCACAGGGACTTTCAAGGACAGTAGGGACCAAGTCCCTTTTGTCCTTGCTTGTCCGTGTAAGTCCGTGCTCGTCCGTGTCCTTGCCAGGCGGGGCGCCGGCCGTCCCACCTCCACCGGCCGGCGCCCCTTTTACAGCTCAGGTCAGTGGCGGATGGCCACCGTGGACGTGGTGTGCTGGGGAGCCCGCGCCGGCGCCTCCTTGGGCTTGGACGCGACGAGCCGCTTCGGGCCGAAGGCCTGCCGCAGCACCGGCCCCAGCACGGCCGGGTGGAACAGGGCCGTCGGCGCCTTCAGCATGTGGTTGACCTCCTGGAAGCGGCGGAAGACCTCCTGGCTCTGCGGGATCAGCCGGATCACCTGCTCGATGTACCAGTGCATGAATTTGACCTTGGCGGTGATCTGGCCGCCCTGCGTCGCCGGCCAGCGCAGGTCCTCGCCCGTGGTCAGCGCCCAGGGGCCGGCGACCAGCTTGGCGACCTGCTTCTGGAAGCGGCGGCTGTCCAGGCGGCCCTTGCCGTCCCGCAGGTGCTTGCGGAGCGCGAGCGCCTCCATGCCGACGAGGGTCATGCCCACGCCGTAGACCGGGTTGAACGCGCACACCGAGTCGCCGAGCGCCGCGAACCCCTGCGGCACCTCGGCCTTGTCATAATGGCGCAGCCGGTTCTCGGTGCGGCGGTAGCCCCAGATGCGCGACAGCGGCCTGGCGTGCTCGATCGCCCGGTAGAGCTCCGGCGAGGAGAGGCTCCGCGCGAACTTGAGGAACCCCTCTTCGTCCGTGGGCGGATAGTCGTGCATCACCCCCGCGATCGTCACGATCCAGCGGTTCCCCTCGATCGGCTGGATGATCCCGGCGCGCGGCTGATACGGCGGCCGGTTCATCAGGAACAGGGTCTTCCACTCCTTCTTGAAGTCCTCGACCGGCTCGTAGATGCGGGTCGCGTACCCCCAGAAGGCGTCGACCACCGTCTCCTCGGGCTTGGCGAAGCCGGCGGCTTCCAGCCACTCGGGGGCCTTGGAGCCCCGGCCGCTGGTGTCGACCACCAGCTCGGCCGCGAGCGTCTGGACCTCGGGGAGCACGTTCGCATCCTGATGGCGGGGCTGAATTTTCACCCCCTCCACCCGGGAGCCGTCTCCGCTCATCGCGAGGCCGGCCACCTCGAACCCTTGCAGCAGGCTGATCTTGGGATTGGCCACCAGATGGCGGCGAATCGTCGCCTCCAGCAACGGCCGGGTGAACGTACAGAACTCGAGGCCGATCTCCGCCCGGGGCGACCACCCCGAGCGATACAGGATGCGGAAGTCCCGCCCCTGATCCAGAAGATGGCTGCCGGCGTCCTGGAGGTCGGCGGTGACCCCCGGGAACAACTCCTCGGCGACCATCAGTCCCCTCTTGAAAAGGAAATGGAGATGACGGGCGTGCGGCACGCCCGGCCGGTTTTCACTGCCGTCCGGCAACTGGTCCCGCTCGATGACGGTGACGCGGTCGAAATGGTCGGCGAGCACGCGCGCCGCGAGCATGCCACCGATGCTTCCGCCCACCACGACGGCGTGGCGGCCGGAGTCTGCACCTTCATTCCGATGCTGCGATGAGCTTCGGTACTGCATGGGTCCCCCCCTTTCGGGTGTACGGCTACTGCCCAAGTCGCTGTGCACAGAAAATGCCAGTTCAATGGTCATCTTCAACCTTCGGCCAACCCGGGGGAGGTGATGGTAAGAATTTCACTTCGCCGTCTTTGCCGCGGCCGCGATATCCTGCGGGAGGGAGGTGACGGCCATGCGTCTACGAGTCCTCGGCAGCTCCGGCGGCTACCCCGCGCCCGGCCGGCCCAGCAGCGGCTTCTTCCTGGAGCACGGGGAGGCGAAGCTCTGGCTCGACGCCGGCAACGGCACCTTCGCCGAGCTCCAGCGGGCGGTGGACGTCACCCGCGTCGACGCCCTGCTGCTGAGCCACATCCACGCGGACCACTGCGCGGACGTCTATCCCCTTCACGTGGCGATCCGCTACGGGCTGGAGGGGAGCTTCAAGCTGCCCCTCTACGCGCCTCCGGGGAGCCCCGAGAGGCTGGGCGGCCTGCTGAATCCGGGCGGCGCGGACCAGCTCGCCGAGGCCTTCGACTTCCACACCATCGATGTGGGAGATGAGGTCGAGATCGCGGGCGTCCGCCTCACTTTCCTGCGGACCGCGCACCCGATCCACTGCCTGGCGATCCGCGCCGAGACCGCCGCCGGGAGCCTCACCTACTCGGCCGATACGGGGCCGGAGGCGGACCTCGCCGGCTTCGCCCGGGGGAGCGACCTCCTGCTCTGCGAGGCCACCTATCAGGATGCCCGGATGGGCCCGCCCCTCCACCTGAGCGCCCGGCAGGCGGCCGGGATCGCCCGCCGGGCCGGGGTCCGGGAGCTGGCGCTCACCCACGTCTGGCCCACGCTGGACCCCGAGGTCTCCCTCCGCGAGGCGCGCGAGGAGGCCGGAGACCTTCCCGTCCGCTGGGCGGAGCCGGGGGCGGTCTTCGAGATCGGGGTGTCCTTGAAAAATTCGCGCGGTGGACAGGGGGATTTGTAAGTAGTGCCGCGACGGGCCACAAACCGTGACACCCCCGTCAACTTTGTCCGGGAGTGTCAGACTGTGTCACTGGCAGAGAGCGCTCCCGTCCCCCCGAAAGGGCACTCCCGGCGGCTTGGGATCTGCCTTTTGTAGCGAGAGCAAAAATTCTCATCTGGCTCTACAAAGATTTGTCACTGAGCATCTCATGGTCTAATGCCCGGGATTCGAGGGAGGGAGCTCCATGGGATTTCTGGCAGGTGTCTTGGGTCCGAGCCGTCAGGAGGTCTGGCGGCAGCTCTGCGCCGAGATCGGCGCCGACTTCGTCGACGGGGGTTTCTGGAAGGGGGACAAGGTCCAGGCTCACGTGAAGAATTGGACCCTGACCCTGGACACCTACACCGTCTCCTCCGGGCACAGCCACGTCACCTACACCCGGATGCGCGCTCCGTTCGTGAGCCGGGACGGCTTCCGCTTCCGCATCTACCGCAAGAGCCTCTTCAGCGGCCTGGGCAAGATGCTCGGCATGCAGGACCTCGAGGTCGGCCACTCCCTGACGTTCGACGACGACTTCATCGTCCAGGGGAACGACGAGCACAAGGTCCGCGCCCTCTTCGCCAACGCCGAGATCCGCCGGCTGATCCAGGAGCAGCCGAAGATCCGGCTGGAGATCAAGGACGACGAGGGGCTCTTCCGCCCGCACTTCCCCGAGGGGGTGGATGAGCTCGCCTTCCTCACCCTGGGGGTGATCAAGGACGTGGACCGGCTGAAGACGATGTTCGACCTCTTCGCCGAGGTCCTCGAGGAGCTCAACCGGATGGGCTCCGCCACCGAGGCGGAGCCGGGGGTGCCGCTGTAATGGCGAGCGCCTTCTACGCCCGGCGGACGAAACGGGTGATCCCCTTCATCCTGTAAGGAGAGACGGCATGCCCTGGATCAAGATCACGGAGAGCGAAGACCGCGATATCTGGCTGCGGACCGAGTCGATCCTCGGCCTCGCCCACCCGGAGCAGGACGTCACCGGCACCCAGCTCCTCCTCCTCTCGGGCAAGACGGTGTCCGTCGCCGAGGAGAGGGAGAGGCTCCTGCAGAGGATCAAGGAGGCGGAAGGGACCGCGGCGCGGGAGCGGCGGGTGGGATTTCCGGGGGGTTGAGGCTCACGGCTTGTCCCGCTCCTTGCGCCGGTATTCGGCGGCGGCGGCGAGGTCCCGCACCGCCGGCCCGATCTGATCGGTCAACACGCACTCGATGATCGAGCGGACCTCGGTCGTGACGTCCGGATCCTCCTCCGCGTACATCGCCTCCTCCAGCGAGCTCGGCAGGGCCGCGGCGATGTCCCTCAGCCGGGACCGCACCTTCTTGAGCTCCTCCACCACCCGCCGCAGCTCCGCCTGGGCCTCCTGTTCCTCTCTCGTCATGCACAAGTCCCTCCGGGAGAGGAAGTTACTCACAGTCTCCAGAGAAGGGAACGTCAAGTGTGTTTCTCCACCTCGTAGGGCCATCTCTTCGTGGCCTGAGTGTGGAAAAAGAAACCCGGAACCGGGAATCCCGCCCGCTTTCCGGCGCGGGTAGTTGTCACTGCCGGGCCTTTTCGAGCACACTTGTTGTGAGAAGGCGAAATCTTCGGAGGTCCCATGGAGCGAAAGATCCCACCCCCGCTGAGCCTGGCGCTCGGCATCCTGCGCACCCGCCAGGGATGGACCCAGAAGGAGCTCTCCGCGGCCACCGGGATCCCGGCCACCCTGCTCTCGGACTACGAGCGGGGCCGCAAGACTCTCACCCGCGAGCGGCTGGACTCTCTGCTGAGGACGATGGGGCTCCAGCCGTCCAGAGCGCTGAAGGCCGCGATGAGATTTCTCCAGGACGAGGCGGCCCGGGAACCGGAGCCGCCGGGCTCCGAGAGACGGCAGATCGAGGAGACGGCTGCCGAGTCGGGACGCATGATGTCGGACTTCACCCGCTCGCTCCTGACCCTGTGGATCTCCCGCGGCCAGTCCCTGGAGGCGCGGCAGCAGGCCCGGACGCTTTGGGAGCGGCTCAAGCCGCGGGACGCGGCGCAGAGGAGGCTGCTGGTCGAGAAGGTCGCCGAGTTCCGGAATTGGGCCCTCTGCGAGCTGCTGTGCGAGGAGAGCGTCAAGGCGGCGGGCGACAGCGCCGACCGGGCCCTCGATCTGGCGAATCTGGCTCTCCGCGTGGCCGAGTTGGCTCCCGGTGAGGAGGCTTGGCGCCAGCGGGTCCAGGGGTATGCCTGGGCGCACGTGGGGAACGCGTGGCGGGTGAAGGGGGATTTGCCGGCGTCGGATGAGGCGTTTGCCCGTTGTCAGAAGCTATGGAGTGCTGGAGCGAGTGGGGATTCTGGCCTGCTCAACGAGGCTCGGGTGCTTGGGCTTGAAGCTTCGCTTCGGAGGGCTCAGATCAGATTCGAAGAAGCACAGGATCTCCTGGATCAAGCCTTGGCCGTCGATAAAGGAGGCGAGGCAAAATACCTGCTCCTCAGTAAAGCAAAGCTCTTGGAAGAGACCGATAACTTCACTGGAGCGGTTGCCGCTCTCCAGAAGGCGGTTCCAATCGTAGAGTCTGAAGGGGAGACGAGATTTCTTCTCCTTCTGAGGCATAACCTGGCCGTAAGCCTCTGCTCTTTAGGCCGATACGGGGAGGTCTGGGAGCTCCTGCCGGAGATCGAAGCGTTGGCAGCCAAAGTGGGGAATGATCTCGACGAGCTTCGATTGCACTGGCTGAAGGGACGGCTTTTTGCCGGGCTTGGGTGGCGGGAGGAGGCGGCCAAGGCCTTCTTCTTTGTGAAGGACGGGCTCATCTCACGGGGAATCGTCTACGACGCTGCGCTCGTCTCTCTGGAGTTGGCAACCGTTTATCTGGAGGGAGGACGTCTCGAAGAGGTAAAGGACTTGGCCCGCCAGATGGCATCAGTATTCCAATTGCAGGGTATTCATCGAGAGGCACTGGCGGCGCTCAGGCTTTTCCGCGATGCGGCGGAGCGCAAGACCGTCACTCTGGAACTAGCTCGAAGCCTTATCTGTTACCTCAAGCGCGCGCAAGGCAGCCCCGGCCTGAAATTCGAAGCCCTGTAGGGGCGGCCCTGTGTGGCCGCCCTTGCCTATCAGGTCTGTTGCGAAGAGGCGCTAGCTTCCAGGAACGCACCGTCCATAGGGCTCCAGCGAGCATCCGGTGTCGGCGTTTTCCTGAAGGTTGACAAGACACTGGCCGTTTGGGTCTATCCGACACCCCTCCTTTTCCCAGACGCTCACCAGCGCATTCCACAACCACGACAGCGGAGCCTGAGCCGCCGCCTGGGCCCTGGAATGCCGAGCCGCCGTGGAGCGGGAAGCGGCTAGGGAGACGGCGGGGGAGCCAAGGAGCGCGCTCAAGGCGAGGACGACGATCAGCCGGCGGACGATGAATCTGGACATGATGTTCTCCTTAACCGGAGACGGACCGGAAAAGCCCCCTATGGACAACCGGTCGCCTCTTTCGAGAATATGGTGGGCCAAACGGGTGGAAAAAGACACCTGGCGGGCGATTTTTTCCAGAATGAGGTGTGAAATGCGCCGAAATGACCTGCCCGACGAGCGGGCCCTCTGCCTCTACATCCTGCGTTCCGTGCGCGGCTGGACCCAGGAAGAGCTGGCGAAGGCCCTGGGTACCACCGCCAGCGCGGTCTCCGAATATGAGAAGGGGAAGCGGCGCACTCCGGAGCGAATCGTGCGGCGCGCCGCCGAGGTGGCGGAAATCCCTGTCCCCATTCTGATGGAGTTGGAGGAGGCCCTGCGGGGTCTCCGGGGTGTCCTGCGGGACCCGCCGCCCCGCAACGGCGATCTCCGCGACAGCCTGGCCGAAGAGCTCTATCTGGGATTCGAGGAGCTCGCCCGCAAGGTCGTGGAGACCTCCCTCGCCTCCTCGCGGGCATGGATGAGCCCGGCGGAATCCGCGCGGGACCTGGTGCCGGCGGACGTCCTCTGGGCGGAGTTCGAGCGTTGCGGGAGGGAGGAGCGGCGGCTGGTCGTGGAGGAGGGCGTGGAGTATCAGACGTGGGGTCTCTGCAAGCTCCTCTGTCAGAAGAGCCTGGAGGCCGCGGACGGCGGAGGGGCCGCGCTGGAGCTGGCCGAGCTGGCGCTCCATGTGGCCGACCGGGCTCCCGGCGACCCGAGATGGCGCGGGTGCGTCCAGGCCTTCGCGTGGGCTCACCTGGGGCACGCCCGGCGGAAGCTCGGCGACCGCTCCGGAGCCGAGGAGGCCCTTGCCCGATTCCGGCAGCTCTGGCATCCTGTCGGCTCGTTCCAGACCCTGCTCCTCGACGACGGGCAGATCGCCGAGCTCAGAGCGCTCGTTTCCGGAGAGATCGCCTCGCTTCATTGAATCCCGGCGCGTTCGGAGCGCTCCCGGATCCGTTTTGAAGCTGGATGGCGGAGCTTCAACGTTCCCGGATCGGTTTTTTGCGCTCCCAGCGCCTTTTTTCGCTTCCCGGGCGCTCATCCAAGAAAGATGGCGCTCCGGATAGCTTCCCGGACCGCCATTCAAGAAAGATGACGGCTCGGATGCAATCCCGGGAGGCCATCCTGGCAAGATGGACGCTCGGGAAGCGATCCGGGGGGCAATCCAAGCAAAAAACTCGTTCGGGAAGCCTCCGAGGCCGTCATCCCGGGAAAAAACGGATCCGGGAGGCCTCCGGGCTGTCCGGGCAAGGAAAAAGCGGCCCATCCGCCTTCAGATCAGCCCTTTCCAGAAACACCACTGGCGAGGGTGGCTTCGGCGGCAGGGGTGAAGGGATGGGCCGCCTCGGATTCTTTCTTGGAGTACTGTCTTGACATCGGAGTTTGGCGGTACGATGATTGGTCAAACTTGGGAGGGCTAAGAATGCGCGGACGCCGTCTAGCAGTCAAGATCTTCCTCTTGGCGATGGTTTTGGCCATCGTCTCGGCACTTTCTGTAAAAGCAAGCATCGAGTGCAAGGACTACGGTAACTGTACCTTCTGTGATTTTTGGAATGGCGATACCTACGCCGGATTCATTAAGTGGTGCAGGCCGGCAGTATGAAGATGAAATTTCGGCATCTTGTCCTCCTTCTCGCCTTCTTCTCGTCGGCTTCACCCGGCCTGGCGATTCAGCCAGAACGGCTTCCGGCGACGGGTTGGGAAGGACCTCAGTTCCTTCGGGCCGACCGCGCGGGCAACCTGTCCCTTCTGCGTGCAGGCACCCTTGAGGTCTATCCGGTGGAGAAGTCGGGAGCTCCGGGCAAGCCCGTGCGGCTTGAGGCAACGAGCACGGCAGCCGGTTCGATCCGGGAAGCGGCGATGAGCCCCGCTGGAGATCGATGGTTTCTACTCAGCGGCGGGACGGTGCGGTTGTTCGAGGACGGCAAGGAGAAGGTGCTGCCACCCCTGGAGTGGAAGCCCTGGACACTGACGCTCCTGGGAGGGACTCCGGTCGTCGCAGCCGCCCCGTTCCCTCTCGGCGGACGGGCCGCCGACCCCAAACGGGTCGGCACTCCCCCGTGGCTGCTCCGGTTCGACGGCGATCGCTGGGTTTCGACTCTCGACCTCAAAGGCCTCTCGGTGGCTGCCCTGCTTGAAAATGGAGGTCTGAACGACGCCATCGCCAAGAATTCCGTGGTCATGGCAGGGGACCGGCTGGGGCGCTTGTGGGCGGCTCGCCAGTATGGCTATCGCGTCCAGAGATTCACCGCTGGAGGCCGGCTTCTTCTGGAGATCACCGTCGATCGAGGCAAGATCCGTCAGAAAGCTGAGAGCCGTGGGATCGAGATCAAGCTCAAGGGCGGCGAGCTCGGCTCCGGCGACGCCACGCAGGACGCGCGACGCCAGAAGGGCACCTACTATCCCTTCACCGCGGAGCGGGTCATCTATGGCCTCACCGAGGGGCGAGATGGCAAGATGTATTTTCTTGTGGACACAGGAGCAGGCTCGGCCTCTCTGGACCGGTTCGACTCCACGCGGTCGATCCTGGAGAGGATCCCGATTTCAGTCCCCTTGAAAACCACATTTACGCTCGCGGCAGGGAAGGATGCGCTTTATCTGGCCGCCTGGGAGGCGAGCCAAGGCTGTTGGCGAATCTCATGGGAGGATCTTGACGCGGCTCCCTGGAAACCCGTGAAAGGTGCCCGGATCGATGGTTTCGCCCCGGAGCCCGGATCGGGTGCATCGGAGTCGCAGTAGCTTCCCTCAATTCAGCGGTTCCAGCTCCCAGGCAGCGCTCGCTCTGGATGCAACCCCACCCCCCATCCCACCGTACTCCTTCGAGCGTCCGCCGTTTCAACGCTCAGGGGAGGTTCCATGCATCGTCATTTGATCCCGTTCTCGCGATTTCTGCTCTGTCTCGCGGCGGCGGCCGGCCTCGCCTCCGGCGCGGCGTCCGCCCAGACCCGGCTGCTCCGGTTTCCGGACATCTACAAGGACAAGGTCGTCTTCACCTACGCCGGAGACCTGTGGACCGCCCCCTCGGCCGGCGGGACGGCCAACCGCCTGACCGCCCATCCCGGGCTCGAGATGTTCGCCAGGTTCTCGCCGGACGGCAAGTGGATCGCCTTCACCGGCCAGTACGACGGCGACGAGCAGGTCTACGTGATCCCCGCGACCGGCGGGGTGCCCAGGCAGCTCACCTTCTACCCGGCCCGCGGGCCGTTTCCGCCCCGCTGGGGGTACGACAACCAGGTCTACGGCTGGACCCCGGACGGCAAGGCCGTGTTCTTCCGCTCCCTGCGCGACGGCTGGGCCCACGCCGAGAGCCGCATCTATACCGTGCCGGTGGACGGGGGCTTGAGCGAGCCCCTCCCCATGCCGGTCAGCGGCGGCGCCGACCTCTCCCCGGACGGGAAGAAGGCGGTCTACACCCCGTTCGCCCGCGACTTCCGCACCTGGAAGCGCTATCAGGGCGGGTGGGCCCAGGACCTCTGGATCTTCGACCTCGCCAGCCACGAGACGAAGAAGATCACCGACACCCCCCGCACCGAGCGCGACCCCATGTGGATCGGCGACAGGATCTACTTCGACTCGGACCGCACCGGCACCCTCAACCTCTACTCCTACGATCCGGCGAGCGGCGCGACCGCCCAGCTCACCCGGAGCACGCAGTGGGACGTCCGCTGGCCCAGCGCGGACCAGGAGGGCCAGATCGTCTACGAGATGAACGGCGAGCTCAACGTCCTCGACACCCGGACGGGTCAGTCCCGGCACCTCTCGATCGACGTCCCCGGCGACGGGCTCGACACCCGCCCCTCCCAGATCTCGGCCGCCGGCCAGATCGAGGACGCCGCCCTCTCCCCCAAGGGGGAACGCGCGCTCTTCGTGGCCCGCGGCGACGTCTTCAACGCGCCGATCGAGAAGGGGGTCACCCGCAATCTCACCCGCTCCTCCGGGGCGCACGACAAGTGGGCCCGCTGGTCCCCAGACGGCCGCCAGGTCGCCTTCCTCTCGGACCGCACGGGCGGCGAGGAGGAGATCTATGTGATGGATGCCCTGGGGAAGGGGAGCCCCGAGCAGCTCACCTCCGGCGGCAAGGCCATGCGCTACGACCCCGAGTGGTCGGCGGACGGCAAGCGGCTCGCCTTCGCCGACAAGGACGGCCGCCTCTGGGTGGTCGGCGTGGCGGACAAGAAGCTCACCGAGGTGGCCCGGGAGACCCGCGGCGAGGTCCGCGACTACGCCTGGTCTCCCGACGGCGGCCATCTGGCCTTCAGCCTGTCGAACCCGAGCGGCTTCCACTCCCTCTGGATCTGGAGCGTGGACGGCGGCAAGCTTCGGCGGATCACCGGCGAGCAGTTCCACGTCCAGCAGCCCGCCTGGAGCCCCAACGGGGACTATCTCTATTACCTGTCCGCCCGCTCCTATCTGCCCCAATTCGACACCTTCGACTTCAACTTCGCCGAGGACCGCAACTTCGGCATCTACGCCCTCGCCCTGCGCAAGGACGTGGCCCACCCCTTCCCGCCGGAGGAGGACACCGTAGCCCTCGCGGAAGAGAAGAAGGAGAAGAAAGATAAGGATAAGGATAAGCAAGACGAGAAGAAGCCGGAGCTCACGAAGATCGACTTCGACGGCCTCGCCTCCCGGGTGGCCCGCGTGCCGGTGCCGTTCGACAACTACGGCTCTCTGAGCGCCGCCCCCGGCCGCCTGATCTTCGTGAAGCGTCCTCCCAACACCTTCGGCGAGCCCCCCTTCAAGCCGTCGCTCCAGATCTTCACCTTCAAGGACCGCAAGACGGCCACCCTCACCGAGGGGGTGAACGGCTATGCCCTGTCCCAGGACGGCGGCAAGGTACTGGTGGTCCAGGACGGGCAATTCAACCTCTATGACGCCACCCCCGTGGGCAAGGACTCGAAAAAGACGATCGACACCGGCGGGCTGATGGTGGACCGGGTGCCCGCCGAGGAGTGGGCGGAGGTCTTCCGCGAGGCTTGGCGCCGGTATCGCGACTTCTTCTACGTCGAGAGCATGAACGGGTATGACTGGGAGGCCCTGCGCCGGCAGTACGAGCCGCTGCTCGCCTACGCCGGGCACCGCTCAGACGTCAACTACGTGATCGGCGAGATGATCGCCGAGCTCAACAACTCCCACTCCTACGTGGCCGGCGGGGACTACATGGCGCCGCCCCGGCCGAAGGTGGCGCTCCCCGGCGCCCGCTTCGAGCTGGACCGCAAGGCCGGGCGGTACCGGATCGCGAAGATCTTCGCCGGCCAGAACGAGGAGGACCTCTACCGCTCGCCGCTGACCGAGGTGGGGGTGGACGTCCACGTGGGGGACTACGTGCTGGCGGTCGACGGCGAGGAGCTCATCCGCAACGACAACCCCTACCGCCTGCTGCGCCACAAGGCGGACCGCCCCGTCCGCCTCACCGTGAACGGCAAGCCCACCCTCGACGGCGCCCGGGAGGTCACCTTCCGGCCGATCGACACCGAGGAGCACCTGATCTATCTCGACGGGGTCGAGCGCAGCCGCGAGCGGGTGACGAAGCTCAGCAACGGCCGCCTCGGCTACATCCACCTCCCCGACATGGGGGAGGACGGGATGCGGGAGTTCGTCAAATGGTACTTCGGCCAGATCCGCAAGGAGGGATTGATCGTCGACGTCCGCAACAACGGCGGCGGCTTCATCTCCCCGATGCTCCTGGAGCGGCTGGCGCGCCATCCTCTCGGGGTCGATTACGGGCGCACCAGCGCGGACCCGCAGCCCTATCCGCCGGTGGTCTTCTACGGTCCCATGGCCTGCCTGCTCAACGAGGGCTCGGGGTCCGACGGCGACATCTTTCCCTACATGTTCCGCCAGCTCGGCCTCGGGCCGCTGATCGGCACCCGCACCTGGGGCGGCGTAGTGGGCATCAACGACCACGGTCCGATGATCGACGGCGGCCAGATCTTCGTGCCGGAGTTCGGCAGCGTCTCCCTGGAGGGGCAGTGGATCATCGAGGGGCACGGCGTCGATCCCGACATCGTGGTGGAGAACGACGTCAAGTCGATTCTCGACGGCCGCGACCCGCAGCTCGAGCGGGGGGTGGCCGAGGTGATGAAGCGGCTCCAGGAGCACCCGAAGGCCTTCCCGAAGCGGCCCGCGCCGCCGGTGAGGACGCAGGGCGGGCGGTAGGGAGCGGTCTCAGAGCAGCCGCCCCAGCTCTTCCAGACACCGCTCGATCTCCTCGGCCGTGTTGTAGAAGTGGGGGGCGATCCGCACGCGGCCGGCGCGGGCGGCGAGGATGAGGTCGCGCCGGCCCAGCTCCTGGACCAGCTCCTCGGCGGAGCGGCCACCGGCCGGGACGGCGGTGACGATCCCCGAGGTCTCTCCCCGCCGGCGGGAGCTGACCACGGCGAGCCCGAGGTCCGCCAGACCCCGGGCCGCGAGGTCGGCCAGCGCCAGCACCCGCGGCTCGATCTCCGCCGCGCCCACCTCCAGAAGGATCTCCAGCGAGCCGCCCAGGGCGGCGATCCCGTAGACGTTGAGGGTGCCGCTCTCGAAGCGCCGGGCACCCTCGTTCCAGGTGAGGTCGAAGTCGGTCCACTGGAAGGGGTCGCGCATGGAGCGCCAGCCGGCGCGGGCCGGCCGCAGCCGGTCGACCACGCGGTCGGAGACGTAGAGCAGGCCGATCCCCTCCGGGCCCAGGAGCCATTTGTGGGCCGAGGCCGCCGCCACGTCCACCTGGTCCCGCTCGACGTCGAGCGCCAGCGCTCCCAGCCCCTGGATGACGTCCACCACGAAGAGGACCCCCCGCTCGCGGCAGGCTTTCCCCTAAGCGCGCAAGGCCGGAGCGGAAGCCGCTCGCGTACTGCACCCAGGAGAGGGCGAGCATGCGGGTGCGATCGTCGATCAGGGAGAGGACCTCGTCCGGGTCGATCCGCCCGTCGCGCTCCTCGGCCCGGCGGTACTCGACCCCCTCCGAGGCGAGGACCATCCAGGGATAGGCATTGGTGGGGAACTCCAGGGCGGCGCCCACCACGTTGTCGCCGGCCCGCCAGTCGATCCCCGCGGCCACCAGGGAGAGGGCGGTCGAGGTGTTCTCGACGAAGGCGACCTCATGGGGAGCGCGGGCGCCGAGGAGGCGGGCGGCGAGCCCGCGCACCCGCTCGGCCTCGTCCATGCGCTCCTGCCAGAGCCGTTCGCCGGAGCGGGAGGAGGCGCCGGCCATCTCGGCCATGCGGGCGGTGGCGCGGCGGGAGAGCGGGCCGACGCTCGCGTGGCTCAGGTAGACGCACTCCCGGGTGACGGGGAACTGCTCGTCGCGCAGGCGCAGCAGGTCGAAAATCCGGATCATGGGATCTCCTCCGGCGCGCCGGCCTCGCCGCCGCCCGCGCGCCATTCGAGAAGCGCCAGGGCCGGCAGCCCGACCACCAGCACGCCGGCATAGTGCAGCCCCCGGTAGAGCAGGGTTCCCGCCGCCCCCGTGACCTCGTCCACCCCGAGGAGCTTGAAGGCGGCCATCATGGCGATCTCCGTGGTGCCGATGCCGCCCGGGCTGCCGGAGAGGGTCCCCACGGCGGTCCCCAGGGTGACCGCGGCCAGGGCGGCGAACGGGCCCACCGGCGCGCCGAGGGCCAGGAACATGGCCCACAGGCCGGCGGCGTTGACCAGGAAGTAGAGGACGCCGATGCCGACCGCCTGGAAGCGCAGCCTCTTCTCGCCCAGCAGGCGCACGAAGATGCCCACCGCCTCGTGGCCGTGGGCGAACAGGCGCTGGAGCTTCCCCTCGCCCCGCTCGGCCCGGGCGGCGAGGAAGCGGACGATGGGGTGCTCCTCCCCCTTGCGGGCCCGCCGCACCCAGAGGGCGAGCAGGGCGAGCGAGAGGAGGAGGGAGGCCAGCAGCAGCAGGCCCCAGCCGTTCCAGTGCACCGCGAAGGCGGCCGCGATCAGGACGATCCAGGTGCAGACGATCATCACGCCGTGATGGGCGACTTGGTCCCAGAGCACGACGCCGTAGAGGAGGCTGAACGGCCGCCCCTGGGCGCGGGCGAAGTAGCGGGCCCGCATCATGCCGCCGAGGACGCGCGCCGTGGGAGTGATCAGGTTGAGCGCCGCCGAGGCCAGCAGCACGAAGAAGCCGAGCACCGGCCCCAGCCGCCGGCCGAGGGTGATCCGCACGGCGATCTGATAGCGCCAGTCCCAGATGGCGTAGCGGGCGAGGAGCAGCGCCGTGCCGAGCGCCACGAAGAGGGCGTTGGCGGCGGCGACCCGCTCGGCGAGCCGGGACCACTGGAAGTCCGAGTGGGTGAGGAAACGATAGGTGAAGTAGAGGGCCAGGACGGCCACCGCCCCTTTGAGCAGGCGCAGGCCCCAGACGCGGAGGGGCGATTCCGTGGCGGTCTCTTCGGGAGTCATCAGCGTCGTCTTTCGGGAACGGGCCGCTTAGGATAGCGCACCGGGATAGGATTGACGGAGGAGGAAGACCGAATGCCCGATGTGAAGATCACCGTCCAGAAGAATGGCCCCCTTCGTCTCGAGGGGGAGGGCCTGCAGATCGTCGACCCCACCGGCGCCGCCTTCGGCCTCGGCGGGCGCACCGTGGTCTCGCTCTGCCGCTGCGGGATGTCCGCCAACAAGCCGTTCTGCGACGGCAGCCACAATCACCATGGGTTCCAGGACGAGCCGGTGGCGCGGGAGTTGCCGCCGAAGAAGGCCTGAGAGAGCTGGGGCGTCCTGCCCTTCGAGGCCTCACCCCCTGGCCCCCTCTCCACTTCGTGGAGAGGGGGAACCCAACCCCCTCCGAGGTGCTCAGCCTTCCGGGTCGCGCCCTCCCTCTCCACGAAGTGGAGAGGGACCGAGGGTGAGGCTTCGAAGGGCAGGACGCTGAGATATCTTCCTCCATGATGAATCCGCGCAGTCTTTTTTTGATTTTTCTCCTTTTCCTCCTCCCCCGCCCCACCCCCGCCCAGGGCCCCTCCGCCGACTGGCGCACCCTGACCACCCCCCACTTCCGCGTCCACTACCCGGCCAGCTCCGAGGCGTGGGCCCAGGGTGCGGGGGCGCGGCTGGAGTCGATCCGGCAGCGGGTGGTGGGCGAGGTGGGTTACGACCCGCCGGAGGTGGTGGACGTGATCGTCTCCGATCCGGTCGCCGACGCCAACGGCCAGGCGCTCCCCATCCTCGGCTGGCCGCGGATGATCCTGTGGACCAGCCCGCCGGGGCCGGAGTCGGAGCTCGGCCACTACACGGAGTGGACCGAGCTCCTGATCGCCCACGAGGAGACCCACCTCGTCCATCTGCTGCGGCCCTCGCGCAACCCCACGCGGCGGCTCCTCGAGAAGATCCTCCCCGTGGGGCCCATCCCGCTCGCGGCGCCGCGCTGGGTCTTCGAGGGGTACGCCACCGTGGTGGAGGGGCGTCTCACGGCGTCGGGCCGGCCCAACGGCGATCTGCGGGCGGCCGTCCTCCGGCGCTGGGCCCAGGGAGGGAAGCTCCCCAGCTACGCCCGGCTCGCCTCGGACCCCGGCACCTGGCGCGGGCAGTCGATGGCCTATCTGCTCGGCTCCGCCTATCTGGAGTGGCTGGAGGAGCGGGGCGGGGCCGGGAGCCTGCGCAAGCTCTGGGCGCGGATGACGGCCCGCGCCCCCCGGAGCTTCAGCGATGCCTTTCGCGGCGTCTTCGGCGATACCCCCGAGAACCTCTACGACCGCTTCCGCGCCGAGCTGACCTGGCGGGCCCTGGAGGCGGAACGGCTGGCCGGGCAAACCTCGGAAGGGGAGGCTTGGCAGGACCTCTCGTGGACCACCGGCGCTCCCGCCCTGTCGCCGGACGGCTCCCGCCTGGCGATTGTGCTCCGCGCCAAAGACCGCCCGGCGCGGCTCGTGGTCTGGTCCACGGCGCCGGACGAGGAGGCGGAGAAGAAATGGCAAAAGACACGGGAGGAGATCGCGAAGCGCGATCCCGAGGACGTGCCCGCCGTCCGTACCGGCCCGCTCCCCCGGAAGGTCCTGTTCACCCTGGAGAGCCATGACGGTCCCGATCCCACGATGCCCCGCTGGATGCCGGACGGCAAGTCGATCCTCTTCGTCCGCTACGAGCCGGATACCGAGGGGTTCCTCCATCCCGACCTTTTTCTATGGGTGCCCGAGAGCGGCGAGGTCCGCCGGCTGACCCGGGGGGCCGACCTGCGCGATCCCGACCCCGCGCCGGACGGCCGCTGGGCAGTGGCCACGCGCAACCGGGACGGCTTCTCCCAGATCGTGCGGGTCGACCTCGATTTATCGGGGATCAAACCAGCGGAGGTCTCGCCGCTGACCGAGCCCGCGGTGGACGTGGTCTACGACCGCCCCCGGATCTCGCCGGACGGCCGGCGGGTCGCCTACGCCCGCCACCGCGAGGGCTCCTGGCGGCTGGTGGTCCGGGAGGTCGAGGGAGGAGGGGAGGCCGATCTGGCGCCGCCGCCGGAGGGGACGATCTCCTCCCCGGCCTGGAGCGCGGACGGCCACACGCTCTACGCCGTGGTGGGGCTGCGCGGGTTCATCGACCTCTACGCCTTCCCCATGGACGGCGCTCCCGAGCCTCTCACCCGCACCCAAGGGGCCGCGCTCGCTCCCACGCCCACGCCGGACGGCTCGGGCCTCTTCTTCCTCTCGCTGGCCCCCGATGGCCTGAGCCTCCGCCGGCTGCCGCTCTCCGCCCAAAGGGTGGGGGTGCCGGTCGCGCCCGAGCTGCCGCGGCGGCTGGCTCCGGCCGTCCGGCCGCCCGCGCCGGAGCGGCCGGCGCCGTTCCCCCGCGCCGACGTGGCGCCAAGCCGCCCCTACGGCGTGGGGAAGCAGGAGCTTCTGCCGCTGACCGGATGGAACGCCTCGTCCACGGGCGGGGCCTTCGAGCTGGGAGCTCGAGGCGGCGACGTGGTGGGGCGGCTCGACTGGCTGGCCCTGGGGGCGGTCGGCGGCCGGGGCTGGCCCGAGGGGGGAGCGCTCGCCGCGTCCTGGCGGCGGTGGCCGGTCACGCTCGGCTTTCATCTCTTCCGCTCGGCGGAGCGCCCCACGAAGGAAGAGGACGTAGCCCGGCGCGGCGATCTCCTCGACCTCGACCGCCAGGGGATCGAGCTCTCCGCCTCCCGGGACTGGGGGTGGAGCGGCAGCGCCCTGAGCCTCGCCGGCAGGGTGCTCTGGGATCAGGTGAGCCCCGCCTCCCGGAGGTCGGATCTGAATCAGCGGCTGGTCTCCTTCACCGGCGCCTGGGGCGGTCTCCGGCGCTGGGATCTGTGGCGGATCGACCCCGCCTTGAGCGCCCATTACGAGGCGGGTTCCACGGACGAGGCCGGCTCCTGGGCTCGCTGGGGAGGGGGGGCCCGGCTCGGCGTGAGCCATGGGAGCGACCGCCTCGTCCTCTCCTGGCGGCGCGACTCGTCGCGGGATCTTGGATTCGGCTTCGACGGCTATCAGCTCGGCGGCGCGGAGGTCTCGCTGCTGTCCGAGTCGGCGCTCGCCAACCGCATCTTCGTGCCGGCCCTACCGGTGGGGGCGCTGGTTGGAACAGACCACGAGGGCCAGCGGGCCGAGCTCACTCTCGGCTTCCTGCCGGCGCCCGTCTTCTACGAGCGCCACCGCCTCTGGGGCTTCGGCGAGCCGCGCGGCGGCTGGCTCTCCCTCGCCGGCCTGGAGTACCGCTTCCGCCTGGGACCGATGCCGGTGGTGCGCGTCCCCGCCTTCGACCTGCGGGTGGGGGCGGCGCGGATCCTGGAGGACCCGTTCGGGGAATTCGAGGGGTCGACGCGGTGGTGGGTGGTGACGGCGTGGCGACCGTAAAAAAGCCCCTCATCACCCCGGCCCTCTTCTCCCGACCCCTCCCACCCTCCCGCACCGGGAGAAGAGGGAGAAAACAAAAACCCCTTCCCGGTTAGATCCGACGGATCGGACGGATCCGTCCGATCCGTCGGATGAGAAGAACCGCCTTCCCGGTTTCCCTCTCCCGGTGAGGGAGGGTGGGAGGGGTCGGGAGAGGGGCAGGGGTGAGGGTTCGGGCGGCCCTGCTAGAATTCCCCCGCCCATGGCCGACCACCTCTTCCTCCTCCGCCTCTCCGGCGACTTCTACACGAAGGCGCGCAAGACTCGCGTGCGGTTCTTCCGCCGGCTGGTGGCGAACCTGGAGGCGGCGCTCCAGGGGCACCGCGTCCCCTACCGGCTGGAGCCGACCTGGAGCCGGCTCTATCTGGAGTCTCCCGATGCCGTCGCGGCCGAGGTGGCGGCGCGGGTCTTCGGGGTGCAGTCGGTCTCCGAGATCGAGCGGCGCTCCTGGACGGCCCTGGAGGACCTCGTGGCCACCGGCGTCGAGTTTTTTGGCGACGCGGTGCGGGGGAAGAGCTTCGCCGTGCGCGCCACCCGCCGGGGCGACCGGGACCGCATCGGCTTCGACTCGGCGCGCATCGAGAGCGCCCTCGGCCGCGCCCTCCTCGACGCCGGGGCCGGACGGGTGAATCTCGGCGAGCCCGAGATCACCGCCCACGTCGAGCTCGAGCCCGGCGTCGCCCATCTCTTCTTCGACAAGGTGATGGGCAACGGCGGCCTGCCCGTCGGGGTCGAGGGGCGGGCCATCTCCCTGGTCTCGGGCGGCTTCGACTCGGCCGTGGCGAGTTGGCTGATGCTCAAGCGGGGGGTGCAGCTCGACTATGTCTTCTGCAACCTGGGGGGCGCCGCCCACCGGCTGGGCGTGCTCAAGGTGATGAAGTCGATCGCCGAGCGGTGGAGCTACGGCTCCTCCCCCCGCCTCCACGAGGTGGACCTCTCCCCCCTGGTGGTCGACCTGCGGGAGAAGGTCGCGCCGCCGAATTGGCAGATCGTGCTCAAGCGGCTGATCCTGCGGGCCGGCGCCTCGGTGGCCCACCGGGGCGGCCGGCTGGGGCTCGTCACCGGCGACGCCATCGGCCAGGTCTCCTCGCAGACCCTGCAGAACCTGGCGGTGATCTCCCAGGCCGCGACCTCCCTGCCCCTGCTGCGCCCGCTGCTCGGGTTCAACAAGGAGGAGATCCTGGGGATGGCCCGCCGGATCGGCATCTACGACCTGTCGGCGGCGGTGGCCGAGTACTGCGATCTGGCGCCGGAGAAGCCCAACACCCGGGCGGCGCTCGCGGACGTGCTGCGCGACGAGTCGAAGCTCGACCTCGACCTCCTCGACCGCCTGGTGGACGCCCGCCACGTCCACGAGCTCCGGCGGATCGACCCCGAGGCCCTCGCCTCCCCGGTGCCAGAGGTGGAGGAGGTCCCCGCGGGCGCCATGGTGATCGACCTCCGCTCGGCGGCGGCCTACCGGGGTTGGCACTACCCGGGGGCCCTCCACCTGGACTTCCCCCACGCCCTCGCCGCCTACCGCCAGTTCGACCGCTCCCGCCCCTACGTGCTCGTCTGCGAGGTGGGGCTCAAGAGCGCGCACCTCGCCGAGCGGATGCGCGAGGCCGGCTTCGAGGCCTTCCAGCTCAAGGGCGGCCTCAAAGGCCTGCTGGCTCAAGGCCAGCGGGAGGCGGAGATGGCGGCCGCGCTGCTGGCTCCGGCGGTGCGGGATTGACCGCCCGGGCGTTGCATCCACGTGCGGGCTTGCACAACCCCCCGAAGATTCGTATTCTCGCCCCTACGTTCCTTTAGGAGGTCTGGAGTTGCACCCGCTGGAGGTTTCGCCTGGAAGTCATGACCGCGCGGGGCTGGGGAAGTCACTCTCCAACCGGGCGGAGCTTCCGGTCCACGAAACCGACCGGTGGTTTCGCAGCTTGGCCGAGTCCACCTCCACGGCGATCTTCGTCTACCAGGCCGACCGGGTGCTGTACGTCAATCCGGCGTGCTCGGAGCTGACCGGCTACAGCACCGAGGAGCTGCTCCAGATGAAGCCCGGGGACATGGCCGCCCCGGAATTCGAGGAGATCCTCCGCGAGCGCGCCGCGGCCCGCCTGGAGGGCCGGCCGGTCCCCAACCGCTACGAGGTCCGCATCTTCACCAAGGACGGGCGCGAGCGCTGGTTCGACTTCACCTCCACCCTCCTCGAGGTCGAGGACGGCGGGCCGGTCGCGCTGGCGACCGCCGTCGACATCACCGACCGCAAGCTGGGGGAGGAGCGGCTGCGGGCCATCGTCGAGGGGACCGCCTCCACCACCGGCACCGACTTCCTGCGCTCCCTGGTCCGCCACCTCGCGGGCGCCCTCGGCATCGAGTACGCCTTCGTCTCCGAGGTGGCCAACGAGGAGGGGAGCCGCGTCCGCCTGCTCGCCCTCTGGGAGATCGACGACTACCGCCCGGGGTTCGAGTACGACCTCAAGGGCACCCCGTGCGAGCGGGTCATGGGGCGGGAGATCTGCTTCCTCCCCTCGGGCGTCTGGAAGCTCTTTCCGGAGGACCGCTGGCTGGTCGAGACCCGCATCGAGAGCTACATCGCCGTGCCGCTGTTCGACCGCGCCAACCGGCCGCTGGGCCACATGGCGGTGATGAGCACCTCGCCGGTGGCGGAGGACGTGCCGGCGCTGTCGATCCTCAAGATCTTCGCCGCCCGCGCCGCCGCCGAGATCGAGCGCAAGCTCACCGAGGAGGCGCTCGCCCAGGAGAAGGAGCTGGCCCAGGTCACCCTCGCCTCGATCGGCGACGGGGTGGTCCGCACCGACGCGGCCGGCGTCGTCGACTACCTCAACCCGGTGGCCGAGCGGCTGACCGGCTGGAGCGCCGAGGAGGCCTGCGGCCAGCCGGTGACGCGCATCTTCCAGGTGGTGGACGAGGGGACGGGCAAGGCCCTCCCCAACGCCGTCGAGCGCTGCCTCGCCGAGGGGCGGGTCATCGAGCACTCCGGCTACTCGATGCTGGTGCGGCGCGACGGCCGGGAGTTCGCCATCCGCGACTCGGTGGCGCCGATCCAGGACCGCCAGGGGCGCACCACCGGCAGCGTCCTGGTCTTCAAGGACGTCACCCAGCTCCGCGGCATGGAGCGCGAGATGATCTACCTCGCGCGCCACGACCCCCTCACCGGCCTGATCAACCGCCGCGAGTTCGAGAAGCGCCTCCAGCACAGCCTCGACACCGCCGCCGAGGACGGCCGCGAGCACGCCCTCTTCTATCTCGACCTCGACGAGTTCAAGGTGGTCAACGACACCTGCGGCCACCTGGCCGGCGACGAGATGCTCAAGCAGGTGACCTCGCTCCTGCGCTCCCTGCTGCGCAAGACCGACACCCTGGCCCGGCTGGGGGGGGACGAGTTCGGCGTGCTGCTGGAGGACGCGAGCCTTCAGGACGCCCGCGAGCTGGGGGAGCGCCTGCTCACCTCCGTGCGCCAGTACCGCTTCGGCTGGCAGGAGCGGATCTTCGAGATCGGCGTCTCGATCGGCCTGGTGCCGATCACCGCCGACAGCGGCGACATGGCCCGGGTGCTCTCCGCCGCCGACGCCGCCTGCTACGTGGCCAAGGAGGGCGGCCGCAGCCGGATGCACGAGTACCAGCCGGACGACAGCGCGCTGGCCGAGCGCTATGGCGAGATGCAGTGGATCTACCGCATCCACAAGGCCTTCGCCGAGCACCGCTTCTGCCTCTACCGGCAGAGCATCCACCCCCTCCAGGGGGACGGCACGGAGCCCCCGCTCTGCGAGATCTTCATCCGCATGGTCGACGAGGACGGCCGCATCGCCACCCCGGCCGCGTTCATCCCGGCCGCCGAGCGCTATCACCTGATCGCCTCGATCGACCGCTGGGTGGTCCACGCCGCCTTCGTCACCCTGGCCTGCGGCACCCTCTCGCACGGCGACACCACCCGCTTCGCCATCAACCTCTCGGGGCAGTCGGTGGGGGACGAGGCCTTCCTCGACTACGTCCTCGGCGAGATCGAGGCGACCGGCATCGCCCCGGAGCGGATCTTCTTCGAGATCACCGAGACCGCCGCGGTCGGCAACCTGGCGAAGGCGACCCACTTCATCCGGGTCCTGAAGGAGCTCGGCTTCCGCTTCGTGCTCGACGACTTCGGCAGCGGGCTCTCCTCCTTCGCCTATCTCAAGAACCTGCAGGTCGACTTCCTGAAGATCGACGGCGCCTTCGTGCGCGACATGATGGGAAGCTCGGTGCAGCGCGCCCTGGTCGAATCGATCCACCAGATCGGCAAGGTGATGGGCATCCGCACCATCGCCGAGTCGGTGGAGGACCGGCCCACCCTGGACGTCCTGCGGCAGATCGGCGTCAACTACGCCCAGGGATACGGCCTGTCGCTCCCGGAGCCTTTGATTTAGTGACTTTACAAGACGGGCGGGAAGTTTTTCCACAAACCCGGGGTAGAATCCAGGATTCAGAGCGAGTTTGCCGGGCGCGCTTTTTGCTGCATTGGGAGGGGTCCTAGAAAGAACCTGGTAATGCTGGCCCCGTTGAGCTCCTTCCCTGACGCCGACGATCCGCCCTCGGAGCGGGAAGTATCGCCGTTCGACGGCGACGCGCGGCTCCCCCTGGCGCGGGCGTTCGACGGCGACTCCACCCTGGACGTCCGGCTGCGGCTGCTCATCGAGCCGGTGCCCGCGATCGTCTGGACGACCGACCGCGACCTGCGCTTCACCTCGGGGCTGGGGGGCGGGAGCGCCTCCTTCGGCCTCCGCGCCCACCCCGGCACCAGCCTCTTCGACCACTACGGGGACGGCAACCCCGACGCCATCCGGGCCCACCAGCTCGCGCTCGGCGGCGAGTCGGTGAGCTTCGAGCAGTCCTGGGAAGGGCGCACCTTCCAGACCCGGGTCGAGCCGCTGCGCGGCGAGGCCGGCGAGTTCACCGGCTGCGTCGGCATCGCGGTGGACATCACCGAGCGCAAGCACGCCGAGGAGGCTCTCTACCGGGAGAAGGAGCGGGCCCAGGTCACCCTGGCCTCGATCGGCGACGGCGTCATCCGCACCGACCCGCAGGGGAAGATCGACTACCTGAACCCGGTCGCCGAGCGGCTGACAGGGTGGAAGACCGAGGACGCCATCGGCCGCTCCGTGCTCGAGGTCTTCCAGGTGGTCGACGAGATCACCCGCAAGCCGCTGACCGATCCGGTGGCCCGCTGCCTCTCCGAGGGGAAGGTGGTCGAGTCTCCCGGCCACGCCGTGCTGCTCAGCCGTGAGGGGAAGGAGTACTCGGTGCGCGACTCCGCGGCGCCGATCTACGACCGCTCGGGCGCCGCGCTCGGCGCCGTCCTGGTGTTCAAGGACGTGACCCAGCTCCGCGGCATGGAGCGCGAGATGGTCTACCTCGCGAGCCACGACGCGCTGACCGGCCTGATCAACCGCCGGGAGCTCGAGGTCCGCCTGAAACGCGCCATCCGGGGGGCCCGCGCCGAGCGGCGCCTGCACGTGCTGCTCTACCTGGACCTCGACGAGTTCAAGGTGGTCAACGACACCTGCGGCCATCTCGTGGGCGACGAGATGCTCAAGCAGATCACCGCCCTGCTGCGCTCGCGGGTGCGGCGGAGCGATGTCCTGGCCCGGCTGGGCGGGGACGAGTTCGGCGTCCTGCTGGAGGACTGCCCGCTCGACCAGGCCCGCCAGATCGCCGAGGAGATGCGGCGCACGGTCAAGGAGTTCCGCTTCTGCTGGCGCGAGCAGATCTTCGAGGTGGGGGTCTCGATCGGCCTGGTGCCGATCGACGCTGACAGCGGCGACCTCGCCCACGTGATGAGCGCCGCCGACGCCGCCTGCTACGTGGCGAAGGACAGCGGGCGCAACCGGGTCCATGAATACGAGCTTGACGACACCCTGGTGGCCCAGCGCTACGGGGAGATGCAGTGGATCCACCGCATCCACCGCTCCTTCGAGGACAAGCGCTTCCGCCTCTTCTATCAGCTCATCCAGCCGCTGGGGGGCGAGGGGAGCCCGCGCGACCTCCTCTGCGAGGTCTTCATCCGCATGCTCGACAGCGACGGCAAGATCATCGAGCCCTCGGCCTTCATCGCCGCGGCGGAGCGCTACCACCTGATCGGCTCGCTCGACCGCTGGGTGGTGAAGACCGCCTTCTCCGCCCTCGCCGAGGCTCAGCTGCGGGAGCAGTCGCGGCCGATCCTCTTCGCCATCAACCTCTCCGGCCAGTCGCTCGGCGAGGAGGATTTCCTCACCTTCGTGGTCGAGGAGCTCGAGAAGAGCCGGGTCGACTCGCGGCGCATCTGCTTCGAGATCACCGAGACGGCGGCGATCAGCAAGCTCGACAGCGCCATCCGTTTCATCACGATGCTCAAGAGCAAGGGGTGCCGCTTCATCCTCGACGACTTCGGCAGCGGCCTCTCCTCCTTCGCCTACCTGCGCGACCTCCAGGTGGACTTCCTGAAGATCGACGGCGAGTTCGTGCAGAACATGATGGAGGACCGGGTGAAGCGGGCGATGGTGGAGTCGATCAACCAGATCGGCCACGTCATGGGCCTGCAGACGATCGCCGAATGGGTAGAGAACCGCCAGACCTTCGACGCCCTGAAGGAGCTGGGGGTGGATTACGCCCAGGGGTACTGGCTCTGCCGGCCCCAGCCGCTGGTGCACGACGTGTAGGCCGCCCGAACCCTCACCCCCGGCCCCTCTCCCAATCCCTCCCCCCTCCCTCACTGGGAGAGGGGAGAAGGACCGTTCGGGTTTTGATTTGGTTTTTCTCCCTCTTCTCCCGGTGCGGGAGGGTGGGAGGGGTCGGGAGAAGAGGGCCGGGGTGATGAGGGGCCCTCACCGCTTGAGAGCGAGCGCCGGGTCCCCCAGCAGGGTATAGACCCTCAGCGTGTCGCGATCCCCCCCGGCGGCGGCGTAGGCGGCGAGGCCGCGCAGCAGGCGGTCCCCCAGCCGGCCGCCGCCCGGGGCGGAGAGCTGCGGCAGCAGGTAGCGGCCGAGATCCCCCGCCGGACCGTTGTGCGACAGCCAGGTGGGACCGAAGAGCGCCGCGGTCCCGCCGTCCCGCAGCAGCACCAGCTCCTCCCCCAGCGAGCTCACCGACGGATAGGCGAACTGCGAGATCAGGCAGGTCAGCGCCGTCATCACCGGCAGCCGGGGGGCGTTGCCGAGCTGCGCCACGTCGGAGGTGGTCAGCAGCCCCTCGGAGGTCAGGCGGTCGAGCCCGCCGTGCCCCACGTAGTTGAGGAGCACCTGTCCCTGGCGCAGCGCCCCCTGGAGCTGGGAGCGGCTCGCCTGGACCTGCGCCGGGCTGGCCGAGCCCGGCAGGTAGACGCGGGTCAGGGCGAGCCCCGGCGCCAACACCCCGGCCAGAGCGTCGCTGGTGGCCGGGAAGTCTCCCCCGAGGTCGGCCGGACCGGCGGCGAGCAGCGCCTGGCCCGTCCACGCTCCTCCCGGATCGCTCTCGTAGGCCGCCACCTTGTCCACGTAGGCGCGCAGGTCGGCCGCGGTCACCGCCGGGATGCGGCCGATCGCCACCCCCGGCACGCCGCTGCCGTCGAAATCGGCGAGCTCGGCGTCGGCGGGGGCGATCCCGTCCGGCGTCGTCACCAGGTAGGGGGGGAGCAGGTTGGTGGACAGCCCCAGCAGGTTCTTGAAGTCGTAGGTCCCCTTGCCGGCGAGCGCCACGTAGCGGGGGGCGACCGGCCAGGACTGCACGGCGTAGGCGAGGAAGCGCCGGATCGCCAGCGGATCGGTAAGGCCGTCCGCGAACCCATCCATGACGTCCCCCAGGTCGACCACCATCGTGGAGAGCCCCTGGGCGGCCCGCAGGTCGGCCAGCCGCTGCGCCTCGGCCCGGAGCGCCGCCGGGGCGATCACCAGGTATTGGGCGCCGCGCCCCGGGTTGCGCAGGTCGGCGGGGGCGCTGGCGCGGACGCCGGCGCCGTCGAGGGACCCGCCGGTGGCCGCGACGTAGGGCCCGGCGTCCGGCGCGGTGAAGCTCACTCCCCAGGAGCCGTCGGGCCGGAGCTGGGCCGCGAGCCCCCCCAGGCGCCGGGGGGCGAGGGGCCGCGCCACGTCCCAGACGGCGACGTCCGCAGCCTGGAACCCGCTCAGGGAGACCGCCCCGCCGGCGGCGGCCCGAAAGGCGAGGCGGCCGGCCGCCGCGCGGTAGAGGTGGGAGTAGGTGAGATCGAAGGAGTCGAGCCAGACGCCGCGCGGGGCCTCCAGGGCCACGAGCTCGATCTGGTTGGCGCCGTCCCGCAGGAGGTCCGGCGGCAGCGCCACCGTCCCCGTGTAGGGGCCGCCGCCGCTCCAGGCGATCTCGCCCAGGGACCGGCCGTTCACCGACAGCCCGATCCGCTGGGAGTCGGCGAAGCCGTAGAGGTTGACCGCCAGGGTGGCGGGACCGGCTCCGGGCGCCGGCACCTGGACGCCGAGGGTGGCGCGGTCGAAGCCGGGATAGCCGGGGAAGAGGCTCTTCCAGATCCAGAAGTCCTCGACCGGCAGCGGCGCCGAGACCCCCGGGATGGCGTCGGTCTCCAGGTGCAGGGTGTCGGCGAAGGAGGTGGGCGCCTGCCCGGCGCCCGCCGGGGCCGCGGCGGTGGCGACCGCCTGCCCGGCGCCGCGCTCCAGCCAGTAGACGTTGACGTCCGTATAGGGGCTCTGGACCGCCTCGCCGTAGAAGACGAGGCCGTCGCCGTCCGCGGCCGGCTGCCAGGCCACGTCCTGGCCCGCGTGGCTCAGCCGCAGCCGCCCGGCGCGGACCTGCCCCGCGGTCTCGTCCAGGGAGATTCCGAGGGCGCCCGCGAGGTCCTGGGCATGGACCCGGACGAGGCCGGCCCGGCCCACCTCGACCCGCGCCCGGCGCGCCGTGGACGGGCCGGCTGCCGCGGGCGCCGCCTTGGCCGTGGTCTCGGCGGCCCGGGCGAGGCGCGGCGACACAGGCTTACTCGTGGCGGTGAAATCGCGCTCCCGGTCCTTAGCCATCCCCGAGGGGCGCTCCCGCTCCACTGCGACCCGGTAGGGGCCGAAGACCTCGCGCGCGCCGTGCTGGTCCACCTCCACCAGCCGGTAGGTCAGCGGCTGGCCGAGAGGCGCCGACGGGTCGGCCAGGCGATAGCGGCCGCCGGGGAGCTGCGCCACGGCGGGGACCGCCCGATCATGAACCGGGACGAACCGGCCGGTGGCCGGGTCCCGCCGCTCGACCTCGAAGGCCACCGTGCCCACCTCGGCCGCGGTCTCCCACTCCACGGCCACGCGGCCGTCCTCCTCCCGCGCGGCGAACGAGGAGACGCGGGCCCAGGTGGCCTGGTTCGACACGGCGAAGCTGCAATTCACCGTCTGGGTCTGGGCCACCTCGCTCGTCCAGGCCGTGGGCCCGGTGTTCGACCAGTACATGGTCACCGTCTGGTTGATCGTGGTGCCGCTCGCCACGCTGGGATTGACGTAGAACTGGTAGGTCATGCTCCCCGACTCGTTGGGGCCGATCACCCCCAGGCTGGTGCCCGAGGCGGTGGTGTTGCGCGGCGTCCACACCACCTGGCTGTTGGTGGTATCGACCGTCACCGAGCCGCTGGTGGTCTCGGTGGGGGTGGCCGGCGAGGAGGCGGTGCTCAGCACCTGCCCCTGGGCCGAGTTGTAGCCGACCTTGAAACGCATGAAGCTCCCCGTGCCGCATTCGAAGCGCTCGGCCGTGGTGGTGGGGGTGGTCGCCGTACAGTTCGGCACGGTGTTGGTGAAGCTCACCGTGCAGGCCGAGGACTGCCCCGGCCGCACCGGCGTGGGGGTGCAGGAGCAGGAAGGGGCGATCCGCGGCGCCGGGATGTCCGAGTCGAGGACGCCGCAGTTGCACTTCGAGCCGGTGCCCGGATGGACCGTCGACTCGTCGGTGCAGGTGCCGCTGGGGCCGACCTGGTTGGAGCTGTTCCCCCAGGTGGCGCAGGTGGGGATGTCCACGAAGCCGTCCGGCTGGGAGGCGCCGCTGGCGTTCACGTTGTCCGAGCACTTGAGGGTGACCGCCGAGGTGAACTTCATGAACACGTCGACGCCGCCGCACATCCCCTTGACCAGGTCGCCGCAGGTGTCGCCGTCGTCGTTGTAGAAGGGGCCGCTCCCCCCGGAGAGGTTCAGGGGGCCGCAGGTGGACGTACCCGCCGTGCCGTACGCCGGCTTGAGGGCCTCCACGGCGCACTGCTGGCCGCCGAAGGCGTCGGGCGTGGGGTCGCCCGTCCCCAGGTAGTCGTAGACGAACATCCCGATGTCATAGCGGGTGAGGCCGCTGGTGTTCTGCAGCTTGGCGCCGAGAAAGATGCTGACCGTATCGCTCGTATTGACGCAACCGTTGGTCTGATCCCCCAGGCCCACCAGGATGAAGGTCACGTCGTTGGCCGTGCAACTGTTGCCCGGGGAGAGCGGGGACTGGAGGTTGCCGACGCACCGGGAATTGGTGATCGTCGCCTCCGCCGGGCCCGCGAGGAGGAGGACGAGGAGGACGAGGGGGAAGCGCCGGATGTGTGAAAGAGCCATAATAAGACCTCTCGAAACAGGCCGCCGAGCGGCGAATGCATCTGGAACGGAATCCTTCCGATCCTAGCACAAGAGGCCCGTCACCGCCGGGGCTTCTTCCGTTTCCCCTTCCCCTTGCGTTTCGGCGGGCGGGGCGGAGGCGCGGTGCGCTTCCGCAGCCAGCCGAGAGCGCCCTCCGTGTCCTCCCAGGTATCGCGGGCGAGATCGAGATAGAGGCCGGCTTCGTCCTCCTCGCCCGGAGAGTAGAAACCGCCCCGGGGCGGCGGCTCGCGGTCGCCGAGCAGCATGCCGGGGACGAAGCGGTTCTCCTGGATCGCCTTCTTGAGCCCCTTGCGGGCCTCCGGGGA
>JBJMHA010000066.1:0-74668 GCA_045807625.1 Thermoanaerobaculia bacterium | reverse complement strand
GGCCATGATGAATTCTATCTCCACGTGCCGCCGTTGGGAAGCGCCAGGGCTCTCCGGCTCAAGGATACTCCTCCCTATCTTCGCATCCCAATCATCCGGAAGAACTCCTCCGCCACCCGCGCGGGCTCGCCCACGAGGGAGCTGGTGCCCTCCTCGGGGAACCAGTCGGCGGGAAGATACTGGCGGTAGGGAGAGTGTAAAAAGCGCTGGTCGAAGAGGGCGATGACCCCCGTGTCCTCTGGCGAGCGGATCAGGCGGCCGGCGGCCTGCACGACGCGCGTCATGCCCGGCACCACGAAGGAGTATTCGAAACCTTTTTCGAACCGCTCGTCGTAATACTCTTTGAGGAGCTGCTGCTCCAGCGTCACCGCCGGCAGGCAGGGGCCCACGACCGCCACCGCCTTGAGCACCTCGCCGGGATAGTCCACCCCCTCGGCGAACACCCCTCCCGCCACCGCCACCAGCAGGATATCCCCGAAGATGGCCGAGCGCAGGGCCTGGAGGAGGATCTCCCGCTCGGCGTCGCTGTCCGCCTGGCGCTGCACGAGCACCCGCTTGTTGCGCAGGCGCATCCGCCCGGTCACCTCGGAGAGGAAGGCGTAGCTGGGGAAGAGGGCGAGACAGTTGCCCGGCACCGCATCCGCGAACCCGGCCAGACGCTCGGCGATGCGCTCGTAGTTCGCCGGCCGCTCGCGGTACGTGGTCGCCACGCTGGGATCGATCACCACCCGGCGGTTTTCGGCCGGGAACGGATTGGGGATCTCCACGAACGCCGTCCGCCCGACCTCAAACCCCAGGAGCCCCGTGTAGAGCTCCGGGGGCATGAGAGTCGCCGAAAGGCCGACCGTGGCGTGCGTGCGGCCGATCACCGCGCCAAGGAAACGGCTCGGGTCTTTACAGAGGATCTTCAGCTTGCCGTCCCCCTTCTTGTATTCGATGCAGTGGCTGAAGGCGGCGTCCGAGACCATCAGGCCGTTCAGGAAGCGGAGGAAATTGAAGTAGAGCTCGACGAAGGGATCGTCGGGATGGAAGGTGCGCGTCTCACGCTGGTGCTCCAGATAGTCGACGAAGGCCGCGTCGAGCGCCGGCCGCAGGCGCCAGAAGCGGTCCTCGGGAAGCGGCCACTGCACGGCGCGGTCTCCGGGCGGGCCCTCCTCCAGCGCGTCGGCCACCGTCTCGTCGATGAGGGCGGCGAGCTTGAGGCAGAGATTCTCGATGCGGAGATGGATCGGCTCCGCCCAGCGCCCCACCACCTCCGCCGCCTTGCGCGCCTCGTCCGAGGAGAGCTCCGGGCTGTAGTAGCCGCGCCCGCGGTTGACCAGATTGTGGACCTCGTCGATGACCAGGATGACGTCCGAGAGGTCCTCCTCGGCGGCGAAGCCGGAGAGGGAGACGTAGGGGTCGAACGCGTAGTTGTAGTCGCAGACCGTGACCTGCACGCGGTTCGAGAGCTCCAGGCTCACCTCGAAGGGGCAGACCTCGGCCTCGCGCGCGGCGTTGAAGACGTGCTCGGGCTCGATGGCGGCGTACGAGTCGTAGATGCGGCCGAGCACGCCGGTGGTGGCGAGCTTCAGGCCGTAGTCCTTGGCGAAGCGGCAATATTCTTCATGGCAGAGGATCTGGTCGTTGGCGCACATCTTCGCCTTGGCCCGCAGGCGCAGGGAGCGGAAGGCCGCCTCCTGGTTGAGGAGGTTGAGCACGGCGGTCGCCATCTCCTGCTGGGTGTTCTTGGCCGTGAGCACGAAGAGGCGCTTGTCATGGGCCAGGGCGTATTTCAGGGCGGGATAGAGGGCGGCCACGGTCTTGCCGATGCCGGTCGTGGCCTGGAGCAGGAGGTGCTCGCGGTTGGCGACGGCGGTCTCGACGGCGGCGAGGATGAGCTCCTGGCCGGGGCGCGGCTCGGGATAGGGGAAGGTGAGCCGCTCGGCCGCCGCGTGACGCTCGGCGGCCCGGCGCTGCTCCGCCTCCCAGGCGTGGATCAGGGAATTGAGCCGGCGGCGGATGGCCACCTCCAGCCCCTTGAGATCGGGGCTGAGGGCCTCGCGTTCGGTCTCGTCGCTGCCGATGGCGATCAGCACCAGCTCGGCCCGCACGGGGCCCGGCTCGGTGTGCGAGAGCATCCAGGCGTAGAGCATGGCCTGGCGCTGATAGCTCTCGCGCACGGCGGGGGGGAGCATGCCGCCGCGCCGCACCGACTTGATCTCCTCGACCACGAGGGTGCCGTCCGGCTCGCGGCGCAGGCCGTCCGCGCGCCCCTGGACGGTGACCTTCCACCCGCGGTGCTCGAAGACGTGGGAGATCACGACCTCGCGCCGGTAGGAGGGGTCCTCCTGGAGCTTCTGCTCCTGATAGCGCCCATGGATGGCCTGTCCGAGCCAGAGCCGCTCATAGCCGCCGCGGCTGGAGAAGCCGAGGCTGCGCAGGAACGGCGATTCGAGGAGATCGGCTACGGAGAGGTCGAGCCTCAGGCTCTCGGGGTCAAAACGCGGCGCCATCGTGGGGAAGTATACGCCTCAGTGCCGCCCGGGATACCTTTGACCGGGGGCGGGTCAGCCTTGCAGGATCTTCTTCCAGAGGCTCTGGCATCGCGCAGGAAGGTCTGAGAGGCTCGATTCAACCTCGCGGATGAGATCGCCTCGGAAAGGCCGCGCAAGGAGCTGCTGCACGTCCCACGCGTCCTGAAGCCCTCCCGCGTAGAGCTTGAGGAGGACCAGGTCGGCGGCACGCACCACGAGGATTCCACCGACGGGCTCGGCCCGCTCGAGGAGCCTCGTCTGCCAAGCGAATTTCCCGACCACGACGTCGATCGGGGTCTCGCCGGGAGCTTGAAACCGCACGACGCCCGCCAGGGGATCGGTCAGGTCCCCCTTCCGGACCTGGACGGCGACGCCTCGGCTTTGCAGGCCGGCCCAGAGGTCAGATCTCAGACAGGAGGGATCGGCGGCGAACAGGTCGAGGTCGACGCTCGCGCGGTTGACTCCATAAGCGGCGAGGGCGACCGCTCCGATTAGGGCATGGCGGATTCCGGCCGCCTCGAGAGTCGAGCTGATCTCTTCGAGCAGGCTCATCCGATCAGCTCGGACATGCACTTCGAGGGCGTGCGTCCGGCCTGGCGTTGACGCTGGAGCTCCCGGATCGCAGTCTCCCGGTCGAGGCCGTTCTCCTGGCGGAACATCTCCAGACCGCGCTCCCCGAGCCGCAAAACCAGTGCCATGCGCTCCTCGAACGGAAGGCGGAGCACCTCTTCCTGAAGCTCGTCCCGCAGGTCGTCAGCCACGGATCGCATGAAATGAGTATAAGCCCCGAAAGGGGCAGCGGAAAGTTGTCTGGCATCGCCTCGTGTCCTACAGGAGTGCCCCCGATCCCCAGGGCGATTCGAGGAGGTCGGCTACGGAGAGGTCGAGCCTCAGGCTCTCGGGGTCGAAACGCGGCGCCATCGTGGGGAAGTATACGCCTCAGTGCCGCCCGGACGAGCGAGCCGGCCCGCTGTCCCGCTTTCTCCCTTGAGCTGTACCTGAAAGGTAGAGAGGCTTGCTCAGAATTATCTGAAGCTCTCGCGACCAGGAAAAGGTGGCGCCGTGTTCCTGCCGTCAACCGACGGGCGATGGGATCTGTTGCAGCCGCCGCGTGGCCCTCCGCCGCGGAATCGCGAGCTCGTGCAACAGTCTCAAAACCTTACTGGAACATTCCGGAGGTATTTATGAGAAGAGCATTCGTCTGCGTCTTGGCTCTCGCGCTCCTCGCCGCCCTGCCGGTTGCCGCCGCGTCCGTGCGTACCGTCCAGAACGGAATCGACGTCTGGCGTACTCCAGGGGATGGCACGACGTTCGTGAAGTTCGACAAAAATCCTATTCCGAAAGGCTTTTTCTGCGCTGATTCCGAGTCCTTCTCCGGACGGATCGTGCTGCGGGGCCACCCTCTCGCCACCGGGACTCCCGGTGAGCTCGGCGGTGCGGATACGATCGTCCAGCGTCTCGACGATGCCATCTTTGACGGCAGAGGCGTGGCGACGACGCGCATCCAGCTTCGGGCCCTGCAGTTGGAGAGCGTGGCTCCGGTCAAGACTTCCTGCGGCGACTTCAACGTCCGCGTCACCCTGGGCGGCACCCAGCCGGTCACGAAGATGAGGATCATCCGGGAAACCGAGTCCAGCGGGCGCTTCGAGGCGCCGATCGGCGTCCAATACAAGATCACGTTCTTCCCGACCCGGGTCGGTGGGCAGAAGCTGGAGCTGGTCCGCAGCTTCACCCTCGCGCCGGCCCCCAACGCCACCTGGGGCATGGTTCCCGAGACCAAGGCCTTCTCGCGTCAGTCCACCCTTCTGGTGGACACCGATGGCGACCAGATCCCGGATACCTACGTCCCCCGGACGGCCGGCAATTTCCAGGTCGGCTGGACCCCCGACTTCGCGCGAGCGATGGCGGAGAGGCGGAGCCAGGGAATTCTCAAGATATATCAGCAGTATGACCAGCCGATCTACGATTGCAACCCGGTGGGTACCGACCCTGAATGCCACGATGAAGCACAGGGAATCCACTGCTCCATGCCCTGCGCTTATTGATCTGTTCTTTGAGATATGAGTTACGAGAGCCCGGGCGGCGCCGCCCGGGCTCGCTATATAAAGACGGGGAGACCGCTACCGGCCGTCGTGGTCGGCGTCGCCGGGCAGGGCCCGCTCGACGCGGTCCCAGGCGGCGCGTGCGGCGTCCTTGACGTTCTCCCAGGCGAGGCTGGAGCCCCCCCGGGCCCGGTCCCAACCGCGTTCCAGATCCCCCTGCACGTCGTCCCACTTCCTTCCCTGGTAGCGATGGGCGGCGTCGGTGCCGTACTGATAGGCCGGCTGATACTCCTCGTAGGTGCTGGCGGGGTTGGCGTAGTGCCGGTTACCGTGATTTTCCCGCCAATACCGGTCGTCTTCCTCGGTGAACCGGATCCGGTCCACGCCCACGATTCCCGGGAGCCGGTCGACGTCGACCTCGTTCTCGGCGGCGCCGCCGATGGCCGGGGCGACGCCGATGCGGTTCGTGCTGATGAGGCTGTTGACGCGCTCGAACATGCCGAGCCCGGCGTCGGTGCTGCGGTCAGGGGGCCGCTGGTCCAATTCGGCGGTGGCCGTCTTGCCGGAGGTCTTGTCGTGTTTGTCGTCCATGGTTTCCTCCTGGTGAGGATGGATTTGCAAAGGCGGGGCCAGGGGGCTCCCGGCAGGTTGGCGCTCCCGGGAAGCTGGCCCTCATCACCCCGGCCCTCTTCTCCCAGCCCTCCACCCGCCCAACCGGGGAGAAGAGGGAGAAGTTTGCTTGGCTTGTCTAAAAGTAGAGTCCTTGAGCCCCTCTCTCCCTGGCAGGGTGGGCGGAGGGATGGGAGAGAAGGGTTGGGGAGTGAGGGCCCGGCCCCGAAGGGCCGGGAATCCAACTCTTAGTAGCCGTCGTGGTCGGCGTCGCCCGGGAGGGCGCTCTCGACGCGGTGCCAGGCATCCTTGGTGGCGTGCTTGGCGTCGCTCCAGGCGAGCCTGGACTTGCCCCTGGTCTGCTCCCAGCCGTGCTGGAGGTCGTTCTCGGCCTGGTCGAACGTGCGGCCGGCGTGGGTGCGGGCCGAGTCGTAGCCGTAGCGGTAGGCCGGGGCGTAGTCGTCGTCATAGGTGTGGCCGGCCTTGTAGTAGGGCCGGGTGGAGTGGTTCTCGCGCCAGTAGCTGTCGTGCGCGGTGCGGTCGGTGACGCGGTTCCAGGAATCCTTGACGGCGTGCTTGGCGTCGCTCCAGGCGAGCTTGGACTTGCCCTTGGCCTGCTCCCAGCCGTGCTGGAGGTCGTTCTCGGCGTCGTTGAACTTACGGTCGGCGTAGCGGCCGCGCGACTCCCAGCCGTAGCGGTAGGCGGGGGCGAGGTCGTCATAGGAGCGGTTCGCCGCGTAGGGGCGCTTGGAGTAGTTGTTGCGCCAGTAGGCGTCCTCCTCGGTGGGGTTGACCCCCTCGGCGACGCCCTTGCCCGCCAAGCCGCCGGCCACGCCGCCGACCGCCGCGCCGACGACGGCGCCCACCGGTCCACCCACGGCTCCACCGAGGGCCGCGCCGGCCACCGCGCCGCTGGCGGCGCCGACGCCGGTGCCGACCGGATGCGCGCCCGGGGCGCCGGTGATGGGATCAGGGTTGGCGTCGTGACGGACTTCGTGATCAAGCTCGGCCGTGGTCGTCCGGCCTGTGTTGGAGTACTTTTCGTCGTTCATAGAAGTAACCTCCTGGAAGTGGTTGAACAGCGGATCAGACCTACGACAAGTGAAGATTTGCAAAGGCGGGGCCAACTTGCCGCCTTGCCTTCCCCCCGCGCCCCGGGATACCCTCCTGCCACGATCATGCGGCCCCAGAAGGTCCTCGGCCTCGGCCTCGCGCTCGTCCTGGGTCTCGCCCTCTCGGCGTGCCGGGACTTGAGCTACGCGGCCGGAGATCCCAAGAAGGTCCACGTCGGCATCGTCTTCGACAGCGGCGGCAAGGACGACCGCTCGTTCAACGCCGCGGCCTGGCGGGGGGTGCGGCGGGCGGCGAAGGACTTCCCCATCGTGCTGCGGGACGCCGAGCCGGGGGACCCCGCCTCGCTGGAGCCCGCCATGCGCGCCTTCGCCGAGGTGGGCTATGACCTCGTCATCGGCATCGGCTTCGCCCAGACCCCCATCGTCGAATCGGTCGCCCGGGACTATCCGAAGGTCAACTTCGCCATCGTCGACGGCGTCAGCGATCTGCCCAACGTCGCCTCCCTCATCTTCAAGGAGCACGAGGGGAGCTATCTCGTGGGGATGATCGCCGCGCACGAGACGAAGACCGGCGTGCTCGGCTTCGTGGGGGGGATGGACGTCCCGCTGATCCACAAGTTCGAGGTCGGCTACGAGGAGGGGGCGCGGGCGGTCAATCCGAAGGTCCAGGTGATCCAGAACTACGTGGGGGTCACCGAGTCGGCGTGGAACAACCCCGGCAAGGGGAAGGAGCTCGCCGTGGCCCAGATCGGCAAGGGGGCGGACGTGATCTTCGCCGCCGCCGGCAACTCGGGGCTGGGCGTGTTCGACGCCGCCGAGCAGTACGACAAGTACGTGATCGGCGTCGATTCGAACCAGAACTGGGTCAAGCCGGGCCACGTCCTCACCAGCATGGTCAAGCGGGTGGACAACGCCGTCTACCAGATCGTGGGCGACATGGTGAATCACCGCTTCAAGGGGGGGATCCACGTCTACGGCCTGGAGAACGACGGCGTGGGCTTCGCGATGGATCAGTTCAATTCCAAGCTCATCTCCCCCGACGTGGTCCGCCAGGTCGACGCCGCCCGCGAGAAGATCATCCGCGGCGAGATCAAAGTGACCAACGCGATGGAAAAATAGCCGCTTCCACCCCTCATGCTCGAGCTGCGCGACATCACCAAACGCTTCGGCGACGTGCTGGCGAACGACCGCGTCAGCCTGGCGGTGACGCCGGGGACGATCCACGCCATCGTCGGCGAGAACGGCGCCGGCAAATCGACCGCCATGCGGATCGCCTACGGCTTCTATGCGGCCGATTCGGGCGACGTGATCGTGGACGGCCAGGTGCGGCGGCTCGCCAGCCCGCACGACGCCATCGCCCTCGGGATCGGCATGGTGCACCAGCACTTCATGCTGGTCGAGACGATGACGGTGGCCGAGAACATCGTACTGGGGATCGAGCCCGGCTCACCCCTGGCGCTCGACCTCAAGGGGGCCGCGGCGCGCGTCCGCAAGCTTTCCGAGGAATTCGGCCTGCAGATCGATCCGGAAGCCCGCATCGAAACTCTTTCGGTGGGGCAGCAGCAGCGGGTGGAGCTGCTGAAGGCGCTCTACCGCGAGGCGCGCCTGCTGATCCTGGACGAGCCCACGGCCGTGCTCTCGCCGCAGGCGGTGGGGGACCTCTTCCGCATCCTGCGCGGCATGCGGGACCAGGGGAAGACGATCGTCATCATCACCCACAAGCTCTCGGAGGTGCTGGAGATCTCGGACGAGGTGACGGTGATGCGCGACGGCCGCGTGGTGGGGCAGCGGAAGACCGCCCAGACCAATGCCGCCGAGCTCGCCCGCCTGATGGTGGGGCGCGAGGTGCTGCTGCGGGTGGCGAAACCCGAGGCGAAGCCCGGCGGGCCGGTGCTGCGGGTGCGCGGTCTGTCCCTGAAGGACCGGCTCGACGGCCTCTCCTTCGAGGTGCGCGCCGGGGAGATCGTGGGGATCGCCGGGGTCGAGGGGAACGGCCAGACGGAGCTGATCGAGGTGCTCGCGGGGCTGGTGGACCGCAAGGAGATCGGGGGCGCCATCGAGCTGGGCGGCGAGGATGTCACCGCTCTCTCGGCGCGCGGACGCAAGCAGCGGGGGATCGCTCACGTCCCCGAGGACCGCCATCGGCGGGGCCTGCTGCTCGACTTCGATCTCGCGGAGAACGCCATCCTGGGCGTGGACGAGCGGCCGCCGGTCGCGGTCGGCCCGGGGCGGGTGTGGCTCGACCGCGAGGCGATCCGCCGGCGGGCGGCGAAGATCATCCAGGCCTTCGACGTCCGGCCGCCGGACGCGACCCTCCCCGCCCGCTCGCTCTCCGGAGGCAATCAGCAGAAGCTGATCCTCGGCCGGGAGATCGAGCTGCCGCCCAAGCTCCTGCTGGTGGCGCAGCCGACGCGGGGGGTGGACATCGGCGGCATCGAATTCATCCACCGCCGGCTGGTCGAGCTGCGGGATTCCGGTTGCGCCATCCTTCTCGTCTCCTCGGAGCTGGAGGAGGTGACGGCGCTCTCGGACCGCCTTCTCGTCATGCGCCAGGGGCGGATCGTGGGCGAGGTTGACCCGGCGCGCGCGTCGGCCGGGGAGATCGGACTGTTGATGACCGGCGGCGAGGCCGCGGCCTAGACCTCTTCTCCCCCATGAAAGTCAAATGAAAATCCTGCGTGAGCTCCTCTTCCCTCTGGCCGCGGTGGTCGCGGCCTTCCTCGTCGGCGGGGTGCTGGTGGCGCTGGTGGGGGACAGCCCGATCCGCACCTACGAGCTGCTCATCGGCAGCGCCCTCACCTGGCCCGACGGCATTGGCTACACGCTGTTCTATGCCACGCCGCTCATCTTCACGGGTCTCGCGGTGGCGGTGGCCTTCCGCTGCGGCCTGCTCAACATCGGCGCCGAGGGGCAGCTCTACATCGCCTCGTTCGCCACCGCCTGGGTGGGGCTCACGTTCGCAGGGTGGTCGGCCTGGCTGCTCGTCCCCCTCTGCTTCCTCACAGCCATTGCCTCGGGTGCGGTCTGGGGGGCGATCCCCGGGGTGCTCAAGGCGCGGTTTGGGGCGCACGAGGTCATCACCACGATCATGATGAACTTCATTGCGGTCGCCCTGGCGAGCTACTTCACCCAGTACCACTACAAGCCGCCGGGGGACCCGATCCTGGAGACGGTGCCGATCGGCGAGGGGGCGCACATCGCGCGGCTGGGGCGGTTCATTCCCGGGTTCCCGGAGCGCATTCCGCTCAACCTCGCCTTCCCGCTGGCCCTGGTGGTCTGCCTGCTGGTCTACCTCTTCCTCTGGCGCACGCGCTGGGGGTATGAGATCCGGGCGACCGGGGCGAGCCCGGCGGCGGCGGAGTACGGCGGGATCTCGACCCGCCGGCAGATCGTGCTGGCGATGTCCGTCTCGGGAGGGCTGGCGGGGATGGTGGGGATCAACGAGGTGCTCGGCTACCGCTACCGCTATTACGACAGCTTTTCCTCCGGCTATGGCTTCACCGCCATCGCGGTGGCGCTGCTCGGCCGCAACCATCCGGTGGGGGTGATCATCTCCTCGCTCCTCTTCGGGGCCCTGCTGCGGGGGGGGCTGTTCGTGGACATCTTCACCGAGAACGTCTCCAAGGACCTGGTGCAGGTGCTCCAGGCGATCATCATCCTCTTCGTGGCGGCGGAAGCGATGTTCCGTGGCCCCTTTGCGAGGCTCACCAAGCGCGTATGAGCAAGATCCCGCTCCTCTCGCTGCTGTTCTCGGCCATCCGCCTCGCGACGCCGATGCTACTCGCGGCGCTCGGCGGCCTCTACTCCGAGCGCTCCGGGGTGATCAACATCGGCCTGGAGGGATTGATGCTCGCGGGCGCCTTCACCGCCGCGACCGTGACTTTCTACAGTCACAATCCCTGGGTGGGGATGCTGGCGGCGATCCTGGCCGGGGTGGGGGTGGCGCTGATCCACGCCGTGGCGTGCATCCGCTACCGGGCGGACCAGGTGGTGAGCGGCACGGCGATCAACATCCTCTTCCTGGGGGTGCCGGCGCTGCTCTCGGGGGCGCTGTTCCAGTCGACGGGGGCCACGCCGCAGATCCCGCAGAATCAGCTCCTGCCGCTGGCGCCGATCGTCCTCGCCTTCGCGCTGGTGCCGGTGACCTGGTGGGTGCTGAGCCGCACGCCGTTCGGCCTGCGGCTGCGGGCGGTGGGGGAGAACCCGGAGGCGGCGGACACGGCGGGGGTGAGCGTGGCGCGGATTCGCTACGCCGGGGTGCTGATCTCGGGCGCCCTGGCGGCGATCGGCGGCGCCTATCTCTCGACGGGGCAGTCCTCGCTCTTCGCCCGCAACATGGCGGCCGGCCGGGGGTTCATCGCCCTGGCCGCCCTGATCTTCGGCAAGTGGCGGCCGGTGCAGACCATGCTCGCCTGCCTCCTCTTCGGAGTCGCCGACGCCCTGTCGATCCAGATGCAGGGGGTCTCGCAGATCCCGGTCCAGTTCATCCAGATCATCCCCTATGTGCTGACCATCGTCGTCCTCGCCGGCTTCATCGGCCACTCCCGGGCCCCGAAGGCGCTGGGATTGCCGTATCAGAAGAAGCGATAGGATCTCGTGGAAGGGAGTCGAGTGTGGTAGGCTGTCGCGCATTGACACAATTCCAGGGGGCCAGGGGATGGACCAGGAGCTGATCGCTTTTCTTGAGGCGCGTTTCCGCGAAACCAACCAGCAGATCACGGAGCTGCGGGAAGAGACCAGGCAGGAGATCCGGCAGGTCTACGTCGTAATCGAAGGCCTGAGGCATGAGGTCCATCTCGTCGCTGACGGGGTGACGGCTAACAACGAGCGGCTGGATTCTTTCCGGGCGGAGGTCGCGCAGGAATTCAGGGACGTGCGCAGCTTGATCCACCTGTCCTACAAGGATCTGGACCGCCGAATCCGGCGCTCGGACGAAGATGGGGAAGGCCTGAAAATCGGGACTCCCGGTTAGACTAGGCGGCCATGTGCCGCCGACCTAAGACCTCCTCCGCCCTCCTCCTGCTCGTTCTTCTCGCTCCCGCCCTCGCGGCGGCGGCTCCCCTGGATCAGGCCTTGGCGGCCGAGGTGGCCCGGACGGCCGCGGCGACGCGGGCGCTCGGGGTCAACATCGTCGAGCTCGACACCGGCGAGACGGTGTTCTCCCACAACCCCGACGAGCCGCGGGTCATCGCCTCGAACAGCAAGCTGTTCACCACCGCCGCGGCCCTCGACGCCCTCGGGCCCGGCTACTTCTTCGAGACGCGGCTCGTGATGCGCGGCGCGGTGGGACAGGGCGCCCTGCATGGGGACCTCGGGGTGACCGGCGCCGGCGATCCGCAGATCTCGGGCCGCGACTTCGGGGGGGACCCCTACGGCGCGTTCCGCCCCTGGGCGGCGGCGCTGCGGGCGCGCGGGGTGCAGCGGATCACCGGCGACCTCTATCTGGCGTCGGGGATGTTCGAGCCGACCCAGATCCACCCCGAGTGGCCGCGCGACCAGCTCACCGACTGGTACGAAGCGCCCATCGCCTCCCTCGCCTTCAGCGACAACTGCATCCTGGTACGGGTGTGGCCGGGGCAGGCGGGACGGCTGGCGGTGGTGGAGACGGTGCCGCCGGTGCCGATCGTCCGTGTGGACAACTCCGCCCTGACCACCTCCAGGCGCCGGGGGAGCCGCCTGTTCGTGGGGCGGACAGGCGACCTCCTCACCGTCCGGGGGTCGATCGACGCCGGCTCGGGGCCGTTCGAGACCTGGGTGACGGTGCCCGACCCGGTGCTCTACTTCGGCCTCGGCCTGCGGGCCGCGCTCGCCGAGGAAGGGATCGTGGTCGACGGCGAGGTCCGCCCCGTGACCCAGCTCCCCGGGGCGGTCTGGGAGCGTGTGGCCGTCCACCGGAGCGACCTCGTCACCGCCGTCACCACCACCAACAAGCACAGCCAGAATTTCTACGCCGAGACCCTCTCCAAGCTCCTCGGCGCCCTCCGCTGCGGCGAGGGGAGCTGGAGTGCCGGGACGCGGGCGATCGAGGAGCTCGTCGCGTCGATGGGCGCCGCTCCCGGCAGCGTCCACCTCGTCGACGGCTCGGGGATGAGCCGCAGCAACCAGGCGACACCGCGGGCGATCACGACGCTGCTCCGGCACATGTTCTTCCACCCGGCGGGATCGGTCTTCGTGCAGTCGCTCCCCTATGGCGGCGAGGACATGAAGTCCTGGAAGCGCCGGCTGGCGGCCCCTCCCTACCGGGGGAACGTCTTCGCCAAGACGGGCACCCTCAACGGCGTCTCGGCCCTCTCGGGCTACGCCAAGGCGGTGTCCGGCAAGTCCTACGCCTTCTCGATCGTCCTCGAGGGGAGTCGGATTGACGCCCACGGCGCCCAGGACCGGATCGTCATGGCGCTGATCGACAATGGCTGATTCCAGCGGGCTGATCCCGGGCGGCTGATCCCAGGTAGAATGCACCGCGAGGAGGAATTCCCTTGGTGACGTCCGAAGCCCGCCCGGTCAACTACCGGGGGCTGATGAAGAAGGTCGAGCAGGCCGTGGCGGCGATGGACCGCGCCGAGGACGTCGGCTCGACGATCCATTCCCTGCTCGAGATCATCATCGACAAGTTCCAGGACGAGCTGGGCATCTACGGCGGCCGCCTCTACCAGCGCCGGGGGGCCTACTATGTGCTGCAGGACACCTTCGGCGACGCCAAGGAGGTCCCCCAGGGGCTCAAGGTGCCGATCTCCTACCGGCCGATCCAGCTCCTGCTGGAGCAGGGCACCGTCTACATGGACGCCGAGGATCCGGACATCGACCGCAGCCTGGAGAACCTCCTGGGCGTCCAGCGCTTCGCCGCCATCGAAGTGGGCAGTGAGGAGTACATCCTCGCCTTCAACGTCGCCCCCGGGCACGACCGGGACGACATCCTCTTCTCGCTCGGCATCCTGCGCCACAGCGTCAACCAGAAGATCCGCCGCGACAAGATGGAGGGGATCTTCGAGCAGGCGCGCAAGATCCAGGCGTCGATCCTGCCGCGGCGCGTGCCCGGATATGGCGATTTCGACATCTTCGGCCGCTCCGAGCCGATGGAGGAGGTGGGCGGCGACTTCTTCGACTACATCCCGCTGACCAAGAAGATCCTGGGGCTCGCCATCGCCGACGTCTCCGGCCACGGCCTGCCCGCCGCCCTCCAGGTGCGCGACATCTACATGGGGCTGCGCATGGGGCTGGCGCGCGACTTCAAGATCGTGCGCACGGTGGAGCGGATGAACAACATCATCCACCAGAGCACCCTGACCAGCCGCTTTGTGTCGATGTTCTATGGCGAGCTCGAGCTCAACGGCGTCTTCATCTACGTCAACGCGGGGCATCCGCCGCCGATCCACATCGCGGCCGACGGCACGGTACGCTATCTGGAAGAGGGGGGCCCCGTGCTCGGGCCGCTCCCCGACGCCACCTACGAGCGCGGCTTTGTCACCATGAAGGCGGGGGACATGCTGGTCTTCTATACGGACGGCATCTGCGAGACCCAGGGTCGGGACGAGAACGGCCGCCTGCTCGGCGAGTACGGGGTCGAGCGGATGCTGGAGGTGGCCCGCGAGCACCAGGGGGAGACCGCCCGCGAGGTGGTGGACGCCATCTTCGCCAGCGTGGAGTCCTTCAGCCGCGACGCCCCGGCGGACGACGACCGCACCGTCATGGTGGTGAGCCACCCGGTGATCGACACCTCCGTGACCCAGGCGTTCCCGCGGCCGACGGGGTTGCTGTAAACCCTCACCCCTGCCCCTCTCCCGACCCCTCCCCCCTCCCTCACCGGGAGAGGGGAAAAGAAGAATCGTAGTTTGTTTTTCTCCCTCTTCTCCCGGTGTTGGGAGGGGGGGAGGGGTCGGGAGAAGAGGGCCGGGGTGATGAGGGGTCTTGGGAGGGGACGTCTCAGGCCTGCGGCACCACCTCCAGATCCTGCCTCAGCTTGATCACGCTCCGCTCGGGGTACACCCCCGGACGGAGCTGCACGCCGGGGTAGATCTGCGTCTCCCGGCCCACCACCACGCCGGGGTGGAGGACGGAGTTGCAGCCGGTCAGCACGCCGTCGCCGAGGATCGCCCCGAGCTTGCGGCGGCCGGTGTCGAGCTTGGTGCCGTTCCAGGGGATGTGGATCCGGCCGCCGTCGTGGCGGAAGTTCGAGAGGATGGTGCCCGCCCCGAGGTTCACGTCCGCGCCGAGGATCGAATCGCCCACGTAGTTGAGATGCGGGGCCTTGGCGTGGGGGAGGAGGATCGCCCGCTTGATCTCCGTGTTGGCTCCCACCACGCAGCGGTCGCCGATCCAGATGCCGCCGCGCAGATAGGCGCCGGGGCGGATCTCGACGTCACAGCCGATGTAGACCGGCCCCTCGATGACCGCGGTCGGATGGATGCGCGCCCCGGGGCAGATCACGATGTGGTCGCCCACGAGGTGGACGTCCGGCGAGAGCTGGCCGTGGATCTCGCTCGACGGCAGGCCGGCGAGGATCTCGTCCAGGGGCTCGCCCAGGAGGGCCCAGGGGGCGGCGGGGTCGAAGCGCTCGGCGAAGGGGTCCGGCAGTTGGGCGAAGAGCGGGGGGATTGGATTCATCATCTCTCCGTCAAAAGGGGATGGAAATCGGTCACCTCAGGCCGAGCAAGGCATGTGCCACCGGCACGTGGATGATATCGTCCGGGCCGGTGTGAGCCGCTTCCGTCCCCTTCCCCGGTCTTTCTACCGCCGCCCCGCCGAGACCGTCGCCCGGGATCTCCTGGGCCGCTATCTGGTGCGCGAGCTCGGTGGCGAGCGGCTGGTGCTCCGTCTCGTCGAGACGGAAGCCTATCTCGGCGAGCCCGACCGCGCGAGCCACGCCTGGGCCGGCCGCCGGACCGCCCGCAACGAGAGCCTCTATCTTGCCGGGGGGTACGCCTACGTCTACATGATCTACGGCATGCACTTCTGCCTGAACGCCGTCACCGGGGAGGCGGGCATCGGCAGCGCCGTGCTCCTGCGGGCCGGCGAGCCGGTCGAGGGGGAGGAGAGGATGCGGGAGAACCGGCCTTTAGCCCGCGCTCCCCGGCCGGGCGATCTCGCCGGAGGCCCCGGCAAGATCTGCCAGGCCCTCGGCATCGGCCGCGATCTCGACGGCGTCCCGCTCGACCAGCCCCCCCTCTACCTTACGAAGGGGGAGCCGGTGGCGGCGGAGGAGATCGTGGCCAGCCCCCGCATCGGCGTCGACTACGCCGGCGAGGCCGCGCTCTGGCCCCTCCGGTTCTCGGTGCGCGGCCATCTCCACGTCTCCAGGCCGCGGCCCTGACAACTGTCACCCCCAAGTCCTGACATCCCTCCCTGAAGTCCTCCGGGCTCGCGCTCCAGAATGATCCCGAGCTCGCCGTCGAGGCCGCCCGCATCGCCCGCCAGAAGGGATGGCTGTAGGCTTTATGCCCGAGCCGCAACTTCCCGCTTGACCGCCGCGACTTTTCGAGTAGTATCTGACGCCAAGTCTGTGACGAATTTTTTAGCGTTCTTCTGCGGATTTTGAGCCAGGGACTCGGTCCGGCCTGTCGTCAGGCTGCGGAGCGGCATACCCGAACGGCTCCGGATCTTCGTCTGTCTCCAAGGGAGGGTATATGTTCGATCCTTGTCTGAGCCCGTCTCCAGCTCCATCGCGGGCGAGCCGGCGAACCGCCGTCCTGCTCGCCGCCTTGAGCTCTCTCGCTCTCGTCTTCCCGGCCCTGGGCGCTCCTCCCCGGCCCGTGGCCGGCTCGCCTGAGACCGTGCGGCCCGCGGCCGCGGGCACGCCGGCCGGTCTCGAGCACGCCGCGACCACCGACGACGGCCGCATCCAGGTGATGGTCGAGCTTCTGGACCCGCCGGCGGCGGTGGCCTTCGCGCAGGCCATGGAAGGCGCCAAGCCCTCCGACGCGCGGGCGCGGGCGGTGGCCGGCGCGGCCTCCAAGTCCCAGGCGCTCAAGGTCCAGGCCGCCCAGGAGGGGGTCGCGCGGGCTCTCGCGGCGGTCAACGCGCGGGAGATCTACCGCGTCAGCAAGGCGTTCAACGGCATCGCCGTCGCCATCGACCCCACGACCCTCCCGAGCATCCTGAAGATCCAGGGCGTCAAGCGCGTGCTGCCGATCGTGCCGGAGTACCCGACCAACTCGACGAGCGTACCCTTCATCGGCACGCCCAACGTCTGGGCGAACACGATCGGCCTGCCCGCGGGCGCCGACGGCACCGGCATCCGGATCGGCGTCATCGACACCGGCATCGACTACCTGCACGCCGACTTCGGCGGCAACGGCCAGCTCATCGACTATCAGACGGAGAGCACGGCCACCACGGGCTTCACGACGGCCGGCGGCTTCCCCACCGCCAAGGTGGTGGGCGGCACCGACTTCGCGGGCGACGCCTACAGCGGCAGCAACGCCCCGGTGCCCGATGTCAACCCGATGGACTGCAACGGCCACGGCAGCCACGTCTCCGGCACGGCGGCGGGCTTGGGCGTGACGGCGGCCGGCGCGACCTTCACCGGTCCTTACGACGCCAACACCTCCACCTACAGCCCGCTGCGCATCGGCCCCGGCACCGCGCCCAAGGCGCTGCTCTACGGCCTGCGCGTGTTCGGCTGCGCCGGCAGCACCGGCCTGACGGTTCTGGCCATCGACTGGGCCATGGACCCGAACGGCGACAACGACGTCTCGGACCACCTCGACGTCATCAACATGTCGCTCGGCTCGTCGTTCGGCTCGGTGCTCAACTCCAGCTCGATCGCTTCGGACAACGCGGCCCTGGCGGGCGTGATCGTGGTCACCTCGGCCGGCAACTCCAGCGACACCTTCTTCATCTCCGGCTCGCCGGGCGCCGCGTCGCGGGCCATCGCCACCGCCGCCTCGGTCGACAGCGGCGTGGCCGCCCCGATCGTGCAGGTCAACGCGCCCGCCGGGATCGCCGGCGCCTACCTGGCCGGCAGCGCCTCGTTCGGCCCGGTGCTCGATCCTTCCGGCACCCCGCCCGGCCCACACATCGTGGTCATCGCCCTCGACCCGTCCGACGGGGCGGGCCCGCTGACCACCGACGGCTGCTCGGCGATCACCAACGCCGCCGCCGTCGCCGGCAACATCGCCCTCATCGACCGCGGCACCTGCGGCTTCATCGTCAAGGTCAAGAACGCCCAGCTCGCGGGCGCGGTCGGCGTGATCATCGCCGACAACGCGCCGGGCACCCCGCCGCCGGGCCTGGGCGGCACCGACCCCACGATCACCATCCCGTCGGTGCGCGTCACGCTGGCGGACGGCAACACGCTCAAGGCCAACATCGCGACGCTCAACGTCACGCTGCTCGGCCCGGCCGGCAGCGATACCGTGGCGAGCTTCTCGTCGCGCGGACCGCGCCGCATCTTCGGCTCCCCCCTGCGGCTGAAGCCGGACATCGCGGCTCCCGGCCTCAACATCACCTCCGTCCAGACCGGCCACACCTGCATGGTGGCGACGGGCTGCACCGGCGTCTCGGATCCCTCCGGGTTCCAGGCCGGCAACCAGACCCTGACCATCTCCGGCACCTCGATGGCCAGCCCGCACATGGCCGGCATCATGGCCCTGCTGCGGGAGATCCATCCCGACTGGTCGGTGGAGGAGCTGAAGGCCCTGGCGATGAACTACGCCGTCCACGACACGACCCTCTTCCCGAGCGCCACGCCGCCGAAGTTCGGGCCGTCGCGCGTCGGCGCGGGGCGCGTCGACCCCTCCAAGTCGGCGGTGGGCAGCGTCATCGCCATGAACGCCGAGGACGCCGGGCTGGTCAGCGTCACCTTCGACCCCGAGGTGGTCGGCGTGGTGACCCAGACCAAGAAGATCCGCGTGGTCAACAAGGGGACCGCCTCGCAGACCTATGACCTGGCCTTCAACACGATCGTCGACTCCCCCGGCGTCTCTTTCTCCCTGCCGGGGGGCAGCTCGGTGACGGTGCCGGCCGGCGAGACCGTCGAGCTCGACGTCCAGATGTCGGCCGACTCCTCGCTGATGGACCACACGCGCGACGCCGCGCTCTTCGCGACCCAGGGGGTGCAGGCCAACTACGGCGACCAGCCGCGCAACTTCCTCACCGAGGAGGGGTCGTACCTCACCTTCAGCCAGAGCGCGACGCTGAAATTCCGGCTGCCGGTCTACATGGCGGAGAAGCCCTCGTCGACGATGTCGGCCCCGGCCACCATCGTCACCGGCGGAGCCCCCACCGGCTCGACCACCATTCCGCTCTCCGGCATTGACCTGTGCTCCGGCACGCTGAGTGCGGGCCCGAGCTGCTCGGGGACGTTCCCGACCGACGTCGAGTCGCTGGTGTCCCCCTTCGAGCTGCAGGTGGTCTCGCCGCTCGATCCGGTGAATTCCACCGACTACGCGGACATCCACTACGTCGGAGTCTCGTACCTGCCTAACGCCGACGGCCTGGGCACGGGCATCACGCACGACCTGATGATGTTCGGCGTGGCGAGCTGGGGCAACTGGTCGACACCCACCGACGTGGCCTACAACATCTGCATCGACAACAACAACGACGGGATCTACGACCGCGCCATCATCAACACCAACCCGTCGGTCTTCGTGTCCGGCGCGCAGCCCAACGACAACTTCGTCCGCGTGGTCCAGAACCTCAGCACGGGAGGCTTCTCCATCCTCGGCCTGGCCTCCTTCGTGAACCTGGTGGCGCCTTCGTCGATCGACACGGCCCTCCACCTCAACAACGTGATGGTCCTCGCCGCCACCCCGTCCCAGCTCGGCTACGCCTCCTCGGCGGTGACCACGATCCGGTACAAGGTGGTCACCTGCCCCGGGAGCAACCTGGCGTGCGCGCGGTCGATCACGGGCGACCACTGTACGCCGGCCGCCGGTACCTCCTTCGACCAGGCGGCGGGCCCTTACTTCTACAACTGGGCCGCCCAGGGGCTCAACTTCAGCGGCGACTTCCTGGATGACGACCTCAACGGCGCCAGCCTGCCGGTGACCTGGAACACCGCCAACATGACCGCCAACGGCTCGCTCGGCGCGCTGTTGCTGCACCACCACAACACGGTGGGCCAGCGGGCGGAGGTCGTGCTGCTCGACACCGCGCAGCGGGCCGACCTCGCGCTCACCAAGTCGGTCAACAACGCGGCTCCCGCCGTCAACACCAACGTGGTCTTCACCCTCACGGTGACCAACAACGGCCCGAACAACGCCACGGGGGTGGTGGTCAACGACTTCCTGCCCACCGGTCTGACCTACGTCTCCGACGACGGCGGCGGCGCCTACGTGCCGGGCACCGGCCTGTGGACGGTCGGCGCCCTCGCCAACGGCGCCTCGGCCATCCTGCACATCACCGCCACGGTCGACGACACCGGCGCGATCGACAACGTCGCCGAGATCACGGCGGCGGCTCCGCTCGATCCCAACGCGGCGAACAACCGCGCCCAGTCGGCCCTGCTGGCGCCGCGCTCGGCCGACCTCCATCTGACGTTCGGCGCCAACGTCGCCACCGTCAACCCGGGCGGGTCGATCATCTACACCCTCACGGTCAAGAACCTGGGGCAGGACCCGGCCTACAGCGTCGACGTCCAGGAGGACTTCCCGGCGTTCCCGGCCCTCAACCCCGTCAGCTTCACCGCCTCGCAGGGGGTCTACAGCCCGGCGACCGGCCACTGGGACCTCGCCAGCCTGGAGGTCGGCAACACGGCGACCCTGACCTTCACGGTCACCGCGCCGAACTTCGCCGGCAACCTGGTGAACAACGCCTCCACCTCCTCGGCCAAGGCGGCGAGCCGGGCCGCGGACCCCAACCCCGCCGACAACACGGCGAGCGCGGTGGTGCAGGTGCTCTCGCCCGCCACGGTCACCGCCACCAAGTCGGTCACCGGCAGCTTCGTCGAGGGGGGCGCGGTCACCTACACCGTGGTCCTCTCGAACAGCGGCGCCTTCGACCAGCAGAACAACACGGGCCCCGAGCTCACGGACGTCCTCCCCTCGCAGCTCACCCTGGTCAGCGCCTCGGCGACCTCCGGCACGGCGGTCGCCACCGTGGGGACCAACACGGTGACCTGGGACGGCGTCGTCCCGGCCGGCGGCTCGGTGACCCTCACCATCAACGCCACCGTCAAGACGGGCACCGCCCTGCAGACGGTCACCAACCAGGCGCACGTCAACTACGACGCGAACGGCGACGGCACCAACGAGGCGGCCGCGACCTCCGACAACCCGGCGACCGGGACGGCGGGCGACGCGACCTCGTTCGTGGTGGTCTCGCCGGCCTCGATCGGCACCCACACCAAGACGGTCAGCGGCACCTTCCAGGAGGGCGGCTCGATCACCTACACCGTGACGATCTCCAACCCCAGCGCCTCGGTGCAGCTCGACAACCCGGGGGATGAATTCACCGACGTCCTGCCGGCGAGCCTGACCCTGGTGAGCGCCACCGCCACCTCCGGCACGGCCGTGGCCGACGTCCCGACCCGGACCGTGCACTGGAACGGCACCATCGCCGCCAACGGCGGCACGGTGACGATCACCATCACGGCGATCATCAACACCGGCACCGCCGGGGCGACGATCTCCAACCAGGGCACCGTCTTCTTCGATGCCGACGGCAACGGCACCAACGAGTCGTCGATCCTCACCGACAACCCGGCGACGGCGGCCGCCAACGATCCGACCTCGTTCGCGGTGGCGACGCTCGCGCAGGTACCGACGCTCTCCGAGCTCGGCCTCGCGATCCTCGCCCTGCTGCTGGCGAGCGGAGCGCTGATGATGATGAGACGGCGGCGGGCGTAAGCCCTTCCGCACCGCCGGCTCAACGAAAGGGCGGGGAGCGATCCCCGCCCTTTTTTTGCCCTCATCCGACCGATCCGTCGGATCGGTCGGATAACAGGGGTGAAGGCTCGGGCGGGGGGGCCTACTCGCCGCCCTTCCCCTTCACCCCCCGCCCAGCCTCCCGCAGGGCGTGGCGCAGCAGGAGCTCGATCTGCGCGTTGACGCTGCGCAGCTCGTCCTCGGCCCAGCGCCGGAGAGCCTCGTAGACCTCCGGGTCGAGCCGCAGCGGGTAGCTCTTGCGCTCTGCCAAAACCGCCTCAGTGGTACAGACTGCCGACGTTGACCACCGGCTGCGGATGGCCGCCGCCGCAGAGCACCACCAGCAGGTTGCTCACCATGGCGGCCCGGCGCTCGGGGTCGAGGTCGACCAGCCCCTTGGCGGCGAGCCCCTCCAGGGCGTGCTCGACCATGCCGACCGCCCCCTCGACGATCTTCGCCCGCGCCGCCACCACCGCGCTCGCCTGCTGGCGCTGCAGCATCGCCGACGCGATCTCCGGCGAATAGGCGAGATGGCTGATGCGCGCCTCCAGCACCGCCACCCCGGCCTGCTCCAGCCGCTCCTGGATCTCCCGCGCCAGCCCCACCGACATCTCCGCGGTGTGGCCCGAGAGGTCCATCTCCCCCTCCACGTCGGCGACGTAGGGGAAGCGGGTGGCGAGGTTGCGCAGCGCCGACTCGCTCTGCACTTGGACGAAGTTGATGTAGTCGTCCACGTTGAACAGCGCCTCGGCGGTGTCGACCACCTTCCACACCACCACGGCGGCGATCTCGATCGGGTTGCCCGCCTTGTCGTTGACCTTGAGCTTGCCGGTCTCGAAGTTGCGGGTCCGCATCGAGATCCCCTTCTTGCTGTAGAAGGGGTTGGTCCAGCGCAACCCCGGCACGCGGGCCGTCCCCACGTAGTCGCCGAAGAGCTGCAGCACCTTGGCCTGGTTGGGGTTGACCACGAACAGCCCGGCCTCGCCGAGGATGGCGGCCACGAGCAGCAGCACGGAGCCGAGGACCCCCGGCCCCAGCCCTGAGCGGGCCGAGTAGATGAGGCCGGCGATCGAGGCCAGGAACAGCACCAGGAACAGCAGCAGCATGCCCAGCCCGGGTCTGCCGTTGAATTCCTTTTCGCGGATCATGGTGAAGTCTCTCCCTTTCTATGATGCCAGAGTGATATCACTCTGATCTCTCGTACGCAAGGGACGGGGAAAGGTTGCGCGGCGGCAAAGGAGCGTGGCGGAGCGGACCCGATCTGTGGAGGAGTGGACCCGGGGGTCGGAATCGACGACCCGCGGGTCGGCGCAGTCGACCCGCGTCGTGACGGTTCCGACCCGGTCAGCGGCGCTCCCGACCCGATCTGTGACAGTTACGACCCGCGGGGCGGCGGGCCCGACCCGATCTGTGGCGCTTTGGACCCGATCTGTGCCGTTCTGGACCCGCGGGTCGTAAATCCCACAGATCGGGTCGGAGCCGTGGACCCGCGGGTCGTCAGCGTGGACCCGCGGGTCGGAAGCGTCACGAACGTCTAGGAGACTCTCGCGTCCAGGATCGCCCCGGCGCGTTCGAGCGCCACCTGGCCCGCGGCCTCCAGGAGATCCGCCAGCGACTGGGGCGAGCGCAGCAGGCTCTCTCCGCAGCGGAGCCCGTCGAGCAGCCGCTCGTCGAAGAGCTCCAGGTGGCCGACCCCCCTCGCCCGCCGGGGACTCCACGGCGAACCCGTCCGGCTCCCCGAGTGGAAGTCAAGCGGGAAGTGGGCGCAGCCGCTCGCGTACCGCGGGGCTGCGCCTGCCCGGGCCCTGACACCCGGTCGGGAGGCCGCTATCCTAGCAGATGCAATGAGGGTCGCTGCAGCGCCTGATCGTGCTCCCGCACTGGATGAAATCCCCGTTGTTGAAGCACTGCTGCGCAGTGCAGGAATACTGGGTGCCGTCGCAGGTGATGGAATTGCTCCCCACACTGCAGGTGGTGGTCCCGCTGCAGGACAACCGCTGCGCCGGAGCCGAGCAGCTCAGCATACAGCACGACGGCGGAGGGCACTCGTAACTGAAGATGGAGCAGGAGTTCGAGCACGAGAGGCTCGCCGTACATCCCGCGGAGGCTGGCAGGGCCAGCACGAGCAGAAGGGCGATGAAGGAGAAGGCGATTGCGGCGGAGCGGGTGGAAGCGTTCATACATTCCCCCTTTCTGAATGGAAGACGGAAGAGTCTTCCAGTAAGATTCCTGATTCTAGAGAAAATATGAACTTTGTTCAATGTGGACCTGGGAGTGACGGAGCCCGGCGAGCAGCCCTGACCGGTTGGCATCTCCGCCCTCCTCTGCTATGCTTACCCGCCTTTGCGCACGGGGCGCTCGCTGTACGTCTGTCCCGTGCGACCGTTAAAGAGAGAACCTGGAGGCTTTGAAGATGCTGACGATTCGGCTGCGCCGCATGGGCGCCCGGAACAACCCCTTCTTCCGCGTCGTGGTGTCGGACTCGCGCAACACCCCGACCGCCGCCGCGGTGGAGGAGATCGGTCATTACGACCCGACCAAGCAGCCCGCGCAGGTGACGATCGACACCGTCCGCGCCGACTACTGGATCGGTAAGGGCGCCCAGGCGTCGCCCACGGTCAAGAAGCTGATCAACCAGACCAAGAAGAAGAGCGCCTGACCCATGTCCGAGCTCGCCGACGATCTCAAGGAGCTGGCCCGTCTGCTGGTGGACCAGCCCGACCAGGTGGAGGTCCAGGAGATCCCGAGCCGGCGCGGCGGCGGCGTCCTGGAGCTCAAGGTCGCTCCCGACGACCTCGGCAAGGTGATCGGACGCCAGGGGCGGACCGCCCGGGCGATGCGCACGCTCCTGGAGACCCGCGAGGATCGGCGGGGGGTGCGCCATGAGCTCGAAATCCTCGAAGACTGAAGGCGCGGCGGTCTCCTCCCGCGAACGGCGCGAACGGGAGGACCTGCCGGAGACCGTGGCCGTGGGCCGGGTGCTGCGCCCGCACGGCGTGCGCGGCGAAGTCGTCGTCGAGGTGCTCTCGGACGTCCCCGCCCGCTTCCAGAAGGGGAGCCGGGTCACGGGCGTCCGCGAGGGCGCGCCGCCGCTCTCCCTGACCGTGGCCGCGGGCCGGGTCCACAAGACCGGCGCCGTCGTCCACTTCGAGGGGTACGGCGACCGCGACCGCGCCGAGGAGCTGCGGGGGCTCGATCTGGAGATCCCCCGCGCCGAGGTGCCGAAGGCCAGCCGCGGCACCTACTACCAGTTCGAGCTGCTCGGCTGCCTCTGCCGCGATCACGGGGAGGAGCTGGGCCGGGTGGTCGAGGTGGTCGAGGACGGCGGCGGGGTGATGCTGATCGTGGAGGGGGAGGGGCGCCGGATTCCGGTGCCGTTCGTCAAGGAATTCCTGCGGCGGGTGGACGTCGCCGCGGGTACGATCGACCTCGATCTCCCCGAAGGGCTGTTGGAGACATGCGCGTCGACGTCCTGACGATCTTCCCGGAGCTGTTCGCGCCGTTCCTGGCGGCCAGCCTGATCGGCAAGGCGCGCGAGCGGGGGCTCCTGGAGGTGCGGGTCCACGACCTGCGCGGCTTCACGGAGGACCGCCACCGCAGCGTCGACGACGAGCCCTACGGCGGCGGCGGCGGGATGGTGATGACGGCGCCCCCCTGGATCCGCGCCGTGCGCGCCGTGTCCGGGGAAAAAATGGAGGGGAGAAGCCCCTGGCGGGTGCTCCTCTCGCCGCAGGGGGCGCGGCTGGACGACGCCAAGGTGCGCGATCTGGCCGCGCGGCGGGACCTGGTCCTTCTGTGCGGCCGCTACGAGGGGATCGACGAGCGGGTGCGGGAGACGGTGGTCGACGAAGAGGTCTCGATCGGCGATTATGTGCTGTCCGGCGGCGAGCTGCCGGCCATGGTGCTGATCGAGGCGCTCTCCCGGCAGGTGCCCGGGGTGGTGGGGCTCGCCGATTCGGTGGCGAACGACAGCTTCCGCGAGGGGCTGCTCGACCACCCGCACTACACCCGCCCGCCGGTGGTGGAGGGGCTGGCGGTCCCGGAGGTGCTGACCTCGGGGGACCACGCGGCGATCCGGCGCTGGCGGGACCGCGAGGCGCTGCGGGCGACGCTCGCGAAGCGGCCGGACCTGCTGGAGCGGCCGGAGGTGGTCGGCCGGCTGACCCGGGAGCAGAAGCGCGAGCTCGAGGCTCTGCGCGGGGTGGGGGCCGGGAAAGTTTGAGGAATCGCGCTCGGCCGCTTGCGCGGTCCTGGCGAAATCGAAATAATGACGGCACTGTCCCTTTGGGCCTGTCGTCGGTACGAGGTGAGTCATGAACCAGTTGGATCAGGTCGAAAGTGTCTATCTGCGCCAGGGTGTGCCCGAGTTCAAGCCGGGGGACACGGTCCGCGTCCACGTGCGCGTGGTCGAGGGGGACAAGCAGCGGATCCAGGTCTTCCAGGGTGTGGTGATCGCCCGCCGGGGCGGCGGCACCCGGGAGACCTTCACGGTGCGCAAGATCTCCGGCAGCGTCGGCGTGGAGCGCATCTTCCCGTTGAGCTCGCCGAATGTCGACAAGATCGAGGTGATCCGCCGGGGCCGGGTCCGCCGCGCCAAGCTCTACTACCTGCGGAATCTGCGCGGCAAGGCGGCTCGCATCGACGAGCGCCGCGAAGACCAGGGCCGGTCGTAAGACCGTCCCCGGGGCTGCCGCAAGATCCCGGAGGAGGCCGAGAAAGGAGTCGTTGTTGACCAGGGCGGCGCAACCGGCCCGGGCGATGATCGAGCTGTTCGTCGAAGCCTACCGCCTCCACCTGCTCCGCGGCCTCGAGGAGAGGCTGTCGCGGTGCGGCTACGGCCGGATCGCCGGGGTGGACGAGGTGGGCCGCGGCTCGCTCGCCGGCCCGGTGGTCGCCGCCGCCGTGGTGCTCGACGGCCGTTGCCTGGTGCCCGGGGTGGACGACAGCAAGTACCTCACCCCCCCGGAGCGTGAGCGCGCGGCCGCGGCCATCCGCTCCCACGCGGTCGCCTTCGCGGTCGCCGCCATCCCGCCCGACGTCATCGACCGGGTCAACATCCTCGAAGCCACCCGCCTCGCCATGGGCGAGGCGCTGTCGCGCCTGCGCCCCGTGCCCGACTGCGCGGTGGTCGACGCCGTGCGGCTCTCCGGTTTCGGCTTCCCCTGCATCCCCCTGGTGCGCGGCGACTGCCTCAGCTACGCGGTCGCCTGCGCCTCGATCCTCGCCAAGGTGGAGCGCGACCGCATGATGGTCGAGCTCGACCGGACCTACCCCCAGTACGGCTTCGCCGCGCACAAGGGCTACGGGGTGGCCGAGCACCTGGAGGCGCTGTCGGCCTACGGGCCGTCGCCCATCCACCGGCTGACCTACAAGCCCGTCCTCCCCCGCCAGGAGGCCCGCTGCTGATGGCCGTCCAGCGCGAGCAGGTCGTCCAGACCGCCGAGAAGTACGTCCAGCGCGGCAAGATCGAGCCGGCGATCCGCGAGTACCGCAAGCTGCTCACGGACAACCCGAACGACATCAACACGCTGAACCGGATCGGCGACCTCTACGCCCGCATCCAGCGCATCGACGAGGCCGTCGACTTCTTCACCCAGATCGCCGAGCAGTATTCGACAGAGGGGTTCTTCGTCAAGGCGATCGCGATCTACAAGAAGATCATCAAGCTCGATCCGACGCGGCTGGAGGTCTACGAGAAGCTCGCCGAGCTCTACCACCGGCAGGGGCTGGTCAACGAGGCGCGCACGCAGTACCAGGTGCTCGCCGACTATTACCAGAAGCACGACAACGCGGCCTCGGCGATCGCCATCTATCAGAAGATGGCCGATCTGGAGCCGAACAATCCGAGCTACCACGTCAAGCTGGCGGAGATCTATCAATCCCAGCAGCTCACCGAGAAGGCGATGAACGAGTACCGGGTGATCGCCGAGATGATGATCACCCACGGCCGCGCCCAGGACGCGGCGCAGGTCTACGAGCGGGCGCTGGACATCGACAGCAGCAACCTCGGCTTCATCAACGACGCCGTCTTCAAGCTCAAGGAGTCGGGGGCCGCCGCGGCGGCCGCGCGCTTCCTCGCCATCGCGGCCGAGCGCAACCCGCAGGCGGCGCGCATCGGGCGTCTCGCCCGGATGGAGGAGCCCGAGCCGGCCCCGCCGCCGCCTCCTCCTCCTCCGCCGGCGCCGCCGCGCGCCGTGGCGCCTCCCCCCAGAGAGCCCGAGCCGCGGCTCGCGCCCCCGCCGCCGCCCCAATACACGCCGCCGCCGCCTCCCCCGGCGCCGCCGGTCGAGGAGGCTTACGAGGAGATCCCTTACGGCGGCGGGTTCGCGGAGCAGGGCTGGGGGGACGACGACCTCGCCGCCGCCGTGCAGGCGGCCGAGGCGGCGACGGCGCTCCCCGAGGCCCCGGCCTCCTTCGGGCTGGCGGAGCCCGCGGGTCTGGCGGCACCGCCGGAGCAGGAGATCGAGCTCGATCTCGACGAGGTGTTCGTCCTCGACATGGACGGGGACGACGATTCTTCTCCGAGCTTCGTCAAGCCGCCGCCGGACATGCTCTCGGGCACCGGCAGCCGCCTCGGCTCCGCCTGGAAGGAGGACGGGGGTGCCGCCGCCACGGCCGCGGCGCCGCCCGCCGCGCCGGTCCTGGAGGAGGAGGTGGAGATCGACTTCGGCGAGGTCGAGGCCGGCCTGCCGCCGTTCCAGGGGGTGGAGCTCCGGCCCGGCGATCTGCCGCCGCTGGGAGGGGACGAATTCGAGATCGACCTGGACGCGCCGGAGCTGCCGGCGCTGGATTCCGCCTGGGCCGCCGGGACCGAGCCGCCGGTCGAGCGCCCCTGGGAGCCCCGCGAGTCGGCGCCCCTGAAGATCGATCCCGACCTGCTGGAGCGGACGGCGGCGGAGCTGCAGCCGGAGGCCCTGGCCCGCGACGAGGACCTGGTCAGCGAGGCCGAGGTGCTGGCCAAGTACGGCCTGGAGGAGAAGGCGCTGGAGCGGCTGCGCGAGGCGCTGCGCATCCAGCCGCGCAACCTCGGGGCCTACGCGACGATGATCCAGATCCACCTGGAGAAGGGGCGTCACGACCGGGTGGTCGAGCTGGCCAACACCATGTCGCGGATGGCGGCGGAGATCCACGACGGGCAGCTCTGGCAGAAGACCCGCCGGCAGCTCATCGAGGCCGGCTACCGCCTGGACGGCGACCGCGTGCTGGCCGACCCGCACGCGGCGGCCGTCGAGGAGGAGCCGCCGGCCCCCTTGGCCATGGCGCCCGAGCTGCCAGCTCCTCCGCCTCCGGTCCAGGAGGCCCAGGCTCCGGAGCCGGTGCTGGAATCCGTGCTGGAGATGCCCGACCTGGAGGCGCTCCCGCCGCTGCCGCCGCTGGCCGAGCCCGAGGCGCCGCCGGCGCCGGTGGCTCCTCCCCTGGCGCCCTCTCCTCCTGTGTCGCGCAAGCGCTCGAAGGAGATCGACGAGGTCCTGGCCGGCCTGCTGAGCCCGAAGCCCAAGCTGCCGGCCAAGCCCCGTCCGGACGCGAAAGCCCCCGCGCCGCCTGCTCCGCCGCCGCCCCCGTCTCCGGTGGCCGCCGCCCCCGCGCCTCCGGTGGCGCCGCCCGGGCCCGCGCTGTTCAATCCGCTCGAGATCGGCGAGATGATCGAGAGCGAGGACTTCGAATGGCAGCCGTCCGGAGAGGCCCCGGAGCCGCCTCCCGCTCCGGCGCCGTCTGGCCGTTTCTCCCCCAACCTGGACGACACGGGGGGCCTGAGCTGGCTCGACGAGGCGGACGAGCAGCGCGCGGCGAAGAGCGCCGGCTCCGACAGCCTGTTCGACGAGGAGGACGACTTCTTCGACCTCGCCGCCGAGCTGGAGCAGGAGCTCTCGGGCGAGGAGCTCTTCCCGGCGGGCGACGTGGTCGCGCAGCCGGCCGAGCAGTCGCTGGAGGAGATCGTCGAGGGGTTCAAGAAGGGGGTCGCCGAGCACCTCTCGCCGACCGACTACGACACCCACTTCAACCTCGGCATCGCCTACCGCGAGATGGGGCTGCTGGACGAGGCGATCGGCGAGTTCCAGGTCGCCGCCAAGGACGCCGGCCACCTGGTGCTCTGCTGCTCGATGCTGGGCCTCTGCTTCCTCGACAAGGGTCTCCCCGAGCTGGCCGTCAAGTGGTACCGGCGGGGCCTCGAGGCCCCCGACCTCGCCGAGGAGGACCACCTCGGCCTCCTCTACGACCTCGGCTGCGCCTACCTGGCCGTGGACGACAAGGCCTCCGCCTACAAGGCGTTCGTGGATCTCTACGGGATCAACAACGGGTACAGGGACGTGGTGGCTCGGATCGAGGAGCTGGGGCGGTAGAGCCTCGAATTGCGCTCACCGGGATTTGGTGGGATAATCCCACTATGGCGATTTCAATGGCTGATGCCAAGCGGCGCATAGTCCTCCCGGGGGCAAAACCCGGAGACGTCTTCGACATCCAGAGCCAGGGGGAGGGCCGCCTGCTCCTGGTGCGTCTGGAGCCCCCCAAGCCGGAGCTTGGTATGAGCAAGGAGCGCTCCCTCGCGGCTATTGCCGCCGCCCCCCTTCGGCCCCGGATGTCCTGGGAGGCCCTGAAGGCGTTGACCCGGGAGCCATGATCCTTCTCGACACGAATGTCCTGATTTACGCCTCCACCGAAGGGTCACCCTTCCGCGAGTGGGCCCGCCAGACGATCTCCACTGGCGCCGCGGAGGGGGGAGCGGCGGTCAATGCGGTCAGTCTCGCGGAGGTCTGCGTGGGCGATACCGAGCCGGAGGCCGTTGCCGATCGGCTCCGGAGCTGGGGCATCACTCTGCTGGACGTTCCCACGGCCGCCGCGGAGCCCTGTGCCCTGGCCTACCTGAAGTACCGGGAGCGCCGGCGCGCGGAGTCCGGCCGTGACGCACCCTCACTGCCGCTGCCGGACTTCTTCATCGGCGCCCATGCTCAGGTCATGGGTTGGCCTCTCGCGACAGCCGACGCGGGGCGTTTCCGGACCTACTTTCCTTCGGTCGTCCTCCATACGCCCTGAGAGGCCTGGGCGCCTTGCGCCCCCCGCCCCGACCCTTATACCTTTACCCCGCCATGAGCAGCGCGCACGACAACCGGCTCCCCCACAACGTCCACCTGCAGTCGAAGCGGCGCGTCGACGTGCGGCGGGTCGACGAGTGCGGCACGCTGGACGAGATCTTCCGCTCCTGCCTGCCGGCCTTCGGCGGCGCCTACCTGCGGCGGGTCTACTCGCTGCTCGACCAGGCGATCGGGGCGGGGTGCCCGCTGACCCTGGCGATCGCGGGGCCGGTGACGGTCTCGGGGCAGCACCAGACCTGGCTGATCCCCCTGCTGGAGACCGGTTGGGTGGCCTACCTCAGCACCACCGACGCCGTCTGCTATCACGACGGCCACCGCAGCCTCGACGAGCACCCGGATCCCATCTTCGAGGTCCCCATCTTCGGCGACGACGGGGTGCTGCGCGACGAGAAGACGATCCGCGTCACCGACATGGCGTTCGACGAGGACGTGCTCTTCCAGCAGGACCGCTTCATGACCGCCTGCCTGCTGCGCCCCGAATTCCAGAAGGCGATGACCGGCACCGAGCTGCGCTACCTGCTCGGCCGCATCTACGCCGCCCAGGAGGAGAAGAACGGCGTCGCCCCGGGGCTGCTCGCCACCTGCTGGCGGCTGGGGGTGCCCATCCTGGTCGGCGCCCCGGGCGACGGCAGTCTTTTCCTGAGCTCGATGAAGCTCTGGGCGATGAAGCAGACCGGCTTGCTCGACAACTATGAGTTCTCGCTCGACCTCCACGCCGAGGTCTTCGAGTCGTGCGCCTACCACTACTGGGGGCTGTTCAGCCACCCCGCGCACTCGCTCGCCACCCTGATCCTGGGGGGCGGCGTGCCGAAGAACTACAACCTGCAGCCGGAGCCGGCGCTGGGCCAGGTGCTGGGGCTCGAAGGGATCCGCGGCTATACCTTCGACGTCCAGATCGTGAGCGCGCCGGTGACCGAGGGATCCCTCTCCTCCTGCCCGCCGGCCGAGGCCGTGACCTGGGGGAAGGTCGACCGCGACACCTACCAGTCGACCACCGAGAGCGCGCAGGCCGACTACTCGATGGTGATGCCGTTCCTGGTCAAGGCGCTGCTCGACAACCGCGCCGCCTACGCCCGGCGGGCGGCGGAGATCGGCGAGGAGGCGCTCTTCCAGGAAGAGCCCAAGGCCGCCGGCTATCTGCGGCCGCGCGAGGGGTACCGCCTCTACGAGCAGCGGGACGCCCTGGTCGGCGAGCTTTCCCGGAGCGTGCGCGACAACGGGGAGTGGCTCCGCAAGACGCTGCGCTATCCCCTGGCCGTCGGAGGGAATCCCAACCCATGAGCAAGACCACCGTCACACTCCTGCCGGGCGACGGCATCGGCCCGGAGGTCAGCAACGCCGCCGTGCGGGTGCTCGACGCCGCCGGCGCCGAGATCGAATGGGAGCGCCACATCGCGGGTGCCGAGGCGCTGGAGAAGTACGGCAATCCGCTGCCGCCCGAGGTGCTGGAGTCGATCCGCCGCAACTGCCTGGCCCTCAAGGGCCCGATCACCACGGAGGTGGGCAAGGGGTTCAAGTCGATCAACGTGCAGCTCCGCCAGGAGCTCGACCTCTACGCCAACCTCCGCCCCTCGCGCTCGCTGCCGAGCATTCCCAGCCGCTTCGAGGGGGTGGACATCATCGTGGTGCGCGAGAACACCGAGGACCTCTACGCGGGTCTCGAGCATGTCGTGGTGCCCGGCGTGGTGGAGAGCCTGAAGATCATCACCGAGAAGGCCTCGCTGCGCATCTCCCGCTTCGCCTACGAGTACGCCCGCCGCCACGGCCGCAAGCGGGTGACCGCCGTCCACAAGGCGAACATCATGAAGCTCTCGGACGGCCTCTTCCTCGACTGCGTCCGCCGCGTCGCCTCGGAGTACCCCGAGATCCAGTCGGACGACAAGATCGTCGACAACATGTGCATGCAGCTCGTGATGCGCCCCGAGGAGTGGGACGTGCTGCTGCTGGAGAACCTCTACGGCGACATCGTCTCCGACCTCTGCGCGGGCCTGGTCGGCGGCCTCGGCGTGGTGCCGGGCGGCAACATCGGCTTGGACGTGGCGGTCTTCGAGGCGGTCCACGGCAGCGCGCCGGACATCGCCGGCAAGGACCTGGCGAACCCGCTGGCGATCATCCGCTCCGGGATCATGATGCTCTACCACATGCAGAAGGACGAGGTGGCCGAGCGGGTGCGCCGGGCGCTGCGCGACGTGATCGTCCGCCAGAAGATCCGCACCCGCGACCTCGGCGGGGAGGCGAGCACGACGCAGTTCACGGACGCTATCGTCGCCGCGATCGAGAAGGACACGGGAGCGTAGGCAGCCTCTTAGCCCTCGGTCCCGCCTGCCCTCCGAAGCCTCACCCTCGGTCCCTCTCCACTTCGTGGAGAGGGAGGGCCCAGAGATCGAAGTCCTTCCGATTCGGCAAGATCGGCTCGGCTACGTTCCCCCTCTCCACGCAGTGGAGAGGGGGCCAGGGGGTGAGGCCTCGGAGGGCAGGACGCCCCGAGGGCAAGGTGTTAGGAACAGGCCTCCCCGCATTACAATCCCTCTATGTCCACCTCCCTCCGCCCCCCCGACGTCTTCCCGAGCGCCTGCCCGCTCGACTGCCCCGACGCCTGCAGCCTGGAGGTCCGGGTGGCGGACGGCCGGGTGGTCAAGGTGGACGGCGACCACCGCAACCCGGTCACCGGGGGCTACATCTGCGCCAAGGTGCGGCGGACCCCCGACCACCTCTACGGCCCGGAGCGGCTGCTCTATCCGGCGCGGCGGGTCGGGCCCAAGGGGGAGGGGCGCTTCGAGCGGATCTCCTGGGACGAGGCGCTCACCCTCGCCGCGGAGCGGATGCGCGAGGCGCGGGAGCGCTTCGGCGGGGAGTCGATCCTCCCCCTCTGCTACGGCGGCTCGAACGGCCTGCTCACCCAGGACACCACCGACGCCCGCCTCTTCCACCGGCTGGGCGCCTCCAAGCTGGCCCGCACCGTCTGCGCCGCGCCATCGGGACGGGCGGCCATCGGCCTCTACGGCAAGATGGCCGGCGTCGCCTACCCGGACTTTCCCAAGGCGAAGCTGATCGTCCTCTGGGGGGCGAACCCCTCGGCCTCGGGCATCCATCTGGTGCCGTACATCCAGGAGGCCCAGAAGGCGGGCGCGCGGCTGGTGGTGATCGACCCCCGGCGGACGCCGCTCGCCAAGAAGGCCGACCTCTACCTGGCCCTGCGTCCCGGGAGCGACCTGGCGATCGCCCTGGCGGCTATCCACTGGCTCTTCGAGACGGAACGCGCGGATCTCGCTTTTCTTGCGCAGCACGCCACCGGCGCGGAGGAGCTGCGGCGGCGGGCCGCGGGGTGGACCTTCGAGCGGGCGGCCGAGGTCTCCGGCGTTCCCGCCGAGGAGATCGAGCGCTTCGTCCACCTCTACGCCGAATCGTCCCCCGCCTTGATCCGCACCGGCTGGGGGATGGAGCGCAACCGCAACGGCGGCTCGGCCATCGCCGCGGCCCTGGCCCTGCCGGCGGTGGCCGGGAAATTCGGCGTGCGCGGCGGCGGCTACACCATGAGCAACTCCGGGATCTGGGGGATCGACCAGTCCCCGGCCACCGCGGAGCCGGCGCCCAATACCCGGACCGTCAACATGAACCAGATGGGGACGGCGCTGCTGGAGGCGGACCCGCCGGTGCGGGTGCTCTTCGTCTACAACTGCAATCCCCTGATGACCCTGCCGAACCAGGAGAAGGTGCGCCGGGGGCTGGCGCGCGAGGACCTGTTCACCGTCGTCTTCGAGCAGGTGTGGACCGACACCGCCCGCTGGGCCGACCTGGTGCTCCCGGCCACCCACTTCCTGGAGCACTCGGAGCTGGTGCGCGGCTACGGCTCCTACGTGCTCCACGAGAGTGGGCCGGTGGTGGTGCCGGCGGGGGAGGCGCGCTCCAACCCGGAGGTCTTCGCCGCGCTGGTCGAGCGGCTCGGCCTCGCCCGCCCCGGCGATCCGGAGACGGCGGGGGAGCTCACCCTCGCGCTGCTCCGCCGCTTCGAGCGCATCCGCGGCGAGCTCGACCGGGACGGCCTGGCTGTCCCCGACTTCGGCAGCACGCCGGTCCAATTCGTGGATACCTTCCCCCAGACGCCGGACCGCAAGATCCACCTCGTCCCCGAGGCGCTCGACCGCGAGTCCGAGCGCGGCCTCTACCGCTTCCTGGACGATCCGGGGACTGATCGCCTGGCGCTGATCTCGCCCGCCGGCAGCCGCCGCCTCAACTCGACCCTCGGGCAGCTCGAAAAGGGGCCGGCCGCCCTGGAGATCCATCCGCTGGACGCCGGGGCGCGGGGGATCGCGAACGGCGACGCCGTGCGGGTCTGGAACGAGTATGGGGAGGTGCGGGTGGCGGCGCGGCTCAATCCGGACCTGCGGCCGGGCGTCGTCTATCTGCCGAAAGGGTTGTGGAGTCACAACACCCTTTCGGGGACCACGTCGAACGCCCTCTCCCCCGATACCCTCACGGATATCGGAAAAGGGGCCTGCTTCAACGACGCGCGGGTGGAAATCGATAAGATCTCCTGATGCCGCGCTCGCTTTTCGACGACCAGGAACCTGAGCCCCCCCGTCCGTCGCAGGAAGACGCGTCCAAAGCCGCCGCCTCGCCGCTCGCCGAGCGGATGCGCCCGCGCGACCTGTCCGAGGTGGTTGGCCAGGAGAAGGTGGTGGGGGAGGGGGGCTTCCTCCGCCGGGCTATCGCCGCGGACCGCGTCCCCTCGCTGATCTTCTGGGGGCCGCCGGGGACGGGGAAGACCACCCTCGCCCGCATCATCGCGACCGTAACCGCCTCCCACTTCGTCCCCTTCTCGGCGGTCACCTCGGGGATCAAGGAGGTCAAGGAGGTGATGGCCGAGGCGGTGCGGCTGCGCAAGGCCCAGGGGCGGCGCACCCTCCTTTTCGTCGACGAGATCCACCGCTTCAACCGCGCCCAGCAGGACGCCTTCCTCCCCTATGTCGAGAGCGGGGACGTGGTGCTGGTGGGGGCCACCACGGAGAACCCCTCGTTCGAGCTCAACGGCGCTCTCCTCTCCCGCTGCCGGGTGGTGGTGCTGGAGCCGCTCCGTCCCGAGGACCTGGTGGACCTGATGCGCCGGGCCCTCGCCGATCCCGAGCGGGGGCTGGGCACGTCCGGGATCGAGGCGGACGACGACGCCTTGGCGGAGATCGCCCAGCTCGCCTCGGGGGATGCCCGCCGGGCGCTGAGCCTCCTGGAGCTGGCGGCGGCGGACGCCGAGGGGGGGAGGATCGACGCCGAGGTCGTCCGCCGGGTCTCCCAGCGCAAGGTGCTGCTCTACGACAAGTCGGGGGAGGAGCACTACAACCTGATCTCGGCGCTCCACAAGTCGCTGCGTGAGAGCGATCCGGACGCGGCGGTCTACTGGCTGGCCCGCATGCTGGCGGCCGGCGAGGACCCGCTCTACATCGCCCGCAGGGTGGTCCGCTTCGCCAGCGAGGACGTGGGGCTGGCCGATCCCCAGGCCCTCCCCCAGGCCCTCGCCGCCTGGGACGCCTACCGCCGCCTCGGCTCGCCCGAGGGGGAGCTGGCCCTGGCGCAGGCGGTGCTCTACCTGGCCCTCGCTCCCAAGAGCGTGGCCCTCTACGACGGCTACAAGGCCGCCCGCCGGACCGTCGAGGAGCGCCCGGCCGATCCCGTGCCGATGGCGATCCGCAACGCCCCCACCCGCCTGATGAAGGAGGTCGGCTACGGCTCGGGATACGTCTACGCCCCACACACGGAGGAGGGGGTGGGAGGGATCGACTGCCTCCCCGAGTCCCTCCAGGGGACCCGGTTCTACGAGCCGAAGGGAGAGGGGTTCGAGGCGAAGCTGAAGGAGAGGTTGGAGAGATATCGGGGGCTGCGGAAGAAGGTCAAAGCGAATCGTGCTCCCGAGGAGTGATTTCACACCTCTTTGCCCTCTGGGGCGGCCTGCCCTCCGAAGCCTCACCCTCGGTCCCTCTCCACTTCGTGGAGAGGGAGGGCCCAGAGATCGAAAGTTTCCAAATACGGCACGATCATCTCAGTCACGTTCCCCCTCTCCACGAAGTGGAGAGGGGGCCAGGGGGTGAGGCCTCGAAGGGCAGGCGGGCCCGAGGGGCAAGGTCCTACTTGAACAGCTTCAGGAACACCACGTAGAGCACGAACCCCTTGTCCGGGCCCGCGACCGGGGTCCCCACGTCGAGGTTCACCACCGTCTGCCAGGGGCCGATGAACGTCCCCGCGATCCCCACGCCGGCCAGCAGCTCGTGGTCGAGCCCGGTCTCCTTGTCCGTGGCGATGGCGGCGTCGGCGACCCCGTCCAGGCGGAACGCCTCGCCGATCTCGAAGCCGTAGGAGGCGTGGCCGGCCCAGACCTCGGTCGCCCGCACGCTGTTGCTCTGGTAGCCGTGCACCCGGGTGCCGCCGAAGAAGCCGAACTGATACTTGCTGAAGCGGTCGAGGTCCGACCCCGAGGCGTAGTCGAATTCGAGCCCGACCTTCTGGAACCTGGGCAGGTACCAGTTCTTGCTCGCCGCGGCGTCCCAGCGCAGGAAGTCCTTCTTCGTCTTGTCGAAGTCGGGGTTCCCCGGCAGCCCCCAGAAGTCCCAGCTCGACCGGAGGTTGTAGCTCCCCGAGGCCTGGAGCTGGTAGCCCGAGCGGGCGAAGCTCGTGGAGAGCGAGAACGAGTGGGTGAGGTTGCTGGTCGGCACCACGAAATTCTTCGCCGTCTCGTCCGCCTTGCCATAGTGGAAGTAGAGGATCTCGTACTCGCCGTCCACCTTGACGAAGTTGCCGATCGGGTGGCCGAGCTTGAGGCTGACGGTGGCCGGGAGCTGCTTGATGGCCTCGTCCTTGATCTCCTTGCCGTTGCGGTAGAAGGTGTCGGTGGTGGGGAGGCCGATCGCGAAGACCTGGGCCCCGGCGTCGAAGCGGCTGCCGAAGAGGCGCGGCTGGGCGACGTTGCCGACGAGCAGAAGGCCGCCATAGAAGAGGTTGACCTGCTGGCCGGTCCCCTTGAAGTCGAAGGAGAAGTAGTTGATACCGGCGAGCGGCAGCGGATAGTCGAGCGCGTCGTCGTAGAAGACGCCGCCCGCCCCGAACAGCTTGCTGGTCTTGAACCCCTCCTTGACCACCCGCTCCCCCTGCTCGTCCTTGACCAGGTAGCGCAGCCCCTTGGCGGTGTCGCGCACCATGGTCACGTCCGAGGCATTCACCTTCTGGCGGGCCTCCGTGAAGCCCGGGCTGTTGATCCGCACGTCCGTCAGCTTCGTCTCGCGCTCCACCACCGTGGAGTTGTTGACCACCGAGAGAATCTGCTGGGCCGCGAGCCGCAGCGGCAGGATGTAGCTCTGAGCCGACCACGGGGCGGCCTGGCCGTTGGCGTCGACGGGGGTGTAGAAGAGCGTCTCCTCGTTCGAGAGCACCTCTCCCTCGAGCCCCACCTGCACGGCGCGGGTGCGCAGACGGGAGTAGAGCTGCTTGTCGATCCAGACCGAGCCCTGGTACAGCTTCCCCTGCGTCCCCTGGCCGGCCGGCGCGAAGTCGACCACCCAGGCGTCGCGGCCGTCGATCGGGTCCGAGCCGCGCAGGCGGTAGCGGTACTCCTTGGTGAAGTGGATCTCCAGCGGCAGGGCCGCCGCCTTCTCCGGCTGGATCAGCGGGATCTCGGGGAGCGTCTTGCCGCGCCAGCGGACGCCGTTGACGTACAGCGTCTCCCAGGCCCAGTCGGAGCCGGTCTTGGGATCGAAGAAGAACGGCCCCTGGAGGGTCGCCTCGATCGCCTGGGTACCGGCCGACGCCTGGAAGCGCAGCGAGGTCGTGTTGACGGCGCTGTAGTGCTCCAGCTTCCGGTTCTGGGCGTCCTCGAAGGCTTGGAGGCGGCGGAGGATCTCCTCGACCGGGATCTCCCGCTGGGAGGAGACCGTGACCTTCTCCTCGATACCCTTGCGCTCGGCGGCGGTCGGGCGGTCGAGGCCGAGCACGGCCACCCGGCCGGGGGAGGGCACCTGGAGGACGAGCGCGCCGCCCGCCACCTGGCCGCCCGGCGGCGGCACCCGCTGGCCGCCGATGGGGAACCGCACCGGCCGGCGGAGCTCCGGATCGCTGAAGCTCAGGGAGAGGTTTTGAGAATCCGGCGGTGCCAGGGCGATCACCCGCAGCCCGAGGTCCTTGCCGCGCACGAACGTCCAGGCCTCCTCGGCACCGGTGGGGGAGGAGCCGGGATCCCAGGAGAGGTCCCCCGCGAATTCGCGGGCGAGAAGAACGAGAGGCGAGAGCACGGGAATCAGCTTCGCCGTCTCCACCCCCGGCCCCCCAAACAGCGTCAGGTCGATCCCCAGCGTGGAGTCGCGGGCCGCTCCGGCCAGCATCTCATTGGGATCGGCAGGAAGAGGACGGGCGTCGAGGACGACCGGCCGTCCGGGATCGAGATTCTGGATCGCATCCACCGCGGCCTTGAGCGCCTCCGGAGCGGCGGGCTGGAGCGCCACCGCCTCCAGATAGGCCGCCACCTCCTCCCCATAGAAGGCCTGGAGGACCTTGGGATCGGCGGGGAGCGCCTCCGAGGCCACCTTCCCCTGCCCTTGGGCGCCGGTCAGCGCCACGGCGGCCCGCTTGAGCAGGAAGGCGTATTCGGTGGGAGAGAAGTCCCCCGTCTCCGGCCGCCAGACGACCTGGAGCCAGGTGCCGGCGGGGGCCTTCGACGCCACGTCGGCGGCGAGGCGAAGCTCGGCCTGGAGGCGCTCGCCACCTTGAGCGAGCGGCGGCGGGGTGCGGAAGACGAAGGAGATCCAGGGGGTCGCCCCGCTGTCGCGCACCGTGGCGGGGAGCGTGGTGTCGGCCGGGGCATCCGCCGAGAGCGGGACCTCCCAGGCGACGAAGAGGGGGCTTCCCGGCTCCAGGCCGCCCGGCTTCAGGACGCGGGCGACGTCCGTGGGATGGACGGAGGAATCGACGCGAAGGCCGGCGCACGGCCGGCACGGAAGGTTGGCCGCTCCCAGGGGGAGCGCGAGGCAGAACAAGAGACTACCCAGGAAGAAACGCTTGGCGGAATCCATGGCAGCAAGCATAACAGCGCCCCTCCGGGGGGAAATTCTCCCGGCCACCTGCTAGAATCGGGGGAGCATTCCTATGGAATTCTCTGGAAGACTGACCGCCTTTCCTCTGGGCGACCTGTTGCAGTGGGCGAAGAACGACCGCTGCACGGGGGCGCTCGTGATCCGCCGCAGCGAGCGCGAGAAGCGGATCTACCTCCATGCCGGCGAGGTCGTGGGGTGCCTCTCGAACGACCCGGCCGAGTACTACGGCCAGCACCTCGTCCTCCACGGGTACCTGAGCGACGACCAGCTCTTCAAGGCCTTGAGGCACTGCGCGACCCACGGCACCCGCCTGGGGGTGGCGCTGCGCGAGCTGGGGATGCTCCCGCCCGAGGTCGTCCAGCAGACCCTGCGCGAGCAGATCGAGGACGTGATCCGCGACCTCTTCCTCTGGCAGCGCGGCATCTTCTACTTTCGGGCGGAGATGCCCCAGGACGAGGAGATCCTGCCCGAGCCGATCAACGTCATGGGGCTGCTGATGGAGGGGACCCGCTGGGTGGACGAGGTCGCCCGCTTCCGCCGGATCCTGGTCCACGACGGCGTGGTGCTCCGGCGGGGGGAGAAGTGGCCCGGCGGCAAGGACCTGTCGCCGGTCCAGCGGCGCCTCGTCGAGCACGTGGACGGCCGCCGGACCCTGGCGGACCTCTACAAGAAGATCCGCGGCTCCTACTACCGGTTCCTCTCGGGGGCGTTCCGGCTCTGCCTGGACCGGGTGCTCGACATCGAGGAGGTCCGGGATACGGCGGAATCCGGCACCCAGGAGATGAGCGTCTACGATCTGCTGCTGGAGCAGGCCACCGAGGAGCAGGTCCTGGTCGCCCGGCGGCACATGGCGGTGCCGCTCGACCTGCTGGAGCGCTGCTATCCCGTCTGGGTGGAGGAGCCGGCGGAGGACGAGCAGACCCGCATGCCGGCTAAAGCGCGGGACTTCTACGCCCGCTTCGACGGCCGGACCTCGCTGGGGAACGCCTTCTCTGGCGACGCCCGCGTCCGCGGGCGCGAGATGGACCTCCTGCTGCTTCAGCTCCAGAAGGGGAGGCTCGCCCTGCTCCCCGCGCCCGTCGATTCCCTGGAGCAGGCCGCCGAGCGGCGAGGCCAGCCGGCCCTCCAGCGCTGGTGGCGCCGGGTGTTCCAGCAGGCCTCGTAGCAGAACACGGACGAGCACGGACTCACACAGACGAACACGGCGTGTCCGTCCGTGTTCTTCCGCCTACTCCGCCACCGCCTCCCGCAACGGGACCGCGCCGAGGGTGGGGAGCCCCAGCCGCTCGCGGATCTTCGCCTCGATCTCGTCGGCGAGGTCGGGGTTCTCGCGCAGGAACACCTTGGCGTTGTCGCGCCCCTGGCCCAGGCGGAGATCGCCGTAGGAGTACCAGGCGCCGCTCTTGACCACCAGCTTGTGGTCCACGCCGAGGTCGACCAGCTCGCCGGTCTTCGAGATCCCCTCGCCGTAGTCGATGTCGAACTCGGCCTGGCGGAAGGGGGCAGCCACCTTGTTCTTCACCACCTTGACCTTGGCCCGGGCGCCGGTCACCTCCTCGCCGTCCTTCAGCGCGGCGATGCGGCGGATGTCGATACGCACCGAGGAGTAGAACTTGAGGGCGCGGCCGCCGGTGGTCGTCTCGGGGTTGCCGAACATGACGCCGATCTTCTCGCGGATCTGGTTGATGAAGATCAGGCAGGTCTTCGACTTGGAGACGATGGCGGTGAGCTTGCGCAGCGCCTGCGACATCAGGCGGGCCTGGAGGCCGACGTGCGAGTCGCCCATCTCCCCCTCGAGCTCGGCCTTGGGGACCAGGGCCGCCACCGAGTCGATCACCACCACGTCGACCGCGTTGCTGCGCACCAGCATCTCGGCGATCTCCAGCGCCTGCTCGCCGTTGTCCGGCTGCGAGACGAGGAGATTGTCGATGTCGACCCCCAGCTTGGTGGCGTACTCGGCGTCGAGCGCGTGCTCGGCGTCGATGAAGGCGGCGATGCCGCCCCGCTTCTGGGCCTGGCCCACCACGGAGAGGGCGAGCGTCGTCTTGCCGGACGACTCGGGGCCGTAGACCTCCACCACCCGGCCGCGCGGGAAGCCGCCGATGCCGATGGCGTGGTCCACCGAGATCGAGCCGGTGGAGATCGCCTCCAGCGCCAGCGTCTCCCGCTGGCCCAGGCGCATGATCGCCCCCTTGCCGAACTGCCGCTCGATCTGTGAGAGCGTGCCGTCGATCGCCTTCAAACGCTCCGCTTTCGTGTCTGCCATGTGATTTTTCGCTCCTTCTGGCCTTGGGGGCACGTGGGCTCCTATTCTACGTCGCTCAGGTCCTCGGTGGGGGATCGGGCTTTGCCGCCGGTTGCGCACCCACATCATAGTAGACGGTAATGAGGCGGTCAAATCCCGTCCGGAGATATACTTCTCCCCCGCCGGAAATCCAGCACGACCTTCCCGGGTTCTGGAAGAGAAGCCGAGGACCGGACGATCTTCTATAATCACAGCCTCAACAATTCGTCGGGACACTAAAGACCTCACGATGGAATCCATCGCCGTCGAAACCAGCGACGCGCTCCACGCCGCCGAGCCGATCCGCCGTCTCGAGGAGAACGTCGCCCGCGTCATCCGCGGCAAGCGCGAGGTGATCCGCCTCGCCACCGTCTGTCTGCTCGCCCGCGGGCACGTCCTCCTGGAGGACGTCCCCGGCGTCGGCAAGACCACCCTCGCCCAGGCCCTGGCCCGCTCGCTCGGGCTCTCCTTCCAGCGCATCCAGTTCACCAGCGACCTGCTGCCGTCCGACATCATCGGGGTCTCGATCTACAACCAGAAGAACCAGACCTTCGAGTTCGTCCCCGGCCCGCTGTTCGCCAACGTGGTGCTGGCCGACGAGATCAACCGCGCCACCCCGAAGACCCAGTCCGCCCTGCTGGAGGCGATGAGCGAGCGCAAGGTCTCGGTCGAGCGCAAGCGGTTCTCCCTCCCCGAGCCCTTCGTCGTGCTGGCGACCCAGAACCCGCTGGAGTACCAGGGGACCTTCCCCCTCCCCGAGTCGCAGCTCGACCGCTTCCTGATGTCGCTCTCGCTCGGCTACCCGCCGCGGGCGGACGAGAAGGACCTGCTGCTCTCGGGCGGCGTCGAGGATCTCCTGGAGCACATGCAGCCGGTGCTCACGCAGGACGGGCTGATGGACCTCCAGGCGCGGGTGGCGCGCGTGCGTGTGGCCGACAAGCTGGCCGACTACATGCTCTCGCTCGCCGAGGTCACCCGCCATGGCGGCGACTTCCTCCTCGGGGTCTCCACCCGCGGCCTGCAGTCCCTCTTCCGGGCCGCCCAGGCGCTCGCCCTCTGCGAGGGGCGCGGCTACGTCATCCCGGACGACGTGCAGCGCCTGGCCGGGCCGGTGCTGGCGCACCGCATCGCCCTCAAGCGGGGCACGGCCGACCTCGACCAGGCGAGGAAGGCGATCGAACGGGTGGTAGCGGCGACGCCGGTGCCCCTGTGAGCGGGCCGGCCTCACCCCCCTCCCGGCAGCGCCCCGGCGGCCTCTTCTCCCGCCGGGCGGTCCCCGAAGGGATCCGCATCACCACGGTGGGGCTCTGGTACGTGCTGTTCACGGTGCTGGTGGCCATCGCCGCCACCAACACCGGCAACAACGCGCTCTACATGGTGCTGGCGCTGATGTTCGCGCTGCTGATCGTCTCCGGCGTCGCCTCGCGCGAGAACGTGCGCGGGCTGGAGGCCGAGATCGATCCCCCCGGCGAGGTGTTCGCCAACCGGCCGTTCGGGGTGGGGTTCCGGTTGAAGAGCCGGGCCCTCGTCTTCCCCCGCTGGTTCCTCCTCTTCACCCTCTCGCGCTCTGGGTCGCCGCTGCTCATTCCCTACCTGCCGCGCCGGGGCAAGAGCGTCGGCCAACTGGAGCTGATGGTCGGCTCGCGGGGGTTCCACCGCTTCCCCTACGTCCACGTCTCCAGCCTCTTCCCCTTCGGCTTCTTCCGCAAGGGGGTGCGCTACCGCGTCGATTTCGAGGTGCTGGTCTTTCCCGAGCTCTTCCCGGCCGGGGGGAGCCGCCCCCAGGAGTCCGAGCAGGCTGGGGACGACGCCAGCCGGCGCAGCGGCTGGGGGCACGACCTCTACGCCCTGCGCGCCTTCCGCCGCGGCGACGACCCGCGGGGGATCCACTGGAAGCAGACGGCGCGCACGGGGGAGATGGTCTTCACCGAGCGCACCGCCGAGCGGAGCCGCCGGCTGTCGATCGTCTTCGACAACGCCGTGGGCGATCTCAAGGACCCCGCCGAGCAGAGCCGCTTCGAGCGGCTGGTCAGCGAGGCGGCGACGATCGCCGTCGATCATCTGGCGCGCGGGTACGAGGTCGAGCTGTTGACGCGCGAGGGCTCGCTGGGGTTCGCCAGCGGCCCCCGCCAGCGGCTGGCCGTGCTGGAGGCCCTGGCGCTGATCCAGTCCCGGCCGCGCACCGCCGAGCCGCTCGTCTCGGGTGATCCGCGGGCGCCGCAGGTGCGGGTCCATCTCGATCCCGACGCTCCGGCGAGGCTGGCGGGATGAGCTTCGCGCGGCAGAAGCGGCTGCTGCTCGGGTGGACGGCGCTGCTCGCCCCCGTCCCGCTGCCGTTCAACGGCGTGGTGGGGTGGCCGGCGGTCCTCGCCTTCCTCCTCGGGGTCGCCGTCTTCCTGCGGCGGGCGAGCCTCGATCCGCCGCGCTGGCTCCCCTCCTGGGGGATGAACGTGCTGGGGCTGGTCTACCTGCCCCTCTTCTTCCTCGACATGTTCGTCCTCTCCCGTGGGCTGGTGCAGCCGGTGATCCACCTCTGCCTGTTCGCGGTGCTGGTCAAGCTCTTCGCCATCGTCCGCGAGCGCGACAAGTGGCAGGCGTCGATCGGCGTCTTCTTCCTCTTCCTGGCCGCCATGGGCACCAGCGTCCACCCCACGATCGTGCTCTATCTGATCGGGTTCCTGGTGCTGGTGCTGGTGCTGCTGACCCGCTTCGCCTTCCTGCACGTCCTCTCCGGCTTCGGCCGCGAGGACCCGGCGCTCGCCTTGATCCCCCTGCGCGGCTTCCTGCTGCTCGCCACCGCCGCCACGGTGGTGATCGCGGTGCCGATGTTCATGCTCCTGCCGCGCGTGCGGGCGCCGTTCATCGTCGGCCGCGGCGGCGGCAGCGGGGTGACCCTGGAGGCGGCCGGCTTCTCCGATCAGGTGACGCTCGACTCGATCGGCCGCATCCGCGGCAGCCGCGAGGTCGTCCTGCGGGTGCTGGAGGAGGGGACCTCCGGCGTCGAGCGGGAGATGCGCTTCAAGGCGGCCACCTACGACGTCTACCAGGGCGGGACCTGGCGGCGCTCGCCGAGCCAGGGCAACCTGCAACGCGGACAGGGCGTGCGCTTCCGCCTCGGCCCGGAGAAGCCGGCCCGCTGGGCCACCCTCTGGCTCCAGCCGCTCCACAGCCAGAGCCTGCCCCTGCCGGTGGAGACGGCGGTGATCGAGCCCCGCGTGTCGTCCCTGTCGATCGACGCCGGCGGCGCGGTCTCCTTCCCGTTCAGCCCGCTCGAGGTGCAGGAATACCGCGTCGGCCTCGCCAAGGCGCCGGTGCTCGCCGGGGCGACCCCCACGGGGACCGCGGACCCGACGCTCGACCTCACCGGCGTGACGCCGAAGGTCGCCGCCCTGGCGGCCGAGGTGATGGGGCAGGGGACCCCCTTGCAGCGGGCCCGCCGGCTCGAGAGCCACCTGATCGACAACTACACCTACACCCTCGACTTCGTCGGGCGCTCCCCCGACAACCCGATCGAGGACTTCCTCTTCCGCTACCACAGCGGGCAGTGCGAGTACTTCGCCTCCTCGATGGTGCTGATGCTGCGCTCGCAGGGGGTTCCGGCGCACCTCGTGACCGGCTTCCTCGGCGGCGAGTACAACCCCTTCGAGGGCTATTACATCGTGCGGGAGAACAACGCCCACGCCTGGGTGGAGGCCTACCTGCCGGCCCAGGGGTGGCGGATCTTCGACCCCACGCCTCCCGCCGGCCGTCCCGCCGCCGGCAAGGAGGGGGCCATGCTCCTCGCCCAGCAGGCCTGGGACTTCCTGCTGTTCCGCTGGGACCGCTACGTCCTCACCTTCGGCCTCTACGACCAGCTCCGCATCTTCAGCGGCCTGCGCGAGCTGTGGAGCGACTTCTGGTCCCGTTTCAAGCGCGACGACAAGGCGGGAGCGGTCCCCCACCCCTCCGCGTCCGGCCTCGACGCTCTCGGCTCCACGAAACCGAAGCCCAGCCACCGGGGCCTCCCCGACGTCCCGATGCCGCTGGCGCTGGGGCTCACCCTGATCGCCGCCGCCGTCTGGGCGCTCTACCTGCGGCTGCGGCCGCCGCTCACCGCGACCGCCGCCTACCGCCGCCTGCGGCGTCGCCTCGGCCGCGCGGGGACCTCCCTGGCCGATTCGGTGCCGCCGCTCGCCGTGCGCCGCGAGGCCGAGAGCCGCTATCCCGCCGCCGCCCTTCCTGCGGGCCGGGTGATCGACTTCTACCTGCGCGAGAGCTTCGGCGGGCAGCCGCTGGAGGACGAGGAGGTCGAGGTCCTCAAGGCGGCTCTGGAAGAGGCCGAGAAGAAGATGCGGAAGGCGGGTTGATGAATTCCCTCTGGCTCTACCAGATCCCCACGTTCTGGCTCGGCGCTCTGGTCGTCGGCTTTTTCGCCGGAGCCTCCGCCGCGGGCTTGGCGTTGACCCGCCCCTTGGCGAGGCGGCTCAGCCACGAGCAGAACGATTTCGTCAATTTTTTCGTCGCCATCGTCGCCGTCTTCTACGCCGTGCTCGTCGGCCTGATCGCCGTCGCGGTCTGGGGGAATTACACGGGGATCGACGGCATCGTCTCCAACGAAGCCGTGAACGCCTCGGACGTCTATCGCGACATAGAAAGCTATCCTCCCGCCGTGCGGGAGGAGGTGCGCGGGAATCTGAAAGCCTACGTGCGCTTCGTGATCCAGCGCGAGTGGCCGGCCCAGCGCCGCGGGGCCGCGCTGCCTCCGGAAGGCGACCTCCTGCTGCAGCGCGTCGCCCGGGGGTTGACCACCTTCGAGCCGGCGACGACCGGTCAGCAGGCCGTTCATACCCAGACCCTGCGCGACCTTGACGATCTCTTCTCCAACCGCCGCCTGCGGCTGGAAGCGATCGGCAGCCATCTGCCGGGCCTGATGTGGCTGGTGGTCCTGGCGGGAGCGGCGGTCCTGACGATCATGACCTTCTTCTTCCGCGCGGAAAGCCGCGCCCTCCACCTCCTGCTGTCCGTCGGCCTCAACGTGCTGATCGGGCTGGTGATCTTTCTGATCCTGGCGCTGGACCGCCCGCTCGTCGGCAACGTCAGCGTGGACCCCTCCAGCTTCGAGGATGCGCTGGCGACGATGCGTTGAGCTATTTCAACCCTGACGGCAGGCGAGGCGAGGAGATCAGCTTCGCGAATTCCTTCCAGCGTTCCTCCGGCCGCGCCGCGGTGCCGCCCCGCTTCTCGATGTAATGCCGCACGAGGTCCTGGCCGAGGTTGTAGTTGATCACGTAGCTCCGGTACTGATCGATGAAGCGGACGCGCTGGGCCGCCCGCTCCGGAGACATCAGGCCATAGCGCACGAGCCAGGCCTCGGCGTCCTGGCGCGAAATCTCACCATTCAGATAGCGGCGCGCCGCCTCGTTGCCGGCGTAGCTCAGCCCCTGGAGGAGCTCCTGGACCTCGGCGTAGCGCTCCGCTTTCGCAGGATCGAGACCGGCCAGCGAATAGAGCTTCTCGCGTTCAAAGGCCGCCCGCTCGTGGCCGGGGAAGGCCACCTCGATGCCGAAGTTGGCCGTCCCCTCCGCGATCAGCGACTGCGGCGAGAAGAGCGGGTAGACCGAAAACTCGATCCATCCGCGGTCGCGCACCAGGTGCTTCTCGAGCAGCGAGTTGTAGACGTGGTGCCCCGGGTACCCCTCGTGGCAGGCGAGGTCGATCGCGCGGTCGATGAAGATCGGCAGGTCGGTGTTGACCTGGATCAGGCTGTGGAAGCCCCCCTTGTACCAGTTGTAGCCGCTCCAGGACTTGTTGGTGACGTACTCGACCACGAAGCTCTCGCCGGGCGGCAGCTCGACGTGATGGAGCGTGCGGCGCCGACATTCGTCGATGGCGGCGCTGAACACCGCGTCGAGCCGGTCGCGGGGAATGACGAATTGCCGCCGGAAGGCCTCGACGCGGTCGGCGAGGGGGCTGCTCCCCGGCACCTCCCTTTCCAATCGATCGAGGATCTCCTGGAAGTGCGCGGCGCCGTGGGTGGGGGCGACCGCGTCGTAGAGCGCCTTCGACTCCTCGTCGAAGGACATCTTTTTTCCGGAGACGAGATCGATCCTCGCCACCATCGACTGGAGCTGCCGCTGGAGATATTGATGGCGGAGACGGACAATCTCCTCGTCGCCGGCCGCCGGTGAATGGGCCGCGAGATCGGCGACCAGCGCCTCGGCCTCGGAGCGGATTTCAGGAAGCGCGCGCTTGTGGGCTTCGGCCTCGGTCCGCCACTCCGGCGGGCCGTAGTAGGCGTCCACATAATCGGCGTCGTGCTGGCCGACGGCGAGCACCAGCTTGACGTAGGACTCGGCGATCCGTTTCATCGGGTCTTCCTCGTGCGCGGGAGCGGCCGGCCGAACGGCGCAGCTGGCCAGCAGGAGCGGGATCGTCAGCAGGAGAGGGATGCGGCGCATGGCGACTATCTCAGAACCGGTACGATATCCCGATCGACACCACCGGATACACCGTGTAGTCCGCCACGTCCTTCTCGATGCTTCTCTCCTCCTCCCGCAGCAGGATGTCGAGCGCCGCGCGGGCGGTCGGATTGTTGAGCGGGCTGCCCGCGGGGATGTTCGGGGTCAGCGTCACCTTCCCCTTGCCCTGGAAGATCGCTCCGGCGTCGACGAAGAAGCCGACCTTGCGGCCCGGGCCCACCGCATTGCCCCAGCCCAGCCCGGCGTAGGGGACGACCCGGTCGAAGTCGATTTTGCCGCTCAGGGTACCGACCAGGGAGACCGGGACCGCGATGCCGCCGATGTTGTAGTTGCCCGAGGCGGGCACCAGGCTGGTGCCGTCGATGCGGGTGTCGTTGTAGACCAGCCCGCCGCTCAGGCGGAAGCCGTGGCCGCCGGGGTGCCAGTCGAGGAGGGCCGTGCCCGTGCGCAGCTTCGCCGTGGCGTCGTATTCGAGGTGCCCCGCCTTCCGGCGGTCGTCCGTGTAGTTGAAGCCATTGGCGCCGAGGCGGGCGTTCCACTGGGGGGAGAGGCCCACCGTCAGCTCCAGGCCCAGCCCCAGCGAGCCCGCCTTGCCGCCGAGCGCCACCTCGGCACGGCCCGGAGCCGCCAGCAGAATTCCCACCATCATCGCTCCCAGAGCCCATCCGTGTTCCCGTTTCATCACCGCTCCTCCTCGCGCTCCATCCTCTGCAAAGCCGGGGCCCAAGCCTGGGTATAGACTCTCCCAGGTCCGCCGCCGGACCGGGGGACGGACGGCGATACGAGGAAACAACAAGGGAGGGTAGCCATGCAGATCGGCATGATCGGTCTCGGCCGCATGGGGGGCAACATGGTGCGCCGCCTGCTGCGGGGCGGGCACGAGTGCGTCGTCTACGACCTGAGCGCGAACGCCATCGCGGAGCTGGTGGCCGACGGGGCCGCGGGCGCCGGCACCCTGGACGAATTCGTCCAGCGGCTCCAGCCGCCGCGCACGGCGTGGATCATGGTGCCCGCGGGCGATCCCACCGAGGGGATGGTGCGGGAGCTGGGCAAGAGGATGGAGAAGGGGGACGCCATCGTCGACGGCGGCAACTCCTATTACAAGGACGACGTGCGGCGCGCCCGGACCCTGGCGGAGAAGGGGATCTTCTACGTGGACGCCGGCACCAGCGGCGGCGTCTGGGGTCTCGAGCGCGGCTATTGTTTGATGATCGGCGGCGAGCGCGAGGTGGTCGAGCGGCTCGATCCGGTCTGGAAGACGCTCGCCCCGGGGCGCGGCGAGGTGCCCCCCGCGCCGGGCCGCGAGGGGAAGAAGAGCACCGCCGAGGACGGGTATCTCCACTGCGGGCCCGTGGGCGCCGGCCACTTCGTGAAGATGATCCACAACGGCATCGAGTACGGCCTCATGCAGGCCTATGCCGAAGGGTTCGACATCTTCCGCAACGCCACCTCCGAGAGCCTGCCCGAGGGGCACCGCTACGACCTCGACCTCGCCGACATCGCCGAGCTCTGGCGGCGCGGCAGCGTGGTCTCCTCCTGGCTGCTCGACCTCACCGCCAGCGCGCTCGCCGAGAATCCCGACCTCTCGGAATATACCGGCGCCGTGCAGGACTCGGGCGAGGGGCGGTGGACGGTGATGGCGGCGATCGAGGAGGCCGTGCCCGTGCACGTGCTCGCCGCGTCGCTGTTCGACCGCTTCCGCTCGCGCCGCGAGCACACCTTCGGCGAGAAGGTCCTCTCCGCCATGCGCTTCAAGTTCGGCGGCCACGTGGAATTGCGGCCCAAGCCCGAAAAGAAGGAGGAGCCATGACTCTCCCCGCGTCGGTGGAAGGTGAGCTGGAACGGGCGGAGGAGTGGGTGGCCCAGCCCGCGCCGCCGTGCGCGATGGTGATCTTCGGCGCCACGGGGGACCTGACCAAACGCAAGCTCATCCCCGCGATCTACAACCTGATCACCAACGGGTTATTGCCGGACGGCTTCGCCGTCGTCGGCGTCGGCCGCTCGCAGCTTTCGGACGACGAGTTTCGCCACCGCATGGAGCAGGACCTGCGGGAATTCGCCACCACCGACGTCGACGAGCGCCGGCTGGAGTGGCTCGTCAAGCGGCTGCGCTACGTGCAGCTCGATCCCGAAAAGCCCGAGACGTTCAAGGGGCTCGCCGACACGCTCGCGCAGCTCGACGAGGAGCTGGGGACGAGCGGCAACTACCTCTACTACCTCGCGGTGCCGCCCAGCGCCTTCGACGACTACGTGAAGCAGCTCGGCGACGCCGGGCTGCTGCGCGAGGAGGGGGAGAGCTGGCGGCGCGTGATCATCGAGAAGCCGTTCGGTCACGACCTCGAATCGGCGCGCGACCTCAACCGGCGGATCCGCGAGGTGCTGCGCGAGAAGCAGATCTTCCGCATCGATCACTACCTCGGCAAGGAGACGGTGCAGAACATCATGGCGTTCCGCTTCGCCAACGGCATCTTCGAGCCGATCTGGAACCGGCGCTACGTCGATCACGTGCAGATCACCGTCGCCGAGACCGTGGGCGTCGAGGGTCGCGGCGCCTACTACGAGGAGGCGGGGGCGCTGCGCGACATGGTGCAGAACCACATGTTCCAGCTCCTCGCGCTGATCGCCATGGAGCCGCCGGTCTCCTTCGAGGCCAACGCCGTGCGCGACGAGCGGGTGAAGGTGCTGAAGGCGGTCCGCCCTCTCTCCGACGAGGACGTGCTGCGCCAGACCGTGCGCGGGCAATATGGCGAGGGGACGATGGACAACGAGCGCGTGCCCGCCTACCGCGCCGAGAAATCGGTCTCGCCGCATTCGAGCACCGAGACCTTCGCGGCGCTCGAGCTATTCGTCGACAACTGGCGCTGGGCCGACGTGCCGTTCTACCTGCGCACCGGAAAGCGGCTTCCCAAGCGGGTTTCCGAGATCGCCATCCAGTTCAAGCGCGCGCCGCTGATGCTCTTCCGCGACACGCCGGTCGAGCAATTGAAGCCCAACCTGCTGGTGATCAAGATCCAGCCGGACGAGGGGATCTCGCTCCGCTTCGAGGGCAAGGTGCCGGGGCCGGCGCTGCGCCTCGGCACGGTGCGTATGCATTTCCAGTACGAGGATTATTTCGGCCGCCAGGCGCACACCGGCTACGAGACGCTCCTCTATGACTGCATGCTCGGCGACTCGACGCTCTTCCACCGCAGCGACATGGTGGAGGCGGGATGGTGCGTGGTGACGCCGATCCTCGACGTGTGGAAGGCGCTCGCGCCGCGCAACTTCCCCAACTACGCCGCGGGCACCTGGGGACCGAAAGAGGCCGACGACCTGATCCAGAAGGACGGGCGGACATGGCGCAACTGAGCGAGGCACCGAACGAGGTGCGGGTCTTCGACGGCGTCTCCGAGCTGATGCGCGCGACGGCGGAAGAGATCGCGCTCGCCGCGCACCGGGCCGTGAACGATCACGGCCGTTTCACCTGGGCGCTCGCCGGCGGCTCGACGCCGCGCACCGTCTACGAGCTGCTCGCGAGCGATTTCTACCGCGAGCGCATGCCGTGGAGCGCGATCCATTTCTTCTGGGGGGACGAGCGCCACATGCCGCCGGATCATCCGGACAGCAACTTCCGCATGGCGCGCGAGGCGATGCTCGACCGCGTGCCGGTGCCCGCGGAGAACGTCCACCGCATCAAGGCGGAAGAGCCGGACGCCCAACGCGCGGCGGCGGAGTACGAAGCGGAGTTGCGCGCCTTCTTCTCTCTCGCGCCGGGCGAATGGCCGCGTTTCGATCTCATCCTGCTCGGCCTCGGCAAGGACGGCCACACGGCGTCGCTGTTCCCCGGCGGCGAGGCCGTGCGCGAGCGCGAGCGGCTGGTGGTGGCGCCGTGGGTCGAGGCGCAGCAGACCTTCCGCATCACGCTGACGGCGCCGGTGTTGAATCACGCGCGGCGCGTGATGTTCCTGGTCAGCGGCGAGGACAAGGCAGGTGCGTTGCACGCCGTGCTCGAAGGCGCGCGCGAGCCCGAGCGCTACCCGGCGCAGATCGTGGAAGGGAACCGGTTGTGGATGGTGGACCGTGCGGCGGCCCATCGACTGGACAACCGCTGAAAGTCTTTGAAGGGCCGGCACGACGCTTACGCCACGGGGCGAAGGCGGTTTACGCCGTGCTAGGCGACGCTGGAGACGAATACCGCAGAGGTCGACAACAACAAGAGCCCCGGTAAGAACCCAGAACGTCGCCTCACGTACATCTCTCTCGAGCCTGCCGACTGATCGTTCCTGTCAGGACTTCTTGGCCGCGGTCTTCTTCGCCGCCGGCTTCTTGGCCGCGGGCTTCTTCGCGGTCACCTTCTTCGCGGCCGTCGCCTTCTTCGCAGCTGGCTTCTTGGCGGCGGTCACGGTCTTGGTCTTCTTGGCGGCGGCGGCGGGCTTCTTCGCCGCAGCCTTCTTGGCGGCGGGCTTCTTGGCCGCCGCTTTCTTGGCGGCGGGTTTCTTCGCGGCGGCCTTCTTCGTGCTGTCAGCCATTTCAATTCTCCTTTCGGATGGATGCCCGCGTCGGGGCAGTGGTATGGCAGTTAGGTTACGCCCACAAGATCTTGGGCGTCAAGAGTTTTTACGCCGCAAGACATAGTGCCGTGTCGGAAGGCGGACACGAGCAGAGCCGCGGCGCGCGCGCGCACGGGCCCGCGCGGCGCCCGAAGCTTTTTCGGAGCGCTCGCGAATGCCCGTGGAATAAGGGTTTGTGAAGGGCCGCCTAGTATGCGTTGAGCCGCAGCGCGTAGCGCAGCGTCATCCAGAGGATCTTGAAGTCGAGCGACAGCGACCAGTTCTGGATGTAGTAGAGGTCGTACTGGATCCGCTTTTTGATCGACGTGTTGCCGCGCCAGCCGTGCACCTGCGCCCAGCCGGTGATGCCCGACTTCACACGGTGGCGCAGCATGTAGCGCGGGATCTTGTGCTTGAACTCGCGCACGAACGTCGGCCGCTCGGGGCGCGGGCCGATGATCGACATGTCGCCGGTGAGCACGTTCCAGATCTGCGGCAACTCGTCGAGCGACCACGCGCGCAGCAGTTGGCCGACGCGCGTGCGGCGCGGATCGTCCTTGATCGCCCACACCGGACCGCTCGACGCCTCGGCGTCGACGCGCATCGAGCGGAACTTCACGATCATGAACGAGCGGCCGTCGAGCCCCATGCGCTCCTGGCGGTAGAAGACCGGGCCGCGGTCCTCGATCCAGATCGCGAGCGCGATCAGCGGGACGACGGGGAGCAGCACGATCAGCGCGGCGAGCGCGATCGCGAGGTCCATCGCCCGCTTCATCATGCTGTTCCAACCCTGGAGCGGCATCTGCGAGAGGTTGATCACCGGCGTGCCGTCGACGTCTTCCAGCGCGGCCTTGATCGTGGCGTACTGGAGGATGTCGGGCACCAGCTTGATCTCGACGCACTCGCGGGCCATGAGGTCGAGGAGCTGGAGGATCTTCTTGTGCGCCTCCAGCGGCAGCGTGAGGAAGACCTGATCGATGCGCTGCGCCGCGAGCACCTCCTCGGCCTGGCGCGTGGTGCCGAGCACGGGCACGCCGCACACCATCGATCCCTGCTTGCCGGCGTCGTCGTCGAGGAAGCCGACCACCTCGAAGCCCATCTCGCGGTGGGCGAGGATCTTGGTGGTGATCTCGCGGCCGAGCAGTCCCGCGCCGACCACGAGGATGCGCTGCAGGTTGTGGCCCGAGCTGCGCACGCGCCGCAGCACCGAGCGCGTCACCATGCGCGTGGTGGCTACGAGCGTGAAGTCCATCAGCGCGAAGAGGCCGAGGAAGGCGCGGCTGTAGGTGAAGTACTCGGTGCTGCCGGGCGCCGCCGGCGGGCGGTACCAGGCGATGAACACCGAGAGCAGCACCGTGGCCAGGAAAACCGCGAGGACGATGGTGAGCACCTCGTCGACGCGGCTCCGCCCCCGCCGGCTTTGGTAGAGGCCGTGGAAATAGAAGACCACCGGCCAGAGCACGAGGACGATCGGCACCAGGCGCAGGTAGGGCCCGAACTCCGGCACGTTCTTGGTGACCGGGATGACCTCGACCTCGAAACGCAGCAGCCAGGCGGCGAGGAACGCTGCGAGCGTCGCCGCGAGATCGGTGAAGAGATAGAGTCCGGCCGTCTTCCGGTGGCGTTCTTGGATCAAAGGTGCGGCACCCTCAACTAGGAAACCGACGAGATAGAAGAGATTTCATGCGATCGGTAAATCGTACGACCGAAAACGACTCGGCACGATCGCGCAGGTCCAAAGGATTGAATCCCATCCGGCGCGCTTTGTCAATCGCGCCGCAGAGGGCGAGGGGGCCCTCCCAGTCCGGATAGAGCGCTCCGTGGCGGCCGTCGTCCACCACGTCCAGGATGCCGCCGCGGGCCACGGCGACCACCGGCGTGCCGCAGGCGAGCGCCTCGACGGAGGCGATGCCGAAGTCCTCCACCCCCGGCTGGAGGAAGAGGAGGGCGCCCCGGTAGAGGTCCCGCAGCTCCTCGGGGCCGACGTTGCCGAGGAACTGGGTGCGCGGGCCGGCCATCCCCTCCAGCCGCTCGCGCTCGGGCCCCTCGCCCACGATCCGCAGCTCCAGCCCCAGCTTCTCGCACGCCGCCATTCCCACCTCGACCTTCTTGTAGGGGGCGAGCGCCGAGACCATCAGGCAGTAGTCCCCCCACTTCCTCACCTCTCCGCTCGCCGTCCCCGGAGTGAAGAATTCCACGTTCACGGGCGGATGGACCACCTCGGCCGGACGGCCGTAGTAGGTCTGGATGCGCCGCGCCACGAAACGGGAGTTGGCTACGTAATGGTTTACGCGCGCCGCGGAGGAAACGTCCCAGGAGCGCAGGGCCGAGAGGGTCAGCGAGCGCAGCCGGGCCCTGAGCCCCTTGCGGTCGGGGAAGTAGGCGTGCTCCTGGTCCCAGGCGTAGCGCATGGGGGTGTGGCAGTAGCAGACGTGGCAGGCGTCCGGCGGCGCGATCACCCCCTTGGCCACACAGTGGCTGGAGCTCACCACGAGGTCGAACCCCGAGAGGTCGAACTCCTCGATGGCGGCGGGGAAGAACGGCAGGTAGCTCCGGTAGTGGTTGCGGATGCCCGGCGCCCGCTGGAGGAAGCTGGTGCGGATCGGGTGCGACTCGATCGCCGGGCTGACGCTGCCGGGGAAGTGGAAGAGGGTGAAGAGCGGAGCGCCGGGGAACATCCCTCCCAGCACCTCGATCACCTTCTCGCCCCCCCGCATGCCGGTCAGCCAGTCGTGCACCAGCGCCACCCGCGGCTGCGGTGGCGCCGGGGCCGGGATCGGGAAGGGATTGGACGGCGTGGGCGCGATCACGGTTTCCCCTCGCGATTGCCCTCACGATTTCCCTCAATCACCGAGCGGTAGATGTCCAGCGTCTGCCGCGCCGTCTGGTCCCAGCGGAACTGGTCGGCCCGGCCCACTCCCCGCTCGGCGAAGGCGGCGCGGCGCTCGGGGCTCCCCATCAGGTGGGCGATCGCCTTCGCCATGCCATCGAGGTCGAGCGGATCGACCAGCGGCGCGTACCCCTCGGCGATCTCCTTGAGGGCCGAGGTGTTGGAGGTGATCACCGCCACCCCCGAGGCCATCGCCTCGATCACCGGCAGCCCGAACCCCTCGTAGAGGGTGGGGTAGAGGAAGAGGGTGGCCCCCTGGTAGATCGCCGGCAGCGCCTCGTGGGCCACGTGGCCGAGCAGGCGGACCTTGTCGCCGATCCCTAAGTACTCGGCCCGCTGCCGGATCTTGAACTCCGACCCCTCGCGGCTCCCCACGCAGATCAGCGGCGCGTCGAACTGCGCCATCCGGCGGGCCCGCGCGTAGGCCTGCACCACCGTATCGAGGTTCTTGTGCGGCTTGGCCGGGTTGCCCACGAAGAGGAGGTAGGGGGGCGAGATCCCGAGGTCCCGCTGCCAGCGCTGGAGCTCCTCGGGTGTCAGCCGCTTGCGAAAGATGTCCTCGACGCCGCTGTAGACCACCTGGATCTTGCGGCCGTCCACGTCGAAGTGCTTCATCAGGTCCGACCTGGTGTTCTGGGAGACGGCGATGATGCGGTCCCCGCGGTGGAGGCTGCGGCGGATCATCCGCTGGGCATAGAGGAAGGCCAGGTTGCTCGGCAGGAACTCCGGGTAGAGGAGGTGGATGATGTCGTGGATCGTCACCACCACCTTGGAGCTGACCCAGGCCGGCAGCACGTAGTGGGTCGAGTGGTAGAGGTCGAGCTTGCGCCGGTAGAGGTGCCAGGAGAGGGCGACGAGCTCGCGGAGGGAGTAGACCGGCGAGCTCTCGAGCGCCACCTGGAAGTTGTCCGGCAGGTCGCGCAACCCGTCGCTGTCCCCCGGCTTGGCCAGCAGGATGTACCGGTTCTCGGAGTCGATGGCGGCGAGCGAGCGGATCAGGTTCCGCACGTAGGTGCCGATGCCGAAATCCTGAATCTTGCGCGCGTCGATGCCGATCGTATAGGGCAAAACGGTCTCCGGGGGGTTTGAATCGCCGGAATTCTATCCGAGCGCCTCGAAAAACACCGCTTCCATCTCCGCCGCGGCGCGATCCCAGCGGAAACGGGCGGCCTGCTCAATCCCCCGCGCGGCGAGGGCGGCCGCCTTCCCGGGGTGGTCGAGGAGGTGGCGGAGCCGGCCGGCGATGGCGCCGGAGTCCCCTGGATCGACGAGCAGCCCGGCGTCCCCCACCACCTCGGGCAGGCTGGAGACGTCCGAGGTGATCACCGGCACCCCGCAGGCGAGCGCCTCGGCGGCGGGAAGGCCGAACCCCTCGTAGAGCGAGGGGTAGACGAAGACGCGGGCGGCCTGGAAGATCCGCACCAGCCGCTCCCGCTCCACACGGCCGGTCGCGGTCACTCCCTCCGGCGCCAGGCTCTGGATGCGCTTCGCCAGCCGCTCGCTCCCCCAGCCGTAGGGGCCGGCGAGCACGAGCGGCGGCGCCTGCGGGTCCTCGCTCCTGAGGGCCGTCCAGGCGTCGAGCAGCCGCCCGACGTTCTTGCGCGGCTCCAGGGTGCCCACGAAGAGGATGTACCCCTCCGGGGCCTGGAGCTCCCGGCGGGTGGTCGCGATCTCCGCCGGCTCGCCCGGCCGGAGCTCGGGGTCGATCCCCGGGTAGACCACCCGGACCTTCTCCGCGCACTGGGGGAAGTGGAAGGCGAGATCCCGCGCCGTGGCCCCGGAGATCGTCACCAGCCGCCGCGCCGCCTCGAAGGAGGGGCGCAGGAAGGGCAGCAGGCTCGCCTTCACCTTGAGCGTGTGCGCCTCGGGATAGAGCAGCACCGTGAGGTCGTGGACCGTGGCCACCGCCGGCACCGGGCAGCGCAGGGGGAGCGTGATCAGCGGCGACCAGAAGAGGTCGACGTCCCCGCGCGCCAGCCGCCGCGGCAGCTTGAGCTGCTGCCAGATCACCCCCAGCGGCGCCCTGTGGTGCTCGACGGCGATCCCCGCGCTCTCGAGCTCCCCGGCCCCCCGGGGCCGCCGGTGGGCCATCCCCACGAAGCGGAAATTCCCCCGCGCGGCGAGCGCCAGCAGCAGCGAGCGGGTATAGACGCCGATGCCGGTGAGGTCCGGGACCAGGGCGCGGAGATCGACGGCGATGGTGGGCGGGGTGGGCCTCACCTCAGCACCTTCCAGATCTCCACCTGCGGGCTGGCCCAGGCGAGCGCGAAGTCGCCCGTCCGCCGGGAGACCCAGCGCCGCTCCGGCTCCTCCCATTCGGTGCGGACGATCACCACGTACTCGATCCCCCTCTCCCGCAAGGCGTTCCACCACCGGCGGTACGCGCCTTCCACGTAGGGGTCGGTGACCTCCATCCCCCAATGGTAGTACTGGGCGTCCAGCCGCCGGTTCCGCGGCACGATCTGGAGGTCGTTCTGGAAGCGGCTGCCGAAGAAGAAGTAGGGCTGGTTGTACCCCGCGTAGGCGACCCGCGCGCCATCGGGCCCGGCGAGCCGCTCCAGGGCGAGAGGCCCCGGCAGCTCGGCGAATTTCTCCGCCTGATAGGTGGCAACCACCCACCCCAGCGGCACGGCGGCGGCCAAGGCCACCCCCGCCGCCGCCCATCTCATCCAGGGATGGAACGCCGGAGGCCGCGCTCTCCACCGCCACCACGCCCTCTCCAGCAACAATCCCAGGACGACCACCACCAGTGCCCCCGTCAGGTGGGCCGCCCCTGACTGGCCGATGTGCCGGGTGGCCTGGAAGGCGATCCAGGCCAGCACGATGCCGCGCACGGGGAGGGCCCGGGGGCCGGTCCGCTCCAGCAGCCAGGCGAAGGCCACGCCGGCGAGGGCGACCGTCGGCAGGAAGTAGCGGATGTCTCGGTGGTCCGACATCACGTAGAGGAACTCGAGGAAGAAGACCGTGGCCAGCGAGAAGGTCAGGGCCGCCAGCCACTGGCGGCGCCAGAGGGCCAGGAGCGGCGCCAGGAGGGCGGCCGGCAGCAGGGTGAACGGGAAATAGGGGCCGAAGTGCCGCGACCGGCGGGTGAGGAACTCCCAGAGGTCGATCTGGAACTCGGGCTCCTTCGTGCGGTCCGGGTTCCAGATCTCCCCCCAGCCGGGGAAGACCTCGACGCCGAAGACCGTCAAGGGGGCCGGGAAGAGCGGATTGCCCGTCGAGACGGCGTTCCGCAGGTAGGTATAGCCGCCGGAGACGGCCAGGGCCGAGGCCAGCACCAGCCCCAGGACGGCGAGGCGCCAGAGGGGGGGCCGCCCGGCCGGCTCCCGGCGCCGCCGCTCGATCCAGACCGCCACCGCCGCCATGGCGAGGACCGGGGGGACGAACAGAACGCCGACGTACTTGGTGGCGAGCAGCAATCCCAGGGCGGTGCCGGCCACCACGGCCACCCCCGGCCGGGGGCGGCGGGCGAGGCCTAGCGCGGCGTCGATGCCGGCGAGGGTGAAGAAGGAGGTGATCTGGTCGTTGCCGGCGCTGATCGAGAGGACGGGGAAGATGTGGTAGATCCCGCCGTAGGCGACCGCGGACAGGGCGGCGTTCCGGCGCGAGAGGCCCAGCCGGCGGGCGATCGCGGCCACCGCCAGGAAGGTGAAGACGGCGAAGAGGACCTGCGTCCAGCGCGCCGCCACGTCGCTGTCCTGGAACGGCGCGATCAGCACCCACGCCGCCATCTCCCCCAGGATCGGGTAGAACGGCGTGCTCGGGTCCCCCATCGAGAACCGGAGCATCCGCACGTCCCCGTGGCGGATCCAGGTGGCGACCTCCGACAGGTGGTAGGAGACGTCGTCGAAGCCGTGGGCGCCCGGCGGCGACCAGAGCAGCCGCCACAGGTCGTAGAGGCCGACCAGGGCGACGGCGAGCGCCGCCATGATCAGCAGGGCGGTGTCGATCCGGATCCCGCGAGAGACCGCCGCGGGGGCGGGGCTCGTCCCCGTCACCTCATCCGCCGGCCTGGGCAGCGGATGGGACAGCAGGAACGCCGCCGCCGTCCAGGCCAGGAACGGCCCCGGCCGAAGCCAGCCGAGCTGGCCCAACCAGGTCGCGGGCACCACCGCGATCCCTACCGCGAGCGAGAACGCCGCCACACCGTGGGAGGCCGGTCCGAAATCCGGCGCCAGCCAGCGGGCGAGACGGGAGCCCGTCCCCCAGAGCGCCGCCAGCATCGCCGCCAGCACCATCACCTGGAACGCGCGCGGGGAAGCCGGGAGCGCCGCTCCCGCCAGAAGGACGGCCGCGATCAGGGCGGAGGGGAGGAAGCGGGCGGCGGACATAGGGGGCGGAGTTTACTGCAACCGCCCGGGGATCAATCCCGGGCCGCCCGGAACGCCTCCACCGTCGCCTCCGCCGCCCGCCCCCAATCGAAGAGCCGCGCCCGCTCCCGCCCCCGGCGCCGCATCTCCTCTCGGAGATCCGAGTCTCCGAGCAGCTCCGCGATCCGGTCCGTCCAGAGGTCCGGCCGGTCCGGGGGAGCATAGAGAGCGGCGTCGCCGGCCACCTCGCGCAGCACCGGCAGATCGCTCGCCACCAGCGGCGCTCCCGCCTGGAGCGCCTCGATGGCGGGGAGGCCGAACCCCTCGTAGAAGGAGGGGAGCGCCACGAGCTCGGCTCCGGCATAGAGGGCGGCGAGCTCTCCGGGCCCCACGTAGCCGAGATGGACCGCCCACCCCTCCCGTCCGGCGGCCTCGATCTCGCGGCGGATCTCCTCCGCCTTCCACCCCCAGCCGCCGCAGAGCACCAGGGGCGGCGGCTCGCCCCCCCGGGCTCGCAGCAGCCGCCAGGCCGCGAGCAGGGCCGGGACGTTCTTGCGCGGCTCCACCGTCCCCACGTGGAGCGCGTAGCGGGGGGGTGTCCCCGGCGGCGAGACGGTGGGCGCGGTCTCGGCCAGCACGCCGGTGCCGTGGTGGACCGCCCGCACCCGGCCCGGCGAGACGCCGATCCCGATCAGCTCCCGCCGCACCGCCTCCGAGGGGGTGAGCAGGAGGTCCGCCGCGAAGAGCGTCTGCTCCAGCCGCTCCCGCAGGGCCTCGGCCGAGTCCGGACGCACCGCCCAAGGGACCTTGAGCACTCCGAGGTCGTGGATGGTCGCCACCCGGGAGCCCCGGGCGGCGCGGAAGAGCTCCGGAAAGAGGTAGTTCGGCCCGAAGAGCACCTGGTTGCCGTCCGCCGCGGCGAGCAGGTGGACGAACCGCCGGAGGATCTCGTTCGCCCGCCACGGCGGCACCACCAGGCCGTCCGGCGCCTCGTAAACGACCCGCTCGATCGCAGGCCCTGCAGGGAGCACCACCACCGGCCGGGGATCTCCGGGACCCGGCTCGATCAGGTCCCGGCCATAGAGCCGCAGCCGCAGGTCGTCCCGGTCCGCCAGATGGACGAGGATCTGATGGAGATACCACCCCACCCCGGTCAACGCCTCGTAGAAGGAGTTGACGTCCACCGCCACCGTCAGCCGCCTCTCCGCCCGCCGCCGGCGGATCTCCCGCGCGATCCCCCACAGCCAGAGGAAGGTCCGGCGCAGGCGGCGGGGGGAGCCGAAGCGGAGGATGGCCGATTTTTCCCTCATGCCGCGGAGAGTGTATCTTTACGCGGATTCCGCGATCCGGCCCCCATCATGCGCCCCCGAACCCTACCCCTCGTCTGCCTGGCGCTGCTGCTCCTGGCTCTGGCCTGGGAGCTCGCCGGCCGGCGGGGTCCGCTGCCGGTGGGCGACGAGGCCACGCCGGTGATGATGGTCCAGAGCCTCTGGCACGACCACGACCTCACCTACCGCCAGGCGGACCTCGACCGCGCCGAGGCGCTCTGGGGAAGCGGACCGGCCGGCCTGACCCTCTTCACCAACGACGGCGGCAACACTCTGCGCTACGGCCGGCCCCTCGCCTATCCGCTGGCGGCGCTGCCGTTCTACGCGCTCTTCGGCGCGCGGGGGATCGCCCTGCTCAACATGGCCCTCTTCCTCGCCATGGCGATCGCGGCTCTCCGGCTGCTCGCGGAGGACGACGGAGCCCCCCTCTTCGTGGCGGGCTTCTTCTTCGCCTCGGCGGCGCTCGCCTACGCCTTCCGCCTGGAGCCGGACGTCTTCCTCATGGCCTGCGTCTTCTTCCCGCTGCTGGCCTGGCGCCGCCTGGAGGGAGAAGGAAGGCGGGACCTCGCGCTCCTGGCCGGAGCGGGGCTCCTGCTCGGCGCGGCCCTGACGGCGAGCCCGCTCCTCGGCCTGCTCGGGCTACCCATCCTGATCGATCTCGCGGCGTGCCGCCGCTGGCGCGGCCTCGCGGCCCTGGTGGCTGGGGTGATCCTCGCGGTGGGGCTTCTCGCCCTGATCCAGCGGGCGGGCACGGGGGAGTGGAGCGCCTTCGGAGGAGCCCAGCGCCGCACCTTCGACGCCGAATTCCCGCTCGAGAGCCCGCGCGACCTCTGGCAGGGGTACCAGACGAAGCAGGCCTCTCCAGGGATCGCCACCGGCCTGCGCCTCCTGCCGCGCAACCTTCTCTATCTCCTCGCGGGCCGCTTCACGGGGCTCCTCCCCTACTTCCCGTTCGCCCTCTTCGCCCTGATCCTCTATCCGCTGGGCCGGAAAGAGCGCCCGCGGAGCCTCCTCGCGGCCGCCCTGCTGCTGTACGCGGGGCTCGTCCTGATCCTCCACCCCCACGACTTCGGGGGGGCCCCCGGCTTCCTCGGCGGCCGCTACCTCGCGCTCGCCTATCCGGCGTTCCTCTTCCTGCCGCGCCGCCTGGACGCCCGCCGGAGCCTCGTCCTCCCCTATCTCGCCGCCGGGCTCTGGACCGCCACAGCCCTGCTGCAGCCTCCGCTCCCCGCGGCGCCCTCCACTTTCCATCGGCTGCCGCTGGAGCTGACTCTGATTCCGGGCGACCACCTCCCGGGCTACACCGCCCAGACCTGGGGGAACGCCGTCTGGATCGTCCCGCGGGATGCCTTCTTCGTCGAGGAGCGCCATCCGCACGGCGTCTGGGTGCGGGGCGGGACGCGCTCGGACGTGGTGATCGTCTCCCCGAAGCCGCTCCCCCGGCTCGCCTTCACGGCCTGGTCCCTCTCGGCTGCCAACGTCCTCACGCTCGAAAGCGGCGCCGGCCGGCTGACCGTGCGCTTCGACACCGAGGGGAAGCGCAACGGCACGCCGGTCGACCTCCCCCTCGCGCCCGCGGCCCGCGACCTCGGCTTCCTCCCATCCGGCCACGAGCTCGTCTACCGCTTCACCCTGGACACCACCGCCGGCCTCGTCCCCGCGCGCGTCGATCCCAAGAGCCACGACCCGCGCAACCTCGGCGTCTTCCTCGACTTCACGGGCGAGGGACCGTAGGCCCTCATCACCCCGGCCCTCTTCTCCCGTCCCCTCCCACCCTTCATCCGACCGATCCGACGGATCCGTCCGATCGGTCGAATGAGAAAAACCCCTTCCCGGTTCCCCCTCTCCCGGTGAGGGCTCGGGGCGGGCCGGCACGTGTTCTATGATCGGCCCCGCATGTCTGAGGAAGCTCCTCCACCCCCGGAAGACCTCCGCGTCGCCGAGGTCCTCCAGAAGATCCGCTCCGGCGTGCGGCAGCGCCGCGCCGAGGCGACCACCATGGCCGGCGAGGGAGAGGAGACGCGCAACGGCCTGCTGGCCCTGAAACAGCGGGAGTACGTCCAGGAGCCGGTCGCCTTCTCCCACCGGCCGGGGCTGGGCCGCTTCATCGTCCTCGCCCGCAAGGCGGTCTACAAGCTGTTTCTCAAGTGGCTCACACGGCCCTTATTGGAGCAGCAGAACGGCTTCAACCAGGCGGCGGCGCGGCTCATCGAGGATCTGGTCGAATCGCAAGAGCGCGCCGCGCGCGCGATCCGCCAGCTCTCGGCCCGCGTCGAGGACCTGGAGCGGCGGTTGGAAGAGAAGGACGGGCCCGGCGCGTGAAGCCGCGCATCGTCATCTGCGCCACCAAGATCCCGTTCGCCTATGGTGGGGCCGAGATGCTCGTCGACTCCCTGCGCGACGAGCTCAAGTCCCGCGGCTTCGAGGTGGACGTCGTCGCCCTGCCGTTCAACTGGCCCACGCGGACCGAGCTGCTGAAAGGGAGCCTCGCCTGGCGGCTGGTGAACCTCACCGAGGCGGCGGGCAAGCGGATCGACCTCGTCATCGCGACCCGCTTCCCGTCCTATCTGATCAAACATCCCAACAAGGTCGTCTGGCTGATCCATCAGCTCCGGCAGGCGTACGACCTGCTGGGCACGCGCTACAGCGACTTCGCAGCCGCGCAGCCGCGCGACGCCAGGATGCTGGAGATGATCCGCGCCATGGACCGGCGCACCCTCTCCGAGGCGCGCGCCGTCTATACGATCTCGGGCAACGTGGCGGACCGCCTGCAACGGTTCAATCAGGTCGAGGCCGAGGTGCTCTATCCGCCGCCGAAGCTCGACCGGCTCTATCATCCGGGGGAATTCGGCGACTCCATCTTTTCGATCGGCCGTCTCGATCCCCTGAAGCGATTCGATCTCCTGATCCGCGCCATGAAGCACACCGAGACCCTGGTGCGTTGCCGCATCGCGGGCACCGGCCCCGAGCGGGAGAGGCTGCAGGAGCTGATCGATCGCTCGGGCCTCCGCGACCGCGTCGAGCTCCTCGGCTGGGTGGACGACCGCGACGTGGTGGAGCACTACGCGAATTCCCTCGGCGTCTACTACGCTCCTTATGATGAGGACTACGGCTACGTGACCGTCGAAGCCTTCAAAGCCGCCAAGCCGGTGATCAGCACCGCCGACGCCGGCGGCGTCCTCGAGTTCGTGGAGGACGGCGTCAACGGCTTCGTCTGCCCGCCGGACTCCCCGAAGGAGATCGGCGCGCGGTTCGATCTCCTTTACAAAGACCGCGAGCGGGCCCGCGCCATGGGCTTGGCGGGGCAGGGGCGGGTGCGGGGGGTGACATGGGACCGGGTGGTGGAGAAGCTGACGGGTACAATCTGATCAGCTCTTCGACTCTACCAGCTCCAGCAGCCGCTCCGGAGGCCGGCCCACCACCGCCCGGTTTTCCACGATTCCAATCGGCCTCTGGAGAAGAGTAGGATGTCTGGCCATGGCGGCGATGAGCTGGGCGTCCGGCTCGTCGCCGGTCAGACCGAGCTCCTGGAAGGCGGGGTCCTTGGTGCGGAGCATGCCCTTAGGACGGAGGCCGAGGAGCTGCAGGACATCGCGGATCTCGGCTTCGGAGAGCGGGTCTTTGACATAGTCGCGGAAGCGGTACGGGATACCCTTCTCGTCCAGCAAGGCGACCGCCTTGCGGCAGGTGCCTCAAGTGCGGCTGCAGATGAGATCGATCATACGCGCGCTCCTTCTCGTGGATGTTTGGACCCGAGGGTCCACGGACCGGACCCGAGGGTCCAAGACGCCGCCCCCCGGGTCGCAAACGTGGACCCGAGGGTCCGAACAGCCGCCGCCCGGGTCGTCAACCTGGACCCTCGGGTCGTAAGAGCCGCACCTCGGGTCGGAAGAGCCACGAGCCGCGGCCGGCGATATCATCCGGCTCTCGATCCGGTCACGAGAGAGTTGGAGAGAGTCATGACGCGGGTCCAGAGGCCGCGAGAGCGCCCCGCCATCCCCAGAAATGTTCTTCGCCAGCCACTCGTCCCGGTCCCGCCGCGCAGCCTCGTTGAAGAAGTGGTCGGTGTCGTACCACAGCACCTCCTTGGGATCTTTCGCCGCCCGCACGTAGGCCGCGGCGTCCCAGGACGTGATGAATTCGTCCCGCTTCGCGAACTGGAAGAGCAGTTTCGCGGGCGAGGCACCGGCGACGTAGTAGAGGGCGTCGAGAGGCTCCATGGCCCTGACGTAGGCGTCCCTCTGCTCGGGGGTGGTGAGCTCCCGGAAGGCGATGGAGCCTTGATCGCCGTTATTCATCACCGCGTGGGTGAGCGACGGGTAGCCCGCCATCAGGACGAAGGCGCGCGGACGCTTTTCGATCCCGGCGAGAGCTCCCCCCACCGTGGCCCCCAGGCTGTGGCCGACGTAGGCCAGGCGCCCGGGATCGACCTCGGGGCGCGAGACCAGGAGGTCGAAGCCGCGGCGGAGATCCACGAGGGTCTGGATCTGCTCCCTGCGTTCCACCTCCGGATTCCAGGGATTGCCGCCGCGCTTCCCCCGGTTCTCCGGGCGCAGGAAGGGGGCGCTGATCGTGAGCGAGACGAATCCGCGCTCCTTCGCGAGCCCCACGGCCTCGTCGACGAACGTCTTGCGGTCCCCCTGGCCGGGGTGGAGGAAGAGGACGGCGGGGTGCCTCCCCTTGTCCGGCGGCAGGATCAGATAGGCCGGCACCCGTCCGCCCATCGGGCTCGCGTAGGAGAGGTCGACGATCCGGACGTCCCCGCGTCGCTCCGTGCCGGCCTCCTGGACCTCCAGCGGCGCCTTGGCGTCGTAGTCGAGAGCGCGCCGGGTCTCCTCCAGGACGACGAAGTGGGAGCTCATCGTCAGCTCGCGCTCGGCGACTTCCGCGGGACGGAGGAGGAGACGGATCTCGCGGGTGACGATTCCCGGCTTCTCGATCTGGATCAGGTGGCCGGCTTCAGGGACGATCATCCGCCGCGCGCCGTGGATGCCGGCCTCCAGGACCCCCGCGTGGGCGTGGACGTCGGGGATATCCGACTCGCCCACCAGGATCAGGGTGGGGACGTGGATCTCGGCGAGGCGGCCGACAGCGGGACGGTCCGGCGGGCGGCTCTCGGGGAAGGTGGCGGAGAGCGGACCGGGATTCTTCGTCAGGAGCTCGCGCAGGAGCCCCCGGGCCTCGGCGTCGTGGGAATCGGTGAGATAGGGGTCCTGGACCCAGGCCTCGATCAGCTTCTCGCGGCTCTTCTCCTGGAACATCGGCCGGTAGTTGACCATCCCGCGGCGCAGGAAGTGCTCGGAGTAGGGGAGGCCGGAGACTACGGGGCCCACGAGCATGAGCGCCTCGACCCGGTCCGGATGGGCGAGCGTGTAGTCCACCGCCAGCTTCGAGCCGTTCGAGCACCCCACCAGCACAGCGCGGCCGATTTTCAGCGTCTCGAGGACGGCCTGGAGATCGTCGACGTCGGAGTAGGGGCCCTTCGGCACCTCCGAGCGGCCGAACCCGCGGCGGTCGTAGCGGATCACCCGGAAGCCCACCGCGAGGGCGTCGAACGGGCCGTCCCATCCGGCGCTCGACACCAGGCCGTCATGAAGGAAGACGATCGGCGATCCCGTTCCCTTCACCTCGTACCACAGCCTGCCGCCGCCGGGGGCATCTACGAAGCCGGTGGCCGGTTGGGAGAACGCGGCGGCGGCCATCAGCAGCAGGCAGGGCAGGGCGAGCAGGAGCTTGGGCATGGGATCTCCTCAGGAGTGTAGACGGGTAGAGAGGAGATCCGGTTCCCACCCCGAAACTTTCCCCGTCCTCCCCCGTAAAACCCCTTGACGACAGATGTCGTCACGAGTACGATGGCGACAGTTGTAGTCACGAAGATACGGACATGAAACCCAAATCCATCGGAGACCAGGAGCTGGCGCTCCTCCAGTACGTGGAGGAGCAAGAGGCGGCCACCGTGGGGCAGGCGGCGGAGGGGTTCGGTCACCCCCGCGGGCTGGCCCGCTCGACCGTGCTGACGATGATGGAGCGCCTGCGGCAGAAGGGGCATCTCGACCGCCGCCAGGTGGAGGGGGTCTATCAATACTTCTCTCCGGCGCCGGCCGGCGAGGTGCTGCGCGACGTGGTGAAGACGTTCGTCGAGAAGACGCTCGGCGGCTCCGTCTCCCCCTTCGTGACCTATCTGACCGAAACGGCCGAGGTCTCGGACGCGGACCTCGCCGACCTCAAGGAGCTGGTGGCGAAGCTGCAGTCGAAGCGGAGGGAGGAGCCGTGAGCGCCCCGTGGATCGCCGGGATCGTGGGGACGCTCGTGCGGGCCTCGCTCGAAGGCGGCCTCTTCGTCGCCGCGGTGTGGACCGTCTGCCGCCTGTTCCCCCGCCTGCCGGCCACGGTGCGCTGCGGGCTCTGGTGGGCGGCCTGCCTGAAGCTGCTGCTGGGCCTGGCCGGGCTGCCGGCCGTGCGGCTCCCGCTGTTGCCGGCGGTGGAGCAGGCGGCCCCGGCGGCTGCGCCCCTATATATAAGGAATGTGGGCGCCCCCGCCCAAACCCTCACTCCTGGCCCCTCTCCCTTCCCCTCGCCCCCTCCCTCACAGGGAGAGGGGAAAAAGATCACCGTCCGTGAGGTCGGTGTCGGTTCCGTGGCCGGTCTGTGGCTCCTGGGCCTGCTGATCCTCTGCGGGAAGGCCGTCCGTGATCTGCGGGAGACGCGGCGGATCGTCCGCTCGGCGGAGCCGGTGCGGGAGGGGTGGGTGCGGGCGGCGTTCGTGGCGATCTGCGAGCGGCTGGGGATCCGCCGGGCTCCGGAGCTGCGCGGGTCGGGCGAGGTGCGCACGCCGCAGGTGACTGGGCTGGCCCAGCCGGTGGTGCTGCTCCCCAGCTCCGGCCTCGACCGGCTGACGCCGGCCGAGGTCTCGATGACGCTCTGCCACGAGCTGGTCCACTTGCGCCGCAAGGATCTGTGGCTCGGATGGGTGCCGGCCCTGGCGCACAGGATCTTCTTCTTCCATCCATTGGCGGCGCTCGCCGCCCGTGAATACGCGATCGCCCGCGAAGCCGCGTGCGACGCGGAGGTGCTCCGAATCCTGGGGACGGCGCCCCAGGCCTACGGGCGCCTGCTCCTCCGGTGGGGTGTGGCCCCGCGAGAGACCGGTCTCGCCGCCGCGGGTGCCTCGCCTTCGCTGCAGAACCTGAAAAGGAGACTTCAGATGCTTCAGCAAAGCTCAGACAACAAGCGCCGTATGTCCGGCTGGTGGTGGCTGGCCGGAGCGGCGGTTCTCGCCGGTCTCGTGCCGCTCCAGATCGTGGCGCAGGAACGCGCCCCGCAGGCAACTCCCGCTCCCGAGGCCGCCGAGGCTCCGGAAGCCGCCGAGGCTCCGGAGGCGGAAGCTCCGGAAGTCGCCGAGGCTCCAGAAGCTGCCGAGGCTCCGGAGGCGGTCGAAACGCCCGAGCCGCCGGAAGCCGCTCCGGCCGTGGCTCCGGCTCCTCCGGCTCCGCCCCGGGCGCGGATTCCGGGCGCTGTCCGCAGGGAGGGCATCCCGGTCGTCGCTCCCGCGGCTCCCCGGTCCCCCAGGCCCGTGGCGACTCCCCGGCCAGTGGTAGCGCCGCGCGCGCCGGGGGTGCCGGCGCCGACCCCACGGCCGGTGGTCGCTCCCGTCGCGCCGTTGCCGCCGGGTCCCACTCCCCGTCCCGGCGTGGCGCCGCGGCCGATGGCCAAGCTGGCCTTCGCTCCGACCCCGGCTCCAACTCCCCGAGCTCAGGGGACCCCGCCTCCCCCGCCGGCTCCGCCCGCGCCGCCTCGGCCTCCCAAGCCGCCCAAGCACTATGGGTACTCATACCACACGGGCTCGGACGAGTCGTTCGTCCTCCTCTATGGCGACCGCGACTCGGTGACGATGAGCGGCTCGACGTCCGACATCGGACGGGCCAAGAGCCTCCGGGGCTCCGAGAAGGGGGATCTGCTCTGGTTCCGCCGCGGCGGCAAGGAGTACGTCATCCGCGACTCCGCGCTCCTCAAGCAGGTCACGGATCTCTACAAGCCGGTCACGGAGCTGGGGGCCCGGCAGGGTGAGCTGGGGGGGCGACAGGGGGCTCTCGGCGGCAAGCAGGGTGCGCTGGGCGCCAGGCAGGGCGCTCTCGGAGCCGAGCTCGGGGCCCTCGCGGCCGACCGCGCCCGCCGCGGCGGCGACGCCGACGACCGGGATCTCGAGCGGCGCGAGAAGGAGATCAACAAGAAGATGGACGAGCTGAGCCGCCAGATGGAGGATCTCGGGCGTCAGCAGGAGGCCCTGGGAAAGCAGCAGGAGGAGCTCGGCCGCCAGCAGGAGGCCGCCAGCGCCAGGGCCGACAAGGAGCTCCACGAGCTGATGGACCGCGCCATCCGGAGCGGCGCGGCGCAGGAGGTGAGGTAGGGCCTCATCACCCTGCTTCATCATCCGACCGATCCGTCGGATCCGTCCGATCGGTCGGATGAGAAAAACCGCCTTCCCGGGAGGGGACGGGAGAGGGGCCGGGGGAAGGGCCTACAACAGCCCCGCCTCCCGGGCCCGGGCGATCGCCTGGGTCCGGTTGCGGGTCCCCAGCTTGGCGTAGATGTTCTCCAGGTGCTTCTTGACCGTGCTCGGCGCGATGAAGAGCTTGCGGCCGGCGTCGGCGTTGGAGAGGCCGGTCGCGATGAGCTGGAGCACCTCGACCTCGCGGTCCGAGAGCGGCTCGGGAAGCTCCTGAGAGGGCGCCCGGGGCGGAGCGGCCAGCTCGGATGACGGCTCCTCTCCGAAGGCCTCGGCGAGGCGCCGGGCGTAGGCGGGGGAGACCGCTCCCGGCGCCGCCTGCCGGATCAGACGGCCAAGCCCGGGCCCCTCGTCCACGAAGATCCGCACGAACCCCTCCGGCTCGGCGAGCGCCAGGGCGCGGCGCAGGCCGGCCAGAGCGGCCGCCCGCTCCCCGCGCGAGTCGCGGATGAGCGCCTCCAGGGTCAGGACCTCGATCACGGAGCGGACGCGGCCCATCCGTTCCGCCTTTTCGCGGGCGCCCCCGAGCAGCTCGAGGGCGGTACCCGCCTCCCCCCGCGCGACCAGGATGCGGGCGACGATCAGATAGGGGAGCTCGAGGCGGTGGAGCCCGGGAAGCTTCTCCTCGAACCCCTCGCGCCAGCCGGAGAGGAGGCCGAAGTCCCGCGCCCAGCGCGTGGCGGCCTCCAGCGCCGCCGGGTCCCCCTCGCTCCGGCTCTGCGCGAGCTGGATACCGGCGCGGAGGAGGTGGATGAGGGCGATCCAGCCGGGCTGGCCGGTGCGCTGCATGATCTCCTCGGCCCGGTCGAGGGCGGCGAGGGCGCCGGGGAAGTCCTCCAGCGACTGGAGGACACGGGCCATGTAGAGGCTCCCCACCAGCAAGCCGTTGGCGATCTCGCCGCGCTTGCCGAGCTCCCAGGCCCGCGCCGCCAGCTCCACGGCCCCCGGCAGGTCGTCGCGCTCCCGCTGGATCTCGGCGAGCACGCCGTGGGCCATCGCCGCGGCGGGCGCGTTCCGTCCGCCGTGCCCCTCGGCCCAGCGCAGCGACCGGCGGGCGAGGTCCTCCGCCTCGCGCAGCCGGCCGCGGGCGATCTGGATCTCGGCCAGATGCCACTCGGCGCCCAGCACCCCGAAGGTGTTGCCGGCCCGCTCGCTCGCCGCCCGCGCCTCCTCGAACGCCCGCTCCGCCCCCGCCAGATCGTCCGTGGTCAGGTAGGCGGTGCCGAGCTCGAGCGAGAGGAGGCCGCGCAGGAGGTGGCCGTCCTCCTCCAGGCGAGCGAAGGCTTGCCGGTAGAGGCCGATCGCCTCGCGGGTCTGTCCAGCGGAGCGGGTGAGGAGGCCGCGCAGGGTCAGCAGGTGAGCCTCGTTCTCCCGTCCCGGCGCCTCCCCGAGCGCCCGTTCGGCGATCCTCACCTGGGTCTCTGCCTCCTTCAGCTCGAGTTGGGCCACCAGCGCCCAGGCATAGGTGAGGCGCAGCTCCGGCCGGCGGTCGAGCCACTCCGGGGGGAGGGCGCGGATCCAGCGGATCACCGTGCCGGCGTCGGCCGCCATCAGCCGCGGCATGGCGTGCGCCGAGATCAGCTCGGTGGCGCGGTCGAGCGCTCCGGCCGCCAGCGCGTGCTCCAGCGCGTCCTCGGGGTGGCCGTGGCCGGCGTACCAGTCGCTCGCCCGCAGGTGGAGAGCCGCCACCTCGGCCGGCCCCAGCTTGCGTTCGAGCTGGTGCCGGAGCAGTGTGCCGAAGAGGTGGTGGTAGCGGTACCAGGTCCGCGTGTCGTCGAGCGGGATGAGGAAGAGGTTGGCGCCGTCCAGGGTCTCCAGGATCGACTGGCCGTCGCAACGGCCGGTCACCACATCACAAAGCGGCGCTGAGAGGCGGGTGAGGATGGACGTGCGCAGCAGGAAGTCGCGCACCGGCTCCGGCTGGCGCGAGAGCACCTCGTCGGTCAGGTAGTCTAGGACGAAGCGGTGGCTGCCGGTGAACTGGGCGATGAAGGCCTCGGCGTCCCGCCGCCCCTGGAGGGAGAGGGCGGCCATCTGGAGCCCCACGGCCCACCCCTCGGTGCGCTCCTCCAGCGCCTCGACGTCGGCGGTCGAGAGCGACAGGTGCATCGCCTGGTTGAGGAAGTCTGCCGCCTCCTGGGAGGTGAAGCGGAGGTCGCGGGCCCGCAGCTCGGTGAGCTGGCCGCGGGCGCGCAGCCGCGAGAGGTGGAGCGGCGGATCGACCCGGGTGGCGAGCACCAGGTGCATGCGCGGCGGCAGCCGGTCGAGCAGGAGCTGCAGGATCTGATGGACCTCGGGGCCGTCGAGGGCGTGAACGTCGTCGAGCACCAGCACGAGGTCCTCGTCCGCGGCATGGATCTCGTTCAGCAGGCGGTTGAGGATCGGCTCGAGCACCCGCGGCGTGGGGCTCTGGGTGTGCCGGATGGCGGTGAGCGCGTCCTCCCCGAGGCCGGGGCGGAGCTTCCGGAGCGCCGTCACCAGATAGCCGAGGAAGCGGATGGGATCGTTGTCCCCCTCGTCGAGCGACACCCAGGCGACCGGCCGGTCGCTGGTGTGGATCCACTCGGAGAGCAGCGTCGACTTGCCGAAGCCGGCGGGGGCGGAGACCAGGGTCAGCGGTCCCGCCGCGCCCGCCTCCAGGCGCGCCGTCAGCCGCGGCCGCGGCACCCGCTTGGGACGCAGGGCCGGGATGTAGAGCTTGGTGGCCAGCAGCGAGTCGAGGGTCGCGGAAGGTTCGGGCATCGGAGGGGGCTCGAAAGGCTCATTCGCAGCATAACAGAGGCGGCAGAGACGCTGATAAGGTGGTTGACGGATTCTTGAATTTTACGTCCGGTGGCCGCAAGACCGCCCTGTGTGTGGTAACGTACGACTCACCGTAGTACAGGTCTTTGCCCAGCTCACTGGTCCGTACTGGATCGCCCACCTTTGAGGTAGTTTTTTCGGGATGCAGTGAGCTCGTGACAAAGGAATCGATTGCAGGTTAGTACCCGATGCCGTCCGCTATCGCCGACCTTGTGTCCCGTCCTGGTCCGTCTTCCCATGTGTGGGAAGGCGGATATCCGACGTTCCTGCCGAGGAGCTTTCCGATGAATCACTTGAAATCTGTTGCTGCCAGGATTGCCTTCGCCTTGTCATTCCTCGTGGTGGCCTTCGCGTCGGGCGCCTCGGCGCAGCCGATCTCCAAATTCCAGATCCTGCTGAACCTCGACAACAACCCGAGCACCGGCTGTGACGTCCCGACGCTGACCGGGACGTTTAAGGGGGTCGAACGGATCCTCCGCACTACGGTGGATGCCTCAATGGTGAAGGTGGTCAAGATCGAGGTCAGTAACGATTGCGGGAGTTCTTGGAACGACATCAGCCTGCTCGTCACCCCGCCAGGGGTCCCGCCGGGGTCCCACCCGGTGGGGATGAGCAACGGCACGGGCGGCACGAGCGTCATCGAGACCATGATCCCGGCGAGCCTGGTGCCGATCTCCGTGCCGCCGATCGTCCGTATTGGCGTGCTCGCCTTCGCCAATAGCGAGGTCGTCCCGCGGGACGAGATGCTGACGACCACCCAGGGGAACGGCAACGGCCCGCCGATCCTGTTCCGGGCGGCGTTGTTGTCGACCATCGACGTGCCGACCCTCTCGGATCTGGGTCTGCTTCTCCTCGGCCTGACCCTCGCCCTGGCGGCAGTCGCCCTGCTGCGGCGGCGGCGCTCGGCGGCGGCGGTGATGATCGCCATCCTGCTCCTCGGCCTCGCCGGCGTGGCCTGGGCAGCGGCCTTCGACCTCGACGGCAATACCACGGCCGAGTGGACCTCTGCTCCCCTGGCCACTGAGCCGACGACGGATGCGCCCGACGGCACCGACATCCGCGCCCTCTACGGTGAGCGGGACGCGGCGGGCCTGCACTTCCGGATCGACGCGAAGCTCCTCTTCAACCAGCCGCCGGTCGCCAACGACGACACGGCGACGGTGACCGAGGACGCGGCGGCCACTCCGATCAACGTGCTGGCGAACGACACCGATCCGGAGAGCGATCCCTTCACCATCGCCTCGGTGACGCAGCCGGCCAACGGCACGGTGGCGATCACGGGCGGCGGCACGGGGCTGACCTACAAGCCCAACGCGAACTACTGCAACCAGCCACCGGGCACGGCGCTCGACACATTTACCTATACCCTGACTCCAGGCAGCGACTCGGCGACGGTCACCGTGACAGTGACCTGCGTGGACGACAACCCGGTGGCGGTCAACGACACGGCGACGGTCGCCGAGGACTCCGGGGCCACCGCCGTCAACGTGCTGGCCAACGACACGGACCCCGACGGCGGCGCGAAGAGCATCACGTCGGTGACGCAGCCGGCCAACGGCACGGTGGCGATCACCGGCGGCGGCACCGGCCTCACCTACCAGCCGAACGCGAATTATTGCAACAGCCCGTCCGGCTCGCCGGACACCTTCACCTACACCCTGACGCCGGGCGGCTCGACGGCGACGGCGACGGTGTCGATGACGGTGACCTGCGCGGACGATCCGCCGACCGCGGTCGGCGACGCGGCCACGGTGAGCGAGGACTCGGGGGCCAACGCGATCAACGTGCTGGCGAACGACACCGACATCGACGGCGGCCCGAAGAGCGTCACGTCGGTGACGCAGCCGGCCAACGGCGTGGTGGCGATCACGGGCGGCGGCACGGGCGTGAGCTACACGCCGAACGCCAATTACTGCAACCAGCCGCCGGGCACGACGCTCGACACCTTCACCTACACGCTGACGCCGGGTGGCACGACCGCCACGGTGACGGTGACGGTGACCTGCGCGGACGACGCACCGGTGGCGGTGGCGGACGCGGCCACGGTGAGCGAGGATTCGGGGGCCAACGCGATCAACGTGCTGGCGAACGATACGGACGTCGACGGCGGCCCGATCAGCGTCGCCTCGGTGACGCAGCCGGCCAACGGCGCGGTGGCGATCACGGGCGGCGGCACGGGCGTGAGCTACACGCCGAACGCGGACTACTGCAACCAGCCGCCGGGCACGGCGCTCGACACCTTCACCTACACGCTGACGCCGGGGAGCTCCTCGACGACGGTGACGGTGACGGTGACCTGCGTGGACGACCCGCCGGTGGCGGTGGCGGACTCGGCGACGGTGGTCGAGGACTCGGGCG
>JBJMHA010000065.1:0-19968 GCA_045807625.1 Thermoanaerobaculia bacterium | reverse complement strand
GGTGGCGTATGAGTATGTCGGCGTCCGGCTTGGCTGCAAGGTCGGTTATCGCGCCCCGGTGGGGCTTGGACGAGGCCGGGGACCGATCGCAACCCAGCCCGTTGGGCTGGGCTGAGGAAGCCCAGGCCTTCGGCCCGGAAAGCAGGCGATGGTTTCGCGATTTGGCAGCTCCAGCGCTGGATCCCGTTTCCGGCGCGAGGTCGCTTTGAGGCCCGAAGGGGCCGCTCTCCCTCAGCCCAGGGCATCGCCCTGGGTGAGAGGCGGAAGATCCATCCCCAGGCGGCCTGAAAGGCCGCGCTAGGAAACGTTACGCGAGCAACCTCGCGGCAGAATACGTCACCGTAATTGCGGTCCAGGGTACTAAGCCTCGCCTGAGGTTGCCGGTCTCCTCGATGGGCCCGCGGCTCGCAGCCGTGGACGGGCTGTGGCGTCTCTACGGGCACGCTGCCTCGATTCCAACGATCGTTGGCTGGGTTGACTTCCTGTCATTTCAAGGTTGACGGTGTGCTAGCCGAGGCCTCCAGGCCCAGGCGGCGAATGCTCTATGTGCTCGCGATGCACCTTTTGCCACGCAATACCTGTTTCTCCTAGAATGACCTCTATCAGGTAACGAAAATTTCCGGATAGCCATTGACAACCCATAACAGGGCCATCATCATCATCTACGCAAGCTGTTTTCCGAAAGCGCGTTCCCCGGTGCCATGGCGGCACCGGTTTTAGAAAGGAGTCGTCTTATGACGGCAAATGCAGTGGTGTCTCAAGTGATCGAGGTGATGGTGCAGAGGGCCGGTGGATGGGTCCTCACGGAGCTCGACCCGGAGCTCAAGCCGGAGCGGGTGCAGGTGTGGCTCGCCGCAAACCCGGCTTGGGTCCTGACCCACTCGGGGAAGAGACTCGAGCGCGCTCGCGTCTTCCCCACGGATATGGCGGCGGCGCACTTCGCCTCCTTCGTGTCCGGGCTGGCCTCCTCCCTGGCCCTGCCGTTGCTCCTCAAGGTGAGGGGAGCGACGGTCCACATTTCGCTGTTCTCGCCGCGAAACCGCGGCAGGGCTCCGCTGACTGAAAACGTCCTCAGCCTCGCCAGCCAGATCGGCTGACGCGGGCAGAGGAGAATCCGAAAAGGAGTAACAGATGCCCAAGATCACAGCACAAGCGGACGTCTTCCGGGACTGGGAGGCGGTCCTCGGGGCCTGCGTTCAGAACGCGGGCCTGCTTCCAGGGGTCGATCCCCTCAAAGCCGAGCTCGAAAGCCTGCTGACGCAGGCAAGGGATCTCAAGGTTCAGCAGGAGACCTTGGAAGGCCAGAGGCAGGGGCTCACCCAGAGGCTCATGAAGGTGATCGAGGATGGCCGTGAATCCGCCCGGAAGGTGCGGGCCTACGCCGTCATCAAGCTCGGCACCGACAACAAGGCCCTGTCGCAGTTCGGCGTGGCCGTCAGAGCTCGCCGGGGCGGCCGGAAGCCCAAGGCTCCGGGGACGCCACCGCCCATCGTGGGCGTGGCGGAGACCCCGGCTCAGAACAAGACCGAATCGAATCAAGGAAAGGAAGGAACCCATGCCTAAGGAACCCATGACCCGGAATACGTTGCAGAGCACCCTCGCCGTCTGGGAGCGCCTGCTGGCGGGCGCGGCCGCGAACCAGGACGACTTGCCCGCGTTGGAGCAGTACCGGGCCGAGCTCGAATCCGCGGTCGCGGAGCTCAAGGCGTCGCATGCGCGGCGGCTGAGCCATCAGGCCGAGGCTCTCCAGGAGACCCAGAAGCTCCACGGCCTGACCAGGCGCGGCCGGGATCTCGCGGCCCAGTTTCAGTCCGGGGTACGGCTGCTGTTTGGGAGGCGGAGCCCCAAGCTCTCCGAGCTCGGGATGAAGGTGCTGGGCCCCCGAACGAAGGCGAGGGGGAAGGCGGGCCCCGGGTGCGCGGTGAGAGGCTGCCCCCTGGAAGCCACCACCACCGGTAAGTAGCAAGTAGCATCTCAAAGCCGGGGGCGTGCTTCAGACACGCCCTCGGCGTTGTTCCAGGGAGCCCTAGGATGATACTTCAAAAACGTGCCGCCGTGGAGCCCTTTCCGGGAGCTTGCCCTGGGCCTCCCGCCGCAGGCGCGAGGAGGGGAAGCCATGTCGAGAGACCCACGGATCCGGGCGCGCCGCCACAAGGCCATTCAGAAGATCTTTGAGGAGGGACATGAGATCCGGGAGCATAAGGACCTCTTGAGGCTCCTGGCTCGCGAGGGGTTCGAGGTGACCCAGTCGAGCATCAGCCGCGACCTGCGGGACTTGGGGACCCTCCGGCGCAACGGCCGCTACGAGCTGTCGGGGGACAACCTGGAAGGGCAGAGCTGCGCCCGCCTCCTGGAGCACGTCAAGGGCGGCCAGGCGATCGGGGACCACATGATCCTGCTGGAGGTCCAGCGGGGAACGGCCGGCCTGGTGACCAGCATCCTCGACGAATCCGGCTGGGCCGACGTCGCCGGCACCCTGGCCTCCACCGACGACAAGGTCCTCATCCTCACCGAAGACGCCGAACGCCAGCGGAAGGTCCTCAGCCGGGTCCTCCGCGCCGCCGCCGGAGACTAGAACGTGCCCCGCGCATTCCGCTTCTCTGAGGAGGACGGCCCGCGCCCCTATCGGGGCGGAAAGGTCGAGCCGCGTGGCACTTGCGCTGTCGGCGAGGGACTTCCGCCCCTGTCCCGCATCCGCAGGCTGGCCGCACCAATAAGGGTGCTCGGAGTGGTTCCGTCTGGCGGCATCCCCCCTGGACAGGTCTCGTCGCCGTCCCCCGCGGGGGGGGCGATCGGGCGCGCCGCTCCGTCTTCACACCCACACCTCGGGAGATCGACTTGGCGGATTACAGAGCCCCCCAGACCGACGCGGAGCTGACCCTCGCCGCCATCCTGCAGGAGGTCCTGCGGATCGAGCGGGTCGGCGTGGACGACAACTTCTTCGACCTCGGCGCCAGCTCCCTCCTGCTCGCCCAGGTGCACGAACGGCTCCAGGAACGGCTCGGCCGGGAGATCCAACTGGTCGAGGTCTTCAACCACCCCACCGTCCGCGCCCTCGCCTCCCACTTGGAGGAGGACGGCACCTCCGTCCCCGCCCAGGGCCGGTCCGCCGACCGCTCCGAGCAACTGCGGCAGGGGCGCGACCGCCTGCGCCGGCGCCTTCAGCAGAAGAGGTAGGAGATGACGATGAGCGACCCGGAGAAGGACGTGAGCGCGGACGCGACCGGTCTGGAGGTCGCCGTCATCGGCATGGCCGGCCGCTTCCCCGGCGCCGAGACGGTCGAGGATTTCTGGCGCAACCTGCGCGACGGCGTCGAGTCCCTGAAGGTGCTCACCGACGAGGAGCTCCGGGAGACGGGCGTGGCCCCCGAGGTCTACCGCTCGCCCAAGTACGTGCGCGTCGCCCGCACGATCCCCGACGCGGACCATTTCGACGCCGCCTTCTTCGGCGTCAACCCGCGCGAGGCCGACGCCATGGACCCCCAGCAGCGGCTCTTCCTCGAATGCTCCTGGGCCGCCCTGGAGGACGCCGGCTACGACCCCGAGCGCTACCCCGGCTCCGTGGGGGTCTTCGCCGGGGCGCGCATGAGCTGGTACCTGATGAACGTCTACTCCCACCCGGAGCTGGTGCGCGCGGTGGGGGACCTGACGGCGCAGATCGCCAACGACAAGGACTACCTGGCCACCCGCGTCTCCTACAAGCTGAACCTCGGCGGCCCCAGCGTCACCGTGCAGACCGCCTGCTCCACCGCCCTGGTGGCCACCCACATGGCCTGCCAGGCCCTGCTGAGCGGCGAGTGCGACATCGCCCTGGCGGGCGGCGTGGCGGTGCGCCTGCCCGACAACGGCTACATGTTCCGCCCGAGCGACATCAACTCCCCGGACGGCCACGTGCGCGCCTTCGACGCCAGGGCCCAGGGGACGATCTTCGGCAACGGCATGGGCGCCGTGGTGCTCAAGCGCCTGGCCGACGCCCTGGCCGACGGCGACACCATCCACGCCGTGGTCAAGGGGTCGGCCATCACCAACGACGGCTCCCAGAAGGTCGGCTACACCGCCCCCGGCGTGGACGGGCAGTACCGGGTGATCAAGGCCGCCCTGGCCACCGCCGAGGTGGAGCCCGAGTCGATCAGCTACGTCGAGGCGCACGGCACCGGCACGCCGGTGGGGGACCCCATCGAGCTGACCGCCCTCACCAAGGCCTTCCGCGAGAGGACCGAGGCCCGCCAGTTCTGCGCCATCGGCTCGGTGAAGACCAACGTCGGCCACCTCGCCGCGGCGGCGGGCGCCGCCGGCCTGATCAAGACGGTGCTGGCCCTGAAGCACCGGCAGATCCCGCCGTCGCTGCTCTTCGAGCGGCCGAACCCGCAGATCGATTTCGAGAGCAGCCCCTTCTTCGTCAACACCCGGCTGCGCGACTGGGAGACGGACGGCCGCCCCCGCCGCGCCGGGGTGAGCGCCTTCGGCATCGGCGGCACCAACGCGCACATCGTCCTGGAGGAGGCCCCGGAGCCGGAGCCCGCCGGGCCCTCGCGCTCCTGGCAGCTCCTGCTGCTCTCGGCCCGCTCGGAGGCCGCCCTCGCCAACGTGACGGCCAACCTCGCCGCCCACCTGGAGAGCCACCCCGAGTTGGACCTCGCCGACGCCGCCTACACCCTGCGGGCCGGGCGCAAGCTGCACGAGCACCGGCGGGCGGTGGTCTGCCGCGACGCCGGCCACGCCGTGCGGGTGCTGCGGGAGCTGGAGGCCGAATTCGCCGCCACCGGCTTCGCTCCGGGCCGCGAGCCGTCCGCCGCCTTCCTGTTCTCCGGCCAGGGGGCGCAGTACCCCGGCATGGGACGGGGGCTCTACGCGGCGGAGCCCCTCTTCCGCGAGACGGTCGACCGCTGCTGCGAGCGGCTGCTGCCGCTCCTCGGCCTCGACCTGCGGGAGCTGCTCTTCGCGGCGGAGACCGATGAGAAGGCCGCGGAGGCGGCGGAGCGCCTGGGGCAGACCCGCTTCACCCAGCCGGCGCTGTTCGTCGTCGAGTATGCCCTGGCCCGTCTCTGGATGAGCTGGGGGATCGAGCCCAAGGCGATGATGGGGCACAGCATCGGCGAGTACGTGGCCGCCTGCCTGGCGGGGGTCTTCCCGCTCGACGACGCGCTCGCCCTGGTGGCCGAGCGCGGGCGGCTGATGCAGAGCCTCCCCTCCGGCGCCATGCTCGCCGTGCCGCTGGCGGAGGCCGAGGTGGCCCCCCTGCTCGGCCCCGGCCTCTCGCTCGCCGCCGTCAACGCCCCGGACCGCTGCGTGGTCTCCGGGCCGCACGAGGCGGTGGAGGCGCTGCGCGCGGCGCTGGAGGCCCGGGGGGTGGGGGCGCGCCCGCTCCACACCTCGCACGCCTTCCACTCCACGATGATGGAGCCGATCCTGGAGCCCTTCGTCCAGCGCTTCGCGGGGATCCGGCTGCAGCCGCCCCAGATCCCCTACGTCTCCAACGTGACCGGCACCTGGATCACCCCGGAGGAGGCGACCGATCCGGCCTACTGGGCCCGCCACCTGCGGCAGGCGGTGCGCTTCGCCGACGGCGTCCGCGAGCTGTGCGCCGAGCCCGGCCGCGTGCTGCTGGAGGTCGGGCCGGGGACCACGCTGGCGACGCTCGTGCGCCAGCATCCGGACGCCGGCTCCAACCGCGGCGTGCTCTCCTCGCTCCGCCATCCCAAGGACCGCAAGGAGGATCTGGCGGTGCTGCTCAAGACCCTGGGCCAGCTCTGGTTGCGGGGGATCGCGCCGGACTGGAGCGGCTTCCACGCCGGCGAGCGCCGGCGGCGGGTGCCGCTGCCCACCTACCCCTTCGAGCGCCAGCGCTACTGGGTGGAGCGCAGCGCGGGCGGCCTCGGCCAGGCGGCCCCGGCGGACACCCGCAAGAAGCAGGACGTCGCCGACTGGTTCTACCTGCCCTATTGGAAGCCGGCGGCCACCCCCACCCCCTCTCCCGAGGCGTTGGAGCAGGGCGGGCGGTGGCTGCTCTTCCTCGACGAGGCGGGGGTGGGGGAGCGCGCGGCCGCGCGGCTGGCCGCGGAGGGGCGCCGCGTCCTCACGGTGCGGGCGGGCGAGGGCTTCCGCCGCCTGGACGAGGGGAGCTGGGAGATCGCCCCCGGACGCCGCGACGACTACGACGCCCTGCTCAAGGACCTCGCCGCGGACGGCAACCTGCCCGACCGCGTGCTCCACCTGTGGAACCTGGGCCCTGCCGGCCCCGGCGACTTGGACCGGCTGCCGGAGCGCAGCTTCTGGAGCCTGCTCTACCTGGCTCAGGCCTTCGGCCGGAACAGCGTCAGCCAGCGGGTCCACCTGGCGGTGGTCTCCAGCCAGATGCAGCGGGTGGCGGGGGAGGAGCGGCTGGTGCCCGAGCGGGCGATGCTGCTCGGCCCGGTGAAGTCGATCTCGCAGGAGTATCCCAATGTGCGCTGCGCCAGCGTCGACGTCGCGCTGCCGGCTTCCGACGCCCTGGTCGGCCGGCTGATCGCCGAGGCGGCGGCCGAGCCCGCGCGGCCGGTGGTCGCCTACCGGAACGGCGGCCGCTGGGTGCAGTCCTATGAAGCGGTGCGGCTGGAGCCGGCGGACGCCGGGGCGGTGCGGCTGCGCGAGCGGGGGGTCTACCTGATCACCGGCGGCTTGGGCGGCCTCGGCCTCACCTTCGCCGAATTCCTGGCGCGGGACTACCGGGCCCGGCTCGTGCTGCTGGGCGTCTCGGCGCTGCCGGGCCGCGAGAGCTGGGACGAGTGGCTCGCCGCCCACGGCGAGGGGGACCGGGTCAGCCGGCGCATCCGCAAGCTGCGCGAGCTGGAGGCGCTGGGGGCGGAGGTGCTGGCGGTCAGCGCCGACGTGGCCGACCGCGAGCGCATGCGCGCCGTGGTGGCGGAGGCGCTGGCCCGTTTCGGCGAGATCCACGGCGTGATCCACTCCGCCGGCGTCCCCGGCGGCGGCGTGATCCAGCTCAAGACGGACGAGGCGGCCGCGAAGGTGATCTCGCCGAAGGTGGCCGGCACCCGCGCCCTGATGGAGGCCCTCGGCGGGGCGCCGCTCGACTTCGTGGCGCTCTGCTCGTCCACCATCGCCGTGGCCGGCGGCCTCGGCCAGGTCGACTACTGCGCCGCCAACAACTTCCTCGACGCCTTCGCCCAGGACACGGCCCTCGCGGGCGGCCCCCGCACGGTGTCGATCAACTGGGGCGCCTGGGAGGAGGTCGGCATGGCGGTGGCCGCCGGCCTGATGCCCTACCGCCCCGGCGCCGCCGCCGAGGCCCCGCCGGTGGCCGAGAACGTCCACCCGCTGCTCGACCGCTGCCTGCGGCAGTCGGCGGAGCAGGGGGTCTACGCCACCGACTTCAGCCCGTCGCGCCACTGGGTGATGGACGAGCACCGCATCCTGGGCACGCCGACGCTGCCGGGCACCACCCATCTCGAGCTGGCGCGGGCCGCCTTCGCGCACCACGCCGCGGCGTTCGGCGGCGCGCCGGAGGGCGGGATCGAGCTGCGCGACGTCTACTTCTTCTCCCCCCTGCTGCTGCCGGAGGGGGAGACCCGGGAGCTGCGGGTCACCCTCGACAAGGAGGGCGACGGCTTCACCTTCCAGGTGGCGAGCCGCCTCCCCTCGCCCAACGGCGGCGAGCCGGTCTGGCAGCCGCACGCCCGCGGCAAGGTGGCGGCGCTGGCGCCGGCCCCCCGCCGGGCGAGCCTCGACCTCGGCGCCATCCTCGCCCGCTGCGGCGAGCGGGAGATCGCCACCGGCCCGGCGGAGGCCGCCGCGGAGCCGAGCGAGAAGCTGGTCCACTGGGGGGCCCACTGGCAGAGCCTCAAGGGCATCCACCTGGGGCAGGGGGAGGCGCTCGCCCGCATCGAGCTGCCGGAGGAGCTGGCCGGCGAGGTGGACAGCTACGGCCTCCACCCCGCCCTGCTCGACGTCGCCACCGGCATCGCCGGCGCCGTCGAGCGGGAGAGCTACCTGCCGCTCTCCTACCGGCGGGTGCTCACCCACCGCGCCCTGCCGCGGCGCTTCTACAGCTACCTGCGCCAGGACGGCCAGCGGGCCGAGGGGAGCGAGACCCTGTCGGTCGACATCACCATCCTCTCCGAGGAGGGGGAGCCGCTGGTCGAGATCGAGCACTTCTCGATGAAGCGGGTGGGCGGCGCGGCCGACGGCTTCAAGCGCGCCGCCGCGGAGGCCGAGGGGGCCGCGGTGGCCGCCGAGGCGGAGCCGGCCGAGGAGCCGGAGAGCTCCGGCATCCTGCCGCGGGAAGGGGTGGAGGCGCTGCGGCGGATCCTCGCGCGGGACCTGGAGGCGCCGCAGGTGGTGGCCACGGCGCGCGATCTCCACGCCCTGATCGCCAGCGTGAGCGCGGCCGACCGCTCGGCGGTCCTGGGCGGGGCCGGGGCCGGCGCCGCCCAGGCGGCGATCCACGCGCGGCCGAACATCCCGACCCCCTACGTGGCCCCGGCGAGCGAGGCCGAGCGCCGGCTGGCGGAGATCTGGCAGGTGACGCTCGGCATCGAGCAGGTGGGGGTCAACGACAACTTCTTCGACCTCGGCGGCGACTCCATCCTGGGCGTGCACATCATCGCCCGGGCGAGCGCCGCGGGGCTGCAGCTCTCGCCCGACCAGCTCTTCGAGCGGCAGACCGTCGCGGAGCTGGCGAAGCTCTTCCCCGATCCGGAGCCGGAGGCCGCCGCCGCGCCGCTGCCGGTGACCGCCTTCCAGCGCGAGCTCCTGGAGGCCGGGGCGGGGGCCTGCTGGTACACCGTCTGGCCGCTGCCGGCGGGGGCGGGGAGCGAGGTGCTGCGCCGGGCCGTCGAGCTCGTGACGGCCCGGCACGACGCGCTGCGCACCCGCTTCACCCGAGGGCCCGAGGGGTGGATCCAGGCTCCGGCCGAGCCCGCGGCGCCGGTGGAGGTGCGGGAGATGGCGGGCGGCGCGGAGGCGGCCGCCCTCGCCCGGGAGCTGGGAGCGGGCCTCGATCCGGAGCGCGGGACGCTGGCCGCCGCCGCGGTGCTGAACGGCGGCGAGGGGACGAAGCGCGCCCTGCTCGTGGCGCACCCGCTGGCCGCGGACGCGGCGGCGTGGGGGCTGCTGCGCGAGGAGGCGCGGAGCGTCTGCCAGCAGCTCGCGGCGGGAGGCGAGGCCGGCCTGCCGCCCGCCCCCGCGGGGTTCCGCGCCTGGCTGGCGGAGCGCGCCGAGCGGCTGCGGAGCCAGGGCCTGCGGCCGGAGTCGGCGGCCTGGCTGGTCTCCTGGGAGGCCTGCGCGGCGCCGCCGGCGATCGATCCGGCGGCCTGGCCGGACGGCGCCGGGGCGGTGGAGGAGGTCTCGGTGCGCCTCGACGCCGAGGAGACCCGGGCGGTGCTCACCGAGATCCCCGACCTGCAGCGGGTGCGCCCCGAGGAGGCCGTGCTGGCGGCGCTCGCCAAGACGCTGGCGCGCGGCGCCGCCGGGCGCTCGGTCCTGGTGCGGGTCGAGGCCGACGCGCGGGAGTCCGAGCCGCTCAACGCCGACCTGCCGCGGACGGTGGGGTGCTTCAGCGCCGCGCTCCCCGTGTTGCTGGGCTTGGGCGAGTCCGGGGACCTGGTCGAGGAGCTGCGCCTGGTCAAGGAGCAGCTCCGGGGCGCGGTGGCGAACGGCGCCGACGCCGTCCTGCTCGGCGGGCTGGCCGGCGACGAGGACGTCCGGCGCCGCCTGGCGGCGCTGCCCGCCGCCGAGGTGAGCCTGCTCTACCGGGGGGACGCCCAGAGCGTGGGCGGGCGGCCGGACGGCGCCCCGCTGACGGTGACCGGCCAGCTCGACGGCGAGGGGCTGCGCTTCGACTGGCGGGTGGGCGGCGGCCGCCTGGGCGGCGCGGTGGCGGCGATGGCGGCCGGCTTCCTGGCCGAGTTGCGGGCGCTGATCGCCGTCTGCCGCTCCGGATCGGTGGCCGTTTACACGCCGTCGGACTTCCCCGACGCGGAGCTCAGCCAGGAGGAGCTCGACAAGCTCTTCTCCTGACCGCAGGGCCCCACGCATGGAAGGCACCGGCTTTGTCTCGCTTTCGTCACGGCATGGCACTCTATCGGGAGGAGCCCTGATCAGAGGACATCCCGCTTGTTGTCAACGATGGAGGTTTAGCAAAAAATGGGAAAGGAGCTTGTCTTGAGGAAAACAGTGAGGGTCTGTGCCGGCGTGCTGCTGCTCTTGGGTAGCGTGGGAGCGGCTTATGCAGACGGCGGAGTCACGTTCACTAACATCACTCACAAGGGTGGGGCTGGCGTCAGCTACCACCGCGTCGCCTCGCCGGACCGTCTGCAGGACCACATCTCGCAGACGCAGGTGAAGTGGCCGATCGGCGGCTTCCCCGGCCCCGTGCAGGCGGAGTCGCCCCAGAAGTGGCACGGCGCGCCGGGCATCGCCGTCTTCGACTTCGACAACGACGGCGACCTCGACGTCTACGTCACCAACGGCCCCGGGCAGTCCAACAGCCTGTACAAGAACCAGCTGATGGAGACCGGCCACGTCAGCTTCGTCGACGTCGCGGCCCAGGCCCACGTCCAGCTCAAGAACCATGACGGCTCGGGCGTCTGCTTCGGCGACCTCGACAACGACGGTTGGGAGGACCTGTACGTGCTCGGGTCCGGCTACTCCAACCACCTGTTCCACAACAACGGCAACGGCTCCTTCACCGACATCACCTCGTCGGCCGGCGTCGCGGCCAACCCGACGTACTACTACACGGGCTGCTCGATGGGCGACGTCAACAACGACGGCTACCTCGACATCGCGGTGGCCGACACGTACCACCCCTGGACGCACCGCCACCCGGTCTTCGTGACGGGGTTCATCCCGGGGACCGAGCCGGACTACCTGTTCGTCAACAACGGCAACAACACCTTCACCGACGCCAGCGAGAGCTCGGGGATCCGCAACCTGCTGGGCGACGCGGTGCCGGACGGCGATAACGTCACCTGGGCGCTCGCCCTGGTCGACATCGACCAGGACGGCGACCTCGACCTCATGGAGGCCGAGGACGCCGGCCCCGGCGACCACGGCCGCGGCTACATTCGCCTGCTCAAGAACGACGGCACCGGCCACTTCACCGACAAGACCTTCGACCTCGGCCTGAAGGTCGCCGGCGGCTACATGGGCTATGCCTTCACCGATCTCAACTGCGACGGCACCCTCGACTTCTTCATCACCGACACCGGCAGCTACCTGACGCCGATGCGCCCCTCGCGCTGGTACCTGCAGAACGCCGACGGCACCTTCACCAACCCGGGCCTGGGCGACCTCAAGGGCACCCCCTTCGGCTGGGGCACCTCGCCGATCGACTATGACAACGACGGCGACGTCGACATCTACTACGACGGCGACGTCGACATGATCCAGTTCATCATGGGCGACAACCCGGGCGTCATGCTGACCAACACGGGGAGCTGCTCGGCCACGCTGGCCTATGACAGCAAGGCCATCCTGGAAGACCACCGGCCCCGCATGGTCGAGGGCGTCGCGGTCGGCGACATCAACAACGACGGCTTCGACGACATCCTCACGGTCTCCGAGCTGAACGTCGACCCGGTGGTCAACTGGTTCCAGTTCACCAAGGTGGCGGTGCCGGTCCCCCGGAGCCCGATCTTCGACCCGATCGCGTTCTTCGAGCTCGGCTACACCCGCACCCCCACCGGGTTCGTGTGGCTCGATCCCAACATCGTCGACGGCGACCTGTCGATCGAGATCAACAGCGCCAACAACGGCAACAAGTCGGCCCAGCTCACCCTGCGGGGCGGCAAGGGCCTGACCGGCAAGGGCAAGATCAACCGCGACGGCATCGGCAGCGTGATCCGCTTCACGCCCGACGGCGGCAAGACGGCGATCCGTCCGGTCATGGGCGGCGCGAGCTACGCCTCCGAGGACAGCCTGCGGACGACGTTCGGCCTCGGCACCAAGGCCAAGGGCACGGCCGCCATCCTGTGGGCCGGCGGCCTGCACAACAAGCTGTACGACGTGAAGGCCGGCGAGAAGCTGGTGGTGCCGGAGATCCCGTGCGACTACACCAACTGGACGGACAACCTGGGGCCGCACGCCTCCCGCCGCGACCACCGCGACAAGTACCAGCAGTGCGTCCAGTCCGCCCTGGACGACTACAACAACCAGGGTCTGATCAACAAGAAGGTCGCGGCGCGGCTGCTCTCCAGCGCTCTGCGTGCGTTCGACGACCAGACCAACCGCTGAGGTCCTGCGGGGGGATCCGGCCTCGGCCGGGCCCCCCTTCCGTAGCAACTGAGCCGCCCGCCCCGCTTCCGCGCGGCGGGCTTCTCTGTCAATGAAGGTCCCTTTCTGAGGCAGTCCCTTATGGAAACAGTGCTGCGTGATCTTCGCTTCGCCGTTCGCAATCTTCTGAAGAACCGAGGGTTCACCCTGGCCGCCCTCCTCTGTCTCGGTCTCGGAATGGGGGCGAGCAGCGCCATCTTCAGCGTGGTCAACGCGGTGCTGCTCAAGCCTCTGCCCTTCGCCGATCCGGACCGGGTGGTGATCCTCTGGAACCAGTTCCTGCTCCAGGACACCCCCAAGGCGACCTCCTCCGGGAGGGAGTACCTGGACGTGAAGAGCCAGAGCACGTCGTTCGCGGGCGTCGGCGCGGTGGCCCCGCAGTTCCTCACCCTGACCGGCGAGGCCGAGCCGATGGAGGTGCTGGCGGGCCGGGCCACGGCGACCCTGTTCCCCACCCTGGGGGTCCACGCCGCCGTGGGACGGGTGTTCAGCGCCGAGGAGGACGTGCTGGGCAACAACGACGTCGTCATCCTCTCCGACAAGCTCTGGCGGGAGCACTACGGCGCCGACAAGGGGATCGTGGGGCGGAAGATCAGGATCGACCGCAAGCCCTGTCTGGTCACCGGCGTGATGGCGCCCGATTTCGGCGTCGGCACCAGCAAGTTCGACCTCTGGGTGCCCATGGCGCTGAGCCCCACGCGGCTGATGCCGCGCCACGTCCGCACCGTCAGCATCGTGGGCCGCCTCAAGCCGGGGGTCAGCCTGGAGCACGCCCAGCAGGAGGTGAGCCTGCTCGCGCAGCGGTTCCAGCACGACTATCCGGACAGCTACCCTCCGGGGAGCGGCTACGGGATGCACCTGGTGCCCGCGCAGGAGGACCTCGTCGGCGAGGTGCGGACCACCCTGCTGGTCCTCTTCGGCGCCGTCGGCCTGGTGCTGGTGATCTCCTGCCTGAACGTGGCCAACCTGCTGCTGGCGCGGGCGACCTCGCGCGCCAAGGAGGTGGCCATCCGCACCGCCCTCGGCTCGAGCCGCTCCACGCTGGTCCGCCAGTTCCTCACCGAGGGGATCGTCCTCTCGTTCTCCGGCGCCCTGCTCGGGCTGCTGCTGGCCTTCTGGAGCACCCGGCTGCTGGTGGGGGTCAACCCCGGCAACATCCCCCGCTTCGACCAGATCCGCCTCGACGGCCCCGTCATCCTCTTCACGCTGGGGCTGGTGCTGTTGACCGGCTGCATCTTCGGCCTGGTGCCGGTCTTCCACAGCACGGGCAGGAACCTGCGGGAGCCGCTCCAGGACGGCGGCAAGACCTCGGCCGGCACCACCTCCGGCCAGAAGACCCGCAGCGCCCTGGTGGTGGCCGAGATCGCCGTCGCCCTGGTCGTGCTCGTCGGCGCGGGACTGATGATCCAGAGCTTCCGGCGGCTGCTGGAGGTGAACCCCGGCTTCCGCACCAAGGGGCTGCTCACCGCCCGCTTCACCCTGACCCCCACGCGGGTGACGCAGGACGCGCAGGTGCTGGCGTTCCAGCGCCAGCTCGAGGAGCGCGTCCGGTCCCTGCCCGGCGTGCAGAGCGCGGGGATCACCTCCGAGCTCCCCATGAGCACCCTGCTGAACCTCTCGGGCGACGTCATCCTGGAGGGGCAGGTGCTCGGGCCGAACGAAGCCCCGCCGTCGACCGGCTGGCGGATGGTCTCCCCCGACTACTTCAAGACCCTGGAGATCCCGCTGTTGCAGGGGCGGGGCTTCACGGCCGCCGACGACGAGCACGCCCCCGGCGCCGTGATCGTGGACGAGGGGCTGGCGCGCCGCCTCTGGCCGGGCGAGAGCCCCCTCAACAAGCGCCTGAAGCTGAACGCCCGCACGCCGGCCCAGAGCATCTGGCGCACGGTGGTCGGCGTGGTCGGGCACGTCCGCCAGCAGGGGCTGGCCGAGGCGGGCGGCGACCAGCTCTACGTGCCGCTGGCGCAGTATCCGATCCGGCTCGTCACTCTGGTGGCGCGCCCCGCCGGCCCGCCGGAGGCGCTCGCCACCAGCCTGCGCGGGGCCTTCGCCTCGCTCGACCACGACCTGCCGGTCACCATCCGGACGATCGACCAGGTGATCGACGACTCGCTGAGCCGGCAGCGCTTCAACACCTTCCTCTTCACCTTCTTCGGCCTCGTCGCGCTGGCGCTGACGGTGATCGGCGTCTACGGGGTGATGGCCTACTCGGTGGCCCAGCGCACGCGCGACGTGGGCATCCGCATGGCGCTCGGGGCGCGGAAGGAGGACGTGCTGCGGCTGATCGTGGGGCAGGGGGCGCGCCTCACCTCGGTGGGGCTCCTCCTGGGCCTGTTCGCCGCCTGGGGGATGTCGCGGCTGATGCTCACCCTGCTCTACGGCGTGGGGGCCAGCGACGCCATCACCTTCGTCAGCGTCCCGCTGATGCTCGGCCTGCTGGGGCTCGTGGCAAGCTACCTGCCGGCCCGCCGGGCTGCGAAGGTCGACCCCCTCGTCGCGCTCCGCGATGAATGAATGACCGGGGTGCGGCGGTGCGCGGGATCAACCGGGAGAACGTCGAGACCCTCTACCGGCTGTCCCCTGTCCAACAGGGGATGCTGTTCCACGTCCTCTACGCGCCGGGAGAGGGGGTCTACTTCGAGCAGTTCGTCCTCCGCTTCGAGGAGCCGTTCGATCCGGAGGTCTCCACCCGCGTCTGGCAGGAGCTGGTAGACCGTAATTCCATCCTGCGCACCTCCTTCGTCTGGGAGGGGATGGAGGAGCCCCTCCAGATCGTCCACAAGCGGGCGGTGGTGCCGGTCACCGTCCTCGACTGGCGGGAGGTCCCCGAGGAGGAGTGGGAGGCGAGGATCCAGGAGCACATGGCCAGGGAGCGGCGGCGCGGCTTCGACCTCGCGCGGCCGCCGCTGATGCGCTTCAGCGTGATCCGGCTGCGGGGCGGCCTCTACCGGGTCGTCTGGCACTACTCCCACCTGCTGCTGGACGGCTGGTCCGCCGCCCTCCTGCTGCGGGAGGTGAGCGCCCTCCACCAGGCCGCCGAGCAGGGCCGGTCCCTCCAGGCCGAGCCGCGCCGCCCCTTCCGGGACTACATCGCCTGGCTGCGCCAGCAGGACGCCGCGCCTGTCGAGGGGTACTGGCGGCGGGTGCTCGCGGGCTTCACCACCCCCACGCCTCTGGGGGTGGACCGGCCCGCCGGCCGCGGCCGCGAGGACCTCGGCCGCGGCATGGCGGTGGCCTTCGTGCCCGAGCCGGAGACCGAGGCGCTGAAGGCCTGGGCCCGGCGGAGCCGGCTTACCCTGAGCACGGTCGCGGAGGGGGCCTGGACACTGGTGCTCTCCCGCTACAGCGGCGAGGAGGACCTCGTCTTCGGGTTGACGGTCTCCGGCCGACCGCCGGGCCTGCCCGGGGTGGAGGCGATGCTGGGATGCTTCATCAACACCCTGCCGGCGCGCGTGCGGGTGCCGGCCGGCGAGCGGGTGCTCCCCTGGCTCCAGGCTCTCCAGGCGGAGCAGAGCGAGCTCCGCCGCTACGAGCACAGCCCGCTGGTGGACGTGCTGGGGTGGTCCGAGGTGCCGCGCCCGGCGCCGCTCTTCGAGAGCATCTTCGTCTTCGAGGGGTTCATGGGGGAGACGTCGCGCGACGCCACCTTCCAGCGCACCAACTACCCCCTCACCCTGGTGGCGGGCCCCGACCGGGAGATGGTGCTGCGGATCGACTACGAGCGCGAGCGCTTCGAGCCCGCGGCGGTCGAGCGCCTGCTGGGGCATCTCAAATCCGCGCTGCTGGCCTTCGCGGCCGATCCCAACCAGCGGCTGGAGGAGATCGACATCCTGCAACCGGCGGAGAGGGCCCAGCTCCTCTCGGAGTGGAACCGTCCGGAGGTCCGCTTCGAGAGCCCGCTCTGCCTGCATGAGATCTTCGCGGCGCAGGCGGCGCGGACCCCAGAGGCTCCGGCCGTCACCTTCGAGGGGGAGAGCCGCGGCTATGGCGAGCTGAACGCGCGGGCGAACCGGGTGGCGCACCGCCTGCGGCGGCTGGGGGTGGGTCCGGAGTCCCGGGTGGGGCTCTGCGTAGACCGCTCCTTCGAGCTGGTGGAAGGATTGCTGGGCATCCTCAAGGTTGGCGGCGCCTACGTGCCGCTCGACCCCCGCTATCCCGCCTCGCGCCTTTCCTACATCGCCGAGGACTCCGGGATCGAGGTCGTGCTCACCACCGAGGATCTGCGCGATCTGGTGCCGGGGGTGAAGGCGGTCTGCCTGAGCGGGATCGAGGGGGAGAGCGAGGAGAATCCGGAGCCCGCCGCCGGTCCCGACAACCTCGCCTACGTCATCTACACCTCGGGCTCGACCGGCAAGCCCAAGGGCTCGCTGATCACCCACCGCAACGTGGCCCGGCTGCTCGCGGCCACGGACGGGTGGTTCCACTTTGATGACCAGGACGTCTGGTCGCTGTTCCACTCCTTCGCCTTCGACTTCTCGGTCTGGGAGATCTGGGGGGCCCTGCTCTACGGCGGCCGGCTGGTGGTGGTTCCCTACTGGGTCAGCCGCTCCCCGGAGGCGTTCCACGAGCTGCTGGTCAAGGAGAAGGTGACGGTTCTGAGCCAGACCCCCTCGGCCTTCCGCCAGCTCGTCCAGGCGGACGGGGAGCGAGGAGGGGAGCTTTCGCTGCGCTCTGTCGTCTTCGGCGGCGAGGCGCTGGAGCTGTCGAGCCTGGCTCCCTGGTTTGACCGGCATGGGGATGAGAAGCCTCTGCTGGTCAACATGTACGGCATCACCGAAACCACGGTCCACGTCACCTGGCGGGTGGTGCGGCGCCAGGATCTGGAGGCGGTGGGGAAGAGCCCGGTGGGGGTGCCCATCCCGGATCTCTGCGTGCATCTGCGGGACCGCCACGGCAACCTGGTGCCGGTGGGAGTGGCCGGGGAGATGTACGTGGCCGGAGCGGGCGTGGCGCGGGGATATCTCGGCCGTCCGGATCTGACGGCGGAGCGCTTCGTGCCCGATCCGTTCGGCGGTACGGGCGAGCGTCTTTACCGCTCGGGGGATTTGGCGCGCTGGCTGGACGGCGGAGATCTGGAGTACCTGGGGCGGATCGACCATCAGGTGAAGATCCGTGGTTTCCGGATCGAGCTGGGGGAGATCGAGGCGGTGCTGGGCTCCCATCCTTCCGTGGGCGAGGCGGTGGTGCTGCCCCGGGAGGACGCTTCGGGAGACCGCCGGCTGGTGGGCTATGTGGTTCCCCGGGAGGGCGGGATCGCCATGGCGGCCCTGCGCGAGCATCTCAAGGAGCGGCTGCCGGACTACATGGTCCCCTCGGCCCTGGTGGAGATCCCGGCCATCCCCCTGACCGCGCACGGCAAGGTGGACCGCAAGGCGCTGCCCGATCCGGCCGAGGCGGTGGTGCCCGCGGAAAAAGGTTTCGATCCTCCCCGCACGCCCGCGGAGGAGCTGGTGGCCGGGATCTGGTCGGAGGTGCTGCGGGTGGAGCGGGTGGGGCGGGAGGACAGCTTCTTCGACCTCGGCGGCCATTCCCTGCTGGCTACGCGGGTGCTGTCGCGCCTGCGCGAGGTGCTCGGGGCCGACCTGCCGCTGCGGGCGCTGTTCGAGTCGCCCACGGTGGCGGAGCTGGCCGCGCGGATCGAGGAGGCCCGGACCGTGGGCGGGATCGAGCTGCCGCCGCTGGTCCCCGGTCTCCGGGACGGCGATCTGCCGCTGTCGTTCTCCCAGGAGCGTCTCTGGTTCCTGGAGCAGCTCCAGCCGGGCACGGCGATCTACCACATCCCCAACGCCGTGCGGATGCTCGGCGCTCTGGACGTCCCCGCCCTGCGGCGGGCGCTCTTCGAGGTGGTCCGGCGCCATGAATCCCTGCGCACCGTCTTCGCCGCGCGCGAGGGCCGGCCGGTGCAGGTGGTCCGGGAGGATCTCCGCCCCGGCCTGCCCCTGCTGGACCTGTCCGGCCTCTCCGATCCGAAGCACGAGATCCGCCGCGTCTCGGCCGAGATCTCGCTCCGCCCCTTCGACCTCGCCGCCGGGCCGCTGTTGCGCCCGGCGCTGCTGAAGCTGGCCGCGGAGGAGCACGCGCTGCTCCTCACCTTCCACCACATCGTGGCGGACGCTTGGTCGCTGGAGGTGCTGCTGCGCGAGCTGGCAACCCTCTATCCGGCCTTCTCCGCGGGCCGGCCCTCGCCCCTGCCGGAGCTGCCGGTGCAGTACGCCGACTTCGCCCTCTGGCAGCGGAGCTGGCTCCACGGGGACATCCTGGAGACCCAGCTCGCCTACTGGCGCGAGCGGCTCGCCGGGGTGCCCGTGCTCCAACTCCCCGGGGACCGGCGCCGCCCGGCCGTCCAGAGCTTCCGCGGCGCCATGGCCCCCTTCGCCCTCCCCGAGGCCCTCTCGGCCGCGGTGCGCGCCCTGGCGAAGCCCAGGGGCGCCACCGTCTTCATGGTCCTGCTCGCGGCCTACGAGGCGCTGCTCGCGCGCCTCTCCGGCCAGCGGGGCTTCGCCGTGGGCTGCCCCGTGGCCGGCCGCGACCGCCGCGAGGTCGAGGGGCTGATCGGCTTCTTCGTGAATACCCTCGTCCTGCGCTCCTCCTTCGCGGACGGCCTGGACGCCCTGAAGCTCCTCGACAGGGTGCGGACCGCGGCCCTGGAGGCTTACGCGCACCAGAGCGTGCCCTTCGAGCGCATCGTCCAGGAGCTGGCTCCCGAGCGCAACCTGAGCTTCCCGCCGCTCTTCCAGGCCATGCTCGCCTTCCAGAGCCTGGGCACCGAGGCCCTGGAGCTCCCCGGGCTCAGCCTGGCGCCCCAGGGGGCCGAGCTACCGGTCTCAAAGCTCGACCTCACGCTGACGGCCTTCGACTCCGGAGCCCAGATCTTCGGCCACTGGGTCTACAGCACGGCCCTGTTCGACCGCGAGACCGTCGAGCGCTGGTCCCGGTGCTTCCAGGTGCTGCTGGAGGGGCTGGTCGCCAATCCCGCCCAGCGGATCTCGGAGCTGCCCCTGCTCACCGCGGAGGAGCGGGAGCAGATCCTGGTCGAGTGGAACCGGCCGCCGGTGGACTACCCCGAGGAGGGGTTCGTCCATCAGCTCTTCGAGGCGCAGGTGGAGAAGACCCCGGAGGCCGCCGCCGCCGTCTTCGAGGGGGAGAGCCTGACCTACCGCGAGCTCAACGCGCGGGCGAACCGTCTGGCCCGCCACCTGCGGCGGCGGGGGGCGGGGCCGGAGGTGCTGGTGGGGATCCGCGCCGAGCGCTCCTTCGAGATGCTGGTGGGGCTGCTGGCCATTCTCAAGGCCGGCGGCGCCTACCTGCCGCTCGACCCCTCGCTGCCGGAAGAGCGCCTGAGCTACATGATGGAGGACGCCGGGATCGAGCTGGTCGTCACCGAGGAGATGCTCGATTGCGGCGAGGAATCGGCGGAAAACCTGGATGTCCCCCTGCTGCCGGACCACGCGGCCTACGTGATCTACACCTCGGGCTCGACCGGCCGGCCCAAGGGGGTGGTGGTCTCCCACCGCGCCCTGGGCAACCGCCTCCAGTACGCCCGGGCGGGGGACGTGAACGAGAGCGACGCCTTCCTCCAGAAGACGACGATCGGCTTCGACGTCTCCCTGGCGGAGATCTTCGCTCCGCTGGTGAACGGCGGCCGGACGGTGCTCGCCCGCGCGGGCGGCCAGCAGGACCCGGAGTACCTGGTGCGGC
>JBJMHA010000064.1:0-84983 GCA_045807625.1 Thermoanaerobaculia bacterium | reverse complement strand
TTCCGGACAGGTGCCGCCAGCGGGGGCCTGGCTCGCGCAGCTGCCGGGGGAGCGAAACGGGGCTGCCTGAGCGTCCGAGCCTGCAGCGCAGCCATTCCAGGGGAGCCAGCCAGCGCCTGGGAGAAGCCGGTAAGAGCGGCCAGGATAAACCACACCGGCTTGCGGTCCTCCCAACTGGCGGGCTCGATCTCCACCTCGTAGAACAGCTCGGCTGTCCTGGGCGCGTTCTGGAGGGCGGTGTCGATCTGATCGGAGGCCGGCTGGAAAATGAAGGGTCGCCGCGGGTAGACCCGGTCGTTGACCCAGTAACGGCTCCATTCGTCGGTGGTGGCGATGAATTCCTGCGTGAAGCCGGCCGCGGTGGGGTACTTGCCCTCGACCTCCAGGCAGCCGTGGATGCAGATGTCGACGTAGGACTGGACCATCGGGAACTGGGGGGTGGGCAGGTTGTCGGCGATCTTGTCCGGCGGGATCAGGTTGATGTAGGCCCATACAAGCCCGTCGAGGGGCTGGGTACGGCCGTCGAGCATCGTGATCTTCCCGATGTCGATGCGGCAGCGCTGATACCCGGCGCTCTCCCGGCGGTCCGTCGCGGCGAGCTGCTCGGCGGAGACCTCGTAGATCACGCCGTTGCACGTCGCCTTGGGGTCTGCGATGGCGCCGAGGTAGGTGGTGGTCAGGCCGCTCGCCGCGCCGCGCGCCCACCAGCCGCGGCGGATGCCTTCAACGCGCGCCGGCCAGGCGTCGCGCGCCGAGGGGGTGGTCCGCTGCCGCGATTCGTCCTCGATGAGCGATCCATAGCCGAAGATGAAGTTTTGCGGTCCCTTGGCCCTGGCGCCGCTGATGTCGATGCATTCCATTTCCATCCTCCTAAAGCGTGGGTGGCTCGGCAGACGCAATCGTCTCCAAGGTACCTTCAAGGTCGATGAAGTCGCCCAGCACGGCCCGGGCCCCCGCTTCGCGGAGGCGGTCCGCCCGCGCACCGCGGCCGACGCCCACGAACGGCAGACGCAGGCCGGCGGCCGCCGATACGTCCCAGACGCCGTCCCCCAGGCTCACGATGCGATCGTACGACGAAACGCCGTGGAGCTCCCGCATGCGGTGGATGGCGATCTCCAGGATTCCTTCCCGGGTATGGTGGAGATCGGAAGAGAAGATCGGCACCTCCTGGGGAAGGCCGGCCGCCCGCCGCTTGATCTCGGCCGAGCGCCCCCATCCCCCGGTCGCGATGCACAGATGCCAACCCTCCCCGGGAAGGCGGGACAACAACGCGATGGCCCCCGGGATCGCCGAAAACCTTGTGGGATCTTGGGCCAGGCGATTTCTCAGCAGCGCCACGAACCGCTCGCGCCAGCGATCGATCTCCAGGTCGCTCGCCGGCCGGCCGAAGAAGCCGGCCAGCGCCTCGCGGGCGATCCCGGCGTCGGTGCAGTGCGGGTAGGCGGACCAATCAGGATTCAGCGCCAGGCCAAGCTCCGCGGCCGCCGCCTCCAGGTAGCACTCCTCGTCGACGGCGTTCGTATCGGTGAGGGTGCCGTCGAGATCGAAGATGGCGAGCCGCGTAGTCATTTCAACCTTTCATCCAGAAAATCGAGAATCTCCCCAGGCAGTCGCTCATGGAGCTTGTCGCGATGGGCGCCGAAGGCGCCTCCATGGGGTACAGGACGAGGACCGGAAAAGAAAAGCCCTTGGCCTCGTCGTGGACTCGGATCTGGCGGCTGCCGGCGAACATACGATCGGCTCAGCGCGGCTTCAGCACCGCGCGGAACGCCTTCAGCGCGGCGGGATGATAGATCGTCCCATGCGTCTCCTCCGGCATCCGCTCGTAATGCCAATGGAGCCGCGGCTGCGCGTTCTTGCTCAGGATCTCCGCGAGACGCTCCGTGTCCTTCACGATCCCCTTCTCGTCGCTGCTCGCGAAATAGAGCGTCTTCTCCAGGCCCGGCCTTGATCGCAGCCGCTCCGCCGCGCCCTGGACCAGTTCCTCGTTGCTCCACCAGAGGCTCGGATCGAAGGCGATGTAGGTATCGAAGAGGTCGGGCTCCAGCAGGAACGTCTCCACGACGAACAGCCCGGCGAGCGACTCCCCCACGATCGCCGTCTCCTGAGTCGTGCGATAGCGCGCCTTGACCTGCGGCATCAGCTCCTCGCGAAGGAACCGCCGGAACACCTGCGATCCTCCCACGTGGGGCGCGATCTTCTTGTCCTCCTCGTTTTTGGTGGGACCGGTCATGTCGCGGCGACGCTCGGTGTTCTCGATCCCCACCAGCAGGAAGGGGCGCATCGTCCCATTGCCCACCGAGACCTGGACCAGACCCGCCACGTGCAGGAAATCCTCGGCGAGCCCGCCGTCCGGCATGTAGAGCACCGGGACCCGCAGATCGCGCGACGCGGCGTATCCGGGCGGGAGATAGACGTTGATGCGCCGCTTCTCCCTCAGGATCTTGGAATCGATCGCAAAGGTTTCGCCGATGGCGAGCGGCGACGCCTTCTCGCCTGCGAGACGAGGCTGGTCGCCGGAGCCCCGAAGAGGTACCGCGCTGAGAAGTATGGCTGTGGTAAAAGCAGCGAATCGTGTCTTCATGTCGAGGTCTCCGCCAGACGGAGGTCGTGCCGTGCGCCTCCGGTTTGAAAGCCTCTCATACTGTCCTGACTCGCGGTAATCGCGTCCGGGATGGTCTGAATTCCGTCCGAGGATGCTGAGAATCTGTCCGAGGCTGTGTGAATTCGGTCCGAATTGGATGGAATTCGGCTTTCGAGGACCGAGCAACGAAGTTCATAGAGGGGCTTTCGATGTCGGAATCTCAAGCTTCTGTCCGAGATTGCTAGAATCCGGTCCGAGTTGGCTCCACTTCCGTTCCGGATCGCTCCAGTCCCGTCCTTGGGAGAGGCTTTTGAGCCCCGCTCGTGACGCCGCCGCATCCGGCTCTCCGGGAGAAGGGAAAAAACGCCAGGAGCCGCAGACCTGGCACTCCTGGCGTCCCGCGTTGCGCGAGCGCCATGCGGCTTCCATGCCCGCGGTACCGCGAGCAGACCCCCGGGGAGTTGTTCCCCGCTCCGCGGGGCCTGGATCACCGCAGGCGCACCACCACCAGCGTCATGTCGTCCGCCTGCTCCTGATCCCCTTTGAAATTCGCGAGGTCGCCGAGCACGGCGTCGCGGATCTCCCGGGCGGTCCGGCTTGCGGCGGCGCGGTCGACGGCTTTCTGAAGGCGGGCGTCGCCGTATTCCAGGCCGTGCTCGTTGCGGGCTTCCACGAGGCCGTCGGTGTAGAAGATCAGCAGGTCTCCGGGCGCCACCGGACGCTGGACCGGCTCGTAGCGGGCCTCCAGGAAGGTGCCGAGCGGCGGCGCCCCCTCCCCCACCTCCTCGAAACGGCAGGTCCGCGCGTTCCAGTGGAGGACCGGCGGATGGCCGGCGCTCACCAAGGACATCGTCCCCGCTGCGCGGTCGAGCACGGCGCAGAGGAGGGTCATGTAGGTCCGCTTGTCGGTGGTCCGCCGGACCATGCGGTTCAGGCGGTCGAAGACCCGCTCCGGCACGGCGAGGTACTCCTCCAGCAGATAGAGGCAGCTCCGCACCCCGGAGAGCAGCAGGCCGCTCGCCAGGCCGTGCCCGGCCACGTCGCCGATCACCAGGGCGAGCTTGTCCTCGTCCAGCTTGAAGTATTCGTAGTAGTCGCCCCCCACCTCGGTGGCCGGCAGCGAGGCCGCCGCGAGGTCGATCCAGGCCAACTGGGGGGGCACCTGCGGCAGCATGCTGAGCTGGATCTTGCGCGCGTAGTCGATCTCCTCGCGCATCCGCAGGCGCTCGCGGTGGCGGGCGTGCTCCTTGCGCCAGACGGCGAGGAAGCGCTTGCGGTCGAGGTGGGTGACCCCCACGGCGGTCAACAGGCAGACCACGGCCAGGATGGAGACCGCCACGATGCTGTCTTCCTGGTCGATCGGCGCCGCCCGCGGCGCTCCCAGCCAGCCCAGCGGGAACACCGCCGTCACCCAGAAGGCGGCGAACAGCATGAGGTGCTCGGAGGCCCGCAGCCGGAAGGCCAGCAGCAGGAAGCAGACGAGCATGAACGGCACGTGCTCGCCGTCCCGGAGGTGGTAGGTGGCGTACTTGAGGACCAGGAGCTGGCAGAAGAGGTAGATGAGCAGGATCTGGCGGAAGTTGCGGACGAAGAGGTCGCGGCCGCGCAGGACGAAGAGCGCCACGCCGGCCGCGGCGTCCAGGATGTACATCGCCAGCCCGAAGCTTTCGTGGAGCTCGGCCGAGGCGCCGATGCCGCCCAGGGAGAGGAAGAACACCAGCACCATCAGCCAGCGGAAGACACGGTAGTTGCGGGCGTCGAAGTGGCGCTGGACGGCCAGCGGCTCGGGGCTGAGCACGAGCTCGTCGAGGGTGGGCGCTCTCATGCCGCGGACCTAATCGAAAAACCAGCGGATGGCGCCGCCGACGAGCCCCGAGACGAGCTCCCCCATCACGCCCGGGCGGTGGCGGGAGAAGAGCAGGCGCTCGGATTCGGGCTGGTTCCACGGCTGCAGCGACTCGCCCAGGCGCTGCTGCCGGACCTCGATCCGCTCCTGCTCGCGCTGGAGCTTCTCGGCCCGCGCTTCCCCTCCCTCGCGGATCCAGCGCAGCAGGCTGTCGAGCTCGTGAAGGTCGAACCAGAGGCCGTGCCGGGCGCAGACGTCCACGATGACGCCGCTCTTCCGGCCGTAGTTGCGGCGGTTCATCAGCGTGCCGCAGGTCACGCAGGGCCGATAGCGGAGGGGCTGCGCGGGGGCCGGCGCCGCCGGCGTCTCGGCGGGGGCGGGCGCGCCGCCGCCGAATCCTTCCGGCAGGTGCCCGGCGCGGGCGCGGTCGGCGAGCACCTCGAAGATCTCCTTCTCGATCCAGATGCCGCCGCAGTGGGAGCAGTCGAAGAGCGCCACGTTCGCCCGGCCCAGCCGGCGGCTGGTCAGCGGGCGCTCCCCCTCGCAGGCGGGGCACCGGTAGCCGCTCTCGCCGGCCGCCGCCTGCCCGGCCAGGATGGGGCCGCCGCAGTGGTGGCAGAAGCGGGCTTGGCCGCTCACCCGGGCCATGCAGCCGGGGCAGAGGGTGTCGAGGTCCCGCTCGTGGAGGGTGAGCTCGGCGCCGCAGAAGCGGCAGGCCGGCTCACCTCCCTCCCGCGGGGCGCCGCAGGAGGAACAGCGCACCACGGCCGCGTCATGCGCCTTCGGCGGCGGCACGGTGACCGTGGCCCCGCAGGAGCACTGGAAGGAGGAGCCCACGTGACGCTCGGTGGCGTCAAACTGGCGGTGGCAGTCGGGGCAGGCGACGAGGAAGCGCATGGGGGACGATCTCGCCCGCTATCCTACCGCGCTTCGGCCGGGAAATCAGGCCATCGCCATCGCCTCGGGAATCTCCGCGGGCGGCGCCGGCGCCTGGAACCGGTCGCTGCCGAGGAGCACCGTGGCCGTCCCGCGCCAGACCCAGGCCAGGGCGTTGAGCAGGTTGAGGGACAGGAAGAGCATCGCCAGCCCGAGAATCGCGCAGACCCAGGCGCCGCCGATCGAATCGACCTGGAAGACGACGCCGTCGATGTCGGCGACATTGAGGACCCCCATCTGCCAGAGCAGCGGCGCGAGCAGGAGGGCGCCCGAGAGCGGGAGCAGGGCCACGACGGCGACGAAGCTCACGATCCCCAGAGGGAATTTGAGCAGCAGGAAGCCCATCCCCTTCCAGGTCACGGGGTTGGAGAAGAAGTCGCCGGCCCGCTGCCAGGCCGTGCGCGCGGCGGGGCTCGGCGGCGGCAGCATGGGCGGCACGTCCGCTCCCAGCAGCAGGATGGCGGCCTGGCGCTCGAACGCCGCGAAGGCCCAGCTCCCGGCGAATGTCAGGGCCAGGAGGGGCAGGCCGATCCAGACGATGGTCAGGCCGAAGCCGGTGGTCAGCCCCACGATCAGGAAGATGAAGTAGGCCAGCCCCAGGGGGAAGGCGAGCATCAGGTAGAGCAGGTTGGTATAGGTGCGCAGCCGGAACGGCGCGCCCAAAAACAGGCGCAGGCCGTCGGCGGCGAGCGTGAGCGGGTCCTTCGGGTCGGTGGTCATGGGTTGCCTCCTCGGGAAGGACTACGAGGAGGGGGTAGGGCGGGTTTCAGGGGGAGGGGGGCGACCGCGGCCTCTTTTTCTCCTAGAATAGACTTTTCGAAGGACAGTCATCCATCCAACACAGGGGGTTCCGACGGCCTCGGCTTATCGTCGTATGTCAGCCATCGAATCTTCAGAGAGTGTGCGGGGCTCCTGGGAGCCGGACTTCTTCGTCGCCGACTGGCAGGTGCGGCCGGCACTGGGTCAGCTCGAGCGAGGAGGCGTCGTGACCGTGGTCGAGGCGCGCTCCATGCAGGTGCTCGTCTGCCTGGTCAAGCACGCTCCCAACGTGGTCTCCAAGCAGCGTCTGATCCGCGAGGTCTGGGGGGAATCCTTCGTCTCGGAAGAGGTGCTGAGCCATGCCATCTGGGAGCTGCGGAAGGCGTTTGGCGACGAGGCGCGCAACCCTCGCTACATCCAGACGATCGCCAAGAAGGGGTATCGGCTGCTGGCGGAGGTCTCCTATCGCGTCGCTCCGGAGCCGCTCGCTCCTGGCTCTCGGATCGGCAACTACGAGATTCTGGAGATGGTGGGCGGCGGCGCCATGGGAGAGGTCTACAAGGCCCGGGACCAGCGCCTCGGCCGGGTCGTGGCGCTCAAGTTCCTGCCCGCCGACCTCGCCCGCGATCCGAGCGCCCGCCGGCGCTTCGTCCATGAGGCCAAGGCCGTGGCCGCGCTTGACCATCCCAACGTGGCGACGCTCTACGATATGGGCGAGAGCGAGGGCGGCAGGATGTTCCTCGCCCTGGCTTTCTATGAGGGTGAGACCCTTCAGCAACGGTTGGAGCGCGGGCCGCTGCCGCTGCCGGAGGCGGTATCCATCGCCCGCCAGATCGCTCAAGGGCTCGCCGCGGCGCACCGCGTCCACATCATCCATCGCGACATCAAGCCGGCGAACGTGGTAATCCTGCCGGACGGCAAGGTCAAGCTGCTCGACTTCGGGCTCGCCAAGATGACCGGCGCCACCTTGCTCACCCAGATGGGCTCCTCTCCCGGTACCCCGGCGTACAAGTCGCCCGAGCAGACGCGGGGGGACCAGGTCGGCCCGCGAAGCGACCTCTGGGCGCTCGGGGTCGTGCTCTACGAGATGCTGACCGGCCGGACTCCTTTCGGCGGCGAGTACGAGCAGGCGGTAATCTACGCGATCCTGAACGAGGCTCCTCCGCCTCTCGACGCTAAAGCCTTCCCGCGCGAGCTCGGCGCGATTATTACAAAGGCGCTCGCCAAGGACCCGGAGAAACGCTACGCGACTGCCGAGGAGATGGATGTGGACCTCTCCTATGTTCCCGTGCCCCCCGGGAACAGTGGCGATGCGCGGACGCGGCCGATTCAAATACGGCGGCCATTGCGGCAAGTTTTGTGGATCGCGGCGGCGGTCGTGCTGATCGTGCTTGTCACTGTGGGGTTCTGGTGGTCGCGGGTACACCGCTGGGATTTCTCTTTGGAGGTGACGCGGCTCGTCGAGCAGGGAGACCAAATGGAATGGCGCGGAGATACCCAACACGGGTTGGCCAACGCCGAGAAGCTCTATCGGCATGCTCTGGCCTTGGCTCCCGACAATCCATTGATCGAAGCCCAACTCGCCGCGTTACTGGCACGCCTCAACGTCCAGTTTCCGGCCCCGGGACGGATGCAGGAGATCAGGATTCTCACGGCGGACGCGGTGAAGCGAGCGCCCGATCATTCGATGCCTTGGGTGGCCAAGGCGAAGCTCCTGCTGCTCGAAAACAAGCCTCGGGAAGCCGAGCAGGCCGCCCGTGAGGCCATTGATCAGGACCGCGACTTCGACCGTGGCTATACGCAGTTAGGGGAGGCGCTCATTATGGAAGGCCGGCTGGAGGAGGGTCTTACAGCACTCCGCCACGCTGCCGAAACCCGCCAGGGATATGTGCGTGCCCGCCTGATCCTCGCCGCCAAGCTCCAGGATGCAGTCCGCTATAAAGAGGCGGCGATCGAGTTCGGCAATGTGCTCAAGTACAATCCCGACCACATGACCGCCAAGGAGAACCTGGGAGACATCTATCTGGCCACCGGCCATTCTTTGGAGGCCATCCCTCTGTACCGGGAGGTCTTCGAAGCGACCCATGACTTCAGATCGGCCAACGGCCTGGGAAGCGCCTATTTCGCCCAGAATCGTATGACTGAGGCCATCGCGGCCTACAAGCAGGCTTATGAGCTGCGCCCCGATCCGGTCGTAGCGCGGAACCTGGCGGAGTGTTACGAACAGATTGGGCAAAGGGACAACGCCCGCCGCTGGTACGAGCTTTCGCTCTCCGGTTTCGATCGAACAATGAGCATAGGGGGAGGAGAGCGCGCCGAGCTCTACTACGGGCGCTCCTACTGCGCCGCCAAGCTCGGTCGTTATGACGAAGCCCTCAGCAACGTCCAGGAGGGGATAAGCCTCAAGCCCAAAAAGATCGCGTTCTTCTTCCGGGGTGCCCAGATCTGCGCCATGGCGGGCCGCCGGGAGGAGGTTTATATCTGGACCCGGCAGGCGATCGAGGCGGGCTACACGCGAGACCAATTCGGAAATGACAAGGTCTTCAAGGATTTCCAGAACGATCCGCGATTTCAGGAGATCCTGGAGTCGGCGGTGCCACATCACGACCCCTGAAAAAAATCCGCAAGGATAAAACGACCGCAAGGATGGGAACATACCGGTTTCGGTGCTTTCTGTCCCGGATGTCCCTGGCGTCCTTGCGGTCCTTTATAGCGCGCGGGCTCTACCCCGTGGGCCCGACCTGGATCGGATCCACCTGCGGTTTCGGCTGGTCGATCAGCATCCCGTACTGATCCGCCGGGGTCGAGCCGTAGGAGTAACCGAAGCCGCACACGGCATTCGGTGGGATCGTCACTTCCTTGAACGGTTGGAACGGAGTCTGGGGGCGCTTCCTGGGGGCGGCAGACATAATCATCTCTCCCTTGATTAGATGTTGTCGGTGTTGCGGCGCCGCATCCCCAGAGACGGACGGACAGTTTTTTTTCTCCTTTCTAGGCCGTGAGCTGCGCCTCCAGCCCGAGGTCACGCTGCAGATCGTCGAGGAGCTCGCCGACCTCCTCCCGCCCCAGCCCCGCCATCGCCAGATGCCGCTGGACCTTCTTGAGGCAGCGGTCCCGCGCCGAGTAGAGGTCCCGCTGGGGGCGGCCCAGAATCCGCGAGATGGCCGCCATGCTGAGGTCGTCGAAGAAGTAGAGCTTGAGCAGGACGCGCTCCTCGGCAGACAGGGATTGGAGGAGCGGGACGAGACGCTCCCGGAGCCGCCGGGCGGTGCGCGCCCGCTCCTTCTCCTTCACCCGGGCTTCCACCCTGCCGTCGACCGGGATCTGGATCAGCTCCTCCACTCCCGCCCGCCGCCTCTCCAGACGACGGGGGAGCGCGGCGGTGAGCCTCGCCACCTCTTCCTGGGAGAGGACGATGCCGTGCTCGGTGCGCAGCCGCTCGATGGATTCCTCGCGGGAGAGGCCGTCCCGGACCACGAGCCGCTCCAGGAGCACGCCCGCCTGTCCACCGCGTCGGGAGGCCGCCGAGGAGCGCCATTTGCCCCAGAGATGATCGCGGTAGTCCCGCAGCAGATTGACCAGCACGGCGGTCAGGAAGGTGGAGAACGAGCTCCGGCCCTGCCAGCTCCCGAGGATCCGGTAGCCGTCGTCGACCAGCTTGAAGAGCGCCCAGGAGCGGAACTCCTCGGCCTCGGATTCGGGCAGGCCGCCGCGCCAGCTCAAGGTGTGGAGCCGGCGCTGGATGAGGTCGAGGTGGGCTTCGAGGAGCGCCCGGCCGCGGGCGGCGGTGGAGGCTGGCGAGGCCGGAAGGGTGGCTTGGAGATCGTGGCGTTCGGAAAGGCGGACGGTCGCGGTTCGCATGACGCACCGTAGCCGTCGCCAGTGCGCCGAGTCCTGAAGGAGGTCTGGCGGATGTCTGTGAAAGTTCTGAGAAGGCTTGGGGAGCCTCTAGGAGGGGCCCAGCACCACCTCCCCCGCCGGCTCGCGCAGGTTGTAATGCGAGCTCATTACCCGCCCATAGGCGCCGGCGTTGGCGATGAGGAAGACGTCCCCCTCCTCGGTGGCGGGGAGGCGGCGGGAGCGGCCGAGGATGTCGCCGGTCTCGCAGATGGGGCCCACGACGTGGGCGATCCAGGCGGCGGGCTGGTCGAGCCTGGAGAGATTGAGGATCGGATGGTAGGCGCCGTAGAGGGGGGGGCGGATCAGCGAATTCATCCCCGTCTCCAGGCCGACGTAGGTGACCTCCCCCTTGCGCTTGATCTGCGTCACCCGCGCCAGCAGCGCCCCCGCCTGGGCGACCAGGAAGCGCCCCGGCTCCAGCCAGAGCTCGAAGCGCGGGTTGGCCGTCCTGAAGCGCCGCAACTGCTCGCCGAGGAGGTCCAGGTCGAGCGGGCTCTGCCCCGGCCGCTCCGGCACGCCGAGCCCGCCGCCGAGGTCGAGCACACGCACGTCCGGGAAGCGCTCGGCGGCTTCCGCCAGAAAGAGCGCCACCTCGCTCCAGGCGTCCGGCGTCCGGATGCCGCTGCCGGCGTGCGCGTGGAGCCCCACGACGCGGGCGCCGCAGGCGGCGAGCAGGGAGCGGGCCTCCTCCATCTGCTCCGGCGCCAGGCCGAACTTCGACTGCGCGCCGGCGGTGCGGACGTGGGCGTGGTGCCCCCTCCCCCGCCCGGGATCGAGCCGCAGGAAGACCTCCCGCCCGCGGAAGACCTCCGGCCAGTGCCGCAGGGGGTGGACGTTGTCCACCGTCACCCGGGCGCCCGCCGCGAAGCCGCGCTCGTACTCCTCGCGCGGCGCGAAGTTGGGGGTGAAGAGGAGCCGCCCGGGGTCGATGCCGGGGAAGAGGGCAAGCACGTGGTCCAGCTCGGCCGCCGAGACGCACTCCAATCCCAGCCCGGCGTCGTGGAAGACCCGCAGCACCCCCGGATGGCTGTTCGCCTTCAGCGAATAGAAGAGCCGGTCCACGGCGTCCAGCCCTTGCAGAGGCTCCGCGGCGGCGCGCAGGGCCGGCGCGTCGTAGACGTAGACCGGCCCGCGCCGGGCGGCGATCTCCAGCAGCTCGCTCCGGCGGCGGTGCCACCACTCGTGCGGGGAGACCGTGACCTCCTCCACCGGCCCGCCGAACATCTCGCTCCAGGTGGGGCCGAAGAGGGCGCTCTCCCCCTTCTGGCCGAACAGGAGCCCGTGGAGCTGGCGGATCAGCCGTTCGCTCGGCTCCTCGTCGACCAGGAAGGTGAGGTTGAGGTCGCTCGCCGACTGGGTCATCAGGTGGACCTTCAGCTCCTCGAACGCCTCCAGCACCGGCCCCAGCTCGTGGAGGATGGCGCGGATGCCCCGCCCCACCAGCGAGAGAGAGGCGGTGGGCGCGATCACCCGCGGCTCGCAGACCGCCGAGAGGTCGTCCAGCAGGCCCGAGAGCGCCGCCTCGTCGAGCACGTTGGCGCTGGGATCGAGGGAGACCGTGACGTTGGTCTCTGAGGTGGAGACCGAGTCGATCGAGATCCCGTGCTCGGCGAAGATGTTGAAGGCCCGGGCCAGGAAGCCGACCTCCTGCCACATGCCGACCGTGTCCATCGAGATCAGCGTGATGCCGCGGCGGGAGGAGATCGCCTTGACCTGGGGGCCGCCGGGGGCGCCCACGGCCGAGATGATGGTGCCCGGTGCCTCGGGGCGGTCGGTGCAGAGCACGTGCAGCGGGATGCCGTGCCGGCGCACCGGCGGGATCGACCGCGGATGGAGCACCTTGGCCCCCATGCTGGCGATCTCCTGCGCCTCGTCATAGTCGAGGGCGCGCAGCAGCCGGGCCGAGGGGAGGAGCGCCGGGTTGGCCGTGAACAGGCCGGGGACGTCGGTCCAGATCTCGCACCGCGCGGCGCCCAGGCGGGCGGCGAAGTAGGCGGCGGAGGTGTCCGAGCCGCCGCGGCCCAGGAGCACCGTCTGCCCGTCGCGGTTGCGGGCGATGAACCCCTGCGTGATCACCGCGGCGACTGGAAGGTCCCCCAGGCGCGCCGCCAGCGCCTCGTCGCGCTCGAAATCGCAGGTGGCCGAGAGCACGGCGCGCGCCCCCAGGGCCGGATCCTCGCGGGCGACGAGCGACGTTCGGGCGTCGTGCCAGGCGGTGGCGATCCCCTGGGATTGCAGGTACGCGGCGCCCAGGCGGGTGGAGAGCAGCTCGCCGAAGGCCATCACCCGCGCCTTGAGCGCCGGGCCGGCCTCGCGCAGGAGCGAGGCGGCGAGGGCCAGGCGGGAGAGCTCGTCGAGGTCGGCTTTCAGGAGGGGCGCGGCGTCGAGCCCGAGCCCCTTCCCCAGCTCCAGATGGCGCCTCTCGATCACCGCCAGCGGCTCCTCATGCCACCCTTCGACGGCGGCGGCGAGGAGCGCCTCAAGCTGGTTGGAGATCCCGGAGAGGGCCGAGCAGACGACGAGGGGGCGGAGGCCCTCGTCCAGCCGCTGGCGGACTAGGCCGGCAATGGTGGCCCAGCGCTCCGGGGTGGAGACGCTGGTGCCGCCGAATTTCAGGACGACCCAGGAGGCCCTCACCGGGAGGGGCGGGAGACCTCCGATGGCCATCAGCCCTTTGCCGCCCGCACCGCCTCGGTCAGCGCCGGCAGCACCTCGTGGAGGTCGCCGACGATGCCGTAGTCGGCCACCGTGAAGATCGGCGCGCCGGGGTCCTTGTTGATCGCCACGATCACTGAGGAGCCCTTCATGCCGACGAGGTGCTGGATGGCGCCGGAGATGCCGGCCGCGACGTAGAGCTTGGGGGCGACTGTCTGGCCGGAGGAGCCGATCTGGCGGTCGCGCGGCAGCCAGCCGTTGTCGATCACCGGGCGGCTGGCGCCGATCTCGGCTCCCAGCGCCTTGGCGAGGGCCTCGACGGGCGCCATCTTGTCCGCGCCGCCGACGCCGCGGCCCACCGCCACGATGATCTCCGCCTTGCTGAGGTCGACCGTGTCGCCGCCGACCTCCTCGTAACCGAGGACCTCGCGGTCCGGCCGGACCCCCGAGAGGTCGACGGTGAGGGGCTTGACATCGGCCTCTCCGCGCGCGGCGCCGTCGGCCGGGAAGGCGCCGGACTGCACGGAGACGAGCACCGTCCCCTCCCCCTTGACCCGCACCTTGGACTGCAGCTTGCCGCCCATCACCGGCCGGGCCCAGACGAGCCCATCGGCACCGGCCTCGAAGCCGGTGACCTCGGGCAGCAGCCCGGCGCCGATCCCCTGCGCCAGGCGGGCCATGTAGTCGACCGTCTGGTAGGTGTGCGGGAAGACCACGAACGCGGGAGCCGCGGCCTGGATGGCCGACGCCAGGGCGCCGATGTAGGCCCCCGGGGTGTAGACGCGGAGGGCGGGGTCGTCCGCCACGTGGACGGCGGCGAGGTCGAATTTGGCCACCTCGGCGGCGGCGAGCCCCACGCCCTCGCCGAGCAGCACGGCCTCCGCCTTGCCGCCGGTCCGCGCCGCCAGCTTCTGCGCCGCGGCGATCGCCTCGAAGGAGATGCGGGGGAGCTGCCCCTCGCGGTGTTGCAGGACGATCCAGACTCCGTTGGCCATCAGAGCACCCTCGCTTCCTTCTGCAGTTTCTCGACCAGCTTCGCGGCCGCGGCCTTGGCGTCCCCCTCCAGCATCTGGGCCCCCTTGCCGGACTCCGGGAAGCTCACGGAGACGATCTCCAGGCGTGATCCCGCCGTCCCGATCTGGGAGGCGTCGAGCCCGAGGTCGGCCGGCGAGGCGGTGGCGATCTCCTTCTTCTTGGCCGCCATGATCCCCTTGAGCGAGGCGTAGCGCGGGTGGTTGATGCCCGCCTGCACCTCCAGCACGGCGGGGAGGCGGACGCGCGACACCTCGTTGACGCCGCTCTCCATCTCGCGGGTCACCTTGGCGCTGGCGTTGCCGTCCTCGAGCTCGACGCCCATCACCAGCCAGACGTGCGGCCAGCCGAGGTGGCCGGCGATCACCGAGCCGGTGCCGCCGTAGCCGACGTCGTCCGACTGCGAGCCGGTGAGCACGAGGTCGAAGGAGCCCTGGGCGAGGGCGGCGGCGAGGGCGCGGCCGGCCGCCAGGGCGTCGCCGCCGAGGAAGGCGGGGTCGGAGAGGTGGACGGCGCGCGCCGCGCCCACCGCCAGGGCCTTGCGCAGCGCCTCCTTGACCCGCTCGGGGCCGAGGCTGAAGACGGCGACCTCGCCGCCGGTCTTCTCGGCGATGCGGAGCCCCTCCTCCAGGGCGTACTCGTCGCTCTCGTTGATCACGAACGGCAGGTCCTCCTCGTCCACCCACCGGCCGTCGCGGCTGACGCGCAGCCGCGCCTCGGTGTTGGGAACCTGCTTGATGCACACGGCGATCTTCATACGATCTCCCTTGATGTTCGGGGTCAGGCTCCCCTGGCGCGGCCGTTCAGCAGCCGGCGCAGCAGGGGTGGAGCCGGGTTGAAGGCCCACACGCGGTCGTCGAACCGGAGGGTGGGCACCACCCGCCGGCCGCCGCTGCGCTCCAGCACCAGCGCCTCGGAGCCGGGGTCCTGGTCGATGTCCACCTCGGCGAACGGCGCCTCGGCCTCCTCCAGCACCCGCTTGGCGCGCCGGCAGTCCGGGCACCAGGAGGAGCTGTAGACGACCACGCTCTCAGCATGGATCCCCTCCTGCGCGGCGAGGCGGGCGGTCTCCTCGTTCGAGAGGCGCACGCCCACGAGGCGGATCTTGCCGTCCGGCTCGGTGAGGAGCACGGCCGGCAGGTCGGCCTCGGGCGAGAGCCCCAGGCGGGCGAGGAGGCTGGCGGCCTCGGGGTCGGTGGCCAGGTCGACGTGGTCCCCGCACGCGGCGGGGGGCGCGGGCTGGCGGGTCGAATCGTAGTAGACGTGACAGTCCAGATGGCTCATAGGTTGGGTCCCGGGACCCGCACCGCGGCGCCGTTGACGGCGATGGCGGCGGGGGTCGTGAGGAAGTGGATCACCGACGCGACGTCGTCGGTCTTCGCCCATTGCGACGGATCGGCGTCAGGCATCGCCGCGCGGTTCGCGGGGGTGTCCATGGTGCCGGGGAGCACGGCGTTGGCGCGGCCGCCGAACGGCGCCATCTCGCGCGCCAGCGACTCGACCATGCGCAGCACTCCGGCCTTGGTGGCGGCGTACCCGCCGACCCCGGCCTCCCCGAGGAGGGCCGCCGGCGCCGACACCGCGACGACCGCGCCGCCGCGCGCCCGCTCGAAGCGGCGGGCGCACTCGCGGAAGACGCGGAAGGTGGTGTCGAGGTTGAGCTTGAGGAGGTAGGTCCAGTCGGCGTCCGAGGTGTCGGCGAAGCGCCCCCAGCGGAAGCCGCCGACCAGATGGACCACCGCCCGGGGGACCCCCGCCTCCGCCTCCTCGTCCGCGAACAGCGTCTCGACCTCGGGGGTGGACGCGAGGTCCACCCGCCGCAGGGCGAGGGCGTCCGTGGGGCCAGGCGCCGACAGCTCCGCCAGGGCGGCGGCGGTGGCGCCGACGGCCAGGACGCGGTCGCCCGCCTCCACGAACCGCGCCACGACGCTCCGCCCCAGGGCGCCCGAAGCGCCAGTGATGAGGACTCGACCGCTCATGCTCTCTCCAGGGTTGGGGTGCGACAAGGGCTCAAGCCCCGCCACAGCCCTATGAGTGCCGTGAGGAGCCGGAGGCGAGACTATCATGGGTTGGCCGGATCAAGGATTGACGGCCGGCATGTAGAGACGTAAGATCCGGTTATGGCGAAGCGAGTCATCCCCACCCCTCTGCAGCAGGGTTCCCGGACGCCGGAGGAAATTCGGGAAGTCGTGAGGAAGGTCATGGCCCAGAGGGATGCGGCGGCTTGGACCAAGGTGATGTGGACCCCCGAGCCGGAGCCCGCCCCGATCGCGGATCTACTTCCGGAAGCCGATTCGGATTCCGACGACGAGCCGGACGACCAGTAATTTCCCACCCTTGGCCAAACCAGATTCGCGTTCAGCGGAGACGGTCTCCCCGGGCGTTTTCATCAACTGCCCTTTCGACCTTCAGTACCAGCATCTCTTCGAAGCCATTGTCTTCGCCGTCGCTGACTGCGGGTTTCAACCCCGGTGCGCGCTCGAAGCCGACGACGGAAGCCAGATCAGGATCGAGAAGATTTTCAACATCATCTCCGAATGCAGGTTCGGGATCCACGATCTCTCGAAGACGGAATTAGATGCCACGAATCAACTGCCCCGATTCAATATGCCTCTCGAGCTCGGGATCTTTCTCGGAGCCAAGAGGTTCGGTAATACAGAACAGAAGAGGAAGGTCTGCCTGATCTTGGACCGGGAGAAATACCGCTACCAGAAGTTCATTTCGGACATCGCCGGTCAGGATATCCGGTCTCATGGAGATGATCCCAAAACCGCGATCGTCATCGTGCGGAACTGCGTCCGTAGCTCGTCATCGACGGTCAGTATGCCGGGAGGCGAGGTGATCGCAGCTCGCTACCAGGTCTTCCGCCAGGAGCTTCCTTCGCTGTGCAGGGGCCTGCGACTTTCGCCGGATGAGCTGACCTTCGTCGACTACGCCAACATCGTCAAGCTATGGCTCGGCCAGAATCCGTGATCTCCATGCGGGATGGCGTCCGCCGGTCTACAATCTCCCGGCCATGCCGCCGTCCCGCCGGATCTTCCCGCCCGAGCCCGCCGTCACCGGCGAGACCCGCCGCCAGCGGTGGCGGCGCAAGCGGCGGACGTACGTGCTGCGGTGGTTCGACCGCGCCATCCTCTCCCTCTACCAGCTGATCCACTGGCTCGACCGCAAGGCGCCGATCGAGAAGCGCTACTTCCGGGTGGCGATCTTCGGCTCCAGCCGCATCCAGCCCGAAGATGAGGCCTATGCCACGGTGCGCGAGCTCGCCCGCCAGCTCTCCTACATGGGGTGCGACATCGTCACCGGCGGCGGCCCCGGCCTGATGCGGGCGGCCAACGAGGGGGCCCGCGCCGGCGCCTACCACTACAAGACCCGTTCCTTCGGGCTCACCATCCTCCTCCCCCTGGAGGAGCAGCCCAACCCCTACCTCGACGAGGTGGCCCAGCACTCGATGTTCTTCTCCCGCCTCCACCAGTTCATCCGCCTCTCCCACTCCTACATCGTGATGGACGGCGGCATCGGAACCACCCTGGAGGCGATGATGGTCTGGCAGCTCTTGCAGGTCCAGATGATGAGCGGCCGGACCCTCATCTTCGTGGGACCGATGTGGCGGGGCCTGCGGGGCTGGATCGAGCGTGAGATCGTCGGCAGCGGTCTCGCCTCGCCGCCGGACCTCGACCTCGCCGTCTGGGTGGACACCGTCGGCGAGGCCCTGGAGGTGGTCACCCGCGCCCTGGAGGACTTCCTGCGCCGCCACAAGGTGATCCTGCCGCCGGCGCTGGACGAGCCGGCCGAAGCGGAATAACCCCCGGCACACCCTTTGCTCATGCCGCGGTGGCATGGTAGGTTGACCCTCCGACGGGCGTAAGAAGGGTGAAAGGGACCGCATGCTCTCGATGGCTCTGATCGTTTTCCAGGCCGGCCCCGCCGGGCCGGGCCTGTTCCGTTTCTTCTTGCAGGCGGGCGGGATGGCGAAATTCGTCCTCGCCCTCCTCGCCCTGTTCTCGATCGGCTCCTGGGCGATCATCCTGGGCAAGCTGGTGCAGTTCCGCCGCGCCGACGGCCAGACGAGCAGGTTCCTCGAGGCGTTCCACCGCAGCCAGCGCTTCAGCGAGGTCAACGCCCAGTCCACCAAGCTCGGCGCCTCGCCGCTGGTGGGGATCTTCCAGGCCGGCTACGCCGAGATCGACAGCCAGATCAAGAACGCCCCGGACCCGGACCGCCCCAGCGACAAGCGCTCCTACAAGATCAGCTCGGTCCCGGCGCTCGAACGGACGCTGACCCGGGCGGTCAACATCGAGCTCCAGGGGGTCACCCGCTGGTTGGGCTTCCTCGCCACCACCGCCGCCGCGACCCCCTTCATCGGTCTCTTCGGCACGGTCTGGGGGATCATGCAGGCCTTCAACGACATCGGCCTCCAGGGGTCGACCTCGATCGTGGCGGTGGCGCCGGGCATCGCCGAGGCGCTGATCAACACCGCCGCCGGCCTCGCCGCCGCCATCCCCTCCCTGATCGCCTACAACTACTTCTCCCAGTACTCGCGCCGGCTGCGGATGCGGATGGAGGACTTCTCGCTCGAATTCCTCAATCTGGCGGAGCGGAACTTCACTTGAGGCACGGTGCGGTGTCTAAGCAGGGGAGAGGAAGACGATGGCGTTCCATCTAGGCAACGGCGACGGCGACGACGAGCCGGTCCTCGCCGACATCAACGTCACCCCGCTGGTGGACGTGATGCTGGTGCTGCTGATCATCTTCATGATCGCCGCGCCCATGCTCCACCAGGGGGTCGAGGTGGCGCTCCCCAAGGCGAACGCCCCCAACCTCCCCCTGCGGGTGCAGGACCCGCTGGTGATCTCGATCGACCGCAACGGCCGGATCTACCTGAAGGAGTCGGCGGTGGAGAGCGAGGAGCTGGTCTCCCGCCTCAAGGCCCAGATCGCCGCTCGGGGGGACGACACGGTGTTCCTCAAGGGGGACCGCGACGTGCCGTACGGCAAGGTGATCGAGGTGCTCGACATCCTCCACCAGGGGGGGATCGTGCACGTGGGCATGGTCACCGACCGCCACACCACGGAAAGGGGGCGGCGCACCTCGTGAGCCTGGCGGTCGACCGCATCCTCGAGCGGCGGTCGCGGCGCGAGAGCCGCCGGCCGGAGGTGGTGAGCCTGGCCGCCGCCGCGGCCCTGCACGGCATCGCCCTGGTGCTCGTCCTGGTGCTGCCGCGCCTCAATCCCCCTCCCCCGCCGCCGTCGTTCGTGCCGGTGCAGATCATCCCGGCCCAGGCGCTGGGGGTCCGCCGGCCCGCGCCGCGCCCCAAGGCGGACAAGCCCGCTCCCCCGAAGCCGGAGCCGGCCGAGGAGCCGGAGCCCCCCGCCCCCGAGCCGCCGAAACCCAAGCCGAAGCCGGAGCCCGAGCGCTCCACCCCCAAGCCGGTGAAGGAGGAGGTGCCCGCGCTCCCCGAGAAGCCTGAGAAGAAGAAACCCGAGCCAAAGCCTGAGAAGCCCCGGCCGGCGGCCACCGGCACGGGCAACAACCCGGCCGGCACCGCCCAGCAGGGGGACGCCAACGGCGAGCCCGGCCGGCGCGGCGCGCCCACCGGCAATCCGCTCGGCACCACCGCCTTCGGCTCGCAGATCGCCGGTCTCGACAACCCGGACTTCAAATTCGGCTACTACATCGACCAGCTCCTCTCGGCGATCGACTCGAAGTGGACGCGTCCGCCGCTCGGCAACGAGGTGAAGGCCATCATCTCTTTCCGCATCCAGCGGGACGGCAGCCTCACCGACCTCCAGGTCGCCCAGTCGTCGGGGTACAATTCCTTCGACCTCGCCGCGCTGCGCGCGGTCCAGAACGCGTCCCCCTTCGCGCCCCTGCCGAGGGCCTACCGCAACGACTCTCTGGGGGTCACCCTGATCGTCCGCTGACCGTTGACCGAACGAGGTGCCATGAGACCGAGATCCGCCATCCTGACCGTCCTCGCCTGCCTGCTCCTCGCCGCCGCGCTGGCGCTCGCCGCCCAGCAGCCGCCGCCGCAGCCCCAGCAGCCGGGGCAGCCGCCGGGCCAGGTCACCCTGGAGCTCAACCGCGGAGGCCAGGCGCGCAAGATCAAGATCGCCTTCCCCGCCTTCCGGGGGCAGGCGGGAGCCCCGGGGCGCGAACTCGAGGAGACGGTGCGGCACGACCTCGACCTCTCCGGCTACTTCGAGATCCAGGGGCCGGACGCGCTCTCGGGGCTGGCGCTCTCCGGCGACGTCCAGAAGGACCTCGCGGCCTACCGCTCGACCGGCAACGAGGTGCTGCTGCTGGGCGACATGCGGACGGAGGGGGACAGGCTGGTCTTCGAGGGGCGGGTGCTCGACCTCGGCAGCGGCCAGGCCGTGCTCGCCAAGCGCTACAGCGGCCCGGCCTCGGTCAGCCGCCGGATGGCCCACACCTTCGCCGACGAGGTGATCCGCTTCCTGGTCGGTAAGCCGGGGATCGCCCTCTCCGAGATCGCCTTCACCTCAGACCGCGGCGGCGCCAAGGAAATCTGGGTCATGGACTACGACGGGGCGGGCCAGCGGCGGATCACCAGCCACCGCTCGACCTCGATGTCCCCGGCCTGGAGCCCTACGGGTGAGTCGCTCGCCTACACCTCGTTCTTCAACGGTCCGCCGGGGATCTATCTGGCCGAGACCGGCAGCGGCCGCAAGCGGCCGGTCGTCACCTCGGGCTCGTTCAACATCAGCCCCAGCTTCTCCCCGGACGGCCGCCGGATCGTCTTCGCCCGCTCGCTGGAGGGGAACGTCGAAATTTTCACCGCCGATCTCGACGGCGGCAACCTGCGGCGGCTGACCAATTCGAGCGGTATCGACACCAACCCGGCCTGGAGCCCCAAGGGCGGGGAGGTCGCCTTCACCTCCAGCCGCGCCGGCAACCCCGAGATCTACCTGATGGACGCCGAGGGGGCCAACCAGCGGCGGATCAGCTTCGAGGGGAGCTACAACGACGGCGCCGCCTGGAGCCCCGAGGGGGACCTGCTCGCCTACACCAGCCGGCGCGACGGCCAGTTCCAGATCGCGGTGACCAACGTGGTGACCCTGGAGACGCGGGTGATCACCTCGGGGCCGGGCGAGAACCAGTCGCCGACCTTCTCCCCCGACGGCCGCAAGATCGCCTTCACCTCGCGGCGCGAGGGAAGAAATCAGATCTACGTCATGGACCTCGACGGCGGCAACGTCCGCCAGCTCACGACCGAGGGGAACAACGACCTCGCCGACTGGTCGCGGAGCGTTCCGGAAAAGTGAACGGTTTGATAGATTTGTGATAGACAAGGATTGACAGCCGTACGACCCAGCCCTTTGAAGAGGAGAGATCATGAGCCGAAAGTGGATGATATGGACGGTGGTGCCGGCCCTTCTGGTGTTCCTGTACGGGTGCCCGAAGAAGAAGCCCGCCACGCCGCCGGCCGACCTGAACGTCGAGACCACGACGGTGCCGGCCCCCCCGGCGACCCCGCCGCCGACGCAGGAGGTGCAGCAGCCGGCGGCCCCCGAGGTCAACGACCAGAAGGAAGACCCGCTCCTGTCCTCGGACCTCCAGGTGGTCAACAGCGAGCTGCAGCGGCGCGGCTTCAGCCCGGACGTCTACTTCGACTACGACGAGAGCAATCTCAGCGACGACACCCGGGACAAGCTGTCGCGCAACGCCGACCTGCTGAAGAGCAACGCCCAGTTCTCGATCACCGTCGAGGGGCACGCCGACTCGCGCGGCACCAGCGAGTACAACCTCGCCCTCGGCGAGCGCCGGGCCAACGCGGTGCGGGACTACCTGACCTCGCTCGGCCTCGCCGCCACCCGGATGCGCACCATCTCCTACGGCAAGGAGCGCCCGGTCTGCACCGAGGAGGTGGAGAGCTGCTGGTCGCAGAACCGCCGCGCCCACATGGTGATCACCGGCCGCTCGAACGTAGGCTGATATGAAGAAGTACCTGCGCGTTCTCCCCCTCGCCGGCTTCCTCGCGGCGGCGCTCACCGCCGCGGGATGCGTCTCCTCCCAGGACATCGAGGGGCTGCAATCGCAGCTCTCGGACATCCAGCGGCAGATGCTGCAGCTCCAGAAGCAGGCCCAAGAGGCCCCCAGCAAGCAGGAGGTGGCCAACCTCCAGACCGACGTCGGCCAGCAGATGCAGGGTCTGATCAAGACCGAGGCCGACATGCGGGTCAAGCTGCAGGACCTGTCGGGCCAGATCGAGGCCCTGCAGGCGAAGCTGGAGGACACCAACTACCGCCTCTCGCAGCTCTCGCAGCAGATCGCGGCCACCAACCAGGAGCTGAAGAGCTTCCGCAACCAGCCGCAGACCGCCCCCGCGCCGTCTGAGGGGGCCGCTCCCCCACCGCCGCAGGCCGCGGGCGGCGCCGGGGCCGGGATCGACCCCAAGAGCCTCTACGACGCGGCCTACAACGATTACCTCAAGGGGAGCTTCGACCTCTCCATGCGGGAGTTCCAGGAGTACCTGACGAGCTTCCCGAACACCGACCTGTCGGACAACGCCGCCTACTGGATCGGCGAGTCCTATTACCGGCAGCGGCGCTTCCGGCAGGCGATCGAGCAGTTCGACACGGTGCTGACCCGCTATCCCAAGGGGGACAAGGTGCCGAGCGCGCTGCTCAAGAAGGGGTACTCCTACCTGGAGCTCGGCGAGCGCTCGCAGGGGGTGGTGCAGCTCCAGCACGTCATCCGGCAGTACCCCACGAGCGACGAGGCCAACCTCGCGCGGCAGCGGCTGCGCGAGGTCGGGGTTGACGCGAGGTAGGACCCGATGCTATAAAGCTCCGTCGCGCTTCGGTGCGACCTGGTCTTTTTGTGGCAATTCAAGGTAAACGACAACCCAGACCCAAGCGAGAGCGACGAAGGAACTATGGCGAATACCAAGTCGGCTGAGAAGCGGAACCGTCAGAACATCAAGGCGCGGGAGCGGAACCGCGCGCAGCGCTCCACCCTGCGCACGGCGATCAAGAAGCTGCGCACCGCGGTCGCGAGCGGCGACGCCGCCCGGGCTCAGGAGATCCTGCCGGAGACGCTGAGCGTGATCGACAAGACGGCCCAGAAGAGGGTCATCCACGCGAACACCGCCTCGCGCTACAAGTCCCGCCTGGCCCAGAAGGTCGCCGCGCTCGGCGGCAAATAACCCCCGATTCAGGCATGTCTTCGTAGGGGCGGTTATCAGATCCTAGAACCCTTCCAGCAGGTCCGTCACCAGCGTCTGCGCGAACCGCTTCGAGGCCCGGTCGACCGTCTCGTTCTCGCGGTCGATGAAGTCGGCGGCGGTGGGATCGAGAGGGTAGTTCTCCCGGAAGGTGTAGCGGTCGCTCTTCCAGATCACCTTCGCGTCCGCCCCCACCCGCTTGAAGGTGATCTGGGCGGTGATGGCGATCTCGTACTCGTTGGCGCGGCCGGTCTGGTCGAAGGTGACCGGGGTCACCGTGAAGCCGGTCACTGCGCCCACGATCTCGGCGTTCGCCTGGGTCTCGCTCCCCACCAGGGCGAACCGCTGCCGGGTCACCAGCTCGGTGGCGATCGCCTGGGTGAGCGACTGCTCCACCTGCTGGCGCTGGGTCTGGTTCACCAGCGGCTGCAGATAGACCGACTTGACGTCGGCCGGGATGTTGGCGCTGCGCCCCACCAGCGCGTAACCACAGCCGGAGAGGGCGAGCAACAGGGCCCCGAGGGCCCCGGCGGAGAGCAGCGCTTTTTTCATGGCAATAAGTTTCATGCGGTCTTCCTCGTCACCAGGTTGATCAGCCGTCCCGGCACCAGAACGGCCTTGGCCACCTCGCGCCCCGCCAGGTGCTCGATCACCTTGGGGCTGGCCAGGACCGTCTCGCGCACCTCTTTCTCGCCGGCCGTGGCGTCCACCTCCACCCGGTCGCGCAGCTTGCCGTCCACCTGGACGACCAGGTGGATGCGCTCGCGGCGGAGCTTGGCCTCGTCGTGCTCCGGCCAGGAGGTGTCGAGCAGGCTCTCGGTGTACCCCCGCCGCTCCCACAGCTCCTCCGTGACGTGGGGGGCCAGGGGGTGCAGAAGCTGGACCAGCGTGTCGAACGCCTGCTCGCAGGCCAGCCGCGAGGCGGTCTTCTCCTCCAGGGCCCGCCCCAGGCTGTTCGACAGCTCCATCAGCGCCGCCACGGCGGTGTTGAAGGAGAAGCGCTGGAAGCTCTGCGTCACCCGCTGGATGGTAGCGTGGCGGTCGCGCTCCAGGTCGGCGTCGGCAGGGGCCGTGGGCGGCGCCTCGGGGAGGCGCTCCAGCAGCCGCCAGACCCGGGTCAGGAAGCGGTAGGCCCCCGAAACCGCCTCGTCGCTCCACTCGGCCTCCTTCTCGGGCGGCCCGATGAAGAGGGTGTAGACGCGCTCGGTGTCGGCCCCCATCTCCTCGATCAGCTCGTCCGGCGAGACCGTGTTGCCGCGCGACTTCGACATCTTCTCCACCCGTCCGGACCTCTCCGAGAAGCGGGTGATCATCCCCTGGTTGAACAGGTTCTGGAACGGCTCCTCGATGCCCACCATGCCGAAGTCGTGCAGCACCTTGCAGATGAACCGCGCGTAGAGCAGGTGGAGGATGGCGTGCTCGATGCCGCCGATGTACTGGTCGACCGGCATCCAACGGTCAGCGGTCTCGGAGTCGAACATCCGCGTCTCGTCCCGCGGCGAGAGGTACCGCAGGTAGTACCAGGAGCTGTCGACGAAGGTGTCCATGGTGTCGGTCTCGCGCCGGGCGGGGCCGCCGCACCTCGGGCATTTGGCCTCCACAAAGGACTTCGAGCGCGACAGTGGGTTCCCCTCGCGGCCGGTGAATTCCACGTCGTACGGCAGCTCGACCGGGAGCTGATCGTCCGGCACCGGCACCATGCCGTCCTTCTCGCAGTAGACGACCGGGATGGGGGTCCCCCAGTAGCGCTGGCGGGAGATCAGCCAGTCGCGCAAGCGGTAGGCGACCTGCCCCTTGCCCCAGCCGTTGGCCTCGATCCAGGCGATGAAGCGGCCGATCGTCTCGGGGCCGTCCACGGCGCCGTCGAACGGTGGCGCGTTCCGGATCACCCCCTCGTGCAGGATCGGCTCGGTGAGGCTGGCCGGATCGACCGGATCCCCCTCCGGGTGGTAGACCAATCGGACCAGCAGCCCCTCCTGGCGGGCGAAGGCGAGGTCGCGGGCGTCGTGCGCCGGCACCGCCATGATGGCCCCGGAGCCGTACTCGGGGAGCACGTAGTTGGCGAGCCAGATGGGGATCTCCTCCCCCGTCGCCGGATTGACCGCCACGGCGCCGGTGTCGCGCCCCTCCTTGGGGGTATCCTCGGCCGAGCGCTGGATGCGCGGCGTGTTGCGCACCGCCTCGATCCAGGCCTCGATGGCCGCCCGGTCCGGATGACCGGCAGTCTTCTGGGCAATAAGCCGCGCGGCGAACGGATGCTCGGGGGCGAGCACCAGGAAGGTGGCGCCGTGCACCGTGTCCGGCCGGGTGGTGAAGACGGTGACCGTCTCATCCAGGGAGGGGACGGCGAAGCGGATCTCCGCCCCCTCGGAGCGGCCGATCCAGTTGCGCTGCATCACCTTGACCTTCTCGGGCCACCCCTCCAACTGGTCCAGCCCCTCCAGCAGGCGGTCGGCGTAGTCGGTGATGCGGAAGAACCACTGCTCGAGGTCCTTCTGGACCACCGGCGTGCCGCAGCGCTCGCAGGCGCCGTCCACCACCTGCTCGTTGGCGAGCACGGTGCGGCAGCTCGGGCACCAGTTCACCGGCGCCATCTTCTTGTAGGCGATCCCCTTCTCCAGCATGCGCAGGAACAGCCACTGGTTCCAGCGGTAGTAGTCGGGGAAGCAGGAGGCGATCTCCTTCGACCAGTCGTAGAGGATCCCCCAGCGCCGGAACTGCTCCTTCATCACCTTGATGTTGCCCAGCGTCCAGTCTCGCGGGTGGACGCCGCGCTGGATGGCGGCGTTCTCGGCCGGCAGGCCGAAGGCGTCCCAGCCCATCGGGTTGAGGGCCCGCTTGCCGTTCATCCGCAGGTAGCGGTAGAGGGCGTCGCCGAGGATGTAGTTGCGCCCGTGGCCGACGTGGAGGCGGTCTCCCGACGGATAGGGGAACATCATCAGCATGTAATATTTTTCTTGGGAAAAACTGTCACGAGGCTGGCGCAGGTCCACCTCGGCCGCGCGGGTCTTCTCCCAGCGGTCCTGCCACTTGGCCTCGATGGCTTTGTGATCGTATGGATTGCTCATGTCCCAGAGTCTCTCAGGTCAGGCTGCCCGGAAAGGTGTGCTGCTTCAGCAGGCCGTCCAGCAGGCCGTTGACGAAGCGGCCCGATTGCTCGGAGCCGAACTTCTTGGCCAGCTCGATGGCCTCGTCGAGCACCACGAGCTTGGGGGTGTCCCGCTCATGGAGCATCTCGAAGACGGCGAGCCGCAGGATGTTGCGGTCCACCGGCGGCATCCGCTCCAGCCGCCAGTTGTCGGCCTGGCCGCGGATCAGGCCGTCGATCCGCTCGCGGTTGTCGACCGTGCCGCGGACCAGCATCTGGGCGTACTCGAAAGCCTCGCTCACCCGCCGCTTGCGCTGGGTGAAGGCTTCCCGGTCGTCCGCCGTGGTGGGCAATGCCCGCGTCTTCTCCTCGGAAGCGGCTTCGCGGGCCAGATATTCCGAGAGATCGAACGTGTTGAAGATGTGCGTCAGCGGGCTTCCTCCCAGGTCGCTCTGGTAGAGCATCTGGATCGCCATTTCCCGCGCCATTCGCCGCTTTCCTGCCGTCATGGAACCTCGCCTCAAAGACCCCAGTCGAAATACGTCATGGACGAAAGAGCCGCCCCCGCGCTCCGGGGACGGCCGCTGTCGTCCGCAATTCTTGGGCCCGGATGATAACCGTGGCCGGACCGGTCCGCTAGCGCCCGGCGCCGTCGCGCAGCCGCGCGAAGAGGTCGGCCATCTCGAGAGCCGCGAGGGCCGCCTCCCAGCCCTTGTTGCCCGCCTTGCCGCCCGCCCGCTCGGCCGCCTGCTCCGAGCTGTCGCAGGTCAGCAGGCCGAACCCCACCGGGATCCGGTGCCGCTCGGTGACCGCCGCGATGCCGCGGCTCGCCTGGGCGCAGATGTAGTCGAAGTGAGGGGTCTCCCCCCGGATGACGACCCCGATCGCCACCAGGCCGTCGATTTTTCCCGCCGCGGCCAATTCCTCCAGCGCCTGCGGGATCTCCCAGGCGCCGGGGACCGACACCAGGTGGATGTCCCCCGGCTCGACCCCGTGCCGGCGGAGGCAGTCGACCGCCCCCGCCACCAGCAGGTCGCCGATGCGCGAGTTGAAACGTGAAGCGGCGATGCCGAACCTGCGCCCGGCGCCGCTCAGGGCCCCTCTTGTCTCTCGGATCTCGTTCAAGGCAGTGCTCTTCAAAGGCGCGGGAAGTATAGGAGATTGGCCGGACATTTGCACCCTCCTGGGGGGTGAGGCGTGATGGGGAGAAGCAAGGAGGACAGCATCATGAAACGGCAGCACGTCATCCGGCTCGCGCTCCTGACGCTCGCCTGCGTCCTGTTCCTGGTGGCCCAAGCGCCCGCGCAGGTCATGACCCGCCAGCTCGTCTGCCCCGGGCCGATCCCGGCGGGCTGGATCAAGGTCGACGCGAGCACCAACCCCTCCGACTGCGGCGGCAACGCCTGGGTGCTCGAGCTCTACACCAACAAGTCGTTCGGCTCGGCGATGACCGTCTGCGCCGACCAGCCCACCCCGCCGGGATGGGAGACCCTGGGGTTCGCGACCAGCACCGGCCAGTGCGTCGACGACGCCTTCGCGGGCGGCAACATCAAGTCGATCCGGAGGTTGGGATAGCAGGGCGGCCACACAGGGCCGCCCCTACATCCCTCCGAATTGCCGCAGGAAAACCCCGTAGCTGGGCGCGAAGAACGCCTTGACCAGGACGTCCACCAAGAGGCCCGCGAAGGCGAGGGCCATCAGCCGGACCTCCCAGCGCTCGAACGGCCAGGCGCGGCGCGCCAGCAGCGGCCGGGCGAACAGGGCGCCGAGGAGCACGAAGGCGCAGACCCGCACCATCGACCAGGGGACCCAGGCGAGCACGGAGCCCAGCAGAGGGTGCCCGCTCGCCGCCGCGTAGCACCCCACGAAGTAGCTCATGTAGGCCACCAGGAAAGCCCCGAGGACGAGCCCGAGATAGCCGGCGCTCGCCCAGGTCAGCAGCAGGAAGACCCCCAGGTGCAGCAGGTGCTGGGGGATGAAGAGCCGCGGGCTGTTCTCCGGCGCCACGCCGGTGCGGATCCAGCCGAACATCTCCTGGCGGTAGGCCTCGCCGTGGAGGATGCCGGCGCGGGCCGCCTCCGGCCACCAGAGCACCAACAGGATCACCCCGGCGCTCAGCAGTAGGGCCCAGGCCATGCCGAAGGTCCAGGCGCCGAGATAGTCCCGCGTGAGCACCCGCTGGCGGAAGGCCGGCCAGAGGGTCAGCGGCGCCACCAGCGGCAGGGCCCAGGAGCCCCCCGGCACGGCGGTGAGCAAGGGGAGGAGGAGGGTGAGCGGCAGCAGCCAGCTCACAGGGCTCCCCCGGCCGGCCCCAGGTGGACCTCCTCGACCAGCGTCGAGGGGCCGGCGTCGAGGATGTAGCCGAGGGCCCTCGCCACCTCGCGAGGGCTCACCATGGCGGCGCGGTTCCATTCGCCGGGGAGCCGGTCCCAGATCGGCGTGTCGGTGGCGCCGGGATAGAGCGCGCTGATCCGCACGCCGCTCCCCCGCAATTCCTCCCGCAGCGCCGCCACCAGGCCGGCCAGCCCCCACTTGCTCGCGCAGTAGGCCGACCAGCCGGGGAAACCCCGCCGGGCGGCGACGGAGAGGAGGGGGATGATCCACCCCCGGCCGCGCCTCTTCATGGCCGGCAGCAGGGCTCGGATGAGCAGGAAGACGCCGGTCAGGTTGGTGTCGACGATGGCGGCGAAGTCGTCCGGCGAGGTCTCCTCCACCGGCGCGATGGAGGTGACTCCCGCGGCGGGGACCACCAGATCGGCGGCCTCCCAGCGGACCCGGATCTCCTCGGCGCAGCGCTCCAGCGCCACGGCGTCGCGCACGTCGCAGGGGAGGATGAGCCCCCGGTCCCCCTGCGCCGCGAGCTCCAGCGTCTCTTCGAGCGGCTCCTGCCGGCGCCCCAGCAGCGCCAGGTCATATCCCCGGCGGGCCAGCTCCAGGGCGATCTCCCGCCCCAGCCCGGAGCCTCCGCCGCTCACCACGGCCACGCCCCGCGATTCCGTGCTCATGGCGGGTAGCCTATCAGCACGTCAATGCCGCCGGAGCTGGAGCTTGTCCTCGATGTCGCTGATCTGCCCGAGCCGGTCGAAGTTGCCCTCGGCGTGCTTCTTGAGGCTCGCCCGCGCCTCACGCAGCAGGGCCTCCGCCTCGTCATAGCGGCCGAGGTCGATGAGGCAGTCCGCCAGGGTGAACTTGGCGGTGGCCAGGTCCGGATGATCCCTGCCCAGCGACGCCCGCCGGAGCTCGAGCGCCCGCCGCAGATAGGGCTCGCCTTTCGCGGGGCGGCCCGCGCCCATGTAGTCGCGCCCGCGCTCGCGCAGCGCGAAATGGACATGGGGGTCCTTGATCTTCTCCAGGATCTCCAGCGCCTGCCCGGAGAAGGAGATGGCCTGCGGGTAATGCCCGAGGCCACGATGGGCACCGGCAATGAGCAGGAGGGCCTGGGCCACCTGCGCGCTGTCGTGAGGATAATTCTGGCGCCGGATCTCCAGCGCCTGCTCGTAATATCGGAGCCCCTCGGCCGGCCGCCCCTGGGCGTCGACGTCGGTCCCCAGGTTGATCAGGGTCTCGTCGACCAGCCGGTGAGAGGGTCCGTACTGCGCCTGGACCGTCCGCAGCAGATCGCGGTTGATCACCTCCGCCGCGTCCCATTTTCCCTCGCGGTGGAGCACATAGCCCAGACTGTGGAGCGTGGTGCTCACATCGGGATGCTGCCTGCCGAGGACGTCCCGCTGCGCGCTCAAGGTGCTCCGGAGCAGTGCCTCCGCCTCTTTGTACTTGCCGGCGTAGATCAACACCAGGCCGACCTTCGACTGGACGTCCAAGAGGCGCGGATCCCGCTTCTCCACCGCTCCTCTCTCGACCACCAGCGCCTGGCGGGCGATCCTCTCGGCGGCGCCCAAGTTGCCTTGCTGCTGCTTCGCCTGGCTGAGATAGAGCAGGCTCTCGGCCACCGCCGGCCCGACGGCGCCTTCCGCCCGGGTAGCGATCCGCGCGGCTTCCCGGTGAAGCTTCTCGGCTTCGACGGCCTTCCCGTTGTTGGCGAGAAGATCGCCGAGCTCGTTGAGGATCGTCGCGGTGTCCAGGCTGCGGTCCCCCAGGCGGGCCTGCTTGATGGCGAGGGACTGACGGAGCAGCCGCTCGGCTTCGACGACGGCGGAACGCTCCCGTTTGAGCAGGCCCAGATGCTCCAAGCTCTCCGCGACCTCCAGCGAATCCGGCCCGAAGGTGACACGGCGGAGCGCGAGGCCCCGCTGGAGGAGGGGCTCCGCGTGGTCGAACCGGCCGAGAGCCCGCTCGACGTCGCCGATGGCGTCCATCAGCGCCGCCTGGACGTCCGGCCGGCCCGAGAGGTCGCGCGAGACCCGCTCCGCCCCGCGGGTCAGGATCTCGTCGGCCGTCAGGTGCTCCCCCTTGGTGTGATAGGGATCGGCGTCCTTGAATGTGTCCAGCAGGAAGCTCAAGGAATACTGGGCCTTGTCGCGCTCGCGGGCGATCCGCCGCCCCTGCACGATCAGACTGACGATGAACGCCGCCACCAGCAGGACCACCATCGCCGCCGCGGACACCCCGACCCGGTGGCGGCGCACGAACTTGCGGGCGCGGTAGGACAGCGTGTCGGGCCGGGCGACGACCGGCAGGCTCTGGAGGTGGTTCTCGAGGTCCCGCGAGAGCTGCGCCGCCGAGCCGTAGCGGCGCGCCGGCTCCTTGCGCAGGGCCATCAGCGCGATGTTGTCGAGGTCCCCCTGCAACCGCCGGCGCAGAGCCCGCGGCCTCGCCGCGCGGTCCCTGGCGACCTCCTCGGCCGGGGGCGGGCCGGGGCGGAACAGGGCGGCGCTCGGCCGCTCCGGCTCCTGCTCGCAGATGGCCCCCTCGATCTCGTGGATCAGGCCGCTCTCCACCCGGTAGGGGATGCGGCCGGCGAGCAGCCCATAGAGCACCACGCCGAGCGAGTAGACATCGCTCGCCGTGGTGATCGCCTCCCCGCGCACCTGCTCGGGGCTGGCGTAGCTCGGGGTCATCATCCGCGAGCCGGCCTGCGTGAGGTCCGGCTTGGTGGCCGAGCCGGGCTCCAGGCGCTTGGCGATGCCGAAGTCGAGCAGCTTGGGCTCCCCCGCCTCGGTGACCAGGATGTTGCCCGGCTTGAGGTCGCGGTGGACCAGCAGGTTCTGGTGGGCGTACTGGACGGCCGAGCAGATGCGGCGGAAGAGGTCGAGCCGCTGGTCGACGGTGAGCTGGCGGCGGTCGCAGTACTCGTCGACGGGGAGCCCCTCGACGAGCTCCATCACCAGGTAAGGGCGGCCGTCGGGGGTGCTGCCGCCGTCGTAGAGGCGCGCGATGTTGGGGTGCTCGAGGCGGGCGAGGATCTGCCGCTCGGCGAGGAAGCGGTGGACCGCCTCGGTCCCCTGGAGGCCCGAGCGGAGGATCTTGAGCGCCACGTCCTGCTGGTAGTGCTCGTCCTCCCGCCGGGCGAGGTAGACCGTGCCCATCCCCCCGGCGCCGAGCCGGCGCAGTAGCCGGTAGGGCCCGAGGCGCTCCCCCGCCTCCACCTCCGGCAGCAGCCCCAGCAGCTCGCTCGCCGGCTGCTCGAGGAAGGTGTCGCTGGCCTCGTCGGCCAGCAGCAGGCGCTCCACGGCGAGCCGCAGCTCGGGGTCGCCGGCGCAGGCCTCGTCGAGGAAGGCCTTGCGCCCGGAGGGGGGGAGGTCGAGCGCCTCGGCGAAGACGAGGTCGATCTCCCGCCAGCGGTCCGCTCCGATCAAGCCTCGTCTCCCGGCGGCTGGAGCTCCTTGTAGAGCCAGGCCTTCGCCCGCCGCCATTCCCGGCCCACCGTCTCGGGGGAGATGCCGAGCTGCGCGGCGGTCTCCTCCAGCGTCAGCCCGCCGAAGAAGCGGAGCTCCACCACGGCGGCCTTGCGCGGGTCGATCGCCTCCAGGGCGACCAGCGCCTCGTCCACCGCCAGCAGGTCGGTGCTCTTCATCGACGCCAGGTCAGCGATCTCGGCTAGGGTGACCTTCTCCATCCTGCCCCCCCGCTTGAGCCGGTTCTGGTGGCGGGCGTAGTCCACCAGGATGCGCCGGATCAGATGGGCCGCGAAGGCGAAGAAATGCTCCCGGCTGGGCCATTGGAAGCCCTCCTGCCCGTCCAGGCGGAGGTAGGCCTCATGGACGATGGCGGTCGCCTGGAGCGTATGGTCGCCGCGCTCCCGCCTGAGCTGCTGCGAGGCGATGCGCCGCAGCTCGTCATATACCTGGGGGAGGACCCGCATCGCGGCCTCCTGGTCCCCGTCGCTCCATCTCTGGAGCAGTTGTGTGATCCCCTCCCGCCCCAGTCCCTCCCGGTTCGTCGGTCCTTCACCTGTCAGAACGTGCCTCAAGCGCGCACCTCTTCAATCACCGGACTTGATAAGGTGGATTCTATGCCTAATTCCCATAAAAATGCAGACCCTTCTCTCGAAGCACACGTGCACCTACAGGTGACTTTCAGGGACAAAGGATTTCGGTGCAGGGCCTGGACGGCGGCGGACGGTCCGGAGGCCAAGGCTCAGAGGATGGCCGAGAGCTTCCAGGATGTGGGGGGAAATTGGTCGGGACGCCGGGATTTGAACCCGGGACCCCCTGAACCCCATTCAGGTACGCTACCAGACTGCGCCACGTCCCGACCGGAAAAGCGATGTCTCAAGGCGATTTGGGCCCGAGGAGGGTGAGAATCTCCCGCGCCTCCTGAAGGGCCTCTTCGATCCCCGAGAGGAGACGTTGTACCCGTTCGGCGCCGTCCGTGTCAACCCCGGAAGGGGCGTCCGGCTTGGGGGAAGGAGCCGCCGCGCGGGGCTTCGGAGGGGGGGCCGGGGCCGGCTCCGGCGCGGGGGGCGCGGCGGCGGTCTCCTCCTCCGGCTCCTCCCCTTCCGGCTCTCCCAGGGTTCCCGCGGCGAGCTCCCCCTCCAGCTTCTTCTTCGCCCCGGCGATCGTGTATCCCTCCTCGTAGAGGAGCTCCTTGATCCGCCGGATGATCTCCAACTCCTTCTCGCTGTAGACGCGCTGGCCGGACCGGCTCTTGCTGGGAGTGAGCGCCGGGAACTCGGTCTCCCAATAGCGCAGCACGTACGGCTGGATGCCGAGCGCTTTGCAGGCCTCCCCGATCTTGTAGTACAGGCGCTTCTGGACCCGGGCCTTCGCTGCCATCCGGGTTACTCGGTCTTACCGGGAAGACGGTCGGGGTGCATGACGTCGCGCAGGCGGCGCGCCGGCTTGAAGCTCAACCCCCGGTGCGGGCGGATGAACATTCGCTCCCCGCTCACCGGGTTGACCCCCATCCGGCCCGGCCGGCGGGTGACCTCGAAGGTGCCGAAGTTCTTGATCTTCACCGGCCGGCCATCGGCCAGCGAGATCTTCACGGTACGGAAGATCGTGTCGACGATCTCCGCCGCCTCGTCCTTGGTCAGACCGCCATGGCGGTCGTAGACCACGTCGACGAGATCGGCCTTGGTGACTCCGGGGCGGGGCGTTTTCTTGATGGTCATGGGCTCGGGCCGCAAGAGCACCTTCTCGGCCTTCCAGAGGCGGAAGAAGTGGCTGAAGTATATGGGATCAAACCGGCACGGGCAAGGGAGATTCCAGTGCCATATCATACCCCTCCCGGTAGCGCGCCGCCACCGCGTCCCAGGTCAGCTCCGCCTCGGCCTTGCGCCTCCCCCGCTCCCCCATCTCCCGCATCCGGGCCGGGTCGGCGAGCAGCTCGCGCAGGGCGCCGAGCAGGGCTTCCGGGTCCCGCTCCGGGACCAGCCGGCCAGTGCGGCCGTCCGCCACCGCCAAGGGGACGCCGGAGACCCCCGACGCCACCACCGGCAGGCCGCTCGCCATCGCCTCCAGGATGACGTTCGGCAGCCCGTCCACGTTCCCCTTGCCGTCGTGTACGGCCGGCAGGACGAAGAGGTCCGCCGCCCGGTAGAGGTCCGGCAGGGTGTCGCGCAGCACCGGGCCCGGGAGCTGGACCCGGTCCCCCCAGGGGCGGGCCGCCGCGCGGAAACGGTCGAGGAGGTCCCCGCCGCCGGCCAGGACAACCCGCAGCTCCGGGTGGCCGCCCAGGAGCGCCGGCAGGACCTCCATCAGCACCTGGAACCCCTTCTTGGTCGCCATCCGTCCCACGCCGAGGAGGAGGGGCGCGGCATCCGGAACCCCCAGCCGCTCGCGCCAGAGGGCCCGACGCTCCGGCGCGGGCGAGAACGCCGCCACGTCCACCCCGTAAGGGATCACCCGCGAGCGCTCCGCCGGGAAGCCGAGCGCCCGCACGCGGTCCACCAGCTCCGGCGAGCAGCCGGTGAGCAGGCGGGCCCGCGAGAGGGCCCAACGGGCGAGGAGGCGCACCCCCTTCTTCTCCGCCAGGAAGACATCGCTGCCGTGGAGCCCGATGGCGAAGGGCAGCCGGAGCCCCGCCGCCGCGGCCACCACGCCGTTGGGCACGATCCAGTGGGCGTGGACGAGGTCGAACCGCCGCTGCCGGAGCAGCCGGCGGAGGGCCCGGCGCGCCGCCAGGGCGTAGAGGGGCGCGGCGAGGGCGGCGCCCGCCTTCACCCTCTCGTCCGCCTCCAGGCTGCGGCCGTAGCCCAGCACCTCGTGCCGCTCCGGGGCGTAGCGGAAGGAGAGGGCCTCGACGCCGCTCTCCTCCCAGGCGGCGGGCACCCCCGGCGCGTGCGGTGTCAGCACGGTCACGCGGTCCCCCCCGCGCGCCAGCCCGCGGGCGAGATCGCGAATGAACGGACCCGCCACGTCCCCCTCGAAACGGGGGTAGGTCTGGGTGAGGAAGAGGAGGTCGAGGGGGGCGCCGCCCCTCACTCCAGCCATTCCTTGATCGAATAGCTGTCGCGGCGGCGGAAGTTCTTGAAGGTGATCATCTCGCCGATCAGCCCGGTGGTCAGCACCTGGATGCCGAGCACCATCAGGAGGACGCCGAGCTGGAGCAGCGGCCGGTTGCCGAGATGGGTGCCGCCGAACCAGAGGATGGCGAGGTAGGCGTCGATGCCGAAGCCGGTGGCGAGCAGCAGCAGCCCGATGGCGCCGAAGAGGTGGAGCGGCCGCCGGGTGTAGCGGGTGATGAAGAGCACGGTGATGAGGTCGAGCAGCCCCTTGTAGAAGCGGTCCCAGCCGTACTTGCTGGTGCCGTGGCGCCGCGGGTGGTGGGTGACCTCGATCTCGCCCACCGCGAACCCCCGCCGGCTCGCCAGCACGGGGATGTAGCGGTGCAGCTCGCCGTAGACGGCGATCTCGGCCAGCACCTCCCGGCGGTAGGCCTTGAAGCCGCAGTTGAAGTCGTGGAGGTCGACCTGCGCCAGCTCCCGGGTCACCCAGTTGAACAGGCGCGAGGGGACGGTCTTGCTCACCGGATCGTGCCGGCGCCGCTTCCAGCCGGAGACCAGGTCGAGATCCTTCTCCTCCAGGGCGGCCAGGAAGCGGGGGATCTCGTCCGGATCGTCCTGCAGGTCGCCGTCCATGGTGATGATGATCCGGCCGGTCGAGTGGTCGAAGCCGGCGGAGAGGGCCGCGGCCTTGCCGAAGTTGCGCCGCAGGCGCACCAGCTTGACCCGGGGATCGCGCTCCCGCGCCCGCCGGACCCGCGCCGGCGTGCCGTCTCCCGAGCCGTCGTCGACGAAGACGATCTCGAAGCTCTTGCCCAGGCGGTCGAGCACGTCCGCCACCCGGGAGGCCAGCGCCTCCACGGTCTCCGCCTCGTCCCGCACCGGGACGATGACGGAGATGTCCAGCTCCGCGGGCTCAGGGGTCGGCTCCACGGAGGGGCGGATGGGGATCGGCTGGCCGCTCATCGGGCGCCATTGTAGCAGGGGGCGCTGTGCTACCATCCCGCCGCTCGCCAAGCCGTGGAAAACCGCCATGAAGCTCCCCTTCTCATTCCCGGGCGCCCGCCGCGCCACCCCGTCTCCCCCCGGCCCCTCGGATGAGCTCGAAGCTTCGCCGCCGTTCGAGTGCACCGAGCGCGAGGTCGAGCGCTGGAACGCCGAATGGATCGAGTACCTGAAGCGGGAGTGGGAATATCAGCTCACCCCCTATACCGACTATCCCGACAGGCCGCCGCTCCCCGATTCGCCGCTCGGCCTGCTCCACCTGCGGCTCGGCCATGGCTGGCCGCTCTCCCTCTACGCGGACCGCGACGCTCTGGAGGGGCGGCGGGTGATGGAGATGGGGTGCGGCTGCGGCAACCTCGGCAAGCTGCTCGGCCGCTACGTGGAGAGCTACCTCGGCACCGACTACAGCACCCTGGCGCTGAAGATCGCCCGCCTGGTCTCGCCGCCCAACTGCGCCTACGTCCACGTCGCCGACCGCGAGGGGCTGGCCCCCTTCTTCAACACCATCGATACCGTGGTGGGCCGCTACTTCTGGATCCACCAGAGCTTCCAACTCGGCGGCTGGAACCTGGACTTCCTCGCCCGCTTCCTCAAGCCCGGCGGGCGGCTCTACGCCGACTTCTACTGGCCCAACCCGGCGATGGAGCAGGCGGTGGTCTTCACCCCCGACCACGCGCTCTCCAAGGCCTACCCCTCGGCGACCTTCCGCTACACCGCCGAGGACGTCCGCCGGCTGATCGAGGGGCGGCCGTTCCGCGTCCTCCGCGAGGAGATCTCGCTGGAGACGCAGCGCCGCTACACCGTCCTGGAGAGGCTCCCCGACCGTTGAGCGGACCCGGGCGTCCCTCCCTCTGGCTGGTGGCCGCCTGCCTCCTCCTCGCCCTCGGGGTCTGGGTCAACACGGGGACGCTCGCCCCCTACGGGGCCACGCTGGAGAAGCCGTTCGTCTGGGGGCCCTGCGACTACCTGCTGAACATCGACCACTTCCACTTCAAGGCGACGTTCCTGATGCTCGACGGCGCCCCCCGCGATCAGTGGGAGTTCAGCGTCGTGCTGCGGCGGATCCTCTACCCGCTGCTGGCCTACCCGTTCATGAAGAAGCTCGGGTTCGGCGGCGGCGGGCTCGTCGTCAACGTGCTGCTGGCGGCGGGCTCGCTGGCCCTCTTCTGGCGCGCGCTGCGGCGCCGCCTCGGAGCCGAGCCGCCGCTCCTCCTGCTGGCGCTCCTCGCCACCTACCCGGGCTGGGTCTACTGGGCGGGACTCCCCTACTCCTACGCGATCATCGTCCCCGCGAGCCTGCTCTGCATGGCGCTCCTCTGGCGGGTGGAGGCGTTGACCACCTGGCGGGAGGCCCTGCTCGCCGGCCTCGGACTCGGGGTCCTGTTCACCGGCTACGACTTGCTGCCGTTCTTCGGCGCCGCCGCCGTCCTGCTCCTCCTCTGGCGCCGGCTCTGGGCCCCCTGCGCAGTGCTCGCTGCGGCCATGCTCCTGCCCACCGTGGCCACGGCCGCCCTGCTCTGGAAGATCTTTCGGGTGCCGTTCCGCAACTCGAACACCGAGGCCTACTTCGCCGTCCTCAAGAGCTACGTGCCGCCGATCGACCTCCACGCCTGGTGGGCGCTGCTCCGGCAATTCCCCCAGGCGGTGGCGAGCAACTACATCTACAGCAACTTCCTGTTCCTGCCGCTGCTCTTCCTCGCCGCCCTGATCGCCTCGCGGTGGCTCCCCCGGGATTCCCGGGTCCTCCGTCCGGCGGAGGTCTCGCTGCTGGTCGCGGTGACCCTGCTCTTCCTCTTCAACAACCTCGCTCCCCCCTACGCGGGGTGGCCGCTGCGGGGCGCCTGGGTGGCCCGCCTCTATCAGCCGGCGGCGGCCGCCATGATCCCCGTCCTGGCCTGTTTCTTCGCCCGCGCCGCCCTCCTCCCCCGCCCCGTGAGGCTGGGAGCGTGGGCCGCCCTCGGGCTCACCGTGGCCCTGCAGGCCTGGGTGGTCTTCGCGCCCGTGCTGGGGTCCGCGCGCCTGAGCGGCTATCTATACTTCCGCTTCTACCAGCACGCGCCGCGGCCGTTCTACGCCGAGAGCCTGGAGCGCTATGGCGCCCGGCCGGTGGGCTTCTGCGCCAGCCAACCCAACAGCCAAGACAACGTGACGCACTGAGCCACCAGCGTCGACGGATAGAGAAATCGATAGTCCGGCTCCGGGGTGGCGAGCAGGTAGGAGAGCGAGAACGCCAGCGGCAGCAGCGCCACCAGCGCCAGGGGCCGGCGCCCGGGCGAGGCCAGCAGGAGGCCCGTCCCGAGGATGTTCAGGCCGAGCCAGACCAGGTGGCTCCCCACCAGCGGGCGCAGGAACGGGCTCTTCTCCCCGGCCCACAGCATCGCCCGCGTCAGCCGCTCGCGCACGGCCGCGAAGCGGGGGTTCAGCCGCAGCCCGAATTCGTTGGCGTCCATGCCGCGATAGATCACCATGCGAGCCCCATTGGGATCGAGGAGCGGCGCGAACGCCTCCATCTTGACCCGCGCGAGCAGCCCCGGGAACCGCCGCACCGCGCGCAGGTACTCGCCGCGCAGCGCCGCCGCGTCCTCGTCGCGCACCAGGATGCCGTGGGGGAAGGAGCGTCCCATGTCCCCGGGCACGTAGCGCCTGGCAAGATCGCCGCCGCCGGCCTGGCTGCGGGTGTAGGGGAGCTCGGCGCAGGCCCGCTCGTCCTCCGCGCAGACCCCCGCGAGGTCGAAGACCATCATCAGCCGCTCGAGGTGCCGGGGCTGGACGTCGAAGATCCGGTCGATCGCCCGCTCCGCCGCCAGGCAGAGGAGCAGCGGCGCCAGGGCCAGGACCGCCCCCGCGGCGTGGGACCGCCGCCAGAGGGCCGCGGCGAGGACGATCCCGGTCCCGGGGAGGACCACGATCGCGTTATGCCGCACCAGGCCCAGGAGGACGGCGAGGATGACCAGAGCGACGGCGCGGAGCCAGCGGGGCTCGGCGAGGAGGCGGAGGGAGACGGCACAGATCCACACCAGGAGCACCGCCGCCCAGGAATCCTTCCAGAAGGTAGCCAGATAGAACGGCAGCGGCGAGACCGGCAGGAGCAGGAAGAGCGCCACGCCGGCCGCGATCCAATCAGCCCGCCGCGGCGGCACCGCGGCCCCGAAGACCCCTTCCAGCCAGGCCGCCGCCAGGGCGCGCACGCCGAGCAGCCCGGCCAGGCACTGGACGAGGGTCACCAGGCCGATGTTCCGCCCGATTCGGAAGCACTGATGGAGGACGATCGCCATCAGCGGCGGATGCCAGTCGTCGTACTGCCCGGCCCACGCCTGCCGGAACTGCACCCAGGAGTCGAACGACATCAGGGCGGGGAAGAAGATCCGCCAGACCAGCAGCGCGGCGCCGATTACGAGGGCGAGCGGAGCGAGCTTCGAGAGCCGAGCCATGAGAGCATCCAGGAGAGCGTCACGCACTGCACTATCAGGGTGGACGGGTACATGAAGCGGAAGTCGTGCACGGGGGTGGCGAACGCGTAGGAGAGGTAGTATCCCAGGGGGACCAGCAGCACCCAGGCGAGGGCGCGGTACCGCTCCTGCCGCGAGACGGCCCAGAGCGCCAGCAGCGCCGCCACCTCCAGCGCGCACGCCACGAGCCAGACCAGGTGGACCCCCGAGACCCAGCGCAGCACCGGGTGCTCGCCCACCCAGCGCACCCGCGCCTCCAGGAGCCGCCGCACCGGCGCCAGGCGCTGCCCCAGCGCCAAGCGGTAGGGGTTGTCGACGATCGAGTCGTGGAAGAAGTAGTAGGTCTGGCCGGTCCCCAACAGGGTCTCGAACGCCTCCAGCTTGACCCGCAGCAGCGGCCGGGGAAGCTCGCGGAGGGCCCGCAGGTACTCGGCCCGCAGCCGGGGGTAGTCCAGGCGGATCGACGGATCGACGTGCAGCGGCCGGTCCCAGAAGATGAAGCCGATGTCCCCGGGCCGGTAGGCGGCGAGCGCCTTCTCGTCGAGGATGTGCGCCCGCGTCCAGGGGAGCCCCGGGCAGACGGCGCGGCCGGCGGCGCGGTCCTCCGCGCAGACCCCCACCAGGTCGAGCGCCATCACCTGCGAGTCGGGGTGGAGCTCCTGGACGCCGAAGGCCCGGCCGATCAGGGGGGTGGCCACCAGATAGAGCGCCAGGGGGGCCGCCGCCAGGGCCAGCGCGCCCGGCCGGGAGGTCCGCCGCCGCGAGCCTTCCCAGAGCGCCAGCCCGACCAGGGGGAGGACGACCACCGCGTTGTGGCGAACCATCCCGAGGGCGGCGGCGAGCCCGGCCAGCAGGAGGAGCCGCCCCGGCGCCGACCCCCGGCGGTACAGGTCGATCGAGAGGGCGCCGATCCAGAGCATGAGGATCATCGCCCAGGCGTCCTTCCAGAAGGTCATCAGATAGAAGGCCAGCGGACCCAGCGGCGCCAGCAGCGCGAGGAGCACGGCGAAGGCGAGCCAGGCGGTCCGGCGCTCCGAAAGGCGATCGCCGGCCAAGAGCGCGATCACCGAGCCGGCCAGGGCCCGCACGCCGAAGACCCCGGCCAGGCACTGGCCCAGCATCAGGATCCCGATCGCCCCGCCCAGGAGGAAGACGAGGTGGAGGACGATCGCCATCAGCGGCGGATGCCAGTCGTTGTACTGTCCTGTCAGGGCCTGCCCGTACTGGACGATCGAGTCGCTCGACATCAGGCCGGGGAAGAACAGGCGCCAGAGGGCGAGCGCCACGGCGGCCGTGAGCCAGTCCGGCAGGCGGTCTGCCCGGCGCGGAGCCCCGTTCTTCCTGGGCGGATTTTCAACGCTCATCGTGTACTCTTCCGGCGCGAAGAAGAGCATCGCCGGGAAGCCCAAGTCAAGGAGATATCAAGGAGACAGGATGGAGCTCGCAGACCGCCGCCACCCCCAGCCCGAGCGCGACGACCCCGCCGAGGAGCAGTACCGGCGCGAGCGCGCCGCCCACTGGGACGCGGTGGCCCGCCGCTGGGGGCGCCGCGCCGGCCTCGGCGGCGCCTATCACCGGCGTCTGGAGCGCGTCTACCGCTTCCTGGTGCCGCCGGGCTCGCGGGTGCTGGAGATCGGCTGCGGCGAAGGGGACCTGCTGGCCGCCCTCCAGCCCGCCGTGGGCGTCGGCATTGACCTCTCCGGGGAGATGGTGAGCCAGGCCACGGAGCGCCACCCCCATCTCCGCTTCCTCCAGGCGGACGCGCACGAGCTCGAGGATCTTGGCGGTATCTCCCAGGAAGAAGCGTTCGACTTCATCATCCTCTCCGACCTGATCAACGACGCCTGGGACGTCCAGCGCCTGCTGCGCCGGATCGCGCCGCTCACCAACCGGCGGACGCGCCTGATCCTCAACTTCTACAGCCGCCTCTGGGAGTTGCCGCTCGCTCTCGGGCAGCGCCTGGGGCTCGCCCGGCCGGTGCTCTATCAAAACTGGCTGACGGTCTCGGATGTCCAGAACCTGCTGCGGCTCGCCGGCTTCCAGGCCATCCGCCACTGGCCGGAGGTGCTGCTGCCGCTGCCCATCCCCCTGCTCGCGGGGCTCTGCAACCGTTTCCTGGTGCGGCTCTGGCCCTTCAAGCACCTCGCCCTCTCCAACTTCCTGGTGGCCCGTCCGGCCCCCCGTCCCCTGCCTGAGGAGCCGGTGGTCTCGGTGATCGTAGCGGCGCGCAACGAGGAGGGAAACATTCCCAACATCTTCGCCCGCACGCCCGAGATGGGGGCCGGCACCGAGATCGTCTTCGTGGAAGGACATTCCAAGGACAAGACCTGGGAAGCCATCCAGCGCGAGATCGCGGCCCACCCCGAGCGCCGGGCGCGCGCCTTCCAGCAGACCGGCAAAGGCAAGGGGGACGCCGTCCGCCTGGGGTTCGCCGAGGCCACCGGCGACGTGCTGATGATCCTCGACGCCGACCTGACCGTCCCCCCCGAGGACCTCCCCCGCTTCTACGAGGTGATCCGCTCGGGCCAGGGGGAATTCGTCAACGGCGTGCGGCTGGTCTATCCGATGGAAAAAGAGGCGATGCGCTTCGCCAACCTCCTCGGCAACAAGTTCTTCAGCCTGGCCTTCTCCTGGCTGCTCGGCCAGCCGATCAAGGACACCCTCTGCGGCACCAAGGTCCTGCGCAAGCCGGACTACGAGACCCTCGCCGCCAACCGCGCCTACTTCGGCGATTTCGACCCCTTCGGCGATTTCGACCTCCTCTTCGGCGCCGCCAGGATGAGCCTGGAGATCGTCGAGGTCCCCGTGCGCTACCGCGAGCGAACCTACGGTGAGACCAACATCCAGCGCTGGAGCCACGGCTGGCTGCTGCTCAAGATGTGTGCTTTCGCGGCCGGACGGATCAAATTCATCTGATGCTGACCCGCTGGCTGGAGCACCCCCTCACCCGGGGGCTCGACATCGACGATCCGCGTACCACGCACCTGCGGCGGCGCATCCTGGCCGAGAAGCGCTTCCTGCGCCGGATCTACGAGGACTGGTACAGGATCCTCGCGGCGTCACTCCCCCCGGGGGACGGCCCGGTGCTGGAGCTCGGCTCCGGCGCCGGCTTCCTGGCCGACTTCGTCCCCCGGCTGGTGCGCTCCGAAGTCTTCCACACGCCGGGGATCGATCTGGTCCTCGACGGCCTGGCGCTCCCCTTCCGGGACCGTTCGCTGCGGGGGATCGCGATGACCAACGTCCTCCACCACCTGCCGCGCCCGCTCCGCTTCTTCGCCGAGGCGGCGCGCGCCGTCCGGCCCGGCGGCGTGGTGGCGATGATCGAGCCCTGGGTCACCCCCTGGTCGCGCTGGGTCTATACGCGCCTGCATCACGAGCCGTTCCTCCCCGAGGCGCCGGAGTGGGAGATCCCCTCCGGCGGCCCGCTCTCCGGGGCCAACGGCGCGCTGCCGTGGATCCTCTTCCAGCGCGACCGCGAGCGGTTCGAGCGCGAGGCACCGGACTGGCGGGTGCGCTCGATCACGCCGATGATGCCCTTCCGCTACCTCGTCTCCGGCGGGGTCTCCCTGCGCGGCCTGGCGCCCGCCGCCAGCTATCCGCTCTGGAAGGGGCTCGAGCGGGCGCTCTCACCCGCAGCCGGCCGTCTCGCCATGTTCGCCCACGTCGTGCTCGAACGGAGGAGCGCATGAGCGGCGACCCGCTGGTCCACCGTCTCGGCCGCCTGTTGACGCGGGTGCTCCTCGCGCCCGGCCTCCGCGATCTGCCCGGGGTCCGCGGCCTCTACACCCGTTTCTACGTGCTGGGCAAGACACTGGCGGAGCCCCGCGAGCGCCGCTTCCTCCACGAGCAGGTGGAGCTGGGCACGGTGGTGCTCGACGTCGGCGCCAACCTCGGCTTCTACACCCTGCTCTTGGCGGGCCGGGTGGGACCCGCCGGGCGCGTCCACGCCTTCGAGCCCGACCCCCTGAGCTTCGGCATCCTGAAGCGCCGCGCCGCCGGCCGCTCCAACGTCGAGATCAACCAGACCGCCGTAGGCGATCACGCCGGCATCATCATCCTCTACACCAACCGCTCGAACCGCGCCGACAACCGCGTCCACGCCTCGCTGGGGGACGAGACCGCCGAGGCCGTCGAGGTCCCGCTGACCACCCTCGACGACTACTGCGCCGCCCGGAAGATCGAGAGGATCGACGCGGTCAAGATGGACATCCAGGGGGCCGAGGTGTCGGCGCTGGCGGGCTTCCGGAAGACCCTCGCCCGGGTGAAGCCGCGCTGGATGCTGATCGAATTCTCCCCCGAGCACCTGCGGGGGGCGGGATCGAGCCCCGAGGCCTTCTGGGCGATCCTTGAGGAGCTCGGATTCGAGCCCTGGGGGTTCGGAGAGGATGGAGAGGCGTTCCGGATCGAGGATACGGGGGCGTTTACGCGGCGGTATGAGGAGGGGTATACAGATGTGTGGGCGAAAGCCAGAATCCCTGAGAGAAGGACATCAAGGACGGGAAAAACCTAGTGCGCCGTCAACCTTGAAATGACAGGAAGTCAACCGAGCAAACTTTCCTCGTCCTCTCCCCGCTGCCATGCCACAATCCCCCGCATGGCCAAGCCCGCCCCGCCGGTCCCCTACTACCTCTTCCCCTACCAGGCAGCCCGCCAGCTCGGGGCGAAGGGGTTTGACGCTCTCCTCTGGACCAGTCAAGAGGGGCAGCGGGTCCGGTTCGACGTCATCGCCCGGCTCTGCCCGATGGCCGGAAAGAGGGTCCTCGACGCGGGATGCGGGCGGGCGGACCTGCTGGGCCGCCTGCTGGAGCTCGGCATCGTCCCGGCCCACTACACCGGCCTGGAGATGATCCCCGCGACCGTCCGGGCCGCCCGCCGGAAGGGGTATGAGCGGTGCTCGATCGCCCGCGCGGACTTCGTGCGCAGGCCGGAGACGCTCCAGGTGGACGCCGACGTGGTGGTCTTCAGCGGCTCGCTCAACACCCTCTCGCGCGAGCAGTTCTTCCATACTCTGAGCGCCGCCTGGGAGGCCGCGCGCCAGGCGATCGCGTTCAACTTCCTCTGCTCCCCGGTCTGGTGCGGCGAGGAGTGGCTCACCTGGCACCCCATCCCCTCCGTGCTCTCCTTCTGCCGGTCGCTCGGCGGCGAGCCCCGCTTCGAGGACGGATATCTGGAGGGGGACTGCACGGTTGTGATGGACAAAGCACAAGGCCTCAAGGGGCAATCGCCGCCCAGGACAGGGGTCCCCTAAAAAGGACTGGCCTCTCCCAAAAGACGGAGGTCTCCCCGGACCGCTCCAGCGTTCCCCACGCGGTCCCGATCTCCCGTCGCGCGGGGCGGAGCGCTCGGACCACCTTTGACACGATCGGGCGTCCAGTTGTAGACATTGGTCCCGACGGTTTTGCTTCCTGGCGGAACTTTTTCCGACCCTGGCGAGCATCCGGAGGGAGATCCATGGCCGAGGACCTAACGGAGTTCACGACGACGGTAAAGAAGCAGGGGACGATGCTCTGCCTTCCCCTGGGCAAGACCCTGGGGCTGGCGCTGCAGCGGTTCGGGTTCGCGCCGGATCAGCCGGTCGTGGTGCGGTTCTCCGAGCAACGCCTGGAGATCCGTCCGGTGGGCTCCCTGGGCTCGGTGCGGGAGAAGATGCTGCGCTCCGTGGCGGAGCTCCGGGCCTTTCGGGAGAAGATGCGCGCCCTGCTCGAATCCCTGCCGCACGTCCCGGATGAGGCGCTCGAGAACGGCGGGTCTGTGGAGGGAGAGATTCTCGGGACGCTGGAGTGCCTGATCTCGGATGACCTTGATCCGGCGATCCGGAAGCTGCGGAGCGTGGAGAAGTTGGAGAACCCGGAGCGCCAGCGCCCGGTCCGGAAAGCGAAGGGGGAAGACCCGGCCTGAGAGCGAAGCCGGCGAGGTCGGAAGCCACCGGCTCTGTCCGAGAATGTGGAGATTCTGTCCCAGAATGTAGGAATTCTGTCCGAGAATGCTGAGATTCTCCGCCGGAATCTCAGGCTTTTGGCTGAGAATCTCAGGCTTCTGGCGGAGAATCTCAGGCTTCTGGCGGAGAATCTCAGGCTTCTGGACGAGAATCTGGAGCTTCTGGAGCGGAATCTCAGGTTCTGGCGGAGAATCTGATGCTTCAGCTCCGCAGGAGCGCCGGTCCACGCCCGCGCCAGAGCAGCGCGTCGAGGCTGTAGTCGCCTCCCCCCTGGGCGGCCAGGAACAGGAAGATGAAGCAGAGCAGCACGGCAGGCTCGCCGTGGTTCTGGATCGGCCAGGCACCGTTCGGAGCGTGGAACTGCCAGTAGGCGACCGCCATCTCGCCGGAGAGGATGAAGGCCACCGGCCGGGTGAAGAGGCCGAGCAGGATCAGGACGCCGCCGAAGAATTCGAGGATGCCGCCGATCCCGACCTCGGTCAGCAGGGGCGGCGGGCTCGGCATGCCCGGCATGCCGCCGAACCAGCCGAAGAGCTTCATCCCCCCCGCGTGAAGGAACAGCAGACCCGCCACGACGCGAAGCAGAAAATAAGTGACCTGCGCGACCCGGTTCATGTTCATATCGATCGTCTCCTGAAAGTTTGTTCAACCTCGTTCTACCCCTTGGTCGAACGGGAAACCGCGGAATCGACACGCCGCCAGGCCGCGCAGAGGTCGCGGGCGGCCTCCGGCCAGGCGGGGAATTCGAAGGTGAATCCCTCCTGGAGGAGCCGGCCGGGGACGACGCGGCGGCTCTTCAGGACCAGGGCGTAGAGGGTGGCCGTGCTCGCCTGGAGCCAGACGCCGGGCGGGCGCGCCGCCCGCGCCACCGCCTCGCCCAGCACGCGGGTGGAATCGACGCGCGACTCCAGGATCTCCCGCCGGTTCCGCTCGGTGTAGCGGCAGTTGACGCTGCGCCCCGCGAGGTTGATTACCACGTCCGCGCCGTCGACCTCGCGGGCCCACTCCCCGAGCGTCCGCGCGTCCCAGGGGACCGACCGCCAGGGCGCGCTCGCGGGAGAGCGGCTCAGCACGACCACGTCGTGGCCGTCCTGGTGGAAGGCGCGGGCGAGGATCGTGCCTACCTGTCCGGAGCCGCCTGGGATCACGATCTTCATGTGGGCCACGCCAGCATATTCGCTTTCCAGGCCGGACGGAGCACTCCATCAAGAAAGGGGTAGCATGCGCTACGTCTGAAGGATCGTACCCAGGATCTCGCCGAAAGGAGCATCATCCATGATTCGAGCCTGCCTTGCCGTCATTGCCTGTCTCGGCCTCGCCGCCTCCGCGGGGGCGCAGACGGTCGGATCTTCGAACACCGCCACCGCCGATCCCACCGTGCCGCGCCCGGGCACCACCCCCTGCGCCGTGCAGCTCTACTCGGGCTACACCTTCGCCGACTTCTCGCCCAAGCCGTTCACCTACACGCCTCCGGCGGCCTGCCCGGGTCCGTGGGCGAAGGTGGTGCTGGAGGCCGACTTCTCGGTCACCGCAGGCCGGCAGTTCGACCGCACGGCGCAGATCGCCATCGGCCACGTGAACGTCTACTATGGCACCACGATGGAGCCGTCCGCGAGCGTCAGCCCGTCGTGGCACGTGGAGCGCGACCTGACAGACTACAGCCCGCTGTTCGCCACGGCCCAGACCGGCGAGGTGAACCTGGGCAACCTGGTCAATTCGACCTACACCGGCATCCTCCACGGCAGCGCCCGGGTGCTGCTCTATCCGCCGTCCGCCGCCGCCCCCGCTCCGCAGGCGGCCGACGCCGTGCTACCCCTCTCCACCGCGCCCGGCGGCGCGGCCCTGCTCCAGACGGGGTCGGACGTGCTGGCGGCGTCGTTCTCGCTGCCGGCCAACGTCGAGGCGGCCTATCTCGACGTGATCCCGCAGAGCCAGTCGAGCGACGAGTTCTGGTACACCTGCGTGCCGGACGACGCCGCGAACGTGGTCTTCAGTTGTGGCGGCACCGCCTTCCGCGAAGCGGAAGTGACGGTCGACGGCCAGCCGGCCGGCGTGGCGCCGGTCTATCCGTGGATCTTCACCGGCGGCATCGATCCGCTGCTCTGGCGGCCGGTCCCCGGCGTGCAGACGCTCAATTTCCTCCCCTACCGCGTCGACCTCACGCCGTTCGCGGGCCTGCTCAGCAACGGCCAGCCGCACCAGGTGGGGGTGAGCGTCTACAACGCCAACCACTACTTCCTGGTGACGGCGAGCCTGCTGCTCTATCAGGACCACGGATCGGCCCAGGTGACGGGGGCGGTGACCCGGAACACGATCGGCGCGGTGCCGGCGTCGGTGATCCGGGAGGACCTCGCCACGGCGGCGGACGGCACGGTCAGCGGTACGATCACCACCCGGAACCAGCGTGAGCTCACCCTCGCGGGGTACGTCGACACCTCGCACGGCCGGGTGGAGACCACGGTGCGGCAGACGCTGAGCTTCGCGAACGAGCAGAGCTTCCTGGTCTCGGCGACGCAGTACGTCCAGAAGATCGAGCAGGGGACGGAGATCGAGTCCTCGGTGGAGACGAAGGGGCCCCACTCGGTAGCCCACTCGGAGAAGCACCTGTCCTACCCGCTGAGCCTCGACTACTCCTTCCTGGCCAACGCGGACGGCTCGGGCTCGCAGACGACGGCCATTGAGCAGGCCTTCAACAGTCAGGAGGCGCTGGGCGGCAATGCCGTCGACTCCGGCCTGAACCGGGTGTCAAACACCGTCAAGGCCGCGGACACGCTCCTCTTCAACGCCGCGGGGGCGATCACCGGCTTCCAGGACCGCGGCACCTCGCAGACCTATATCGCGCGCGGCTCCGGCGGCGCCTGCTACAGCAAGACGGTGACCGCGGCGAACGGGGTGGTGACGGGGGTGGAGGACGGGCAGGGGTGCGGGAACCGGGATCACTGAAACACCGGTCCGCCCGGGGATCAATCCCCGGGCGGGGCCACCCGCCGCAGCTCCCCCGCCAGCGCCGCCAGCGCCGGCTCCGGCGCGAACCGGGCCAGCACCGCCTCGCGGGCCTGCCCTCCCAGGGTGGTCCGCAATCCGGCGTCCGCCATCAGCTCCTGGATACGGTCGGCGGCGGATTCGGCGGAGCCGGGGGTGAAGAGGGCGCCGGTCTTCCCGGGCTCGACGAATTCGGGAAAGGGCGCCTGGTCCGGCGCGGCCACCGCGCAGCGCCGGGCCATGGCCTCGGCGATGGTCAGGCCGAAGGACTCCGCCCGCGAGGTGGAGATCACCACCCCGCCGGATTCCCGCACGGCGTCGAGGAAGACCGGGATGCGGCCGTAGGGCAGGGCGCCGAACCAGCGCAGGCGGCGCAGCACCCGGGCCTCGCGCGCCGCTTTTAGAAGCTCGGCGGGGCCGTCCGCCTCGACCGCCTTGCCGATGATCCACACTTCGTGCTCCACGCCGCGCCGGCCGAGGATGGCGGCGATCTCCACGAGGCCACGCCAGTTCTTGTGGTCGTCGAGGCGGCCGATCCAGGCCAGGACGGGGTACGGCGGCGGCGCCGGAAACGGCGGCGGCTCTTCTATGAATTCCCGGCGCAGCGGGTTGGGGACGGCCCGCACGGGGATCCCCTCCCCCACCCGTTCCCGCACCAGCCGCGCGTGCCCTTCCGAGGGGGCGAAGACCGCCGCCGGGCTGTAGGCCGCCAAGCCCCGCAGGTACTCGATGTTGGCGAGGTAGGTGGAGTGGCACTCCATGACCAGCCGGGGCCCTCCGGGTGAGCCCGCGAAGCCGGGGAGCACCTCCTCGGAATCGATCGAGGAGAGGAGGTCGAAGCGCTCGCGGCGGGCGAAGCGGAGGCACTCCTCGACGGGGCCGACGCGCAGGCGGTCCTCCAGACCGCGGAAGATCGACCTCCCGCCGTAGTCGTGGAAGAACCAGACGTGCGCCTCGATGCCGGAGGTCATCAGGCCGTCCAGCCGGGCGCGCAGCACGGCCTCGACCCCTCCGAGGGTCAGGTACTTGTAGACGAACAGGACCTTCACGGCCGCTCCTCCCCTCCCAGGGGATCAAACAGGGCGCGCTTCTCGGCCACCCGCTGGCGGCCGGCGGCTAGAGTGGCGAGGAGGGACTCCAGCCGGTGGTCCCAGGTGCAGCCGGCGGCGAAGGCGCCCCGGGCGGCGGTCTCTTCGGGGCTCCGGCGGGCGGCGGCGCGCTCGATGGCGCGGAGGAAATCCTCCACCCCCTCGGCGCGGTCGACGAGGCCCTCCGCTCCCGCGGGCGGATGGACGCCGGTCACCACCACCGGCAGCCCCATGGCGAGATACTCGTAGGTCTTGATCGGATCGGCTCCCACGGCCAGGCGGTCGGGCTTGAAGGGGATCACGGCCACGTCCCAGTTGGCGGCGAAGGCGGCGAGATCGGCCTGCGGCTGCTTGCCGAGCAGCTCGACGTTGGCGGGCGGCACGGTCCCCTCGGGGGTGCCGCCGTAACCGATCAGGTAGAAGCGCCAGGCGGGGCGGCGGCGGGCGGACTCGGCGATCAGCTCCCAGTCGAACCATGCGTCGGCGAGGTAGCCGAAGTAGCCCACCGTGACCTCTCCACGGGCGAGCGGGCGGGGCTCGCGGATCCCGGCGATCCCCGCCTTCAGGCCGTTGCCCAGGAGCTCGACGCCGGGGCCTCCCAGGGACCGGACGCGGGCGGCGAGGTGCTTGTTGATGGCGAAGACGGCGTCGCAGGCGCCGGTCAGGTGGCGCTCGAATTCCTCGTCGTACCAGAGGGCTTGGCCGACGCGGTGGAACTCCTCCCAGTCGTCGATCACGTCGTAGACGGTGATCCAGCCGGCGGAGCTCGCGGCGGCCAGGGTCTCGAAGAAGCCGGGGTGGGGAAACTCGAACAGGGCGATCCGCTCCAGCCCCGCGAAGGCGCCGGTGAGCATCTCGGGGCGCCGGGTCACGGCGTCGATCGGGATCTGGACGATCCCCTCCTCCAGCCGGTCCTGCGGCCGCCATTCGTCGTCCCGCCAGCGCCAGTAGACGAAGACCACGGGTGTGCCGCGCCGCGCCAGCGCCAGGGCGAGCTGGGTGGGGCGCTGCCCCTCGCTCTCGAGGAGCTGGGTGCCCGAGAAGATCGCCACCACTCGGGGAGAGCCGGCGGCACGCACCCGCTCCTCGAAATGAAGGAGGTCGGCGCGCGGATCGGGGGCGTCCGCACTGGGGGTGGCGGGGGCCGCAGGGCTTCCCAGATCGCCGGTGCCGAGGAGCTTTCCCAGGATGCGCCGGCCCAGCCAGTAGAGCCTGCGGCGGCGGGAGCCTTCGGGGAAGAGGCCGCGCATCAGGCGCCAGAAGCGCGTAACGAGCCGATAGGCGAGCGTCCGTTCGAGCGCGGTCAGCCGGCGGTCGAGGTCGCTCCGCTCGGCGAGGATGAGGTCGCGCTGCTCGCGCAGGGCGGCCCGTTCCCGCTCCAGGTTCTGGATTTCCTGGGCGTGCGCCTCCGACTCCCGCCGCAGCCGCTCCCTGTCCTGGCGCAGCCGCTCCTTGTCCTGGTGCAGCCGTTCCATGTCCTGCCACAGCCGTTCCAGGGCGGACTGCCGATCCAGGAGCTCGGCCGCGAGCCCGGCCTCGCGCCGGCGGAGCGCCTCGCGGTCAGATTCCAACCGCAGCGCGTCGAGAACCCTGGCGACCGCCGTATCACCGAGGAGCCGGTCGGATTCGGAGCGGGTGGATGGGCCGGCGTCCAGGGCGGCGACTGCCAGCTCGGCGCTGCGGCCGGCGCGGCGGCGCTGCTCCGCGGCGAAGCCGGCGAGCCGCTCGCGCGGCTCCGATCCGGACCGCCGCAGGGCCGCCGCGATCTCCTCCGCCTGCCAGCGCGCGGGCGGCAAGGCGAGATCGCCGAGGCCGGCTTCGCCGAGCAGAGAAGCGACCTTCGGGTCGTACGCCAGGGCGGCGGCCGGCACGCCCGCGGCGAGGGCGAACAGGGCGGCGTGGTACCGCATGGCCAGCACCCGCTCGCAGCGCCCGAGCAGCCCCGCCAGCTCCGCGGGGCGCAGCCGGCGGTCGACCACCAGGGCGTGCTCCGGACGGGCCAGCGCCGCCGCCACCCGCCGGCTCACCGCGAGGTCGTCCTCGTAGGTCCCGGCTTCGCTCTGGAACGGCAGGAAGAGGAGACGGCCGGGAACCTCGGCAAGATGGAGGCCGAGGGCCCGGGCAGCTTCCGCCTCCCAGACCTCGGGAGAGACGCCGAAATCCCAGTGGCGAAGGGAGACGCCGGTGAGGCGCTCCTCCGTCCCAACGCCCAGAGAGGCGAGCAGGCGGTCGATCTCCGGGTCCGCGGCGGGCTGGAGCCGGAAGGCCGGATCGGCGGCCAGCTCTACAGGGAGGTCCGGAGCGATCTCGGCGAGCAGGGCGAGCGAGCCGGGGTCGCGCACGGTCGCCCGCCGGCAGAGCTCGAACGCGATGCGGGTGAGGCGCCGTCCCTCCTCCGTGGCGAGCGGTCCCACGCCCACGGCATAGATCACCGCCGGCCGGCCGAGCAGAGCGGCGAGCACCGGATAGGCGAGATAGGCGGGCAGCCCCCCCTGGCGGGTGGTGAGCAGAGTCTCGGCCGGCACCGGCCAGTAGTCGTGGAAGAGGCCGCCGCCGCCCAGGATCACCAGATCGCTCTCCGCGACCGCCGCGATGAGCTCGGGGAGGCTCCCGGCGGCGACCGCGCGCACGCCGTGCTCCGCCATGGTGCGCGCGGGGTCGCCGGAGGCGACGGTGAATTCAAGGTCCGGCCACAGGACGCGCAGCGCCTCCAGCATACCGGCGAGGATCGCCTCGTCGCCGGCGTTGCCGTGGCCGTAGTAGCCGCCGATCAGGATGCGGCCGGGAGCGCTCATTGGAGGGGGGGCTGGAAGGGGGTCCAGGGCTCGCCGCCCAGGATGGCCGCGATCCGCTCCCCCGCGCAGCCGTCCCCGTAGGGATTCACCGCCCGCGCCATGACGAGGTAGGCCGCCTCGGAGGTGAGCAGGCGGGAGGCCTCGGCGACGATCGTCTCGCGGCGGGTGCCCACCAGCCGCGCCACGCCGGCCTCGACCCCCTCCGGCCGCTCGGTGGTCTCGCGCAGCACGAGCACCGGCTTGCCGAAGGTGGGGGCCTCCTCCTGGAGGCCGCCGCTGTCGGTGAGCACGAAGCGGCAGCGCATCAGCCGGCGCACCAGCTCGCGGTAGTCGAACGGATCGCGCAGGTGGAGGTTCGGCAGGCCCCCGAGGATCTCGTGGGCGGGGCCGCGGACGTTGGGGTTGCGGTGCACCGGGTAGATCCAGTCCACCGCCGGGAAGGCCCCGGCCAGCTCGCGCAGGGCTGAGAAGATCTCGCGCAGGGGGGCGCCGAAGCTCTCGCGCCGGTGGACGGTGACCAGCACCTCGGGGCCTGCGGGTGGCGGCCCGGAGAGCCCCGCCGAGATCGTCCGCAGGGCGTCGATCACCGTGTTCCCCACCACGTGGACGCGCTCCGGGGCGCACCCCTCGGCGAGCAGGGCCTGGCGGGCCCGCGCGGTGGGGGCGAAGCGATCGGTGGCCAGGAGATCGATGACGCGCCGGTTCGCCTCCTCGGGGAAGGGGCGGGCCAGGTCGCCGGTGCGCAAGCCCGCCTCGACGTGGCCGACGCGCACGCGGCGGTGGAAGGCGGCCAGGGAGGCGGCCATCGCGGTGGTGGTGTCCCCCTGCACGAGGAGCCAGTCGGGGGATTCGGCGGCGAGCACCTCGTCCATGGCGGCGACCGCCGCCGCGGAGAGGCCGTTCAGCGTCTGGTCGTGGCGCATCAGCCGCAGGTCGAGGTCGGGGCGCAGGCCGAGCAGGTCCTGCACCTGGTCGAGCATCTCCCGGTGCTGGCCGGTGGCGCAGACGCGCACGGCGAACGCCTCCGGGCGGCGCGCGAGGGCGGCGACGACCGGCGCCATCTTGATCGCTTCCGGACGGGTGCCGTAGACCGCCAGGATCTGGAGCGCCGGGCTTCGTTCCGCCATGTGCGCGGGGACTATAGCAGGAAGAGAAAAAGCCCCTCGGGATGCGAGAGGCGAGAGAGGGTCAGAAGAACCGCGGCACGCGGGGCTCTTCACCGGTTGAGACGGACGGCGCAGGGAGACGAGGGGGCGAACGGACGCTTGCCGCCGGCCGCCACCCCTCCCGGTCTCGCGATGAGATAATCTGCTCTATAAGCGCTCGCGCGCCTACATTACATATGGTGGCCGTCGTTGGTCCCGTAGGGATTTCCCGCGGCAGCCCCCACCGGCCCGCTGGTCTGGGCCTGCAGCGCCCTGGAGCCGAGCGACGACAACACGGTCGGAACCGCGAAGGCGAGACCCGCGCCCTGGATGGTGCGCTTGAGAAAAACTCTCCGGTCCGTCAGCGAATTGAAGTCCATGTTCACCTCCTTGCTGTGATCCTTGACCCCTGGTGAAGCCGCAGCCTATAGTCCGCTGCGTGACCGTGCTCAACCGCCGGATGGCCAAGCAAGAACCTTACCACCCCACCTTTTCGGAGCCGACCCGTTGAACGAGCGCGATGAGATCTCCAGCCCCGGCTCCGCCTTTGCCCTGGCGCCCGGGGTCCGGCTCGAGCCCCTGGGCGACGGCAGCGCGGTGCTGTACTCCCGGGAGCTCGAGCAGAGCCTGAGCCTCAATCACACCGCCGCCCTGCTGTGCAGCTTCGCCGATGGCCGGCATACGGTCTCCTCCGCGCTGCAAGAGATCCGCCAGGTGTTCCCCCACGACACCGTCGAGGAGAGCGCGCTCACGGCGTTCCTCAGCGATCTGGCGGCCCGGCAATTTCTTCAATGGGTATAGCAGAATCGGCCTGGATCGTCCTCGGCAACGCCTTCCGTTGCCGGGGGGTGCCGGCAGTACACCAGCCCGCTCTCGCCGCCCTGCTGCGTGGCTTCCCCGCCGCCGGTCCCGCCGCGGAGGCCTTCGAGATCCCGGTCGCGCCTCAGGATGACGCCCCCCTGATCGAGTACCGGCTGATCAACGAGGCGATCGCCCGCGCCCATGGCCGCTGGGTGCTCCACGCCGGAGCGGTGGCGGGTCCGCGCGGCACCTGCCTGATCCTCGGCGAATCGGGGGCCGGCAAGACCAGCCTGACCCTCTGGCTCTGGTCGAGCGGCCTGGAGCTGGTGACCGACGACCTCTGCCCCGTCCGCCACGGCGACCTGGCCGTGGAGCGCTTCCCCCGCGCCCTGCACATGGACTGCGAGTACTCCCCGCGGCTCCTGGAGCGCATCCCGCCCCGCCCGCCCTCCTATCCGGCCGACTACTACCCGTTCCCGGAGGCACCGGAGGGAGAGCCGCCGCCGGTGAGCGACCTGCTGGTGCTGGAGCGGGGGGCGGAGGGTGAGGAGCCGCGGCTGAGCCCCCTGAGCCAGGCCGAGGCCGCGCACCACCTGCTGGGCGCGGTGATCAAGTCCCCCGCCTTCGACTACGGCCAGGCGCTGACCGGCATGATCGGCCTGGCGTCGCGCTGCCGCGGCCGGAAGCTGCGCTCCTCAAGCCCCGAGGAAGCGGGGGCGGCGGCGCTGGCCGCCCTGGGGCAGGCGCTGTAGCACCCCTTCCCACCAGGCTCCGAGGAGCAGCGAGAACAGGGAGCGGCGCGAGAACAGCCAAGTGTGGAGGGCCTTGGCGCCCCGCCAAGCGGGGAGGCCCAGCCAGGGCTCCTCCAGCAACAGCGCGGTGAGCAGGGACGCGAGCAGCCGGCGCTCGGCCGGGCCGGCGTCGAGGGCGTCGGGGAAGGCCTCGGCGCCGGGCACGCCCAGGTGCGCGAGCAGCCAGAGCGGGCACCAGACCGCCCGCGACGGCCATGCGCCCGCCTCCTCCAGGAGCCGCGCCCGGACCTCCGCCGGGGCCGGCAAGAGCAGCCTCAGGTCGGCCAGCCAGCGTAGCCCCGCGCAGAAGGCGTGACGCGAGAGGTGCAGGCAGGCCACCAGGAGCTGATGCTCGGGGGCGAGCACGCGGAAGCCCTGGCCGTCCACCTCGATCCGGCGGCTGCGCTCCCAGAGCCGCTCAGTGAAGCCGGCGGGGGACGTCACGTCGACGTCCCAGTGCAGCTCGACGGTGGCGCCCCGCCGCTGGTAGCCGAGGTGGAAGTGCTCGCGCAGCATGCCCGCACGGTCGAGGTACGACTCGTCGAGAGTGAAGCCGAGGACGACGAGGATCTCCTCGGCGCGCTCCACGTCCTGCCGCCGCAGCAGCACGTCGACGTCGCACTGGAAGCGGCCGGCGAGCCCCGGCCGCTCGGCGCGCAGGGCGGAGCCTTTGAGCAGGATGAAGGGGATGCCCGCCGCATCCATGTGGTCGAGCCCCTCGCGGAGCTCCGTGTCGCGGCGCAGGTTGTCCGCCGCCACGGCGAAGACGTTGCGCCGCAGCTCGCCGAGGCGGTCCGCCGCGGCCGGGCCCAGCTCCCGCTGGAGAGGGGTGAGGGCCTCCAGGAGGAGGGATTCGACCTGGAGGCTGGCGGCGAGGCCGGCGAGCTCCCCCAGGCCGGCATCGCCGGACGGCGCCGCCCCGGGGGAGCCCAGACAGAGGCCGATCAGGGTCTTCCGATCGGGCCGCAGGACCGGTCTCGCCATCTCGTCAGGGCAGCGGCAGGTGGAAATTCACTGAGCTGAACACCGCCATCTGCGCCCTGACCACCGTGTTGTTGGGGCAGTAGGCGCCGCCGCCGCAGCCGGCTGTGATGCCCCGGTCCGTGATCAGCTTCACCCAGGGGGCGAAGGGGCTGGAGCAGGGCACGTCGTTGAAGGGGTCGGTCGTACAGGCCGGCGGCACGAAGGAGGGCCCCTCCGTCGTCTTGATCAGGAAGACGGCCATCTGGTTGCGGGTCACCGGGTTGGTCGGGCAGTAGTTGCCGCCGCCGCAGCCGGCCGTCACGCCCCGGCGGACCAGCTCCTCCACCCACGGCGCCAGCGGGTCCGAGCAGGGCACGTCGGCGAACGTGGCGGTCGTGCAGGGGGGCGGGACGTAGCCGGCGCCCTCCTTGGCGCGCAGCAGGAGCAGGGCCATCGAGCCGCGCGTCACCACGTCGTTGGGGCAGAAGTTGCCGCTGCCGCAGGTGGTCATCACCCCCGCGTTGTTGGCCGCCTCGATGAACCGCCAGGCGAAGTAGTTGTACGGGACGTCGAGGAAGGTGTGGTACGCGAAGGAGGCGCAGGCCTTGTCGGTGGTCGAGATGGTGGCGCCGCGCGGCGTGTGGGCTCCCAGGCTGACGTACATCGTGGCGTCCGGATCGTTGTGGTGCTCGAAGCCCAGGCTGTGGCCCAGGAAGTGGGTCATCATCTCCTGGAAGTCGGTCTCGCCCAGGCACTGAGAGCCGTCGTTGACCACCACCGAGAGACCGGTGAGCTGCCGCCAGGGCTGGCCGTCGTAGGTGAGCGGGGCGCCGGAGGCGTTGAAGGAATAGCCGTACTCCGCCACCGTGCCGCAGCAGGTCGTGCTCGTCCAGCCCGGCGGGATGGCGCCGCTGCAGACGGCGAGCGGCGGGAGCTGGGAGCAGGGATCGTTGAACGTCACCTCGCCGGAGACGAAGCCACCATCGGCGGTCGCGCAGTTGAAGGAGCTGGCCTTGGAGCCCGCGTAGAGCAGTTTGATCGCCGAGGCGTTGTGGTTGGTCCAGGCCGCGGCGCCGTTCTGCACCGCCCCGGCGCCGCCGTCGGAGATCCCCGGCTGCCCCGGCGTCGTGCTCCAGACGCCGATGGCGCCGCCGGTCTCGAAGCCGAACCAGCGAACCGGGGAGTTGTCGGGCACGGCGCCGTTCGGGTCCGCGGCGATGAAGCGGCAGGCGGCCGGAGCGTTCGCCACCGAGACCCCCGGCGGGTTGGCGTTGATCTGGTCGCCGGCCTTGGCCTCCGCGAGCCGCGCGAGGTCGGCGGCGGTGGCCTCCGCCGCCTGGCGGTGCCACGGGGCGCCCGCCTTCACCGCGGCGAGCTGGCCGAGCAGGTCGGCCTCACGGTAGACGCCGATCGCCTCGACCCCGGGGCGCGGCAGCACCTCGAGCTGCGCCGCCTCCGGGACCGGCCGCAGGAGGCCGGTCCCAGCCGCCTCCCGCAGGATGCCGTAGGAGGACATCTTGAGCCGCCAGTTGCCGCCCGGCGCCGGGTCGAGGAAAAGCAGGTAGCGCCCCCCCTTGGCGAACGTGGGGGTGCCCGGCACCACGAAACCCTTCTCTTCCACCACTCCGCCCCGGGTCTCCACCACGAGGGAACGGCCGGCCTCTTCGCCCGCGACGCTCCGGACCACCCGGAATTGCGTCAGCGTGAAGGGGATGCCGCCGCGCAGCTCGGTGCGCGAATCGACGGCCTCGGCCAGCACGACCGCGCGGCTGGCGCGGGCGATCTGGCCGATGTCCTGAGGCGGGTTGATGGTCGCGGCGGAGCCCGGCAGGGCCACCGCGATCAGGAACAGCGCCAACAGGAGAGGAATGAGAAATCGGGGGGCTTGCCGCATGGGAGCACTCCTTTGATGAATCTTTCCAACTTCACGGAAGAGCCGCGCTCGGTCAATTGTTCTGGCGGAGGCCTGCTCTCCCCTATACGAGCGGGATCAAGACGACGAACGAGCCAAAAGCAAAAGCCGTGCCGAAAAACGGGCACGCGGCTCGCAAGGGACCAGCTCACAACCACGACCGGCTGGCGTCGGGCCGGGGCACGAGCGCTTTCCATCCGGGAGATCAACATGACCAGGCGCCTGCTGACAGCTTTTTTCGTTTCCCTCCCCTTCTGGGCCGTCCTCTCACCCGCCCGGGCGACCACCGTGGCCCCGCCGCCGAACCTCGGAGCGCTGGCACGGGCCAGCCAATCTGTAACTTTTGCAGAGGCCGTGGAGTCCTGGGGGGAGGATGGAGAGACGATCCCGGTCACGGTCACGCGCTTCCACCTGCTCCAGCCGGTGGCCGGCGCCAGGACGGGTGACGTCTTCGAGGTGACGGAGCCCGGCGGCCGGGGGAAGGAGCGCGCCGCGGCCGTGGCGGGCTCGCCGCGGTTCGCGCCGGGGCACGCCTATCTCCTCTTCCTCGGCCGCGCTCCCGGCGGGCGGTGGCGCGCCAGGATGATGGCCTACGGCCTCCTGGAGGAGGTTCCCGGGACCGGCCTGCTGCGCCCCCTCAGCGCAGCCGCGCACATCGAGCTGAAGAGCCTCCTGCCGGTGGAGCCGGTCGGCTCCTACCGCAAGGACGCCCTCCTCCAACACCTGGCGGAGGTGGCGAAGGGGGCGGCCTGGGACGCCAAACGGGTGTCCGCGGCAGGAGCGCCGCTGACCTCGGCCCAGCTCAAGGCGGTGCAGAACAGCCCGCAGTACTGCGTCTTCATGACCGACGGCACCGACGGGCTGCCCCTGCGCTGGTTCGGCTTCGAGACCGCCGCCGCCACGGTCACCCTGGTGGCCACCACGCCCGGGCAGGCCGGGATCTCGGACGGCGGTGCCGGCGCGGTCCAGCAGGCGATGGCGGCCTGGACCAACCATCCCGATTCGGTGATCCGCTACTCCTACGGCGGCAGCCGGCCGCGCAACGTGACCTGCTCCGCCAACTTCGACTACGACCAGGGAGCGGTGATCTTCAACGACCCCTGCGACGACCTGGACGACCTCAGCTCCTGCCAGGGGACGCTCGCCTATGGCGGCGCGATCTACGACCCCACCTCCACGCAGACCCACGACGGCCAGGCGTGGCACCCGGTCTTCTCCACCTTCGCGGTGGTGAACAACGGCGCGGAGTGCGTGGGCGAGACCGCCTTCAAGGAGACGCTCACCCACGAGCTCGGGCACACCCTGGGGTTCGGCCACCACAACCCGCCCAACCCCGCCGACGCCACCATGTCCGCCTTCCTCAAGAACGACGGCCGGGGCGCCGCCATCGCCATCGTCGACAAGCAGTGCGCCTCGTTCGACTACCACACGTTCCTGGACGTCCCCTACAACTACTGGACCTGGCGGTGGATCGAGGCGATCGAGAACGCCGGGGTGACCACCGGTTGCGGCAACGGCAACTACTGCCCCGGCGCCCCCATGACGCGGGACGAGATGGCCCTCTTCCTGCTGCGGGCCAAGGAGGGGGGGAGCTACACGCCGCCCGCCTGCACCACCCCCATGTTCGCCGACGTCCCCTGCTCCAACCCCTACGCGCCCTGGATCAACGAGCTGGTGCGGCGGGGGGTGACCGCCGGCTGTGGCGGCGGCAACTACTGCCCGGGCACGTCCGTCACCCGCTCGCAGATGGCGGTCTTCCTGCTCGCGACCTTCCAGGGGCAGGGGTGGAGCCCGCCCGCCTGCACCACCCCCTCGTTCGCCGACATGCCCTGCTCCAGCCCGTTCGCCCCCTGGGTCGACGAGCTGGCGCGGCGGGGGGTGACCGCCGGCTGCGGCGGCGGCAACTACTGCCCCAACAGCGTGGTGAACCGGGACCAGATGGCGGTCTTCCTGTCGACTATCTTCAGCCTCCCCGTCCCGCCGGCCCCCCCCTCCCCTTGAACGGACCGGCGATGGTTTAGAATCCGTGGGTTTTCTTCTCGCGAGAGAGCCCACGGATGCGTCTTCCCGTCACCGACCCCAGCCGCCTGCGCGCCGTCCACGTCGGCGGCTATTGGCGCGGCCCCAACGACATGGTGCGGCAGATGATGCTCGGCCTGCGCGCCGCGGGGGCCGAGGTGCTCGAATACCGCACGGACGGCCATCCGGAGGCGCTCGACACCGAGGGGCGCCCCTACGACCGCGGGACCACCGGGCCGGTCTGGCTGCGCTGGGAGCGCCTGCGGGAGCCGGTCGAGCGCTTCGCCCCCCACCTGATCGTCTGCAACGCGGGGGGGCTCTCCTTCCGCCCTGAGGTGGCGCGGGCGCTGCGCCGCCGCCTCTGCCTGCTGGGGATCGCCCTCTCGGACCCCGACGTCTTCGCGCCGGCCACCCGCCATTTCGCGGCCAATTTCGACCTCTTCCTGACCAACGCGCCCGCTTGCGTGCCCCGCTACCAGTCGCTGGGCGCGCGGGCCGGGGTGCTCCCCATCGCCACCAACGAGGCGTTCTTCCATCCGGTGCCGCCGCGCCCCGAGCTCGCCTGCGAGGCGCTGGTGCTGGGCCGCGCCCATCCCGACCGGGTGGAGCCGGTGCGCGCCCTGCTGCGGAATTTCGACACCCACGTCTACGGCGAGGGGTGGGAGGAGCACGGGATCGCCAGCCGCGGGCTGATCTACGGCGACGACGTGCTCGCGGCGCTCGCCTCGGCCAGGGCCACGGTGCTCTTCTTCCTCACCGGCGGCGGGCACGCCCTGGTCAAGGTGGGGCTCTTCGACTTCGCCGCCGCGGGCGCGCTGGTGGTCACCAACCGCTTCGCCGAGGTCGAGCCCTACTTCGCCTACGGCCGCGAGATCGTGGGCTTCGACTCCACGGCGGACCTGCTGCGGCAGGTCCGTTACTATCTCGACCACCCCGAGGAGGCCGAGGCGGTACGCCGGGCCGGCCGCGCCCGGGTGCTCGCCGAGCACACCTGGCCGGCGGTCTGGCCGCGCATCCTCTCCCGCCTCGGCGAGCCCGCCGGGAGCGGCGGCATCTGGCCACGGCTGAGAGCGCGCCTGGACTTCTGGCGCGGCGAGGCCTTCCGGTGATCCGGCTGCGCGAGGTCACCCGCGCGGACGCCGCCGACCTCTACCGCTGGCGTATGGACCCGGAGACCCGCCGACAGTTCCACGACACCCGGGAGGTGCCGTACGAGGCCCACCTGGCCTACCTCGACCGCCACCTCGCGCCCGCCAACACCGACCGCTGGCTGATCGTCGAGGCCGCGGGGGAGCCGGTGGGGGCCATCGCCCTGTACGATCTGTCGGCGGACGGCTCCGAGGCGGAGTGGGGACGGTTCGTGATCGCCCCCGAGCACCGCGGCAAGGGGTGGGGGCGGCGGGCCCTGGAGCTGTTGATCGATCACGCCCGCGAGCTCGGCCTGCGGCGCCTGCGCTGCGAGGTGCTCGCCGGCAACGCCGCCGCCGAGGAGCTCTACCGCCGGCTCGGCTTCACCGAGACCGGCTCTTATCAGGACGGCGGCCGGACTTTCCGGCGGCTCTGCTTGGCGCTCACGAAAGAGGACTGATGGAAGATCCCATTCATCTCTTCGTCCCCACGTTCCGCATCGACGAGTCGCTGGCCGAGATCCGGGAGTGCCTGGAGAAAGGGTGGACCGGCCTGGGGTTCAAGACCGTCGCCTTCGAGACGGCCTGGCGAGAGCACACCGGCCTCCCCCACGCCCACTTCCTGAGCTCGGCGAGCGCCGGCCTCCATCTGGCCTGCAAGCTGCTCAAGGAGGCGGACGGCTGGCAGGCCGGCGACGAGGTGGTCACCACGCCGCTGACCTTCGTCTCCACCAACCATGCCATCCTCTACGAGGACCTGCGGCCGGTGTTCGCCGATGTCGACGAGTACCTCTGCCTCGACCCGCGCTCGGTGGCCGAGCGGATCACCCCGCGCACGCGCGCCGTCTGCTTCGTCGGCCTGGGGGGGAACGCCGGGCGCTACGCGGAGATCCGCGAGCTCTGCCGGGAGCGGGGGCTGCGCCTGATCCTCGACGCGGCGCACATGGCGGGGACCCGCATCGGCGATCGCCAGGCGGGCTGGGACGCCGACGCCGCCGTCTTCTCCTTCCAGGCGGTGAAGAACCTCCCCACCGCCGACTCCGGGATGATCTGCTTCGCCGACCCGGCGCTCGACGAGGAGGTCCGCAAGTGGACTTGGCTGGGGATCAACAAGGACACCTACGCCCGCACCCTCCAGGGCGGCACCTACAAGTGGCTCTACGACGTCGAGCACGTGGGCTACAAGTACCACGGGAGCTCGATCATGGCCGCCCTCGGGCTGGTGGCGATCCGTTACCTGGAGGAGGACAACGAGCACCGCCGGCGCCTCGCCGGCTGGTACGGCGAGGATCTGGCCGCCGTGCCCGGCGTCGAGACCGTCCCCATGCGCGAGGGCACCACCCCCTCGCGCCACCTCTACCAGGTGCTGGTGGACGACCGCGACGAGCGCCGGGACCAGATAATGGCGGGCATGAACCGCCGCGGCATCTTCCCCGGCGTCCACTACCGGGACAACACCCTCTACCGGATGTACGCCCACGGCGATGGCACCTGCCCCCGGGCCCGCCGGGCGAGCGAGCGGCTGATCTCGCTGCCGATGCACCTCCGGCTGGGCCGCGAGGAGGTCCGGCGGGTGGCCGCGGCGCTGCGCGAGGCGGTCGCCGAGCGGGGTCAGGCTTGAACGGGGACTTGAACGGGGAACAGACGGGTGAAGGCCAGGCCCGGGCTCCCCTCCCGGCGGCGCAGGGCGTAGGCCCGGCACCCCGCGCCGAGGACGCCCACCTCCAGATCGAGCGCGGCATCCGGGAGCTGCTCCCGAATCTGGCGGAGGAGGTAGCCGTGGGAGTACTGGCGGTGGAGGAAGCGGGCGCCGAGGATCTCCTCCCGGCTCTCCACGACCCCATCGTCCTCGCCGGCGGCCGGCCAGACGGTGAAGACCGCCGCCCGCCGGGCCACCCGCGCCAGCTCGCGCAGGAAGGGGCCGATCTCCGGCAGGTGCCCCACCACCTCGAAGGCGAGGGCGACGTCGAAGGCGCCGTCCGCGAAGCCCAGGCCGTAGCCGTCTCCGGGGAGGAAACGCGCCCGGGGGAACTTTTCGCGGGCAATCGCCAGCATCCGCTCCGACACGTCGACGCCGGTGTACCGCTCATTCGCCACCAGCCGGGGGACCAGGCGCTCGTAGATCCGCCCCGTGCCGCAGCCGACCTCCAGGACGTCGAGGCCCGGCGCCGGGAGGTAGCGGGCGCAGAGAGCCGCCAGGAGATCCCGGTGGGCCCTTTCGGCCGGGCTCTCCGCCCAGTAGAGCTCGATCGCCTCCGCCACCCCCTCCCGGTCCCAGAGCTGCCAGTCCGCCGTCCTCATGCCGGCTAGTCTAGCGTCATGCTCTTCGTCCGCGACTTCCTGACCGACCAGCGGGTCTTCCGCGCCCCTGGGGACCCGGGGCGGCCGGAGGTCTCGGTCGTCCTGCCGACCTGGCGGCGCCGCGAGGGGGGGCTCCTCCGGCGCGCCGTCGAGAGCGTGCTCTCCCAGGGCTTCGGCGACCTCGAGCTGATCGTGGTGGACGACGGCTCGACCGACGGCACCGCCGACCTCCTGGCGGAGCTCCAGGTGGCCGATCCGCGGCTGGTCCACGTCCGCCACGAGCTCAACAGCGGCCTCCCCGCCCTACGGGTCAACGAGGGGATCGAGCTGGCGCGCGGGCACTTCGTCGCCTTCCAGTTCGACGACGACCAATGGCTGGAGGGGGCCTTGGAGGCGCTGGTGGCCGGCGCGCGCGAGGCGGCGGAGCCCGCCGTGGTCTTCGGCTCGTCCCTCCTGGTGGGACCTGGGGACGAGGAGCGGGTGCTCCCCGGCGTCGAGGTCAACCTGCTCACCCTCTCCTACCAGAACCGGATCGCCAACAACGCCGTGCTCCTCCCCCGCGCCGCCTTCGAGCTCTGCGGGCTCTACGATCCTCATGTCGGAATGCGCCGCTTCTGCGACTGGGACCTCTGGCTCCGCTGCGCCCAGCACCTGCCGTTCGTGGCCGTGGACCGGCGGATCAGCCGGGCGTGCGTGGCCTCCGATGCCGGCGCGATCGGCGCCACGGTCCCCGCCGACTACCCCCTCTTCCGGTACCTGAATGCGATCCCCCGCGACCACCTCCTCAGGCCCGAGCGCTGGCGCGACTACGAGGTCGACGGCCTGCGCGTTGGGGAGGTGGAGGTGCTCCGGGATCTTCGGAGGCGCCTGGAGGCGGAGCACGTGCGGCCGTTCCACCATCGTCTCCGCCACGCCTTCCCCCAGCTCTCCCCGCCGCCGCCCTCCCCGCCCGCCCCTCCGGCGCGCAGCCTGTTCTACTCGATCGACTCCTACTATCCGTCCATCGAGATGTGCCTGGGGCACTACGACCTGCCGTCCTGGCGGCGCGGCTTCGCCAAGATGTTCTACCAGCCGCTCTTCCAGATCGGCCCGGACTGGGGGCGGGACATCGACCTGCTGCTGCTCGTCCGCACGATCTCGGAGGCCGCCGTGACGGTGGCGAAGGACGGCCTGCTCGCCCGGCTCCCCGTCGGCTTCTACCTGGACGACGATCTGCTCTCCCTCTACGAGTACGGCCCGCCGTACGACGAGCTTCTCAGGCCCGGCGCGCGGCACCGCCAGAGCCTGATCGAGCAGCTCGAGCGGGTGGACGCGGTGTGGGCCACGCGGCCGCTGATCGCCGAGTCCGTCCGCCCGCACAACCCGCGCATCCTGCCGCACAACGGCTCGGTCCCGGCGGCCTGGCTGCCGGCGGGGCTCCGCCCGCGCGGCGCCGACGGGCCGGTGCGCATCGGCTACGCCGGCGGCGGCTTCCGGATCGCGGAGTTCAGCCGGCTCTGGGAGGCCCTGCGCCGGCTAGCCGCCGAATTCGGCGACCGCCTGGCGTTCGAATTCTGGGGGATCGACGTCAGCTCGCTCCCGCCGCTCGCCTCGCCCGTGGAGCAGCGGCCCTACGTCCACAGCTACCAGATCTTCATGCGGCGGCTGCGCGAGTCGCGCTTCGACGTCCTCCTGACGCCGCTGAACGACCATCCGCGGTCGCACCTCGCCAAGACCGAGAACAAGTACTACCACACGGCGGTGGCGGGGGCCCTCGGCGTCTTCTCCGACGTGCCGCCCTACGCCGTCCTCCCCCACGGCGTGACCTGCCTCAAGACCGCCAACGATCCGGATTCCTGGTACGCGGCCGTCCGCGAGGCGGTCACCATGCCGGCCGAGCGCTTCGACCTCATGCGCCGCCGGATGCTGGAGCACGTCCGCCTGGAGTACACGGAGGAGGTCCAGATCCACCTCCACGAGGCGGCCGTGCGGGCGACGGAATTCCACGCCGCCACCCGCGACCGCCGGGGGGAGGACGGCCGGCCCCGCGTCCGCCACCGGCTCCCCGGCGCCGCGGACCTCGCCCGGGCGTACGGCGTCGAGGTGATCGAGGGGGCTGACGGCGAGGCGGTCCTCACCATGGACGCGCCGCTCCCCGTCTGGGTCCGCAAGGAGGTCTTCGACCGCGGCCTGCACCGGATTCTTGGAGAGAAGGACGCGGACCTGCTGATCGACCGGTCGGGATCGGCCGAGATGCCGGCCGGGCTCTGGGAGGCCCTGGCCGGCGGCGCGGTAGTGGTCTCCAATTCCCCCGGCGCCCGGGAATTCCTGGTGGACGGCGTCACGGCGGTGCTCTTCGAGGGGGACTCGGAGGAGGCGGTGGCCGCGGCCGTGGAGAGGGCGCTCGCCGGGCGTCCCTATCTCCTGCGGAACGGCTGGCGGCTGGCCCGCGGCGAGGTCCACCCCCAGCGGGCGGCGAGCGAGCTGTTCGCCCTCTACAACCGTCTCCTCCGCGAGCCGGTGGCGGTGGCGGTGGCGGAGCCCGTCCCCGAGCCGCCGCCTCCCCCACCCTCCCGGCGCGAGCGGCTGCGCGACGCGGCGAAGACGGTGGGGCTCTACCGCCCTCTCTCTCGCCTCTACTGGGCAGGGCGGCGCAAGCGGATGCTGGTGACCTACGAGAGCTACCTCACCTCGACCTACCTCTACTGGGACCACGCGAGGCCGGCGCTGGAGGCCGCCACCGGCCGCTCCTGGCTGCTGCTGCCGTCGGCGGAGGTGCCGCTGGAGGATCTCTACAGCTTCCACGCCGTGATCGTGGCGCGGGGGATCTCGCAACGGAGCCTGGAGGTGCTCCGCGCCGCCAAGCGCTACGGCTGCAGGACGGTCTACGACACCGACGACAACCTCCTGCTGATCGACCAGGCGTTCTCCGATCCCGAGAGCCCCTGGCGCAAGATCTTCGGCGCCGCCCGGCCGGAGATCGAGGCGATGCTCCGCGAGGCGGACGTGGTGAAGCTCTACGGCGAGCCGGCCGTTACCTCCTTCCTCCCCTACAACCCGCGGATCGCGGTGATCCGGCCGTACCAGATCCTCGACCACGAGGAGCTTCCACCGGCTCCTGGCCGCCAACCGGTCACCGTGGGCTTCCTGGGCAGCTACTTCAAGGACGACGAATTCGCGCCGGTGGTCGAAGCGATCCTCCGCACCCTGCAAGAGGAGCACCCCATCCACTTCGAATTCTTCGGCTTCCTCCCCAAGGCCCTGGAGGGGCGCTCCGGGATCTCCCACGTCCCCTGGCGCTCCTCCTACCCCGAGTACCGGGACACCCTGGCCGGGCTCGGCTGGCAGATCGGCCTGGCTCCTCTCCGGGATCTCGAATTCAACCGCGGCAAGAACAACGCGAAATACCGGGAGTACGCCGCGGCCGGCATCGCCGGCATCTACTCGGACGCCGAGGTCTACCGAACCACCGTGGCCCACCGCGAGACCGGCCTGGTGGTGCCGCACGCGAGCGCGCGGGCTTGGTACGAGGCCATCCTGGAGCTGGCTGCGGACACGGAGCTCAGGGAGTCGATCCGCCGAAACGCCTTCGCAGACCTGCGAGCCAACTACCGGCGGGAGGACTATGTGGCGCGGGTGGCGGCTCTGCTGGAGGGGCCGCTGCCGCCGCGGCAAGCCGGGCGCGGGTGAGCGCCTCGCCGGCCACGAAACCGGCGATCCGCGCCCGCAGCTCCCGTCCCTCCACGGGTGCGGCGAGCAGCTCGCGGTAGATCTCCTCCATGCCGCGCGCCGTGGCCTCCAGGCTGAAGGCGCGGGCCGCCCGCGTGGCGGCGGAGGCGCCCAGGAGCCGCGCCGCCGTGGGGACCCCCAGCACGCGGCGCAGCGCCGCGGCCAGCGCGGGCGGGTCCTGCGGCGGCACCAGGAGCCCCGAGACGCCGTCCTCGATGATCTCTTCCGGCCCGCCGCAGCGGGTGGCCACCACCGGCAGCCCCACCGCCACCGCCTCCAGGATGGCCAGCCCGAACCCCTCCGAGTGGGAGGGGTGGACCAGCGCCGCGGAGACGGAGAGCAGGTCGCGCACCTCGGGCTCGAAGCCGATGAGGCGGAAACGGTCGCCGAGCCCCAAAGCCGCGATCCGCTCCAGCAACACCTCCAGATACTCGGCGTCCCCGGCGCCGCCGGCCAGGACGAAGACGAGGCCGGGGAAGTCCCGGGCCAGCAGCGCCGCGGCCTCCACCAGGTCGAGCTGCCCCTTGCGCCGCTGGATGCCCCCCACGCAGGCCACCACCCGCGCCGTCTCCGGCAGCCCGTACCTCGCGCGGACCGCCCCGGGATCGGCCACCGGCCGGGCCAGGAAGCGGTCGAGGTCGAAGCCGTCATAGAGCACCCGCAGGGGGGCCAGCCGGCAGACCTCCGCCATCTGCCGCTTCACCCCCTCGGAGACGCAGACGATGGCGCCGGCGAGCAGGTCCACGGCCGAGAGGAAGAAGCGCGTGTCGTCGAGATACGCCGGGGGGAAGCCGCCGCCGAAGAGCCCCCGGCTGTGCCAGACGTGCGGCACCCCCAGCCGGGCCGCGGCGAGCGCCCCCTCCAGGGTGACGATGGTGTTGGTGTGGACGAGCTCGACGCGCTCCCGGACGAGCCAGCCCTCCAGGGCCGCCGCGCGCTCCTCCAGCCCCTGGAGCTGCTCCAGGAACCGTCCGGCGCTCCAGTGCGTGGCCGGGATCCACCAGGCCAGCGGCAGGACGTGGACGGGGATCGACAGGGCCTCGATCTCACCGCGCAGCGGCCCCTCCTCCGGCAGCACCACGAGAGGCTCGATCCGGCGGCGGTCGAGCGCTGAGAGGAGGCGCACCAGCGCCATCTCGCTGCCCACCCCCGATTGATGAGAGAGACAGGCGATCCGCGTCATGCCCATTCCGCCACCTCGCGAAGAATAGCAAGGAACGCCGGCATCACCCGCTCGGTGGCGAAGCGCTCGCGCACCCCTGCCAGGGCGCGCTCCGCGATCCGCCGGCGCAGCCCCGGATCGCCGTGGAGCCGCTCCAGGGCCGCCTCCCAGTCCTCCTCCCGGTTCTCCACCAGCAGGCCGGTCTCGCCGTCCACCACATACTCCGTATACGGAGGGACCCGCGAGTAGATCCCGGCCGCGCCCACCGCCGCCGACTCAAGCATCTTGATGGGGATCTTGGAGGCCGAGAAGCGCGAGGCGTCGAGCGGCGCCACCAGCACGTCCGGCCGCCGCGCCGCCAGATCGCGGGCGTAGGCCGCGTAGTCGTGACGCCAGGGGACGAAATCCAGCCGCTCCGGCTCCACGCCGCGCAGCTCCTCCGGCACCTCGTGGGCCATCACCAGCAGCCGGGTGTCAGGGTGGCGGGAGAGGAAGCGGGCGAGCCCCCGGAAGCCGGCCCCCTCGAAGCGCGGCGAGCCCGCGAACCCCACCACGAAGCCCGGCTCGCGCGGGGCCTCCGGAGCGGCGAAGAGGGAGAGGTCGACGTTGGGCGGCAGGCGCGCCACCCGCCGCGCCCACGGCCGCACCTCGGCCTCCAGCACCGGGTTGAAGACCAGCACCGCGTCCGCCCGCCGCAGGCTGTCCAGGAAGATCTCGAAGCTCGGCCGGCCGGGGGTGAAGAGCCGCTCGAAGCGGGGGAATTCCTGCCCCGCGGCGATCCAGTTGTCGTCGATCATCACCAGCGCCGGGATCCCCTCCGCGCGGCAGGCGTCGAGCAGGGACGGCACCTCCGGGAAGCGCGGCCGGCTGAAGACGGCGAGGTCGCACCCCGCGAGGTCGCCGGGCCGGCAGCGCTCGTAGAGGACGGTCTTCCAGGTGAGCGCTCCGGAGCCGATCGAGCGCTGGAAGAAGTTATAGAAGAAGAGCTGGCTCTGGTGCGCGTCGTGGAGCCCGGAGAGAAGGGTGACCTTCAGCCCGCCGAGGTCCCGCCGGAAGTCCTCCGCCGTGCCGGCCCCCTCGCGCGCCAGCCAGCGCGCCGCAAGGTCGGGATCGCCGGCCGTGGAGCGGAAGGGGAAGGTCCGCCACTCCCAGGCCACGGGGGCGGGCGCGGCCGGCGCGTGGACGAGACGCCCCCGGCGGCTCAGGCGGAGGGTGAGATCCCACCAGAAGTCGCGCTGGAGGAGCGGCGAGGGATCGAGCCGGACGCCGGCCCCCCGGGAGAGCAGGCAGCTCTGCATCGGAATGAGGTCGGCCATCTGGAGCCACCCGTGCTGCACCGGATGGAAGAGCCCCTCCAGCGGTGCCGGAAGATCGCCGTAGACCAGATCGCCCTCGGCGGCCTCCCGCAGGCACCTAAGGCCTTTGCCGTCGACGCCGCACCCCGGCCAGAGGAACGCCGCCCAAGGGTGCGGTGAGCTCTCGAGCCCCCGCGCGTAGAGGATCTGCGGCAGGTCCGTGCGCTCCGGCAGGACGATCTCCCGGCGATTGGGAAACCGGCGCCGCCATGGCCGCAGCCAGCGCTCCCACTCGGGCCCGTCCACCAGGAAGGTGACGTACGCCTTAGGGAGCTCCTCGCGCAGACGCTCCAGGGTGCCGCCGAGCGCCTCCCCGGCCGCCTCCAGATCGCCGCCCGCCCAGACGAGCAGGTCGACGTCCCAGCCGGGAGGGGTGAAGGCGGGCGGGCGGCGGAAGAGACGCATCGTGGCGCTGGATGCTAGTACACCGCGCCGGAAAAACCACTGACAATCCTTGACACTTTCGCGGCCACAATTTGGCGATCCGAAGCTCCTTCTCTCTCCTAACTCTTTTGTTTTCAACAAAACCAGCCCAGGTATGCGGCTTGCTCATGTAGCGGGCAGCATATGTCTTTCAGTTTGGTTGGCTGTTAGCTCTCCGGAGGCGGCGGGTGAGGTTGGCACCCGCCGCCCGGCTCTTCAAAACGGAGCGGGAGGCTCAGAGGTGAGGTCTTGAGGAACTGATGCTCCGGTCGTACCCGTGTGTGCAGTCCCTGGCCCGGAGAGCCCTGCTCTTCTCTCTGATGGTATTTCCTTGGACGGACGCCTGGGCGGCCACCTCGACGCTGCAGAGCCCCACGATCACCTTCTCGACTCCCGGCACCAAGCAGGTCACTCTCCAGGCCTGCAACGCCGCCGGCTGCACCACCACGACCCAGACGGTGGTCGTGCTCGATCCGCTGCCGAAGATCCTCAGCTCCAGCATGCCCGCGCTGGTGGGCACGGGCCAGACCGTGACGCTCCAGGACAGCGCGTCCGGCCGTCCCCCGCTGACCCACAAGTGGATCTTCTCCAGCGCCGCGCCCGACATCGTCAAGCTCGGCTCCTTGGTGCCCTGGACCGCGCCCCTCGTCCCCGGCGACTACCAGGCCCACCTGGAGGTGAGCAACGCCGACGGCGTCGCCAGCACCACGCCGGTGACGGTGAAGGTCCGCTCCTACACCTTCGCCGACGTGCCGCCCACCTACTGGGTCTGGAGCTTCATCGAGAACCTCTACGCGCACGGCGTCCCCACCACCTGCGGCGATTCGCCGTTGACATTCTGCCCGGACGCGCCGATGACCCGCGGCGACATGGCGATCTTCCTGCTGCGCGCCAAGGAGGGGGGCTCCTACACGCCGCCCCCCTGCACCACGGCGGCCTTCACCGACGTCCCCTGCTCCGACCCGCTCGCCCCCTGGATCAACGAGCTGGTGCGGCGGGGGGTGACGGCCGGCTGCGGCGGCGGCAACTACTGCCCCGGCAACCCCGTGACGCGCGACCAGATGGCGGTCTTCCTCATCCTTACCGAGCGGGGTCCCGGCTACAACCCGGACCGCACCTGCCCTCCGGCCCCCTTCGGTGACGTGCCCTGCACCACCCCCTTCTACCCCTGGGTCAAGGAGCTGGTGAGCCTGGGCGTGACGGCCGGCTGCGGCGGCGGCAGCTACTGCCCCCAGAGCACGGTGACCCGGGCCCAGATGTCGGTCTTCCTCTCGGTCATGTTCGGCCTGCTGCCGCCGGCGCCCTGAAATCTCACCCCAGGATGGGTGTGATTTTTGCTATACATCCATCTCATGAAAAAGCCAGGGATCGCTCTCCTGTCCGGGCTGGCCCTCCTCGGCCTGGGGACCTGGACCCCCGCCGCCGCGGCTCCCGGAGCCTTCATCACCACCGTCCAGGTCACCAACAGCCTTCCCGACGGGACCGCCGTCACCAACGCCGGGGACGGCTCGGGCCGGCTGTTCGTCGTCCAGCAGACGGGGCAGATCCGGATCTGGACCGGGACCCAGCTCCTCACCACCCCCTTCCTCAACATCTCAGGTGTCAGCACCTCCTGCACCAGCGGCAACTGTGGCGAGCGGGGGCTGCTCGGGCTCGCCTTCCATCCGAGCTACCGGACGAACGGGTTCTTCTACGTCTACTACACGCGGCAGAGCGACGGCGCCATCCAGGTCGCCCGCTACCACGTCTCCGCCAACCCCAACGTGGCGGACGCGGCCAGCGCCCTGGTCCTGCTGACGATCCCGCACCCCGGCCAGGCCAACCACAACGGCGGCCAGATCGCCTTCGGGCCGGACGGCTACCTGTACATCGGCACCGGGGACGGAGGAGGCGGCGGCGACCCCGACGAGAACGGACAGAACATCAACGCCTTGCTGGGCAAGGTCCTGCGCATCGACGTCAACGGCGACGACTTCCCCGCCGACTCCAGCCGCAACTACGCCATCCCGCCCACCAATCCCTTCGCCGGGGCCACCGCCGGAGCCGACGAGATCTGGGCCTACGGCCTGCGCAATCCCTGGCGCTTCAGCTTCGATCGCCAGACCGGCGATCTCTATATCGCCGACGTCGGCCAGAACATGTATGAGGAGATCGACTTCCAGACCGCCGGTGCCGCCGGAGGCCGCAACTACGGGTGGGACTGCCGCGAGGGGCTCCACCCCTACAGCGACACCAACGGCGACATGAACGTCAACTGCGGCTCGGTCACCTCGACCGATCCGGTCCTGGAGTACGACCACTCGCTGGGCTGCTCGGTCACCGGCGGCTTCGTGTTCCGCAACCTGCCGGCCCACGACCGGACCGGCGACTACTTCTACGGCGACTACTGCTCGGGCCGCATCTGGTCCGCGAGCCACAGCGGCTCCACCTGGACGAGCACGCAGCGGTTCGACACCACGTTCAACATCACCAGCTTCGGCGAGGGGGAGACCGGGCGGGTCTACTTCACCGACCCCACCAGCCAGACGCTCCAGTGGCTCGCCCCCTACACCTTCGCGGACGTGACCCCCTCGTACTTCGCGTGGCGCTTCGTCGAGGCGGTCTCCGGCCGTGGGATCATCCCGGGGTGCGGCGGCGACAATTTCTGTCCAGAGGGGCTGATCAACCGTGGGGAGATGGCGATGTTCCTGCTGCTGGCCAAGGAGGGAGCGGCCTACCTGCCCCCCTCCTGCACCACCCCGCTCTTCGCGGACGTGCCCTGCTCCAACCCGCTCGCCCTGTGGATCAACGAGGTGGCGCGGCGCGGCATCACCGCCGGCTGCGGCGGCGGCAACTACTGCCCCGGCTCGCAGGTGACGCGCAGCCAGATGGCCGTCTTCCTGCTGGCCGCCCTGCAGGGTCCGGGCTACAGCCCGCCCGCCTGCCCCCCCAGCTCGTTCAGCGACGTGCCGCAGGGGAGCCCCTTCTGCCCATGGGTCAACGAGATCGCCGCCCGCGGCATCACCGCCGGCTGCGGCGGCGGCGGCTTCTGCCCGGAAAACCCGGTGACCCGGGGGCAGATGTCGGTCTTCCTCTCCACCACCTTCGCGGTACCAGCGCCCTAAAAGAAAAAAGGGACGGCAGGGACATCAGGGAATCATCCTGCCGTCCCTTTGGTCCCTTGTTCCCTTACGGCCCCACCACCTGGGTCGGGATCCCGAACGTGGTCCCCAGGAACACCGACATCTGGCCGCGCAGCACCAGCGACTCCGGGCAGAAGTTGCCGCCGCCGCAGCCGGCGGTGACCCCCTGGGCCGCCACCTGGTTGATCCAGCCGCAGAAGGGGCTCGACTGCGGCACGTCGGCGAACGACGACGGCGGACAGGCCGCCGCCGGGAAGCCGCGCGCCACCATCAGGAAGACCGACATCTGCGAGCGGGTGACCGTACCGTCCGGGCAGAAGACGCCGGCGGCGCAGCCGCTGGTGATCCCTTCCCGCGCGATCTCGTAGATCCAGGTCGCGTAGGGGTGCGAGCAGGGAACGTCGCTGAACGTCGCCGTGGTGCAGGCCGGCGGGGTATAGCTCGCGCCGTTCTTGGCGAGCAGCAGGAACTTCGCCATCTCCTTGCGGGTGATCGCGCCGTTGGGGCAGAACGTGCCGACGCCGCAGTCCGGGATCACCTCGGCCGCGAAGATCCCCTGCACGAAGGGGAAGAACGGGCTGGTCGAGTCGACGTCGCTGAAGGGGAAGGCCGGGCCGATGTAGCCGCTGCGTTGCGAGGCGAAGTCGTCCACGCGGAACGAGCCCGACACGCCGCCGTCGAGGCCGGCGACCGCCCCCCAGCGCACGTAGTTGATCGTCTCCGCGTCGTTGGTGAGGGCGGTGAGACCCGTCGACTGCGCCTTGCCGTCGACCCAGAGGCTGAGGTGGCCGTTGCCCGCCCCCTTGGCCCAGTCGATCTCGACCGACCGCCAGCCGTTGCCGAGCGTGACCGGAGCCGCGATCTGCGACTCGTTCCCCGAATTCAGCCGGGCGTAGGCGGTGAGCTGTTTCTGGGTCCCGGACTTCTGGATCACCACCCGCAGCACCGCGTTGCCGGCGTTGGCCGGCGGGGTGGGATCGGCGCCGTCGTAGGCGGCGAAGACATCGAAGCCGCTGCCGGTGATGCTGAGCAGCCGCGGGTTGACGTAGAACCGGGCCCGGTAGGCTCCGTCGGCCGACGGGGAGTTGTCCTGCACGTAAGCCGGCGTCGAGTCGCCCGAGGTCAGGGTGACCAGGGCGCCGCAGCTCTGGCTGAAACGGGCCGTGTTCGGATTCCCCGCCGCGCACTTGACGGCGCCCTCGGGAGCACCGCCGTTCGGTACGCGGATGCTGTTGGCGGCACTCGCGGCGAGCGCCCCCGAGAGGAAGAGCGCGGCCGCGAAGCCGGTGGCACGCTGGAGTCGTGAATGGGTGTGTCTCGTCATGAATCGCTCCTTGTCACCGTTTCTTGCCGTTGCTAAGGCGTCTTGCCGCTCCAGAGGCCGGGGACCGTGCCCCCCTCGAAACCGTCGCCGAACAGGCCGCTCACGCTCACCGGCGCGATACAGGCCGGATTGGACGACGCCACCGAGCTGATGTAGCTGTTCATGTGGGCCGCCTCCCGCCCGGGCTGCACGCCGTAGGCGAAGTTGGTGCCGAACGTCAGCGCGATGGCGCCGTACCCACCGATCAGGTGGCAGTAGCTCATGATCGTGCCGCTCCGCGTCCCCGCGGGGCCGGGCAGCGAGGTCGCGCCCGAATAGCAACCGCTCTCTCCGCCGTAGCACTGATCGATGGGGCTGGCGTTGCCTTCCAAGCCATTGTAGCAGTGGCTGTGCGGCGAGCCGAAGTTGTGGCCCATCTCGTGAGAGGTCGAGTAGATGTCCCATACCACGGTCGGACTGTTGATGTTGAAGCTGCCGCTGATATTGGCGGTGAACCCGTAGTCGCCCCCCCAGGAGGTCGACTCGGTGCCGAGACCCGGGCAGGAGCTCGCGCCGCCGGTGAAGAACGGGCCATGGCAGAGCGCATTGAGCCAGGCGACGCCGCCGCCCAGCGACTTGCCGCTCAGGAAGTGCGCGATCGTCCGCGAGACGTTGGTCCGGTTCTGGTTCCAGTATTTGCCGAACTCGAACAGCCCGCAGAGCGTCTGCGTCTGGGTCCAGGGGTCGTTGCTGGTCGTCCACAGGCTGACCGACTGCACCACCAGCGAGGTGTTGAGCTCCGCGGTGTAGATCGTCGAGGCGTAGCCGATCAGGTTGCCCACGTAGTTGGTGGCGTTGGTCGAGTTGTTGAACAGCGAGTAGAGCTCGAAGTCGCTCTCGATCGCCACCCGCGCGGTATGGGCGGGGGTGGCGGCGGCGACTTCCTTCTCCAACGGCGCGGCCGCCTGGGACGTGATGCCCCCGAGGTCGAGGACCGCCCCCTTGCCCGACAGGCCCGGGAGCTCCGCGTTGCCGCAGTTGAACGCCTCGCCGCGGGCCGCCTTCAGCAGCACGGGGTCGACCCGGTGCATCTCCAGCGGGCCGCCCAGGGCCTTGGCCGCGGCGTCGTCGCCGCCGATCAGGTAGACGTCGTCCTCCTCGCTGATCACCCCCTGGGTGCGGCCGTCCGCCAGCTTCGCCAGGAAGGCGCGCGACCCGGGCCTGCCGTCCACCACGCCGCGGAAGTAGACGTTCGCGGGCGCCGGCAGGACCTTGTCGCCGCCGTCGCCGTGGACGGTGATCTTGGCGTCCCTGGCGAACACCTCGAAACGCTCCAGCACCAGCGCCCGGCTCTCTCCCGTGCCGGCCACCGGCAGGTTCTCCAGGCGCAGGCGCGAGCCGGCGGCCATCTTGGCGGCCACGCCTGCGAAGTCCTGGCTCTGGACCACCGGCAGCGCCGGCGCCGCCGCCCGGACCGGGCCGGCCGCGAGCAGCAGCGCGCCGCCGGCAAGGATCATCCGATTCACGCTCCAACGCATTCAGGTTTCCTCCGGGGAGGCCTGGAGACAGTTTTTGTCACCCCAAGCCTCCAATCCTTGTCTCCCCGTCCAACGCAAAAGGCTGTGGAATCAGGGGTTTGACCTTGGACGTACAGCTCTGGCCGGGAGAACGAGGCAAATCCCGGGCCAGAGCCTGGGCCGTGGCTCAGTGCCAGGAGCCCATGGTTCCCGATTCGAAGCCGTCGCTGAACGGCAGGGCCGAGGGAGGAGGAGGAGGGGGGGGCGGATCGGAGCCGCCACCTCCACCACCGCCGCTGACGGGAGCCAGGCAGGTCGTGTTGGCCGCGGCCACGGCGCCGATGTAGCTGTTCATCTGCGCCGCCTCCCGCCCGGGCTGCACGCCGTAGCCGAAGTTGGTGCCGAACGTCATCGAGATGTTGGCGAAGTTCCCCGAGAGCTGGTGGCAGTAGCTCATGATCGTGCCGCTCCCCTGGCTGGCCGGACCGGGCAGGGAGATGGCGCCGGAGTAGCAGCCGCTCTCGCCGGAGAAGCACTTGTCGATCGGCTCGGAGCTGCCGCCGACGTTGTTGTAGCAGTGGCTGTGCTTGGAGCCGAAGTTGTGGCCCACCTCGTGGGCGAAGGAGTAGCTGTCCCAGACCACCACCGGGTTGTTGACGTTGAACTCGCCGAACAGGTTGCCGGTGTAGCCGTAGTCGCCTCCCCAAGGGGTGGTCTCGGCCCCCAGCTCGGGGCAGGAGGTGTAGCCGGTGGTGAACGTCTTCCGGCAGAGCGCGCCCACCCAGGAGATGCCGCCGCCGCTCAGCTTGCCGCTCAGGAAGTGGGCGATCGTCCGCGAGACCCCCGTCTTGTTCTGGTTCCAGTACTTGCCGAACTCAAGCAGGCTGCAGAGCGTGTTCCGCTGGGTCCACGGGTCGTTGCTGGTCTGCCAGAGGCTGAGCGACTGCACGACCAGCGCGGTGTTGAGCTCGGCGGCATAGACCGTCGAGGCGAAGCCCACCAGGTTGGCTACGTAGTTGGTGGCCGCCGTGGCGTCGTTGAAGATCTGGAAGAACTCGTAGTCGGTCTCGATCGCCACCCGCGCGGTATACAGGGCGGTGGTCGCCGCGGCGGCCTTCTCAGCCGGGAGCGCCTGGGATGGAGCGATCGCCGCGAAATCCGGCATCTGGTTCCCCGGCCCTACCGGGAGGCTGGCGTTGCCGCAGGTGGTGGTGTCGGCGGCGCGCGAGGACTTCAGCAGCACGGGATCGACCCGGAGCATCACGAGGGGGCCGCCGCCCAGGGCCTTGGCCTCGCCGCTCGTGGAAAGATCGCCGCCGATGAGGTAGGTCTCCTTCCCCGGCTCGCTGACCATTCCCTGGGTCCTGCCGTCTGCCAGGCGGGCCAGGAAGACCCGGGAGCCGGGCTTGCCCGCCAGCGTGCCGCGGAAGTAGGCGTTGGCGGGCGCGCTCAGCACCCGGTCGCCACGATCGCCGTGGATGGTGATCTTCGCGTCCCGCGCGAAGACCTCGAAGCGCTCCAGGTCGAAGGCCGTGGCCTCGCCCGTGTCCGCGACCTCCACGCCCTCCAGCCGAAGGCGCGTCCCGGCCGCCATGCCGGGGGCGGCCGCCGCGAAATCGCGGCTCTGGACTCTCGGGAGGCCCGCCGCTCCGGCCGGGGCGGTGGCGAGCGCCAACGCGCCGCCCACGAGGATCAACTTCAAGCTCAAACGCATTCCTGGTCCCTCCTGCGGAGCCGAGCGCGCATGGAACGCCCAACTACCCGTTCTCTCGGTCGCTAGTGGGATCTACATCCTCAGGATGCAAACTGGCGGGATTGTACCAAGTCACGTGCTTATGTCAAATGGCGCATAATCGGCACAACGTCATCCCTGCTTGGACAAACCTCACGGAACGAGCTGCTCATGCTCTACCCAAACCGCGAGCCCCATCCACCGTGATGTCAGGGAAAAGGCGGGCGGCAGGCCGGAAATTCCCGATGGCGTATACGACGCTCCCGCGCTATGATCCGTACAACTGACGGGTCTTCCACGGAGTCTCTGCATGGATTCGAGCCGCGGCCTGCGCCGCCCGCCAGCCTCCGACCGCCTGCTGCTCGTGGCGAGCCTTCTGGGCGCCACTCTCTGCGCCGCCTCCGTCCAGGCCCAGCCGTCCCCGGGCCTCTATCGCTGGCTGTCCGCGCGGAGCGAGGGCGCGCGGCCGCCCGTGCTGGCCCCGGGACCGGAGGCGCTGGCGATCCCGCCCGGGAGCGTCATCGGCGAGGTCCGGGTGGCCGCCAAGGACATCTTCGACCCCGAGGACCCGGGCGAGAACCGCAAGCTCTTCCGCTTCGCCAACCGCCTGCACCGCACCACCCGGGCGGGCGTGATCGAGCGCCAGCTCCTCTTCAAGCCGGGGGACGTCTTCTCCCCCGAGCTGATCGCGGAGTCGGCGCGCCTCCTGCGCACCAACGAATACCTCTACGACGTCGACATCCAGCCCGTGCTGCGCGAGGACGGCAAGGTGGACGTCGAGGTGACCACCCGCGACGTCTGGACCCTCCAGGGGGGCGCCTCCTTCGGCCGCGCGGGGGGCCGCAACAGCGCCAGCTTCTCGGTGAACGACAGCAACTTCCTGGGCACCGGTAAGGAGGTGTCGCTGGCGCGGATCGGCACCATCGACCGCACCTCGAACCTCGTCCGCTATACCGATCCGAACCTGCTGGGGAGCCGCGTGCGCCTGCTGGCCTCCTACGCGGACAACAGCGACGGCGGCCGCCAGCGCCTGGAGGTCGAGCGCCCCTTCTACTCGCTCGACACCCGCTGGGCCGCGGGCGTGCGCGGCTTCCGCGACGACCGCCTGGAGAGCCTCTACACGCTGGGCAAGGCCGAGACCTTCTTCCGCCACCAGACCAACTTCGTGGAGGCCTACGGCGGCTACTCGCCGGGCCTGTTGGACGGCGTGACCCACCGCTGGGAGGCCGGCTTCACCTACTCGCGGGACGACTTCTCGCGCTCCACCCGGTTCCCCTCCAGCGTCGGCCTCGGGAAGCTGGGCAAGGGACCCAGCAGCCTGTTTCCCCTGCCGCCGGACCGCGTGCTGGCCTACCCGTGGGTGCGCTTCGAGTCGGTGCAGAGCCGCTACGTGGTCGAGAAGGACCTCGACCGCATCCAGCGCTCCGAGGACCTGAACCTGGGGCGGCAGTACAGCCTGCTCCTCGGCCTCTCCTCCCCCACCTTCGGCGGCGACGGCACGCGCTGGGTCGCCCAGACCGCGCTCTCGGACGGCTGGCGGCCGACGCCGGGGCAGATCGTCCTCTTCCAGGTCGGGGCCTCGACCCGCTGGTCCCAGCGGGACGCCGAGAACCTGGTGGCCGGCGGGCGCGTGCGCTACTACCTGCGCGACCTCGGCTCGCAGGTCTTCTACGCCTCGCTCGGCGCCGACCTCGCCCACCGCCTGGACGGCGAGGACCAGCTCCTCCTCGGCGGCGACAGCGGCCTGCGCGGCTATCCGCTGCGCTACCAGGCGGGGGACCGCCGGTTCCTGCTGACCCTGGAGCAGCGCTTCTACAGCGACCGCGAGGTCTTCCACCTCGCCCATCTGGGAGCCGCGGTCTTCTTCGACGCCGGCCAGGCCTGGTTCGTGGACACCCTCACCCAGCGGGACCGCTCGCTGCGGCAGCAGCGGCAGGTCCTGAAGGACATCGGCTTCGGCCTGCGCATCGCCTCCAGCCGCTCCTCCCGCGGCGCCGTCCTTCACCTCGACGTCGCCTTCCCCCTCGACGGCAACAATTCGATCCAGCGCGTGCAGTGGCTGGTGTCGACGGGGGAGACGTTCTAGGGGACCCCTAGAACCGCACGCCCAGCGACAGGAACGGCTCGCGGTAGCGGCGGGCGGAGATCCCCCAGAGCCACTGGTTGTAGCCGGCTTCGAGGTTGAGGCCGCGGCTGGGGACCAGCGGCACGATCACCGAGATGCCCGCCTTCAGCATGCTCGCGTCGTTGAAGTTGTTGGTGGCGCTGGAGCCGAAGCGGTCGTTCGGCTGGCGCGGCGAGTTGTTGCCGAGGCTCCGCACGTAGACGACCGATCCCTTGGCCGCCATCCCCCACCAGGGGAGCGGATAGCCGACCTCTGCGAAGACCGGCACCTGGTCCGCCGGCGCCCCCTCGCGCCAGGTGTAGCCGGTCTCGAAATTCATCCAGCCGCGCCCGCCGTAGAAGGAGTGGCTCAGCAGGTAGGTCAGCGAATAGTCGCGCTTGAGCAGCCCCCGCCATTCGGGGCTCACCCCCCGGCGGTTCCCCTGGGAGTCGTAGAGATAGCGGTTGTACGAGCCGGGCAGGTCGTAGAGGAAGGGGGTGCGCTCGGTGGCGGCGAGCGCCATCGGCCAGTCCCCCCGGGCCAGGGCGTACTTGAGGCCGAGCCAGGAGTCGGAGAAGCCGACGTTCTTCTCCTCGTCGACGTGCGCGCCCTCGAGACCGTAGAGGTAGGTGAACAGGAAGCGGGCGGAGAGGCGCGGGAGCACCCCGATCTCGCCCGACAGGTAGGTGTAGCGGAAGTCGTGATAGCTGATCACCCCCGCGGCGTTGGCGTTGGTGAACACGTCGCCGTCCACGTTCCAGGAGGTGCTCGCCGTCTTGCGGCTGAAGCCGAGGTCCACGTCCCCCTTCCCCGGCTCCGGCACCCAGGCACCGCCGCAGAAGCCGGCGGCGGGGAACAGCAGCAGCGCGGACAGGCCCCACGCCAGCTTCGAGATCGATCTCATAAGCTCTTCTCCTCAAATCAGAATCGCGAAATCCGCGACTGGAAAGATGATGGAGGGAGATCCTGACAGGGCTCCCTTATTCCAGCAACAAGTAGAAAGATCTGTTCTGGGTTCAGGGTCGCCTGGACCCTGCTCCCGGAGTAGAATCTCCCCGGCCTTTCATCCATGCGTCCAAGCTCCCTCCAGCGCCTCGCCGGCGCCTTCGCGGTCCTCCTCCTGCTCGCCGCCGGCGCGCGGGCGGCGCCCGTCCCGGCCGCCCCGGCTGAGCGCGGCTATCCCCTGATCCAGACCTACGAGCCCTCCCTCCCCGAGGCCTCGACGGAGAGCTTCGACGTGACCCGCGACCCGCGCGGCGTCCTCTACTTCGCCAACTTCGCGGGGGTCCTGGTCTACGACGGGGCGTGGTGGCAGCGGATCGAGGTGGGCAAGGGGAGGTCCGCGTTCCGGGTGGCGAGCGATTCCAACGGCCGGGTGGCGGTGGGCGGCGACGACGAGATCGGCTACCTGTCTCCCGACGGGCGCGGCACCTTGCGCTACGTTTCTCTGCTCGGCCTCCTGCCGCCCCAGCAGCGGGCCCTGGGGCAGACGCTGAGCCTCCAGGCCACTCCGCAGGGGTTCGTCTTCACGACCGGCCGCTGGCTGCTGGTGTGGGACGGCACCCGCATCGTCACCGCCGCCACCTTCCCGGGGGACCGCCCCTACGCGGAGAGCTTCGCGGTCGGCCGCGAGGTCTGCGTCTGGACCCGGGAGGGGATCTCGCGCCTGCGGGGGACGCGGCTCGAGCCGATGCCCGGAGGCGAGGTGTTCCGGAACCGGCGGGTGGATCAGATCCTCCCCGCCGGCGGCGGGATGCTCGTCTCGGTGCGCGGCGAGGGGCTCTTCCTTCTGCGGGACGGCAAGGTCACGCCGTTCGCGCCCGAGGCGTCGCGCTGGACGGCGGCGAAGCGGCTCTTCTGCGGAGCCCGGCTCGCCGACGGCCGATGGGCCCTGGGCTCGGTGCTGGGAGGTCTCCTCCTCCTACGCCCCGACGGCACCATCGACCAGGTGATCGACGCGGCGGCGGGGCTGCCCGACGACTTCGTCAGCGGCATGGTGACGGACCGCGAAGGGGCGCTCTGGCTCTCCCTCAACAACGGCCTGGCACGGATCGAGATCGCCTCCCCGCTGTCGGTCCTCGACCGGCGCACCGGGCTTCAGGGACAGCCGTATACCGTGGCACGCCACGGCGGCGCCCTCTGGGTCGGCGGCTCGGGGGGGCTGTTCACCACCGTGGGGGCCTCCCCGGACGGTCCGCCCGTCCGTCTGCGCCCGGTGGCGGGGGTGCCGCCGGGCGCCTGGAGCCTCCTTTCGGTGGACGGCGACCTGCTTCTGGGCTCGGCGTTCGGCGTCTTCCAGATCCGCGGCGCCGCCGCGCGGCTGGTCCCCGGCACGGAGAAGGCGAGCACCACCTACGTCCTCGCGCGCTCGACGGCCGATCCGGACCGCGTCTGGATGGGCCAGGAGAACGGCCTCGCCGCCATCCGGCGGACCGGCGACGGCTGGCGCTATGAGGGGAAGATCGAGGGATTCTCCTCCGAGGTGCGCTCGCTGGCCGAGGGGCGGGACGGCACCGTCTGGTGCGGCACGGCGGGCGACGGGCTGGTGGGCCTCCGGGTCCCTCCCGGGCCCTCGTCCGGGCCCGGGATGAAGGCGCTGAGCCGCCGCGGCGTGGGGAGCGGCGACCTCAACGTCTCTCTCGCCGCCGGCCGCCTTCTGGTGGTGGGGAACCACAAGATCCTGCGCCTCGACAAGGCCCGCGGCGCACTGGTACGGGAGCCGGACCTCCCGGAGGGTCCCGCGGGAGACTTCTCCGCGGTCACCGCGGACGCGGCGGGGAACCTGTGGCTGGACAGCCATCCTCCCACCGTCGCCCCGCGGCGCGGCACGGGATGGGAGGCGCGACCGAGGATGTTGCCGGGGGTGCCGGGCCGCAACGTCGAGACGATCTTCACGGAGCCGGACGGCGTGGTCTGGCTGGCCACCGACAAGGGGCTCATCCGGTACGAGGGGAGCCCCCAGACCGGCGCCGGCGCTCTGCCTCCGCCACTCCTGTCACGGCTCACGGCGAGCGACGCGCTCCTCTTCGGCGGCGCGCCGGGGGCCGCGCCCGGGACCGTGGAGCTCCCTCCCTACGTGCGCCACCTGCGGATCGAGTTCGCCCCCCTCTCCTTCCGCGCGGGGCTGCGCTATCAGACCCGCCTCGCTCCACTCGACGCCCACTGGAGCGCTCCCACTACGGAGCCGTTCGCCGAGCTGACCCGGCTGCCGCCGGGCGAGTACGCCTTCCACGTCCGCACCCTGGGCCCCAACGGCGAGGCGGGGCCGGAGACCGGATGGTCGTTCCACGTCCGCACCCCTTGGTACCAGTCCCTCTGGGCGCTCGCGCTCTGGCTGCTGGCCGGGCTCCTCGCGGTCTGGGGGTACGCGTGGCTGCGCGGCCGGGCCCTGCGCCAGCGGGCGGCGCGGCTGGAGGCGCGGGTGAACGAGCAGACGGTGGCGTTGCGCAGCACGGTCGAGGAGCTGCAACGCGCCCACGCCGACCTCGCGGCGGCCAACGCGCGGCTGGAGGAGCTCTCGTTGCGCGACGAGCTGACCGGCATCGCCAACCGGCGGCGGCTCCAGCAGGCACTCGCCGAGGAGTGGAGCCACACCCGGCAGTCGATCGCCTTCCTCCTGCTCGACCTCGATTACTTCAAGCGGCTCAACGACAGCCACGGCCACCTCACAGGGGACCTCTGCCTGCAGTCGGTGGCGGCGTTCGTGGCCGAGGCGGTGCGCCCGCACGGGGGGCTGGCGGCGCGCTACGGCGGCGAGGAGATCGCGGTGCTCCTTCCCGGCCTCGGCCTCGACCGGGCGCTCCAAGTGGCCGAGCGCCTCCGCGCCGGCATCGAGGCGCTGGCGATCCCCAACGCCGGGGCCCCCCTCGGCCACCTCACCGCGAGCGTCGGCGCCGCCGCCATCCTCCCCGACGTCGACCAGACGCCGGACGGGCTCATCGAAGCGGCCGACCTCGCCCTCTATCAGGCCAAGGCCGAGGGGCGGAACCGGGTGTGCGCGGGACGGGAGTCGATGGCGTCGTAAACCCTCACCCCTGGCCCCTCTCCCGTCCCCTCCCACCCTCCCTCACCAGGAGAGGGGAACCTCCACCCGAAGACAAACCCCAAAGGGGTCTGCTCCCTCTTCCCCGGTGCGGGAGGGGGAGGGGACGGGAGAAGAAGGCCGGGCCAGCCAGGGGGATCAAACCGAGGGCCTACCACTGCCGTTCCGTCGCCCCCGAGTGGTTGACGATCGTCCTGCCGTTGTCCTCCAGCTTCTCGTAGGCGGACTGCACGGCCACCCTCCCCGGGCCGTGGAGGCGTACCCAGAGATAGCGGTCCCCCCACGAGCGCCAGGAGCGCCAGGTGCCGGCCGGCCGCTCGATGTGGAGCTGCATCCGCACCGAGGTGTCCTTGAACAGGAAGGCGGTCGGCTGGGGCTCGGTCATGGCGGATCGCTCTCCTGTGGGTAGGGGTCTCCCGTAACGGAGATGTAAACGAGTCTACTCCGGTTCGGGTCCGCGGCCCCAGCCCCGGGCTCAATCGAAGGCCGAGGTCACCGAGCTCCGCCGGATCTCCTCGATGCTCTCCTTGGTCGGCCCGAAGAAGCCCACCTTGATGCCGTGCCGGCGACACCAGCTCGTGGCGTTCGAGCTGAGGGCGAGGAGAGTGATGATGTTGACGCAGGGCACGAACATGGCGACCGCCCACAGGATCGGCACGCTGGCCTGCAGGCGGTTGGCCAGCTTGTAGGCCGTGATGGCGATGAAGATCGAGATCACGAGCGCCACGGGAAAGGCCAGCAGCGCGACGAGGCCCGCGGCGGCCGAGCCCCGCGCCGCCGGCAGCATATTGAGGAGGAAGCCCAGAAGGAGCTGGGCTCCGACCAGCAGGACGAGACGCCGGTACAGCTTGGCGATGGCCTCCGCCTCGTCCGCCACGTAGGGCTCGACCTTCCCCGTCAGCGCCGCTCTCGCGTTGGCGGCCCGGGTCACGTTCTCCTGCAGGCGGGGCAGTCGGGCCTGGATCTCGGCGGGGAGCTCTTCTCCGCACTCGGCGCACCAGGAGTACGGATGGCCGCGCGGAATGGGCTTACCGCACTTCGGGTTCGGGCACGTTGCGACGGGCGCGGAGATCTCCTCGGCCAAGGCGTCCTCCTTTCGGATTGGATGCCTACTTCTACTTTGTCAGACTGGCGCAGGGGTCTTGCCTTTGGGTGCCTTGGCGGCGTAAAGTTACGGCAGGGCGGGATTTAGAGTTTCCGGGAGGCACCAAGAGTCCCCCAGGCCCGCCCCAACGGATGTAAGTCCAAGGAGACCGCCAATGCCCCAGTCCCGCTCGAAGGGATGGGGTTTCGATTTCAGGATTTCTCCAAGCGCTTCGAGGCGCATTTCCGACGCTGGACGCGTTCGGTTGCCGCCCAGGCCCAGC
>JBJMHA010000063.1:0-76339 GCA_045807625.1 Thermoanaerobaculia bacterium | reverse complement strand
GGTTCCTGCCCTGCACGCTTGCGCATGCCTCTGTACATTGTCAGGGCCGCTCTTTATTCAGGCCCCTAGGTTCACCCGGTGGTACGGGTGGTTCCTCCCAAACTGCGGGGAAACAACTCCACTATCAAGAAGCGACATCGTGTCGCAGTAGCGGATTTGCTGCTCAGCGGCCGGAAAGCGGAGCTTTTCGGTCCGCTGGAGCAGCCGGGATACTGATTTGAGGCCCCCTCCAGCCTACCACCACGGTAGGCTGTTGGCTGACACACCAAGAAAGGAGGCCTCGATGAGATTCTACACCCGACAACATGCTCACTACTGTGGTATCGACCTCCACGCCCGCAGCCTCTATCTGTGCATCTTGGACCAGCAAGGAAAGACCCTGGTCCACCGCAAGCTCCCCTGTGACCGAGAGAAGCTGCTGAACACCCTGGCTCCCTACCGAGAGGACCTGGCCGTCGCAGTCGAGTGCCTGTTCTGCTGGTACTGGGTCGCCGACCTGTGTAGCGAGCAGGGCATCACCTTCGTCCTCGGCCACGCTCTCTACATGAAAGCGATCCATGGCGGCAAGACCAAGAACGACCGCATCGACTCCTACAAGATCGCCGCCTTGCTGCGCGGGGGCAACCTCCCCTACGCGTATGTCTATCCCCGCGAGATGCGCGCCACCCGCGACCTGCTGCGCCGGCGCCTGTTCTTCGCCAGGAAGCGCGGCGAGCTGTTGCCCCACATCCAGAACACCAACACGCAGTACAACCTGCCAGCTTTGGAGGAGCGCGCTGACAAGACCAAGGATCGAGGAGCCATCATCGAGCACTTCGACGACGAAACCGTCCAAATGTCCATCGCCTCCGACATTGCTCTGCTCGAAAGCTATGACCAGGTCATCCGCGATATGGAGCTCTACCTGATTCACGAGGTCCGCAAGGACCGGAACCGGGAATTCTACCTTCTGCGCTCGATCCCAGGCATCGGAGAGATCCTCTCGCTGACCTTGCTCTACGAGATCCATGACCTCAGCCGGTTCCCCCGGGTCCAGGACTTTCTCTCCTACGCTCGCCTGGTCAAGGGGAGACATGAATCCGCCGGCAAGACAAAAAAGCTGGCCGGAGCCAAGATGGGGAATGTCCATCTCAAGTGGGCCTTCTCCGAAGCCGCCGCCCTGTTTCTCCGAGGCAACTCGGTGGGACAGAAGTATTTCGCGCGGCTTGAAAAGAAGCACGGCAAGGGGAAGGCCTTGAGCATTTTGGCGGCCAAACTGGGCCGCGCCGTCTACTACATGCTGCTGCGGCGCAGGCCCTTCGAGCTGCAACGGTTCGTGACTGTTTAAGGAGAAAGGCAGACGGGCAGATCCGGCAGTCTCGGTACGCTCGAACGCTGGCGAGGACCGGCGGTCGAAATAAGTCCGCTCGATCTGCTCAGCTCTTTTCAGGAAAGGAATGGTAAAGGAGGGGAGCTGGTGAGCCCGCCGCATAACTCGAGCCAAGAGGGCCGAACCATCGAGGACCTCACTTTGGGACCAGCCCATGCGCCTTCGAGCGCACTCAGGATCCATGGCACACGAGCCCGGCAGCGTATCGCTGGGATTGGACACCCGCTCCCGCTCCGGTTTTTCATCAGGATCACGGAAGGTCGAGAATGACTGCCCTGCCCCTCCCCCGAGCCCGCGCACAACTGACCGGGGTCTCCGGATCCACGAGTCGACTTTTTGAATGGGACGGCATGAGGGTACAAAATCGTTTCTAGGGCCGCGGGCCTGCGGGCCCGCACCGCTGCTCTGCGGCGGCTGAGCCTCGATAGGTGTTTGGTGCAGGCAGTCCCTGCGCCGCGTTGAAACTAAGACAGAGGCGATCATCTGGTTCCAACCGTGATCTTTGCTCGGGCTGCCTCAAAAAGCAGCTCCTATGGACCGTTTACCCCTTGACGACCGGGGGCCTCATAAGAGTTATGCGAAGCCATCCTTCATCTCGGCGCTGCTTCCCCATGATCTGCAGAGCCGCTTTCCGGTTCCCAACGATACCGTTTGGTTTTGTCCAGATATAGCGCCTTCGCCTCATTTGTTAAAAGCTTATACCGAGCCACGAACTCTTCCCACGAAAGTGATGCGTGATATGTCTGCTGGTCTACTAAGTCCAAGAGACTCTTACCGGCAGACGACATCGCACCGCCCCCAACCTTCGCCAGCTCTTTCCCTAGTTCAATGATCTTTAGTCGCGCCAGGGTGCGCGGAGCAGCTTTGTCTTCAATAAGTGTGGACGCCTCAACAAAGAGATCTAACACCCTTTGCACTGGCCGAGGGTATTCTGCTGGCTGAGTACTGGATGGGAGATTACTGCTTACGAGGTCGACAAACTCTTCGAGACGCGCGCTTCCTTGGGAGAGCAGGAGCGCGCTCCAAGGCCGAAGGGGTAGGTTGGTGTTTTCACTGCCGAACATATAGAGTTTCACTGTGTTCCAGATGACACCTCCAAGATGGTTGGCGAGTGTCTCGCGCTCCTTCTCGGGCAAGGAATTGTCTCCATACAGCCAGTCACTCAATACGCAGGCATCTTTCAGAGCCTGCAGAGACTTCTCACGAACCCATCCGCTCATGTCGTACGGGAATTCGTCACTCTTGATGGCCATTCATCGAACCTCTTGGTTACCCACATCCCAAGCCATTTACAACGCATAACCTCAAGATTAATCTTCCGCCGTTTTCCTCCGGAATCCATATGGTGCTCGAAGTCGCTCCCCAGAGGTCGATATCTCCGTTACCATGTCGTTGATTCCATAAGGTTCTTTGATTCTATGCCTCTTCCTTATCAACGTCAACGCCCCAGGGAGGATCCCGGAGAAGACGACGCCCCCTTCTGGGTGGCCTCGGCTCCGCGTGGAACGCATCGCGAGGAGGCTATCTACTGGAAGCATCAGGATTTCGGCTTATCCGAGCGCGTATAAGAGGCCGCGGCTGGAACGATATACGGGAACGATATGCATTCCATGTGGAGGAGAGAAGCGCCATATCTTTTGGCCAGCGAATGAGACCTGCCTCTGGGAGTCTTGGAGCGAGCGCGTTATACGGGCAGCCTTGACACTATATGCATTCTCCCCAGTGGATGCTTATATGCTTTCCCCAGGCGCATAGAACTCCAGGGACGGCGTCTACAGCAGGTCCACCGGGCTCTGCACGCCCCGGCCTCCACGGTTGAGGACGTGGGTGTAGATCATCGTGGTCTTCACGCTTTGTGGCGAAGGAGTGCCACCTAAAGGTCAGCAATCGCCAGCAGAGCAAGGTCACGCTGGGCGGCCTCCTGGGAGCTTTAGACGTCGAAGGGGAGATCGACGCTGAGCTCAGCCTTCTGCTCCGCGCCGCCGAGATCCTCCACGTCGGCAAGGGAGCCACGTTCGGATTTGGGGAAGATCGAGATCGAATAAGCGTCCGCGGCTCTGCCGATCGGTCCAACGCTCCGGCGACCGATACGGCGCCTTGCGGTTCCTTACGGCGCTTCGCGGAGCCATGCGGCACCGCGTCGCATCCCCGCAAGCTCCCGCGGATCGAGACGGCGGTCCGCCGATCCTCGAGACGCGCCACGGATCCTTACGGCGCCTCGCCGTCTCCATGCGCTACCCGGCGGCCGATACGAGGCTTCGCAGATCCTTGCGACGCCTCACAGAGGCCCGGGACGCCTCACACATCCATCGGACGGCCCGCCGCATCGAGACGACGGGCCGCCGATGGAGGGGACGTTCCGGAGATCCTTGCGACGCCCCGGGGATCGCCGCGACGGATCGTCATGCCCTTGGACGAGCCGCGCATCCTCAAGACGTCGCGCAGATCGATCCGCAAGCTGTTGGATCGTTACGGCGAGCCGCCGGATGCTTCGGCATCGGTTCTGGGGGGCGGAAAAGCGGGCACAAAAAAGGCGTGCCGGAGCACGCCCAGACGGCAAGACTCGAGGGGAGGGCTATGTGGAGGAGCCGGTCGGCGGGTGAATCACGGGACCGGGAGTCTCCGGCTCCGTCTTGGCCTTAAGCTCCTGGCTTTCCAGGGCTTCGAGGTCACGCAGTCGAGCGTCAGCCGCGACCTGCGGGACCTGGGGACGATCCGGCGCAATGGCCGCTACGAGCTTTCGGGGGACAACCTGGGACGGGAGAGCTTCGCCCGGATCCTGGAGTACGTCAAAGGCGGCCAGACGGTCGGGGACCACATGATCCTGCTGGAAGTGCGGCGGGGGACGGCCGGCCTGGTGACCAGCATCCTCGACGAATCCGGCTGGGCCGACGTCGCCGGCACCATGGCCTCCACCGACGACAAGGTCCTCATCCTCACCGAGGACGCCGAACGCCAGCAGAATGTCCTCAGCCGGATCCCCTACGCCGGCGCCGAGGAGTAGGGAGGGGCCCGGTCTCCCGGGCCCTTCGAGGATTCTGGAACCGTGGCCCGCCTACGGGCAGGTCGCGAAGGCGTTGACGTCGGTCACCGCGGGGGCCGGGGGTCCGGGGTAGTTGAAGTAGACCTTGTTCACGCCGGCCCGGACGTCGAAGACCTCCATGCGGTAGAACACGTTGGTGGTGGCCGCCGAGAAGACCCAGTAGCGGCTGTTCAGGCCGCAGGCATTGATCGACTTGACCATCACCTCCCAGTTGTCCGAGCTGAAGAACCAGAAGACGCCCGAGTTGGCGCTGGCGACGACTACGTGCGCGTCGCCATCGGTCGGGGTGCCCGGGGTGGGGTTGGTCCGCCACTTGGCGGTGATCGAGAAGCGGGTGTTCAGGCAGAGGGCGTTCACGGTGCTGGAGCCGCAACTGAGGATCGCGGGGAAGGTGAAGAAGTTGACGCCCGACCCCATGATCACGCCGCCATGGCCGCCCACGTTATCGCTCGGGCCGCCGTCGAACGACCAGAGCCCCACCAGCCCGGGCTGCGCGGCGGTGATCCGCACGTTGATGTTGTCGCGGAGCTGCGTGATCGAGCGGGCCACGTTCCACAGGCGCACCTCGTCGATGGCGCCGGTCGGCGTGTGCTGCCACTGGACGTCGCTGCCGATCTGCATCGGGTCGCCGCTGGTGGTGAGGGGCCCGGCCTCCGCGAACGACGCCGCCAGCTCGCCGTTGATGTAGTGCCGGCGGGTGCTGCCGTCGAAGGTCACCGCGACGTGGGTCCAGACCCCGCGCGGGATGATGCCGCCGTTCCTCGCCGAGCCGCCCCCCTTGAGGTAGGAGCGCAGGACGGGCTGGCCGCTCACCGTGCACTGGCCGATCCACCAGGCCGCCGTGTAGTTCTTGCCGGCGATGCTCCGGCAGTCCTCCGCCGTCGTGCTGTTCGAGATGGAGACCCAGGCCTCGATGGTGAAGGCCGCCGTCGGGTTGAGGGACGCGCTGGCGGGGATGTTGATGTAGCCGAGCGTGGGCTGTCCGGTGAACGTCACCCAGACGCCGAACGGCTGCGCCTGCGCGGCGGGGGCCGCCAGGGCGGCCAGGGCCAGGACGCACAGGAGAATTCCCAGAAAACGCTCCGACGCATGTACACCATGGACTGATCGCATGTCGCTCCTCCTTGGTATGCGGACGGAAGTCGTATCGCTGATCATCGATATTACACCCGGAGAGGCGAGAGAATGCCGCCGAGTGCCCCCGTCACGGAAATTGGGCGCGGGGGGGAGGAAGAACGTTACAGGCGTCTTGAAGGCTCCGCCGTCCGGCCGGGAGAAGGGCTCGCTGGCGAGGCCGCCTGAAGATCCTCGCGGGATTCGGGCACCTCGGGAAGTCGATCCCAGAGGACGAACACCCCGTGGGTGTAGGGGGGATCGGAGTCGTTGGTCGTCTGGGCGAGGTCGAACCAGAGATTCCAGGCGCGGTCGAGCTCCTCGCGGGTCATCTCCGCGAGATTCAGGTCGTCCTCACTGAGCATTTCCATGATCGGCCTCCTGACTTAGGGGGTCGTGAGGCAGAAGCTTTTCGGCGAGACCGCGGAGGCGCTCGTGGGCTTCCGGCAGATCCAGGTCGCCGATTTTCGCGGCCTGGAACTGTTGCAGGTACGCCAGGGAGGCGGCCCTGTATCTTTCCAGTCTCGCTCGGTCCTGCTGCTGAAGCCGGTCGATCTCCCGGGCGAGCTCCACCACGACGGCGTCCCGCGAGCCGTCCGCGAGCGCGGCCCGGACCGGAGCCCGCTTCGAGCCTTGTCCATACTCGGGGGCCAGGGCAAGGATACGGTCGGGATCGGTCGTGAGATCGATCTCTCTCTCGGGCGGCAACCGGCGGGACAGCTCGCCGATCACGGGGTAGTCCTTGGCGCGCTGCGTCTGCTTGATCCGGATCAGCGGCTCGATCGGGAGGACCCGGAGTGGCGCCGCCGGCTGGGCAGGCTCGAAAAGACCGCGGATCTCTTCGCGCGCCATTCTCGGTGGACGGCTGACGAAATCGCAACGGATCCTGCGCCTTTCCTCATCGAAGAGCTCGAAGTGGCTCGACCAGCCTCCGGCCAGCCAGCGCACGTCGAGCGGCGCTCCCGGCCGGTATCGGGCGCCATGCCGGCCGAGGACCGCGAGCGCCCTCCGGCAGGCCTCCGGGGTCTCCCGCAAGATCCAGTCGCCATCCTTGCTCATGATCGAGATCTTGTAGAACACGACGGCCTGGCCCGAGGCGAGCACGGCGATGATGCCTTCCCCGTTGAGCTCCTCGGTCAGATCGAAATAGACGTTCCCCGTCCCCATCGTGGCCATCATAAGGCTTGCCGGCTCACGGCCGCCGTACCGCGGAAAATCGAGAGGTAGGCTTCCAGCGCCTCCAGGGCCAGGCGGTCGGCGGGGGTGTTGACGACCCGGACGCCGCCGCGGCGCAGGTGGCGGGAGAGGCGGCGGTTGGCGAGCTGGATCTCCAGGCTCGCCACTTGGGCGAAGGCGGCGGCCGGGGTGGCGGGGGGATCGGCGGCCAGGGCCCGCAGCTCGGGGTCTTCCAGGTTCAGCAGCAGCGCCCGGTGGCGGCGGCCCAGGCGCAGGAGGGACTCGCGCAGCAGCTCGGCCGCCGCGAGGTCGACCACCGAGGTGAAGAGCACCGCCGTGGCGCTGCGCGGCTCGACGTCGAACGCCGCCTCGGCCGCGAGGTCATAGGCGGGCTCGGCGAGCTCGGCCTCGACGTCGTAGAGCGCCTCGTAGGCGGCCCAGGCCCCCCGCCCCCCGGAGCGGACGCGCACGGAGCGCAGCACGCGGCCGGCGAAGGCGACGATGGTGACCTGGTCACCGCGGGCCGCCGCCACCCGGGTCAGCGCCAGGGTGGCCGCGAGGGCGTAGTCGAGCTTGCTGCGCCGGCCGTCCATGGAGGCCATGGCGCGGGCGCAGTCGAGGAGGACGATCAGCCGGGCGCTGCGCTCCCAGGTGTCCTCGCGGGTCACCGGCCGGCCGTGGCGGGCGGTCGCCTTCCAGTGGATCTTGCCGATCGGGTCCCCCGGCAGGTACTCGCGCAGGGCGTAGGGCTCGCTCCCCAGGCCGTGCATGCGCTGGGGGATCTGCCCCAGGCGGCGGCGCTGGGCGAGGGCGAGGAGCTGGCCGACCTTCCCCTCCCAGCGCACCTGGGGGTAGACGCGCGCCGGCTCGGCCGGGAGCAGGTCGCGCTGCGCCCAGGCCAGCTTCCAGGGGCCGAGGACGCGGACGGTAAGCGGTCCCGTGGCGTGCTCCCCCCGCCGGCGGGGGGTGAGGGCATAGGTCCAGCGGATCTCCCCCGGCCCCGGGATCACCGCCTCCCGGCGCAGCGGCGCCTCGGCGAGACCGGGGTGCAGCCCCTCGCGTAGGACCACCGTCACTGGCCGGAGGGCAAAGGTCGCGGCGCTCACCTCGACCTCGGCCGGGGCCTCCTGCACCAGCAGGGGGGGCCAGCGCCGCGCGGCTTCCAGAGGGGTGCGGGCGGCGCGCCGGAGGTCCACCAGGAAGGCCACGGCGACCAGCCCGTCCAGGGCGAGGGCGGCCCAGGCCAGCCGCTGGTCGAGGAAGGCGGCGACCAGGAGGAGGGTCGCGAGCCCCAGGAGCTGGAAGGCGCGGGCGGCGGGCATGGGGCTGATTCTACTTTGCGGATGGCCGGCCGGAGCTAGTGCGGCACCGGGACGGCCGCCGCCACGGTCTCCAGCAGCCGGCGGGGGGTGAGCCCCTCCAGCTCCGACTCGGGGGTGAGGATCACCCGGTGGGCCCAGCAGGGGACGAGCAGGCGCTTGAGGTCGTCGGGGATCAGGAAGTCCCGCCCCTCCAGCAGGGCGGCCGCGCGGCCGGCCTCCAGCAGGGCGAGGGCGGCGCGCGGCGAGACGGGGAGGTCGACCTGCGGCGACCGGCGCACGCCGCCGGCGAGCTCGGCCAGGTAGGCGAGCAGCTCGTCCGCCACGTGGACGCGCCGCGCCGCCCGCCGCAGCGCCGGGGCCTCCCCCGGCCCCAGGACCGGCGCCGGGAGCTCGCCGCCGAGGTCGACCAGCTCCCCCGCCACCGCCATGCGGTAGAGGTCTAGCTCGGCCTCCGGGGCGGGCAGGCCCATCTCGATCCGCGCCAGGAAGCGGTCGAGCTGCGCCTCGGGGAGGGGGTAGACCCCCTCGAACTCGATCGGGTTCTGGGTGGCGATGACGAAGAAATCGGGCTCCAGCGGCAGCGGCGTGCCGTCGATCGTCACCTGCCGCTCCTGCATCGCCTCCAGCAGCGCCGCCTGGGTCTTCGGCGGCGTGCGGTTGATCTCGTCGGCCATCAGGATCTCGGTGAACACGGGCCCGCGCAGCAGGCGGAAGGTGCCGGTGGGAGCGTCGAAGACGTTGGTGCCGATGACGTCGGCCGGCATCAGGTCGGGGGTGAATTGGACGCGGGTGAAGCGCGCCCCCAGGGCCGAGGAGAAGGCGCGGGCGAGCAGGGTCTTGCCGAGCCCCGGCACCCCTTCAAGCAGGGCGTGGCCACCCGCCATGTAGGCCACGAGCAGGGTCTCGATGGCGGCGCGCTGGCCGAGGACGACGCGGTCCAGCGCGGCGGCGAGCTCCTGGGCGGCCTCGATCAGGCGCCCGGTCGGCAGGTCGGCGGACGGCGCGGAGGTCGGATTCATGCGGCGTTCTCCCGTTCGGTCTGCGTGTCGTTCTCTGCCGGCAGGGCGCGCCCGCCCCGGCGCCGGCGCGCCACCTCGCGCGCCAGGGCCACCAACTCGTGGGGGCCGGCCATCGCGGCGCGGCGGTCGAGCTCCGCCGGGAGGTCGATGTCGCGGTCGAGCTCCCGCACCCTTTCGAGCAGCCGGACCGCCGCCTCCCCATGGTGCCCCAGACGGTGGTGGAGGGCCCCCAGGCCGAGCAGGAAGGCGCCGGTCGAGCCGGTCACCGCCGGAGGGTCGCTCCAGGCCGGCCCGAAGCGGCGCGACAGGGCCCAGAGGGCCACCAGATAAAGGGCGGCAAGGTGCGCGAGGATCAGGTCGAGGGCGCGCGTGAGGGCCACGGTCTCGCCGGTCTCCCGCCCGGTGGCGAGCCCGTGATGATACTCGTCGAAGGCCCAGCGGTCGCCCAGGCGCTGGCGCAGGGTCTCCAGCAGGCCGGCGTTGCCGGGATTGCCCAGCCGGGCATTGGCGAGGGCGTCGGCCGGCAGGAGGAGGATCCGCCCCTTGCCGCGCCGCAGGAGGGCGGCCGCCACGCCCCCGCGGGAGGAGCGGAAGAGCACCTCCGCCCCGCGGGGGACCTCGGGCGCCCAGCGCGGGGCCCAGACGCGGACCGGCGGGCCTCCCCGCGGGCCGGCCGGCACCAGGCGCCATTCCTCGCGGGTGAACCGCCGCCACTGGAGCGGATTCAGGCTCCCCGTCCGCACCTCGTCGAGGGGCAGGCCCAGCCTTTCGAGCGCCACCAGCTCGCCGGCGTTCCCCCAGGCTCCGGAGTAGGCCAGGATGAGGGTGCCCCCCCGCCGCACGTGCCGCTCCAGCGCCTCGGCGGCCTCCAGCGGCGCCCCCGCCTGCCAGGGGAAGGCCGACACCAGCACCCCTCCTCCCGCGAAGCGGTCGAGCGGCTCGCGCAGCAGGGTGACGCGGGCGCCGCGGGCCTCCAGATATCGCCGGGCCGCCAGCCAGCCGCCGGGGCCGCGGGCGATGGAGCTCCCCCGCGCCTCCCCCGGCCCGCCGAGCAGCAGCACGGCCCCGACCCCCAGCAGCAGGCAGAGGGCGGCGCCCAGGACCAGGCGGTTGCGCGGGAGGCCCCTCACGCCAGGGTCTCCTCCAGCCGGCCGAGGAGGGCGCGCAGGTCGCCGGGAGCCGGCGGCCGCGGCCCGTAGGTGAAGGCGTCGAGCCGGCGGACGAGGTCGCGCAATTGATCTCTCTGCAAATCGTCCCTCTGGGAGCGCGCCACCAGGTCGCGGCTGGTCCAGTCCGGCTCCGCCCGGGGGCCCGCCAGGGAGCGGGCCAGCCACCACCAGAGGGCTTCGAGCGCCTCGGGGATCCTCCCGTCAGCGAGCCGGCGCTCCAGCTCCGCGCGCCAGCCGGCGGCGTCCAGGGGGGCGGCGGGGACCGTGGCGGCGGTGACCGGCTCCGGCGCGGGCTCTTGCGGGCGCCGCCGGGCCCAGGCGACGATCAGCCGCAGGAGCAGCAGGGCCACCAGGACGATGAGGATGCCGGCGATCCACCGCACGGCGGCCGGCGAGACGTGCAGCCAGCGGGAGCTCGCGCTCAGGCCGTCGAGCAGGGCGTGCTGGAAGTGCCGGGCGAGCTCCCCCAGATAGGAGCTCTCCGGCGGCACGGGGGCGCGCTCGACGCGGCTCGACGCCAGCACGCGCTCCATCAGGGCGCGGTCCGCGGGCGCCCACGGCCCCAGGCCGGCGGGGCTCAGGGCGCGGGCTCCCCGGAGTAGGGCGGCGAGGGCGGCGGCGCGAACATCGAGTCGATCTCCTGGCGCAGGTCGGTCCCCTCCTTGCGCCCGCGCGCGTCGTGGAAGAGCAGGGCGATGCAGAAGGAGGTATAGACGGAGACCGCCTGGGTGGCCAGGGCGTTGAGGAATTGCGCCGGCACCTGCAGCCAGATCCAGGAGGACATGCGCCGCACCATGTCCTCTCCCGCGGCGGCGTGACGGAAGAGGTCGATGTACATCGGCACCTGGAAGGGGAGGCTGACCAGGATGCCGACGAGGTAGGCGAGGAGCAGGCCGACGAAGATCACCAGCAGGACCCGGAACAGCGCCATCTCCTGCCAGCGCCCATGGGGACGGTACGTGGTGAGGTCGATGCTGCGCGACAGCGCGCGGACGAGGAACGAGCCCTCCTCCACCATCACCGCCGGGACCAAGCTGAGCATGGGGACCACCACCAGGGCCGGCAGGCAGCAGCAGAAGAACGCGGCGAGGCTGAGCACGAGCGATAGCACCAGGGTAACCAGGACCCGCCCCTGGAGGGAGAAGCGCCAGGCCCTCCCCATGTCGACCGGCCGGCCGTTGGCCGCGTCGAGGGCCCCCACCTGCAGGGCGTTGCCGGCGACGACGAACAGCGCGATCTGGAACAGGAGCACGAGGAAGTACCCCGGGCTCAAGAACCCCGCGTTCGGGGTGCTGAGGTCCAGCGTCATCCTGGAGAACCAGACGGCCTGCAGGGCGGCCATGGCCGAGGAGACGATCGCCACGGGGACCGCCACCGCGGGGTAGATGGCGCGGAAATTCCGCCGGGCCTGCCGCAGCGCCTCGTCGAGCAGCAGGCGGAACGGCATCGGTCCGGGGGGAGCGGGAGCGTAGGGTGTCTCAATCATCGTTTGCCTCGCGGACGGGACGGAGAGCCAGGAAGAGGAAGATCCCCTCCAGGGTGAGCCCGAGGGCCAGCTTGCCGAGGGCCGGCACCCCCGGCGCCGGCGAGACCACCGCCTCCACGATCCCGAGCACCACAAACCAGGGGAGGCAGCCGAGCAGGACGGCGAGGGCGCGGCGGCCGGTCTCGCGCAGGGCGAGGGCGCGCGGCACGTCCGACGCCGCCACCAGGGAGCGGCCGATGTCGAGGCCGGCCCCCGCCAGCACCAGGATCAGGGTGATCTCGAGCAGCCCGTGGGCGGCGATGAACCCCAGGAGGTCGCCGGCCATCGAGTAGTGGAGGGTGACGCCGAGGACCGAGCCGAGGACCAGGCCGTTCAGCAGCAGCTCGTAGAGCGGCACCAGGCCGGCCAGCAGGCCGCCGCCCCAGGTGGTCAGCCCCACCGACAGGTTGTTGGTGGCGATGCCGGAGGCGCCGAGGGCCGGCGGCACGGTGGTGACCAGCGACTCGGTCCACAGGTGCCCCTCCTCCAGCCCCTGGACCGCCGCGGGGCCCAGGATGCTCAGGCCCAGCGCGGGGCGGAGGACCGCCAGGGTGAGCCCCCAGGCGGCGGCGAAGAGGAAGAGGGCCACGGCGAGCCCGGTGAGGCCGAGCTGGCGCTGGAAGGCGAGCGGGAAGGTGCGGCCGAAGAAGCGCAACAGCCCGCCGCGCGGCCGCGCCTCGCCGGTGAGGCGGCGGGTCCCCTCCACGGCGAGCCCCTGGAGGCGGCGGGCGGCGGCGGTGCCGGGGAAGCGGGCGGCGGCGAGGGCGTGGTCGTGCAGCACCTGGCGGTAGCGCAGGGCCATCTCCTCCAGGCCGCCGTAGCCGGGCAGCTCGCCCGCCGCGAGCTCCCCCTCGAAGGTGTCCCAGAGCGGCCGGCGCAGGCGGACGAAGCGGGCGTAGTCCATCGCTCAGGCCTCCGCCTCGAGGGCCCGGCGGAGGACCGCCACGGGGTCCGCGCCCGGCGCGGCGTCCGCCAGCAGCCCGGGGGCGTCGCGGCGGACAGCGTCGAGGATGCGCTCGGCCATCTGCCGGCGCAGCGGCGGCTCCAGGGTCTCGGCGCGGGCGAGGAAGGACTCCACCACGGCCAGCTCGCGCGCGTTCCACCCCGGGGGCACCCGGCCCAGCACGGGCCCCGTCTCCAGGGGGCGGTCGTGCACGACCAGGGTGCCGGCAAGGCGGTCGCCCAGCCGGCGGGAGAGCGGATCGACGGCCATCAGCACCACGCCCACCAGGAGGTCGAGACTGCGGACCAGGTTGCGGATCAGCAGCGCGCCGGGGCCCGCGGTCCCCCCCTCGGCCGTGACCACTCGCAGTTGCATGGCCCGCTTGCCGAAGGTGCGGCCGTGCATGGCGATCTCCTGGCCGGCGAACCAGCCCCAGTGCAGCAGGAACAGGCCACTCAGGAGGATGACGATCCCCAGGGTCTCGGCCAGGGGGGCGAGGAGGAAGGCGCAGAAGAGGACCCAGAGCAGCGAGAGCAGAGCCAGAATCAGGTAGTCGAGGAACGCGGCCAGCGACCGGCTCCCGATCCCCGCGACGGGGAGAGCGAGACGGATGTTGTCCAGCCCCAGGATGCTTTCACGCCCCATCTCGGCCAAAGCCCGGCCCCCTTGCGAATGCGGATGCTAAGCGTATGCCGGGCCTGAGGTGGCGTCAAACGAGAGAGGGGGGAACACGGACCCCAACGGACGATCAAGGACGTTGTTTCTAGTCCTTGCTCGTCCGTATCTGTCCGTGCTCGTCCGTGTCCCCCTCCTACCGCTCGCGGCGCTGGGCCTCGCCGGTCATGGGCACGAAGAAGACCGGCATCACGTTCGAGCGTTCGAAGCCGCCATCGCGGCGCTTGGTGAGGACGAGGAGGCTCTGGAGGGAATTGCGGTCCCCCACCGGGATCACCAGCCGGCCGCCGGTCTTGAGCTGGCGCAGGAGGGGGTCGGGGACGCTCGGCGGCGCGGCGGTGACGATGATGCCGTCGAAGGGGGCGGCGTCGCGCCAGCCCTGGAAGCCGTCGCCGGCGCGGATCTGGATGTTGCGGTAGCCGAGGGCGTCCAGGGTGCGGCGGGCCCGCTCGGCGAACGGCTTGCGGATCTCGATCGTGTAGACCTCGGCCGCCACGCGGGAGAGGATGGCGGCCTGGTAGCCCGAGCCGGTGCCCACCTCCAGCACCCGCTCCCCCGGCCGCAGCTCCAGGAGCGAGGTCATCAGCGCCACCATGTAGGGCTGGGAGATCGTCTGGCCGTCGCCGATGGGGAGGGGGCGGTCCTCGTAGGCCTTGGCGCGGTCGGCCGGGGGGACGAAGAGGTGGCGCGGCACCGCCTCCAGGGCGGCGAGCACGGCCGCGTCGGTGACGCCGCGGCCGCGGATCCGCTCGACCATCTGATGGCGCGCCGCGGCGAAGGGGTCGTCCGGACCGTCGCAGCGGACGGCCCCGGGAGCGAGCAGCGCCCCCAGGATCAGCGCGGCCGCGAGCCGGCGCGACCTCACCCCAACCCTAGCGGCCGCCATCCTGCACCTTCCCCTTCATCGGCGACAGGCGGACCGGGATCACCGTCCGCTTCTCCAGGCCGTCGGCGGCCTTGGTGATCACCAGGAGGTCCTGGAAGAAGCCTCCCACCGGCGCCACGATCTTGCCGCCGGTCCGGAGCTGCTTGAGCAGCGGCTTGATCGAGGGGAGGGTCGGCGGCGCCGCGGAGAACAGGATGGCGTCGAACGGCGCCTTGTCGGGCCACCCCTGGTAGCCGTCCCCGTTCAGCACCTCGACGTTGTGATAGCCCAGCACCGAGAGCCGTTTGCTCGCCTGGTTGGCGACCGGCTCGACGATCTCGATCGAGTAGACCTCGCGGGCGATGCGCGAGAGCACCGCCGCGTGGTAGCCGGTGCCGGTGCCGATCTCCAGCACCTTGTCGCCGCGCTTGAGGTCGAGCAGCGAGGTCATCAGCGCCACCATGTAGGGCTGGTAGAGGGTCCGCCCCTGGCCGAGCGCCAACGGGCGGTCGCTGTAGGCGTCGGGGCGCAGGGAGTCGGGCACGAACATGTGGCGGGGCACCTGCTCCATGGCCGCCAGCACCTCCGGCTTGGTGACGCCGTGCTGCCGGATCTGCTGCTCCACCATGGCATGGCGCTGCGCCTCGTAGCTGTCGCCGGCCGAGGCGGAGCCGCAGAGCAGCCCGGCCGCCACGAGGACGGCCGCCAGCCCGCGGAGGGCGGCGCGGCGGTGGCCCCGGAGGGCCGTCCGGGTCACCGGCCGCTCCCTCGCTCGCTTGTCCCCCGCTCAAAGACCACCTGGCCGTCGACCACGGTGTAGTCGATCGCCGCGCGGGGGATCTCCCGCTCCGGGACGCTCATCGGGTCCCGGGCGAAGACCACCAGGTCCGCCCGCTTGCCCACCTCCAGCGATCCGACCTCCTTCTCCAGGAAGAGCGACCAGGCGGCGTCGAGGGTGAAGCCGCGCAGGGCCTCCTCGCGCGTCAGCCGCTCGCCCGGCAGCCACCCCCCCGGCGGGTTCCCCTGGAGGTCCTGGCGGGTGACGGCGGCGTAGAGCCCCAGCCGGGGGTCCGCCGACTCGACAGGAAAGTCGCTCCCCAGGGCGAGCCGGCCGTGCGCGTCCAGTACCTTGCGCCAGGCGTAGGCCCCCTGGAGGCGGTGCGGCCCCACCCGGTCGCCGGCCCACGGCATGTCCGAGGTGGCGTGGGTGGGCTGCATGGAGGCGATGATCCCCAGGCGGGCCATGCGCTGGATGTCCTGGAGGCGCAGCACCTGCGAGTGCTCCAGCCGGAAGCGCGCCTCGGGGTTGGGACCGCCGAGGGCCCGCTCCAGGGCGTCGAGGGCCACCAGGCCGCCGCGGTCGCCGATGGCGTGGATGCCGACCTGGAAGCCGCGGGCGAGCGCCCGGCGGGCCACCTCCTCCAGGTGGTCGCCGGTCGAGACCAGCAGGCCGAGGTTCCCCGGGTCGTCGCTGTAGGGCTCGAGCAGGGCGGCGCCGCGGCTCCCCAGAGCGCCGTCGATGTACATCTTCACCCCCCGCACGTTGACCCGGACGTCGGGGTCGATCTCCGGGCCGCGGGCCATCCAGGCGTCGAGCAGGGCCTTGTCGTCGGTGAGGAAGAGGGCGGCGCGCAGGGGCAGCTCGCGGGAGCCCTTGAGCGCCTTGTAGGCCCGGTAGGTGGCGTCGCCGATCCCCATGTCGGTCACCGTGGTCAGCCCCAGCTCCACGCAGTGGCGGGCGGCCTTGGCCAGGGTGCGGCGGCGGTCCGCCGCCGAGGGCTCGGGAAGCCGGCTCTCCGCCCACCCCTTGGCATTGTCGATCATCACGCCGGTGGGCCGGCCGGCCTCGTCGCGCAGGAAGCGGCCGCCGGAGGGGTCCTTGGTGGAGGCGTCGATGCCGAGGACCTTCAGGGCGGCGGCGTTGGCCAGGGCGGCGTGGCCGTCGACCCGGGTGAGCCAGACGGGGTGGTCCGGCACCGCGGCGGAGAGCTCCTGGTGGGTGGGGAAGCGCTTGTCCGGCCAGCGGTTCTGGTCCCACCCCCGGCCGCGCACCCAGGCTCCGGGAGAAAGGGCGCGGGCGGCCTCGCGCACCCGGCGGATCACCTCGCCGTAGGTGGCGGCGCCGTTGAGGTCGACCTGCTCCAGGGACTCCCCCAGCCCGGCCAGGTGGGAGTGGGCATCGATCAGGCCGGGGGTGGCGGCGCGGCCGGCGAGGTCGATCACCCGGGTCTTCGGGCCCCGCAGCCGCTCGGCTCCGGCGTCGGTGCCGAGGTACACGATCCGCCCGCCGCGGACGGCGAGGCTCCCCTCGACCTTCCCCGGCGGCTGGACGGGATAGAAGACGCCATGACTCAGGATGAGGTCGGCGGTGTCCTCTCCATAGGAAAGCTTCGGGGCGGCGACGACCGCCGCCCCGAGCAGCAGAAAGCCCAGCACAGGCGCGAATCTCGTTGACATCTCAGCATTTCTCCCCAGCTCCTCCACCCTTGGCCGTAGCCAGGGAGTGCAAAGAGCAAGCCATTCGGAAAACCTGTCTGGATGCTACGTTTTTGCGGGGGCCGATGTACACTCCCGCGGATGTTTCCCGAGGGTCCGGTCGCTCTGCCCGAGATCGTCTCCCGCCTGGAGCACGCGCTGGCCGGCTCCCCGGCCGAGGCCACGGAGATCTCCTGGCTGGAGGTCCGCCGGGGCCAGGAGAGCACGGGCAAGCGGCGGCGCGACAGCTACGAGCTCCACGAGCGGTCGGTGCTGGTGCGGGTGCGCGAGTCCGGCCGCACCGGCATGTACCGCACCAGCGCCTCGACCCGCTCCGACCTGGAGAGCGCGGTGCGCGAGGCCCTCGCCCAGGCGCGCCTCGCGCCCCCCTCCCCGCCACCGCTCGACCCGCCGGACGCCGCCGCTCCCGTCGACACCGCCGGCCTCTTCGATCCCGAGCTGGCGCGGATGACGCCGGCCCGCGCCCACGACCTGCTGCAGCGCCTCGCGGGCTCCGGCGGCGGCAAGGGGGAGACCTCCCGCCTCGGCTGGTCCGACGGGCGGGTCGCCGTGGCCAGCAGCCGCGGGCTGCGCCGGGCCGCCGAGGTCACCTCGGGGTGGATCGAGGTGGTCTGCGGGCGCCAGCCCGGCGCCGGGCGCGCCGCGGCGGCCTCGCGGTCGCTCGCCGGCCTCGACCCCCAGGGGGTGCGCGAGCGGGCGTGGCGCCGCCAGGGCCCGCCGGAGGTGGTGCCGCCCCCCGCGGGACCCGGCCCCCTCCTGCTCTCCCAGGAGGCGGCGGCCCTGCTCGTCGAGCTGCTCAACCGGCAGGCGCTCGCCTCCGACGCGTTCCACTGCGGCCTCTCCTTCCTGCGCGAGCGGCTGGGCCAGGCGGTCTTCCACCCCGCGGTCCACCTGCGCGACGACCCCACGGACCCGTGCGGCCTCCCCTTCCCCTTCGACCTGCTGGGCGCCGCGGCGCGGCCGGTCGACGTGATGACCGGCGGCGTCGCGCTCACCCCCGCGATCGACGACCGGCTCGCCCGCGAGCTCGACCGCCCCCCCACCGCGCAGCGGGTGGCGCCGGACGAGGCTGTCCCTGGCCATCTCTTCCTGCTGCCGGGCGGGGCCTCCGAGACCGAGCTGCTCCAGGCCGCGGAGGGGGGCCTCTGGATCGCCGCGCTCGACCCGCTCGAGGCCTTCGACCCCAAGGCCTTGCGCTTCCGCGCGGTGGCGCGGGGCAACCGCCTGATCACCGGCGGCGCGCTCGGCCGCTCCGTGCCGGACCTGATCTGGGAGGACGATCTGCCGGGGCTCCTCTCCCGGGTGCTGGCCATCGGCTCCGAGCTGGTGCCGGTCGCGACCGGCGCCGGGCTCTTCCGGGCCACCACCGCGCCGATGCTGGCTGTAGTCAGCGGCAGCGGCCTGCGCCCCTGCCCTGATTGAGCTACTCCCAGATCTTGACCTCGAAGCGGCCGTTCGAATCGGCCGCCCCGCGATACATCCCCTCGGAGTTGAAGACCAGCGCGATCGAGCCGTCGTGGGCGACGCCGATGACGCCGCCGTCGCCGGGCTTCAGCTTCTGGTGGATCACCCGGTCCGCTGCCTTCTGGAGCGAGAGGCCGGAGTACTCCATGAGGGCCGAGATGTCGTGCGACACGGTGTGCTTGATGAACTCCTCGCCGATGCCGGTGGCCGAGAGGGCGCAGGTCTGGTTGTTGGCGTAGGTGCCGGCGCCGATCACCGGCACGTCCCCCAGGCGGCCGAACCGCTTGTTGGTGAGGCCGCCGGTGGAGGTCCCCGCCGCCAGGTTGCCGTGGGTGTCGAGGGCCACGCAGCCGACCGTCCCATGCTCCTTGGGCTCCTCCTTGAGCGCCTCCTGGAGCTGCTGGTAGCGCTCGGGGGTGTCGAACCAAGAATTGACGACCCGCTCCACCTTCATCTGCGAGGCGAACGCCTCGGCCCCCTCCCCCACCAGGAAGACGTGCGGCGACTTCTCCTTCACCAGCCGGGCCAGGGAGATGGGGTTCTTGACCGTCTTCAGCGCGGCCACCGAGCCGCAGGAGAGATCGCGGCCGTCCATGATGGCGGCGTCGAGCTCGTGCGTCCCCTCGTGGGTGTAGACCGCCCCCTTGCCGGCGTTGAACAGCGGATCGTCCTCCAGGAAGCGGATCACCTTCTCGACCGCGTCCAGGCTGGTGCCCCCCTTCTGGAGCACGTCCTGGCCGATCTTGAGGGCTGCCCCAAGCGAGCGGAGGTACTCCTGCTTCTTCGCCTCGGGCATGGTCTTGGGGATCGTGCCGGCGCCGCCATGGATGGCGATCGCCCATTTCGGGCGCGGCGCGTCGGGTTTGTTCTGGGCGAGGAGGAGGACAGGGACGAGCAGCAGGAGCAGGGCGAGCAGGGCTTTGCGGTTCATGGGGGGATTCTACCCCCGCCGCAGCAGCACCAGCGTCTGGTCGTCCCCCTGGGGGAGACCCTGGGAGAATTCGCCGACCACGTGGGTGATGGCCTCGATCACTTCCTCCAGGGGGCGGTCGCGCTCGGCGCGGAGGAGGTCGATCAGACGCTCCATCCCGAACTCCTCGTCGGCCAGCGAGGCGGCCTCGGTGATGCCGTCGCTGTAGAGGCAGACGAGGTCTCCCGGCGCCAGCGTCACCATCCGGGACTGGTACCGCGCGCCGGAGATCAACCCGAGCGGGACGCCGCCGGGCGCCAGCTCCTCGGCGCTGCCGTCGAGCCGCAGCAGGATCCCGGGGTTGTGCCCGGCGTTCATGTAATGGAGGACCCCGGTTTCGGGGGTGAGCTCGGCCAGCAGCATGGTGATGAACTTGTTGGCGGCGCTGTAGTCCCCGATGTGGCGGTTCAGCCGCTCCAGCATCGCCGGGCCGAAGCCGATCTGGTCGAGCAGCAGGCGGAGGCCCGAGTGGAGCGTCGACACCAGGAGGGCCGCCGGCATCCCCTTGCCCGAGACGTCGCCCACCACCAGGCCCACCCGGCCGTCGTCGCGGCGGAAGAGGTCGTAGTAGTCGCCTCCCACCTGGCGCGCCGGGCGGTACCAGCCGAGGAGCTCGTAGCCGGACACCGCGGGAGAGCCCTTGGGGAGGATGCGGCGCTGGATCTCGGCCGCGAGGTGCATCTCGCGCTCCAGCCGCTCCTTCTCGAGCGCCTGGAGGTGGAGACGGGCGTTCTCCAGGGCCAGCGCCGCCTGGTTGGCGAACAGCGCGAGGGTGCGGCGGTCCGAGGTGAGGAAGGGGCCGACGCCCCGGCGGCTCTCCTTGTCCCCCACCGCGATCAGCCCGCGGGGGCCGCTCTCGACCTCGATCGGCACCCCCAGCAGGTACCGCGCGCCGGGCAGCAGGTGGGGCGGCGCCTCGCCGCCGTCGGTGAGGAACCGGCGCAGCCCCGGGTCCTCGCCCGAGAGCCAGGGGGCCGCCTCGCCGCCGAACGTGCGGTCCAGGCGGTAGCGGCCGTCCTCCAGGATGTAGAGGGCGCCCCGCCGGGCGTCGAGCAGGGAGACGGCGCGCAGCAGGATCTCCTCGGAGAGGCGGTCGAGGTCGAGGGTGGAGGCCACGGCCAGCCCCACGTCGTAGAGGGCCTCCAGCTCCACCACCCGGTAGTTGACCTGGAACTGCTGCTCCTTGAGCTCGGCCTTCAGCCGGCAGCTCTTGAGCGCCGAGGCGAGGAGCAGCGTCAGGGGGTCGGCCGCCGTGGCCGCCGCCGCGGCGGTGGAAGGGGAGACCAGGAGCCGGCCGCCCGGGAAGGCGAGGCTGCCGAGGCCGTCGGCCGGAGCCCCCTCGATCACCTCGGGGAGGTGCCCTCCGGCCGCGCTCTCCTGGTGCAGCAGCCCGCCGCGCTCCAGATAGAGCCCGGCCGCCTCGGCGCCGTGCTCCCGCCGCCAGAGGTCGAGCAGGCGCTCCAGCATCTGGCGCTCGCTCGCCTCGTCGCGGGAGAGGGTCAGCAGCTCGTCCCAGGCCTGCGCCGCCCCGCCGGCGCGCGGCGTACCCTCCATGGATGTCTCCTACTGAAAAGTCAGGACCGCATCTGCGCCACCGCGGTCGCCTCATCCGGATAGATGGGAGCGTACTGCGCGAGGCCCATGATATGGAAGGTCTTTTCGATGGTCGGAGTCAAGCAGCAGAATCCCAGCTTGCCCTCGATCTCGATCATCTTCTCGATGATCTCGATGAGGATGGAGATGCCGATCGAGTTGACGATCTTCGTCCCCGCCAGGTTGAGGAGGAGGGTCTTGTAGCCTTCGTCGAGGAGCTTGTAGGCCGATTTGGCGATCTCCTCGCCCCCCTGGTTGTTGATATACCCCTCCGTATAGATCACCGCCAGCCCTTCGCGTCGATCCACGGTGATGTTGAGGCTCTCGGTCATCTCGCCCCCGCTTTCATCGCATCTTACTCATTACGACAGTCGTGCCGTCGGCGCCGGAGAGGATCTCCACCTCGTCCATGAGCCCGCGGATGATCTTGAGACCCCAGCCGCGCTTGCGCACCGCCTTGATCTTACCCTCGATCGTGGGCTCCTCGACGACATTCGGGGAGAAACCGATCCCGGTGTCGCGGACCATGATGCGCAGCTTCTCCGGGTCCCCCCCTTCCCCCAGGACCTGGAACGTCACGTAGACCTCGCGGTCGGAGGCGTGGCTGTGCTCCAAGGCGTTGATGCAGGCCTCCACCACCGCCATCCTGACCTCGTCGATGCGGTCGGGGCTCATCCCGATCCACTCGGCGATCGCGGTCGCGGTCCTGCTCGCCTCGATCTCCATCTCGGGGACCATCGGCAGCGCCAGCTCGACGGCTCTCAAAACGCCTTCAGGCATGTCCGTTCCGGCCCTGAGCAGATCAAAGAGAGAGGTAGAGCTGCAGAGCGTAGATCACGATGGGATGGATCAAGTCGTGAGACAGCAGCCAGCCGAAACTGGCCAAGGAGCCCACCGAGAGCAAGGCCTTGACCGGAATCTCAGGGACGGCTACGTGCTTCCGAACGGAGTCTAGCATGACGTTCCTCCTCATCGCCCTCCCCTATCGCAAGGGCGTTGCCAGACCCCGGACGGCGAGCTTCCTGACATCTCAAACCATTTGTTTACAAGGAGTTAACAATCCGGCCCCCGGAACCGCCGCCCAGAATGTCGCGGAGGGTTCCGCGACATTTTGCCCCGCCTTGGGACGCCTCGCCCGAGGGGGATGAGGCGGAATGCCCAGCTTGTCGCGGTTTGCGGTCGGTTTGGGACAAAGTGTCGCGGACGGGACAAATTGACGCGCACGCTCGGAGAGGCAAGATCTCAGACCAGAATGGCAATCGCGGAATCGGCTGCCTCCACCTCCTCAGAGCTCAGCAGGGAGACCTCGCCCAAGCCTGGTGCCGGCGCCAGCTCCTGAGGATCTAGCAATCGAAGCTGTTCTCGCCGCTTTCTTGCATTATCCAACAATTCCTGCTCGCCCTGTGCCTCTCCCAACGCTTGCGTCAGCAAGGAGGCTTCGATCCGAGCGGTCTCCCGTTTCGCCAGCTCGATGCAGCGAGCGGACCCGTCGAGAGCCTGCTGAAGCTCGGCCACCAGAGAAGCAGCGTCCGGCGGCTTGGGAGACTCGTCCATGCGTCCCTCCGTCACGACCCAACCCATCGAATTTGTGCAATAAGCGCGCCTGCTCGGCGACTCCGGTCTCAGTATCCCTTCCGCTGCAACGTCTTGCGGTCGAGCCCGAGAATCTTCGCCGCCTCGCTCTTGTTGCCGTTGGTCAGCTTGAGGACGCGGGCGATATGGCGGCGCTCCAGGGTGACGAGGTCGAGCGCCTCGGGGGCGGTCTGCTGGGCGGGGGGCGCGGCGAGCAGGGAGCGGATCAGCTCGGCGCCGATCTCGCCGTCGGCCAGGGAGACGGCCCCCTCGACCACGTTCTGCAGCTCGCGGACGTTGCCCGGGAAGTCGTAGGCGAGCAGCAGGGCGAGCGCCTCCGAGCGGAACGCCGGGACCGGGATCCCCTCCCGGCGGCAGAACTCCTCGACGAAGGCGCGCACCAGGTGGGGGACGTCCTGCTTGCGCTCGCGCAGCGGGGGGAGCTCGATCTCCACCCCCTTGAGGCGGTAGTAGAGGTCCTCGCGGAAGCGGCCGTCGCCGATCAGCGCCTCCAGGTCCTGGTGGGTCGCGGCGACCAGCCGCACGTCCACGGGGATCGGCCGCCGGCCGCCGACGCGGGTGACCTCGCGCTCCTGGAGGGCCCGCAGGAGCCGCACCTGGAGGGAGGTCTGCATGTCGCCGATCTCGTCGAGGAAGAGGGTGCCGCGGTCGGCCAGCTCGAACTTTCCCGGCCGCGCCTGGACGCCGGTGGCGACTCCGCCCTCGATGCCGAAGAGCTCGCTCTCCAGCAGCGACTCGGGGAGGGCCGCGCAGTTGACGGCGATCAGCGCCCCCCCGCGGCCGGAGAGGTGGTGGAGGAGCTTCGCCACCAGCTCCTTGCCCGTGCCGCTCTCCCCCCGCACCAGGACGCTGACGCCGCGCGGCGCCACCCGCTCGATGACGTCCAGCACGCGGCGCATCGGCGGCGCCAGGGCCACGATCCGCCGCCCCGCGACCTCCTGGGCGAGCCGCCCCTTGAGGGCCTTGTTCTCCTCCTCCAGCCGTTCGCGCTGGGTCTCCAGGCGCTCGACTTGGCGGGCGGCGTCGAGGGCGGCGCCGGCGAGGGCGGTCACCGAGTCGAGGAAGCGCCGGTCGTCGGGGGTGAAGGAGTGGTCCGAGTCACCCCGCACCTCCTTGTCGAGCACGGCGACGTAGCCCAGGAAGACGCCGCGGTAGGAGAGGGGGGCGGCGAGGAGCTGCTCGTAGGGGCGGCCGGCCAGCTCGCCGCCCGCGCGGACAAGCGTGTGCCCCTCGGTCAGCAGCTCCCGCCAGATCGGGGCCGCCAGCAGGGCGTCCCCCGTGGGCAGGTCGTCCAGCCAGCCGACCGAGGCGACCCCGCGGGCCCCGCCATAGGCGTCGCGGGTGACCGCCACGGCCGCCGCCGGATCGAGCACGGCGCAGACCCTTTGCAGCAGCTCGTCGACCAGCTCCTGCTCCGGACCCTGCGCGTGGAGGGCGATCGCCAGGTCGTAGAGGGTCTCGAGCTGGAGGATCCGCCGCTTCTCGGCGATGAGGGCGTCGTGGCGCGCCATGGCTCTCATTGTACGGCCTTGCCCGCTCGAGGGTTGCGCGATCGCCTACGAACCCGCGACCGCCGCCTGCGCCGGAGCCTGCGGGTCCTCCCCCTTGTGCTTGTCCGGATGGGTCAGGCTGTAGCGGACGGACCTCCAGGCCTCGGCCGGCCGGAGGCTCGCGTAGGCGAGGGCCAGGGCCAGCGGACGGCCGGAGCGGCCGGTGAAGGGGGCGGCGCCCAGGAAGGCCGCGGCCAGGGACCGCAGCAGGGCCGCCCGGACCGGCGAGACCCCCAGAGGCTCCAGGAACCCCGCCGGCAGCCCGGCGTCGAGCGCTCCCCGAGCCACCACCAGGGCCGCGTAGACGATCCCCTCGCACCGCCCCTCGCGGGCCAGGACACCCAGCCGCCCCTGGTCGAGGGGCTCCCCGCGGCGCAGCGTCTCGGCGACGTCGAACACCCCCTTGAGGCGGAAGCGCTTGCGGCAGCAGTTGACGCAGAGGGAGATCAGCAGGTCCTCGGGGGACATCCTCCAGGCGGGCACGCCGCGGAAGCCCACCGGCCGCGCCTCGCGCCAGATGCGCGCGAAGTCGACCGGCAGCACGCCGTTCATGGTGACGTCGTGGTGGGTCTCGAGGTCGCACTCGACGCCGTTCGTATAGAGGGCGCGGCGGACCTCCTTCTCCCTCCCCTTCCCCTTCGCCCACCCCGGCCCGGTGGGGCGGAGGACGAGGTCGATGTCCTGCGAGGTCACCACCCAGGGCTCGGTGTAGACGGAGAGCGCGAGAGCCGTCCCCTTGAGCAGCATCGCCTCCAGCTCGACCTCGCGCAAACGGGCGAGCCCGTCGGCCAGGCGGTCGGCGTCCCGCTCGCGGACGGCCGCGTTCTCGAGGACGGCGAGCTCGCAGCGGACGGCGAGATCCTCCGGCAGGCCGGCGTCGCACGTCCGGAGGTTGGCCCCCACGATGGGGAGCACCCCGTGCCGCTCCGCCGCCGCGGCCAGGCGGCTCCAGCGCACGGCGGCGCCGCGGCAGAGCTCCTCCACCGCCCGGCGGTGTCCGGTGAGGAATTCCTGCCGGGCGCAGAGGCAGAGGAGGCGGTCCTCGCGGGTCACGGCAGCAGCCCTCCCACCAGCCGCGCCGCCGCTTCCAGGTCGGTCCCGGTGGCCAGGCGGAAGCATTCGCTCGCCGCCACCAGCTCGGCCAGGGCGTCCAGGTGGGCCTGGGAGGAGCGGGGCTCGGTCAGCAGCACGTTGGGGACGAGCTCCAGCAGCGCCTCCCCGGCGCTCAGGGGGGTCAGCTCGCTCTCTGGGACGCCGGCCACCCGGGGGAAGACCAGCACCGCCGGAGCGCACTCCCAGGCCACCGGCGCCCCGTAGGCCCGCTCGGCCCGCACCTGCCGCTTGCGCCACCCCGCCGGGGCCGGCCCGCCGAGCAGGGGGGCGAGCTCGGGAAAGAACGAGACGGTCTGGCCGGTGAGGTCGAATTCATCCGGGAAGGCGAGGACCCGCGGCGCCTCTCCGGGCCGGCGGGCGAGGAAGAGGGTATCGTCGCCCAGCAGATCGAAGCCCGCCCGCGCCAGCGCCAGGGTGAGGGTCGACTTCCCCGAGCCGCTGGTGCCGGGCAGGAGCAGGGCGCGGCCGCCCCGGCAGACGCCCCCGGCGTGGAGGCCGTAGAGGCCGCGGCGCTTCAGCAGCTCCACCAGCGGCAGGGTGAACAGGGGGTGGGAGAGAGACCACAGGTCCTCCTCCGCCATCCCCGCCGCCGAGGCCCGGGCTCGGCCGCGGCCGGGCTCGCAGAGCACCCGCAGGCGGGGGCCGTAGCCGATGAAGAGCCGGTCGGCCGCGTCGTCGTAGACCACCTCGCCGAGCGGCGGATCGTAGACCGGCCGCGCCGCCTCCGGGCGCTCGAAGGCGTGGCTCCCGGCGGCCTGGATCTCGAAGGTGACGTCCCAGGGGGGGCCGCCGTCGAGCGGCAGGCCGGCCAGCCGCGCGTGGACCCCCGCGGCGGCCTTCTCCCCCTCGCCCGTGGCCAGCACGCCGAGCCGTACTCCGTGCAGAAGGTAGGCGCGATCGCTCACGCGGGCTCGATCCTCCAGGTCTCGGTGAACAGGGGGCGGGGGTCGTGCGTCTCGGCCAGGGGCTCGCCCTGGTAGACGATCCAGCAGTGGGCGGCGAAGTTGCCGCGGATGGTGCCGACGCCGAAGCGGAGGGAGACGTCCGCGCCCGCCCGGCGGAGGAAGCGGTAGAGGGTGAGGCCGCGGACCATACAGCCGGTGCGGACCGCCGGCCGGCCGGCGATCAGGAGCTCGTCGATCCGCTGGGTCAGCGCCTCGATCTCCTCAGGGCCGGGCGGCGCGGGGGACCGCCGCCGGGGCTCGACCCAGGCCCGCAGGCGGGGGAGCCTGCAGAGCCGCAGGAGCAGCGGCACCAGCGCCGCGAAAAGAATCACGCGGACGGGGAGGAGGGTCTCCGGGAGGGGCTCACGCGCCCTCGACGACCAGGAGCTTCTCATCCAGCATCTCCTCGAGGAACGCCAGGACGTCCTCGTAGATCGTCTCCGCCGGGGCGTCGTACTCGGCGCTGATCGCCTCCACGATCCCCTCCACGCCGTGCTCGCCGTCGCACAGCTCCCAGACGCGGGCGCTCACCTCGTCGAGGGAGTAGTACTGCCCGCCGTCGAGGTCGAGCAGGACCAGCGTCCCGGCCGCCGTCTGGGTCAGCACCCGCTCCCGGTGGCGGGGGCGGCTCTGCGCGTCGATCATCGATCCCTCCGGGGCCGCGAAAGCCCGCCAGGCAAAGAGAAGCCGGAGAGGTCCGGTAGACCTCACCGGCGAAAGACAGTCCGGAGCCGTGGCTAAAAGCTGAACCGGGTGACCCGCCGCAGCAGGCCCAGACGCCGTAGGGACGGCCTTCTGTACGCCTTCTTGACCATGGAACGATCCTCCTTGTTGGAAAGGCGCCCGGCATACATCCTCCGGGAGTATGCCGGGCTTCAATTCAAGATTCGTGCCGTCGTCTTCCGCCTACTGGACGGAGCCGTCGGAGAGGACCACCGTGGCCGAGGCGTTCTGCGGGCCATGCCCCTTGACGTAGACGATGTTCTTGTTGCCTGCGCGCATCGCCGAGGAGACGTCGAGGGTACGCACCTCGTTGTTGCGCAGGCCGGTCACCTTGAAGGTGACGCCGTTGACCAGGGCGGTGAAAGTCCGGAGCCCCGGCTCGCCGTTCATGATCTGGATCTTGCTCTCCTCAGCCGGCACCCGGAGGCGGTTCTGCTGCGGATCCTCCTTGGAGCTGCGCTGGATCAGCGTGATCACCGGGTCGCAGGTGACGGTGTTGCCGGCCAGGTCGGTCACCTGGATGGTGACGTGGGCGGGCTGCGACTGGTTGATCTTGGTGGCGGTGATGGTCACCGGGTCGGTGGTGCCGACGGTGAACGGCGGCACCGGCGTGTCGGCGTTGTCCGACTGGGTCACCACGATGCTCTGGATGCCGGTGTTGACGTCGGAGACCGTCACCTGGAGCTGGGTCGGCGGCCCGGCGATGACCCGCGCCGGGCAGGTCGCGCCGGCGATGTCGAGCTGCTGGACGCGCAGGGCGGCCAGCTCCCAGAGCAGCGAATCGGGGTTCTGGCCGGCGGGCGCCGAGTTCATCTGCACCGTGGTGGTGCCGGCGCCGGAGGGGATGCTGATCGGCGTCAGGACGGTGTTGTACTCCGGTCCCTGCGTCGAGTTGAGGATGTTGAACAGCGTCGGGTTGTTGCTGATCGTGGTGTTGTCCGGCCGGTCGGCGTCGCCGTCTCCCGCGAACAGAAGGAGGTCGGCCGTGCGGTTCGAGAAGTTGACGCCATGGTTGAAGGTGACCGGCGCGGTCACCCGGTTGTCACCGGGGGTGGGGTCGTCGCCGTAGGCGAAGTCCAGGCCGTCCTGGACGAGGATGCGGTAGGTGTCGAGGTTCGTGCCGTCCTTGTAGGCAACGAGCAGGGCGGCGCCGTCGAAGCGCCAGAAATTGCTCGACGTGTCACCGTCGGTCAGCGTGAACGACTGGGGCCCGGTGCCCGCCGCGGAGACGATGCCCGTGACGTCGGCGTAGTAGCCCACGTTGAGGATCGGGCCGCCGCCGCTGGTCGGCTGGGTCTCGGAGCCGATCACGGTGCCGGTGATCGGAGCACCGTTGAAATTCAGCACCTGGTCCTTGTAAGGCTGCGTGAACGGGCAGTTGGTGCCGCTGCCGTCGAGCGTGCACGGCCGCTCGCGGCCCGCCCAGTAGAGCAGGGCGAAGCGCACCGGGCCGCCGATGGTGACGTTGAAGCTCACCGGGCCGCCGCCCCAGGTCCAGAGCCCATGGCCGTCGTGGGTCATCGAGAGCCCCTGCTCCTGGAGATCGATGAACGGCCCGAGTTGGGTGGCGTTGGCGGCCGCCGAGAAGGCCAGCAGCGCCAGGATCATCAAGGTCATCTTCCGATGGAAACTCATTGTCAGCTCTCCTTTTTGTCGGTGGATCCAATCGGTTTTTCTCAGCACAAAAAAAGACTACGGAGCCGCTCTGCGCGGTCCCGCTACGGAGCTCTGCTGGATGGGAGGAACGGCGGTGAATCGAGACCCGGTACCATGAAAGCTGCCCCCTGCTGAGCTACGCGTGACTACGTGCCTTTGAGGGCTTTTCGGCGACCGGGCGATCTCGGCGGGAGACCCCTGGCTTTGCGGCCCCGCCTCGCAGCGGGTGTGCCTTGATCCAAGCCGCCAGACCTCCACTGCAAGAGGTGGGCCAGAACAAAGCAGCGGTGGTCCCCTCTTCGGACGCCCGGAATCTCAGACGGAACCGTCAGCTTTTTGAAGAATGGCTATAAAATTTTTGCCCCATCTTCCCGCAGCGGGACGGTAAAATCGTCCGTGCCGCATCCCTTTGGTCCTAAATAGGCTTAAATATTGAGATATCCGGTTTTGGGGCCCAGCTTGACACATCCCTCACAGGGGCTTAGTCTCAGATCGACGTAGAAATGAAGAATCGCCCGTCGCGCAAGCTCGGCGGAGCGCCTGAGAAGAGGAATGCGGAGCGGACCCTCGAAGCCACAGACTCCCGGAGAGACCGGCGCGCGCGCGAAGCGGCCCTGGGAGCGGCCCCGCGTCCTCTCCCGCGAGCCGCTGGAGGCGGTGGCGGCCGTGTGCGCCCCCTCCCCTCCCGCCAAGGGGAACCCTGGCCTCTGCCCCTCGGGGCCGATCTCCTCGTAACCTCTAGCGCACCACCGGCAGCAGCGGCCTCTTCCCCTCTTCCCCCATCACCTGCTCCAGGATCTCCCGGCGCTGCACCGCCGCGGGGTAGAGCGCCAGCGGATCCCCGGCGTGGGCGGCGGCCGAGCCGGGACAGAAGTTGAGCAGGTGGCTCCCCGGCCCCTCGGCGCCGATCCGCTCCTTCACCTGGACCGTGAGATCGCGCACCTCGGCGAGGCCGGCCGACCCCCGCCAGATCTCGCCGATCCTCTGATGGTGGAGGCTCCCCACCGGCCGGCGCCATTGCACGCAGGGGTAGACGTTGCCGAACGGATCGACCGCGATGCCGGAAGAGCCGGCGCCACAGTGCTTGTGGACCGGCACGGGCACGGTGCCGTCGCCGCCGCCGCGCGCCACCTGGACCTCCGGCTTTCCCTCCTCCGCCGCCCTCCCCCGCGCGAACTGCAGGCGGAAGAGGCGGAGCACCCCCTCGGGGCTGGGGGCCACCTGGAGCGGCTCGCGGCCGCCGTCGTCGCGCGGCGTCACCTCGGGGTCGACCTGGAGCGGCAGGCCGAGCGCATCGGCGAGGGCGAACATCCCCTCGATCTCCCCCTCGTTCCAGCGGGTGAGCGTGCTGTTGAGCTTCACCCGCAGACCCAGCTCCCGCAGCTCCCGCAGGTTGGCGACGAGGCGGTCGAAGCTCCCCGGCACGCGGGTCTGGCGGTCGTGGGTGGGGGCGGTGGCGCCGTGGAGGCTGACCTCGATCAGGAAGGGGTCGACCTCGTCGCGCACCCGGCGGGCGAGCTCGCCGCGCAGGGCGTGGCCGTTGGACTTGACCCGCACCACGAAGCCGAGCTCCCGCGCCCGCGCCCCCAGCGCCACGAAGTCCGGATGGGCCAGCGGCTCCCCCCCCGAGAGGGTGAGGTTCATCACCTCCATCTCCCGCAGGTCCGCGAGGAGCTGGAAGTACTGCTCGCGGGAGAGCGGCTCGCCGCGCAATCCGACGTCGTTGTAGCAGAAGAAGCAGTCGAGGTTGCAGCGGTAGGTCAGCTCCAGGAGGACCGAGAACAGCAGGTTCTCCCGCCAGGCGGCGGCGACCACCCGCGACAGGCTCACGGCTGCCGCTCCGGGTCGACCGGCTCCAGCAGACCGGCCTCGGCGAGCTCGGCGGCGAAGGCGAGCACGTCATGGGCGAGGGTCCCGGAATCCCCCTCGTACTCGTCCGCCAGGGCGTCGATCCACTCCCCCACCGAGCGCTCGCCGTCCGCCAGGTCGAGCACCGAGGCGCCGACCTCGTTGAGCACCAGCACCTCGGCCGCGGCCTGGCGGAGCACCACCGCCTCCCCCTCGATCCGGCGGTAGCGCACGTCGGACCGCCTCCGGAGGACGGTCGCTGGAGTGATGTCGCTCATGGGGGTATGGAGCGGAGTATAGCTCCTCTTGCCCTCTGAGGCGTGATCGGTCTGACCCGTCGAATCGGTCGAATCGGTCGAATCGGTCGGATCGGGCGGGGGACCGCCTCACCGAATCGCCTTGAGCATCCCCCACAGCTCCCCCTCCCGGGAGAACGTCACCTCCCAGGCGGGGACGGCGCGGGCGAGCCGTTCGAGCACGGCGAGCAGCGCCTCCCGGCGCCAGGGGTCGCGGTTGACGAACGGAGAGGCGGCCACCAGGGCGGCGAGAGCCGCCGCCGGGGAGAGCCGGCGCAGCCCCTCCACCTCCCCCTGAGCCAGCCGCAGCACGGCGCGCAGGGGGACGCTCTCCGGTCCCCCCGCGCGCTCGCCGAGGTCGCCGGTGAAGGGGAGCTTGCGGAGCCGGGCCTCCCCCCCGGCGAAGAGCACGGCGTTGAGGTCGTCCGAGAGGACGGTGGCCCCTCCCGCCAGGCAGAGCCGGGAGGCGGTGGTCTTGCCGGCGCCCGAGGGGCCGAGGAGGAGCCAGGCCGCCTCGCCGTCGCTCACCCCGGCGCTGTGCAGCAGCGCGCCCCCCTGCTCCAGGAGGCGGTAGGCGGTCAGCATCCGGAGGTAGTTCTCGCAGACCGACGCCCACTCCTCTCCTTCCGTCCGGGGGGTCCAGAGGGCGCCGGCGAGGGCGGGCGTCCAGTCCAGGCGGGCCATCAGGTGGAGGCCGGCGACCCGCAGCGCGCCCGGAGCGGGGTCGAGGTCGAGGGTGTACTCCCAGCCGCGGGTGTCGATCGGCAGGAAATCGGCCGCCGGGGCCCGGAAGACCGCGCTGGCGGTCACCGTCCCCTCCGCCTCCGCCGGGCCGCACAGGGGGCCGAAGCGACGGCGCAGCGCCTCCTCCTGCGGGGCGGCGAGGCCGGAGAGGAGATAGGGGCCGCCGGCCACGTCGAGGGCCACGGCGCGGTCCCCCCAGGGCTCGCCGGACCGGCGGGCCGGGAAGAGGTCGGGATGGCGGAGGAATCCGCCGCCGAAGCTCATCGCCGCCGGCGCAGGGCGAGGCCCAGGAAGCGCCAGGAGGCGCGCAGCCGCGCCAGGGCGGTGGGAGCTGCCGCCTCCACCCGGCCGAGCACGGCGGCCAGGAGGACGGGAGCGTCGTGCACGGGGCAGGAGTCGCCGCGGGTCACCAGGGCGAGCCGGCGGCCCCATGGGCGGTAGCCGAGGAGCCGGTGGGCCACCAGGCGGCCGTCCGCGGCGCGGAACACCACCACGTCGCCGGGCAGGTAGACGCGGGCGGCGGCCACCCGCACGCGGCCGCCGTCGGCCAGTCCGGGGGCCATGCAGCCGCCGCGCACCGTCACCTCGACCGGCCCCTCGTGGGCGAGGTCGCGCAGGGCCGCGAAGACCCGCGGATCGGGCTCCCGCGCGGTCATGGCGCCCCGGCCGCCTCGTTGGGCAGGACGCGGACCAGCCCGGGGTCGAGCCGCACGGCCAGGGTGAAATTGCGCAGCGCCTCCTCCCTGCGGCCGGCCAGCCACTGCGCCCGTCCGAGGTCGAGATAGACCTCCGACTTGGGCTCCAGCCGCAGCGCCTCCAGATAGACCTGCTCGGCCGGCTCCGCGCGGCCCAGCAGGAGGTACTGGCTGCCGCGGGCGATGGGGATGCCCACCTGCACCGGATCGAGATCCGCCGCCCGGCGCAGCGCCTTCAGGTTGTCCGCCAGGGCCGCCGGGGGGATCTGGCCGGCGGCCACTGCCAGGGTGAGCGCCTCGGCGTTGGCCAGCAGGCGGCTCGCCATCATACGGTCGCGCCAGCGGACGGTCTGGGCGGCCATCGCCAGGGCGAGCAGGACGGTGAGGAGCCCCGCCAGGGTGCGCCCCCTCACGCCGCCTCCTCCGCCCGCCGCAATACCCAGCTCAGGAACAGGAGGGCGGGGAAGCCCACCAGGGCCACCCGGAAGGGGAAGTCGACCAGGGAGAGCACCGCCAGCGCCGCGGTGCCCGCCCAGGCCAGGGCCTGGTCCTCGGGGGTCCCGGCCCCCCGGCGCAGGGCCCGCAGGAGCACCCAGAGCCCCCAGCCGAGGGCCAGCAGGCCGGGGAGCCCCCACTCCGCCGCCGCCTCCAGGACCTCGTTGTGGGCGTTGTCGAAGGCGCTCCCTTGGGTCAGCCCGGGAAAGAAGATGGCGCCGCGGTCGATCAGCGCCAGCTTGGCGGGGGCGAACTCCGCCTGATAGGCCCCCTGGCCGACGCCGGCGAGCGGATGGCGCTCGAACATCCAGACCGCCGCCCGCCAGCCGTCGAAGCGGCCGGTGAGCACCGAGTTCCAGTTCCCGCGGGCCATCTCCTGCCACTTGAACACCACCCGCTCGCGCAAGGGGGCCACCCCGGCCGCCAGCAGGGCCGCGGCCACGGCGCCGCCGGCGAGCAGGAGGGCGACCCGGCGGCGCGGCATCCGGGTCCCCCAGAGCAGCAGGCTGCCGGCCAGGAGCGCGGCCACCGCGGCGAGGGTCTGGGTCAGCAACAGGGCGTAGACCGAGACCGCCAGGGCCAGCACCGCGCCCAGGCCCGCGGGGCTCCGCCAGCCTCCTCCGGCGCACCGGCGCAGGAGGTCCTGGGCCACTAGGCAGGGGAGGACGAGGAACGCCGCGAGGTCGCCGGGGTTGCCGGCGAGCGAGGTGATGGCGAGCCGCGAGCCCTCCTCGAGATGGGCGAGCCGCAGCGGCTGCCAGACGCCGTGGAACTGGCCGATGCCGATCAGCGCCAGCAGGAAGGCGGGCCAGAGCAGCCCGCGCAGCAGGCGCGCGAGCCGTTCGGACGACAGGGCCGCGCTCCACCCCACCAGCGCGGCGGCGCCGGTCCAGAGGTCGATCAGCGCCTCGCGCGCGTGGAGCGGATGGCGGGTGAAGGCGAGCCCCAGCGTCGCCACCCCCAGCACGGGCAGGACGATCCGCGCCGCGGGCAGCCGCCAGAGATCGGCGGGACCCACCCGCTCGACCCGCCGGAGCCCCCAGGCGAGGCAGGCGAGCGAGGCCAGGGCCAGCCACTCGGCGGCGAGGAGCTTCGGCTGCCGGAACGACTCCTTGGCCACCGGCGCCCAGATCAGCGGCGGCACCAGCACCAGCAGCCAGAGGAAGAAGATCCCCAGCCGCAGGTCGCCGGGGGCCTTGCGCGGCGGAGCGGCGTTGGAACGGGGGGATTTCACGGCGGAGGAGTATACAGGGCGGCCGCGAGCTGGCAGGCCGCCCGGCGAATATAGTTGCTCCTGACAACTACTCCTGCTATTCTCCCCCTGTATGGCCTCGCCGAGCCCCCTCCCCGTCCTCGCTTCCGATCCCTCCCTCGCGGGGGATACGGAGGAGCTGTACGGCGCTCTGGAGGATCTGCTGCGCGTCTACCAGTTCCGCGACCGGGACCGCATCTGCTGCTTCGACGTCTCGGTCTCCCAGTGCTACGCCCTCGAAGGGCTGGTGCGGCGGGGCTCGATGACGCTGAACGACCTCGCGGCCTACCTCTACCTTGACAAGAGCACCGCCAGCCGGATCGTGGACGCCCTGGAGCGCAAGGGGTACGCGGCCCGCCTGCCGCATCCGAAGGACCGCCGGGCCTCGCTCCTCGAGGCGACCCCCGCGGGCCGCGAGCTGGAGGGGAAGATCCGCGAGTCGATCCTGGCCGAGGAGCGCCAGCTCCTGGCCGACTTCTCCCCCGAGGTCCGTCAGGCCATGACCAGAGTGCTCCGCCGGCTCGCCCGCGCCGCTGCCGCGGGCGTCGAGGCCGGCGGCGGAAGCTGCTGCCGCGTCCCGTGAGCTTTTTTTCGACTGATAGTTGCAAGTAACAACCAGAAAGGAGACGAACATGAGCATCGACCCCCAGGCTCTCGAGCCCGCCGCCCTCCGCGAGGTGGTCCAGGCGAAGTACGGCGAGGCCGCCCGCAAAGCCCAGAAGGGAGGAGCCGCGTCCTGCGGCTGCGGCACGTGCGGCTGTGGCGACGGCAAGGACCCGATCACCTCGGACCTCTACGCGGCCCAGGAGACCGCCGGGCTGCCCGCCGAGGCGGTGCTGGCCTCGCTCGGGTGCGGCAACCCCACGGCCCTGGCCGAGCTCAAGGAGGGGGAGACGGTGCTCGACCTCGGCTCGGGCGGAGGCATCGACGTGCTGCTCTCGGCCCGCCGGGTCGGGCCCACGGGCAAGGCCTACGGCCTGGACATGACCGACGACATGCTCGCGCTCGCGCGGGAGAACCAGCGCAGAGCGGGCGCGGAGAACGTCGAATTCCTCAAGGGGGAGATCGAGGCGATCCCGCTGCCGGAGGCCGCCGTGGACGTGATCATCTCGAACTGCGTGATCAACCTCTCGGCCGACAAGCGGAAGGTGCTGTCCGAAGCCTTCCGCGTGCTCCGGCCCGGGGGCCGGCTCGCCGTCTCCGACGTCGTCTTCCGGGGCGAGGTCCCGGAGGCGGTGAGGCGCAACGTGGAGCTCTGGATCGGCTGCGTGGCCGGCGCCCTCCAGGAGAGGGAGTACCGGCGCCTCCTCGCCGAGGCCGGCTTCGAGGAGATCGAGGTCGAGCCGACGCGGATCTACCACGCCGAGGACGCCCGCGCCTTCCTCGAAGAGGCCGGGATCGAGGCCGCCGGCGTCGAGGAGGTGGACGGCAAGGTCATGAGCGCCTTCGTGAGGGCGCGCAAGCCGCGCTAGCTCCGCCCTCGTCTCAGCCGGGCCCAGCGCGCCCCGTAGCTCCCCAGCCGCAGCAGCAGATCGAAGGGACGGGCGAGCCGCCGGCCAAGGTAGCCCAGGCGGGTGCGGGGGCGGCCGTAGACCGCGTCGATCTGGGCGTCGGTGAGGAAGACGGCGCCGAGCACGGCGCGGGCGAGCTGCGCCGGCCGCGAGCGCTCGCTCGGCTGCGGGCGGAAGAGCCCCAGCCGCAGCGAGCCCGCGTACTCCTTGTCGAGGCGGCCGGCCAGGATGTGCCGCAGCAGCTCCTCCTCCGGCCCCGTCCATTCGGCGGGATCCTCGCCGGCCGCCAGACGCTCCAGCAGCCGGCGCACCGCCGCCACCTCCGCCGCGGAGACGTCCCGCTCCACCCAGGCGGCGGCGCGGCCGGTCAGGGACCCGAGGTCGAGCAGGTCGGCCGCCATTTTGAGCAGCGAATAGGAGGACGGCCAATAGCCGTGCTGCCCCAGGCCGTGGACCAGCACGTGGGCGGCTGTCACCGCCGGCGCCGGCGCCGCGCAGCGGCCGGGGAGGTCCGGCAGCGGGAGGAGCAGCCCGGCGCGGTCGAGCGCCTCGAAGGTGGCCGAGGCCCCACCCTCCAGGCGGACGCCGGGGAGGTGGCGGTGGATCTCGATCACCCCCCCTTGGGGCCCCTTGAGCGCCGCGAGCTGGTGCTCGGCCTCGGGGAGGCCCGAGCCCTGGAAGCCGGCGGCGGCCAGCGCCCGCCAGAGCTCCTCCGCGCGCTCGCCCGGCGCCAGCAGGTCGGCGTCGCAGGCCCCCCGGCTGCCGGCGGCGAGGAGCCCCGTCCCCTCCAGGGCGGCGAACTTGAGGCAGGCGAGCGGCACCCCCAGCTCCGCCGCCACCGCCGCCACCCGCCGCACCTCCTCCATCAGCCGCATCCCGGCCGCCGCGGCGCGCGCCCGGTCGCGGGCGAAGCCGGCCGCGGCCTCCTCCCCCACCTCGGCCCGCAACCGCTCCCGCCCCTGGCGGACGGCGATCCGCGCCGCCACCTCGAACCGGCGTGCCAGGGCCAGCGCCGCCGCCGGATCGAAAGCTCCGGGGAACGGCGCGCCGGCCGGGCCGAAGGCGCGCAGCAGCATCCAGCGGGCCTCCGGGGTGTAGGCCAGGCGCGGCGGCCGGAAGCGGAGGGCGGTGGAGGGCATGGGGAGAAGGATACGAGGTCTCGGGAATCGGCGAATTCGCGATCCCTGCTACCATTCTCCCATGCCTTCCCGATGGACTGAACCGGTCCTGCGCGCCTTTCTGGCGCTGGCGGCGGTCGCCCTCGCCCTGGTGCCCGCCGTGGAGTACCGGGCCCTGCGGACGTCGCGCGCCGCGGCGGCCGCCTGGCTGGAGCGCGACGGGGTGGCCCTGGACCCGCCGGCTCTGGGCCGCGAGCCCGACCCCGACGGGGTGCGCCTGCGCGCCGCCCGGGCCGTGCTGGCCGCCGAGCTCGAGCCGGCCCGCCGCCAGGGGCTCCCCCCCACGCAGGCGGCGCGCGAGAGCGCGGAGCGGATGGCGGGGACGGCGGCCGCCGCCCGCGAGGTGCTGGCCCTCCGGCCGGCCTCCTGGGAGGCGGCCCTGGTGGCGGGCGCGGCCACCTATCTCGCCTGGTCGCAGGCGCGGGACCCGCGCCTGTTCACCGCCTACCGGCAATGGGAGGCGCCGCTCGAGACGGCCCTGCGGCTGGCCCCCGCCAAGCGGGAGCCGGTGCGCTTCCTGGCCGCCGCCTACCTGGAGATCTGGCCGGCCCTCTCACCGCGCAAGCGGGAGATCGCCCGCGGCCTGCTGGCCGAGGTCTTCCGCGATCCCGGCGAGCTCGCTCTCCTGCTCCCCCCCTGGCTGGACACCGCCGCCGACCGGAGCGAGGCCTTCTCCGTGCTGCCGGACGATCCCGAGGCCTGGGAGAAGGTGGAGCGGGCGTTCGCCGAGCGCCGCGACCTCGCGGGGCTCACCGCGGCCCGGCAGCGGGGGGAGCGGTCGCTGCTCTCCCGGCTGCGGACGGACCTCGCGCGGGCCGACCGCCTGAGCGACCAGGAGGACGACGGGGAGGCCCGCCAGCTCTATCTTTCGGTGGCCGCGCGGGCGCGGCCGGAGGCCCGCTATCTCGGCCTCCTCCAGAACGCCCTGGAGCGCTGCCCCCCCGGCCCGGTCGACGCCGCCACCGCCCGGCGGCTCGCCCCCCACCTCGCCCGCGCCCTCGACCGCTGCCTGTTCGCGAGCTGCGACCTGCCGCCGGCCGTCCTCAAGCGGCTCGCCCACTTCGTGCGCGACCAGGAGCCGTCGCAGGCGGCGCTCGCCGCCCTGTTCGCGGCGGACCTGCCACGGGCGTTGCTCTACGAGCGGCGTACCGAGGGGCTGGGCACCGAGCCCTGGGCCCCCTACCTGATCGCCAAGGCGCGGGTGCTCGCCGCCCGCGGCCAGGCCGACGAGGCGCGGGAGGCCCTCGCGCTGGTGCACCTCTCCTGGCAGGGAGGGCCGCTCTACTGGCAGGCGCAGGCCGAGGTGGCGCGGGCGGCCGGAGACGCCGCCGGGGGCGCCCGGGCCACGGCGCGGCTCGCCGGGCTGACGCGGCGGTCCTGGGCGCCCCAGGAGTGGACCTGGCACCGCGGGACCGCCCGGCTGGAGATGATGACCGCCGCGCCCGCCGCCGGCTTCGCCCTGGCGCTCGACCAGGTGCCGGCGAACGGCGCGCTGGTGGAGCTACGGCTCGACGGGGCGGCGCTGGGGTACTTCCCCGTCCAGCCGCCCGCGGGAGCCGCGGCGGCGCCGCTTTGGGCGGCGGCGCCGCTCGGGCGCGGGCTCCACGTGCTGGAGCTCGAGAGCCTCGACGGGAGCCGGGTCCTGCCGGGCGTGACCGAGCTCCGCTGAGCTCTCGCGCACCCGCGCCGCCGCCGCGGCGCCGAGGAGGACGGCCAGGGTGACGGCGTTGCCCGGCATGGAGAGGCCGAAGTCCAGCCCCTCGTGCACGGCGAGTGAGACCAGGACCCCCAGCGCCGCCAGGGCCGCCGCGCGGTCCTCCGACCGACCGCCGGCGCGCAGCACCGCCAGCAGCCGCGCGGTCAGCCCCCAGAGCCCCGCCGCCAGCAGCGCCACCCCCGCGAGCCCCGCCGTCACCAGCACCTCCAGGAGGTCGCCGTGGGGGTGCCACCAGGTGCCCTGGAGATCGGTGGGCTGGACGAGGGGGAAGGCGTCGCGGAAGGTGCCGAGCCCCGTGCCGGTGGCCGGGAAGCGCCGCCAGAGGTCGAGCGCCGCGCCGTACTCGCGCAGGCGGGCCCCCCAGCTCACGTCCGCGGCGTTGGTGGAGAGCAGGCGGCCGAGCCCCTCCTGCCAGCCGACCGCCGCCACCGCGGCCACCCCGGCGAGCGCCACCGCCGTCCCCAGCGGGGCGAGCCACCAGCGGCGGCGCTCCCCCGCCACCAGTACCCCCTGGACCGAGACGGCGGCCACCGCCGCCAGCAGGCCGCCGCGCGAGCCGGTGAAGGAGAGGCCGGTGAACAGGGTCAACCAGAGCATCGCCGGGGGGGCCGCGAGGGCGATCCGGCGCTCGATCCGCGGCTCGTCGCGGGCGCGGCGGAGGGCCCACCAGCTCCAGGCGAAGGCGACCGGCAGCGCCATCTCCAGATAGGCCGCCAGGTGGTTGGGGTTGACGAAGGTGCCGCGCAGGCGCGTGGCGCTGGCGTGCAGGTCCACCCCCCAGAGGGTGGTCGAGCGGGCGAACCAGTCGCGGGCGCCGAAGAAGACCTGGAAGAGGGCGCCGGCGACCACCGCGCCGCCCAGCCAGCGCCGGAGGCCGCGCCGCTGGCCGGCCACCGCCGCGGCGAGGAAGGCCGCCGCCGCCGCCGCCCAGCCGAGGGCCGCCCGCCGGGTGGAGGAGACGGCGAGGGTCAGCCGCGCCGGGGCCGCCGCTCCCAGGGCCGCCGCCTGGCGCTCGATCTCGCCGTGCCCGGGGGAGACGGCCGCCACCAGGCCGGCCGGCAGCGGCGCCGCCTGGAGCAGGCCGAGCAGGGCCAGGGCGGCGAGGGCCCCCGCGGGCAGGGCCGCCGGACGCAGCGCCCGGGGGCTCTCCATCGCCGCCGTGGCGAGGGCCAGGGCGCCGAAGCAGAGCGCCGCGAGGAGGGCCCCGGCCCACGGCGTCACCCCGCCGAACGGGAGGGGCGCCCAGAGCAGGACCAGGGCCAGCAGAATGGCGAGAAGAGAGCCGGAATGACGTATCATGGCGCCGACCCGAACGCCTTCGACAGCGGAGCCCTCGCAGCACCCGGGCATGCCCGCCGTGGGGAGATCATGCGCCTCAAGATGCGATCCTCGACCTCGATCCTCTGCCTGGCGGCCTTCTGGATGACGGCCCTCTTCCTGACGGCCAATACCGCTATAGCCCAGTTTCCCGTCCAGTATACGCCGCCCGGGGGGCCGCAGCAGCGGCCGGAGTCGCGCCGGGAGGAGCTCGAGCGCGCGCTGGCCGAGGCTCGCTACCGGCTGGGCCCCGTGCGCATCGCTCCCTGGGCCACGCTGCGCGACATCGCCTACGTGCGCAGCCTGCTCAGCAGCGGCCAGGGGCAGCGGCTCCCGAGCGACCTCACCGCCACCGTGGGCGCGGGGTTCCGCGCCTACCTGCGCAACGGCGCCAAGGCCACCTGGACCGCCCAGGTGCTCCCCGAGTACGCCTGGTGGCAGAAGCAGATCCAGCGGCGGCAGCTCAACGGCCGCTATCTGCTCGGCTACAACGGCTATTTCAACCACCTCACCGTGGAGGTCCAGGCGGGGCGCCAGCAGGGGCAGCAGGTCGTCACCCCCGAGGTGCCGGTGCCGGTGAGCACCCGCGTCGACGGCGGCGAGCTGGTGGCCGAGCTCCGGCTCTCCCACGCGCTCTCGCTCTTCACCGTCACCGCCTTCAACCGGCAGAACAACGTGATCACTGACGATCCGCTCACCGGCGACCTCCGCCTGCTCGACCGCGACGAGCGGGCGGAACGGCTGGGGGTGCGCTGGCGCCCCGAGCAGCGATGGTCGGTCGCGCTGGCTGGGGAGCGCTCCGAGTCCGACTTCACGCACCGGGGGGCCCTCGACCGCTCGAATTCCGGCACCGCGCCGGTGGTCGAGGTCCACTTCCGGGGGAACCATTTCGGGCTCCAGGCCGACGCCGCCGACCGTTCGCTCACCGCCCGCCGGGGGACCGAGCTGGTCCCCTTCCACGGCGTGACGGGCAACGCCGCGCTCGACGTGGGAGGGTCGCAGACGCGCGCCACCGCGACCCTCTATTCCAGCCGCACCCTGGACTACTCGCTGTCCCCCCTCTATTCGTATCTGACCGACGAGCGCCTGGGCGCCGCCCTGACGGTGGGCTTCGGCCAGCGCACCCGCGGGCGGATCTTCACCGAGCGGGGGCGCAACGACTACACCGCCTTCTCTGCCGTTGCCCCGCGCCGCCGGGACGACGTCACCTCCTTCGGCGGCTCGGTCATCGTCGAGCTGCGCCGGTCGCTGCGGCTGGGGATCGAGGGGGTGCGGTCCCGCTACGACTCCAACCTCCCCGGCGCGAGCCGCTCCTACACCTCCGTGGGGGCGACGGTCACCCTGGCGGACATCCGATAACCGGCCAAGAACGAGGCCAAGTAACGGGCGATCGACGGGACGCTGGACCGCGGCGCCCTCTTGCGGTACCATGGATTCGCGGTAACACAAGCATCATGAGGAAGATAGCTGTTCATTTGATGATCCTGTCCCTGGTGTGCGCGGGCGTTGCCCGGGCGCAGGGGGGAAAGGACCCGGCGTACCGGATCGGCGCGCGCGACCTGCTCAGCGTGCGCGTCGACGAGGACGAGAAGCTCAACGGCGACCGCCGGGTCTCCGAGTCCGGCACGATCAACCTCCCCCTGATCGGCGACGTCACCGTGGCGGGCAAGACCACGAGCGAGGCCGAGCAGCTCGTCAGCCGGCTCCTGGTCGAGAAATACATGCAGCGGGCGTCGGTCGCCGTGCAGGTGGTGGAGTTCCGCTCGCGCCCGATCTCGGTGATCGGCGCCATCAAGGCGCCGGGCAACCTCAGCTTCTCGGGGCGCTGGACGCTGCTGGAGGCGGTGGCCGCGGCGGGCGGGCTGGCCGAGAACCACGGCAACGTGGTCTACGTGCTGCGGCGGGCCGACAACGGCCTCTCCGACCAGGTGACGATCAACCTCGACGACCTGATGGTGCGGGGGGACACGCGGGTCAACATCCCGATCTTCCCCAACGACCTGATCAACGTGCCGGTGACCGTCGAGGTCACCGTCTACTGCCTGGGGGAGGTAGCGCGGCCGGGAGCCCTCCCCTTCAAGAGCAACGAGCGGATCACCGTGCTCACCGCCATCGCCCATGCCGGGGGGCTGACCGACCGCGCGTCGAAGAAGATCCTGGTCAAGCGGATCGCCCCGGCCGACGGCCGTACCGAGATCACCGTCGACTACAACAAGATCCTCGCCGGCAAGGAGCCCGACCTCGAGCTCCGGCAGGGGGATGTCATCGTGGTCAAGGAGTCCTTCTTTTGAGCCCTCTCACTCCCGTTCCGATCGATGACGAGCCGGAGCTCGCCCCCGAGCCCGAGTCCGACTTCAACCTCGCCGAGTACCTCGGCATGCTGCGGCGGCACTGGAAGCTGGCCGCCGTCTGTTGCACCCTGGGGCTCGCCGGCGCCGGCATCCACTACGCGATTACCCCCAAGGCCTACCAGTCGACGACGGTCATCCAGATCGAGCGCCGCAACCTGACGCCGCTCGGCAACGCCCAGAACCCCTGGCTGGAGAACTACTGGAACATGGAGTTCTACCCCACCCAGTATGAGCTCCTGCAGAGCCGCGGGCTGGCCGAGCGGGTGGTCAAGAGCCTCGACCTGATGGAGGACCCCGCCTTCAACCCCGGCGCCGCGCGCGAGGGGGCCAAGGCGGGCACCGCCGAGGCCGACGAGACGGTGCTCGGCGCCCTCGCCGACCAGCTCCGCGGCGGCCTCTCGGTCGAGCCGGAGCGCAACACCCAGCTCGTGCAGCTCTCCTTCCGCGCCGCCACCCCCGAGTTCGCCGCCAAGGCCGCCAACGCCTTCGCCGAGGCCTACATCGACATGGGGGTCGAGGACCGCTTCGCCACCGCCGGCAAGGCCTCCACCTTCCTCTCCTCGCAGATCGAGAAGCTGAAGGGGGAGATCCAGGACAAGGAGACCCAGCTCCAGGCGTTCAGCCGCCGCAGCGACATCGTCACCATGGACCCGGGGACGAACGTCACCCTCAAGCGGCTGGAGGCGCTCAACACCCAGTACGGCGAGGCCAAGAAGCTGCGCATCGAGCGCGAGGCCCAGTACCACGAGACGCTGAACGGGCCCCGCGGGTCGATGTCCGACAGTCTCACCAGCGGTGTGGTCGGCGAGCAGCGCGGCCAGCTCCTCAAGCTCGAGCGGGATTACGAGACCAAGCTCAAGACCTACAAGCCCGACTTCCCCGACATGGTGGCGCTCCGGGCCGAGATCGAGAAGACGCGCCAGCACCTCAACGAGGTGGTCGGCGAGCAGGTCGACAAGGCCAAGAACAACGCCCTCGCCTCCTACCAGACGGCGCTGCGCCAGGAGCAGGAGCTGGACAATGAGCTCAGCGCCCTCAAGCGCGAGGCGATCGACCAGAACTCCGCCGCCGTCGAGTACACCAACCTCAAGGTGGAGATCCAGACCCGCCGCGACCTGCTCGACGAGCTGCTGCGCAAGCAGTCCGAGACCGAGGTCGCCGTGCGCCTCCAGGACACCCGGCAGTCGAACATCCGCATCGTCGACAAGGCGATGGTGCCCGGCGGGCCCTTCCAGCCGTCGCTGCGCAAGGACCTCAGCTACGGCCTGCTGCTCGGGCTGCTGTTCGGCATCGGCTGCGCCGTGCTGGTCGAATTCCTCGACCGCACGGTCAAGGCGCCCGAGGAGGTGGAGCGCCGGCTGGGGCTGCCGACCCTGGCGGTGATCCAGGACCTCTCCGAGGCGGGCAAGAGCTACGGCTACTCGGCCTACGGCTACGGCGAGGCTCCCCCCGAGGAGAAGCCGCGGGCGCGCCCGGGGAAGGCCAAGATCGCCGCCGGCTGGCTGGAGAAGAAGAAGGCGCCGGCCGCCGCCCTGCCGCCGAGCCAGATCGAGCTGGTGCCGCACGAGCGGCCGCGCACGCTGATCTCCGAGTCCTACCGCTCGCTGCGCACCGCCCTGATGCTCTCCTCGGCCCGCGAGCTGAAGGCGATCGCCGTCACCTCGGCGGTGGCCGGCGAGGGGAAGACCGCCACCGCGTCCAACCTCGCCGTGGTGCTCGCCCAGCTCGGCCGCCAGGTGCTGATCGTCGATTGCGATCTGCGCAAGCCGCGCCTGCACCAGGTCTTCCGCGTCTCCAACCGCTTCGGCTTGGTCAACCAGCTCACCGCCACGGCGGAGCCGGAGGCGGTCTTCCTGCCCACCGAGGTGCCGAACCTCTGGATCACCCCCTCGGGGCCGATCCCGCCCAACCCCTCGGAGCTGCTCTCCTCCGACCGCATGCGCGACTGGCTGAAGGCGGTGCGCTCGCGCTTCGACTTCGTCGTCCTCGACACCCCGCCCGCCCTGGCGGTGACCGACGCCACCATCGTCGGCCTGCTGGCGGACGGCGTGATGCTGACCCTGCGCAGCGGCAAGGTCACCCGGGAGGAGGCGCGGCTCTGCCGCGACCGCCTGCGCCAGGCGGGCATCAAGATCCTGGGCGCGGTGCTCAACCGCTACCGCTCCGTCCAGACGGGCCTCGGCAAGCGCTACCGGTACTACGAGTCCTACGGCGCCGAGGAGAGCGAGCCGAGGAAGGCCGGGAAGGCCGGCTCCGCCGCCTGATCTGCAGACCCGGTAATGATCGACCTGCACTGCCACATCCTGCCCGGCGTCGACGACGGCGCCGGCAGCTTCACCGAGGCGGTGGCCATGTGCCGCCTGGCCGCCGCCGACGGCTGCGAGGCCATGGTGGCCACCCCCCACCAGCGGCGCGGCGAGTGGTGGAACGCCGACCCCGGGCAGCTCGCGGCCCTCGCCGGCCAGCTCCAGACGCAAGTGGGACCCGGCTTCCGCGTCTACCTGGGGGGGGAGATCCACGTCGATTCCGGGCTGCTCGAGGAGATCGAGAAGCTGCCCGGAGGCGGGGGCGTGCTGCCACTCGCCGGCTCCCGCTACCTGCTGATCGAATTCGATTCCGCCGGCACCGAGGCCGAGGCGGTCCACCTCGTCCACGAGCTGGCGGTGGCCGGCTGGCGGCCGGTCGTCGCCCACCCCGAGTTCATCCCCTGGCTGGCGGCCGACCTCGCGCGGGTGGCCCGTCTGGTCGCGCTCGGCGCCCTCACCCAGGTGACGGCGATGAGCGTCACCGGCGACTTCGGCCGCCGTCCTCAAGCCCACACCTGGGCCCTGCTCGACGCCGGGCTCGTCCATTTCCTCGCCAGCGACTCCCACAACACCCGCCGCCGCCCCCCGGGGCTGCGCCGGGCCCACGACCTGGTCGCGGGCCGCTGGGGCGGCGAGACGGCGCGACGCCTCGCCGCCGACAACCCCCGGGCGGTGGTGGAGAACCGCCCTTTGCCGGAAGCCGTATGAAGAAAGCCCTGCCGCTGCTGATGATGCTCCTGGCGGCCTCCCCCGCCCTGGCCGCCGTCGATCCGTTCTACCAGGGGCTGCTGCGCGACGGCCAGCAGGCCTTCGACCGCAAGGACTACGGGGCCGCGGCGCGCCAGCTCCGGCTCGCCTGCTTCGGCATGCTCGAGGACCCCAAGCCGCTCGCCGACTGCCTCGCCCGGCTGCTCCTGGCGCAGGACGGCGCCAACGACGTCGAGGGGTTCCGCGAGACCTTCCGCCGGCTGACCGAGGTCGAGGACCGCTTCAAAGGGTACAGCCAGGGGGAGATCGCCCCCGAGCTGCGCGCCGCCCTGGAGGCGAAGCTGGCGGCCCGCATCCCCGCCGCCACCCTGGCGGCGGCACCCGCCTTCCGGCCCGCCCCGGCGAAGAAGCCCGGAGCGCCGGCCCCGGCCGGCCCGGCGGTCAAGCCCGCCCCGGCCTCTCCGATCGCCGCGCTGCCGCAGTCCCCCGATCCCGCGCCCGCCGGCCCGCCGGGCCCGGCGAAGACGGCCTCCACGCCGCCCCCGGCCGCCGGCAAGCCGCTCACCGAGGCCGAGCGCAAGAAGCTCGACCAGGCGCGCCAGCTCCTCGCCGCGCAGCGCCCCTCCAAGGAGCTGCGTCAGGCCTTCGAGCTCGCCCGCGCGGTGGCCGACGCCCATCCGGACTCCAAGGAGGCGCAGCACCTGGCGGCCGAGGGGGCCTACCGCATCTCCCGCTGGAGCGACGCCAACGCCTACTTCCGGCGCGGCGGCGACCCCGGCGACGGGGAGCCCGAGCGGCTCTTCTACATGGCCGTCTCCCTCTACGAGTCCGGCGACCCCTCCGGCGCCGCGGCGGCCCTCAAGCGCTCCCTGCCCAACCTCAAACGGACGCCGTATGTGGAGACTTATATTCGGAAGATTCTGGGGCAGTAGGAGCCCTCACTCCCCCGGCCCTCTTCTCCCAGCCCTCCACCCGCCCTTCCGGGGAGAGAGGGGCTCCTTCAGGCAAGCTTCTCTCTCTTCTCCCGTCAGGTGGGGGGGAGGCTGGGAGAAGAGGGCGGGGTGATGAGGGCCAACCGACCGGGGAGGCGAAATTTACCGCTTTCAGGTACAATACCCCCAAGTCACACGGGAGATCGAAATGAGAGCGAGCACCCTACTCCTTACCGGGCTCCTCCTCGCCGGCGTTATTTCCGGAACAGCGCCGGCGCAGGGGCAGACCATCACGGCTGAAAAGTCGGCCTGCATGCCGGCGGAAGACAACGGCCTCGTGCGCGCCGCCGCCACCGGGGTGGCTCCGGGCCTGGTCCCCCGCCTCTACTTCCGCTGGATGGAGCACGAGGACTTCTACTGGGTGGCGCTGGAGGCGGAGCCGGGCGGCCGTTTCTGGGCGACCCCGCCGAAGCCCGAGCGGCGCAACGACCACATCGAATACTACAGCGCCCTGGTCGATCCCACCGGCAAGACCGTGGCCCGCTCCCCCATGGTCAGCGTGCCGGTCACCGCCGACTGCAAAGTGCAGCTCGGCCCCAAGGAGCGCGGCGTCGCCGAGAACCTCACCGTGGGCGAGACCTCCCCCAAGCAGCAGGGCAAGAAGGTGCTGGCGTTCCTCTGCGACGGCGTGGTCACCCGCGTCAATTCCGCCGGCGTGCGCCGGGCCGACGAGGTCTGCCGCGCCTGCGTGATCGCTTGGTGGCAGCGCAAGGCGGTGCTGCTCCCGGCCATCGCGGGCACGGGCATCACCACCATCGTCTCCGGCCGCCCGGAGCCCGAGCCCTCCCCCTCCCGCCCGTAACCCGGTTATAGTCCTGTCACCTTTTGGGGCCCGCACCGCACCCTTGAGTGCGGGCGCTCGCTCGCGCTCCCGGCCAGGTTGGCGCCGATCTTGAATCGCCGTCCGGTCTCGTCGTACCCCCTGAACCCGATCCAATCGCGAGGAACCGCATGTCGAATGTCTCCGTTTTCCCCGTACCGCAACCCGAGCGCGACCGCCCCGGCGATGGCGCCGTGAGTCACCTTATCGAGCCGCACGGTGGCGAGCTGATCGACCTCCTGGTCGACGCCGACCGCGCCGCCGAGCTCAAGGCCGCCTCCCGCGACTGGCCCTCCTGGGACCTCACCCCGCGCCAGTTCTGCGACCTCGAGCTGCTTCTGAACGGCGGCTTCTCGCCGCTGACCGGCTTCATGAAGAAGGCCGACCACGACTCCGTGTGCGAGCGCATGCGGCTCGCCGGCGGCACCCTCTGGCCGATCCCCGTCCTGCTCGACGTCACCCCGCAGGCGGCCGAGAAGCTGCGCGTGGGCGGCCGCCTCGCCCTGCGCGACCCCGAGGGGGTGATGCTCGCCGTCCTCCACGTCGAGGAGATCTGGGAGCCGGACCGCGAGGCGAGCGCCCAGGCGACCTTCGGCACCACCAGCACCGACCATCCGGGGGTGGCTCACCTGCTCCAGAAGACCAACAGCGTCGCCGTGGGCGGCCGGCTGGAGGGGGTCCAGCTCCCCGTCCACTACGACTTCCGCGCCCTGCGCCAGACGCCGGCGGAGCTGCGCGCCGAGTTCGCCCGCGAGGGGTGGCGCCGTGTGGTCGCCTTCCAGACCCGCAACCCCATGCACCGCGCCCACTGCGAGCTCACCCTGCGGGCGGCCAAGGAGGTGCGGGCCAACCTGCTGATCCACCCCACCGTCGGCATGACCAAGCCGGGGGACATCGATCACTACACCCGCGTGCGCTGCTACCAGGCGGTGCTGCCGCGCCTGCCGCAGCACACGGCCAAGCTCTCGCTGCTGCCGCTCGCCATGCGCATGGCCGGCCCGCGTGAGGCGATGCTCCACGCCCTCATCCGCAAGAACTACGGCTGCACCCACTTCATCGTCGGCCGCGACCACGCCAGCCCCGGCTCCGACCGCCAGGGCAAGCCCTTCTACGGCCCCTACGACGCCCAGGAGCTGCTCCAGAAGCACCAGGGCGAGCTCGGCGTCGAGATGGTTCCGTTCAAGATGGTCTCCTACGTCGAGGAGCTCGACACCTACCTGCCGCAGGACGAGATCCCGCCCGGCGCCCGCACCCTCGACATCTCCGGCACCGAGCTGCGGCGCCGCCTCCAGGAGGGGCGCGAGCTGCCGTCCTGGTTCACCTTCCCCGAGGTGGGCGAGGAGCTGCGGCGCACCCATCCGCCGCGCCACAAGCAGGGGTTCACCGTCTTCTTCACCGGCCTCTCGGGCTCCGGCAAGTCGACCATCGCCTCGGCGCTGCTGGTCAAGTTCATGGAGACCGGCGGACGGCCGGTGACCCTGCTCGACGGCGACATCGTGCGCAAGAACCTCTCCTCCGAGCTGAGCTTCTCCAAGGAGCACCGGGACATCAACATCCGCCGCATCGGCTTCGTGGCCTCCGAGATTACCAAGAACGGCGGCATCGCGATCTGCGCCCCGATCGCCCCCTACGACAGCGTGCGCAAGGAGGTGCGGACGGCGATCGAGCCCGGCGGCGGCTTCGTGCTGGTCCACGTCGCCACCCCGATCGAGGTCTGCGAGGAGCGCGACCGCAAGGGGCTCTACGCCAAGGCCCGGGCCGGCATCCTCAAGGAGTTCACCGGCATCTCCGACCCCTACGAGGAGCCGGCCGACGCCGACCTGGTGATCGACACCACCAAGCTCTCCCCCGAGGAGTCGGCGCAGGAGATCCTGCTCTACCTCGAGCGCGAGGGCTACGTGGGCGGGAACCTGGAGGCGAAGTGAGCCGAGGGGCTTACGCCGAAGATCTCGCGCGGATCGAAGAGGCGCTGGAACGGGCGCGCGCCGAGCTCCAGCGCTTCACCCCCGGCGAGATCGAGGCCCGCCACAAACAGGGGGACGACCCCGTGACCGAGGCCGACACCACGGTCGACACCCTCCTGCGCGAGTTGCTGCCGCGAGACGGCGACGGCTGGCTCTCCGAGGAGACCCGGGACGACCTCATCCGCCTCGAGCGGCGGCGCGTCTGGGTGGTCGATCCGCTCGACGGCACCCGCGAGTTCGTGACCGGCATCCCCGAGTGGTGCGTCTCGATCGGCCTCGTGGTGGACGGCGAGCCGGTGGCCGGCGGCATCTGCAACCCGGTGACGGGGGAGACGATCGTCGGCGCCCGCGGCGCCGGGGTGACGCTCAACGGCCAGCCGGCGGGGGTGAGCGGCCGCCCGACGCTCGAAGGGGCGCGGGTGGTGGCCAGCCGCAGCGAGGTCAAGCGGGGGGAGTGGGAGGGGTACCGCGAGGATCTCTTCGAGATCCAGCCGATGGGCTCGGTGGCCTACAAGCTGGGTCTCGTCGCCGCCGGCCTCGTCGACGCCACCTGGACGCTCACCCCCAAGCACGAGTGGGACGTGGCGGCCGGGGTGGCCCTGGTCCTCGCGGCCGGTGGGGCCATCGTCACCGGAGCCCCCGAGGAGACCCGCTTCAACCGCGCCAAGCCCCTCCTCAGCAGCCTGATCGCGTCCAACCCGGTCCTCATCCCCGAGATCGAAGCCGAGATCGCGCGGCGGGGTTGAGGGGCCCCCACCGGAGCCGGTGCTAGACTGGCTCCGGAGACACCCTCATGCGCGACAAGACATTAACCGAGCACCTGGACTTCCTCATGGCCCAAGAGGGGCAGGACGAGACCACGGTGCTCGCCCGGGCCCTCCGGGCGGGCGTTGAAGCCCTGTACCAGGAAGCGCTCATCGAGGCTTACCTTCTCGGGAAGGTGACCCGCGAGAAAGCCTTGCGGGATCTCGGCCCCGAGCGGCTGGCGGAAATCGAGTACCAGCGGGACGCGCTCCGGCGGGATGTCGCATGGGGTCTGCAGGGTGCCTGAGGCCGTCTGCGACACCGGACCAGCATTACACCTTGAAGAAGTCGGCAGGCTGACAGCGCTCAGCCTGGTAGCTCCTCTCCTCCTTCCCGATCTCGTCCTGAAAGAGCTTGAGACGCGTGGCTTGGGAGCCGCGCGATTGCGGGAGGTGGGGATCGCCTTTACCGTCCGGGGAGTCGAGCCGCTAGTCTGGAGAAAGGTCGCACGTGATGTCGAACCGAGAATTCAACCGGCCGACGCCCAGGTCTTCTCTCTTGCCCAGGCCAGTGGGTTCCGATCCCTCGTGCTGACGGACGATCTGGCCTTGCGCCGTCTCCTGGAGAAGCATGGGAACCCGGTAACGGGAACGGTCGGAGTCCTGATCCGAGCCTATACTGCCCGGTCGATCTCCCGAGATGAAATGGAAACTGCGTTTGAAGCGCTGTTCGAGAAGAGCACCCTTCACCTAGGTCCAGCCTTCCGGGTCTACGTCCGGAAGCTTCTAGCCGATTTGCCCTGAAGCCCACCTGGCGTTAAAGCAAATCGCGGGTGAGGGGGAGAAACCGCGCCGACGCCCGGCGGCGCGGATCTGTCTCAGGGTTTTAAAGGCAGGGCTTGCAGTTTGAGCAGACGTTCGTGGCGGAGCAGATGCAAGCCGAGCCGCAGTCGCTAGCCCTGAGCGAGCCGCCGGCCGCGTGCTGAAGGTCTTGCTCGTTGAGATTCCTGATTGAGCGTGTTGACGCAGATACGGGCTTGGCTTACGATGTCTTAAGTGAAGCCATGAGAACAAGATGGATGAATGGCCATTGCCTTCTCTGGTCCGGTAGGTGCTAAAGGGTGCTGTCTGGGCGGCCGGCGGTTGAATCCGAGGTTAGGCCTCCAACATTGGAGCGGAGATGGCATCTCTCAAGAAACCACCGCCAGACAACAAGACGCAAATCTGGCTAGCGGTGATTGGCGTCGTGGGCGTGTTAGGAGCTGCCCTCCTTTCGAATTGGAGAACCCATTCTCCACCCGACAGGGTTCCACCCCCCTTAGCTGGATCATCCGAACCGCATGGTGCTCCGAGCCCCGTAGAGTGCTCTTCGGAAGCTCTCAGGAACCAGATCCTGCGCGCCGGCCCTGACAGGTCGGCCATTGTGAAGTCCAGCGCATTAGCCATGAGGGAGTGGCTCAGAACCCAAAACCTCGAATGCGTCGCAAGCACCGCAACCATCCTGCTCCAGACTGACCATGACAGCGGTCATGGCCTGTATTTTTCAGGTGAAGTCTGGCGAGTAAAAGGGAAGCAGGATCCCACACGCTCAGACTTCTCGCGCGACCGAATGCGTGAACACTTTTTCAGGTACCTCGAAGCCGAGCCTAATCTGCCTGCCAATGAACGTGACGGAAAGAGTGTGGCCTGCTACCTTCGCGAGAAGGGGTACTGCGCGGAGCGCACCGCGTGGATTAGCCATTTGATGGCGATCGACTACTACCAGCAAGCCGAAGATGCGGGCGACAACAAGATCAAGATGCAACGCCTTCAACGCGCATCCGAGTTCCTGAAGAAAGACTTGGCGTTCGGAGGATTCGATCAAATAATGCAATCGAAGGAACTGGACCGCAAGATCAAGGAAGCCCTCCAATACTTAAGGAGCTCATGAGTGTAACCCGCAAGCAATGTTGGAAGCTGGAGCAAAGGATGGTGATATCTAAAATCACACCTCTCGAGGTTTCTTATCATGCCGACGGTCCTCCAGAACCACTATGTTCTTGCCGTGCACGATGTGCGGAGATCGGCCGCCTTCTACGTCGACGCCCTCGGGTTCGAGGTGGCGGCAGAACCGGAGGGGTGGATCTTCGTTCGCAAGGACAACTGCCTGATCATGCTCGGCGAATGCCCGGACGACATGGAGGCGAGTCAGCTTGGCTGTCACAACTACTTCGCCTACCTGCGCGTCGACGACGCCGACGCCTACCACGCGCGAATCCTCGCCTCCGGGCTGGCTCCCGGAATCGGGCCGGTCACCACGGAGCCTTGGGGTATGCGCGAGTTTTCGCTGACTACGCCCGACGGCCACCGCATCAGAATCGGACAGGCTCTCGCCTCTTGAGCCGATACTGCCGAGCGGCCCGCGTGGGCGGGCCGCCCGGCAGTCCCATCAAGCTTTACCTTACCCGGCCATCCGTACGGTCTGGCTGGCCGAGATCAAAGTCTGGTTGTGGTTGGCGGTGACGCGGAACAGCAGCAGGATATCCATAGTATTTCTCCATTCTCTATCATAATGGGACGCCGCGTTGGCGACCCTGTGACGAGAACGCTCTCGGAGGCGGAATCCCCTCACCCTCGCCCTCGCCTCCGCAAGCCCCGAGATGCCCGGTCCGCCTTTCGGGGTGGACAGCGCAAACGTCACATCCCGAGCGACCACATCGAGGGAAGCTGAAGCACCTTAGTAAGGGGTGGCCGGCTCACCGGCCCCCGATACTTATGGAGGACTCTCATGCGTAAGAGGCTCGTGTCTCTGGGAATCGCCCTGGCCGCGCTCGCGGCCGCCTACGCGGCCACGCCCGCGTCGGCCGATCCGACGACCTGCAAGACGGGGTATCACCTCATCGTCTGCCCGACCTACAGCTTCTGTTGTCCCAACAACGCGTTCTGCGTCTGCAGCCCCTTCTAGGGGCGGGGCACCGCGGGCCGGCGTGCCGCCGGCCCGCGCCGATCTGTCTCAAGGGGTCGAGCATCCTCCCCATACCCTAAAATCGGCCTACTGAAGCCGACGGGAGCTTCCGTTCTCACGAGGTAGGCTTCCATCCGCCAGATCCCGGCGCCTCGTCCCCAAGTCGGCATAAATCCCGCCGGTGCACCCCGCTCTGGGACGACGGAAGCCGCCTTCGCGCCAAATACCGGGACAGCGTTCAGCGACCAGTTGAAAGCCTGCCCGTGTATGCAAACCTACAACGACTGTAGCTTCCATCGGGCCAGATACCCGGACATTATCCCGAGGTCAGCCGACATCCAGCCGAGGTCCGCGGATCTGCGGCGACGGAAGCTTCCATCGGGCCAGATACCGCGACAGAGCCCCAAGGTCGGCCGACATCCAGCCGAAGTCCGTGGATCTGCGGCGACGGAAGCTTCCATCGGGCCAGATACCGCGACAGAGTCCCAAGGTCAGCCGACATCCAGCCGAAGCCCGCGGATCTGCGACGACGGAAGCTTCCATCGGGCCAGATACCGCGACAGAGTCCCAAGGTCAGCCGACATCCAGCCGAAGCCCGCGGATCTGCGACGACGGAAGCTTCCATCGGGCCAGATACCGCGACAGAGTCCCAAGGTCAGCCGACATCCAGCCGAGGTCCGCGGATCTGCGACGACGGAAGCTTCCATCGGGCCAGATACCGCGACAGAGTCCCGAGGTCGGCCGACATCCAGCCGAAGTCCGCGGATCTGCGGCGACGGAAGCAGCTTCTGCTGTCCCAACAACGCCTTCTGCGTCTGCAGCCCCTTCAACTAGGGTCGCGGACCCTCGCGGGCCGGCTCGCCGCCGGCCCGCGCTTTCGGGCTCAGGGGTGATACGGCAGCGCCGCGCCCAGCTTCCTCGCGACGCGGTCCTGGATCCAGTGCGGGTCCCACCACTCGACGGGGGTGACCGGGAGCCCCTGGAGGAGCATGGTGAAGTGGAGATGGTCGCCGCCGGCGAGGCCGGTCTGGCCGGAGCGGCCGAGCTCCTGGCCGCGCTTCACCATCTGCCCCTCCTTGACCTCGAGCTGCGACATGTGGCCGTAGAGGCTCATCAGCCCGTAGCCGTGGTCGATGACCACCGCGTTGCCGTAGATCCCAAAGAACCGCGCCAGCACCACCTTGCCGTCGTTCGAGGCCGGCACGGCGTCGTGGGTCACCGAGGCCATGTCGAACCCCAGGTGGTCCTCCATGTCGATCGACTGGCCGTTGTAGAGGTAGGTCCGGCGCTGGGCGAAGGCGGCGGTGATCTTGGCGTTGGGCATCGGCTGGAAGGGCTGCGTCCAGAGGAACCGGGGCTCCGACTTGTGGGCCAGGCCGGTCAGCACGGCGGCGTTCTTCTTGCGCAGGTTGCGGTTGATCTCGATGTAGTTCTTGAGCAGGTTCCCCTGATCGGCGACCTCGGGGGACTGCCCCATAATCTCCGGCACCACCTTGTTCATGAAGGTGTCGGTGACCTGGATGGTGTCGGTGGTGATCGGGCGCGGGGTGAACTTGTCGATGAAGCTCGCCTCGGCGCGGTTGCCCACCTCGTCCTCGGCGACCAGGTGGACCCGCGAGTCGTCGGTCATGTCGTAGGGGACGGCGAAGAGGGCGAAGCGCATCTGCTTGTCGTTGCCCGGCATGGGGAAGCTCGGGAACCAGTAGTCGCCGGACTGGACGCCGTCCTTGACCGCCCCGTCGCCCACCCGGTAGACCACGGCCTCGCAGCCCCCCTGGTTGACGTAGTGGAAGCTGGAGGAGATCTGCAGCGTCGGCGGTGCCAGGCGCACCGGCAGCTTGACCTCCTGCACCACCGGGTCGGGGCGGCGGAAGAGGGAGCCCGCGCGCTCGGCGGTGACCCGGATGGTCGCCTCGCCGGCCCGCAGCCCCTGCACCGTCTCGCGGCCGATGTCGGCGGTGAGGGTGACCGGCGGGGGGGCGCCGAAGAATTTCCACGCCGGCTGGGGCTCGAAGGTCTTCTCCATCACCGGCTTGACGTCCGAATTCTGGACCACTTCGACGCGCAGCTTCTCGACCCGCTGGGGGTCGTCGATCCGGATCTGGACCGGGGTCCGGCGGCCGATCCCCGCGAGGGTGGGCTTGACCGAAAGCTTCGGGGTGGCGCCGGAGTAGAACCCGGCGAACGCCCCGGCGACGATGATGAGGAGAACCAGCACCAGCAACACCCGCAGGAAGCACCCCGCGGCTTTCCGACCAGCATCGCGATCCCGACGCGCCATCGACGAACCTTCTTTCTGTATCTAGGAGCTTTCCAGAATTCCAGGACCCTTCGACCTACAGCGGGCGCAATGATAACCGACCCGCACTCAACCTGTTACCCGCCTCTGTGCCCTGCGGCCGTCCTGCCCTTCGAAGCCTCACCCTCGGTCCCTCTCCACTGCGTGGAGAGGGAGGGCCCGAAGATCGATGTCGGCGAAATCGGAAGGCTATTTTCCCCCTCTCCACGCAGTGGAGAGGGGGCCAGGGGGTGAGGCTTCGGAGGCCAGGCAGGACCGGCGTGCAAGAAGCTCTCACAAGCAGCCCCTCCAGCCCACCCGCTGACGGCCGAAAACAGGCAACTCTTACAAATCTTACACACAGGCCGAGGGAATTCATCGAGAAGATGAGATTTTGTGCAAAAAGGGTAGACGGGAGGGAATGTGGCCCGTATCCTACGGGTTAGCAGAAGTAGTTGGGGACACCCCAGCCGACGACAATCAGGCCGAGACTCGGGCGGTCTCGGACAGTTTTACAACGCGCAGTCGCCAACCCTGGTCGGACGGAGGCCCATGAAGAAGTATTCGGCTCGCTCTATCGTCGTTCTTTTCCTGATCGTCTCCTCCCTGTTCACGGTCTCGGTGCTGGTGAGCTCTCCCCAGCCCACCGCCTCGCTCATCGTGCGTCCCGAGAGCGCGGATCAACAGGCCTGGCGGCAGCACCACCCCACGCTTCCCGAGAATCTCTATGCCCAGGCCGCCGAGGCCCTGCGACATGGAGATTTGCAAGAAGCCCGCCAGCATCTCGATTCGGTCGCCTCCCAACATCCCGACCAGGCCGATCAGGCCCGGGTCCTCGCCGGCCTCTACGCCCACCAGGCGGGGGACGACCGCCAGGCGGAGGAGCTGCTCGCGAGCGCTCCGGCCTCCGGGGGTTCCCTGGAGGACTGGCGGCTCTACCTGCTCGCCAAGAGCGCCGCCCGGCGGGGGGACCAGGACCTCGCGCGCGGCACCTACGCCAACCTGCTGGCCGGGCATCCGGATTCGCCCCTGCGGCCGGCCGCCTTCCTGGAGGCGGCGCAGCTCGCGGCGGGCCACGGCCAGCCGCAGGCCGCCCTCGACCTCGTGCGGCAGGCCCGCCAGGCCGGGGTCGAGAACGAGGACCTCGACCGGCTGGCCTGGAAGCTCGGCCGCCAGGTGGCGGACGAGCCGGCGCAGCGCGAGGCCGGCCGCCGGCTGCTGATCGAGGCCCCGCTCTCCTCGGACGCCGCGCAGGTGGTGCACGCCTTCCGCGCCCCGGACGGCGGGATGGACTGGGCCCACCTGCTCTCGCCCCAGGAGGTGCTGCGCCGCGCGCAGTCGTTCCTCGCCGGGGACAGCACGCGGGCGGCCCTGCTGACGCTCGATCAGGTCCCCGACGAGGAGCGCGGCTTCCAGTGGCATCTCACGAGGGCGCGCGGGCTCCTGCGGAACGGCGAAGGCCACGACGCCCTCACGGTGCTGGACATGATGATGCCCGCGGACTCCGAGGAGCGCGCCGCGCTCGAATGGGAGCGGGTGCTGGCGATGGCCGAGGCGGGCCAGGCGGACGCCGCCTCCATCTCCCTCGCCAAGCTGGTGCGGACCCACGCCAAGCTGCAGCTCTCGGCCGAGGCCCTGCGCCGTCTTTACAAGGATTTCCAGAAGGCCGGCCTGCTCGATCCGGCGGTCGACACCCTGCGGCTGCTGCGGCGGGTCGATCCCCTGGACGAGACCGGCGCCAGCGATCTCTGGGAGCGCGGCTGGCGGAGCTATCAGGCGGGGGACCCCGCCGGAGCGGTGGCCGCCTGGAGCGTGCTCGGCGACATCTACCCCGAGGACGGCGACGCGCAGCGCGGCCGCTACTGGCAGGCCCGCGCCCTGGAGGAGATGGGGCGGCAGGAGGAGGCGCACGCGCTCTTCCGCCAGATCGTGGCCTCCTCGGACACCTCCGACTTCTACGCCCGGCAGGCGCTGACCGGCCTGGGCGAGACGGCCGCTCCCGCCGCCAACGCCGAGATGCTCTCGCAGTCCCAGGCCGGCTCCTGGCCGGCTGAGCCGGCGCTACGGCGGCCGAAGCTCCTCACCGACCTCGGCCTCGACGAGCTGGCCAGCCAGGAGCTCGAGCTGGTGGCCGCCAAGGCCAATCCTCGCGACGTGCTGGCGCTCAAAGGCCTGATCCTCTGCCACAAGGGGGACCAGCGCTCCGGCCTGGTGCTGCTGCGCGAGGCCTACCCGGCGCTGGGCGGCCCCTACCAGGCCAACGTCCCCGCGGAGGTCCTCTTCGCCTACTACCCGCTGACCTTCGGCGACCAGATCCGCGAGTGCGCCCGCGAGACGGGGCTGCCGGGGCACATCATCGCCGGCATCATCCGCCAGGAGAGCGCCTTCGATCCCAGGGCGACCAGCCCGGTGGGGGCGCGCGGCCTGATGCAGCTCATGCCGAACACCGCCCGCGAGATGTCCCGCAAGGTGGGAGTGCCCTACGCCCCCGACCGGCTCTACGATCCGGCGACCAGCGTGCGGCTGGGCTCGACCTACTTCAAGGAGCTGCTCGACCGCTTCGACGGCAACGTGGAGCTCGCCCTCGCCAGCTACAACGGCGGGCCGAACCGCATCCAGCGCCTGTGGACGGAGAAGCGGCCGGACGCCCAGCTCGCCGACTTCCTCGAGACGCTGAACATCGACGAGTCGCGCAATTACGTCAAGCGCATCCTGGTCCTGGCGGACAGCTACCGCCAGCTCTATCCCTCCCTCGGCTGATCCCGTCCGGGGCGGCGGACCGCCGCCGCCCCCGGTCTCCCCATCGCCGCGAAAATCCTTTGAACAGGCAGAGTTTTTGCTTACAAATACTCCTCGAACATGCCAAAGGAGACCGAGATGAATTTGTACGTGGGCAATCTGCCCTACCGGATCACCGAGGATCAATTGCGCGAGACTTTCGAGGAATTCGGAAGAGTGTCGTCCTGCACCATCATCAAGGACAAGGTCACCGGCCAGTCCAAGGGGTTCGGCTTCCTGGAGATGCCGGAGAGCTCGGAGGGCGAAGCGGCGATCACCCAGTTGAACGGCCGTGATCTGATGGGCCGCAAGATCAACGTGAACGAGGCCCGTCCGCGGGAGAACCGGCCGGCCGGCGGAGGCCAGCGGGCCTACAGCGGCGGCGGCGAGCGCTGGTAGGGCTTTCCGCCCGGGCATCAATGCCCGGGCTACGCTTGGAAACGAAAAGCCGGCTGAAGCCGGCTCTCAGGACACCTTTAGCTCAGGAGCCGGCTTCAGCCGGCTTTTTGTTTGAGGCGTAGCCCGGGCATTCATGCCGGGGCGATCAGGTAATTCTTTCCTCCGCCATTTTCCCTTTTTGCGTGATCTCGGGCCGCCGCGCCCTCCTGGAGCCTCCTGGTCCGGATTTCGCAGCCCCGCCCCGGCCTATGAGACCCACTCTCTTCCTGCTGCTCGGGCTGTCGCTCGCCTGCTCCGGGCCGGAGCGCCCAAAGGCCCTGGAGGCGAGCCCGCTGCCGATGTCCGGCCCCGTGGTGCCGTCGCGGCCCGAGGCGGGGATCCCCACGCGGATCCCCCTCGCGGTGCGCGAGACCGCCGGGGTGGCCCGCTCGGGAGAGGTGCTGCGCTCGGGGGTGCCGCTCCCCCGCGCCCTTGGGGTCCGCGATCCGCGGGCGCTGGCGGTCGCCGGGCCGGACGGCAAGGCGGTGCCGGCCGAATTCCAGGTCCTGGCGCGCTGGAACGCGGGGAGGGGCGACGTTACGGCCCCCGTCCAGTGGCTCCTGGTGGTCTTCCCGGCCACGGTCGCCGCCCGCGGCAGCGCCACCTACACCCTGGTGGTGGACGGCTCGGCGGGAGCCAATCCCCCGCCGCCGGTCCCCCTGCGCCTCACTCGCCAGGGGGACCAGGTGGTGGTGGACACCGGCGCCGCCACCTTCCGGCTGGGCGGGGACCCCGGAGCGCTGTTCGACGGCATCGAGCTGCCGGGCGGCCGGCGGCTGGTCACCGGCGGCGCGATGACCCTGCGGGCGGCGGCGGCCGAGGGGGGGCATGCCACCTTGCGCGGCGTGCGGATCGAGTCGCAGGGCCCGCTCTCGGCCGTGGTGGTGGTCGACGGCGCCTACGGCCTGCCGCCGGTGGGCGGCGGGCGGTTCGGCTCGCGGCGGCGCTACGTCTTCACCGCCGGCTCCCCCACCGCCGTGGTGCGCCACGCCGTGGCCTGGGAGGGGGACCTCGCCTGCACGGGCTGCATCCAGACCAAGGACGGCAAGCCCGACGCCGTGCTGGTGGAGCGGGCCCGCGACGCCCTGGCGCTCGACCTCGGGGGGCCGCCCGCCGCCGTCACCGCGGTCGGCGCCTTCAAGGAGCCGGCGCTGGAGGGGTCGGCGGCCGCCGGGGGCGGCAGTGGGGAGGACCTCGCCTGGGTGCGCCAGACCCTGCGCGACCGCCGCGCGGCGCCGCTCCGTTTCGAGATGTCGGCCGGCGGCCGGCGCCGCGAGGGGAGGCAGGCGGACGGCGGCCTGCTCGCCGTCTCCGGCCCGGCGGGATCGGTCGCCGTGGCCCTCAACCACATGCACCGCTACGAGCCGCAGGCCGTCCGGTTGCTGTCCGGCGGCCGCCTGGCGGTCGACTTGGCGGACGGCAAGGCCTGGCTCGCCAATCACCAGGGGATGTTCGCGACGATGGCGGTGACCGCCTCCCCCAAGCCGGCGAGCCGGGCCGAGCTCGACCGGGTCGCCTGGGCCCCGCTCAATCATCCGTTGCATGCCTGGCCGGACGCCGCCTGGCTCACCCGCTCCGAGGCGGTCGACGAGGTCCCCGCGGGTCCCCTCCCCAAGAGCCTCGCGGCCTACGACGGCCTGATCCCGCGCGCGCTCAAGGCGACCTCCGAGAGGGTCGACGCCGACGGCCTCGCCGGGCTGATGACCTTCGGCGTCTATCCGCGCTACTGGGGGGTGAAGGGGGAGACCGGCGAGGTCGAGTGCGGCAAGGAGGGGGACCCGACGCCGGGCGAAGCTTGGGACGACAAGTTCTGGTGCACCTCCTGGACCGACTACCACAACACCACGGAGACGGCGGCGATCTGGGCGATGCGCTCGGGGGAGGTCGAGTGGCTCGACGAGATCGCCTTCCCCGCCGCCCTGCGCACCCTGCACACCCAGATCATGCAGTGCGGCCCGGAGGAGAAGTGGTTCTACTGCGGCCAGGCGCCCACCGGCTACGGCGCCTACCGGACCGACTTCAACAGCTCCCACGCCTATTTCGAGAACCTCTTCCTCTACTACTGGCTGACCGGCGACTCGACGGTGGTGGACACCGTGCTGCGGGGGGGCGACAGCATGCGCCGCCTGGTCTGCCCGGACCGGGGCCCCCAGCCGGTGACGGCGCCGCACGGGCCGGACGGCCCGGCCTGCGCGGCCACCCGTCCGCCGGACAACGACTCCTCCTCCTTCACCGGCCGCGCCCCCTCGCAGTGGACCGCCGCCTTCCGCTTCCTGGGGCTGGCGAGCCCGGATGCCAGCTTCCTGGAGGACTATCGCTCGGGGCTCGCCCGCGCCCTGACCCAGCAGTACGCCGAGCTCCAGCGGGGCGGCAAGCGCTACGGCTTCCTCGGCGAGAAGACCGTCCCGGGGCAGGGCCCCGGGGTCTATGAGGCCGGCCCGGCCTGGACCAACGGCTTCTACGACGGCGAGAACCTCTACCGCTGGCAGCGGGACACCGGCGACGCCCCCCTCGGCGAGCCGCCGCTCCGGCCCAGCCGGGTCCTCGAGGCCCTCGCCCGCACGGTCGCCGTGCTGGGGCCGGGCCAAGAAAAGGGGAAGATCGAGACCCGGCCCGACGCTCCCTGGCCGCGGCTGATCGCCATCACCTGGAGCGGCCCGCGGATCGGCGGCACCTTCTCCACCGCCGAGCCCAAGGACCGCGAGCTCTACAACCCCGAGAAGTTCGGCACCGTGGCCCTGCTGGTGCGGGCCGGCCGGCAGAGCGGCGATCCGGAGCTGGCGCGGGCCGGGGAGCGGATGATCCAGGCGATCCTGCACCAGAAGGGGGACGTGCTGCCGCTGGGCAAGATCGAGGGGCAGACCCTCACCCGGCTGCACGCCGCCGTGGCATTGGCCGCGGGAAGCGCCACGGTCCCTCACTGACGGCCGCTTTGACGGGGACAATTGACGGGCAACGTTCTTGCACCGCGCACGGGACAACATGTCGGCGAGCGACGAGACCCTCACCATTCCACTGAGCCCTCCGGAGGCCCCCGGCCCGGGGGTGGAGGCCGCGCGTGGAGAGGAGGAGGCCGCCCGGGCCCGTCTGCTCCGCGGCGGGGCGCTGTTCGGCGTCAGCCAGCTCGCCGGCATGGCGCTCGGCTTCGGCAGCGGCATGGTGCTGGTGCGGGTGGCGGAGAAGCCCGCCGTGGCCTCCTACATGCTGCTCCAGCAGGCGGTGATGGCGCTGGGCATGGCGCTCCAGCTCGGCCTGGGCCCGGCGGCCCTGCGCTTCGCTCCGATCAGCCGCGGCAAGGGGGGAGCGTATGCCACGGCGGTGCTGCGGCGGCGGCTCTTCGGCCTCCAGGCCTTCCTCTGGGGATTGGTGGTGCCGCCGCTCGCCCTGGCCTGGCCGGCGATCGCCCGCAAGCTCGACGCGCCCGAGCTGGGCAAGGCGACCGGCTTCCTGCTGGCGGCGGGGGTCCTCTCCTCCTTCGGCTTCCTGGTGGACAGCTATCTGCGCTCGTTCCGGCTCTACTCGCTGTCGGCGCCGCTCACCCACCTCATCCCGCGCGGGCTGATCCTCGGCGGCTTCCTCATCCTCCTCTATACGGCTCCCGCCCAGGAGCCTTGGGAGATGCTGGCCGCCGTCTACGTGGGGGCGTTGCTGGTCACCTGCGTCCTCTACGCCCTGGCGCTGCTCTCGACCACGCCCGGCGAGAGCTCCGAGCCGCGCGACGCCTGCCATCCGCCGGGGTACCGGGAGATCCTCGGCACCTCGACCGCCATGGGGCTGCGCAGCGCCGCCTCGGTGATCTTCGTCTCCTCCAGCCTGTGGATCCTCTCCTGGGCCCGCCCGCACGAGGACGTGGCGGTCTACGGCGTGGCGGCGACCCTGCTGCAGCTCATGGCGGCGATCCCCAGCATCGCCAACTTCGTGGTGCCGCAGGAATTCGCGCTGCTCTACGCCGACGGCAGGAAGGGGGAGATGGAGGGGCTGGCGCGCACCGCGGCGACCCTGGTGGCCATGCTCTCGGCCCTCTGCCTCGCCGGCCTGCTGCTGCTCGGCCGGCCGTTGATCCAACTGGCCTACGGCCGCTCCTACGTGGGCGCCTGGGGGATCCTGCTCGTGCTCGCCGTCGGCAGCTTCTGGGACTCGGCCTCCGGCGGCGCCGGCTTCGCCCTGCAGATGGCGGGGCACCACGTTCGGCTCCTCCTGCTGACGCTGGGCGGGGCCGCCCTCAACGCGGCCCTGAGCTTCCTGCTCGCCCCCCGGTGGGGCGGGTACGGCATCGCCGTCGCCACTACGGTGACGCTGATCGTGATCAACCTGGCTCTGGTGAGGTCGGCGCGGTCCCTGATCGGGGTGCGCACGTTCGTCTACACCCGGCCCGCGCAGTGGAAGCGGGCCCTGACGCTGGTGCGCGAGAGCGCGCTGTTCCGGAAGGTGCAATGACCGAGACGCTCTGGGTGGTGGGGGGAGAGCAGCGGGTCCAGTTCTCCAAGCCCAAGGAGTGGTCCCAGTACCGGAAGTCCCTGGTCGTCCAGGTCCGCGACGGCCGGCTGGAGCGGGTGCTCGAATACGAGACGCCGCCGGAGCACTGCCCGGATGGCGACACCCCGTCGTTCGTCTTCAAGGCCGCCACCTTCGAAGGGGATACCGCCTGGCTGTGCACGCAGACCGAGGTGCTGGTCTGCGACCTCCCAAGCTTCCGCATCCGGCGGGTGATCTCGCTCCCCTGCTTCAACGACCTCCACCACGTGGCCCCGGCTCCCGACGGCCGGCTGTTCGTGGCCGTCACCGGCCTCGACGCGGTGGCCGAGCTCTCCCCCGACGGGGAGCTGCTGCGGCTGGTGAGCGTGCTCGGCGGCTCGCCGTGGGACCGCTTCTCGCCCGGCGTCGACTACCGCAAGGTGCCCACCACCAAGCCCCACCGCTCCCATCCCAACTTCATCTTCTTCCTCGACGGGCGCCCCTGGGTCACCCGCTTCAACCAGCGCGACGCCATCCCCGTGGACGGCGTGAACGGCCGGTCGCCGTTCGACGTCGGAAGCGAGGAGGGGATCCACGACGGCCACGTGGTGGGCAACGAGCTCTTCTTCACCACCGTCAGCGGGTGCGTCGTCCGTTTCGACTTGGCGACGGGGCGGAAGACCACGTTCGATCTCAATGTCCCTGACGAGGACCGGCCGCTCGGCTGGTGCCGCGGCCTCCTCCCTGTTGAGGACGGCCAGGCCTGGATCGGCTTCTCGCGCATTCGCTACACCACCCTGCGCCGGAACCTGAGCTGGATCCGCCACGGCTTCCGCGAGACCGAGCACCACCGCGAGCGCCCGACCCGCATCGCCCTCTACGATCTCGAGCAGCGCGCCCTCCGCCGCCAGATCGACCTCGAGGGGGTGGGCATGGGCGCCGTCTTCAGTATCCACGGGGCGTAGCGCTCCTCCATGCGACCGCTCGCGCGCAACGGGCCCGAAGCCCTCCCGCGTCTCGCCCTTGCCGGCGTGCTGCTGCTCGCCGCGGCGCTGCGCCTCTGGGCGGTGCGCCACGACCTCCCCCTTTCCTACTACGGCGACGAGCTCCACTTCATGCGGCGCGCCATGGCCCTGGGCACGGGGGACCTCAACCCCCACTGGTTCCACAAGCCGGCCTTCTTCATGTACCTGCTGGTCTTCTGCTATGGGCTCTACTACCTGCTCGGCCGGGGGTTGGGCTGGTTCCACTCGACCGCCGAATTCGGCGCGCATTTCCTCTTCACCCCCGGGCCGTTCCTGCTCATCGGCCGGCTGCTGGTCGCGGCCTGCGGCGTCGCCACCGTCTGGGTGGTCTACCGGATCGGCCGCAAAGTCTTCGCCAACCCCTGGGCGGGGGTCGCCGGCGCTCTGGCTGCCGCGGTGCTGGCGCCGATGGTCGACTCCTCGCGGACGATCAAGAGCGACGTGCCGTGCGGCCTCTGGATGGCGCTCTCGGTCTGGGCCTTCCTGGGGACGCGCGAGAGCCCGAGATTGCGGCCCCTGGTCCTCGCCGCCCTGCTGGCCGGCGCGGCCATGGGCACCCACTACTACGGGGTCGTGCTGGTGCCCGCCTACCTGGCGCTGGAGGTTCTGCGCGGCGTTTCCCAGAGGGTTCCGTGGCGGACGGTGGCCGGGCGCTGCGCCCTGGTCCTCGTCCTCTTCGGAGCCGCCTTCTTCGCCACCTCCCCCTACAACTTCCTCGACCCCACCTGGGGGCAGGAGACCGGGGCGATGATCGCCAAGGCGCTGGGGACCGCCGGGGGGAGCCCGGCCGTCCGTTACGAGCCGGACAGCGGCCTGGAGCTCACGCCGGGGGCCGCCACCACCCGGGGGGCCGCCGGGGCCTTTCTGGCGCTGGTCACCTCGGGGGAATCGCTGGGCGCCGTCCTGCTGGCCCTGGCGCTCCTGGGCCTCGCCGCCACCCTCGTCCGCCGCGAGACCCGCTGGTACGGCCTGCTGGTGCTGATCCCGAGCCTGGCCTTCTTCCTCGCCGCGGTCACCGTGGCCGCCTACCATGCGCAGGCCCGCCACCTGAACGCCCTCTATCCCCTGCTGGCGACCCTCGCCTGGCCGGGAGCGCTGGCCGCCGTCCGTCCCCTCCGCCTCCCCGAGCCGCGCGCCCGCGCCGCCGCCCTCCTGCTGGCGGCCGCCGCGTCCGTGCCGACGCTGATCGTGACCGTCCAGCGCAACCGGGTCATCAACCGCGTGGACAGCCGGCTGGTGGCCTACCGCTGGCTGCGGGAGAGCCTCCCCCGGAACGCCCGCGTCCTGCTCGACGACTACGGCCCGCCCCTCAACGGCGGCCGGCAGTCGGCGGACCGCATGGCGGCGGTGCTGCGCGGGCTGCCGCCGGGCCCCTTCACGGAGAACCAGGAGCTGCGCCTCGACCTGCTGCGCCGGTACCCGCCGCCAGACGGCTTCAACCTCGACGAGCTCGGGCACCCGTGGTGGCTGCCGCGCGAGAAGAGCGACGCGGAGCTACGGAGCGACCCCACCGACCTCGACATGGGAAACCCGCTCGTCTCCCGCCAGCCCGGCCCGGTCGCGGAGTACCGCCGGGAGGGGGTGCGCTACGTGGTGACCAACAGCCTGGCGCGCAACCAGTACTTCACCCCCTTCGGGCGCGGCCCCCGCTTCCCCTCCTTCGTCCGCTTCTACCGCGAGCTCGACCGGACGGAGCGGGTCCGCGCCTTCGATCCCGCATCCTGGGGAGGGAAGGGACCGGTGATCTGGGTCTACGACCTCACCCGGCCGGCGCCGCCCGGACAGGCGCCCCTGCCCGAGGTCGTGGCTCCGGCGACGCGGCTGGAGGAGGGGGGCTAGTCGAGGGGGCGGCTCTTCAGCGATCGATGGAGATACAGGACCCAATCTTCCGGGGAGGGTACGGTGAACGTCCTCACCTCTCCTCCAGCCACGGAGGGGAGCGGCCGGGAGCCGCCGTCGCGCGGGTCGTACCATTCGGCCTGGAGAGGTCCGGAGGCCCCCCGCAGGTCCACCCGGACAGTGCCGCCGCCGTAGAGATAGAAGACGTAGGCGCTCCCCGGCGCGGCGAGGGCCCAGGCGCCCCCGCCCAGGACCAGGGCGTCCGCCGGCTCCATGGCGGCGAAGGGGACCCGCGCCGCGAATCTGCCCAGGTGGCCCAGGGAGGCGCCGGTCCCCACGCCGGCCGCCCCGGCCAGGAACGCCGCCCAGGCCTTCTGGCGGCTCGCCGCGTCCTCCTCCCCTTCCCCGAGCTCCTCCACGATCAGCGGCTTCTCCGCCAGGGCACGGTTGGCGAGCCCCAGCGCGTGGACCGCTGGCGGCGACGCCGCATTGCCGGCCTGGAGGTCCAGGTAGCCCACCCAGGGTGCCATAGGGAGCGCGAAGTCGCCGGTCAGCCCGTGCACGCTCACCGGCCGGGACCAGGGGTTGCGCTCCTGGAGGAAGGCGCCGTCGGCATTCACCTGAGGGAGCGTCCACCCCTCCTGCCATTCGAGGGCCAGGGTGAAGATCGTGTTGACCTCGGCCGAGAGGCGGGCCATGCCGTAGCGCATCAGCCGCCGCCGGTCGGCCTCGGACAGGCTCCCGAAACCCGAGTCGTCGGCGAAGAACCAGAGCTGCGCCACGAGGCCGGCGTCCCGCAGCCGCCGGACCCACTCCTCCCAGGAGCGCCAGCGCCGGAGGTCGAAGTACCGTTTGTCGTTGGCGGCGGCGGTCCCCAGCCAGGGGGTGGTGGGGCACGTGCCGCCATAGTCGCCGCGGTTGGCCAGATAGAGGTCGATCTTGTTGAGCCCCAGGGCCACGTGGCGGTCGAGCATCGCCTGGCGGTCGGCGTCGGAGAGCTGCTCCGAGAGCAGGGTGTGGGAGTACTGGATCGGCTTCGGGGCCGCCGCGTCGAGGAACTTGCCGAGGAGGAAGACCGGCCCCCCCTCCCGCCGCCGGAAGGCGCGCGGCGACCCCGCGCTCACCACCACCGGCCCCTGGCGGAAGAGGCCCGGCAGCTCCCCTTCCACCCGGAACGTCCCCGAGAGGCCGTCGAGCCCCGGTACGCCGCTCGACGTGCTCCAGCTCCAGACGCCCGCCTCGCCGGCGGCGACCCGGATCTTGAAGATCCGCCCCGACTGCCCTCCCTGCCCGTCGCCGTCGAAGAACCCGGGGACCGAATAGCGCCTGCCCGACGGCGAGACCACCCGCGCCGTCACCTCCAGGTCGAAGGGGTTCGGCTCCCCCGCGGCGCCGTCGTAGTCCGACGCCGCGGTGAGGACGATCTCGGCCGTGCCGTGGCGGGGCACCGCGGTCGTCAGCCAAAGGGCAAACGGCACAATCCAGCAGGTCATTCTTGCATCCGTTTTTAGAGATATCCCTCCTGGCGATACCAGTCCGCGGTGCGGCGGAGCCCCTCGTCGATCCCCATCCTGGGCTCGTACCCCAGCTCCCGCCTCGCCTTGTCGATCTTGAAGGCCCGGTTCTGCCGGTACCATTCGACCCGGCGGGGGAAGATCGGCGGCGTGATGCCGAACGGCCGGCAGGCCTTCTCCACCACGTGGCTGGCGGCGACCACCGGCCAGATCGGGTAGTGCGGGATCTTCACCTCGACGCCGAGCGCCCGCCCCACCCGCCGCACCAGATCCTCGATCTCCAGATACTGGCCGTCGGCGATCAGGTAGGCCTCCCCCTCCCCCACCCCGTCCTCCATGGCGAGGACGAAGGCGTCGACCAGGTTGTCGATATAGAGCGGGTGGTACCAGGTCCGGCCGTCGCCGAACATGGGGAAGGTGCCGCGGGCCACCCGGCGAAAGATCATCAGGAAGCGCTCGGGATCGCCGGGGCCGTAGATCGCGGCGGGGCGCAGGATCACCGAGGGGAGCCCCCGCCGGTGGAATTCGCGCACCAGCGGCTCGGCCTCGTACTTGCTGCGCTGGTAGTAGTCGGCGGGCCGGATCGGCGCGTCCTCCCCGCCCGGCGGGTGGTCGACGTTGCCGTGCACGCCGCAGGTGCTGCAGTAGATGAATTTCCGCACCCCCTGGCCGAGCGCCGCCTCCAGTACGTTGCGGGTGCCCTGGACGTTGACCTGCCAGTAGTGGCTGTCCGGCACGTTCATCTCGCGGAACGCGGCGGCCAGGTGGTGCACGACCTCGGCGCCGTCCACGGCCCGGCGGACGGCGTCCGGGTCCGTGACGCTGCCGAGCACGACCTCGGCACCCCACTCCCGCAGCTCCGCCGTCTTCAGCCCCTCCTTGCAGTCGAGAGCCACCACCTCGTGCCCCAGATCGAGCAGGCGCCGCACCAGGGCCTTGCCGGTGAAGCCCGTGCCGCCGGTGACCAGGATCCTCATGCGCTCTCCTCCCGTTCGGCGCGCAGGACGACGGGCGATCCCAGCGCCCGCGTCAGCCCGAGGAGACCGCTCGCCCGCTCGATCCCCCGGGAGAAGCCCGCCCGCCCCACCGCGCGGTGGACGACCATGGGCACGAAGAGCTGCCGGCGCGCCGCCGGCCGGCCGAAGCCGTGCCGGGCGCACTCGGCGATCACCTCCCCCGGCCGGAAACAGTGGAATTCGCGGGTGTTCCCCTCGAACGCCTTCTTCCAGGCGAAGAGAGCGCCGTAGAGCCGGTTGAAGCTGCGGGTGTCCGGGTAGTCGACGATCACCGCGCGCCGCGCCACCCGGCACATCTCGGCGAGCGCCTCGCGCCAACGCTCCAGGTGGGTCAGCAGCCGCACGGCCACCACCACGTCGAACCCGCGGTCGGGGAACGGCAGCCGGCCGGCGTCACAGACCTCAAAAGGGGTTTCCCGGCCGAGCCGCTCCCGGCAGACCGCCGAGCTACCGGTGACCGTCACGCCGTACCCTCGCTCGGCCAGGGGCCCGGCGAGCTGCGCATGGCCGCCGCCGACTTCCAGCACCCGCGCCGCCGGCCAGGGCACGAGCAGCTCCAGGACGGTCTTCGCCTGGACGTCAAGGAAAAACTTCCCCACCTCCCCAGCGAACCGCCGGGCGTATCCCTCGGAGGCGGTCTCGACGTCGGGGATTTCCCTCGGCACCTCGACCCGGAGATCCCGATCGATCACCGTATCCATGGAAAGGAGGCTGTATCCACCGGAACCGCGAGGCGGGGGCGAGCTCGCGCCCGCCGGGGGCGGTGGAAGCGCAGGGCGTACTGGTCCTGGCAGAAGCCCGTCAGGTCGCGGCATCGGCCCCAGGTGCGCGGCGGCTCCGCGAGCGCGCGCAGGGCCTTCCGCAGGCTCTCGGCCGGCCGGCGCTCATCGAACCCCTCCTGCAGGAAGAAGCCGTAGGAGCCGGCGCGGCCCACCTGCTCCGGGAACGGCAGGGGGTCGCTGCCGGGGAGCACCGGAATGCCCCGCGCCTCGGCCTCGCGGAACAGCCGCGGCCGGCCGGCGAGCTCCAGGCGGCCGGCGTTGTCCCCGAGGCAGAGGCCCGGGCGCTCCGAGCGGCAGACGATCTTCTCGATCAGGGCGCCGCGGTAGAGCCACCACTTGCCGAACCCCCAGGGGAGCACGGTGAGGGCGCCGCTCCACCGCACGCGGGCGAGCGCGTCGTGGAACGGCAGGCGGTCGGGAAACTCCTCCAGGGTGCCAAGCCCCAGGATCTCCATCCCCTCGCGCGAGCGCACCTGCCGGCCGGCGACCACCAGCAGCCGCTCGCCGTCGCTCCGCCGCCGCGCGATCAGGACGGAAGGCTCAGGCATCGGCTCGAAGTCCCACGCGCCGTGCCTCACCCCGTCCTCCCGCCGCTGCCAGCGCAGGAACCAGCGGTCCTCCGCCGTCTCGGCCAGCATCAGGCATCCCAGGACCGGGCGGCCGTCGAGCCCCAGCTCCGCCGCCCCGCGCGCGAAGTTGCGCGCCGCGGCGTCGAGGAAGGCGTCGCGGTCGAAGCACGCGTGGAAGTGCACGTGCGCGTCGATCAGGAGCGAGGCCGGAAGCGGCGGCTGGGAGTAGGTATCCATGGCCCGACGGCTTGGCTTTGAGCAATTTCCATGCCCTCGATTTTCCGTCCGGGTTGGTCTACAGTAGCGGCTTCCCCGCGAGGAGGTCTCTCATGTTGCAGGAGCTGACGCCCGCCTCGTTCGAGGCGCACCAGGGAACGCCGTTCCGCATCCACTACGGAAGCGGAGCGCCGCTGGAGGTGGTGCTTCATCAGGTGAGGCGCCACGAGCCCCATCCCGGCCCGCGCGCGGAGCCGTTCTCCGCCTACTTCCTGGGACCGAAGTCCCCCGTCCTGCGCCAGCACATCTTCAAGGTGGAGCACGACCAGATGGGGACGCTCGAGCTCTTCCTGGTCCCCCTCGGCCCGGACCCCAAGGCCGGTGGGATGCTCTACGAAGCCGTGTTCAACTGAGGGGGCCGCCACTCCATGAGGCGGTAGGGCCCCCGCTCCTCGATGGGTTGGAAACCCAGCCGCTCGTAAAGCCGCATCGCCGGGTTGAAGACCTCGACGTGGATCGTCACCGGCTTGGCCGCCGCCTCCCCCTCGGCCAGCAGGTCCCGCAGCAGCGACGTTCCGATCCCCCCCTGGCGGAACTCGGGCAGCAGGGTGATGTCGACCAGCCGGATCTCGCGAGCCCGGCGATGGACGTAAAGCCGGCCCGCCGGAGCTCCGTCCACCAGGATCACGTCGAACTGGGCGCCCTGATAGTGCTCCTGATACCAGGCGTGCTGGGCCTCGAACTGCTGGCGGACGAACCCCGCCTTCATCTCCTCGGTCCAGTCGAGCACCATGGCGAGCTCCTCCTCGCGGGTGCTGCGGTAGATCCGCAGGAGGAGCTCCATATCGTCCGGCATGATGGGACGGAAGGTGACGCGGGGTTCCAAGGCTCTCGCTACGCCTCCGCCTCGGGGTCCATGGAGACCATGATCGAGAACATCTCCGCGGGCGCGATCCGGGCATAGTCCGAGACCCGTGCCGCGCGGCTCCACACCCCGGGCGTGAGCCCGAGCACGTACACGCCCCGGCGCAGCTTCGGCCGGCCCGTCTCGTTGTCGAGGGTAAATTTCGTCCGCAGCACCCGCGTCACCCCATCCACCCCGCGCACGCGCAGCACAAACTGCGGCAACACCTGCCAGTCGACGGGGAACCGGAACGTCACCGGCGGGCTGGGGTCCCACCCCGGCTTCTGCCGGAGGCTCCAGGCGAAGTACCGCAGCGGCGCCGGGAAGGCCGGATCGGGCGACGGAAAGATCGCTTCGAGGTCGATGGCCTGGGGGACCTCCCGCCGCCGCTCCGCCTCCAGGGCGACCGGCGGATAGAGACCGTGCACGTGGATCTTCAACGGCCGGCCCGGCAGCGACATATCCGCCTGGAACAGGCTCTCGGCGGGGACGATGACAGGAGAGGCCTCCGCCTCCTCCCCTTCCTTTTCCAGAAGAGGCCGTCGCACCTTGCGCGGCAGCCGCTTGAAGCTCCGGTACTCCTCACTGCCGTCGATGTAGCCGACGGACATCGGCACCGGCTGAACGGATCGTTCGGAAGCAGCCGCCAGGGGCTCAGCCCAGGCGAGATTCCCAAACAGGGGCGCCAGCAGGCCCGCGGACCCCAGCGTCAGAAACTCGCGCCGCCGGAGCAGGGTGGAAGAGTCTTCCGGTTCGGACTTCGCTGGCCGCTTCATCTCGAACCCTCCGAAATACTTATTTCAATACATCGAATATACAAGCGCGCCTCCGGCCACAACAGGGCACCGGAAGCGCGCTCTTGGCGGCCTTAGGTCCTCGGGGGGTAGACCCCTTGCAGCGCGATGCAGAAGTTGAGAGTCAGGTAGGGCTGCATGTTGTTGTGCGGCTGGTCACCGCCGGCGGGCGCGAGGGAGCTGTCGGACATGAGCGACTGGCTGAACGTCGGATTCCAAGCGAACCCACCGCTGGAACGTGCAAGGGAGCGGTTGGGATTCGGTGCCGGCTGGTCGGCACTGCTGCTGTTGGCCCGCAGTTGGTGAGAATGTGAGGGAATCTCGGACTCAAGCAGCGATACGGTCTCCGACCCGCCGGTTTCTCCGAGATCATGAAGTGAAAGACCGGGCCCCTGTCCCGGGTGCATCGGCGCGTTCCCTTGCATGTCTGGGAGCGCGAAGTTGGATTTGCCATCTCCGCCGTAGGTCGTACCGAGAAGGGAGAAAAGAGCCGTATTCTGGGAGAGGGGGAGGATCTGGCCGTCACAGAACGCCCAGCCCTTGGGGGCGAAGTTGAACGGGAAGATGCGAATCTCAGCGACGAAAGGATCCATGGCTCTCTCCTAGGTCTGGGACGGGAAGATCCCGAACAGCGAAATGATGAAATCCACACAGAGATAGGGTTGGAAGTTATTGTGCGGCTGGCTGCCACCGACCGACCCGATCGCTTGGACGCCGGCGTTGACGTTGGGAACGTCCTCGACGTAGAGCTGCACGGCGGTATTCTGCGCCACCACATTGCCGCCCGGGTTTCCCTGGCTACCGGCATCGGCGGTGGCCAGCAGAGGGTGGGAGTGCGCAGGAATCTGCGACACGGTCAACGTGATGGTCTCGACACCACCGGTCTCCGCAAGAGTGAACCCGTTACCGAAGTGCAGGGGAACACGTCCGCGCAGATCCGGCAGGGCGAAGGTGCTCTGGCCATCGCCGCCGTAGGTCGTGCCAATCAGATTGAATAGGGTTTCGTATTCAGAGATGGGTAGTAGCTGCCCCTCACAGAACATCCATCCGGCGGGAGCGAAGTTGCCCGCGAACATCCGGATCTCACCTACATAGGGTTGCGCCATCGCTCACTCCTTTCAGGTCTGCGACGGGAAAATGCCCTGGAGGGCGATGGAGAAGTTCAACACCAGGAACGGCTGCATGTTGAGATGAGCCTGGCTTCCACCAACAGAGGCAACACTCCCGGCGTTCAGGCTTGTCAGGTTCACTGCGGAGCCGTACATCGACGCCGTGGGAGCAAGGTAGGCGCTCACCGGCACCGGTTGCGGGTTCGTGGTGGCAGTCGTACCGGCCAGCGTGTGCGTGTGGGTCGGGATCTCCGAGATCGAGAGCGTATGCCCCTGTTCGCCACCCCGTTCACCCAAGGTGTGCCCTGAGCCCATGTGGATGGGGAGCCGTCCCTGCAAATTGGGAAGGCCAAAGTTGACCCGCCCGTCGCCGCCATAGGTGGTGCCCAGCAGTGAAAACAGCGCCTGGTTCTGGTTAATTGGTAATAGCTGCCCATCACACAACGCCCAACCCTTCGGCGGAAAGCCGAAGCTCATGATCCGGATTTCGGATAGAAACGGTTCTGCCATGGATCTCCTCCGTTCTCATCTCTCTGACATCGATTACCAAAACAACCGCGATGAAGCCAACGTCCAGCAGAGGCCCGCGCGCTGGTAGTTACGCCAACCACGCGGACCTTTGAAGCCTAGGGGCAAGCCGCCCCATTGACGAAACCGTTGCTCGCGACCGAGGCCGAAATCGAGCTCGCACCGCTGGTCGTATTCTGGCCGGCCAGGAAGGTGGCCACGGCGGCGGTGTCATTGAACGCACCGCCGTACCCTGGCAGCCGGATCGTCGTCGACTGCCGCTGCCGCGGACGGATTTCGAAGCCTCCGTTCGCGACCACTCCAGAACTGGTGAGATCGTTCTTCAGCGTCCCCGCTCCACCGATCGAGGCGCAGACGAAGTGTGAGTCACCAGCCGTCGTACCGATGTTGAGCTCTAAGCCGTGGAGGGCGAAGCTGTCGGGCTCCTTCACCGTATTCCCCGTGATGGTGGCATTGACGGTGCCATTACCACCGCTGGTGTTATCACCGACCTGCACCAGGATGCCGTCGTTGTTGTAGCGGCGGATCGTGTTGTTGGTGATGTGCGTGGTGTGGGTGCCGCCGCCGAGATGAATGATGGCGATGCCGTTGCCCTGTGAGGAGCCGCTGTTGGCGACGCCGGTGATACCGATGACGTTGTTGTCGATGGTCCCGCTGAAGTTTCCGGTGCCGGCCCCCTTCGAGACGTTGATGGCGTTGCCGACCGCGTTACGCATCGTGTTCCCCTGGATGTTGTAGGTCAGGGTTGGGTTCCCGTTGCCGCCGCTGCTGACGAAGATGTTGCCTGCCCCGGCGATCGCCGCCATTGATTGAGTGAAGGTGTTCGAAGTCAGGACGAGGTCGCCGTTAGGCGCGCCGCTACCATTGAGCAGGAATTGCACGAAGTGTGAACGCGAGCCCGTGAACGTGCCGCCTGTAGCCGTGACCTTCATCACCGCATTGCCGGACGCCATCAGGTTGAGCGCGGAGTTTCCAAAGCTGGCGCTGTTCGCCCCAATCGTGCAGTTCGTCAAAGTCAACCTGTTCAGCGTGCCGGTGGTGTTGGCGAGTCGGAAGTTATCCTCCCAACCGCCGCTGATGTTCACGTTCGTGAGCGACGCCGAGCCCGTGAGCTCGTCGAAGCTGACACTCCCCTCGTTGGCCACGTCGTTGTTGCCGTTCGTGCCGTTGATGGTGCTGTTGCTCAGTGTGAAGCCGCTCACGTTGGCGCCGCGGATTGCGAAGTTCTGGAAGTCGTTGAGTTGCATCCACGCGAGCGACACGTTGCTGGTGCTATTCAGATAGATTCCGCTACCCGCGACAGCACCATCCCCACCGACCATGTTCCGGATCGTACCGCCGGTTCCCGCGGAGCCCGTGCCGGACACCGTGAGACCACCGCTCGATCCGGTTGTATCGAGCACGATGCCGTTAGCGCCACCATTGGCCGAGATGCTCCGGAACTTAAGACCGCCCGCGCCGATCGTGGTATTCGCCACGTTGAGCGCCGTGCCTGTCGTGGTTGTCAGCGTGCTCGCCGTGTCGGTCGACGTCACCGTACCTCCACCCGTAGCCACAAAGGCAGGATTGGAGCCGGTGCTCAGGGTCAAGGTACCCGTGAAGCCGATCGTCGAGCCGGTGTTGCCGGTCAACGAGACGCCGGTCCCGGTGGTCGTGTTGATCGTGCCGGCGTAGCTGACCGTCGCGCTGCTACTGCCCACTTGGAACGCGGTTCCCGTCGAGCCCGTGATGCTGCTGCCCGAGCCCGCCGCGAACGTGCCGCCGACGCTGTTGAGCGCCACACCCGTCGTCGCACTGTTCGTGCTCTTGATGCTCGTCGGCTGCAGGTCGATCGTGGCGTTGGTCACGTCCACCGCCGGGCCGCCGATGGCCTCGAAGATGGCGACCCCGGCGCCCACGGTCACCCGCGTGCCGGTGCCCGCTCCGGTGTTCACCGCCCCCGTGCCCGTGATCCGCAGGCCGGCGCCGCCGTCCGCGAAGACGTCGAGGTCGGTGAAGGCGAGGTCGCCGGAGACGTTGGACAGCACCACGCCGCTCGCGCCGACGCCGTTGCCCGAGGCGCCGACCACCGTCGTGCCGCCGGAGACCTGGTCGTAGGCGCCACCCGGCGTTGCGTCGAACTTGGCGCTGGTGATCGAGATGCCGCTGCCCACCGTGTTCTGGCTCACCGCGTTGTTTGCGAAGCCGGTGATCGTGGTGGTGCCGCCGAGCGAGCCGTCGACCAGGATGCCCGTCGCATTGGAGACGACGGCGTTGTTGCTGAAGCTGATCGTCAGCGCGCCGGAGCCGGCCGTGGTGCGCGCGTCGAAGCCGTTACCGGTGGCGGCGATCGCGTTGTTGTTGAGTGTCGCCGTGAAGGCGCCGGTGCTGCCCTCGGAGAGGTTGACGCCGTTCAGGCCCGCGGCGGTGATGTCGTTGTCGCTGATCGTGACGCCGACGAGATTGGCGCCGGTCGAATTGACCTTGACCGCGTTGCCGCTCGCCTGGAGGCTCATGCCGCGGACCTCCACGTTCTGCCGGTTGCCCGCCGTGGCTGGCACCGACACCGCGTCACCGCCCGCGTTGTTGAGGACTGGCTTGGAACCGGCCGGGACCAGGGTGCCGAAGCCGGCCACCGTCAGGCCGATCCCCTCGCCCCAGAGCTTCTGGCCATCCTTGAGGGTGATGTTGCCGGCGAGCGGCGTCGTGCCGGTGTTGCCGCGGAAGATGAAGATGATGTCGCCGTTGTTCGTGGTCGCCGCGTTGAACGCCGCGATGCTGTCGAAGGCGTTGGTCGAGCGGCCGTCGCCGCCCGCCGCGTTGTTGGCGTCGATGACGTCCCGGATGTACCAGACCCTCTGGCCGACCGTGATGCTGACCGTTCCCGTCACCGTCGCCGCCGGCGCGCCGTTGTCGGTCACCACGTAGGTGAAGGTGTCCGTCCCGGTGAAGCCGGCGGGCGGGACATAGGAGAAGGAGCCGTCCGTCGCGATCGTGAAGCTGCCGCCGTTCGCCGAGCTGCCCGACGCGGCGACAACCTGCAGCGGGCCCGGGCCGTCGATGTCGCTCGGGTTGGACTTCGTCAGGGCGCTCTGGGCATCCGAGACGGAGGCGACGCCCGGCCGCGTGGCACCCGCCACGTGGAGCTGGGTGTTGCCCGGCGTCGAGTAGGTGATCGGGTTGTTGGCCAGCACCGGCGCGTCGTTGACGCAGGTCACCGACACCGACACCGTCGCGGAGGAGCCGCCCGGCGTCAGCGTATAGGTGAAGGTGTCGAACGTCCCCGGCGGGTTGTTGCAATAGTTCGCGTTCGGCTTGTAGGTGAGACCGGTGCCGCCGCCCGTGATCACGACGGTACCGTTGGCCGGCTGCGTCACCGCCGAGATGCTCTTCGGGCCGCCGTCGATGTCCGTGTCGTTCGCCAGCACGGGGATGGCCGTGGCCGGATCGTCCTCGGTCACCGTGGCCGAGTCGTTGACCGCCACCGGCGGATCGTCCACGCAGGTCACCGTCACCGTCACCGTCGTCGAGGAGCCGCCCGGCGTCAGCGTGTAGGTGAAGGTGTCCGCGGGACCCGAGACGCTGTTGCAGTAGTTCGCGTTCGGCGCGTAGGTCAGCCCCGTGCCGCCGCCCGTGATCACCACCACGCCGTTGGCCGGCTGCGTCACCGAGGCCACGCTCTTCGGACCGCCGTCCACGTCGGTGTCGTTGGCCAGCACGTTGATCGCGTTGGCGCCCGAGTCCTCGACCACCGTCGCCGAGTCCGCCACCGCCACCGGGTTGTCGTCCACGCAGGTTACCGTCACCGTCACCGTCGTCGAGGAGCTGCCCGGCGTCAGGGTGTAGGTGAAGGTATCGGCCGGACCCGAGACGCTGTTGCAGTAGTTCGCGTTCGGCGCGTAGGTCAGGCCCG
>JBJMHA010000062.1:0-17119 GCA_045807625.1 Thermoanaerobaculia bacterium | reverse complement strand
GTGCGCGCATCGGGGTCCTTCCTCAGGCGGCGCGCGCGGCGCGCCGGTGCTTCACGATCTCGAGCGCCGCGGGGAGCACGGAGATGAAGATGATCGCCAGGATCACCACCCCGAAGTTCTCCTTCACCACCGGCAGGTTGCCGAAGAAGTACCCGGTGAAGAGGAAGAGCGTGATCCAGGTGAACGAGCCGGCCAGGCTGAACGCCAGGAACCGGGGATACGGCATCCGCGAGGCGCCCGCCACGAACGGCGCGTACGTCCGCACGATGGGGATGAAGCGCGCGAAGACCACCGCGCGGCCGCCGTACTTCTCGTAAAAGGCCTCGGTGCGGTGCAGGTACTCGGTCTTGAGGATGCGCGCGTCCGGCCGGAACACCCGCCGGCCGATGCGGTGCCCGGCCCAGTAGTTCACGTTGTCGCCGCAGATCACGGCGATCAGCAGGCAGACGTACAGCACGAAGACGCTCAGCCCGCTGGCCGGCGACGCGGCGAGCGCCCCGGCCGCGAACAGCAGCGAATCGCCCGGCAGGAACGGCGTCACCACCAGCCCCGTCTCGCAGAAGATGACGGCGAACAGGACGACGTACAGCCACGGGCCCAGCGCGTCGGCCAGGGCGGCCACGCAGGGCCGCCCCTACAGAAGACAGCACGCTGGAGATTCGGGGCGAGCGACTCGCCTTCCGGCGTGGGCCGTCCCCGCCGCGGGGCGAGCGGCCCGCCCCGGAAGGCGGGCCGCTCCGCTTCCGGCGTGGCGCGCCCGCCCCGCGGCAACTCAGCCCGCCACCGCGGCCGGCGCGGCGCCGACTGGATCGGGGAGAAGGATGAGCAACGTGGTGAAGATGCGCCCCAAAAGCTTGGTGAGGCGATCAGGCTTCCCCGGCCTTCTGCAGAATCCGCGCGCGGAGGCCAGGGGCTATCCGGTACGAGTGGGAAGCGAGTTGGTCCAGTGCATCGGCGACGCGGCCGATCAGGCCTCTCTCCTTGGCCAGCAAGAGAACAGCGCCGGTGCCTACGATCCGAAGACCTCGGGCGACCGCAACCGCGCGCCCGCGTTTCTCGTCGATCAGGAGATCGGTATCCCTTTCCTCCGCGAGAGCGATGGCTTCCGCCTCTCCACTCTCTCCCAGGGTCTCCTTGACTTCGTCGAAGTGGGCGGTAGGACGCGGGGCTTCCACCAGGATCCACTCCTCGTCCAGAGCGGTCGCCAAGGCCTCGTAACCCGGCCGCAGCAAGGGGATCTGGAGCTCAGCGTGAACTTTTGGAGGAATCAGGATTTTCGAGTAGAGACCTCGGAGAAGCGGAAGCAGACCAATCTGGGCCAAACCGATCAACGGGCCGGCATCCGCGACGATCAGATCGCTCACCGGGCCCGGAGCACCTCGAGCTCCCGTTCCAAGTCCTCCGGCGGATAGTCGACCGCGGGAATGCCCAACCGTCCAAGCATCTCCAGAAAATCGACGAGAGGCACGCCCGCGATCTTGGCGCTCTGAGAAAGGGTCGCCTGTCCGGACTCGAACAGGTGGAGCGCCATCGCGCGATGAATGCCAAGGTCGAGCAGGCGCTCGTCGAACGGCACGGCGACCATCGCGGGCCGGCCATCCTTGATGATCAGTGCGAGTTTCCCCTGCTCGGCGTCCCGGAACAGATCTTCCGGACGGCGGGCGAGGTCCTGGGCGGTGAAGACGTCCAAAGGCTCCATGAACAGATTCTGCCACATTCCCGGCAAAAAGGCTGGGCCAGTCCCAGACGCGGGTGCCAGGCGCTTCCTACCCTGCTCCGTAAGGCTCCTCACCGGCCGCCGTTTTTTATACAGGGGAGCGATCCCGCCGCTCCGGAATCCCTGGTATCCTTGACGGCATCCTTGATTCGAGCTCCGGATGTCCGAAACCGACGCATCGCTGCAGAGGATCGTCGCCGATCTCCAGGCGGGCCAGGCCGTCGAGGAGAGCTTCCGCCTTCTCTGCGACCGCTTCCACCGGCCGCTCTACAGGTTCTTCGCCCGCCGCGGCTTCGCCGAGGCCGACTGCCTCGATCTAACTCAAGAGACATTCCTTGGGATCTATAGGGGTATCGGGTTGTTCCGGCGCGACGCCCCGTTCACGGCCTGGCTGTTCAAGGTGGCCACGAACACGTACCGCAAGCGTCTGCGCCGGCAGGAGACCGGAATGCGGGCCGGCGAGGAAGTCCCGCTGGGCCCCGGGCTCGGGGAGGAGGACGGCCGGCCCGTCTTCCAGCCGGTGGCGGAGGGCCCCCTTCCCGGGGCCTCGCTGCTCGCGGCCGAGCGCGCCCGGCTGCTGCGCGAGGAGGTCCACCGGCTGCCGGACCAGATGCGGAAGTGCTTGATCCTGAACGTCTATCATGAATTCAAGGTACGGGAGATCGCCCAGTTGCTCCACCTGTCGCCCGAGACCGTGAAGGTCCACCTCTTCCAGGCGCGGCGGCGGCTGCGGAAGGCGCTGGGCCCCCACTTCGCGGGCTCTCTCCCGGACCCTCGCGAGGCGTCGTCATGAACGATCACGAGCCCGAGATCCGCCAGGCCCTGGAGGAGTGGATGGCGGAGACCGGCGGGGACGCCGGTGAGCATCCCGATACGGAGGAGCTGGCCGCCTACCAGGCGCGCGCGCTGCCGCCCGCGGAGGAGCGGCGCGTCCAGGACCACCTCCTGCTCTGCCGCGAGTGCGCCCTGCTGCTGCTCGACCTCGAAGAGCTGGACGATCCTGACTTCGGCCGCGGGATCGAGGTCCCCGAGGGCACGGGCGAGGCTCTCTGGAACCGCCTCCGGCAGGAGATCCGCGAGGTGCCGGCGGCCCCGGTGGTCCCGTTCCCACGCCGCCGGCTCGCGCCTCCGCCGCCCTGGATGTCCGCCCTGGCCGCCGTCCTGCTGGTGGCCGTGGTCGGCCTCTCCGCCTGGGTCGCGTCGCTGCGCCGTACCATGGAGGGGCTCTCCCGGCCGGAGGTCAACGCGGCGGTGCTGGACCTGGTTCCCGGCGGCATCGGGCAGCGCGAAGGAGGGAGCGCGCCCGCCGCCGTGGTGCCGTCCGGCTCGCGGATGTTCACCCTCATCCTGAGCCCCGGCCAGCGCGGCGATTTCCAGGACTACGCGGCGGAGATCGCGCGTTCCGGGGGCGCGGTGGTCTGGCAAGACCGGGGGCTCCGGCCGAACGACTACGGCTCGTTCAGCCTGACCCTGCCGCGCCGGGCCTTCACAGCCGGCGAGCACCGGCTCCGTCTGTTTGGAGTCCGCAACGGCGGACGGGAGGCTCTCGGCGAGTATGCGTTCCAGATCGCGCCTTGAGACGGCGGCGCTCCTGGCCGCCGGTCTCCTGTTCGCCGCCTGCGAACGGTCGCCATCCACGGGAAAGCCCGCGGCGAGCGCCACGCCGGTCCACCCTGCTGCTCGGGTCCTCCGCCTCGCTCCCGGAGTGCTCGACGAGGCCGTTCTGAAAGGAGGCGAGGAGCGCGCCTATCTGCTCGACCTCGCCGCGGGCCAGTACGCCGGGCTGGTGGTGGACCAGCAGGGGATCGACGTAGAGGTGCGCCTGCGGGCGCCCGATGGGCGCGTCGTGGCTGCCATCGACAGCCCCAATGGCGTCATCGGACCCGAGCCCCTGCCGGTCGTGGCCGAGACGAGCGGACGCTTCCGGCTGGAGATCCGGTCGCTCACCGCGGGCGCTCCAGCCGGCCGGTACGTCCTGCGGCTGGAGGATCTCCGCCCGACGACCGCGGCCGACCGTTCCCGGGTCGAGGCGGAACGGACGCTGGCGGAGGGTATGCGGCTCTTCCAGGAGGACAAGCCCTCGTCGCTCCAGACCGCCCTGGCGCTGGAGACGGAGGCCCTCGCCCGCTTCCGCGCCCTCGGCCTGCCGGCACGGGAGGCCGAGACCCTGTCTTCCCTGGGATCCTATCGTGACCGCCTGCACGAGAGGGACGCGGCCGCCGGCTTCTACCGGCAGGCCCTGGCGATCTTCGAATCCCTGGGAGACGAGGCGCGGGCCGGGGCCACCTTGAGTAACCTCGGCAAGCTCGAGCGCGGCAGCGGACGGCCCGAACGGGCGCTCGCCCTGTACCGCCGGGCGATCCCCCTGCTCCGCCGGGCCCGCAACGGGCCCGCGGAGGCCGCGAGCCTGAGCAACCTCGGCCGCGCCGCCATGACGGTCGGGGAGACCGGCGAGGCCCTCTCGGCCTTCGAGCAGGCGCTCTCCCGCCAGCGCGTCCTGGGGGACCGCGTCGCCGAGGGGGATACGCTGCTCAACCTCGGCCGCCTGGAGATCTCCCTGGGCCAGACGCCGCGGGCGCTCGATCACCTCGGCCGGGCCGTGGCTCTTCTGGAAGCTTGCGGGAAGCGCCGCGTGCTGGGCCTCGCGCTGGTCGATCTCGCCGCGGCTCGCGCCCTCGGTGGCCACTCCAGACAGGAGGTGCTGGCCACCTTCCAGCGTGCGCTCGAGCTCCAGCGCGAGATCGGAGACCGGAGATGGGAGGCCGTGACGCGCCACAATCTGGGCTGGTACCTCCGCCAGGAAGGGGAGACCCGGCAGGCGGAGCGGATCTTCTGGGAGACGCTCGCGGCTTTCCAGGAATACGGCGACCGTACCAACGAAGCCGCAGCCCTTGTGAACCTGGGCTTTGTCGATCTGGATCTCGGGCGTCCGGCCGAGGCCGAGGAGCTCTTCACGCGAGCGCGGGCTCTCTTCACCGAGATCGGCGATCCCGACCAGGAGGCCAACGCCCTGTTCGGTCTCGCACGCGCTCACCGCATGGCGGGACGGACGGCGGTAGCCCTCACCGCCATTGAAAGCGCTGCCGCCCGCGTCGAAACGCTCCGCAGCAAACCGCCCAACCTGGAGACACGGCTGACCTTCTTCGCCTCCAAGCAGGAAATCTATGAGCTCCGCGTCGGCCTCCTGATGGAGCGCCATCGACAGGACCCCCGGGCGGGTTACGACGCGCGGGCCCTGATGGCCGGGGAGGAGGCGCGGGCGCGCACGCTCCTCGATCTTCTGGACAAGGCCCACATCGGAGCCGGCTCCGGCGCCGCCCGGCTCGCGGCGGCCCCGGCCGGGGGATTCCAGGAGATCCGGCGGCAGGCCGCCGAGCCGGGGACCCTGGTTCTCGAATACCACCTGGGCCGGGATCGCGGCTTCCTCTGGGCTCTGACGCCCGGAGGGCTCGAAAGTTTCGAGCTGCCGCCACGCGAGACGCTGGAGGCGGAAGCCCGCCGAGCCGCCTTCCTCCTGGCCGCCAGCCACCGGGCCCTTGCCCGCCGGCAGGCCGATCTCGCCCTGGCCGGCCTCTCCCGCCGGCTCCTCGGGCCGGTGGCGCACCTCCTGCGGGGAGCGGAACGCCTGGTGATCGTCCCCGATGGAGCGCTCTGGTACGTCTCCTTCGCCGCCCTGCCGGAGCCGGGGACCGGGCCGCCCCTGGTGGTGGGCCACGAGATCGTCACCCTCCCCTCCCTCTCGGTCCTGCCCCGGCTGCGAAGGGACGCCGCCGGCCGCCGGCCGCCGCCCGGCACGGTCGCCGTTCTGGCCGATCCCGTGTTCGGGCGGCTCGCCGCCAGGCTGCCGTTCTCGCGCGCCGAGGCGCAGGCCATCCTCGCCGCGGCCCCGGGTCAGGAAACGCTTGCGGCCCTCGACTTCGCGGCGAGCCGCGAGACCGTCCTGAGCGGCCGGCTAGCGCGGTACCGGATCGTCCACTTCGCGACGCACGCCGTCCTCGATACGGAAAATCCCGAGCTCTCAGGGATCATGCTCTCGCGGGTCGACCCCCAGGGCCGCCCGCGAGATGGCTTCCTGCGCCTCGGCGACATCTACCGGCTGCACCTTCCCGTAGATCTGGTGGTGCTCTCCGCCTGCCGGACGGCGATCGGCCGGGAGTTTCGCGGCGAGGGCATGGTCGGCCTCACCCGGGGTTTCTTCTCGGCCGGCGCCCGCCAGGTGCTGGTCAGCCTCTGGCCGGTGGAGGACCGCGCCACCGCCGAGCTCATGCGGCGCTTCTACCACGAGATGCTCGGCCGCGGGCGTCCCCCCGCCGCGGCGCTCCGGGAGGCGCAGGCCGCGATGTGGAGGGACGAGCGCTGGCGGCCAGCCTATTATTGGGCGGCATTCACCCTTCAGGGAGATTGGCGGGTCCCTGAATAAACCTTTCTCTCTGGCACGGACCTGTAAACGTCCATACGGCAACCTACTCTGTGGAGGATGAGACGATGAGCTCGCGACAGGATCCCAAAGACGGTGGCAAGGACCGGACGGACCACAACGACCACAAGGGCCCGAAATCACCCTCTGACATCACCAGCCCGGACGTCATCCCCGACGTCGATCCCACCGGCTACACCGGCGGATCCGGCAAGCGGTAGGCTGGCGGCGAAGCCGCGGCTCTCCCGCCCTCGGCCGGGCGCCCCACGCGGGGCGCCCGGTTTTTTTGCGCTCCGATAAACCGGATCTCCCGGAGCGGACCTCTTGATCTGTGCCGTCCGATCGATCGACAAATCAGGAGGAGAAAAAAATGGAAATCCGATACCCCTCGCCGGACAAGAAAAGATCATCCATACGTTTGCGGCTGGGCCTTGGGCTCTACCTTGGCGCCTTCGTCCTGCTCGCCGGCACGGTGACGGCACAACTGTGCAACGGCGTGCCCTACAACACGTCCACGTCCGTCTGCTGCGGGGGAATCCTGTCGCCCAAGGGCACCAACAACGCCTGCTGCGGCACCAAGCCCTACAATACGTCGAATTCGATCTGTTGCGGCGGGGCTCTGACCTCGCCGAGCGGCACGAGCAACGCCTGCTGCGGCACCAAGCCCTACAGCACGTCGAATTCGATTTGCTGCGGCGGGGTTTTGACCTCGCCGAGCGGCACGAGCAACGCCTGCTGCGGCATCCAGCCCTACACCACGAACGTATCGAAATGCTGCCCCGGCAACATCCTGCGCCCGAACGGCTTCTCGTGCTGATCGGAAACATCGACAAATCAGAAGGAGAGAAAATGGAAACGAACCCCACCTTCGCCCGCACCCTGATCGAAGCCATCGACCCCCGCGCCGCAGCCCTCGTCGGCGGCGTCGACCGGGTCGTCCGCAAGGTGTACTCCCCGCCGTACGCCGATCCACCGATCAGCAACTACCGGAAATTCTGGTATTCGAACGGCGCCGCCTTCTGGTCCGCTTTCCGGGTCTATCCAGGAGACGGCAGCGCCGTCAATCAACTCGGCTCGAATCCCGTGACGCGGTCCGAGACGGCTTTCCAGGAGGTGGGCTTCGGCTATACGTTCATCGCTCCCGTGACGAGCGACTACTCGTTCGACGTCACGTTCCAGGCCGGCCCGATCACCGTGAAGGGATCGAGCAACTCGATCGAGCTGGCGCTCCTCGGGTCGGATGCCCGCCCGGTCCCCTGCCCGCTGGCCGGTCCTCTGAGCGCCACCCTCACCCTCGACGCCTATCTGAGCGCCAAGACCCAGTACACCCTGCTCTTCAAGACGAAGGTCGAGATCGCCATGGCGCCTGGAGAGCCGGTGAAGTACGGTGAGGTGATCGCCCGCTTCAACTCTCTGGTGGTCAGCTACACCCGCCCCTGGGGGATCGAGGGGCCTCTTGCGCTCCAGGCCGCACAGGCCGAGGCTCCGGACCTGGAGCAGGCTGCGGATCTGGCGCAGGCCCTGAAGGCCCTGCGGGCGGGCGGGGATGGCGCCGAGGTGCTGCTCCAGCCGGTGAGCTACAAGGAGATCGCCCAGGCGGGCCTTGCCGGCTTTGGAGGCTTCAGCGACGCGAAGTAGGGGAGATCATTCGTGAGCCGGGCCGGTCACCCTCGGGACCGGCCCGGCACCTTCACCGTCAGTCCGCCACCGGCGCCGGAGTCACGCCGACCTGATCGTCATCGCTCACGATCGCGCCGCCGCGGGAGAAGCGGCTCCTGATCCGCGAGAACAGCCGCGCCTCCGCCCAGTCGTCGAAGATGCTGTACGCGACCGGGGTGCCGATCAGCGTCAGTACCAGCGACATGAGCTGGCCGCCGAGGATCACCGAGCCGATCGCCCGGTTGGTGCCGGCGCCGGTGCCGCTGGAGGCGACCAGCGGGATCATGCCGGCCACGAAGGCGAGCGTGGTCATCAGGATCGGCCGCAGCCGGTCGCGGTTCGCCTCGCGGATCGCCTCCGCCCGCGGCAGCCCCAACGCCCGCAGGCCGTTGGTGTGATCGATCTGCAGGATCGCGTTCTTCTTCACGATGCCGAAGAGCACCAGCACGCCCAGGCACGAGAAGATGTTCAGCGACTGATTCAGCACCAGGATCGACAGCAGCGCGAACGGCACCGTCAGCGGCAGCGAGAGCAGGATGGTGATCGGATGCAGCCAGCTCTCGAACTGCGCCGCGAGGATCAGGTACATGAAGATGATCGACAGCAGGAACGCCGTGGCGAACGCCACCGCCGCCTTCCCCTGCTCGCGCGACTGCCCGGTGAGGCCGTAGGAGAAGGCGGGCGGCATCTTGAGCTCGGCCGCCGTCTTGTTGAGCGCGTCGATCGCCGCCTGCTGCGAGAAGCCGGGGCGCATGTTGGCGGTGACCATCACTTGCCGGCGCCGGTTCAGGCGGTTGATCAGCGAGGGTCCCGTGGCCTCCTGGAGGCTGACGACGTCGCGCAGCGGCACCGTGCCGCGGGTGACCGCCGGCACCGCCATCGAGGAGATCGCCGCCGGGTTGTCGCGGTCGGCCTCGTCCGCCCGCACGTGCACCTCGTACTCCTCGCCCCCCTCGAAGTAGGAGGTCGCCTTCTGGCCGCCGACCAGGACGTTGAGCGAGCTGGCGATGTCCTGCACCCGCACGCCGAGGTCGGCCGCCTTGTCGCGGTCGATCCGCACGCCGAGCTCGGGCTTGCCGACGATGAAGTTGGTGTCCACGTCGGTGGTGCCCGGCACCTTGGCGAGGGCGGTCTTGAGCGTCTGCGCGTACTGGTCGAGCCTGGCGAGGTCGGGGCCGCCGATCCAGAACTGGATGTCGTTGTTGATGCCGCCGCCGAAGGCCGACACCAGCACCACCTGCGCCCGCAGCTTCAGCGCCTGGTACTGCGGCAGGATGTCCGCGCGCACGTGCTGCATGATCTTGAACTGATCCTCTTTGCGCCTCTTGGGATCGGCGAGCTGGACGTAGATCGAGCCCAGGTTGAGCGTCTTCTGCGGGTCGTCGCCGACGGTGACCACGGTAGTGGCCACGCCGTCGAGCCGGCGCACCCGGGCGGCGATCGATTCGAGGATCGTCTGCGTGGCGGCGAGGTTCGCCCCCTCCGGAGCGCGCACCACCACCTGGAATTGCGATTCGTCGTCGTTGGGCAGGAAGTTCTTGTTCACCGCCATGAACAGCGGCACGATCGAGACGAACACCAGCACCATCGTCGCCACCACCACCCAGCGATGGGCCATGGCGAAGTCGAGCAGGCGCAGGTAGACGCGCTCGACGACGGCGTAGAACCCTTTCTGCCGCGAGCCCTGGCCCGGCTCGGCGACGTCCTTCGCCTGCAGCCAGCGCGAGGCCAGCATCGGGGTCAGCGAGAAGGCGACCAGCAGCGACACCGCGATGGCGAACGCCATGGTGACGCCGAAGGAGTACATGAACCGGCCGACGATGCCGCCCATGAAGGCGACCGGCAGGAACACCGCGATCAGCGACAGGCTGGTCGCCAGCACGGCGAGGCCGACCTCGCGCGTGCCCTGGATCGCCGCTTCGCGGGGGGTGAGCTTCTTCTCCTCCATGAAGCGGAAGACGTTCTCCAGCACCACCACCGCGTCGTCGATCACGATGCCCACCGCCAGCGTCAGCGCCAGCAGGGTGATCACGTTGAGGGTGAAATTCATGTACTTCATCGCCGCGAAGGTGGCGATCAGCGAGCTCGGGATGGCGATCGCCGCGATCAGCGTCGGCCGGAAGCGGCGCAGGAAGACGAAGACGATGAAGGCCGCGAAGAGCGAGCCCACCACCAGGTGCTCCTTCACCGCGTCGACGGCGGCGACGATGAACTTCGACTGGTCGCGGACGATCTCCGCCTTCCAGCCCGGCGGGAGCTGGCCCTTGAGCTCCGCGAACCGCGCCCGGATCTCGTTGACCACGGCGATGGTGTTGGTCCCCGACTGCTTGCGGATCTGCAACACCACGGCCGGCTTGCCGCCGACGCTGGCGATCGACTCCGCATCCTCGACGCCGTCGTCGATCGTGGCGACGTCGCCGATCCGCACCGGATAGCCGTTGCGGCTGGTGACCGGCAGGCGCGCGAAGCCGTCCGGAGCCTCGACGCGGCCGTAGGTGCGCAGCGTCAGGTCGCGCCTCTCCTGGGTCATCTTGCCGCCCGGGATCTGCACGTTCTGGCTCGCCAGGGCGTTGACCACGTCGGCCGAGGTGAGGCCGAGGCCGTTCAGCTTCTGGGTGTTGGTGACGACGTTGATCTGCCGCAGCCGCTGGCCGACCAGCTTGACCTGGCCGACGCCGAACACCGTCTCCAGCCGCCGCTTGAGCACGCGGTTGGCGTACTCGGAGATCTCGCGCTGCGAGGCGGGACCGGAGAGGGCGATCGAGATCACCGGGTCGGCGTCCGGATCGAGCTTCTCGATGATCGGCGGATCGGAGTCCTTGGGCAGGTCGGCGAGGATGCGGTTGATCTTGTCGCGCACCTCCTGGGCCGCCACGTCGGGGTCCTTCTCGAGGGCGAACTGGATCTGCACCAGCGACACGCCGTCCGACGAGGTGGAGATCAGTTGCTCGATGCCGCTGATGGTGTTGACCGCCTCCTCGATCTTGTCGGTGACCTCGGTCTCCATCTCCTCGGGCGCGGCGCCCGCGAGAGTGGTGGTGACCACCACGAAGGGGAAGTCCACCTTCGGGAAGCGGTCCACTCCGAGCTGGTTGTAGGCGAAGAAGCCCACCACCACCAGCGCCAGGACGAGCACCGTGGCGAAGACGGGACGGCGGACGCAGAGCTCGGCAAGCTTTTGCATGACTTATTTCCCTCCGAGGTCCACGCGGGCGAAGAGGCCGGGGCGCAGCCGCCCGTCCGCGTTGGCGAATTCGGCCTCGGCGAAGAAGGTCCGCGTCTGCGGATCGATCACGCCGCCCACCGTCTTGATGCGGCCGGTGAAGGTCTCGCCCGGATAGGGGTCGACGCGGGCGGTCACCATCCGTCCCGTCCGCACCTCGCCGAGATAGCGCTCGGGGAGGCTGAAGCGGAGCTTGAGCGGCGCCGTCTGCTCGATCACGAAGGCGACGCCGGCCTCGCCCAGGCGCTGGCCCACGTCGGTGCGGCGCTCGGAGATCACGCCGGTGAGCGGCGAGCGGAGCACGGCGTCGGCGACGTGCTGCCGGGCCAGCGCCAGCGCGGCCTCGGCCGAGGCCACCCCGGCCACGGCCTGATCGTGAGCGGCCTGCGAGCGGTCGTAGGTCGCCTGCGGGATCGACTGGTTGCCGAGCAGCCCCTTCTTGCGCTCGAGATCGCGGCGGGCGTCCGCCTCGGCGGCCCTGGCGCGCGCGAGGTCCGCCTCGGCCCGCTGGACCTCGATGCGGAAATAGTCCGTCTCCAGCGTCAGCAGCGGCTGGCCGCGCCCCACCCGCGAGCCGGCGTCCGCGTACACCGCCGCCACCCGGCCGGGCTCCTTGGGCGAGACCTCGGAGCGCGACGGCGAGACGAATTCGCCGGTCGGCTGGAGGGCGGCCAGGCTGGCCGCCGCCGGGGCGGGCGTGGCGGTCTCGGCCGGCGCCGCCGGCTTCTCCGGCTGCGCGAGCTGCGCCACGTCGGCCGGCAGGGCCGGCGCCGGTTTCTCAACGGGCTTGTCCGCCGGCTTGTCGGCGGCCTTCTTATCGGCGGCGCAGGCGGCGAGCGTCAGGGCCGCGGCGAGCGCGAGGATCTTCCGGTTCATTGCGCACCCTCCTGGGTGAGGATCTGATTCTTCAAGGCTCCGACCGCGGACCAGACGTTGAGCTCGGCCAGGTCGCGGCTCAGGGTTCCATTCACCACCGCCCGGCGGGCCACGGCGAGGGCGGCCTCGGAGGTTTGGAGGTCGAGCGAGGTCGCCTCCTCCGCCCGGTAGAGCTCGAAGCTCTGGTTGTACTGGGCCTCGGCGGCGGCGAGCTGCTCTTTGGCCAGCGCGACGTCCTTCTCGGCGGTCTGGAGGTCGAGCAGCGACTGCAGCACGTCCTCCCGCACCTGCCGCTTCGCCTCGGCGAGCGCGATCTCCGCCTGCCGCTGCTGCTCCCGGGCCACCGCCACCTTGGCGGAGATCTCGCCGCTGTCGAAAAGCGGCATCGTCAGCCGGATGGTCAGCGCCGCCGTCTGGTCCGCCGGGAACGAGGTCCGCTGGCGGAGGATGTCCCCCTCGGCACGCACGGTGGGCAGGCGGGCTGCCCGCTGCTTGGAGGTCTCGAGCTGGGCGATCTGCAGCGCCAGCTCGGCCCGCTGCACCGCCGGATGGCCGCCTTGCGCCTGCGCCACCAGCGCCTCGGGCGCCGGCAGGGGCGGCAGCTTGAGCTCCGGCGCCGCCACCCGCAGGGGGGCTCCCGCGGGCTCATCGAGCGCCAGGTCGAGACGCAGGCGGCTGGCCGAGAGGTCCCGGCTCTGCTGCGCGGCCGCGAGCGCCCGTTCGGCCGCCTTCTGGTCCGTCTCGGCCCGCAGCACGTCCACCCGCGTCTGCTCGCCGGCCTCGTAGAAGGCCTGCGCCTGCTTGCGGCGCCGCTCGGCGAGTTCCAGGTTCTTCCGCTCCACGTCCACCAGGGCCTCCCCCTGGACGATCCCCAGATAGTTGGACGCGGTCGACAGCAGCACCATGTCCTCCGCGGACCGCAGGGCGGCCCCGCCGCTGCTCACCGCCAGCCGGCTCTGGCGCAGCGCCATGAGCTCCCGCTGGCCGGCGTAGATCGGCTGGCTGAAGTTGATCCGCGCGCTCCAGTCGTTGCGGGGCAGGATCGTCGCCCGGAAACCGTTCACGTCGAAGGCGACCTCGTTGCTGTTGCGGGTGACGGCGGTGTCCAGATCGACGTGCGGCAGCACCGACGAGCGGAGCTGGCGCACCTGGGCCTCCGAGACCGCGATCTGCGAGCGGACCGTGGCCGTGCTCGCGTTGGCCTCCAGCGCCCGGCGGAGTGCCTGCTGCAGCGTCAGCGGCGCGGGCCCTTCGGCGCGGGCTGCGGAGGGTACAAGGGTCAACAGCGAGAGGGCGAGCGCGATTCCAACTCGTCCCTCGCGGCGCTTGGCACATGTCATCGGATCTGTTCCTCCCGGCCTTTCCATACAGTCTGAAGCCTATGGGCGGAGGGGCGTAGTCTCCATTCGCCGAACGGCGGATTTCGCGGCGTATTCCCCGGGAGAGTACAGTGGAGCCGGATCGCCATGAGACTCCAGCGCCCGAGCCGCCTCGTCCTCCTCGCCCGGCGTGAGGGGCCTGCCCCTCTCGGCTCGCGTTGCAGCGGTCTAGCTGCTGCTGGTCCTGATCTTGTTCCCCGGTGTCGCCGGCTCTCTCGGCACCGGCCTCGACACTCCTAGGCCTACGCCGTCAACGCTTTTCCGGAGACCGGCGGCCCGCCTGGCCGCGATGCCCCCCCTACGGACCCGTTCGGCTGGCTGCTTCACCCAGCTCTCGGTGAGCACGTGCGGCAGACCCTACTACGGTCCGTCTTAAGGAGAACAAGCTACATGTAAACAAACGCCTGGGGCATGGTGTCCTGTGAGTAGTGACGCCTTGCGCTGGAGTACCGAAGATCGGCTCCATCGGTTGGTGTCGATCTCTTAGAATGCAATGAGACAGTATACCTTCGAAGTTTTCGCTGCGACATCAGATCGGCCCCGGATTCGGTTCTTCGGCCCTGATGGCCATCTCATCGGAACCCGGGAGCTTGACGAGGCGAGCATTCGCGAGCTCAACAGCGCGGTCGAGAGGGATTATCAACTTATCGGCCCAAACCTGGCGAAGCTCGGGCAGAAACTCTACCGGTGGCTCGATGGGCCGGAGCGTTGGCTTGCCGGGCTGCTGGAAGCAGCTTCTGGACTGACGCTGCGCATTGATGTCGAGGGGCCTCGCAAGCCGCCTGAAACAGGCGGAAACATTAGGCTTGGTCGAAGTATCGGCTGTACCTCCCTTGGCTGTAAGGGAGGAAATCAGCTCTGTGCCATACGCCGGCGAGTCCGTTTTAACAGGACAAGGTCTTTCTTCAGAAGCCGCATCAAGGGCGAGCAAAGACCTGAAGCCCGTATCGGTCCTTGAGTTGCCGGAGCGGCGGATCGAGCCGGAAGCGCTCAATAAATCCTACTATGTTTCGCCACTGATTCGATGGTTACTCACGCCCGAGTTCAGAAACTTGGGGCAACCGGAGGAGTGGACCGATAAAGCGAAGCGACTCGTTGACCATTTCCTAATCATGGGTCCTGCTCAGATCTCGGAAAATTGCGACCTGAACCTGCTCGTTGCAGCCCACAGATTCCTCGTTTTAGGGGGCGAATTCGATCTCGCGACAGGTCTTCTCCTCGAAGAGATCGATCCGCGCTTGCTTGGTTTGGGTTCCTACGGGAAACTCATCGAGTTGCACGAGCAGATTCGTCCTTATTTGAAAACGACATGCTACGTATGCATGAGCTTGCTCGATGTTGGCTATGCCCGTTTGGGTATGGGCGATCTCCAAGCAGCAAAAGAAGATTGCGAGCGAAGTATAGAGCTGAGCCGGCGGGAAGGAGAGAGGGTCTGTGAGGCCAGTGCTCTCATGTGTCTCGGTACCTTCTACAACGAGTTGGGGGAGATTGATCGAGCGATCGCCTGCCTCAGCGAATCGGTACGGATAGCAGGCACCGAGAGCGCCACTGAAGTCGAGCTTCCCAGTACTCTAAGCCTAGGATTGTGTTATGAAAAGGCGGGTAACTACCCGGAAGCTGTTACTTATTTCAATGATGCATTGAGGCTGGCCTGTGATCTTGGGAATACGACTATTGAGACGAGTTGCCTTATCTCGATTGCCAATTGCCATGCAGCGCTGGGAGCGGTCGACGAGGCGATGTCATATTTTCAGGAGGCGCTGGAAAGGACGAGAGGCACGGATCCTTTAACCTATGGTACTGGGCTCCAAAGCTTGGCTGAAACGCTTCTGGATCAACACTGTTTTACTAAGGCCGCTACAAAAGCGGAAGAGGGAATTCAGTTAGGGCGTGAGATTCGAAGCCCGAAGCTGCTGAGCGAGCACGAGAGCTCTCTCGCACGAGCCTATCTAATGACTGGCCAGGTTGACCTCGCGAAGGCGGCGGCCGAGCGGGCCAGCCAATTTGATGTCCCGGACAACCGTCACCATGCTTTTCTTCTTCTCGGGATCAGCGCGTTGCGGCGATCTCGGCGGGATGAAGCACAGCGAGCGTTTACCGCGGCGCTCCAGCATGCTAATGGACTGGCCAAAGGGAAGGTAAGGAGCGCCGAGGTCCTAGAGACGCGCGCCTTGGCTCTTTGCGGGCTAGTGGCATGTGGGTCTCCGTTTTGCGGCGACGAGGTTCGGCGCGCAATTCAAGATCTGAGCGGGCTCTCACAGGTTGCGGGGAGGCGTCAGCGGTTCGCGGATTTACTGACGATGATTCAACAGTGCGATTCAACAGGAGTGCTCCAAGATGTACGGCTCTGATCGGCGCGGCTCGATTATAAAGACGATAAAGAATTTTTTCTTGAAAGGAAGGAGAGTAATCATGCATCCAGCTGCAGTGCGTTTTGGCAAGGGGGTAGCGACCGCATGTGGTGTGGCCGCTGTCGGCGTGTTAAAAGCAGTAGGAATCGGGGCAGCACTTACCGCGCTGGCCACTCCTGCGGCTCTCGCAGTAGGCGGAATCGGAGCCGTGACGGCTACGACATACGTCGTCAAGAGGCTCCGCGATAAGAAACAGAAGTAAATGGGCAGTCGATCTCGGGAAGGACCGGAACTGGGGCGATGAGAGTCCCGCTTCCGACTTAATGAGCTTTCGCGAAGCATGATGCACACGTCCCGGCGGTCGTAGTAGGCGTATAGGACCCCGGTGTCGAGGAGAATCGGCACTACGGGCGGTCCTCGCCGAATCCGAGTTCGTCAAGAAGCTCTTCGGCTCGATCGGCGGTATCCGTATGGCCGCTGTCGAAAGCTCCGGCCCCGGGAGGGAGCTTCGGGACCTTCCGCTCGCGTCCGCTCCGGGAAGGCTTCACCTCTGCATGGTCGCCCGAAACCTCCCATTGAAGCTCGTCGTCGGCTCTGAGGCCGAGCTTCTCCCGGACCTCCTCGGGAACGATCGTCTGGTATCTGACGGTCAAGGTCGATTTCGCCATGGCAACTCTCCCCCATAACGCTAAGCCTCGGAGCGCCGAGCGTCAAGGCCAGTCCTCCGGTGAGCCGCAGAGGCGCTCCCGGGAGGCTGGGTCCACGCCACCCTAAGCCATTGACTTAGCCCGTCCGCCAGCCTACCCTGCTGGGGTGAGGGTTGAATGGGATGAAGCCAAGAACCTCGCGAACCAGCGGAAACACGGCATCTCCTTCGAGGAAGCCGAGGAGCTATTCACCGGGGATTCCGACTTCCTCGAGATCTTCGACGAGGCCCATTCCGCGGTGGAGGATCGCTTCATCGCCATCGGGCCCATCGCTCGCGGCATCGTTCTCATTGTGTGGACGGATCGCGACGAGGAGACGGTCCGTATCGTCAGCGCTCGCTGGGCGAGCGAGCGTGAGCAAGCTCTCTACTACTCTTACAGGGACAGAAGCCTATGAGTGACATTCCCGAGCTGACGGACGAACAGTTCGCGAGAGCCATTTCCTCGCGGGTGCGGAAGCGTCTCATGCTGGGACAATTCGAATCCGGCGAGGACGTCGCCGCGCTGCGGCGTTTCATCGGGTTGACCCAGGCTCAGTTCGCTCTCGCCATGGGGATCAGCGTTCACACTCTCCGGAACTGGGAGCAGGGCCGGCGGCACCCGGAGGGTCCCGCGATCGCCCTGCTACGCATCGCCGCCCGGCATCCGCGGATCCTTCGCGAGAACATCGAGAGCGTTGAGCCCGCAGCCTAGTGCGGCGTCAATCTAGAAATGATGGATTCTGTAGGGGCGGCCCTGCGTGGCCGCCCTGGGCGGGGGAAATCCCCGACCGGATCAGCCTCCCACCCAG
>JBJMHA010000061.1:0-5963 GCA_045807625.1 Thermoanaerobaculia bacterium | reverse complement strand
TCAGCGGCACCCCCTTGAGGAAGTGCAGCTCGCCGCCGGCGAGGAAGGTCGAGAGCAGCGAGGTGTTGAACGCCAAGCCGTTCGACAGCGCGGCCAGGCAGAGCGTCCGGTCGTCGCCGGTCATGCCCGTCCCCTGGACCCAGTGGCGCGCCGCCGAGACCACGGCGGGCCCCCTGAACTCCAGGCACTTCGGCCGGCCCGTGGTGCCGGAGGTGAAGCGGCAGACCTCGGTCGCCGGCCGTGCCCGGTAGGCAGGCTCGCCGCGCCGGGCGAGCGGCAGGATGACGACGTTGTCCGCGAACGGGACCGGCTCCCCCTTCCCGGGAAGGTCGAGCGCCTCCGCCTTCGCCCGCTCGAGGACCAGCGCGTCGAGGCCGCAGTCGCCGCGGATCGCCTCGATCTCGCCGGTGTTGAAGCTCGCGTCGAGCAGCAGCGGCAGGTGGCCGGCCGCGAGCGTGGCGAAGTAGAGGATCACGTACTCGGGACGGTTGCCGAGACAGAAACCCACGTGCGGCGCCGCGCCCAGCAGGCCGGACGCCTCCCGGATCCGGCGGCCGAGCTCCTCGTAGGAGAACGCCTCCGCGCTCCCCACCACCGCCCTATGCCCGCGCTGGCGGTCGAGGCAGCCGGCCATCGCCTCCCAGATGGCGAAGCTCCCGCTCATGCCAGCGCCTCCAGCTCCTCGCGATAGGCGAGCGCCTGGCCGGCGATCACCTTCATCGTGGTCAGGCTCCCCCCGGCCATCTTGAGGCCGAGGATCTGCGCCTGGGCCAACAGGAGCTCGCTGTCCCACATGTAACCCGCGCCTCCCTGGAGCTCGGCGCAGAGGGCCGCGAAACGGGCCGTCCGGTCGACGCAGAACCACTTCAGCGCGGCCACCTCGGCCACGGCGTTGCGCCCGCCTTCGAGACGCTCGAAACAATCGACGAGCCCCGCCTGCATCAGCTCCTGGTCCGCCGCGGCGCGCGCCAGGGCGTGCCGGTTGACCGGCCAGCTCGCCAGCGGCCGCCCCTCCACAATCCGCCGGCCGCCGTGCTCCAGCATACGGCCGAGCAGCCGGCGATGGAGGAAGCAGGCGTCGGCGCACATCAGGAAGCGAGCCGCCGTCATCACCTTGTTCCAGTGCATGAGCTGCCGGACACCGCGCTTGGCGGAGAGGTTCGCGGCCGGCACCCGGACGCCGTCGAAGTCGAGCATCGCCTGATCGATCGCGCGGGTCCCGAGCTTGTCGAAGACCTTGAGGACGCGGACGCCGGGGCGCTCCTTCTCCACCACGACGGTCGCCATCTCGCCGGCGATCTTCAGCGTCACGAAACAGAGGTCCGCGTTGGCGCCGTTGACGATGTAGAGCTTGCGGGCGTGGACCACCAGCTCGTCGCCGTCGCGCACGGCCGTGGACTCCATCCGCCGCTGCGCTCCGGGCTCCGCCGGGCCGGGCTCGGTATCGCAGGCGCAACCGACCAGACGGCCGGCGATCATCCCCGGGAGATAGCGGTCCCGGACCTCCGGGGCATGCGCGGTGGCCAGCCACTGGGCGGTGATCTCGGTCTGGCAGCACAGGCCGAGGGAGACGCCGAGATCCCCGAGCCCTGACGCCGCCTCGCTCAGGATCAGCGCGCCCAGCAGGCCGAGACCCTGGCCGCCCAACTCGCGGGGGAGCGAGACGCCCAGGAACCCGAGCCGGCCGAATTCCTCCCACTGGGCCTTCCTGAGATAGCCGCCGGGCCCCAGCCACTCCGGCAGCCGTGCCGGGTCGAAATAGCTCCGGGCGCGGCTCCGCAGCTCCTGATGACCGGGCGTGAAGAGCCGCGCGAAAGCGGGATGATCGAGGACGGAGCCTGCCATCAGTCTTCCAGGGTGTTGGTGTAGCCGTGGCTGAACGCCACGTTCAGCCGGTCCTGCTTGAACACCGATTCGTCGCGGACACCGATCAGGATCACATAGATGGCCTCCTCCCCGGCCTCGAGACGGGCCAGGAGAGAGCACTGCTCGCCGTCGAACCCGCCGATGCAGGTGATCCCCAGCGACCCGAGCCGGGTGGCCGCCAGGTGGAGGCGCTGGCCCAGCTCCGCGGCCCGGAATTGCAGCTCGGCGAAGGCCGAATAGCCATCGCGGTCGACCAGGCGGCAGAGCGGAGCGTGGAGGATCAACACGGCCGCGGCATTGCTGGCGAGCCCCTGCTGCATGCAGGCCAGCCAGGGGTCGTCCGCCCGCGCGTCGATCGGGTGGAGCGCGTGGCCCCGCGGAAGGTAGGCGAAGACGCCCGCGAGGCCGTCGACGTTCCTCGCCACGAGGCGAGCGCCCAGTTGCACACAACCCTGCAGGCCGCAGTCCGCGGTAAGCCCTAGGCCCCGCAGAGCGCCGAGGAGCTCGCCGATCTGCTCCAGGCTCACGGCCTCCTGCCGGAAGCCCTTGGCGGAGCGCCGGCCCAGGACCGCCGAGCGCCACTCCGCCGCCGCCGTGAACGGCGGACGGCCCTCCGGCAGCAGGGAGCCCGCGGGGATCTCCACGCCGTCCACCAGGAGAGGTGCGCCGGCGGGCTCACAGGAGGGCGCGAGCGAAAAATCGAACGAGAGGACGCCCTGGAGCGACTCCCAGCTCCGCATCTCCGGCTCTCCGGGCAGCTCCAGGCCGATCGTCGGGAGGCAGATCTCGGAGCCCGGCGGGACGGCCGGATGCGGATCGCCGGCCGGCTCGGCGCTGGCGAAGGAGAGCACCGCGAGAGGCTCGCGGCACAGGCCCTCCAGCTTCAGGTGCTCCATCTGGAACGCGCGGGAGAAGCGCAGATGGAGGACCGGGTCGTGGCCCAGCGCCGCCGTGTAGAGAGCCAGGTTGGTGGCGGTGTGCCCCACGTCGAGATGGCAGTAGGCGTAGCCGCGCAGACGGTACTTCTTCATGCTCAGCCAGGGGCGCGCGACGAAGGTGAGCAGGGCCTCCAGGCGGTGTCCGGGCCGGACGGCCAACCCCGCCCCGGCCAGGTCGTCCTGGGTCAGCGGCGGCAGATCGCAGGGGACGAGGTGCCCCTTCTCGACCTCCCAGAGATAGCTCCCCTCCCCGATCACGGTCGCGATCACCTCGAACGGGTAGAGCGCTCCCGCCGACGGCGTGGTACGCCAGCGGACCTCCTGCCAGGCGCCGGCCACGAAGCGGGGCTGGGTCTGCAATCCGTATCCGACCTTGAGGATGTCCTCGAGCGCGAAGCGCCAGGGCACGATTCCGGGGGCCGGACGAACGGAGGTGGACTTCGCCGACGCGACGCGCAGGCGCGCTTCGTTCCAATAGTCGACCAGATTGCTCGTGGACGCGCTCGAACTTGTCATCGGCATCATGGGTAACCTCCGATCCTCAAGCGAAGCAATGCATCACCTTGCGGATCGCATCCAGGTACTGTTCGACCAGCGCGTCGTCCTCCTCGCGATGCCAGACCGGCAGCTTCCAGGCCCGGGCGAAGAAGTCCTCCGCCCCCGGGAGCTCCCGCTCCGGCAGCGAGCCGTACCCGCGGTGGACCCGGCCGGGCTCCCGGAAGAGCGGAAAGCGATTCACCGGGGCCGTGATCTTCGGGTGGTCGATGGCGGAGCAGCCCTCGGCGGCGAGAGCGGCGAGCACCTCGCCCGCGAGGCCGCGGCGGAACAGCTCGCGGTCGAGGTGGAAGATGAGCCCATACCAGCTCGGAGAGGCGTGCTCCGGGATCGGAGGCAGCTCGATGCCGGGGATCGACCCCAGCTCGCGGCACAGCATGCCGGCGCAACGGCGCCTCCCGGCGAGCACGGCCGGCATCGTGTCGAGCTGCTGCTCCGCGATCGCCGCGGCGAGGGGATGGATGCGCAGCTTGAGGCCCAGGCCCGTAACCGCGTAGTCGTGCAGCGGATGCTCCGCGGGAATCTCCTGCATGCAGCGCTTGGTGTAATGCCCGAGGGCGAGAGCCCGGTAGAAGAACTCGTCGTCGCGGGTGAGCAGGACGCCCCCCTCGCCGCCGGTCAGGGTCTTGTGGGCCTGCAGGCTGAGGGCGGCGGCGTCCCCGAAGGTGCCCACCGACCGCCCCTTGTAGGTGGCGCCATAGGCGTGCGAGATGTCTTCCAGGAGCAGCAGGCCGCGCTCGCGGCAGAGATCGACGAGCGGATCCATGTCGCAGGGGAAGCCCCACAGGTGGGCGACCACGACGGCCCGGGTGCGCTCGGTGACGAGCTCGCGCGCCTTCTGCGGATCCATGTTGCCGCTGCCGTCGCAATCCACCAGGACCGGGGTCGCGCCGGTAAAAAAGAGCGGGCTGTTCGAGGCGAAGAAGGTGTAGCCCGGGCAAAGGACCTCGTCGCCCGGTCCCAGGCCAGCGCCGACGAACATGGCGAAGATCGCCGAGGTCCCGGTATTGAAGAGCAGCGCGTGCGGCAGGCCGAATTCGGCTTCCAGCCGCTGCTCGAGGCGCGCGACGACTCCCGAGCGGTCGTTGAGGGAGACCGCCTCGTCGAGTTGCCGGAGCACGGCCTGGCGCGTGGCGTCAGTGATCAACGGCCACCGGAAGTGGGGCTCGGGCGCGGTGACCGCGGGCTTCCCCCCGTGCAGGGCCAGCCGGCCGATCTCCGGGGTCGGCGGCGGTCCGCCCTCGACGCTCTCTGCAAGACTGACATCACGAACGCTCATCGAATCTCCTTTCGTGAGAGCCCACCGCTTCCTCACGTCTATTTCCAGAAGTGCCGCCAAACCAGGAACAATGAGTCGCTACCATGGAAACTCCTCCCGATCCCTGAAGAACTTCCCCCTCGGGCCGTCGTCCGGCAGCATGGCGAGCCAGACGGCGGTCTCCGCTCCCTCCGCGACCGAGCGCGGGGCTTTCAGGCCGCCGAGCCGGGTGCGGACCCAGCCGGTGGTCATGGCGTTGACCAGGATGTTGGTCTCCTTGAGTTCGTCGGCCAGGATCACGGTCAGCGCGTTCATGGCGGTTTTCGAGATGCGGTAGGAGGGCCCTCCGGCGCCCAGCCTGGAAAAAGACCCCCGCCCGCTCGACACGTTGACGATCCGGCCGTACCCCTGCCGTTGCATGAGGGGGAGGAAGGCCTGGCAGCAGTGGAGCGCTCCCAGGAAGTTGGTCTCGAGGGTCCGCCGCATCAGGCCGGGATCCACCGTCGCCAGGCTCTCCCGGACGTCGATCGCGATGGCGGCGTTGTTGACCAGCGCGTCCAGCCGGCCGAGGTCGGCGGCGACGGCGTCGGCCACCCGCCGGGCGCCGGCGGGATCCGTCACGTCCAGCGTCTGAAAATGGGCGTCCAGCCCCGCCTGGCGCAGCAGCCCCAGGGCCCTGGCCCCCTTCTCCGGATCGCGCGCGGTCAGCACGACCGTGTACCCGGCGACGCCGAGCTGGCGGCAGACCTCCAGGCCGACCCCCCGGCTCGCTCCCGTGACCAGGGCCACTCTCTTCACCATGCCCCTCCTGTGACCTCGGCCTCCCGCGGCAGCAGCTCAGCCAGCGGGACGTCCGGATCGGCGGCCGCGGCGGCGAGAATCTGGAGGAAGCGGTCGCGCAGGAGGGCGGCCCGCTTCGGATCGAGCACGTCGAGGTTGTAGCGAAGCCGGCCAGCGAGCCGGTTCGACTGGACGAGGAACAGGGTCAGGTCCTGACCGATCCTGCCTGTATCTGTCCGCAGGCGGGTGATCCTCACGTCCGACACGCCCTGCCCGTCGGGCGGCATCTTGGCGAGCTGGAACATGACGCGGAACGACGTGATCCCGCCGCGGCCGCCGGGCTTCAGGAAGCTCGCTCCCTCCAGCACCTGCTCGTAGGGGATGTGTGGATGCTCATGCGCCGCCAGCGTCACGGCGCGCACCCGCTCCAGGAGCTCGCGGAAGGTGCGCGCACCGGAGGTGCGCAGAGGCAGCCCGGTCGAGAAATAACCGATCAGGTTCTCGATTTCGGTCTGATTGCGGTTGGCGAACAGACAGGTGACGACGAGATCGTCCTGTCCCGTTTC
>JBJMHA010000060.1:0-22990 GCA_045807625.1 Thermoanaerobaculia bacterium | reverse complement strand
TTCCCCCCGCCCAGGGCGGCCACACAGGGCCGCCCCTACGAAAGAACGCATTTCTCCCCTGTACCGGCAAGATCAGAGTCACAAACCCCGCCATCTCCCGGTACCGCGGCAGCCCCGGCACCGAGGCGCCGAGGAGACGGCGGGCGGTCTCGTTGTCCGCGATGATCGAGGTGAGATCGAACGGCGCCTCCCCCGGGCCGCGCAGGTCGCGGAGCGCCGCGTAGCCGGCGGCCAGCAGACGGCGCCGGCCGCGGGCGGAGCGGTCCACCCGGAGCTGACTCAGATAGCCCAATCGGCAGGGCTCGCCGTTCACGAACGCGTTCCAGACGCAGCGGGTGCCCATGCCCACGACCCGCCCGGTCTCGGGATCGCGGGCCACCACCGTGGCGTGGCGGTCCCCCTCCACGGCGGCGGCCAGGAAGGCGTCCGGCTCCCGCTCCAGAGACACCCGGATCGCGCCGTCCATGGGGTTGTCGCGCAACAGGCGCCGGATCTCCGGATCGTCCTGGGGTCCCGCGAGCTCGACGATCAGGCGGCCTCCAACAGCTCGGACCGCCAATCCTCCGCCCCCAGCGGGAAGTGGTTGCGGCCGTCCACGTCGGCACGGTGCAGCCAGTTGATCAGGAAATAGTTGCGGAACATGAACGGGTCCGACCGGTTCACCGGATCGGCCGACCGCCGGAGGATGCTCGGCCAGGAGTAGAAGGCCCGGCGCGCCTCGACGCAGCAGCGCTCCACCTCCTCCGGCGCCATGCGCGCCGGCTTGAAGGGCACCATGTTGTAGCGGTAGGCCTCGTCCAGCCACCAGCTCTCGTAAAGGAGCTTCCCCTCCCGCTCCAACCGGCCGTAGAGCGGCGTGCCGGGGAACGGCGTCAGGTGGTTGAAGGCGGCGATGTAGAAGCCGTGGCGGCGGGCGAAGTCCACGGCGCGTGGGAGCTGGTCCGGCGTGTCTTCGTCGTACCCGAAGATGAACGTGCCGTAGAGCCGGATGCCGTGCCGCCGCAGGTTCTCCAGCGCTTTTTCATAACCGCCGCGCATGGTGTTGAACGTCTTGTTCATCGCCTTCAGGTTGTCGGGGTTCAGCGTCTCGAAGCCGATCAGCACGCCCATGCAGCCGCTGCGTTCGAGGAGGTCCAGCATCTCCTCGTCGTGGGCCATGTTGATGCTCGCCTGGCTCACCCAGCGGACCCGCAGCGGGATCAGGGCGCGGAGGAATTCCTTGGCCTGCGCCATATTCGAGGTGATGTTGTCGTCGACGAAAAAGATCAGTTTCTTCTCGTGGCGGATCGCCTCGATCTCGGCCAGGATCTCGTCCACCGGCCGGCGCGTCTGGGTGGCGTGGAAGACCGTCTGCACGGCGCAGAAGTCGCACTTGAAGTGGCAGCCGCGGCCGGCCTCGATCAGCCCCACCGGGAGGTAGCGCTTGCCACGGAAGATGCGGCGGTCCGGCCGCGCCCCGGCGAGCGCCGTGCGCCCCTCCTGGCGGTAGAGCTTGCGCGGGCGGCCGTGGCGGTAGTCGTCGATCACCTCGGGCCAGAGCGCCTCGGCCTCCCCCACCACCACGCTCTCGGCGTGGCGCGCCACCTCGTCCGGGCAGAGGCTGGCGTGGAAGCCGCCCATCACCACCGGCACCCGCCGCCGCCGGTACTCGGAGGCGATCTGGTAGGCGCGCCGTGCGGTGTAGGTCTCGACCGAGAGGGCCACCAGATCGGTGGGCTCGTCGAAGGGGATCTCCTCCATCCGGTCGTCGTAGAAGCGCACCTCGACGTCCCGCGGGGTGATCCCCGCGATCAGCGCGGGCGGCAGCGGCTCCATCTGCCAGGTGCGGATGTAGGAGCGGTCGCCGGCGCGGCGGCCGATGCAGGGGTGGACGAGGGTCAGCCTCACGCGGCGGATCTCACCTTCCCCATCCCGAGGATCCAGTCGCAATTGTAGAAGCGGTGGAGATTGTGGGCGTAGAAGCGGTAACCGAGATTGGTGCCGAGGCGCACCGGCCAGGGGCTCGGCGAGGCGGCCAGCCGCTTCACCATCGACGGCACGCTGTAGGCGTATCTCCACGCCGTCTCGATGCCGCGCTGGAGCTCCTCGACGCTCATCCCCGCCGGCTGGAAGACCACGTGCTGGCCGTCGTAGAGCTCCCAATTCCTGGTGAGGATGCGTCCCTCGCCCTCCAAGCGCTTGTAGAGAGCCGTGCCGGGGAAGGGCGTGACCACCGCGAAGCGCGGCAGGTCGATGCGCGCCTCCACGGCGAAGCGGGCGGTCTCCAGGAAGATCTCCGGCGTGTCGTGGTCGAGCCCGAAGACGAAGCACCCCTGGAGGGCGATGCCGTGGCGGTGCAGGGCCGCGACCAGCTCGTGGTAGCGCTCGGGGGAATTGAAACCTTTCTTCGAGTCGCGGAGGTTCTCCCGCGAGATCGACTCCAATCCCATCAGGATGCCCTTGCAGCCGCTCCGCTGGGCGAGACTCAACAGCTCCTGGTCCTGCCCGAGGAGGACGGTGGCGAGGCCGTACCACTGCAGGCGCAACGGGATCAGCGCCGCGAACAAGCGGGCCGCGTAGCCGCGGTCGGCGATCAGGTTCAGGTCCACGAAGATCAGCTTGCGCGACCCCTTGCGGCGGATCTCCTCGACCACCTCCTCCACCGGCTTCTGGAAAGGCTTCGTCCCCCAGGCCGCGGGGACGACGCAGAAGTCGCAGCGGTGGACGCAGGCGCGCGTGGCCTCGAAGACGTCGTCGGTGAGATAGCGGCGGCGCGGCAGCAGGTCGCGGCGGGGTGTCGGCATTCCGGCCAGGGAGAGGCCGGGGCGCTGGTCGTACCGGGAGCGCATGCGGCCGGCCACGAAGTCGCGCAGCAGCTCGGGCCAGCTCTCCTCGGCGTAGCCCACCACGATGGCTTCGGCGTGCGCTTGAGCGTCCTCCGGGATCAGGGTCACGTGGGGGCCGCCGAGCACCACCGGGATGCCCCGGGCGCGGAAGGCCGCCGCCAGCTCGTAGGCGCGCACCGCCGTCCCCGTGATCACCGTGAGGCCGACCAGGTCCGCCTCGATCCCGGCGGGATCGACGTCCGCGATGCCCTCGTCGAGGAGCTGGACGTCCGCATCGAGCTCCGGGGGGACCAGGGAGGCCAAAGTCGGAAGGGTGAGCGGCATGTAGCGGAGCGACCGCTTGAAGATCCCCCCGCGGTGGCGGTAGAGTGGGCCTTTGGGAGAGATCAGGACGATCCGCATGAGAATCCTTCAGCCAGATCGCGGCGTTGCCTGAGACTCTAGCAGACTATGAACGACCCCCTCAAGGAACGAGGCGACCGGGAAGCTCACACTCCGAACCGGAGCGCTTCCACGCCTGGCCGCCGCAGGGAATATGCCGCCTATTCCGCGGAGCCACTCTCCCGCCGCGCGGAATATACCGCTTGCCTCTCCCGGCAGGCAGTATATTCCGGTAAGCATACCGCCTGCCGTCCTCGGTAGTCGGTAGATTCCCCGCAAGATACCGCCTGACGCCCCCGGCAAGCGGGTCCCTCCGGAAAAGAGCCCGCCTGCTCCGCCCGGCAGGCGGGATGAAGCCCGGAATATACCGCTTAATTTCCGAGGTAAGCGGGACTTTACTTGCTTCTGGAGCGGCTCAGCGGTAGATTTGCGGCATGGAGACCCCATTATCCCTGTCCGCGATCCTGGCGAGCCTGCAAACGCAGATTTCACAACACCGTGAAAGGGAGGCCTTCCACGCCGAGCGCGAGGCGTTCCATCGCGATAGGCGGGCGGAGCACGCGGCGGAGCTGGAGCAGCTCGTGAAGAGCTTCGAGACTCTGAAGGTCAGCGCCGACCAGGCCGCCAAGCTGGCGGCCCGTCTCCCCCAGGCGGCGCCACCCCCCTCGGACGACCTGCCGGTGGGCCGCAAGGTGTCGATCAGCTATCTGGTGAACCGGGTGGTCGAGCGCAAGGCCTCCCAGGAGCCCTTCGGTCCGGTGGACGTCGTCGCCGAGATCAACCAGCGCTTCGCCCCCCGTCTCAAGAAGGAATACGACGCCCGGCAGGTTTCGGTGGTCCTCCGCTGGATGGCCAAGACCGGCCGCATCGTCCGCACCAAAAAGGGTCACCAGTGGAACCCGTCGCAGTACGTGCGGGCGGGCGGGTGAGGAAGGGCTTTTCATTCCTGCGCCAGGGAATAGCTGGTGCTGCGCCCGCCTTCCGGGTTCCGTACGAGGATTCCGCTCTCGACCAGCGGCAGGATGTCCCGCAGGGCGGTGTCCTGGGAACATTTGGCAAGCTTCGCGTACTTCGACGTCGTGAGCTTGCCTTCGAAGCCGTCGAGCAAGCGGTTGAGGACAAGACGCTGGCGCTCGTTGAGGGGGACGTTCCGCGCGCGCTCCCAGAAGCGGGCCTTGGCGAGGACCGAGCCCAGCGTGCTCTGGGCGCTGTCGATCGCACGCCCGAGACATCCCAGGAACCAGTCCATCCACGGCGTGATGTCCATCGTTCCCCTCTGCGTCTGTTCCAGGATGTCGTAATAAGCCTTTCTCTCCTGCCGGATCTGCGTCGACATGCTGTAAAACCGTTGGGGGCTGTTCTCCGAGCGCGCGAGGGCCATGTCGGCGATGGCGCGCGCGATGCGGCCGTTGCCGTCCTCGAAGGGGTGGAGGGTCACGAACCAGAGGTGGGCCTGCGCGGCCTTCAACAGGGGATCGATGCCGGCGGCTGTCTCGAACCAGTTCAGGAAAGCGCCCATTTCGGAGTCGAGGCGCTCCGCTTTCGGCGCTTCGAAGTGGACGTGCTCCCTGCCGACCGGACCGGAGATCACCTGCATGGGTCCTTTGCTGTCGTCATGCCACGCCCCCGTCCGGATCCTGGTCATGCCGCTGCGCCCGGTGGGAAACAGCGATGAATGCCAGGTGAACAGCCGTTCGGCGGTCAGCGGCTGGTCGAACCGGCGCGTGGCGTCGAGCATCATCTCGACGATCCCCTCGACGTGGCGGTCCGCCGGCTTGAGAGCGCCGATGTCGAGCCCCAACCGCCGGGCGATCGACGAGCGGACCTGCTCGGCGTCGAGCGTCTCCCCTTCGATCTCGCTGCTCTGGACCACGTCGCCGGTCAGCGTCTGGAGGACGGCCTCCTGCCGGAGGTTGAAACCGAGTGTCTCCATGTGCCCGATGAGCCGGCCCTGCCGGAGGCGGACGGAGGCCAGAGGCTCCGCGAGCTCTCCTGGGTTCCAGTGGAACCGGGGCCAATCCTGAAGCTCATGGATATACATTCTCCGCGTCTCCTGCGGAGATTATGGCCGGGATTCGCCGCAGGGACAAGGATTCAACGCAAGAAGCGCGGAGAATAGACAGAGGAACACCGACGGCTCGCCTCGATCATCGAACGATCTCCTGCCGCAGTTAAAGCTTCAATTGCATACCTGAGAGCCGCCCACCAAGCCCGGCCAGCGTCGCTTCGCCCCGCCATCACGTAGTCGAAACAGAAAGTGGTTCCAAGCCTGGATCGACTTGTCCTGGCCGAGATACAGCTTGAAGTAACTCCACGCCGGGACTCCACCGCTCCATGAGCCGATAGGCCTCGCTTCTCATCACGGGAGTGATGTTCATCCCCAAGATCACCGCCTTGAGTGCACTCGGAGGGAAACTCCGATAGCCCTTCCCACTCGAAGTATCGACATGCCGCCACTCGGCCTCGTCCTTCCAAGATTGCCCTTTGGTGAGCAGGAGCTCGACAAACGCGCCCGGGTCGTCGTTGAAGCGCACGTTGTGAAGCTTGAATAGGTACTTGACTCGAAAGACATTGGAGAATGGGGGCTTGGAGGTCTCAAACCGTAGACAGATCCCTCGGTGTTGTTCGGCATAAAGACGCCACATATGCGCACTGGTACCGCTCTCACATAAGCAAATTACGCCGTAGTTGTCGAAGACTGTTTGCATCGAAGCTCGCAGACTTTCATGAGCTAAAGAGTCTTTCCACACACCTTTTGCAAGGGAGTCGAGCGCCTCCGCCTTTGCATCTGCGGCGTCCAGCCCGAGCTTCGCGAACATTCCCTCATAGCTCCTGAAGTGCTCGTCCTCGCTTCCACGGTAGTCGATGCGGGCCCTGCAATCGTCCTCGTCATTGAACTCCGTTGGCGAGCTGGCCCAGATGCGGTGATGAACGAGGAGATCCTCAAACCAGCCACGCTCGATTTCCTCTGGTGGACGATATCGATGCAGTAGCGCGGGTACAGGTTCGAGCACTCGATCAGCCATTTGGGCTCCTCGCTAGAGATTTGGCTTCGGTCATGCCCTGGTAGAGTTGTGATCAAGGTGCTCGTTCAAGATCCTATCCTTCACGAGCCTTTCGATTCGTCCTGTCGTGGGATCATCGGTTCCAGCACGGCCAGGAGCCTCGGCACGTCCTGAGACGCCGCTTTCCAGACTTCCCTGAGGTCTGTCCCTTCGTAGTGATGGATCAGGATGTTCCTCATCCCGATCATGTCCGACCACGGGATCTCGGGAATCCGCTGCTTGAGGTCTTCCGAGAGTCTCCTCGCGCCCTCGCCGAGGATCAAGATCTGAAGAATGACGGCGGACTGGGTCTTGAGATCCGCGCTGAACTCGGCGAAGCCTTGGCCGGCGATGAATTCCTGGATACGCTGTCCAGCGATCACCATGTCCAGGATGGTCGCGGGAGCGCGCTCAAGCGGCATACAGGGCTCTGGCGGTGCTCAGGATCTCCCGCCGCCGGATCCAGTTGGGGTTCGCCTCGACGGCGGTCCGGCTCACCAAGTCCACCTCACGGCCCAGCATCTCGGTGAGCTCCCGCTCCATTTTCGCATGGTCCAACAGGCTCCACTCGGCATCCGGCGCGAAGCGAGCCAGGAAATCGATGTCGCTGTCCGCGCGGAAATCCTCTCTCAGAGCCGATCCGAAGAGGGCAAGCTCGGTGATCTTCCAGCGGCGACAGAATTCTTCGAGGCGGTCTGCAGGTCCAAGCAGAGGGGGGAGTGCGGTGATAGGCATGGGAGCCACCTTGGAGCCCGCGTCACAGCCAGGGACGCATGGAGCCGACGGTCGGATTTGAACCGACGACCTGCTGATTACGAATCAGCTGCTCTACCACTGAGCTACGTCGGCTGAACGGAAACTTGGGGTCTCCGCGAAGCGGAGGCGTATTGTAGGGCATCCAGGCAGGCAAGGCAACGGCGTCCCTCCCCGGGGTGTACCCGGCACCTTTAGCGGTGCAGGGCGGATTTTTCTGGAGGATCGGTGATGCGAGCTCTGAAGTTTGGCGGTACTTCCGTAGGCAATGCGGACCGGATGCGCGGCGTGGCCGAGATCGTCGCCCGGCAGGCCTCTGAAGGGCCTCTCCTGGTGGTGGTCTCGGCCGTGGGCGGGGTCACCGACGCCCTCCTGCGCGGGGCCGAGCAGGCCGCCGCCGGCGGCTCGGTGGTGCCGGCCCTGGCCCGCTTCCACTCGGTGCACCGCGAGATCCTCGACGCCCTCCGCCCGGAGCTCGGCACCGCGCGCGCCGCCGAGGCCGAGGCCGATCTCGGCGCCCTGGAACGGGAGATGGAGGACCTCCTGCGCGGCTTCGGCCTCCTCCACGAGTGCCCGCCCACCGCCCTCGCCCTCCTCTCCTCCCTGGGCGAGCGGGCCTCCTGCGCCCTGGTCTACCGCCTGCTCGAGGCCCGCGGCCACGACGTACGGCTGCTCGATCCCAAGGCGCTGATCCGCACCTCCGGCTCGCCGCTGTCCTCCTCCCCCGACTGGCCGGCCACCCGCGAGGCCTTCGCCTCCCTGCGGGAGGCCCCCCCGGCGGTGTCCGTCCTCCCCGGCTTCTTCGGCGGCGACGCCAACGGCCGGATCAACCTGCTGGGGCGCGGCGGCTCGGATTACTCCGGCGCCATCGCCGCCTGGGCCACCGACGCCGACCTCCTGGAGATCTGGACCGACGTCGACGGCATCTACAGCGCCGACCCGCGGCTGGTCCCCTCCGCCGCCGTGCTCCCCGAGGTGAGCTACGAGGAGGCCATGGAGCTCTCCTTCTTCGGCGCCAAGGTGCTGCACCCGAAGACGATCCAGCCGGCGCGCGAGAAGCGGATCCCGGTGCGGGTGCGCAGCAGCTTCTCGCCCGAGAGCTCCGGCAGCCTGGTGCACGGCGACGCCGCCCCGGCCGCCAGCGGCGTGCGCGGCCTCACTTTCCTGCCCGGCGTCTCGCTGGTGGACGTCACCGGCTCGGGCATGGCCGGCGTGCCCGGCGTCGCCGCCCGGGTCTTCCAGGCGCTGGCCGCCGCCAACATCTCGGTGATCCTCATCACCCAGAGCTCCAGCGAGCTCGCCATCTCCCTCGCGGTGGGGGACGCCGACGGCCCCCGCGCTCTCCAGGCGCTGCGCGAGGCGTTCGCCGCCGAGCTCACGGCGGGTCTCCTCGATTCGCTCCAGATCCGCCCCGGCTGCGCCGTGGTCTCGCTGGTGGGGGACGGCATGCGCGACCGCCTGGGGGTGGTGGGTGCCTTCGCCGGCGCCCTGGCGGACATCGGGGTCAACATCGTCGCCGTGGCCCAGGGGTCGACCGAGCGCAACATCTCGGCGGTGGTGGCCGCGGCGGACGCCCGCCGGGCCGTGCGCCACGTCCACGCCCAGCTCTTCGAGCGGCGGCCGGAGCTCCAGCTCATCGTCTGGGGGGTGGGCAACGTCGGCTCGAAGCTGCTGCGGAAGATCGGCGAGCACCAGGCCCGCCCCGGCCGGCGGGTGGAGCTCACGCTCTGCGGTGTGGCCAACTCGAAGCGCTGCGCCTTCAATGCCGAGGGGCTCGATCCCGCGGGCTGGGCCGCCAGCCTCGACGCCGCCACCCTCCCCTCCTGCCTCGACTCCCTGTTGCAGGAGCTCGGCCGCGCCCGGCTGGTCAATCCGGTGTTCGTCGACTGCACCTCGGACGGCCAGGTGGCCGCCGCCTACGGCCGGCTGTTCGCGGCGGGGCTGCACGTGGTGACGGTCAACAAGAAGGCCAACAGCGCCCCCTTCGAGGACTACGTGCGGCTGCACGAGACCAGCGATCTGCTCAAGCGCCGCTTCTTCTACGAGACCAACGTCGGCGCCGGCCTGCCGGTGATCGGCACCATCCAGAGCCTGCTCAAGGGGGGCGACCGGGTGCTGCGGCTGGAGGCGATCCTCTCCGGCTCGCTCTCCTTCCTGCTCGGCGCCCTGGAGGACGGCATCCCCTTCTCCGAGGCGGTGCGCACGGCCCGCGACCGCGGCTTCACGGAGCCCGACCCGCGCGACGACCTCTCGGGGCTCGACGTGGCCCGCAAGCTCCTCATCCTGGCCCGCGAGCTCGGCGCCGCGATCGAGCTGTCGGACGTCGAGGTCGAGGGGGTGCTGCCGCCCGACTTCGACGCCGCGGGCGGCATCGACGACTTCCTGGCCGGGCTGCCGCGGCTGGACGGCCTGTTCGAGGGGCGGCGGGCCCGGCTGGTCGAGGAGGGGAAGGTGCTGCGCCACGCCGCCGTGGTGGAGGCGAAAAATGGCGGCTACTGCTGCCGGGTGGGGCTGGAGGCGGTCGGCCCCGAGCATCCGCTCTACGCCGTGCGCGGCGGCGAGAACGCCTTCTCGTTCCTCACCGAGCACTACCAGCCGACGCCACTGGTGGTGCGCGGCTACGGCGCCGGGGGCGAGGTCACCGCCGCCGGAGCGCTGGCGGACCTGCTCAAGATCGTCGCCTGATGGGATGACATAATCCCGCCCGGAATGAGATTGCGAGCCTACGCCCCCGCCAGCATCGGCAACTTCGCCGCCGGCTTCGACCTCATGGGCGCCGCGCTCTCCCCGCTCGACGGCTCCCTCTGGGGGGACGTGGTGGGGGGGGAGCCCGCGGACGAGCCCTCCCTCACCGTCGCCGGCCCTTTCGCCGGGATCCTCCCGGCGGACCCCTGGCAGAACCTGGTGATGCGCACCTATGGCCTGTTCCGCAAGGAGCTGAACGGCCGCGGGATCGACGTGCCGGGGATCGCCTTCCACCTGGAGAAGAACCTCCCCCGCTCGAGCGGGCTGGGATCGAGCGCCTCCTCGGTGGCGGCCACCCTCGCCGTCTGCCAGTCGCTGCTGGGCCACCCCCTGCGGACGGCCGAGCTCTGGACCCTGGCCGGCCGGGCCGAGGCCCTGGTCTCCGGCTCGCCGCACCTGGACAACGTGCTCGCCTGCCTGGCCGGCGGCCTGCGGCTCCAGGTCCCGGACCGCGACGGCCAGCCCGACGCCCAGTCACTGCCGTGGCCGGACGACCTGGTCCTGGTGGTGGTCTCGCCGGACTTCGAGCTGTCCACCGAGCACAGCCGGCGGGTCCTCCCCCGCCGCTTCGAGCTCAAGGACATGCTCTGCTTCGCCAGCAACCTGGCGGGATTTGTCCACGCCCTGGACAGTGGCGACCGCGATCTGCTCCGCCGCTGTCTGCGCGACCCGATCGCCGAGCCCTACCGCGCCCCTCTGGTGCCGGGATTCCGCGCCGCGCAGGCGGCGGCGCTGGAGGCGGGCGCCTGGGGGTGCACGCTCTCGGGCTCGGGGCCGGCAATGTTCGCCGTGGCCGAATCGCCGGAGCAGGGCCGCGACGTGGCCGACGCCCTCCAGGGGGGGCTGCGCGGCGCCGGCCTCGATTCCACCGTCCGCCTGTGCGGCCTCGACCGCCAGGGTACGCGGCTACTGGCATGAGACTGGTGAGCACCCGCGACGCGGCCACCACGGCCACCTTCCGGGAGGCCGTCCTGGCGGGGATCGCCCCCGGCGGCGGCCTGTGGATGCCCGCTCCCCTCCCCCGTTTCGACGACTGGCCGGAGCTGCTCGACCTCGATTGGAACCGGCGCTGCGAGGTCCTGCTGGACCGCCTGCTGGCCGATGAGCTTGGCCGCGAGCCCCTCGCCCGCGCCGTCCGCGACGCTCTCGACTTTCCGGTGCCGCTGGTGGAGGTCCGCCCCGGAATCTTCGCCTTGGAGCTGTTCCACGGGCCGACCCTGGCCTTCAAGGATTTCGGAGCCCGCTTCTTCGCCGCCGTCTTGGATCTGGTCCGAGATCCGGATCGGCCGGTAACGATCCTCACCGCGACCAGCGGCGACACCGGCGCGGCGGTGGCCCAGGCCTTCTGGAAACGGCAGGGGGTGCGGGCGGTGGTGCTCTACCCCAAGGGGCGCGTCTCGGCCCTTCAGGAGCGGCAGTTTTCGACGCTGGGCGAGAACGTCACCGCGCTGGCGGTGGACGGCGCCTTCGACGACTGCCAGGCGCTGGTGAAGGCCGCCTTCGCGGACGCGGAGCTCTCGGCCCGCCACGGCCTGACCTCGGCCAACTCGATCAACGTGGCGCGCCTGCTGCCGCAGACCCTCTACTACGCCGAGGCGGTGGCGCGGCTCCGCCGCCGGGGGATCGCGGAGCCGCCGGTGATCGCCGTCCCCAGCGGCAACTTCGGCAATCTCTGCGCGGGCCTGCTGGCGCGGGCCATGGGCCTGCCGGTGAAGGCCTTCGTGGCGGCCACCAACGCCAACGACACCGTCCCCGAGTATCTGGACACCGGCGCCTACCGCCCCCGCCCCTCGGTGGCCACGATCTCGAACGCCATGGACGTAGGAGCCCCCAACAACTGGGAGCGCATCGAGCGCCTCTTCGAGGGAGATCTGGAGGAGCTGCGCCGGGTCCTGCGCTGGGGTTGGAAGACCGACGAGGAGACCGCAAGCGTGATCCACGGCCTCCACGCCGCGGGCTACCTCGCCGATCCCCACGCCGCCGTGGCCTACGGCGTGCTCGAAGAGCGCCTCGCCCCTGGAGAGACCGGCGTCTTCCTCGGCACCGCCCACCCCGCCAAGTTCCTCCCCGTCTACGAGGCGATGGGGATCGAGGTGCCGGTCCCGGAATCCCTCAAGATCCTGCTGGACCGGCCGTTGCTGGCGCAGGAGATCCCGAACGAGATCGGGGCGGTGGTGGAGGCGCTGGAGGGGTGATGAGGGCGCGGGTTTTTGCTCAGACCTCCGGCGTCAAGAGGCGATAGATGCCTTCGAAGACCTGCTCAACGTGCTCTGCTTTCAGAGTGCCGATTTTGCCCAGCAGATCTCCCTTGTCCACGGTGAAAAGCTGAGAGACCACGACGACACTCCTCTCCGGCAAGCCTGCTTCGCCCTTATCGAGGAGGACATTGCCGGGAACTCGAGCCCGGCGGAGATTGGACGTCAGGGCGCAGACGACTACGGTATTGATAGCGCTCTCGTTGAAGGCATCGTTCTGCATCACCACACAGGGACGAAGGAAACCGGGGCCAGACCCCGAGGGTGTCCCGAAATCGAACCAATAGATGTCGCCCTGCCGGATCAACTCTCGGGCTCCAGCAGCTTCCGCTGCTTCTCACGGATGCCTCGCAGGAGCTCCTTCTCCTCCGTGGTCGGCGGATCCTCCTCATAGGCTCGGTTGATAGCCTCGATCAAAGCCTGTCTCTCGTACCGCCTGATGAGCTCGTCGAGCGCTTTGGCGATAAGTTGGCTGCGAGAGATCTGAAGCTCGTGCGCCACCGTCTCCGCCCGCTTGAAGAGAGGCTCCGGGAGCGAAATCGCGGTCTTGACGGTCGACATGGTACTGTTCCTCCTCCAGTCAGTATCGCGCCTGGTATAACCAAGCGTCAATACCAGGACGGAGAGGAAAGTTCCTACCGCTCTTCCAGCACCCGCCCCAGCCGCCCCGAGGTCAACCGCTCCAGGCTGGGGTGGGGACGGACGATCGTCTCTTCGCGGCGGGGGCCGGTGGAGACGAGGGTGACGGGGGCCTCGATCTCCTGCTCGATGAAGTCGATGTAGTCCCGCGCTTCTTGCGGCAGGTCGTTCCATTCGAGGATGCCCACGGTCGAGCGCTTCCAGCCCTTGAAGGTGCGCAGGATGGGCTCGGCCGCCTCCAGGGAGCGGCGGTCCGGCGGGAAGGTGTGCACGGTCTCGCCGTGCAGGCGGTAGGCGACGCAGACCGGGATCTCGTCGAAGTCGTCGAGGACGTCGAGCTTGGTCAGGGCCACCGTGTCCACCCCGTTGAGGAGCTGGCCGTAGCGGGCGGCCACGGTGTCCAGCCAGCCGCAGCGGCGCGGCCGGCCGGTGACCGTGCCGAACTCGTTCCCCCGCGTGCGCAGGAACTCCCCCGTGGCGTCGGTCAGCTCGCTGGGGAACGGCCCTCCCCCCACCCGCGTCGTGTAGGCCTTGAGCACGCCGATGGCGCCGTCGATCCGCGTCGGCGGCACGCCGGTGCCGGTGCAGGCCCCGCCGGTGGTCGAATTGGAGCTGGTCACGTAGGGGTAGGTGCCGTGGTCGATGTCGAGCAGCGACCCCTGGGCCCCCTCGAACAGCAGGCTCTTCCCCTCCCGGATCCAGCCGTTCAGGAGCTGCTCGGTGTCGCGCAGGCTCGGCTTGATGCGCGCCCCCCAGGTCTGGCACAGGTCGGCATACACCGCGGGGGACGGCAGGGACGGCCCGCCCAGGCTCGTCAGCTCGACCTGGATGCGTGAGAGGAGCACGCGCAGGCGGTCCTCCAGGTCGGGGGCGAAGAGGTCGACCATGCGCAGGCCCATCCGGGAGGCCTTCCCCTCGTAGGCCGGGCCGATCCCCCGCGAGGTGGTGCCGATGCGGCCGGCGCCCCGCGATTCCTCGCGCGCCTGGTCGAGCGCGGCGTGGCAGGGGAGCAGCACGTGGGCGCGGTTGGAGACGAACAGCCGGCCGTCGAAACGCACTCCGGCCTCGTAGAGGCGGCCGAGCTCGGAGAGCATGGCGTCCGGAGCGATCACCATGCCGTTGCCCAGCACGCAGCTCATCCCCTCGTGCAGGATGCCCGACGGGATGAGCTGCAGGGAGAAGTGGCGGTCGCGGAACTTCACCGTGTGGCCGGCGTTGTGCCCCCCCTGGTAGCGCACGACGCCGTCGAAGGCCGGGCAGAGGAGATCGACGATCTTCCCCTTGCCTTCGTCCCCCCACTGCATCCCCACGATGACGGCGTTGGCCATGTCCGATCCGCCTTCCTCTGAATTCCTTGCGGCTCAACAGTATCGCGCAGCCGGCCGGGGACAGTACCAGAGGATGGGAGGGGGGGCAAGAAGGTGTTAGCATCTAGCCTGTCCCAGGAGCCCGGAAGCAAGTGCAGACTTTTCTCGACCTCGCCACGATCCTGTTGCCGCTCGCCTACCTGCTGGTGGCGATCGACTACGGCTTCCTCTTCTTCGCCTCCCAGCCGTTCGCCGAGCGGACGGCCACCCCGGCCCTGCGCGGGACGGTGCTGCTCCATCTCGCCTATCTGGTGGGGGCGGTCATCCAGTGGGGGCAGTTCCCGGCGGCCACGGTGCCGCAGGCCCTCTCGGTGGTGGCCTTCGCCGTGGCGGTGGTCTACGTCTTCGTGGAATGGCACGGGCGGTCGCGCACGACCGGTTTCTGGCTGGTCTCGCTGGTCTTCTTCTTCCAGCTCCTGTCGGCGATCCTGGCCTCGCTGCTGACCCACTCCAGCCCGCCGGACCGCGAGGTCTTCCATCGGCCGCTGTTCGCCCTCCACGTGTCGCTCGCCCTGCTCGGCTACGCGGCCTTCGTGGTGGGCGCCGCCTACGCCTTCCTCTTCCTCCAGCTCTACCGCGACCTCAAGGCGGGGCGCTTCTCCACTTTCTACGGCAAGCTGCCGCCGCTGGAGGTGCTGGAGCGGATGATGATCGGCGCCATCTGGGTGGGGTTCGTGACGCTGACCGGCGCGGTGCTGACCGGCGCCTTCTGGGCCGAGCGGCTCTACCACAACGCCTGGTTGCACGATCCCAAGATCCTGTTCACCCTGGCGATCTGGGCCCTCTACGGCGCGGCCCTGCTGATGCGCCGGCTGCGCCGCTGGCAGGGGCGGCAGACGGCCCTCGCCAGCCTCACCGGCTTCGGCGTGATCCTGTTCTCCCTGATGGCGGTGAACTTCTTCCTCACGGGTTTCCACGGGTTCATGTAGCGGCGCAGGGCGATGGCGAGCGATCCCAACCACCCTAACGCCTCTCCGGACCCGCCGCTCCTCCTGGTCGGCACCGACTTCCGCTGCTCGCCGCTGGAGCTGCGCGAGCGGGTCTCCTTCGCCAAGGAGGAGGCGGAGAAGACGCTGGTCCACCTGCTCGCCCGCTCCGAGGTGGCCGAGGCCCTCCTGCTCTCGACCTGCAACCGCACCGAGCTCTATCTCCAGCCGCGCGACGAGGACGGCGCCTACCAGGCCGCCCTGGAGATGGTCTTCCTCCCCCGCGCGCCGGAGTTGGAGCGCCCCGGCCGCCTCTACGTGAAGCGGAACGGCGAGGCGGCCCGCCACCTGATGGCGGTGGCGAGCGGCCTGGAATCGATGGTGCTCGGCGAGCCCGAGATCCTGGGCCAGGTCAAGGCCGCGTCGTCCCTGGCCGAGGCGGTCGGCGCCGAGGGGCCGGTGCTCAAGCGCCTCTTGCGCAGCGCCACCTCGGCCGGCCGGCGGACCCGCCAGGAGACGGCGATCTCCTCGGGGGCGGTGTCGATCGGCTACGCCATCGTGGAGCTGACGCGGCAGATCTTCAGCGGCCTGGAGGAGTGCCGGGTGCTGCTGGTGGGCGCCGGCGAGATCGCCCGCTCGGTGGCCCGGCCGCTCGTCGAGCGGGGCGCCCGCGAGCTGCGGGTGGCCAACCGCAGCGCCGAACGGGCCGCGCAATTCAAGGACGAGCTCCCCAGCGCCGAGCTGGTCCCCTTCGACCGCCGCCTGGAGGAGGCGAGCCAGGCCGACCTGGTGGTCGTCTCGACCGGCGCCGACGAGCCGGTGCTCACCCGTAAGCACATCGCCGAGGCGATGCGCGCCCGCCCCTCCCGGCCGCTGCTGGTGGTGGACCTCGGCGTGCCCCGCAACGTCGAGCCGGCCGCCGGCAAGGTGGAGAACGTCTTCCTGCACACGATCGACTCGCTCGAGCTGCTGATCCAGCGCAATCTCAAGCGCCGCCGCGACGAGGTGCCGCGCGCCGAGGAGATCATCGAGCAGGAGCTCCACCACTTCCGGGCCTGGTTCCGCGCCCTCGGCGCCGAGCCGCTGATCGCTCGCCTCCAGAAGCAGGCCGAGCGCATCCGCCAGCAGGAGCTGGCCGACGCCCTCCCCCGCTTCCCGGCCGAGACCCACGCCGACCTCGAGCGGCTGACCCGCTCGCTGGTCCGCAAGATCCTTCACCACCCCAGCAGCCGGCTCCGCGACGGCGCCGACGACCTCTCCCGGCTGGACCTGGTCCGCGAGCTCTTCCATCTCGACGACGATGAAAGCTGACCCCCTCTTCCGCCTCCGGCTGGGTACCCGCCGGAGCGCCCTCGCCATGGCCCAGTCAGGGCTGGTGGCCCGTGACCTGGAGGCCGAGCACCCCGGGCTCGACGTCGAGCTGGTGCCGATCGTCACCACCGGCGACGTGGTGACCGGCGACCTCGCCCGCTTCGGCGGCAAGGGGCTGTTCACCCGGGAGCTGGAGAGCGGCCTGCTCGACGGCTCGCTCGACCTCGCCGTCCACAGCCTGAAGGACCTGCCGGTCACCCTTCCGGACGGCCTCGCCGTGGCCGCCCACCCGCCGCGCAACGACTGCCGCGACGTGCTGGTGAGCGAGGACGCGGAGGACCTCGACGGCCTCCCCGAGGGGGCGATCGTGCTCACCGGCGCCCTCCGCCGCCGGGCGCAGATCCTGATGCGCCGGCCGGACCTGCGCGTCGAGCCGATCCGCGGCAACGTGGACACCCGGCTGCGCAAATGGCGCGAGCTCGGGGTCCCGGGCGGCGTCATCCTCGCCGGCGCCGGGCTCAACCGGCTGGCCCTGCGGCACCTGCCGATCCATCCGCTCGATCCGGAGGTCATGCTTCCCGCTCCCGGCCAGGGGACGCTCGCCCTGGAGGTGCGCGCGGGCGGCATGGCCGCCACCCTCTGCTCCGCGCTCAACGACCCGGACACCGCCCGCGCCGCCGAGGCCGAGCGCCGGGTCGTGGCCGCCTTCGGCGGCGACTGCACGCTCCCCCTGGCCGCCTGGGCGCGCCCCGAGGGGGAGGACGGCCGGATCCGCCTGACCGGCCTCCTCGCCACTCCCGACGGCCGCCAGACCGCCCGCGGGGAGGCCGTGGCCGCCACCCCGAGAGAGGCCGCCGACGCCTGCGTCGCCGCCATGCGGGAGAACGGGGCGGACGAGGTGCTGGCGAGGATCCGGGCGTCGTAAGTGCCCTCCCTGTCCGGCCTCCGCGTCGTCGTCACCCGCGCCGAGCACCAGTCCGAAGGGCTCGCCGCCGCCTTCGAGCAGGCGGGGGCCCAGGTGGAGCTCCTCCCCCTGCTGGAGGTCGTCCCCCCCGCCGATCCGCGCCCTCTGGAGCGGGCGGCGGCGGAGGCCGGCTCCTACGACTGGATCGTCTTCACCTCGGCGAACGCCGTCGAGGCCTTCCTGCCGCTCACCGGTCCCCTGCGCTCCAGCCTGAGGATCGCCGCCGTGGGCCCCGCGACGGCCGCGGCGCTGCGCGCTTTCGGGAGCGAGCCCCACCTGACCGCCCGCAAGGCCGAGGCCGAGGGGCTGGCCGCGGACCTCGCCCCCCAGATCGCGGGCAGGCGGGTCCTCCTCCCCCAGGCGGCGGACGCCCGGCCGCTCCTGCTCCAGGAGCTCAAAGGCGCCGGAGCCGAGGCGGTCGCCGTCGTCGCCTACGACAAGCGCCTCCCTCCGGAAGCCCCGGCCCGGGCCGCGGAGCTCTTCTCCACCACCCCCATCGGCTGGGTGACCTTCACCAGCCCGCGCATCGTCCGCCACTTCGTGGAGCTGCTCGGAGCGGACTGGGAGCGGCGGCGCGGGGAGCTGCGGGCGGTCTCGATCGGGCCGGTGACCAGCGCCGAGCTCCGGCGTTATGGCGTGGAGCCGGCCGCGGAGGCGGCGCGGCCGGGGGAGGGGGAGATGGTGAGGGCGGTGGAGGGGGCGGTCCGGGAGTAAATCACCTTCGGGCCGGCCTGCCCTCCGAGGCCTCACCCCCTAGCCCCCTCTCCACTTCGTGGAGAGGGGGAACGTAGCTGGGACGACTTGCCGAATCTGGAAGATTTCGATCTCTGGGCCCTCCCTCTCCACGAAGTGGAGAGGGACCGAGGGTGAGGCTTCGGAGGGCAGGCCGCCCCAGCCGGCATCACGGTCTTGAGCCCCGAATCCACCTCTCCGCCGCCTCCAGCACCACGTCCCGCCCCCGCCGGAACGCCGCGTCGAAGGCCGCCTCGTCGAGCGGCACGCGATGGTCCGGCGGCACCCCGCCGCGCCCTGAGGCGTCGCTGTCGAGCTGGATCTGATAGCGGCCGTCGAGCGATTGACCCTGGGGGAAGATGAGGTCGAGCCCATCCGGCAGGTGCACGGTCTTCTCCCCCACCCCGAAGGAGCCTTGCGTGCCGCGCCAGCCGAAGATGGCCACGTTCGGCAGGCCGCGCAGGGCGAGGGGTATCCCCTCGCCGGCGCTGAAGGTGTCGGCGTTCACCACTACCGCCACCCGGCGCGGCCAGTAGGGCCGGCGCGGCTGGACGCGCACCGCGGTCTCCGGGTGCGGCCGGAAGAGCGCCGTGGCCGGATCGTAGAGGCCGGCGATCTCGTAGACCCGCGGCCGCGGCTGGAAGAAGGCGGTGATCCGGGGGATGATCTCGTCCTGCCCGCCGCTGTTGCCGCGGACGTCGATCACGATCCCGGGCACGCCCGCCTTCAGGAAGCGCCGGAGGGCGCTCCGTACCTCCCGCTCCGGCATGAGATCCCAGAGAGTGGGCAGCTCGAACTTGACCTGGATGTAGCCGGTGCCGTCCGGCAGCCACCGGGTGGAGATCGAGTCGCCCAGGAAGACGTCCCAGCGGGTGTCGGTCGGCCGGGGGTAGGCCTCCGGCACCGCCTCCATCTCCGCCGTGGTGGCCGCCTCCGCGCCGGGGTTCCGGTAGCCGATGGCCGCGTGGGCCCCGACCCGGCCGTGGGTGAGGAAGCGGAGCTGCTGGAGCCGCCGCCCCTCGGCGGTGGCGGGGGGCGCCTCGCTCCAGTCGACGCCCACCCTCCCCAGCGCCGTCCGCGCCGGCCCGCCGTTCCAGGCCAGCACCTCGGCCCCCACCTTCAGGCCGGCGCGCGCCGCCGGACCGCCGGGATCGACCCGGGCCGCCATCACCCGGCCGTCGTCGAGCTCGGCCAGGCCGAGGCCGTACCCGCCTCCGGCTTCGGCTTCCCGCAGCCCGCGGTCGTCCCCCCGCAGGTCGACGTGGCCGTCCGGGATGCTCCAGGCGAAGGCCCGCAGGGTCCGGTAGTAGGCCCGGTCGTCCCCGCGCGCCTCGGCGTCCCGGATGCGCGGAGCGAACCGGGCGTTGAGGGCGGCCCAGTCGATCCCCTTCCACTGGGTGAACGGGTACTCCGCCGCCAGCCTGGCGCACAGAGCGTCGAAGGCGTGGGACCAGGAGAAGGCCGCCAGGTTGGTCTCCGTCCGCTCCGCCGCCAGCAGACCCGCGTGATGGCGGGGGCGCGGCAAGGGGGGGAGCTCCGCCCACCGCACGGCTCCGGCCACCGCCAGCACGATCCCGAGGGCGGCGGCGAGCCGGCGCACCGCCCCGGGAGGCCGGCCCACCCGCCGCGGGAACGCCGCCAGCCCCAGCAGCGCCACCGCGGCGGCCAGCGGCACCGAGGCGAGCAGGGCCAGCGGCGAGGTCTTCAGGCTCCACAGCGCCTGGCCCGCCATCAAGGCCGCGAGGGCTCCGGCGAGCAGGGGGAGCCATCGCGGCAGGGGGCGGCGGGGGCTCGCCAGCACCGCCAGCAGCAGGAGGGCGGTGAGCCCGGCGAGGAGGAGGGTGAGGGCGGGGAGCATGGGCCGGGAGTGTCCCACAATCCCCGATCCGACCGATCCGACGGATCCGACGGATGAGCCGGGGCGATGAGGGCTCCCCCCTTTGCCGCGACTTGACGTAAACTACGTCTCAAAGCGGCAAAGAAAGGACCCCATGGCAGAACCCAAGGCATCGACTCGGCAGGCGGAGGACGCTTACGAGTACGATTTCGTCATCGTCGGCTCGGGTTTCGGCGGCAGCGTGTCGGCGCTGCGGCTCGCGGAGAAGGGGTACAAGGTCCTGGTGCTGGAGGCGGGCAAGCGCTGGCGCACCCAGGATTTCCCCAAGAGCAACTGGAGCGTGCGGAAGTTCCTCTGGATGCCCTCCCTCTTCTGCTACGGCATCCAGCGCCTCACCCTGCTGCGCGACGTGCTCGTGCTCTCCGGAGCCGGCGTGGGGGGCGGCTCGCTGGTCTACGCCTGCACCCATCTGGAGCCCGAGCCGGAGGCCTTCCAGCGCGGCACCTGGCCCAAGGGGATCGACTGGCGCAAGACCCTCGCCCCCCACTACCGGACGGCCAAGCGGATGCTCGGCGTCACCCCCAACCCCCATCTCTGGGCGGGGGACCAGGCGCTCCTCCAGTTCGCCAAGACCCTCGGCAAGGACGGCACCTTCGAGCCCACCGACGTCGCCATCCTCTTCGGCGAGCGGGCCGGCCAGCAGGTCGGCGATCCCTTCTTCGGCGGCGAGGGGCCGGACCGCACCACCTGCACCTACTGCGGCGGCTGCATGGTGGGGTGCCGCCACGGGGCCAAGAACACGCTCGACAAGAACTATCTCTGGTTCGCCGAGCGGCTCGGCGCCGAGGTGCGCCCGGAGACCCTGGTGGCCGGCCTCGAGGAGGACGGCCAGGGGGGGTGGCGCGTCCACACCCGCCGCTCCACCGCCAAGATCCTCCAGGGCAGGAAGACGATCCGGGCGCGCGGCGTGGTCCTCGCGGCCGGCGCGCTGGGGACCACCAACCTCCTCCTGAAGTGCCGCGACGCCGGAATGCTCCCCCGCCTCTCCCCCGCCCTCGGCGGCTACGTGCGCACCAACAGCGAGATCATCTGCGGCGCCACCTCCCGCTCCAAGGAGGCCGACTACTCCAAGGGGATCGCCATCGCCAGCAGCTTCCACCCCGACCCGGACACCACCATCGAGGTGGTGCGCTACCCCGAGAAGTCGGACGTCATGGGCTTCCTCGGCACCCTGCTGGTCGACGACGGCACCCGCCTCACCCGGCCGCTCAAGTGGCTCGGCACCTGCCTGCGCCATCCGGTCGACTTCCTGCGCACCTTCAACCCCGTGGGCTGGGCGAAGCGCTCGACCATCGTGCTGGTGATGCAGAACGTCGACAGCGCCTTCCGCCTGGTGCGCGAGCGGCGCTGGCTCTGGCCGTTCGGCAAGACGCTCACCAGCCGCCGCGATCCGGGGCAGCCGCCGATCCCGGCCTACCTGCCGGTGGCCAACGCGGCGGCCCGCCACATCGCCGGGACCACCAACGCCTTTCCGTCGAGCTCGATCAACGAGGTGGTGCTCAACGTCCCCACCACCGCCCACATCCTGGGCGGCGCCTCGATGGGCACCTCCCCCGCCGACGGCGTGATCGACGCCCGCAACCGCGTCTTCGGCTACGACAACCTCTACGTGGTGGACGGCTCGATGATCCCCTCGAACCTGGGGGTGAACCCCAGCCTCACCATCACAGCCATGGCCGAGCACGCGATGAGCCACATCCCCCCCAAGGACGAGAAGGGGCTGCGCCACCTGCCGGAGCAGGCCCGGGCGGCGGTGGAAGGGGATTATGCGGCGCCGGTGCTGGTGGGGGCTAGCGCAGCACCAGCCCGGGAAGGCTGAGGAAGAACAGCGCGTACACGCACAGCAGCACGCGCATGGCGCCGCACAGCCGCGCCAGGCGGCGGTCGTCCAGGAAGCGGTCACGGCGGCCGAGCAGGAAGCCCATGAGGGCGAAGTCCCCGCGGAAATCGCTCCCGCCCGCCAGCGCCGGCCGGCCCAGGTTGTCGTAGAGCAGCGGGTGCCGCCGGCTGAGGGCCACGCAGAGCCGCGAGGCCATGAGGTACCACGCCAGCACCGAGGACCAGTAGACCGCGAACAGGACGGGGAACAGGCTCACCGCGCGGACCTCCCCTCAAGAGCTTTTCCGAGACACCGAAGGTATGGGGAGGATACACCGGGCCCGCCCGGGCGGCAATGCCCGGGCGGGAGAGGCCTCGGCAGGCGGACTAGGGACAGGGGGTACAAACCGTCCCGATCGCCGTGCGGCAACAGACCGTGCAGCAGGCGCCCGCCGGCTCCGGCAGGCAGGCCGGATAGCAGGCGCTCGCAGCCTGGGTCGGCGCCGAGGTCAGGAGGGCCCCCAGGGTGGCGGTCAGGGCCAGGACCAGGAACGCGATGCGTTGTCTCATGGGGTGCGCTCCCTCAGGCCGCCCGTATCACGGACACTGGATCGGACACGGATGCGCGCAGCAGACGCACCTCCCGGTGTCCGGGCAGCAGACGAGGAACCCGTGGCAGGCGGCTTCCGCGGGCTTGGGAGAGAACACGCCCAGGGCGGCCGCGGCGGCGGTGAGGGCGAAGGCGAGAGCGATCAGCTTCTTGCGCATGATGGGACCTCCTCAAAGCGGTAAGCGCACGGCGCGCTTCCATCCAGGTAGTGTGCAGGTAATGTGCCGGACGAGGCCTCTTCAGCGAAGGGCGTAGAGACGTCCCTCGCGCCAGGCGAAGCCTGGGAAGGGGGAAAGGGACATGCAATAGACAGAGCCTGAAACCCTTCGTAGTGGACCCAGTAGGTCCGAATCCTACCCGGCAAGGGCTAGCCACCCACCGGAAGCGAGTCTTGCGTGGCCCTAGTGAGTCTTCCAGCCACGAAGCGTAGACAGCGAGTGTGCAGGCCGTGGTTACCAGCCTCGAGAGACTGTAACGGGGAGCCGACGTAGTGGGATAAGCGGAAGGCTACATCTCTGGCGCCGGATGGCTTGGTGTCGGGGGTCCCCCGGGGTGTCAGCCCAGGGCATGTACACAAGGGGGTCCGCCCAGGAACCTGGGAGAACCCTGAGATCTCCGTGGTCCAATCCCGGCTGGGCTCCGGGTGACCCATCGTCCAGGCCCACAGGCGAGGGCGTCCGTAGCCTGTGGGAGCAAAGAATCGGGCGCACCCACGGTACCGCC
>JBJMHA010000059.1:0-33302 GCA_045807625.1 Thermoanaerobaculia bacterium | reverse complement strand
GTACCTCGTCGAGCCCGTCGAGCAGAAGCAGAACCTCACCACGGGAGAGTTTATCCGTCAGCAGAGGAGTGAGGGGGACTTCCAGACCGCGGTCCTTGAAGTAACGGGAGAAAAACTCCTGCAAAGGAAGGTCGCGTTTGGCGATGGTATTCGCGTAGGCCGAAAGGGGAACCAAAACTGGCAGACGGCGGCCGAGTTCCGGGATCTCCTGTCCGGAGGCGAGTTCCAGAGTGAGCGACTTGAGGAAGGTCGTCTTACCAGAGCCGGGATCACCCAGCAAGATCAAGCCGCTACTTTCCCGAAGCAGATCCAAAACGGGCTGCGGCTTACTGAGCTTCTCGCCCATGGCCTCGGCTTCATCGTCGCCCACCAGCCGACCCGCAAGTCGCATCTGCCGCGCCCAAGTCTCTCCCTGTGGGGTCTGGACCCGTGCCTTCAAGGGCACATACATGTCGAGGAGTGGCAGCCGGAGGGGGACACGGTCGGAGATCCCCATACCCCTGAAATCGAGGTAGCGGTAGCGTTCGACGAGGTGGGCGAGATAGAGGCTTTCGGTCTTGGCGAGATCAGCGCGAGCGCTGCCCGATTTACTCTTTGGCTTGGCCGGCTCTCTCCGTCTGTTCTTCGATGCTTGATCCGTCTGGTGATTCTGGAGGGCTGTGGCCACCATCGTCGCCAGCCTCTGCGGCTCATGAAAGAAGACCACCGCCCTCTCGCGCCCCACCTGCTCCCGGAAGCGAAGCTGGCGCTGGTACGCCTCCTCCGGCTCGCGGCCCAGACGGGCTGGGATGGGGAAGTCGCCATCCGCCATGAACATCAAGCGCGGCTTCTTCCTCTTCTTCGCCTCCTCGTACTCGATCTGCGTATAGGAGAGATCGCTCCCCTCGGGACAGCTTCCGCTGAAATGACCCGCCAACCCCACGAAGACGTCGCTCTCGGCGACCTTGCGACGACAGACGTCCGCTGGCGCGGCATCCACAGCCCCGAAGTCCTCCATTCGGATGACGTGAAAGCCCGACATCTTCTGAATGGCCTCCGCCACCGCATCCCGCCAGGGCTGGAGGTCCTTCGCGGTCGAGCTCAAGAACACCGTCGTGAAATTCGCCATGCGATCTCCGGAGTCTGTCGTGCAGTGTTGGCGTAATTTTGTCAGATCGCGAGGTGTGTGGGGAGGGCGATTCAACAAACCGGCCCAACGGGCCGGGAGAGCCCAGCCCAGGGCTGAGGCCGGAGGCCGATGCCCTGGGTAAGGAGACAGGCCGAACCGCCATGCGGCCTGTAAGGCCGCGAGATCCCGGGCTGGAGAGAGCCGAGCGGTGAAAAGGGCTCTCGCGACCTTTCAGGCCGCTTTTGGGTTTGTTGTGCCCCCTCCCCAGGGCATCGGCCTCCGGCCTCAGCCCTGGGCTGGGCTCTCCCGGCCCGTTGGGCCGGTGCTCTGGTCAGAGCTTTGAATACAGCTTCGCCAGGAGGACGGCCCCCCGTGCCGTCCTCCTGACGCCCATCGTTTGTCAAAGAACCGCGCGTCAGGGCTCCCGCGTCCGACTGTGGAGCTCCCCGGCGCCTTTTTACTCTTCCCGGCCGCTGTTTTCAGGATCCCGGCGGCTTTTTTGCGTTCCCCACCGCGTTTCGAGTCTTCCCGAGCGGCTGTCCTGCGTTCCCGAGCGGCTTTTTTGCTCTCCCGCGCGGATATCCAACGTTCCCGAACGGCCATCCAACGTTCCCGAACGGCCATCCAGCGTTCCCGAGAGGGCATCCAACGTTCCCGAGCGGGCATCTAACGCTGCCGAGCGGGCATCCATCGTTCCCGAGCGGACATCCAACGCTGCCGAGCGCCTATCCAACGTTCCCGCGGCGCCATCCAGCGCTGCCGAGCGGGCATCCAGCGTTCCCGCGGCGCCATCTCGTATTCCCGAGCCGGTATCCTCATGATCCGGGCCACCGGGCGGCTTGGGAAGCCGGCGTCCGGCTTCCGGAGCAGCCTATCCAGGCCCGTGAGCCCTCATCCGGCGCTCGCGGCCACAAGATACCCGAAGGCAGCTTCCAAGTCCAGATATTCGTGCGCATGGATAGTAGCCAACATGGTAGCAGATGGAAAATTTCCAGTAGAATCAATGAGATAGGAGAAAATTTCGGGAAATATTGCACGTCGTGCGCATAACCTATTGACAGGGCCGGAGTGGCTGGCCTACCATGGGCGCCGTCGTCGAGCTTCACCCAGCTTCACTTTGAGACACACCCCTCCGGCCCATGGCGGGCTGGAGAGCTATGGAGAGGAGGTCTCCCATGACCTGAGAGGCGATGTGCATTCGTAGCGTATTGTGACCTTGAAAACCGAAACCCGGCGAGGGCGGGAATCCCTCAAAACGACAACCCAAAAAAAGGAGAAAAAATCATGGCTACCATCACTCTGGCGAAACTGATCTCGGACTGGGAGCTGCTCAACACCGCTCTCCAGTCCCACCTCACGGACATGCCTTTCCTCAAGGACAAGGTGACGGAGCTCGAAGGGCTCATCGCCGAGGCCAAGGGAATGGATACCAAACAGCAGGGTCTGCGCGGCACGCTTCAGGAGACGGTGCGGCAGCGGAGGGAGCTGGAGAAGCGGGGGAAGACTCTGCGGGGTCTCCTCGCGGCGCTCCTGCGGGGAAGCCTCGGCTTCGAGAACCAGACGCTCCTCGGCTTTGGCGTCAAGCCGCGCCGGCCGCGCAGGAAGAAGGCGCCGGCGGACACTCCGGGGCCGCAGCCCCAGCAGCCGTCCGGTCAGCAGTAGACGTCGGTTTGTAGCGGGTTCTTTGACAACTGAATCGAAAGCGAGGGACCCTTTGCGGGGCCTCCCAGGGGCGGTGCGCCCGGGGGGCCCGTCTTTTTTCGCCTACATGTTGATTCCCGACGAATAGTGCACCGGAGAATGGATGTCCCGCAGCTTCTTGAAGTCCGAGGTGTCGGGTGGGTCGTCGTCGTCGGAATCCCACTTCTTGGAGAAGGTCTTGAAGCGTTCGAGGGCGGCGCCGGCGCCGCGGTCGAGGCGGGCGGGGTCCCAGACGTAGGAGAGAAGGAGACGCGGGTGCGGTCCGGGGCCAGGGGGCGGACGATGTTGACCGAGATCCCCCAGGGGTAGACGTTCAGCATGGTGTTCGGGAAGAGCCAGAAGTAATAGCCGGCGATCTGTTGCCCCGCTTTTTGGCGATCATAATCAGGGGAGGAGGGGGGCAGGTCGAAGACGTCGCCGCCGCCGCTCGCCACCCCCACCTGGAGGTTGGACCAGCGGAAGAGCTCGGTGCGGTATTCGCCGTAGTCGAGCGCGCCCGCCAGCCAGGCGCGTCAGCGTACAGCCTTCTTCTTCCGGATCGGCCGCAGCCGTTCCAGCAGCGTCCTCGCCCGCTCCACCTGCACGGGGTCTTGGGTGGTTTTGAGCAGCGGCTCCAGGATGGCGACCGCCTCCGGGACCTTCCCGCGGTTCGCCAGCTCCACCGCCTGGTTGTAGCGGTCGACGAAAGTGTTGAAGTTGAGGGCGTGCCGGATCTCCTCGATCCGCTGCTCGACCTCGGTCCGCCGCTGCGGCCGGCCGGTCTTCGCCTTCACCGCCTCCAGCACGGGCAGGGCCTCCGCGAGCTTCTGGGCGCCGATCAGCTCCTCGGCCCGGCGGTGCTCCTCGTCCAGCAGCCCCTCGCGGGCGCTCTCCACCTGCTCCGCGGTGCCCTGGGGGACGAGCACGCGGTCGATCAGCTCCTGGGCTTTGGCCGCCTGGCCGTTGCGCGCGTAGGCCAGGGAGAGGTTGTGGGCCACGTCCATCCGCGCCGGGAGCAGGCGATGGGCCGTCTCCAGGGCCTGCACCGCCTCCGGCGGCAGATTCTCCTCGGCCTGATAGGTGTAGCCGAGCCGCGCCCAGGCCTCGCCGAAGCCGGGCCGCAGCGCCACCGCCCGCTGGAGGGCGGCGCGGGCCAGCCGGAGCGAATCCGGGCCGGGATCGGCGATCAGGTTGTTGGCGTAGAGGTACTGCACGCGGACGTCGTCCGCCGCGAGCTTCGCCGCCTTCTCGTAGTCGGCGCGCGCCTCGTCCGTCCGTCCAGCCTGCTCGGCGAGGAAGCCGAGGCCGGCGAGCGCCGGGCCGTGGTCCGGCTGGAGGGCCAGGGCGGCGCGAAAGTGCTCCCCGGCCTCGGCGGCGCGGTCGTCGCTGAGATTGGCGAGCAGGTCCCCCAGACGGTGGAGCACGTCGGCGCGGGCCATCGGCTTCACGTCCACGGCGAGGCTCGCCGCCGACCGGATGGGGACGCGGGTGTAGTCGAACAGCTTCTTCTGGATGTAGATGCGGAGCTCGTGCTCCAGCCTGGTGGGATCGGCGCCGAACGCCTTGGCGAAGATCTGGTCCGGCGGCGTGCCGGCCTGGACCAGCCGGAGATACTCCGAGGCCTGCCGCCGCCGCTCGGGGTTGCCGGAGATCAGGTAGTGGACCAGGGCCCACGACTCGGCGTAGAACCCGCCGCGCCGGTCGGTCTCGTTGTACTCCGGCGACTTTTCGGTCACCGCGAACAGGGTGGCGAAGGGGATGAACGTGTGCTGCCGCAGCCAGAAGACGTGCTCGGGGACGGGCAGGCCGATGCGGGCCTCGTCTTTCGCGGCCTGGAAGGTGCTGTAGTACTCCGCGAGCCCTTCGTTCATCCACAGGGGGAGGGCCGCGAGGTTGTTGTTCATCAGGTAGTGGAGGTACTCGTGGTAGATGATGACCTTCTCGTCCCCGTGCTGGTCGCCGTTGATCGCCACGTAGTTGGCGAGCTGCCGGCCGAGGAAGTAGCCGCCGGAGTCGAGCGGCTTGCCGTTGTAGGTCCGCTGATAGGGCTGGAACGACGGGGCGTCCCGGAAGACGAAGATATAGGTGGGGGTGGGCGAGCTCAGCGCCAGCCCCGGAGAGAGCTGGGAGAGGGCGTCGCGCAGCCGTTCGAGATCCTCGCCGATCTCCTTCGTCTTCCGCTCGCCGGCCTCGCTGAACAGGGTGAAGCTGGCCGTGCGGACCTCGATCCAGGGATTCCTGGGCGAAGGCAGGGCTCCGGCGGGGACGGCGAGAGCCCACAAGGCGGCGGCGAGAAGGGTGAAGCTCTTCATCGCTGGGGGAAGAGTAGCATTCTTGCTCCCCAGCTCCCTCGGCCTCGCGGCGGTCTGCCCTCCGAAGCCTCACCCTCGGTCCCTCTCCACTTCGTGGAGAGGGAGGGCCCAGAGAGCGAAATCTCCCTGATTCGGCAAGATCGCTCAGCTACGTTCCCCCTCTCCACTTGTGGAGAGGGGGCCAGGGGGTAAGGCTTCGGAGGGCAGGACGCTCCGAAGGCTTCAGTCCGGCTTCCGTGGATCCCCCCGCTCGCTCACCGGCATCCGCCAGGAGACGAGGTACGTCCGTTCCCGCCGCTCGAACCGGAGATCCCGCCATTCGAAGAGGCGGGCGAGCTGGCGCAGGATGCTCTTGCCGCCATAGGTCTCCCCCTCCCGCTCGCGCGGCTCGGCCGGCAGCTCGTTCTCGACCTCGCAGGTGAGCTCCCGGCGCACGCGGTCGAGGGCGATGCGCAGCTCCGGCGTCGAGCCCGGCCGGCCGTGGCGGATGGCGTTGATCAGCACCTCGCCCAGGAAGAAGCCGAAGCCGCCGCGCACCGGGCAGGAGAGCCAGAAGTCCTCGGGCCAGTCGATCTCCGCCGTGAAGACCGGCGCCCGTGGGTCGGGCCGCTCCGAGAGCACGCCGTTGTCCCAGTGGAGGCGGGCGCGCAGGCCGGCGGCATCGGGAGCATTGGCGGCGAGCGCGAAGACCCCCGCCAGCCGCTCGAGGGTGGCCCGGGCCTGCGGCGCCTCGATCGAGCTGTCCGGCGGCAGCGGGGGCTCGGCCTCCCAGTGGTCGAGCAGCCAGGCCGTGGTGCGCAGCCGGCGGTCGACGTACTCGGCCAGCCAGGAGACCAGCTCCGGGCTCGCCGCGGCGCCGCTCCGGGCCCTCAGGCTGTAGGCGAGCACGCGGATCAGCGTGTCCACCCCATGGGAGAGGAGGCCGGCGAGCTTGCGCCGCTCGTCCTGCCGGGTCTCGTCCGCCAGCTCCTCGGTGAGCAGGGCGAGGTCCGCCTCGGGCTCGACGAGGAAGAGGATGCCCAGGCGGTGGCGCTCGTCCGCGTGCAGGGCCTCGATCGGCGCGGTGACCGCCACCGAGCGGACGATCGCGTAGCGCTCCTCCTCCTGGCCGTCCTCCCCCCGCACCCGCACCGGCACGCCGTAGGCCCGCCGCGGCTCGGGTTTGGCCACCTGCATGCGCTGATAGTGGTCGCGCGCCCGCGGGTCGGGGGAGACCATGTCGCCGATCCGCGCGCCGGCCCGCACGCCGAGCTTCTCGGCCGCCTGATTGCCGAACACGACCTCGTCCGTGTTCGGGTCCACCACCACCAGCGGCACCTGCATGGTGCTGAGGAGGTTCTGCTTCTCCTGGAACGCCGCCTCGGCCTTCTCCTGCGCCCGCTCGGCGCGGCGGCGGTTGAGCTCGAACCCCCAGAGCAGGGCCACCAGCATCACCGCCGAGAGCAGCACGGGGATCAGCGGCAGGTGCGATTGGGTCTTGGGGAAGAGCACCACCAGCCAGGTCGTGGCGGCCACCTGGAAGGCGGCGACCGCGCCCTGCCCCTCCACCACCCCGTGCAGCACATAGGGGACGCTCTCGGCCGCGCCCTCCTCTCCGGGGCGCTGGGCGGCGAGCGCCACGACGGCCCGCTGCGGCGCCGCGGGGCGCCCCCGCGTGAAGGCGCTCGCGAGATCCGCCCAGGGACGGCTCCGGGAGGGAGGCTGCGCGAGGTGGACCACTCCGGCGACCATCGGCGGATCGATGCGTCGGGCGAAGGCCTCCCAGTCGATGTCGAACGCCAGGTCGGCCCCCGCGAGCCCATGCTCGCCGAGAGCGGGGTCGCGCAGGGGGGTGGTGACGGTGGCGACGAGCCCCTGGCCGCCGAGGTCGAGATAGAGGCCGGAGTAAAAGGTCTGCCCCTCGGGATGAGCGAAGTCGAACCGGAAGTAGAACTCGTTGGAGACGAACGTCGGCCGCTCGGGCGAGCCGCGGAATTCGCGCCCCTCCTCCAGAACGGCACGGCGGCTCTGCGTCAGCGGCAGCGAAACCAGAGTGCCGTCCTCGGAGAGCGCGTAGATCCGGATCACCCGCGGGGGCCGGCTCCCGGGGAAGGCCGGCAGCGGATGATCGCGCAGGACCCGCGGCAGCTCCTCGCTCAGGGCGAGCAAGTGAGGCGCCGCCAGGGCGAGGAAGCGGTTCGAGGGATTCGAGAGGTCGGTGAGATCGCGCGAGTCGAACGCCGTCCGCCGGGTGGCCGCGAGCCAGCGGCCGTCGAGCTCGAGGAACTCTTGAGTCCGCAGGGTCGAGGGCATGGCCGGCTCGCCGAGGTCGGCGGGCGGATGGAGCACGGGAGATCCCTGGACCGCCGGCCGGCGCAGGGGGCTCGCCAGGAGGTCCCGGACCGGCGCGAAGAACGGCGGCACGGAGCGGGTGTCCTGCCACTCGGCCACCTCACCATAAAGCCGCGCCTTCTCCGGGTCCGGAATCCGCTCGCGGTAGCGCCGCAGCTCCAGGTTGAGCCACGCCGTGGCGCCCGGCGTCTCCGTGGGGCGGGCCGGGGTCTTCCCCTGCACGAGCTCGAAGATCGCCTCCGACCGGCTCTGCCCGATCCGCTGCTGCCACTCCCCGTAAATTGAGATCGCGGCGAGCGCCACCAGCACGGCGAGCAGGAAGACGCCGAGGTAGAGCAGGCGCGAGCCCCAGCGGCGGTCGGGGCGGTCCGGGTCGGAAATCACAGTGGATCAGTATAGTAGGCGCCATGACCTGGGTCGGAGCGACGGGATTCGCGCGGCGTCCCCTGGTGGTCGTCGAGGACCATCTGCATCATGTCTCCGAGCTGCTGGACGTGCTCTCGGAGGCGGAGATCCGCCAGACCACCGTCGTCTGCCTCGACCGTCCCGGCCCGGACACGACCCGCATCACCGCCTCCTGGCTGGAGACCTATCCCGGTCTCCAGGTCGCCGCGCGAACGGGCGGCGCCGGTCTCGATCCGACCGTCTTCGAGGAGGCGCACCGCTTCTGCAAGACGGTCGCGGGGATGATCCGTCCCGGCGGCCTGCTCCTCCAGGACATCCAGCTCGCGACGCTCGGCTTCATCCCGCCGGACCGCTGGTGGGAGTCGATCTACCTCGCCAACACCGTGCGGGGGATGTTCGCCGGCACCCCGCCGGCCTGCCGCTTTCTCTCCAACAAACGGGGCTACGAGGCCACCTTCGGCCGCGACCTCCTCGACGCCGGCTTCGACCCCCGGGACGTGATGGACAAGGGAGACCTGCGCGGCATGGTGGTGCCGGTCGTCCGCTTCTATCTGAGCCGGGCCTTCCCCCTGGTCCTGCAGATCCCGGGCGCGCCGGACGCCGCCGTGGCGAAGACGGAGGAGGACCGCCGCGAGATCGAATCCGAGCTCGACCTCGCCGTCTGGCAAGGCGAGCCGGTGGAGATCGGCGGCCGTCTGCTCGACGGGAAGCGCCTCTCCTTCAAGGCGGGCAGCCAGGAGGCGGTGACCTGGCTGGCGCTGATCGAGGACCGCTTGGAAGGCGGGGAGGGCCTCCCCGTGGTGGACGTCGGAGCCCGCATCGCCCCCGAGGGGGCCGGCCGCGCCGAGGTCACCAACCTCGCGGCCCGGCACATCCACGGTCTGCGCAGCCGCCTGAAGGACGGCGGGGCCATCGTGACGGCCCACCACGCCTACCGTCTGGCGGAGGGGGTGCGGGTGGGGCGGGTGGGGTGATGGTCAGGATTTCCGAGGCTTTTTCTTCTTCAGGAGCTTGAGATCCGCGAGATCCTTAGGGCGTCCGGCTGCCTTCTTGTTCCGGAGGAGGACATCCCAGCCGAGAAAAGGGACCGCGAGGCCCACCACCTGTGAAACCACCTTGGATTGCCAAGCCTCCTCGAAATCGACTCCGTCGATGTCGGTGATGATGTCGATACGGCGCGGCGGGAGCCCGATCTGGTACACCGTATCGGGTTTCGTCAGATCCTCCACCTGAAGTCCTGTGGTCTCCAGGGGCGCCCCAAATTCGACGAGAGCACGGAGGACTTTCTGGGCGTTCTCAGGGTCCGGACGGACCCAGATATCGAGATCTCCCGTGGCGCGCGGTACCCCATGGACCGCCATGGCGTGAGCGCCGACCACGATGAAGACCGCCTCCTCAGACTGAAGAGCAGCCAGCATGTCGTGGAAATCGTTGTTCAGTGTTTACCTCTCCGGATCAAGCGGACAGGGGTCTTCTCGCGCGGGTAGTCCGGAATCGGCTGACCCATGGAGGCCCAGGCATCCAGGGCGAGCGGCCACATCATTTCGAGCCGCTCGCTCGCGGTGGTCGTGGCGCTGAGGTCCTCGTCGGGTTCCTCACCCAGGCGGTAGACGCGGATCGGCCAGGACTTCCGGGCGGCGGCGCGCGCTTTCCTTGCAAGATCCTCAGCGGTCTCAGCCATGCCTGAATTATACCTCCCCCCACCTCCCCTCCCGCCCCCGCCCTCCCGGAAGGTTCCGGAATAGTTTCACCCCCCGCCCGGCCTCTAACCTCCCCTCCAGAACGGAAGGAGGTGGAAACCGTGGCGAATCCGCTCTTCGCTCGCAAACCCTTGAGCATGCTGCTCGAGGAGCTCAAGGGAGAGAACCGGCTCCGGCGGGTGCTGGGGCCCGTCCAACTCACCAGCCTCGGCATCGGCGCGGTGATCGGCACCGGCATCTTCGTCACCACCGGGGCCGTCGCCCGGCAGACGGCGGGCCCCGCGCTGATGCTCTCCTACGCGGTGGCCGGGATCGTCTGCGTGTTCGCGGCCCTGTGCTACGCGGAATTCGCGTCCATGGTCCCGGTCGCCGGGTCCGCCTATACCTATGCCTATGCCACGCTGGGCGAGCTCTTCGCCTGGATCATCGGCTGGGACCTGGTCCTCGAATACGCGGTCAGCTCCGCCACGGTGGCGGACGGGTGGTCCGGCTATTTCCAGAGCATCCTCAGCGTCTTCGGCTGGAAGCTCCCGCACGCCATTGCCGGACCGGTGGTCAACTACGACCCCCAGCTCGGCAGGCTCATCGCCACTGGATCGATCATCAATCTGCCCGCGGCCCTGATCGTCCTCCTGGTCACGGTCGTCCTGGTGATCGGGATCCGCGAGAGCGCCAACGTCAACACGACCCTGGTGGCGATCAAGCTCGGCGCGGTGATCTTCGTGATCATGGTGGGGGCTTTCTACGTCAACCCCGCCAACTGGCACCCCTTCGCACCCTATGGCCTGACAGGCCTCCAGGCCTTCGGCCATACTCTCCTCGGCCAGAGCGACGCCGGCGGCAAACCTCTCGGGGTGCTCGCCGGCGCCGCTCTGGCCTTTTTTTCCTATATCGGCTTCGATTCGGTCTCCACCCATTCGGAGGAGGCCCGGAAGCCGCAGCGGGACGTACCCATCGGCGTCCTGGTCTCGCTCGTGCTCTGCACGCTGCTCTATATCTGCGTGGTCGCCGTGCTGACCGGCATGGTCCCCTACGATCAGCTCGACGTGACCGCGCCGGTCGCGGACGCTTTCCGCCGCGTGGGCCTGCGCTGGGCGCAATTCCTGATCGCCGCGGCGGGGCTGGCCGGCATCACCTCCGTGCTGCTGGTGACCATGCTGAGCCAGGCCCGCATCCTCCTCGCCATCGCCCGCGACGGCCTGCTCCCTCCGGGCTTCTTCGCCGCCGTCCACGAGCGCTTCCGCACCCCCTGGAAGTCGACGATCGTGACCGGCCTCTTCGTCGCCTCGCTCGCCGCGTTCCTGCCGATCAGCGTCCTGCTGTTCCTGGTCAACATGGGGACGCTGCTCGCCTTCGTGATCGTCTGCGCGGCGGTGCTGATCATGCGGCGCACGCACCCGGAGGCCGAGCGGCCGTTCCGCGTGCCGTTCGTGCCGTTCGTGCCCATCCTGGGGATCGCGAGCTGCCTGCTGCTCATGTTCTCGCTCCCCTCCGAGAACTGGCTCCGCCTCTTTGTATGGCTGGGGATCGGGCTTGTGATCTACTTCACCTATGGACGCAGGCACAGCCGGCTGGCGGCCCGGCCCGCCGGGAACGATGACCTTGACGAGGTGAAAAAGAGGACGGCATGATCTCTTCCTTGCGCGGATTCTCACGTACCTTCTGGGTAGCGAACACGCTGGAGCTGTTCGAGCGCTTCGCCTTCTACGGCTCGAAGGCGGTGCTCACCATCTATCTCGCCGAGCGCGTGGGGCTCGGCCCCCAGGCCGCGGGATCGCTCGCGGGGCTCTTCTCGGGGGTCCTCTACTTCCTGCCGGTCCTCGCCGGCACGGTGGTGGACCGCTACGGCTTCAAGCGCAGCCTGGCAGCCTGCTTCTCGATCTTCTGCGTCGGCTATTTCCTGATCGGCCTCGCGGGATTGAATTTCGGGCAGCCCATCGTCGCCGCGATCGGCAAGGGGCCCTACATCTTCGCCGTGCTGATGCTGACCGCCGTGGGGGGCTCGCTGATCAAGCCGTGCATCGTGGGCACGGTGGCGCGCACCTCGCCGCCCGATCTCAAGTCGATGGGATATTCGATCTATTACACCCTGGTCAACTTCGGCGGCGCGCTGGGGCCGATCCTGGCGCTCGGGGTGCGCGAGAACCTGGGGATCGAATACGTCCTGGTGATGTCCTCCATCACCTCGTTCTTCCTCCTGCTGGGGACCCTGCTGTTCTTCCGCGAGCCCGAGCGCGCTCCGGACCAAGCCGCTCCCACCTCGTTCGCCAAGGTGCTGCGCGACATGGTAGTAGTGTTCGGAAACCTGCGTTTCATCGGGTTCCTCGCCGTCTTCTCGGGGTTCTGGATCATGTTCTGGCAGATCTTCTACTCGCTGCCGTTCTATCTCACGGAGACCCTGCACTTCAAACGGTTCGAGCTGATCGAGACGGTCGACGCCTGGACCCTCATCCTTCTCACCGTGCCGGTGAGCGCTCTGGTGCGGCGCTGGCGGCCGATCCGCGCGATGACGGCCGGATTCGCCGTGGCCTCCTGCTCCTGGCTGCTGATCGCCCTGGTACCGTCGTGGCAGACGGTCGTCGCCGCCATGTTCGTGTTCGCGGTCGGGGAGGGGATGCAGGCGCCGCGCTTCTATGAATACGTGGCCGACCTCGCGCCGCGCGAGCAGGTGGGCACCTTCATGGGCTTCGCCTTCCTGCCGGTCGCCATCGGCTCGATCGTGGGCGGAGTGCTGGGCGGCCATCTCGTGCAGCGCTACGTGAAGGAATCCGCCCACCCCGAGAGCATGTGGTGGATCGTCGCCGGGATCGGTTTCGCAGCCACCATCCTGATGGTGCTCTACGACCTCCTGGTGGCCTCGCGGCCGGCTTCTGAAAGGAGATGAAGTGATCGCCATGAAAATCCTGATGCTCGCCCTCTGCCTCGTCGCGGCGATGGCGCCCGCCCTGCGTGGAGAGGAGCCGCCGCCCTCCCCGGAGCGCCTCCGCCAGATGGCCGAGCTGGTGAACAAGCCGGTCGTCTATACCGTTCCGGGAATGGATCAGGTCCAGGTGCGCAAGGACCTCGTTTATAAAAAGTCGGAGGATCCCAATCTCAAGATGGACGTCTACACGCCGCCGGGGCTCGCCACGGGGGAGAAGCGGCCGGCGGTGATCTTCATCCACGGCGGCGCTCCGGCCCAGTACCAGCCGAAGAATTGGGGCATCTTTCAGTCGTGGGGACGGCTCGCCGCGGCGTCGGGAATGGTGGGCGTCACCTTCTCCTACCGGCAGGGGTATCCGAAGACGGTCACCCTCGACAGCGCGAGCGACGTGGCGGACGCCATCGCCTACGTCCGCGCCAACGCCGACACCCTGGGGATCGACAAGGACCGCCTCTGCCTCGTCGCCTACTCGGGGGGCGGTCCGATGCTGAGCCCGTTCCTGCGCGGCGCGCCCGACTCCATTCGGTGCGTTGTGGGCTTCTACGTCTTCATGGATATCCGCCAGTCGGAGCCCTTCCGGGCGAGCGAGACCGCGGAGACGCTGCGACGCTTCTCGCCGATCGTTCAGATTTCCTCGGGCTCAGGCCGCTTCACGCCGATCTTCCTCGCGCAGGGCGGTAAGGACGAGGTCCCCACGCTCCAGGATTCGGTCGAGCGTTTCGTGCCCGAGGCGCTCAGCCACCGCGTTCCGCTCACCTTTCTATTCCACCCGGAAGCTCCCCACGGCTTCGACAATCAGCTCGCGGACGACCGTTCGCGCGAGATCGTGCGCGGGGCGCTGGAGTTCATGCGGTGGCACCTGGGGGTGGCTAGCGCCAAATGAAGAGCCGGGCGCCCGCGGAGAGCGCCCGGCTGTGTGGAGGCTCAGAACAGCTTGTGGCCCTGGACCTGGTTCACGTGGATGGACGAGCTGACGCCCTGGAATTTACCGGTGGTATCCAGACACTCCAGCTTCTCCGGCGAATTCACCCAGTTGGAGCAGGCCTGAGACGTATACACCGCCGTGACGTCGAGCTCGACCGTGCTCAGGATAACCAGATAGCCGATGGTGAGCGGGTACGGGGTGGGCGACTTCCCCCAGAGGACCTGGGCGATCCGGTTGCAGTCGTCCATTGTCGATTGAGTGGAGGTGAGCTCGATCCGGTCGAAACCTGATGGATCGACCACCTTCGGCTCCCGCCCCACGGGAAAACCGTCTTTCACCAGGACGGTAAAGCGCTTTTCGATCGTGGCGGTCGTCAGCGAAGGATCGCCATACAGGTTGAAGTTGTAGATATTGACCTCCGTGGCGTAGTTGCCGAATTTGACCGGAGGCTCACCCGCCGTGCTCCCGTCGGCATCGATGCCGAGGTTGGTGGAGTTGTATCCGCAGACGAACTTCACGGCGTAGCTGTAGGCATACTTCGCGGACGCGGCCTGCGCCGCCACGAGGGCGAGCGCCAGGGCGAGGATTGCGGACATCCAGGGCTTGCGGGACATGACCGTCTCCTTTCCTTGCACACTGCGTTCGAGCCTCCCAAGAGGAGGCCGGAAAGACGTCGACGGCCATCGGCGCACCCGTACAGGGTGGAAGAGCTCTCTACTTGTCTATGTGCTGAAAGTTAGATTAAGGGGACAAAGAGGCACTTCATTCCGCGTACATTTTGATCATCCGCTCGATCGCCCGGGCGCAGACGGCGCAGAAGGACTTCGGGTTGCGGCTGAACATGATGCAGTCCACCTCGGGACGGTAGAGCCCCTTCGCCTCGTAGGAGGCGCCCTGGAAGGCTCCGGCCTTGCCGAAGTATTTCTCGGACCGGAGCATGGGCGTGGTCTTCTCGCGGACCTCCTGGAAGAGCGCCTCCATCTGTTCCTCGGGGGCGTTCTTCTCCCGCAGCTCGCGCCGGATCTTCTCGAAACCGAGCACGATCTTGTCGTAGGTCTCCTGATTCCAGGGGGTGGGCACGGGCGTGCCCGCGGCCACCAGGTCCCCCCACTTCGGGTGCCGGGGATCGAGGAGCGCCGTCACGTTCGGCTCCCAGGGCTCGCTGCCGGGCGGATTGAAAGTCTCGTAGGAGACCTGCGAGGTGTAGTACTCGTCCCCCAGGCCCGCGAAGGAGTGGCCGAATTCGTGGACCACCAGATAGGCCGACTCCGCGCTGTCCACGGGCGCCGTGTTCCAGAGGTTGAAGATGCCGCCGCCCCCGTACTTGCGGCTGTTGGAGAGCAGGATCAGCGCGTCGTACGGGGCCTCGGCCGCGGCCTCGCGGACCGCCTCGTCCGCGAAGGTCAGCATGTAGCGCTCGGAGTCGAAGGCGTTGAGGGCCGCCCCGAAGGGGCGGATATTCGCCAGCCTGGGGTTTCAACCCCAGGCGGAGAGGCCGCGGACGCTTCAGACCAGCGACGAGCGATAAAGTCCCCCCATGTCCACCCCCCGCACCTTCCGCGCCGACCGCGGCGACGACCGGGAACGGATCGACCGCGTCCTCCAGCGGCACCTCGCCGACCGGCCGGATATCACCCGCTCGCGCATCCAGAGTTGGATCGGCGAGGGACTGGTGCGGGTCAACGGCGCCCCGGCCGCGAAGCCGTCGAGCCGGGTGATCGTGGGGGACGTGGTCGAGGTGCCGCTCCCACCTCCGCCCGAGCGGCGCGTGGTGGCGGCCCAGGAGATGCCGCTGACGGTGCTCTACGAGGACGAGCACCTGCTCGCGCTCGACAAGCCCCCCGGCATCGTCGTCCACCCCGCGCCCGGCCATCGCGAGGGGACCCTGATCAACGCGTTGCTGTGGCGCGCCCGCGACTGGGGGGAGGGGCAGAACCCCGGGCTGGTCAACCGGCTCGACCGCGGGACCTCCGGCGTGCTGCTGGTGGCGAAGACGCCGGCGATCCACGCCTCCCTGGCGCGGCATCTCCGGCGCCGTGACGCCGAGAAGGAGTACCTCGCCGTGGTCTACGGCACGACGCCGTCCGCGCTGGGGAGGATCGAGCTGAAGATCCTCCGCGACCCGGAAGACCCCAAGCGGAGGACCACCTCGAAGACGGAGGGGCGGGACAGCGTAACCCTCTACAAGCGGATGGCCGAGGCCTCCGGCCTGACGCTGCTGCGCTGCCGCCTGCTCACCGGGCGCACGCACCAGATCCGAGTCCATCTCAAGTCGCAGGGGTGGCCGATCGTGGGCGATCCGGTCTACGGCGAGCCGCGCTGGAAGGGGATCGCGGAGTCAAGGCTCGCGGCGCTCTGCCGGGATTTCCCCCGCCAGGCCCTGCACGCGCTCCGCCTGTCGTTCATCCATCCGGCGACCGGCGCGCCCCTGGAGGTCGTCGCGCCGGTGCCGGCGGACCTGGAGGCCCTGCTCGCCGCGGCGGGGCTCCACTCGCTCAGGGCGTGAGTCAGGGCCCGACGGGCTCGACGCCGGTCACGAAGTACTCGGTCTCGCCGAAGCAGTTGGTGGGGAGCCCCTTGTGCTGCTCGTAGTGGAGCCGCACCCGTCCCCCGAGGCTCTTGTTGATCTGGTCGGCCACGGCGCCGTCGCGCACCGAGAAGGTGAAGATCTGCGGCATGGTCCCCGGCAGGTTCGCCATCGCGAGCTCCCCCTCCCAGGTCTTGCAGACCCACCCCTTGCGGGAGAACTTCTGCACGTAGCCGGCCCGCTCGCCGCTGGAGTAGTCGTAGTGGATGGCAGCCCAGACATACGCCGCGAACAGCAGCACCGCGACGATCAGGAGCAGGATGAGGAAGAAGCCCGCCTTCAGCCCCCGGCGGCGGCGGCGGGGCGGAGGCGGTGTCGCGGTCGAGACGGGTTGGGCCATGGCGGTCTCCTTGAGGGAGGGCATGGGGGGCCCTCAAGGGAGATCATTCCATAAAGCGGGCGTGTCCGTCCGTGTTTGCCCTTGTCGTCCTTGCAGTCCTTTGGGTCCTTGGCACGCTCCCTACGGTGATACCGTTCCCTCCCATGAGCGCGCCCCCCTGGCACACCTGGGTCGACCACACCGCCGAGGTCCAGCTCCAGGTGGAAGCGGAGTCCCTCTCAGGCCTGCTGGCCGAGGCGGGGAGGGCGCTGGGGCTCCTGCTGCTGCGGGGCCGGGCGGCCGAGCCTTCCGGCGAGGCGCGGACGATCGAGGTCTCGTCCGTGGACCCGGAGGCGCTCCTGGTCGACTGGCTGAACGAGATCATCTTCCTGGCCGAGGTGGAGAGGTGGATCGCCGTCGAATTCGACGATCTCGAAGCCTCCGAGACCCACCTGAAGGCGAGCGCCCGGGGGGTTTCCGTGGACGATCCGCCCGCCCTGGTCAAGGCGGCGACCTTCCACGGCCTCGCGGTGGAGGAGCGGGAAGGTGGCTTGCATGCGGAGGTGATCTTCGACGTATGAGCCGCAAGAACCGCAAGCAGACCCCGAAGCCTCAGTCCCCCAAGCCCCAGGCGCCCAAGGCGCCGCCGCCGAGCTATCCGTCCGTCCGCCTGAGCCCGACCCTGGTCGAGGTCCCCGTCACCGCGCGCGACGACATGCGGGTTCCCGCCCGCATCTGGGCCGACGAGGAGCTGTGGAAGCAGATCTCGCGCGACCGCACCCTCAATCAGCTCGTCAACGTCTCGACCCTTCCCGGCATTGCCGGCACGGCCCAGGCCATGCCGGACGCCCACGAGGGGTACGGCTTCCCGGTGGGCGGCGTCGCCGCCTTCCGCGCGAAGGACGGCGTCATCTCCCCCGGCGGCGTGGGGTACGACATCAACTGCGGCGTCCGCCTCCTGGCCTCCGAGGTCACCGCGGACGAGCTCGGCCGCTCCCGGCTGGAGGCGATCGTCCACGACCTCAGCCGCGCCATCCCCTCCGGCATGGGGCGGGGGAGCCATCTCCAATTCAAGGCCGGGGACTTCGACCGCGTCCTGGCCGAGGGGTGCTCCTACCTCGCCGAGCGAGGGCTCGCGACTTCCGAGGACCTCGACAGCATCGAGGCCCAGGGATCGCTCGCGGCGGCCGATCCGCGCGCCGTCTCCGAGCGGGCCAAGCAGCGCGGCGGCGGACAGCTCGGCTCGATCGGCTCGGGGAACCACTTCGTGGAGGTCCAGCGGGTCGAGACGGTATTCGACCTTGCCGCGGCCGAGGCCCTGGGGCTCCGGACCGGACAGGTGGTGATCCTCGTCCACACCGGCTCGCGGGGACTGGGCCACCAGGTCTGCACGGACTACGTGCGGGCCATGGACGCGGTGATGGCGCGCCACGGCATCCATCTGCCGGACCGCGAGCTGGCCTGCGCGCCGTTCCAGTCCCCCGAGGGTCAGAAGTACTTCAGCGCCATGTGCGCCTCGGCCAACTTCGCCTTCTCGAACCGGCAGGCCATCACCTACGCGGCGCGCGAGGTCTTCCAGCGCGCCCTGGGGGACTACGGCCGCCTGCGCCTGGTCTACGACGTGGCCCACAACATGGCGAAGCTGGAGCGGCACGGCGACGAGGATCTGGTCGTCCACCGCAAGGGGGCCACCCGCGCCTTCGGCCCCTCGCACCCGGAGACCCCGGCGCGCTACCGGGAGACGGGTCAGCCGGTGCTGATCCCGGGCAGCATGGGCACGGCCTCCTACGCCCTGGTGGGCACGGACGAAGGTTTCAATCTCTCCTTTGGCAGCACCTGCCACGGCGCCGGCCGGGCGATGAGCCGCACGGCGGCCAAGAAGGTACAGTCCGGAGCTGAGGTGCGCAAAGCCCTGGAGGATAAGGGGATCGTCGTCCGCTGCGCCTCGGCCGGCGAGCTCGCCGAGGAGGCGCCCCACGCCTACAAGGACGTGGATCGGGTCGTCGACGTGGTCCACCAGGCAGGTCTGGCCCGGAAAGTGGCGCGTCTGGTTCCGCTGGGGGTGATCAAGGGGTAAGATTGGAGCGCCTGCTCGATCACAAGAATCCCGCCTTTGTTCGTCTGATGTAAGAGGGCAGAGCAATGATCGTTGCGACAACGATCAGAAAATTTCAAGGAGAGTTATGCCCCCCAAGCCTCTCGTCTTCATCCCTGGGTTACCTGGTACGGTCATCTTCGATCAGACCAACGACGTCGAGCTGTTTCCCAATCCTCTGACTCTCACGAGCGCGACGATGCGGGATCAACTGATCCACCGGGTCGCGGGTCCCGACGATCCGAACGCCGACGACGGCGTGGTCCCTGGAGATCCGGTCTCCTCGCTGATTGCAGGTCTGAAGAGCTCATTCATCGATTTCAGCGGCTCGTTCAAGTGGGCCGATTCACTCTATGACCTTCTGGACGATCTGGGATACACCACGCGACCGTTCGGAGATCGTTTCCAACCGGTCGGCTGGGACTGGCGCCGGCCCGTCGACGGCACACGAGCGCTGACAGATCTGAAGCGCGCCGTCACCAGCCTTCACGACGCCACTGGCGAGAAGGTGGTGATCTTCTGTCACTCCACGGGCGGTCTGGTCACGCGTGCCCTGCTGGAGAGCCAGCCGGACCTCGCCGATCTCCTCGAACGGATCATCGCAGTCTCCGTGCCCTGGGCGGGGACGCTTCAGCCACTCCCTTATCTCGCCGGCGACCAGAGTTTCGCCTCGTTGACCGCCGTTCAAGCGCAACTTGTCCTTGGCCGCTCTTGGGCAGCATTTGACCTTCTTCCTCCGGATCCGACAAAGACCCGGATGAAGGATGCCGATGGCCATGATCTTAACTTTTTCACTACGGAGGCCGGACAGGCGAGCCCTCTGCTCGAGACCGACTGGATGCCCGGCGGAGACCTCGGGCAAGCCATGATCGCCAGGGCGGCGCGGTCCGATGGCAGATTCGGAAGGAGAGGCAACTCGTTCTCTCTGGGCGCACGGTCGCTCGAAATTGTGTGCTTTGCCGGTTGGGGAGGCACCACACTGACCGGCTGTCAATTGGAGCCAGGGGGGAAACTGGGCCGTGTGTGGACGGATGAGGGAGATGGCACGGTCGAGCGGCAATCGGCGGTATGGCTTTCAGGAGCGGGAGTGACGCATTTCCTGGTCCCAGTGGGTCACTATCCCGACTCACAGATTACCCGCGAGCATGCCGCCCTCTGGCTGAACCCGCCAGTCCGCGATCTCCTGGGGACCTTGCTGGCTGGCCGGCCGCGGCAACCTTATACCTACGCGGCAGTCGATGGCGACGATGCGATCAACAACGTTCCCCAGGTGAAGGTCCGTCTGGTCGCCCAAGATGCTGAGGGCAATCCGCTGCCCGGAGCCGCCGTCCGGCTCTTCGGTCTGCAAGGAGTCAACAGTGGTACGTCGCACCCGATCGGCCACACGATTCGTGGCACCCTGGCGCTGAACCGGGCAAACATCACGCAACACGCCATCGGCGGTTGGTTCCGCTTCGAGGTCGAATTTCACTGGCAAGAGGGTGGACAGGAGAAGGTCGGCCCGCGACAAGTGTTGTTGGTACAGAAGCCGGGGTAGGGTTTTCTACCCCACCCACCCCGCCACCGTCATCCCGATCAGCACCAGCGAGAGCAGGCTGACCACGATCGCGATCCCCCAGGCCAGCGCGTTGTAGATCGGACCGTTGACGTGCTCGCCCATCAACTCGCGGTCGTTGATCAATCTCAGGATGGCGAAGAGCTCGACGGGCAGGAGGAGGCCGTTGAGGACGTAGACGCCCACCAGCACGGGGATCAGCGGCAGGCCGGGGATCAGGGCGATGGCGGCGCCCAAGACGATCAGGCCGGTGAGGATGCCCATGAAGATCGGCGCCTCGGACCAGGAGCGCGAGACCCCGCGCTCGAACCCCAGCGCCTCGCTCAGCATGTAGGTGGTGGCGAGCGGGAGCACCCCGGCCGCCAGCAGCGACGCTCCGAAGAGCCCCAGGGAGAAGAGCGCCTCCGCGTAGCGGCCGGCCACCGGCTCCAGCGCCCGGGCCGCGGCGGCGGCGGTGTCCACCTGGATCCCGCGCGGGTGAAGGGTCGCCGCCGTGGCGATGATGATGAAGGCGGCCACGATCCCGGCCGTGATCGTCCCCACGATCACGTCGAAGCGGGTGTAGCGGTAGTCCTCAGGCGTCACCCCCTTCTCCACGACCGAGGACTGGACGTAGAGCTGCATGTAGGGGGAGATCGTGGTGCCGATCAGCGCGACTAGCAGGTTGAGGTAGCCATAGTCAAAATGGAAATGCGGGCGGACGGTCTCGGCGAGCACCGTATGCCAGTCCGGCTTCGCCAGGAAGGCCGCGCCGATGTAGGCCAGGAAGGCCAGGGTGAGGACGAGGAAGATCCTTTCCACCCAGCCGTAGGAGCCGCGGGTGACCAGCAGCCAGACGAAGACCGCCGCCAGCGGCACGGCGATGTAGCGGCTGACCCCGAACAGCTCCGCCGCCGCGGCCACGCCGATGAACTCGGAGACGATGATGCCGGTGTTGGCCACCAGCAGGGTGAGCAGGATCAGCGCCGTCTGGCGCAGCGAGAAGCTCTCGCGGACCAGGTCCGAGAACCCCTTGCCGGTGACGGCGCCCATGCGGGCGGCCATCTCCTGGACCACCCCCACGCAGAGGGTGACCAGCACCATGGCCCACAGCAGCCCATAGCCGTAGGAGGCCCCCGCCGAGGCGTAGGTGGCGATGCCGCCGGCGTCGTTGCCGGCGCTCGCCGCGAGCAGTCCCGGTCCCAGGGCCGCGAGGTAGGGCCAGAGCCGTTTCCGCATGGGGGAGCGTCAGGCAAAGGCCCTCGGCCGGCGCTGCCAGACCTCGGGGAGCAGCACGGCGAGGGCGTCGTCCACGGTGACGATGCCGAGCAGGCGGCGGCTCTCGTCCAGCACCGGCACGGCGAGGAGGTTGTACTCGGCGAGGACGCGGGCGGCGCTCTCGGCGCGGTCGTCGGGGGAGACGGTCGGCGCGTCCTCGTCCAGGACGTCGGCGAGTGGGGTCGCGGGATCGGCCAGCAGGAGGGTGCGCAGGCGCACCAGGCCGATCAGGATGTCGGGATCGTCCGGCGCCACCACGTAGACGGCGAGCAGCGGGTCGGGGACCTCCTCCATCGAGCGGATCACCGCCAGGGCGTCCCCCACGCTGCCGTCGGCGGGGACGCGCACGAGGTCGCGGGTCATGATGCGGCCCACGCTGTCCTCGTCGTATTCGAGGTGCACCTGGACGTCGGCCGCCTCCTCGGGCTCCATGCGGGCGAGGAGCTGCTCGGCGACGTCCTCGTCGAGGTCCTCCAGGGCGTCGGCGGCGGCGGCGGGGGTCATCTCCTCCAGGATGTCGGCGGCGCGCTCCTGGTCCATCCCCTCCAGCAGGTCGGCCACGCGCTCGTCGCTGACCTCCTCGAGAGTCTCGGCGGCGGTCTCCTCGTCGAGGGCGGCCACGATCTCGGCGCTCTCGCGGAAGGAGAGGGCGTCGACGATGCGCGCGAGGTCCACCGGGTTCAGATCGGCCAGGCGGTCGTAGGAGACCTTGAGCTGCACGGGCGCGGCGCTCGCCAGATATTGGACATCCGACCAGTCGATGATCTGGCGGCCGACGATGCGGCCGGCGAGCGACCGGGGGCCGAGCCGGCGCAGCAGGGCGCGGGCGCTGATGTCCACCCCCACGATCCGGTAGGCCCCCTCGACGCGGGTGAGCTGCACGTCGTTGACGCGGACGATCCGCCGGCCGGTGATGTCGATGAGCTGGTGGTCGAGCACGTCCCGGCGCAGCAGCACCTCGCCGGAGCGGCGGGAGAAAGGCTGAAGGTCGACGGTGGAGGAGGTGAGCCGGGTCGAGCCGTTGATGCTCTGGAGGAGCCGGGCGGCCACGAAGAAGCGGCGCGAGCCGTCCCGCACCACCAGGCCGGAGAGCGGCGGATAGCGGTCGTCGCCCATGCGCACGATCACGTCGTCGAGCCGCCCGATGACCTCGCCGCTCTTGCCCTCGACGGGCCGGTCCACGATCGACGTGAGAAACAGCATCCACTCCCCTCCGGTTGGCCCGCGGCCCGGGTTTCATCATACCCCCCCAATCCCCCTCCCTCCCAGCCCCTCATCACCCCGGCCCTCTTCTCCCATCGCCCTCCCCCCGACCGGGAGAAGAGGGGGCCTCTCCGCTGGGATGTTGTCGTTGTTGTGGCGTTGTCCTCGCTCCGACGAAAAACCCAAAGGCAAACCAGCTGACCTCTCCCTCTTCTCCCGGTCGGGGGGAGGGCGATGGGAGAAGAGGGCCGGGGTGATGAGGGGCCGGGAGGGAGGGGATATCGTAAGGGCCGTGAGCGATCTCCCCGCCCTTCCCCCGTACCCCTGGGCCCTCCCCGCCCCCGAGGCCGCCGACGCTCTCGGCGTGCGTCCCGGCGAGGGTCTGGGCGAGGCCGAGGCGGCGCGGCGGCTGGAGATCGCCGGGCCGAACCGGCTGCGGGAGACGCGGCCGGCGAGCGCCTGGACGATCTTCCGCCGGCAGGTGCAGAGCCTGGTCACCCTGCTGCTGGTGGCGGCCACGGTGGCCTCGTTCGTCTTCCGCGAATGGGCCGAGGGGATCGCCATCGCGGCGGTGATCCTCCTCAACACGGGGATCGGCTTCGCCACCGAGCTCAAGGCGGTGCGCTCGATGGAGGCCCTGCGCCGCCTGGGGACCTCCTCGACGCGCGTCCGCCGCGACGGCAGGGTGCGGGAGGTCCCCGCCGAGAATCTCGCGCCGGGGGACGTGGCGGTCCTGGAGGCGGGCGACCTGGTAACCGCGGACCTGCGCCTGCTGGCGGCCTCGCGGCTCCAGGTGGACGAATCCCAGCTCACGGGCGAATCCCTGCCGGTGGACAAGGGGGCCGATCCGGTCTCTGCCGAGACCCCGCTCGCCGAGCGGACCGGGATGCTCTTCCGGGGGACTCCGGTGGTGCGCGGCTCCGGCGAGGGGGTGGTGGTGGCGACCGGCATGGCCACCGAGCTCGGCCGCATCGCCGCCCTGGCCGAGGCCTCCGGCGGCGAGCGGACCCCCCTGGAGAACCGGCTGGAGCGCCTGGGGCGCACCCTCGGCCTGGTAACCCTGGGGATCGCCGCGCTCACCACCGTCACGGGGGTGCTCGCCGGCCGCGGGCTCTTCCTGATGATCGAGACCGGGATCGCCCTGGCCGTGGCCGCCGTTCCCGAAGGGCTCCCCATCGTGGCCACCCTGGCGCTGGCCCGCGGGGTCTGGCGGATGGCGCGGCGCAACGCCCTGGTGAACCGGCTGTCGTCGGTCGAGACCCTGGGGGCCGTCACCCTGGTGGCGACCGACAAGACCGGGACGCTCACCGAGAACCGGATGACCCTCACCCGGCTCGCCGTCGAGGAGGGGGATCTCCCGCCGGAATCCGGCGCGCCGGAGGCCCGGCGGCCGCTGGAGATCGCCCTGCTCTGCAACAACGCCGATTCCACGGCGGGCGATCCCATGGAACGGGCCCTGCTGGCGGCCGGGGAACGGGCCGGGCTCGACCGCGCGGAGCTGCTGCGGCGCTTCCCCAGAGAACGGGAGGAGGCCTTCGATCCGGCGACGAAGATGATGGCGACCTTCCACCACGTGCCGGAGGGCGGTTTCCGCGTCGCCGTGAAGGGGGCCCCCGAGGCGGTGCTGGCCGCCTGCGGCCTCGCGGAGGAGGAGCGCCGCCGGTGGCTGACCCGCAACCAGGAGCTGGCGGGCCAGGGGTTCCGCATCCTGGGGCTGGCCGAGCGGGTGGCCGCCTCCGCTGACGAATCCCCCTACATGAATCTGAGCTGGCGCGGGCTCGCCGTGCTGGAGGACCCGCCGCGCGCGGACGCCCGTCCCGCGTTGGACGCCTGCCGGAGGGCGGGCATCCGGGTGGTGATGGTCACCGGCGACCAGGCGGCCACGGCGGCGGCGGTGGCGCGGTCGGTTGGGCTCGGTGGGGACGATCCCAAAGTGGTTACCGGCCGGGAGCTCCGGCGGGCCGCGGATTGCTCGCCCGAGGAGCACCGGCGCCTGCTGGAGGCCGACGTCTTCGCCCGCGTCGATCCCGAGCAGAAGCTCGACCTGGTGACCCTGTTCCAGCAGGCGGGCGGCGTGGTGGCGATGACCGGGGACGGCGTCAACGACGCGCCGGCCCTGCGCAAGGCGGATATCGGCATCGCCATGGGGCGCCACGGCAGCCAGGTGGCGCGCGAGGCCGCGGACGTGGTGTTGAAGGACGACTCCCTCGCCACCCTGGCCGCCGCCGTGCGCCAGGGGCGGGTGATCTTCATCAACATCCGGCGCTTTGTCTTCTTCCTGCTCTCCTGCAACACGTCCGAGGTGCTGGTGGTGGCGAGCGCGCCGCTCACCTCCCTGCCGCTCCCGGTGCTGCCGCTCCAGCTCCTCTTCCTCAACCTGGTGACGGACGTCCTGCCGGCGCTGGCCCTGGGGATGGGGGAGGGGGGGCCCGGGGTGATGGAGCAGCCGCCGCGCGATCCGGAGGAGCCGCTGCTGGGCCGCCGGCAGTGGCTGGGCATCGCGGGCTACGCGGCCGTGATGACCGTCGCCGTCTTCGGCGCCCTCGTGGGGGCCTTCCGGGGCCTGGAGCTCGGCGAGCCGCGGGCGGTGACGGTGGCCTTCCTGACCCTCGCCTTCTCCCAGCTCTGGCACGTGTTCAACATGGGACGCGGCGAGGTGGTCCGCAACCCTTGGATCTGGGGGGCCGTCCTGGCCTGCTCGGGCCTGCTGCTGCTCGCCGTCTACCTGCCGCCGCTCGCGGCCGTGCTCCACCTCACCCCGCCCGGCGCCGCCGGCTGGGGCCTGGTGGCGGCCGCGAGCCTGCTGCCGCTGGTGGTGGGGAAGGGGGTGGGGTGGGTGCGGCGGGTTTTGTAGGGGCGGCCCGGGGTGGCCGCCCGGGGGGGGGGGGCGGCGAAAAACAGGGCGGCCACACAGGGCCGCCCCTACAAAGGCGTTTCTGGCGAAGGCTACAACGCCGCCGTGGCCGGCACCTCGTCGGAGACGAAGCTCCAGTCCGCCGACTCTTCGCGCTCGGGCAGCCCTTCCGCCGCCGTGGGGGGCACCACGACGACGTTGCAGCGGGCTCGCTGCAGCACCTCGGAGGCGATGCTGCCGATCATCATCCGCTCGAAGCCGCTGCGGCCGTGGGTGCCGAGGATGGCGATGTCGTCCTGCCGCTCCTCGATCTCGCGCAGGATCTCCTCGCGCGGATAGCCGATCAGCACCTGTTGCGAGGTGTGGACCGCCGGCGCGTTCCGCTGTGTGAAGCGGCCGAGCTCCTCGCCCGCGAAGCGCTCGATCTGCTCGGAGGTGAACTGCAGTGACCCCTCGACCTCCAGCGGGTTGAGCACGAACAGCATCTCGACGTCGATCAGCTTGCCGCCGGCCTCCCGCAGGAAGGCGGTGGCGAAGCGGAGCGCGCCGGCCGAAACCGGCGAGAGGTCCACCGGGACCAGCGCTCGCGACGGCGGGAAGGCCGCGCCGGAGCGGACGACGAGCACCGGGCAGGGCGCCTTGCGGATCACCCGGTCGGCCGTGGAGCCGAGGAAGGCGCGCTGGAGGGCGTTCCCCTCCGAGGCCCCCACCACGATCAGGCCGGCCTGGACCTTCCGGGCCAGGTCCTCGATCGCGTGGTGCGGCGTATCGAGGGAGAGCTTCGCCTGATCGGGACCGAAGCCCGGCAGATCGGCGAGGCCGGTCTCGCGCGCCTGGCGGTCCAGCCGCTGGCGCAGGATCTCCGCCTGCTCCTCGATCCAGGCGCTGTCAAACGCTCCGAGCTCGGAAGGGAAGGCTTGCAGGTTGTAGGCGTACACGAGCCAGGGCACCGCGCCCGTGGCCCGGGCGATGGCGGCGCCGGTGCGCACGATCCAATCGCTCTCAGCGGTCAGGGTCGTGCCGATGACGAGGGTCTTCAGGTTCTTGGACATGATCTTGTACCTCCCGCGAGCCCAGCGTGCCAGAGGGCCCGCGGGGACGCACCACCCGCCCGGGTGGCCGGCAAAATCCCGAGAGGTGGTTACGAGTGCCTGCGGTCGATTCCGCACGCGGAGGCTGGGCCTTAGGGCGTGTTTCACCTCGGACCGGTGCAGCAGGGGGTAGAATCAAGCTGTACCGGTCCGGTCCGGACCTTGAGAGGATTCGATGAGCGAGATCACATTGGACATCCCGGAAGGATCTCTCCTGGCCTTGAAGGTCTCGGAAAAGCAGATCGGTGGCGAGCTGCGCATGGCCGCCGCGGCCAAGCTTTTCGAGCTGGGGAAGCTGTCCTCCGGGGCGGCGGCCGAGCTTGCGGGAGTCCCCAAGGCTCTCTTCCTGACCAAGCTCAGCGATTACGGAGTCGCCACGTTCCGTATGACCGAAGAGGAGCTTCGCCGGGACCTCGAGAATGCCTGAGGTCATCGTCGACACCTCTCCCCTGCAGTACCTTCATCAGCTTGGCCTCCTCGACCTCTTGCCGGATTTTTACGGGGAAATTCTGATCCCTGAAAGCGTGGTCCGGGAGATCGCGGCGGGCCATGCCCTGGGGGTCGCTCTGCCCGAGCTGAAGACCTTTCCTTGGATCAAAGTCCGCAAGGTCGCGGGATTGGCCGTGCTTCCTCTCGTTTCCGATCTCGGAGCGGGAGAGCGGGAAGTCCTGGCGTTGGCTCTCGAAGCGGACGATCCCCTGGTCGTCTTGGATGACGCCCTCGCCCGCCGTGTCGCCAGGAGGCTCGATCTGCCTTTGACCGGGACGTTGGGGCTCCTGCTCAAGGCCAGGCAGGTGGGACGGATCGCTCACCTGAAGCCGCTCCTGGACCGCTTGGAGGCCTTGAATTTCCGACTGGACCGGGAAACGCGACTCTCCGTGTTGAGGCTCTCGGGCGAGTGATCCCCAACCCCCTCCCGTGCTAGCGTCCCCCCAGGAGGTGCTACCATGAAGACTTCGAAAACGGAGCCCATCTCAGGCGTGGATCTCCCCGCCCCGGGAGGCTTCTTCGAAAAGCTGGCCGAGAAGCTCGGCGCCGCCGCCCAGGCCGCCCACATCTTCGGCGAGCCGGTCGAGCGCGACGGCGTGACGGTGATCCCGGTCGCCACGGCGCGCTGGGGGCTCGGCGGGGGCGGCGGCAAAAAGGGGCTCGCGTCCCGGAGCGAGGGCATGGGCGGTGGGGGAGGGGTGATCGTCCAGCCCGCGGGTTACATCGAGATCAAGGGGAGCGAGACCCGCTACCGGCCGATCCTCGATCCCAAGCTGGTGATCGGCGCCGCGGTCGCCGGCGGGCTCCTGCTGATGGGGCTGGTCAAGCGGCTGCGGTCGTAGACTCCTCCCATGCTCCCCGAGCCGGTCCAAGCCCAGGCGCCCGCGCCCGCCGCCGTCCTGGAGATCGTCCAGGGGCTCGCCCAGGAGCTGCAGCCGCAGCGCCGGGCTCACGGCGTCTCCCTCGACTCCTCCCTGGAGCGCGACCTCGGGCTCGACAGCCTCGGCCGGGTGGAGCTGCTCGCCCGCCTGGAGAAGGCCTTCGGCGTGCGGCTCCCCGAAGGGCTGCTGGGCGCGGCCGAAACGCCGCGGGACCTCCTGCGGGCGCTCGCCGCCGCCCACCCCGCCGCCGCTCCGGGAGAGGATTTCGGGACGGTCGAGCCCCTGGGCGGCGGCGAGGCGGCGCCGGACCGCACGCGCACCCTGCTGGAGGTGCTCGACTGGCACGCCCGACGCCATCCGGACCGGCGGCACATCCTGTTCTATCCCGGGGACGGCGAGCCGGAGGAGCTGACCTACGGCGAGCTGGCGCGGCGGGTGCGCGAGGTGGCGGCCGGGCTGGTGCGCCTCGGCGTCCAGCCGGGCAAGGCGGTAGGGATCATGCTCCCCACGGGGCTCGAATACTTCGCCGCCTTCTTCGGCTCCCAGCTCGCCGGCGGCGTCCCCGTGCCCCTCTATCCGCCGGCCCGCAAGAGCCAGATCGAGGACCACCTCCGCCGCCAGGCCGGCATCCTGCGCACCGCCGAGGCCGAGGTGCTGATCACCTTCCCCGAGGTGCTGACGCTGGCCCGCCTGCTGGGCGCCCAGCTCCCCGGGCTGCGGGTGGTGACCGTGGAGCAACTCGCCGCCGGGCCGGTCCCCCTGGCCCTGCCGCCCGTGCGCGGCGAGGACGTCGCCTTCCTCCAGTTCACCTCCGGCAGCACCGGGAATCCCAAGGGGGTGGTGCTCACCCACGCCAACCTGCTGGCCAACCTGCGGGCCATCGGCCAGGGCGCCGACCTCCGGCCGGACGACGTGGTGGTGAGCTGGCTGCCGCTCTATCACGACATGGGGCTGATCGGCTGCTGGATGGGGGCGCTCTACTTCGGCATCCCGCTCGTCCTGATGTCCCCCCTGAGCTTCCTCGCCCGCCCCTCGCGCTGGCTGTGGGCGATCCACCGCCACCGGGCCACCCTCTCGGCGGCGCCCAACTTCGCCTACGAGCTGTGCGTGAGCAAGATCCCGGACGCGGAGATCGCGGGGCTCGACCTCTCCTCCTGGCGCATGGCCCTCAACGGTGCCGAGCCGGTGAGCCCGGAGTCGCTGCGGGCTTTCATCGACCGCTTCTCCCCCCACGGCTTCCAGCCCGGCGCCATGTCCCCCGTCTACGGCCTGGCCGAGAATTCGCTCGCCGTGGCCTTCCCGCCCCTCGGCCGGCCGCCGTGGGTCGATGCCGTCCAGCGCGAGCCCTTCCAGCGCTCGGGGCACGCCGCGCCGGCGGCGCCGGACGATCCGCGCGCCCTGCGCTTCGTCTCCTGCGGGATGCCGCTGCCGGACCACGAGGTCCGTGTCGTGGACGGCGCGGGCCGCGAGGTGGGGGAGCGCCAGGAGGGACGGCTGGAATTCAAGGGGCCGTCCGCCGCCAGCGGCTACTTCCGCAACCCGGAGGCCACCGCGAAGCTGGTCCACGGCGAGTGGCGGGACTCCGGGGACCGCGCCTACGTGGCGGCCGGCGAGGTCTACATCACCGGCCGGGTCAAGGACATCATCATCCGCGCCGGCCGCAACCTCTATCCGCAGGAGCTGGAGGGGGCGGTGGGGGAGATCCCGGGCATCCGCAAGGGGTGCGTGGCGGTGTTCGGCAGCCCCGATCCGGCCACCGGCACCGAGCGCCTGGTGGTGATGGCCGAGACCCGGGAGCGCGGCGAGGCGGCGCTGGAGACGATCCGGCAGGCCGTGCAGAGCGCCACGGTGGACCTGCTGGGCACCCCCGCCGAGGTGGTGGCCCTGGTGCCGCCGCACGCGGTGCCCAAGACCTCCAGCGGCAAGATCCGCCGCTCGTCGGCGCGCGAGGTCTTCGAGTCCGGGCGGACCGGCCGCGGCGGCGCCGCCCTGGGGCTCCAGCTCGCCCGCCTGGCCCTCTCCGGGCTCCGCTCCCAGGCGGGACGGCGGCTGCGCTCGCTCGGCGGCCTCCTCTACTCGGCCTGGGGATACGGCTCCGTGGCCCTGCTCGCAATCCCCATCTGGCTCGCCGTGGTGCTGGCGCCGGGTCTGAAGCGGCGGCGGCGGGTGGCGCGCCTCTGCGCCCGCGTCCTGTTCGCCTGGGTCGGCATGCCCCTCCGCCTGGAGGGGGGCGAGAGCCTGCGCGCGGGAGGCCCGAGGATCGTGGCGCCCAACCACCAGAGCTATCTGGACGGCCTCGTGCTCACCGCCTTACTCCCCCCGGACTTCGCCTACGTGGTGAAGCGCGAGCTGGAGAAGAGCGCCTTCGCCCGCATCTTCCTGCGGCGGCTGGGGACCCTCTTCGTGGAGCGTTTCGACGCCGCGCAGAGCGCCGGGGAGACGCGCAAGGTCCTGGAAGCCGTCCAGTCCGGGCAGTCGCTCGTCATCTTCCCCGAGGGGACCTTCCAGCGCTATCCCGGCCTCCTCCCCTTCCGCATGGGCACCTTCGCGGTGGCGGTCGACGCCGGGGTGCCGGTGGTGCCGGTGGCCATCCAGGGTACCCGCTCGCTCCTGCGCGGCGACGACCGCCTGCTCCGCCACGGCCGGGTGAAGGTGGCCGCGGCACCGGCCGTCAAGCCTGACGGGACCGGCTGGCACGCGGGGGTGCGGCTCCGGGACGAGGTACGGGCGGCGATTTTGGCGCGGTGCGGGGAGCCGGATCTGGGATAGGTCCGTTCCGCGCGTCTTTGCCCTCTGGAGTTGCATGGAGGCCCGCCGGGGATACCATTCCCCCACCATGAACCTCCACGACCTCTTCGCCATCCCCCGCCGCCGCTCGCCGGAGAAGCCCGCGCTGATCTTCCAGGACGAGGACATCACCTACGGCGATCTCTTCGCCCGCGCCGGCGCCCTGGCGGCTCACCTCGCCGCGCGGGGGGTGCGCAAGGGGGACCGGGTGGCCTTCTTCCTGGGGAACCGGCCGGAATTCGTGATCGCCTACCTGGCGGTGATCCGGCTCGGCGCGGCCATGGTGCCGATCAACCTCGCCTACCGCGAGCGCGAGATCTCCCACATGCTGGCGGACTCCGAGCCCCGCCTCCTGATCACGGAGCAGGCCCAGCTCCCCATCCTGGAAGGGCTGGAGGTGGGGGAGGTGCTGCTGGCCGAGGATCTGGAGGGGCTGTCGCGCGACGCCGCGGGATTCGAGCCGCCGCTCGTCGAGGGGAGCGACCTCGCCATGCTCCTCTACACCTCGGGCACCACGGGGAAGAGCAAGGGGGCCGAGATCACCCACGACAACGTGCTCGCCACGGTGACCGGCCTCCTCGCCGCCTGGGACTGGGGGCCGGGGGACAGGCTGCTGCTCACCCTGCCGCTCTTCCACACCCACGGCCTGGTGGTGGGGCTCCATTGCGCCCTCGCCGCCGGAGCCACCGTCCACCTGCGCCGCCGCTTCGAGGCGCGGGACGTAGCCTACGGCCTCCTCGCCCGGGAGGCGACCCTCTTCTTCGGCGTCCCCACCATGTACGGCCGGCTGATCGAGGAGCTCCGCAGATGGCGCGATCCGGGGGGCCGGCTGGACCTCTCCGGCGTGCGCCTCTTCTGCTCGGGCAGCGCGCCGCTCTCCGCCGAGACCTTCGCCGCCTTCCGCGAGCTCACCGGCCACGAGATCCTCGAGCGCTACGGCATGACCGAGACCGGCATGAACCTCTCCAACCTCTACGCCGGGCCGCGCCGGCCGGGCACGGTGGGGGTGCCGCTGCCGGGGGTCTCCATCCGCATCGTCGACGGCGAGCTCCAGGTGCGCGGCGCGAACGTCTTCGCCGGCTACTGGCGGACCCCGGAGAAGACGGCGGCGAGCTTCGTCCACGACGATCTCGGCCGGCGCTGGTTCAAGACCGGCGACCTCGCCCAGCAGGACCCCGAGACCGGCTACGTCACCCTCCTGGGCCGGCGCCACGAGCTGATCATCAGCGGCGGCTTCAACGTCTACCCGCGGGAGATCGAGGAGGTGCTGGTGGGCTTCCCCGGCGTCCGCGAGGCGGCGGTGGTGGGGCGCCCCCATCCGGACTGGGGGGAGGTCCCGGTCGCCTTCCTGGTCGCGGAGACCGCAGAGGCCGTGGACGACGGCGAGCTGATCGCCTTCTGCAAGACCCAGATGGCCGGCTTCAAGGTGCCGCGGGAGATTCGGCGGATCGAGGCGCTGCCGCGCAACGCCCTGGGGAAGGTGGAGAAGCACAAGCTCCCTGGTTGACCGCCCGGCGCGCGCCGCCCGCCGATCCCTGCTATAAGAAGGTATGAAGACCTATCTGGGCGTCGATCTCGCGGGCGATCGGGGGAGCACCGGCGTCGCCGAGATCGTCGAAGCCGCGGATGGGGGGCTCTTCTACCAGTTCCCCGGCGAGCCCTGGCAGGGCCAACAGGGTCTGGAGCACATCGAGGACCGCTCGCGCGCGGCGGAGAAGACCGCGGTGGACCAGCCATTCTCCTACCCCGCGTCCTGCATGCGCTGGTTCCAGGGGCAGACCGGCTCCGGCGACGCGGGCGAGGCCTATCTCTGGCGGCGCACCGACAAAGCCATGGCCGAGCGCGTCACCAACCTGGGGCTCCCCCGCGACACCGTCCTGCCGGTCGGCCGCTGCTCGAACGTCTGGCGGGCCGTCGAGCTGGCCAATCTCCTGGGAACGCCCCGCGAGGTGGTCTGCGGCGGCGAGGGGCGGCTGATCGAGACCCATCCCCGGGTCGCCTGGGCCGTGGTCGTCGCCAGCCTCGCGGACCGCGAGACGGCCGAGGACCTGGTGACGCACTACAAGGACAACCCGGAGAGCCGGGGAAAGCGGAGCCCGCGGACGGGCTGCCGCGAGAAGATGCTCCGGCTCCTCACGGACGGCGCCGGCCTGCGGCCCCGCCAGGAGGGGCAGCGCGAGCTGGCCTGCAAGACGGACGAGAACCTCGACGCCCTGATCTGCGCCTTCGTCGCCTACTTGGCCGTCCACCGCGCCGCCGAGCGCTGCCTGCCGGCCCTCGTCCCCGAGGAGACCCTCCTCCTCGAAGGCGCGGCCGTCATCCCCAGCCAGGACTGGCAGGCGCGGTTGCTGGTGAAGAGGGGGCAGCGGTGAGGGGTCATCCGTTAACGTCTCCGCCCCTCGGGGCGGCTTGCCCTTCGAAGCCTCACCCCCTGGCCCCCTCTCCACTTCGTGGAGAGGGGGAACGATGAACGAACCGATGGCCGTAGGGTGCGCTGTGCGCACCTTCAAAGGCGTTCAAGGTGCGCACAGCGCACCCTACAAACGCCCTCCCTCTCCACGGAGTGGCATAGGCGCTAACTTATGAAGCAAGCTCCCTGGCTGCCTTCATGGCCCGGGGGGCCTGTTTCTTCCTTTGGCGGCGGGGAGAGTCTAAGAAATAGCGGCAGAGCGGCGAGGCTCTCTGCAGCAGCTCTTTAAGCTTCAGCGCACCCAAGATGGCGTGGGCCATCGCGCCGAGCAGAGCTTGTTGGATTCGCCAGAGGCTGGGCGGGCGGCTCTGGCAGAGGGAAGCCCCAGGG
>JBJMHA010000058.1:0-138714 GCA_045807625.1 Thermoanaerobaculia bacterium | reverse complement strand
GGGAGCCGGCGCCGCCGGGCGGGCCGGAGCCGGCTCGCTGCGGCCGAGCCGCTTCTTGAGCGACATCAGGGTGAAGCGCGAGATCCCCTTGAGGGTCTCGAACACCCCCATGCCGGTCACCGCCGAGGCCTCGAAGTGGGGCCAGTTGTGGCGGTTGAGCGCCGCGTTCATCTCCTCGACCGAGCAGATGTCGGCGAGGTCGCGCTTGTTGAGCTGGAGGACCAGGGGGAGGGTGTCCACGGCCAGCCCCATCTCCGCCAGGTTCTCCTCCAGGTTGCGGAACGACTCGACGTTGGCCTGCAGCATCGCCCGCTGCGAGTCGGCCACGAAGACGACGCCGTCCACCCCCTTCAGCACCAGCTTGCGGGTGGTGTTGTAGAAGACCTGGCCCGGCACGGTGTAGAGCTGGATGCGGGTGTTGAAGCCGGCGATCGAGCCGACGTCGATGGGCAGCAGGTCGAAGAAGAGGGTACGGTCGGTCTCGGTCTCCAGGGAGACCATCTCGCCGCGCGACTCCCCGGCGGTGTGCTGATAGATGTAGTGGAGGTTGGTCGTCTTGCCACAGAGACCCGGGCCGTAGTACACGACCTTGGCCGCCATCTGCATCGTGCTGTAATTGAAAAACACCATGGGATTTAGCGCCGGGCGAAATGGAAGGGGAGCATAGCACCCGTTCCCGGGGGTGCGTCAATTCCAGGCGGCACCGGCCCATCGTATCCCGGAATCGCTCTGCCTCCGCGTACGGCGGTCCGTCGCAGCCGGAGACGATCCGTCGTATCGGGAGATAAACCATCGTAGCCGGAGGCGGACCGTCGCGAATGGAGGCAGGCCGTCGTAAGCCTACGCCGGACCGCCGTACTGGGCGGCAGATCGTCGTAGCCGGAGAAAGACCGTCGTACCGGGAGGCGGACCGCCGCAGCCGGCGGCAGACCGTCGTACGCGGAGGCAACGCGTCGCAAGGGTACGACGGACCGTCGCAGCCGGAGAAAAACCGTCGTACCGGGAGGCGGACCGTCGTACGCGGAGATAAACCGTCGCAACCTTACAATGGACCGTCGTAAGGGTACGACGGAAAAAATCCGGGCGGCCCGTCAGGAATTCTTCAGGCGCTCGAGCTCGGCCCGGAGCCGGGCGACCTCGGCCTCGGCCTCTCGCGCGGCCTCCTTGCCGGTGAGCAACCGCTTGCCGGTCGCGGCGTCTATCACGAGAGGGGTGCGGCCATCCCTGGCCACGCCGAAAAGGAGGCCCGTGGTCTCGGAGGGGAGAAATCCACGATCGTCCGGCTCGATCGGACGATATCGTCCATCTTTGCCCAGGCGGTGACCGGTCAGCAGGAGCCGGCCCCGGGTGACGGGTGTCGGCGGATCGTAGATCAGGTATTCCGGAATCCCCGCCTGCTCGTAGATCGAGACCTTCTTCTCATAGTCGTTGCGGCGGGTCTCCGCATCTTTGGAGGAGACCACCTCGATGACCAGGCAGGGGCGGGCCCCCTCTCGCCGGACGTCGAAGCTGTCCCAATCGTCGTCATCGCTCCAGACACCCTGGATGACCGCGATGTCCGGCGACGGCTCAGGAAGCTTTGGGATTCCCCAGAGCATCTTCAGGTCGTTCACGATGTGAACGTCCTGCCGTGAGTCAAAGTGCTCCTCCAGAAGGTCGATCAAGCGCCGCGCCATCTTGGAGTGCCGGTTGCTCTGGGTCACCTCGTCTCCGAGCTGGGGGTCGAGAAGGTCGTCCGGCGTCAAGGGGATCTGCCGGTCGACGATCCTGCCGTCGGGCTGGCGGACCGATATCCACCGCGATCCGTAGAAGAACGGATCGTCCTCCAGCACCCCGCCGGCTGGCTGCTTGCGGACGGGATCAGCCATGAGAAGAGTATAGGGGAGATCGTCGGCACAGGGTCAATTCTTCTCTGTTTCCGAAATCCGTGTCTGCCGTTGGGTCTCCCGGACCAGAATCTCCGCCAGATCGAGCTTCTCCGGGGCGAGGGTCCGGAGCGCCTCGAAGTGGCGGTCCAAGGTGGCCTGGTCCCCGCGGGCGGCGGGGCCGGTGATGGCCGAGCCGAGGGGGCGCCCTTCGTCGAGAGCCCGGGCGGCACCCGCCAGGGCCCCGCGGGCGAGCTCCAGGTACCCCCGGACCACCGCCTCCGGCAGCCCCAGCTTGCCGGCGATCTCGGCGGCGGCGGCGAGGAGGGTGGTCACCCCTCCCGCCGCCAGGGTCGCCGCGAAGTGGTAGAGCGGCCGCGAATCGGCTGGCACCTCCGCGGCGACCGCCTCCCAGGCGGCGGCCAGGCGGAAGGCCAACGCCTGCGCCTCCGGGTCACCGTCGACCGCGAAGAAGATCCCCCGCGCCTCGGCCGGATCGGGGAGGGGGCGGGGGAAGGCCTTGAGGGGGTGGAGCGAGCCGGTCCGCGATCCGGCCTCCCGGAGAGGGGCGAGCGCCGAGGCGTCCAGGCTCCCCGAGGTGTGGAGGGCGATCCGCGCCTGGGGACGGCGGGCGAGCCGGGCCGCCACCTCCGTCATCGCGCCGTCCCCCACCGCGATCAGGAGCAGATCCTGCCCGCCAGTATCCAGATCGTCGAGATCCACGAGCTGGGGACCGTCCGGCCACGCCGCCCGCCCGGGATGCCGGCTGGCGATCCCGGCCAGCTCCGCCCCTGATGCCACGGCCCAGCGGGCCAAGCTCGATCCGACCCGGCCGGCGCCGGCCACGGAGAAACGGAGACCCGCCAGGGGAGCGCTCACAACCCTACGATAGCCCCTCGCCCCCGGGCTGGCAAGGAGGTACGAAGCCCCCGTATTATCAGTAAGTTATAGAGATAGCCGGCTTGACATGGAAGAGCCGGGCGGGTATTCTGCGTTAGCACTCTCATGAGGAGACTGCTAGCCCCTGGGGGCCGTCAAGCCATGCCGGACGCCAGAGATCAGGGAACCTTGAGCCCGCGGGATCGCGAGATCCTGAAGGACGTCATCCTGACCTACATCCTGAGTGCCGAGCCGGTCAGCTCGCGCTCGGTGGCGAAGCACAACTTCGGCCTCTCCGCGGCCACCATCCGCAACGTCATGGCCGACCTGGAGGAGTGGGGCTACCTGATGCAGCCGCACACCTCGGCCGGCCGGGTGCCTACGGCGTCGGCGTACCACCTGTTCATCCAGTCGATGATGGAGGCCCGCGCGGTACCGGCCAAGGAGCGGCGCTACATCCAGGAGAACCTGCGGGTGGGCGGGGCCGACGCCGACCAGCTCCTCGGCACGGCGTCGCACCTGCTCTCCGAGCTGTCGAGCCAGGTGGGGGTGGTGGTGACGCCGGCCATCGGCGAGACGGTGCTCAAGGCGGTCGACTTCGTGCCGGTCGCCGGCCGCAAGATCCTCTGCGTGGTGGTCTCCTCGACCGGGTTCATCGACAACAAGGTGATCGAGACCGAGGAGGAGGTGAGCCGCGAGGAGCTGGTGCGGATCTCCAACTACCTGACGGAGAGCTTCGCCGGCCAGACCCTGCGCGAGATCCGCGAGCGGCTGGTGCGCATGATGGTCGAGGAGAAGGCGCAGATGGACCGCATGCTGGCGCGCACGATCGAGCTGGCCCAGGCCGGCCTCGCCGCCGACGGCGCCCCGGGGGTGGTGGTGGACGGCACCTCGATGCTGCTCGCCAAGCCCGAGCTGTCGGACGTGCAGCGGGTGCGCCGGATGTTCGAGGCGTTCGCCGACAAGGCGAGGCTGGTACGCATCCTGAATCGGTGCATCCAGGGGGGCGGTGTGCGGGTGCTGATCGGCGCCGACTGCGAGCTCACCTCGGACCTGGAATTCAGCGTGGTGGGGGCCCCCTACGGCGCCGGCGAGCGCCCGCTCGGCACCCTGGGCATCGTGGGCCCCTCGCGGATGGACTACGAGACGATCATTCCGCTCGTCCACTTCCTGGGCGAGACCCTGAGCCGCGCCCTCGCCGAGGCCTTCGCGAGCGGGCCCGACCGGAGAGGATGATCCAACGGACCCCATTCCTTTATATATTGAGACCGGAAAAGACCACGAGAGCGAGGACGGCGATGGCAGACACTACGCGAAACGCGGGCGACGCCCCTGAGGTGGCGCTCGATCTGGACGATCAGACGACGGATATCGAGGCCGCCATGCGCGACGCGGTGGCGGCCGTCGAGGGGGTGGAGTCCGGCACCGGCCGCGGCGCCGCCGCGCCCGCGAGCGGCTCCACCGAGGAGCTGGCCAAGCTCCGCCAGGAGGTCTCGGAGCTCCGCGACCGCTCGATGCGCACCCTGGCCGACTTCGACAACTACCGCAAGCGCGCCGAGCGCGAGCGCCAGGACCTGAAGCGCTACGCCCTGCTCGAGCCGATCCGCGAGTTTTTGACCGTGGCGGACAACCTCGACCTGGCCCTCTCGGCCCAGGGGTCGGCCGAGGACCTCAAGCGCGGCGTCGAGATGATCCACCGCCAGATGACCGAGCTGCTGCGCCGCTTCGGGGCGGTCGAGGTGCCGGCGGTGGGGCAGCCGTTCGATCCCACCCTGCACGAGGCGGTGTCGCGCGAGGAGAGCCGCGACGTGAAGGTGCCCACCGTGGTCGCCGAGCTGCGGCGCGGCTACAAGATGCACGACCGGCTGGTGCGCCCGTCGATGGTGAAGGTCGCCGTCCCCGTCGAGGCCGCCGCGGCGAGCTCCGAGGGCTCGCAGGGGCCGGTGGGCGGGGAAGAGGGACCGGCGCTATAGGACTTCACCCCCTGCCCCCTCTCCCACCGCCCTCCCGCCGTCCGGGAGAGGGGGGACGATTTCTTCGCCGGAAAAACCACGTACAATAGGGCAGTTTTTCGGCCGTCATCGATATGAGCAAGATCCTCGGCATCGACCTTGGCACGACGAACAGTTGCGCCGCGATCGTGGAAGCCACCGTGCCGGTGGTGCTGGCGAACCGTGAGGGGAGCCGCACGACGGCTTCGATCGTGGCCTTCTCCGAGGAGGGGGACCGCCTGGTCGGCCAGATCGCCAAGCGCCAGGCGATCACCAACCCCCAGAACACCGTCTACGCGGTCAAGCGCCTGATCGGCCGCAAGTTCCGCGACTCCCAGGTGGAGCGGGCGCGCGGCATCCTTCCCTATACCCTGGTCGAGGCGGTCAACGGCGACGTCAAGATCGAGATCCGCGACCGCCAGTACAGCCCGGAGGAGATCTCGGCGCTGGTGCTGCGCGAGGTCAAGGAGTTCGTCGAGGAGCAGCTCCAGGAGGAGGTGCGCGAGGCGGTGATCACCGTCCCCGCCTACTTCAACGACTCGCAGCGCCAGGCCACCAAGGACGCCGGCAAGATCGCCGGCCTCGACGTGGTCCGCATCCTCAACGAGCCCACCGCCGCCGCCCTCGCCTACGGGCTCGACCAGCCGGCCGGCGGCAAGGCCACCAGCACGATCGCCGTCTACGATTTGGGTGGCGGCACGTTCGACATCTCGATCCTCCAGCTCTCGCAGGGGATCTTCGAGGTGCGCTCGACCTCGGGCGACACCTATCTCGGCGGCGAGGACTTCGACCAGCGGATCATGGACTGGCTGATGGCCGGCTTCGAGGAGGAGACCGGGATCGACCTGCGCGAGGACCGCATGGCCCTGCAGCGGCTCAAGGAGGCGGCGGAGCGCGCCAAGTGCGAGCTCTCCGCCACCGAGGACACGACGATCAACCTGCCGTTCATCTCGGCCGACCGCACCGGCCCGCGCCACCTCGCCCGCACCCTCACCCGGCCGCAGCTCGAGGACCTGGTGCGCGACCTGGTCGAGCGCACCGAGGGGCCCTGCCGCGACGCCCTCGCCGGCGCCGGCCTGCGCCCCGACCAGATCGACGAGGTGCTGCTGGTGGGCGGGCAGACCCGCACCCCGATGGTGGCCCAGACGGTCGAGCGGATCTTCGGCCGCAAGCCCAACCGCGAGATCAACCCCGACGAGGTGGTGGCCATGGGCGCCGCCATCCAGGGGGGGATCCTGCGCGGCGACATCAAGGACCTGGTGCTGCTCGACATCACTCCCCTGTCGCTCGGCGTCGAGACGCAAGGAGGGCTGTTCACCAAGCTGATTGAGCGCAACTCAACGATTCCGACCAAGAACACCCAGATCTTCACCACCGTGGTCGACAACCAGAGCACGGTGCAGATCAACGTCCTCCAGGGGGAGCGCCAGCTCGCCGCCGAGAACAAGTCGCTCGGCCGTTTCGAGCTGGTGGGAATCCCGCCGGCGCCGCGCGGCGTTCCGCAGGTGGAGGTGACCTTCGCCATCGACTCGAACGGCATCGTCAACGTGTCGGCGCGGGACATGGCGACCAACCTCTCGCAGAGCATCCAGATCAACCCGGCGGGCGGGCTCTCCGAGGCCGAGGTCCAGCGTCTGGTCGACGAGGCGGACCGCAACTCGCACGCCGACCTCGAGCGGCGCGAGATCCGCCAGCTCAAGAACCGCCTGGAGGGGCTGATCTACAGCAACGACCGCGTCTTCGGCCAGTTCCGCGACATGCTGCAGGAGGCCGACGTGCGGCGGATCCATGACGCGCTGCTGCAGGCGCGCATGGCGATCAACAACGAGAAACGCGCCGATCTGGAGGCCGCGATCTACGATCTGAACACCGTCTCCCGCACCCTCTCCGACGTGATGCTCACCCGGGCGGGCGGCGGCGCGAAAGGCTGAGAGAAGGAATGGCGAAACGCGATTACTACGAGGTGCTGGCGGTCGGCAAGAGCGCCTCCCAGCAGGAGATCAAGTCGGCGTACCGCAAGATCGCGGTGCGCGATCATCCGGACAAGAACCCGGGGGACAAGGAGGCCGAGGAGCGCTTCAAGGAGGCGGCCGAGGCCTACGCCGTGCTCTCCGACGGCGACAAGCGGGCGCGCTACGACCGCTTCGGCCATCAAGGAGTGTCGGGCGCGGGGGCGGGCGGTTTCGATCCCACGATCTTCGCCGACTTCTCCGACATCCTCGGCGACCTCTTCGGCTTCGGCGGCGGCCGGCGCGGCGGCGGCAACGGCATGACCCGCGGCGCCGACCTGCGCTACGACCTCACGCTCACCTTCGAGGAGGCGGCCTTCGGCACTGAGACCACGCTCAAGATCCCGCGCCTGGAGAGCTGCCCCAAGTGCTCGGGGAGCGGCAGCGCCAACGGCGCGCCCCCCGCGGTCTGCCAGGCCTGCGGCGGCCGGGGGCAGGTACGCTTCACCCAGGGGTTCTTCACCGTCGCCCGCACCTGCCCGCAGTGCCAGGGGGAGGGGCGGGTGATCAGCGACCCCTGCACCGAGTGCCGGGGGGAGGGGCGGGTGGAGGAGGAGCGCTCGATCACGGTCAAGATCCCGGCCGGCGTGGACACCGGCGCCCGCCTGCGCCTCTCGGGCGAGGGGGAGCACGGCCGCCGCGGCGGTCCGGCGGGGGACCTCTACGTGGTGCTCCAGGTGCGTCCGCACAAGCACTTCCGCCGCGACGGCTCGACGGTGCTGTCACGGGCCACGATCAGCTATCCGCAGGCGGTGCTGGGCACCTCGATCGAGGTGGATACCCTGCACGGCAAGTCGGCGCTCGACGTTCCCGCGGGCACCCAGCACGGCCGGGACTTCCGCCTCCGCGGCCAGGGCATCCCCCGCCTCGACGGCGCCGGCAAGGGGGACCACGTGGTCTCCGTGGAGGTCGAGGTGCCGCAGCCGCGCGACCTCTCCCCCGAGGAGCTGCAGCTCCTCCGCCGCCTCGCCGAGCTCGGCGGCCACCCGGTCAAGGAGGAGAAGGGGGTCATCGAGAGAGTGAAAAATCTCTTCGGATAGATGCCCCATCTCCGGCGCATCTACGCCCTCCCGCCCGACCTGGAGGAATCCGCCGTCGCCCTCCTCTGGATGGCCGGCACGCTCGGAGTGCACTCCACCTCCGGCGCCGACGGCCGGCTCCGCCTGGAGGCCTGGTTCCCCCTGGAGGCCGAGCCGGCGGAGATGCTCCCCGACGTCGAGCTGGAGCGGGAGGAGACCGTCCCCGACGCCGACTGGTTCGCCGCCTGGCGGGAGCGGGCCAAGCCGTTCCCGGTCGGGCGGACCCTCTATCTTGATCCCCGAGAACCGGATCCCCGCGAGCCGGAAGATGATCCGGTCGAGATTCCTGAAGGAAGGCGGCTGCTCCGCCTCCCCGCCCGCGCCGCCTTCGGCACCGGCAGCCATGAATCCACCTCGCTCGCCCTGGAGCTCCTGGAGGATACGGACCTCCACGGCCGGCGGGTGCTCGACGTCGGGACCGGCACCGGCGTCCTTGCCTTCGCCGCTCTCGTCTTCGGTGCGGAGTCGGTGACCGGCTTCGACCTCGATCCGGCGGCCCCGTTCCACGCGCGGGACAACAGCGTCCTGAACGGCCTCCACCCCCGCCTCTTCGCCGGCCGCCTGGCGGCGCTCCGCGAGCGCCCGCTCTTCGACCTCGCCCTAGTCAACGTCGTCCCCGAGCAGATCCTCCCCGAGATGCCCGGCCTCGTCCGCCTCCTGCGGCCGGGAGGCGAGGCGATCCTCTCAGGGATCCTCCAGGAACGGGGCCGCCAGGTGCTCGACCGCATGCGCGGGCTCAGATTCAGGGAACGGGACCGCCGGACGGCGGGGGACTGGGTGGCGTTCCGGGTGGGGCTCGGCGCCTAGAGCCGCTTCAGCACCAGCACGGTGGTGTCGTCCGCCGGCGGATCGTCCGAGCGCATGTAGCCGCGCCAGTCGGCGAGGAGGGCCTCGAGGATCTCGGCGGCGGGGCGGTCCCCCAGCTTGCGCAGGAGGTCGCGCGGCCGCTCGTAGCCATACTGGACCTCCCCCGGATCGGTGGCTTCGAAGAGCCCGTCGGAGCAGAAGACGAGGGCGCCGCCGGGAGGGATGGTGAAGGGGAGGTCCGCGTACTTTCGTTGCGGTCCCTGGCCGAGCGGCAACCCGGGGAGGTCGATCTCCTCGACGTCGCCGTCATGAGCGAGCAGCAGGGGGAAGGGGTGGCCGGCGTTGCTGAGCAGGGCCTCGCCGGTGCGGGGGTCGAGATGCACCAGGGCGAGCGAGGTGAAGTGGCGGTGCGCGCCCCCGCGCCGGATCACCCGGTCGACCCCGCGGAGCACCCCGGATGGGGTCTGCTCGGCGGTGATGATGCTGGTCAGGGCGGCGGCGGTCATCGCCTGCACGATGGCGCAGGAGTAGCCATGGCCGGCCACGTCCCCGGCGGCGATCCAGAGGTTGCCCGCCTCGTCGGTCACGAAATCGTAGAGATCCCCCCCGGCCTCCGTGGCGAGCAGGGAGCGGACGGCGATCTCCCACCCCGGGATCTCGGGAAGAGAGGAGGGGAGGAGCCCGAGCTGCATGCGCGCCAGGAGGTCCATCTCGTGGCTCAGGCGCCGCTCGTCTTCCAGGCGGCGGACGAAGGCCGGCTGGCGCAGGCGCTCCCGCTCGGCCTGCTCGGGGCGCCCCATGCCGGTCACCCCCAGGGCGAGCAGGAGGACCGGAAAGCCGGCACAGACCGCGAAGGAGCCGGGGAGCCAGGAGAGGTGCAGCCCGGCGAAGGCCGCCCCGGGCAACAGGCAGGCGCAGACCGCCGCGGTCAGGATGGCGGCGAGGCCGCCCCAGCGGCCGGCGAGGATGAGCAGGCCGGCGGCGGCGACTCCCGCCGCGGCGTGCCAGCCCGCCGGATGGATCGGAACGAAGGGGATCGCGAGCCCCGCGGCCACGGCCGCCGCCCACGGCGCCCAGCGCGCCGGCAGGAACCGGTAGGCCAGGCCGAGGGCGAGGGCCACCCCGGCGGCGAGCAAGACTCCCTGGTAGAGCGGCGTGGTCTCGCGGAAGAGGGGGAGCTGGAGGATGGGCTCTTCCGGCCAGAGGCCGGGGAGGCGGGCCGCCACGGCGAAAGCCGCGAGTTGGAAACCGGCCAGGGCCGCGCCAAAGGCGACCCCTTGGACGAGGGCGCGTCCGCCGCGCTGGCCGAGCTGGCCGGCCCGCAGGGTGTCCAGCTCCGGCATCATCCCCGGCATCACGGCGCGGAGGAACGATTCGCCCGTGGACCACATCAGGAACGCCCAGAGGCAGAGGAAGAAGGCGCCCACGATGGTGAGCGCGCCGGTCCAGGTGGGATCCGCCACGAGAATGGCGAACGCCGCCACGGCGAGGAGGAGGACGGCGATCTTCCCGCCGCCGGCGAGGTCGATCCGCCGCTTCCCCAGCAGCACCAGGAAGGCTCCGAGGAACGTGCAGACCCCGGCGAGCAGGGGGATCGCGACCCACAGGAGGCCGGCGACGTCGGAGGGGGTGACCGTAGCGTTCTGCGGTGACGTGTCGCCGAGCTGCCGTTGCAGCAGGATCATCCCCGCGTTGGTGGTCGTGGTGGTGGCGATCCTCTGGGGCGGCTTGCTGCCGACGATGGGGTAGAAGGTGAGAATGCCTTTGGCGTCCGTGCTCGGCACGGGGGCCCCAAGGGTCTCCCCGGGCCGCAGGAGGAGCCGGGTCAGGTCGTTCTGCACGGCGGGAGAGAGAGGCTGCGAGCCGGAGAACACCGTCTTGATGGACTCGGACTGAGTCCCCCAGCGCAGGCTCGAGGGGTCCCCGGATGGCAGGAAGCTGACGATCAGCTCCCGGGCCTGCCGGGCTCCTGGCAGAACGGCCGGCTGGCGGACCTCGACGATCAGCCCGCCGCCGAGCGAGGCCGCGGTGGCGGCGTCGAAAGCGTCGAGGAGCCGCGGCTTCTTCTCCAGCTCCTTCTGCCGGTTGTTGAACGAGACCCGCGGCGCGCCGCCGGCCAGCCGGGCTCCCGCCCGCGGCGCCAGCTCCCGAAAACGGCCGGCGAAGAATGCCTTCGAGGGGAGCGGGCCAGTGCACCAGTCGGGCAGCCAGCGGAGCGCGAGGGTCACCCCACCCGCGAAGACCAGGATGCCCAGGGCGAGAGCCAGCAGCGGGTGGAGGGTTGGATTCCGGTTCGTGGGCACCTTGGCTATACGGTACGCCATTCCACACCCGAAGTTGCGGGCGCGGTTTGCTAGAATCCCGCCTTTCGAGCCGGTCAACCCCTGATTCTGGAAATCCGTCACCTATGACTTCGAAGATCCGCTCCCTGTTCCTCGTCCTCCTCACCCTGGTGGCCTTCACCGCGGCGGCGCTCGCCATATCGCGGCTCGGCGCCCAGCAACCGCCGCCCAAGAAGCTGATCATCCTCGGCTTCGACGGCGCCGATTCCAAGCTCACCCAGAAGTGGATGGACGAGGGGAAGCTGCCCAACCTCGCCAGGCTCCGCGCCCAGGGGAGCTTCTCCCCCCTGCGGCCGACGATCCCGTCGCAGACGCCGGTCTCCTGGTCGACCTTCTCGACCGGCCTCAACCCCGGCCGGCACGGCGTCTTCGACTTCCTCAAGCGGGACCCCAAGACCTACAAGCCCACGTTCGCGGCGGCAGGGGAGGGGAAGGAGGCCTTCCTCTTCGGCGAGAACAACGGCTGGATCCTGGGGTTGATCGCGGCGGTCGCGGTGGCGCTGCTCTTCCTGCTGATTCTCAAGCTCTTCCGCCTGCGCTTCGCGGTGGCCGCGGCGGTCGCCCTGGTGCTGGGGATCGCGGCGGGCATAGGGGCGGGGACCGCGGCGGGGCGGCTGCTCCCGGTGTCAAGGCCGATCGCCGTCAACTACCAGCACGGCGACACCTTCTGGAAGCTCCTCGGCCACGCCGGCAAGCGGGTGCGGGTGATGCGGATCCCGGTCACCTTCCCGCCCAAGGAATTCGAGCACGGCGAGCTCCTCTCGGGTCTCGGCGTGCCGGACCTCTCGGCCCGCATCGGCAAGCCCTTCTACTTCACCTCGGAGCTGTTCTTCACCCCCAAGGGGAACGGCGACTTCTCGGTCGAGGTGGTCGAGCTGGTGGACAACAAGGGGACGATCGAGACCGAGATCAAGGAGGTCCCCAACAAGCTCTTCCCCAAGAAGGAGGGCGACACCGAGATCGTCAAGATCCCGATGACCCTCACCGTCGCGAACGACCGCAAGAGCCTGCGCATCCAGACCTCGGGGAACGACATCACGCTCAAACCGGGCCAGTGGAGCGACTGGGCCCACTTCACCTTCCCCTTCAATTCACTGATCAAGGTAAACGGGATCGGCAAGTTCAAGCTGGAGGCGCTCGACCCCGAGATCAAGCTCTACCTCTCGCCGCTCGACTTCGACCCCACGAGCCTGCCGCCGGGCTTCGACGTCACCACGCCCGCGAGCTTCGTAAAGGACCTCACCCGCGAGCACGGCCGGTTCAAGACCCGCGGCTGGATGATCGACACCTGGTCGCCCACGGCCGGGACCATCGACGAGCAGACCTTCCTGGAGGACGTGAAGCAGACGGTGGACAAGGACAAGGAGATCCTCGACGGCGCCCTGGCCAAGGACGACTGGGACGTCATGGTCCACTACTTCGAGTTCACCGACCGGGTGCAGCACATGATGTTCCGCTACTTTGATCCCAAGCATCCGCTCTACAACGCGGAGGGGGCGGCGAAGTGGGGCGGCTCGATCCTCCAGGCCTACCAGGAGATGGACCGCATCGTGGGCGACACGATGAAGAGGCGGCCGGACGCGGCGATCCTGGTGGTCTCCGACCACGGCTTCGCCTCCTTCCGGCGGGGGATGAACTACAACACCTGGCTAGCCACGAACGGCTTCATGACCTTGAACGGCCAGGACGCCAAGCGCAAGAACCTGGAGGACCTGTTCGGCCAAGGGAACTACTTCACCAACGTCGACTGGTCGAAGACCAGGGCCTACGCGCTCGGCCTCGGGCAGATCTACATCAACCTGCAGGGGCGTGAGTCGAAGGGGATCGTCCATCCGGGGGCCGAGTACCAGCAGGTGGCGCAGCAGATCAAGGCGGGGCTGGAGGCGTACGTCGATCCCGAGACCGGCGAGCATCCGGTGGCGCACGTCTTCACCCGCGACGAGGCCTACAACGGCGTCTACGATCCGGTGCTGATCCCGGACCTCATCCCCTCCAACAACGAGGGGTACCGCGTCGGCTGGCAGGACGCCCTGGGCGGCATCGCCAAGGCGATCGTCGAGCCCAACGATCAGATCTGGAGCGGCGACCACTGCTCCGTCTACCCGCCGATCGTGCAGGGGATCCTCTTCAGTAACTTCAAGCTGAATACCCCCAACGGCGCCTACATGGGGGACGTGATGCCGACCATCCTCGACCTCTACGGCGTGAAGCCGACGACGAACCTGGACGGGAAGAGCTTGCTGGTGAAGTAGCGCTTGCGGTCATTGCGCCGGCCGCAGATGGGCGGCCCGCCTTCCATAAGGAGCGGAACGTGAAAAAGCACGTCAAGAAGCTCAGCCTCAGCCGTGAGACACTGCTGGCCCTCGGTGAGAAGTCCTTGTCGGAGGCTCCGGGAGGCAGTGGTGACACCGCATGGAGCAACTGTATGTGCACCAATCTCTCGGCCTGCTGCACGAACAACAATTGTCCTACAAGGCTCTGCTGGTAGGCGGAGAAAGGTGAGGGAAGGCGTCCCTTGGGGCGCCTTCCCTGTCATGGGAGGAAAATTCAGCATGCCGAGACTGATCGCGCAGCCCACCGTCATCCAGGCCGCCGGCAACAAGCCGAAGCGGATCGAGGAGTATGCCGGGAGAGTGAATTCGGGTCATGGCGGGGTGAGCGTGGCACGGATGGTCTCCCCCGAGGGCTGGGAGGAGCCCGGCCAGCGTCCGGAGTTCGAGGAGATCACCGTCGTGCTGAAGGGGCTCCTGCGCGTCGAGCACGAGGAGGGATCGCTCGACGTGCGGGCCGGTCAGGCGGTGGTGGCCTCGCCGGGGGAGTGGGTGCGCTACAGCAGCCCGGAGCCGGGCGGGGCCGAGTACGTGGCGATCTGCCTGCCGGCGTTCTCGTCGGCGACGGTGCACCGGGATTCGTGAAGGCCTGCCCTGCAAGGGCGGATATTGAAGAGCCTGGGGTTTCAACCCCAGGCGGGGTGGCGGGGCGGGCGAAATCGGGCCCGTACCGCCTGGATCCGTGTCCACCTGGGGTTGAAACCCCAGGCTGATGAATACCCGCCCTTCCAGGGCGGTTCTCTGGGGTTTGCCGCTGGAGCCCGGCGGCCTTGCAATCGCCGGGCTCCTCCATTCCTCTCTACACCTCTACGGCTGCCAGGTGTCGTTCCGGCTCCCCGAGCCGGAGGTGGGCACCGTATAGTTGCGGTTGGCTCCCCCCTCCCAGGTCACGGTGGCGCCCTGCTTCATGATGTATTTGTACTGGATCGCCGCTCCCTTGCTGGCGAAGAAGAAGTCCGGGCCGCTCCACTGACTGCTGCTCACCCAGTTGAGCTTGACCGCCTTCGTCGTATCCCAACTGCCGAGCTCGGGCACGCTCCCCACCACGTAGAGGTCCTGCCCGGGCACCGTCGAGAAGCCGTTGACGGTGAAGTCCACCCGGATCGCCTCGGAGGAGTTGCAGGGCCGCGCGGCCAGCACGAGCGTCGAGCGGGCCTGGACGCCGTAGGTGGTGCCCCCCATCTTCGGCAGCGGCTGTGAATTCCAGGCGGAGACCGTGGGGTCGTAGTAGATGTTCCCCGTCCCCTCGGCCCAGTCGCCGGTGTCGGCCACCAGCCACCAGCACTTCGAGTTGGGGGCGGTGGGGATGGTGAAGGTCAGGTTGCCGAAGTAGGCGTTGGAGGCTATATAGAGGTCGGGCGCGTCGGCCGGACCACCGGTCTCGCTGCTGGAGCCGTCAATCAGCCAGGCCAGCGAGTGGGAGGTCGAGCTCCAGTCCGGGGTGTCCGGCGTGGTGCCGTGCCAGGTGAGGTCCTTGTAGCCGTCGGCGTCGTGGTCGGCGCCGCCGAAGTCCACCGACCGCCGCAGGCCGGGATGGGCCTTGCGGAAGGCGATCAGCTTGCGGAAGAAATCGTAGGTCTTCTGGTTGGTGGTCTGCAGGTTCCAGTCGATCCAGCCGCAGGAGTTGTCGGCCATGTAGCCGTTGTTGTTGCCGCTCTGGGTGCGGCGGAACTCGTCGCCGGCCAGGATCATCGGCGGGCCCTGGTCGAGGAGCATCTGGGCGGCGAAGTTGCGGATCTGCCGCCGCCGCAACACCTCGTCGCCGCCGCTGTCCCAGCTCAGGTTCGTATCGTTGCCGCTCGAGGCGTCCGCCCCGGTCGGGTTGCAGGGGCCGGTGCCGTTCTGCTTGGTGTTGTAGGAGACGAGGTCGTTGAGGGTGAATCCGTCGTGGGCGGTGACGAAGTTGACCGTCTCGGGCGGCGTCGAGAACCCGGACCAGGTGCCGGTGATCGAGGCGCCGAGGTTGCCCACCTGGCTGTTGTCCCCCTTCTCGTACTGCCGCAGGTTGTCGCGGTAGTTGCCGTTCCACTCCGACCAGCCGGTGGGGAACTGGCCGACGCCGAAGCCCGAGGTGTCCCACGGCTCGGCGACCACCTTGAACCCGTTGTTCGAGGCGGCCTGGGCGATCGAGATCAGGGTCGTGGCGTTGTTGTTGAACGTCCGGCCGTCGCTCCCCTCGCGGCCCAGCTCATAGGCGAGGTCGAAGCGGAAGCCGTCCACGTGCATGGTGTTCGCCCAGTAGGTGAGGCTGTCGACGATGAGGTTGCGCACCGCCGTGCGGCTGGCGTTCAGGTTGTTGCCGGTGCCGGTCGAATCCCAATAGCAGGACTTGTCGTCGGCCAGCGTGTAATAGGTCGCGTTATCGATGCCGCGCAGGTTGATGTAGCGCACGGGATTCCCCGAGCAGGCACCCCCCTCCCAGGTGTGGTTGAAGACCACGTCGAGCCAGACCTCGACCCCCTGGGCGTGTACGGCCTTGACCATGTCCTTGAACTTGGTCACCTGCTCGCCCGCCATGTAGGTGCAGGAGGTCATGTCGGTGCACAGGTACTCGCGGTTGGGGGCGAAGAACTGGGTGGTCATGTACCCCCAGTAGTTGATCCGGTCGGCGGTGGCGCCCCCCACCGGGTCGTCGTACTGCGGGTACTCGTGGATCGGCATCAGCTCGGCGGCGGTCACCCCCAGGGTCTTGAGGTAGGAGGCCTTGGAGCCGAAGCCGTCGTAGGTGCCGCGCGCGGCGGCCGTCACGCTGGAGTCGTTCTTGGTGAACCCGCGCAGGTGGACCTCGTAGGAGACCGAGTCCTTCATCGCAATGTTGGGCTTGGCGTCGGTCCCCCAGCTATAGGTGTCGCTGATCACGATCGACTTCGGCATCGCCCCGGCACTGTCGACGAACGCGTAGGTGTCCGTGCCGCCCAGGATGGCGGTCGAATAGTGGCCGCTCACCCGCTGCGGCTCGCCGGTGACCGCCTTGGCGTAGGGGTCGGTGAGCAGTTTGTTGGGGTTGAAGCGGTTGCCGTTGGCGTCCACGTGCGAGACGAAGCCGAGATTGCTCCCCGGCGTCCAGCTCGCGTTGTAGGTCCAGTTGGGGCCCCAGACCCGGTAGCCGTAGAGGGTGCCGGCGCCCAGGCCCGAGACAGTGACCGTCCAGATGTGGTTGGGCACGTCGGTCTGGGTGAGGGAATACGTGGCCGTGGGGGTCGAGGCCGTGGGGGTGGCGAAGATCCAGACCTCGACGCGCGTGGCGTTCGCCGAGAACAGGGCGAACTGCACGCTGCTGCCGACGATCGTGGCCCCGAGGGGCGTCGTGGCCGCGGCGGGGCTAGGCGCGAGGAGGAGGGTCAGCAGCAAGGCCGCCGGCGCGAGCACGCGCAGGACGGAACGGAAAGACGCGGTTGTGAAAGGGGGTCTCATGGTTTTTCTCTCCTGGAACGAGGGACGGAACGCTGAAGCGGTGGGATTCGCGAGGCGGGCGATCTCCCGGTCTCCGAAAGATCGACGTTCAGCGATAACCATTGTACTTCCTGGCGTCTGCAATCGATTGCTCACAAAGTGAGCACCCCCGCAAAAAGTCGGGAGACGTTTTTTACGTCTTCTTCCGGGTGAAGGGATTTTTTTCCGTCTCTTGACAATGTGGCCACTGGTGGCTACATTGGTCCCATGAAAGAGGTGGGGATTCGTGAGCTCAAGAATCGTCTCAGCGAGTACATCCGGCTGGTCCGGGAAGGGGAGGTCATCATGGTGACCGATCGGGGGGAAGTGGTGGCGGAGCTGCGGGCGCCGGAAGCTACGAGCGAGCTCGAGCAGAAGTATCCGGTCTTGGCGGAGATGGCCCGGAAGGGGCTCGTCCGGTTGCCGCTCAAGCCGAACGGGCCGGGGGCCTATCCGCTGCTGCCGTCCATGACGCCGCCGGGAACCGCCGCCAAGCTTCTCGACGAGATCCGGGGTGACCGATGAACCTCTATGTGGAGTCGAGCGCGGTGCTCGCCTGGCTCTTGAAGGAGACGCCGGCCCCCGCGATGCAGGAGATACTGGAGCGCGCTGAATTCGTCGCGGCGTCGGACCTTACGCTGGTCGAATGTGACCGCGCGCTGATCCGAGCGGAATCCCTGGGGCAGCTCTCGCAATTTGAAGCCGGCCGGCGCCGGGCGCTCCTTGAGGCGACCTCACTGCGCTGGACCTTGTTGAGGATCGAAGACGGTATCCTGGAACGGGCCCGGCGGCGATTTCCCCAGGAGCCGTTGCGGGCCTTGGACTCCATCCATCTGGCCACTGCGCTCGCCGCCCGTGCCGCCCTTCCCGACCTCGCCCTGCTGAGCCTGGACGGCCGATTGCGAGAGAATGGTGCGGCGCTCGGCTTCGACGTTTTTCCCGAGCGGTCCCCAGGCTCGGATGCATGACAAAGACCTGAAGGCCCTCCTGGCCTACCTCAAGGAGAACGCCCCTCGATACCCCGTGGATGCTCTGCGGGCCCAGATGGTGAAGGCGGGCCACTCTCCGGCGGAGGCCGAGGAGGCGATCGCGGTGTTCCAGGGGCGGCTCCGGCCGCCCGAGGGCCCCGCTTGGCCGCTGGCGGTCGGCGTCGCCCTGTTCGACTTCCTGCTCGCCTGGCTCCTGGTGACCCTCTTCCAGCGCCAGGGAACGGGGAAGGTCTCCTGCGGCGCGGCGGCGCTGCTGCCGCTGGTCTATCTGGGACAGATCGTGGCCGGAGTCACCGCCCTCGCCGCCGGCCGGGACCGCCAAGCCCGGGCGCTGCTCCTTGGCATCCTGCTCTTCTTCGGCCTGGTGCTGGTGATCCTCGCCGGCTTCGCGGGAAAGTGGCTCTCCAACCACAGCTCGTGACCTTGTTGTCTCGCGACATGGGCGGATGGGCACGATGCCGCCTTTGCCGGAGGCTCCGAATGGACGGAAGGCAAGGATCGCGCATCTCAGGCGGCGGGTGGAGCTCTGCGGGCCGTGAAGGAGCATGATCTCGCCGGGTGGATCGGCGCGTCTTTGGCTCTGCCGGGACCGGGCTGCGACGAGCTCGACCTTAGGCCGGCCCGCGCCGCCGGCGCAACCACACCGCCCCACCCACAAAGCCCGCCGCCACCGCCAGCCCCACCCACAGCCCGGCGCTGGCCAGGAACGTCCCCGGCGTCATCTGCATCAGCGGATCCATCATCCTGCTGGCGGCGGTGAATTCCATCCCCCCCGGCCCGCCGCTGAAGCGGTTGGCCAGCAGATCTCCCAGCACCGAGCTGCCGAACGCGATCTTCTCGACGACGCCGATGGCGAGCGGGGGGAGGATGGCCCACAGCCAGGGCGCGCGCCGGGCCCAGGCGGAGACGAAGAGGAGCCAGCCGTAGATGGGCGCGTACCAGAGAGCGTGCGCGGCGACCATGTGGTAGAGGAGCATCAGCCACATCTCGGGCGGCGATACGTGCGCCCACAACGTGCCTGGGCTTTGACCGCTCGCCATCAACACGGCGCTGCTCAGCAGCAGCATGACCGCGTGTGCGACCGCCGCGAGCACCACGGTGAGGAGCGGCAGGATCACGAACGGCACCGTTGCTTTCGACAGCACCGTGATCAGATCCGAGACGGGCAGGGACTTCCAGAAGAGGATGCTGCGGTCGCGGCGCTCGCTCTGCAGCGCGTCCAGGCAATAGAAGAGGCTGACCACGAAGGTGGTGGCCATGAGGAGCAGCGAGGCCATCATGTAGTGATCGGTGAGGGCCGCATGCCGCGCCGCTGGGGCGAGGCCGGCGACCGCGCGTATCTTCGCCGGCATCTGGAACGCGCCGAGGACGGCGCCGAGCAGGAGGAGACCGGTGACGGCGAGCGGCGCGAGGTATATCGAGCGGCTCTCCCAGAGCTCGCGGCGCAGCAGCCAGGCGAAGCGGCGCATCGCGGAAATCTTGGGCTCCGGGGTCACCGCGCCGCTCCTTGCGCCTGGCCGCCCACGACGGCGACGAATAGGTCGGCGATGCTGGGCGTCCGCACCTCCCCCAGGGTCGCGAGGCGCTCCCCGTGGCCGCCGTCGAACAGCATGACGCTCCTGCCGACCGCCTGCCGCTCGTGGATCGGCCCCAACGCCCGCGCCGCCGCGACCTGCTCGGGCCGCACCGCGACCTCGCGGTACCTCTCCTCCAGCGCTTCGGTGCCGATCTCGAGCACCACGCGCCCGCGGTCGAGGAACAGCACGTCCGTCAGCACATGCTCGATCTCCTCGACCTGGTGGGTGGCCACGACGAGGGTGCGGCTCTTGTCGTAGTAGTCCTCGAGCAGGGTGTCGTAGAACCGCTTCCTGAACAGGAGGTCGAGGCCGAGCGTCGGCTCGTCGAGCACCAGCAGGCGCGCGTCGATCGCCATCACCAGCGCGAGGTGGAGCTGGGTGACCATGCCCTTGGAGAGCTCGCGCACCTTGTGAGTGGGGCGGATGGTGGTCCTCTCCAGGAACCGCTCGGCCCTGGCGCGGTCGAAGCGCGGGTGGACGCCGGCCGTGTAGGCGAGGAGCTGCGCGACGCGAATCCAGCGCGGCAGCACGGCGACGTCGGTGATGCAGGAGACGTCGCGCATGAGGCGGTCGCGCTCGCGCCAGGGGTCGCGGCCCAGCACGCGCAGCTCGCCCTCGTAGGGGGTGAGGCCGAGGATGGCGTTGAGCGCCGTCGTCTTGCCGGCGCCGTTGGGACCGATGAGACCGAGGATGCGGCCCTCCTCGACGCGCAGGTCGATACCGTCGAGGGCAGCGTTGCCGCCGTACGCCTTGCGCAGGCCGCGGGCTTCGATCACGGCCATGGGCTCAGCGCTCCTCCCCGGGCCCGGAGCTCTCGTCGAGCAGCTCCCTGGCGTCGAGGCCCAGGCGGCGGATGGTGTCGCGGATCGACGGCCACTCCTCGCTCAGGAACTTCCGCCGCTCGGCCTCGAGCAGGAGCCGGCGCGCGCCGAGGTTGACGAACATGCCGCGGCCGCGCCGGCTCTCGACGAGGCCCTCGTCGACGAGCTCCTGATAGCTCTTGAGGACCGTGAGCGGATTGACCCGGTACTCGGCGGCCACGGTGCGCACCGACGGCAGCGGGTCGCCTTCGGTGAGGACGCCGTCGAGGATCATCGCCACCACGCGGTCGCGCAGCTGCCGGTAGATCGGGCGAGAGTCGTTCCACTCACGGTCCATCCCGGGCTCTAGTCTATGCCGCCCTCACTGCACGCGCCGGAGATCGAAGCGCGCGCGGACGTGCTTGTCGCCGGGCAGATGGAACGACCACTCCTCGACGTGGTGGTCGGCGTCGACCATCGTGAAGGCCGCATCGTGCATGTGACCATATTTCACTGGGCCGGTGACGTCGAGGAACTCGAAGGCGACCGTCTTGCCGTCGGCCGACGGCTTGGCCACCATGCGCGGCCGGTTGCCGGCGTCGCAGTAGTGGGTGAGGAGCAGGCGGCCTTCGTCGAGGTAGAGCATGGTGATCGGATCGTCGGGGCGGCCTTCCATCTTCATCTCGTGCATGAGCGCGTTGCCCCTGGAGGTGACGCGCAGCCAGACTTTGGCGTTGGCGCCCTCGGGGAGCTCGGGAACCTTGGGATCGGTGGTCAACCGGCCTTCCCAGGCGCCCTCGAGGGTCTTGAGGCTGGTGAAGGCGGCCTTGGCGTCGGGTGGGGCCTGGGCCAAGGCGGGGGTGGCCAGGCAGAGGGCGGCGGCGAGCAGGAGGCGGAGGCGCAGGGGGCTCATGGGGATCTCCTTGAACTGATGTTGGTGTCGTCTTTCCTTGCGAGTCAGGGCGTTGCTCGATCCGGGTGGCCAGTCCAGCCGAGCGGCGTCCTGATCTCTGGTGATTTAGTTGACTACAACACCAGATCAATGTCAAGGGGATTTTCGCCTCGCGACCTTGAAAGGGCGCGAGCCCCGCGGGAGCGACTCGCCCGCGGTGGCGGTGCCGGCCGTGCTGCCGACCCGGTGAAGCCCTGGTCAGGGCTCCTGGCGTTTTGGATCCACTGCCAGCAGGAGAGCCTCTTCGAGATCCTGAAGAGCGCCGTTCAACTTCTGATGAATATTGGGTGATGCGTACGCGGATCGCGCTCTCCGAATCGGATTTCCCTGAAGAAGCCTCATCGCGGAGCTCTTGAGTGGCGTCAACAGCCTGGGGCCGCCCCTCCTCTTGCGCGATCCGTCTGTTCCTGTGCTCCCAGATGACTTCTTCGAAACGAGCAGGGGTGCAACCCAGCCCATAAGGGGAAAGCTCGCAGGAAAAGCTCACGCAGAGGGAGCCGGCGAGAGAGGAAATTGGTGGAGCAGAAGGGATTCGAACCCTCGACCCCCACGTTGCGAACGTGGTGCTCTCCCAGCTGAGCTACTGCCCCACGGTGCGGGAGGCGGGTATTGTACTCGGGGGGGCCTCCTGGGGCAAGGCTGCCGGATTCTGAGCCTCCAGCAGGCCGGCCACGGTGAGGTCGCCTAAGGTGCGGTCGCGGACCGCCGCGAGATCGCCGATCAGCTCCTGGAGACGGGCCGCGATCTCCCCGCCCACCAGCTCGGCGCCCCGCCGCGCCCGGTGGTCGTAGGCGGCCAGCACCTCCTCCACCCGGATCTGCTGCGGGTCGGCCGCGAGGGCGTAGCCATGGTCCCCCACCACCTGGAGCGGCCCCTGGACGGTCAGCGGCCGGAGGATGCGCTCCAGCTCCGTCGTGGGCAGGCACATGCGGTCGGCCAGCGCCTCGCGCGCGAGAGGGGGCTTGCCGCTGTTGAAGCGGCGGGCGATCAGGGTAAGAGTGGCGAGCCCCACCCACGCCGCCTGCACCGGCGGATGGCGGTGCAGCCCCCGGGCGAGCAGCGAGAAGTGCTGCGCCGTATAGGTCGCCACCGCGCCGAACAGGATGATCGTCCAGGTCAGGTCGAGCGAGATCATGAACAGCAAAGCGAAGGCGTAGCTGCCGTAGACGATGCTGACGTTGCGGAAGACCTCGACGTAGGAGCCGAACCCCTCGCGCAGGATCTCCAGCAGGATGGCGGTGAGCAGCCCCCCGGCCAGGGCGTTGCGCAGGCGCACGCTGGTGTAGGGGACCCGCCAGTAGAGCACGGTGAGCCCCACCACCGTGGCCAGGAACGGCAGCACGTTGAGCAGGAACGACTCCTGGAGCACCCTCCGGAAGGCCGGGCTCTGCCGCAGCACCAGCAGGCTGGAGAAGGTCGCCCCGATCAGCAGCGGTCCCCAGAAGATCAGCAGCACGTAGGAGACCAGCCGCGCCCGCCAGGGGCGCCGCCGCGAGACGTTCCAGATTTTGTTGAAGACCTCCTCGACGGTGACAAAGAGGTACAGAGAGGTGAAGAAGAAGGCGATCACCCCCACGCCGTGGATCGTCTCCGCCTGGTCCAGGAACTCGGCGATGGCGTCGACCACGCTCTTGTCGGAATAGGGGAGGATCTGGACGAAGATCTCCAGGCTCCGCTGCGGGTACTGGCTGAACACCCGGGCGCCCACGAACGAGAGGGCGGTCAGCAGCGGGATCAGGGAGAGGACGGTGACGAAGGCGAGGGCGGAGGCGGTGAGGAGGACCGAGTCCTCGTAGGTGACCCGGAAGGCGAGGTGGAAGTAGCGCGCCAGCTTGCCGGGGAACGACGGCCCGCCGTCGTCGCGGCGCGGGGGCAGGCGCGGCCGGGCGACCTGGGTGGCGTCCAGGTCTACCACGGGAAGGCCTCGCCGGTGAGGGGGAGCGTGGGGCGGGGCCAGCCGAGCTCGTCGGCGATCGCCGCCGCCAGCGCCTTGCGCGCCGGGTCCTCCCCGTGGTTCAGGAAGATCCGTTGCGGTGGCGCGGGGAGGGCCCGGCACCAGCGCAGAAGCTCGTCGCGGTCGGCGTGGGCGGAGAGGCTCGTGAGCTGGTGGATGCTCGCCTTCACCCATACCGTCTGCCCCTGGATGGCCACCGTCTCGGCGCCGTCGAGCAGGGCCCGCCCGCGGGTGCCCTCGGCCTGGTAGCCGCTGAAGACGACCGCGCTCCGCGGGTTCCCCAGCCGGTGGAGGAGGTGGTGGACCACCCGGCCGCCGTTCGCCATGCCGCTGGAGGCCACGATCACCGCCGGCTCGCCGCGGCTGTTCAGGGCCCTGGACTGGTCCACCGTGCGGCAGCGCTGGAAGCGGCCGCTCCCCAGGGGATCGACGGCGAGGGCGTCGAATTCCTCGTCGTGCTCGGCCTCGGCCTGTTCGTAGAGCTGGGTGGCGTTGATCGCCATCGGGCTGTCGAGGAAGACGGTCGCGGGATCGAGCCGGCCGGCCTCCGCCAGGCGGGAGAGGTGATAGAGAACCTCCTGGGTCCGCCCGAGGGCGAAGGCGGGGATGATCACCATGCCGCCGCGGGCGTAGGTCTCGCCGATGATCTTCCCCAGCGCCTCGGTCGCGTCCTCCTGGGGGTGGCGGCGGTCGCCGTAGGTCGATTCGAGGAGCAGGGCGGCGGGGGGGACGGGGGGCGGCTCGGGGTCCTTGAGGATGGGGACGCCGTAGCGCCCCACGTCCCCCGAGAAGCACCACGTGCGCGCCTCGCCGTCGCTCCCCTTGCCGGTGACCTCGACGCTCGCCGCGCCCAGCAGGTGGCCGGCGCGCGTGAAGCGGCAGCGGACGCCGGGGAAGAGCTCGCGCTCGTCCTCGAAGGGGACGGTGCGCAGCAGCTTGAGGGTCCGGCGGGCGTCCTCTTCGGTATAGAGGGGCTTGGGATCAGGGTGGCGGCTGTACCCTTTCTGGCGGGCGTAGCGGGCCCCCTCCTCCTGGAGCTTGGCCGCGTCCTGGAGCACGAGCGAGATCAGCCCCCGGCTCGGTCCCGTGCAGTAGATCGGTCCCGAGTACCCCTCGGCCACCAGGCGCGGCAGCAGCCCCGTGTGGTCGAGGTGGGCGTGGGTCACCACCACCGCGGCCAGCTTCGCCGCCGTATAGGGAAAGGGGGCCCAGTTCCGCCGCTCCAGCTCTTCGCCTCCCTGGTACATGCCGCAGTCGACCAGGACGCTCCGCTCCCCCCAGTCGAGCCGGGTGGAGCTGCCGGTGACGACGCCGCAGGCGCCATGAAAGGTGACGGTGGCCATGGCGGTGGATCTTAGCACCCGCCCCCAGGGCACGAATCCTGCTACATTTACCGGTCGTACTCCTGCCGGAGCATTGGCAGATTCCATCCCGTTTCATTCAGGAGGCCAGCCATGGCTGATATCAAATCAGAGATCGAAGATGGCGTCGAAACGGCACGCGATGCGGTCGCGGATAGCGTCGAGACGGCGCGCAAGCGGTTCCAGAAGCTGGGCGACAGCGCCCAAGACCGCTACAAGAAGGTGTCGGACGACGTCCGCCGGGGGGCCGAGCGGGCTCGCGAGACCTACGGCGAGGTGAGCGAGAAGGCCCAGCAGTCCTACGAGCGCGTGCGCTCCGAGGCCGGCAACCTGTCGCGCGAGGTGAGCCTCTACGTGCGGGACAACCCGGCCAAGGCGGTAATGATCGCCGCCGGCGTCGGCTTTCTGCTCGGGCTGGTGGTGCGCGGGCGCGGCGGCCGGGACGAAGACGAGGAATAGCGAGAGCGGACAAAAGGAGGCCAACGAGGAGGAGGATTGACGATGGAGCTGCAGGAGCGCGAATCGATCGTCGAGGAGCTGATCGGCGAGATCGTCCCCGAGGGGCTGGACTGGCAGCGGCTGGTGGTGCGGTATCCGATCCCGTCGCTGCTGGTGGCGGCGGTCGGCGGCTTCTACGTCGGCCGGCGGCACGGGCCGGAGATCCTGAAGGCCCTCTCCGGGATCGCCGCGGCCGAGGTGTCGCGCAACGTCAGCCATCTCCTCGATCACGAAGGCGACTAGGAGACCGGCCGCCTGCGCGCCATCCTCCATATCTCCGACGTCCATTTCGGGCCGCCTCACCTCCCCCAGGTCTCCGAGGGGGTGATCCAGCTCGTCGAGCGGCAGCGGCCCGACTTCGTGGTGGTCTCGGGGGACCTGACCCAGCGGGCCAAGCCGGAGCAGTTCCGGCAGGCCCGCGCCTTCGTCGACCGCATCGAGAAGCTCGGCGTGCGGACCCTCACCGTGCCGGGCAATCACGACGTCCCTCTCTACCGCGTCTGGGAGCGGGTCTTCAACCCCTACGGCTGCTACAAGAAATACTTCAGCCCGGAGTTGGACCCGGTCTACCGCGACGAGGAGCTGCTGGTGGTGGGGATCAATACCGCCTTCGGCTGGACCATCAAGGACGGCCGCATCACCATCCGGCGGCTGCTGGAGGTGGAGAAGATCCTGCGCTCGACCCCCGAGGAGGTGCTCAAGGTGGTGGTGGCCCACCACCACCTGATCCCGCCCCCCAACTTCGGCACCCAGGAGGTGCTCGCCAACGCCTACGAGGCGATCGACCTCTTCTCCAGCGCCGGGGTGGACCTCATCCTCTCCGGGCACCTCCACCAGGCCTATATCGGGAGCTCCGAGGAGTTCTACCCCAAGGGGCGGCCGCCGGTGGTGATCCTGCACTCGGGGACGACCACCTCGAACCGCGGGCGCGGGGGGGAGCGGGAGGCGAACACCTGCAACTGGATCGAGGCGGACGGCAAGTCGATCGTGGTCTCCCACTACCGCTGGCACCACAAGCTCGGCCGCTTCGCCGAGCACAGCCGGCACTGGTACCCCCGCCAGGAGCTCGTCCCCTACACCCTGGAGGGGTTGGAAGCGCCTGGAAGGAAGGCTGAGCCGGTCCCCGCCCGTCCGCCCGCCGCGCCGACGGCTACGATATGATCCGTTTTGACAGCCTGGAGGGAGCTAGCTGATGGCCGAAGAGTGGGAAATCGTCAAGATCGTAGGCACCGAGGAGGAGGCGACCGTCGTCGTCGGCTTCCTGCAGAGCAGCGGCATCGACGCCGAGGCGGAATCGCTGCACGCGAGCGAGTTTCCGACCGAAATCGGGGACCTGGCCAACGTCAACATCCGGGTCCCCCCGGACCGCGCCGAGGAGGCCCGCGCCCTGCTCAACCAGCGTGAGGACGTGGCCACCGGCCAGGAGGGGGAGATGGCCGGGGAGCCGCTGCCGGGCGAAGAGGGTGAGACGGGTCTGCCGATCACCGAGGACGTGGGGCCGCTCGAATAGTGAACGCTCTGGACGGCGGCCATCTCGTCGGCCGCTACCGCATCCTGAGGTTCCTGGGCGCCGGCGCCATGGGGGAGGTCTATCTCGCGGAGGACCCGCAGATCGACCGCAAGCTGGCGATCAAGACCGTCCGCTTGGCCGGCCGCCCCCAGGAGATCGAGGATCGCAAGCGCCGCCTGCTGCGCGAGGCCCGCGCCGCCGGGCGGCTGCTCCATCCGAACGTGGTGACCCTGTTCGACGCCGGCGAGGCCGCGGGGCTCCTCTATCTCGCCTTCGAATTCGTCGAGGGGACCGATCTCGCGGCGCGGCTCGAGCCCGAGCAGCAGCGCCTCAGCCTGCGCCAGGTGCTGCGCGTGGTCCGCCAGGCCGCCGAGGCCCTCGACTACGCCCACGGCCAGGGGATCGTCCACCGCGACATCAAGCCGAGCAACATCCTGCTCGACCGCGCCGGCCGGGTGAAGGTGACCGACTTCGGCATCGCCAAGATGGCCGGCCAGAGCACCGAGCTGACCATGGCCGGCTCGGTGATGGGGAGCCCGCAGTACCTCTCCCCCGAGCAGATCCGCGGCGAAGACCTCGACGGCCGCAGCGACATCTTCTCGCTGGGGGTCGTCCTCTACGAGATGCTTTCGGGCAGGCGGCCGTTCGAGGGGGACACGATCACCACCCTCGTCTATCAGATCCTCCACAAGGACCCGCCACCGGTCTCCGAGCTGCGCGCTGTGCCCCCGCGTGTCGAGGAGCTGCTGCGCGGCATGCTCGCCAAGAGCCGCGACGAGCGCATCCCCAACGCCGGGGAGGTGGCCCGCGAGCTGGCCGCCATCGAGGCCGAGCTGTCCGACGAGACCCTCTCGGCGCCGGCCGGCACCGGACCGCTCGGCGCCACCCGCGTGCTCCCCCGGCGCACCACCGACGCCCCGATCCTGCCGGCAGGGGTCCCTGGGCCCCGTTCGGGCCTCGGCACCGTGCCGGCCTCCCCCGAGACGACTCCGAGCTCGCCGCCGCCGGCCCCCACAATGGCGGCTCCCCTGCCGACGGCCTCGATGCCGGCGGCCCCCATGCCGGCCCTGCCCATGGCCGCGGCCCCCGGGCGGAAGCTCCCGGTGGCGCTGCTGGTGGCCGGCCTCCTGCTGCTGATCGCGGTGGGCGCCATCACGGGTGGCGGATACTACGTCTGGCGGCTCTGGCAGGCGCGCAACGCCGCCGCCGAGCCCGCGGCCCAGACCGCCGAGGTCTCCCAGACGGCGCCGCCGGCCGCGAGCCCGGCCTCCTCTTCGTCGCCGGTCCTGCCGGCTCCCGAGGTGAGGACGCCGTCGCAGACCTCGCCCTCCACCTCCCAGGCGCCACCGCCGTCCGTCCGTCCCACGCCGGCCGAGAAGGCTCCGGCCCCCGCGGCGTCCTCCGCGCCAGCGGCCGCGCCCACCCACTCGGAGCAGCGGGTCCCGGGACCGGCCACCAGCGCGCCCGCGGTCCCGGCGCCCGCCCCGGCTCCGGCCCCCCGCGAGCCGGAGCCCGAGGCCGCCCCGGAGGAGCCGGCGGCGGACCAGACGGTCCGCACCGGGATGCAGGTGGGCTTCCGGGTCACCCCTGCGGACGCCCACGTGCTGGTGGAGGGGCACGTTCTTGGCATGGCCCAGGATTGGAGTGGCGAGAAGGGGGCGCGCACCTATACATTTCCCGGCGCCGGAACGTATAGGGTGAAGATCAAGAGGGACGGCATGAAGGATATGCTGATCGCCGTCGAGGCCGGAGCGGGGGGCGCGAGCACCATCACCGCCCGCCTCAAGCCGCTCGCGGCGGCCGACATCGACGCCTCCGACCTGGACACCGTGCGGGTGCGCGAGGGGATCGCCCTCAACGTGCGCCCCGGCAACGCCGAGGTGCTGGTGGACGGCCAATCGGTGGGCGCGGCGCGGCGCTATGCCGGCGGCCTGCTGCGGCCCCGGGAGATCCTGAGGCTCGACCCGGGCAAGCACCGGATCTCGTTCGTGGCGCCGGGGTACGCCCGCAAGGACGTCCTCGTCGAGGTCACCGAGACGGCCGACAGGCCTCGGCAGCGGATCAACGTCGATCTCATGGCGGGAGGGAACGGTGGATAGACCGCAGGCAATCGCTCGCTGGATGCGCTCCCAAGTCGAAACCCTGGAGGCCCCGCCGGGGCTCAAATCCCTCCCCGGTAGGCTGGAGCTCGAGCGGCTCGGCAACGGGATGACCGTCTGCCTGCTGGAGAACCCGCAGGCGCCGGTCGTCACCTCGGCCCTCTTCTACCGCGCCGGCACCCGCGACGAGGTGCCGGGGCACGGCGGCACCGCCCACTTCCTCGAGCACATGATGTTCAAGGGGTCCGCCCGCTTCGGCCCGGGGGAGATCGACCGCCTCACCCAGGCGCTCGGCGGCGTCAACAACGCCTTCACCAGCCACGACTCGACCGCCTATTACTTCAACTTCGCCGCCGACCGCTGGACCGAGGCCCTGGCCATCGAGGCCGACCGCATGGCCTCCCTCACCCTCGATCCCGAGCAGGTGGCGAGCGAGCGCCAGGTGATCCTCGAAGAGATCGCCATGTACGACAGCGAGCCCTGGGACGCCCTGGAGATGGCCGTGCACGAGCGCCTCTTCCCCGGCCACGCCTACGGCCGCCCCGTCCTCGGCACCCGCGAGGAGCTGCTGGCGACCGGCGGCGAGGCCCTGCGCGACTTCCACCGCCGCTTCTACCGGCCGGACAACGCCATCCTGGTGGTGGCAGGGGACATCGGCCACGGCGCCTTCGAGGCGGTCGAGCAGGTGATGGGCGGCATCCCCGGCGGCGCCGAGGAGCGCCACGGCTTCACCGCCCCCACCGTCCCCCTGAACGGCGTCGAGCGGCTGGAGCGCCGCAAGGGGGAGGTCGCCCGCCTGGCCCTGGCCTTCCGCGCCCCCCACGGCGCCCACCCCGACCACCCGGCCCTGCGCCTCGCCGCCACCGTGCTCGGCGGCGGCCGCACCAGCCGCCTCCAGCACGCGCTGGTCGAAGACGAGCAGCTCTGCGTCTGGGTCTCGGCCGACCTCTCCGAGGGGATGGACGCCAGCCTGATGACCGTCACCGCCGAGGTCGTGCCCGGCGTCGAGCCGGCCCGCGTCGAGGCGCGCGTCTTCGAGCTGCTGGCCGAGCTGATGAGCCATCCGCCGGACGAGGAGGAGCTGGAACGCTGCCGGCAGATCGCCGTCGCCGACTGGGTCTTCGGCCATGAGAAGGTCCACCAGCAGGCCCTCTCCGTGGGGCTGGCCATGGCGCTGTTCGACCTCGAATACCTAGACCTCCACCTCGAGCGCCTGCTCGCCACCGACACCGGCCGCCTCCTGGAAGCGGCCGACCATTACCTTCGCCCCGAGCGCGGCTGCGTGGTGGGCTGGTCGCTCCCGAAATCGTGACTACCCTCACCCCCTTGCCCCCTCTCCCATCGCCCTCCCAACCTCCGGGAGAGGGGGGATCTCCGTCCACACCGCCTCCCGTGGTCCGCGTCCGCCGGGTCGAGGGCGCCCCCGTGGTCGCCGTCCGGCTGCAGTTCCGGGCCGGCGGCCGGGAGGAGCCGATCCCGGGTCAGGCCCTGCTCACCGGCCGCATGCTCACCGAGGGGACCCGCGCGCGCGACTGGCGGCGGATCGCCGAGCAGGCCGAGAGCAAGGGCATGGTCGTGCAGAGCAACGGCACCTTCGAGAGCATCGGCGTCTCGGTCGACGCCCTGGCGCAGGACTGGGAGCTGGCGCTGGAGTGGGCGGTCGAGCTGCTGCTCGAATCGGCCTTCCCGGAGGACCGCTGCGCCTGGACCGCCCGCCAGACCGCGGCCGAGCTCGAGAGCCTCTCCGACCAGCCGGACGTGAAGACGATCTGGGGGTTCTACAAGCAGCTCTACACGCCGCACCCGCGCAGCCGTCCGCTCCACGGCAGCAGTGAGAGCCTCCTCGCGCTCACTCCGGCCGACTGCGCCGAATACCACCGCCGGGCGCAGGCCCACGGCATCCTCGCCTCGGTGGCGGGTGTGGTGGACGAGGACCCGGTCCGCGAGCGGCTCCTCGGTCTCCTGGGACGTCCGGAGAACGGCGCCGAACCGTACCCCGGCCCGCCGGCCCCCGTGGGCACCGGACCGCGCGCCCACGTCACCACCGACGCCGAGGACCAGGCCCATCTCTTCGTCGGCCACCTCTCGGTGCCGCGCCGCCATCCGGACTACACGGCGCTGGAGCTGCTGGCGGTGATCCTGGGCTCGGGCGCGGGCTTGACCGGGCGCATCCCGGCCCGCATCCGCGAGCGCGAGGGTCTGGCCTACACCGCCTACGCCCAGACCGTCATCGGCTCGGGTCTCGATCCCGGCCGCCTCCTGGCCTACGTCGGCACCTCCCCGGCCACGGTGGAGAAGGCCGAGCGCGGCGTCGTCGAGGAGATCACCCGCCTGGTCGCGGACGGCATCGAGGAGACGGAGCTGGAGGAGGCGCGAGCGTACCTGCTGGGCCGCGAGCCCTTCCGCCGCGAGACCGCCCGCCAGTGGGCCGACCTGCTGATCGAGACCGAGGAATACGGCATCCCCCTCGACGACTTCGAGCACCGCAAGCAGGAGCTCGAATCCCTCGACCGCCCCGCCGTGGAAGCCGCGGCGCGGCGGCATATTCATCCGGATCAGTTGCGGGTGACGGTGGGGTTGCCGGCGGCGGCGGGGGCCTGATCTCTTCGGGAGACTTAGTGCCCCGGCACCGCGACATGGGCCAGGTAGCCGAAGACGAGAGGGAAGGTGGCGCCGTTGTACAGGGCCTTCCAGGGTTTTTCGGAGCCCATGGCATGGCTCCAGAGTCCGCCTCCGAGGAAGACGCGGATGCTGAGCAGTACGAATGCCCAGCCGAGATGAGGGATCTCGGTTCCAGGCGAGACAGTATTAAAGGCGCGGATCAGTGGCGGGAAGACCGCGCCGGCCAAGCCCCAACCAAACTGGCCTGACCGGCTGAGATGCTCCTCGGGAGCCGATCCCATCACCGAAAGAGAAACTGCGAGAACTGAAGCAGCAATCTGCCGAAATCGGGCAGGAGCCGCCCGAGGAGGAGGACGAGCGCGACGATTCCCAGAAGCTCGATCCGCAGAGCCGCGGGAGACAGCAGGACGGTGAAGCTCAGTCCCTGGCTGTGGCTATTCTGTTCCATTTTTATGATACCGCCTTCCTTGGCTGTGGGCGGCCGTGAATTCCCCTTTTGAAGCTCGCTACCGGCCCTTATGCTGATTTCTGCTAAAGCGGCCCTGGCCATGGCATCGTTTCCTCAAGGTCGTAAGAAACCCTCAGCCCCGTAGGGATCTCCCCGAAGGGGTTGAGCTGACACCTCTTATACCACGATTTGTACCTTCCATGGGAGCCCTTCACAAGAGGGCGCTATACTGACCCCCGCATGACCCGCCGCGAATTCTTGGGAGCCATCGGCCGGCCGGCGGCGCTGGGAATCGCGGCGGCGGCGTTCGATCCGCTTGGGGCTCGGGTGGCACTGGCGAAGGCCGCGGAGGTGGCGGGGGACGAGGCCTTCTGGTTCGAGATCCAGCAGGCTTTCACGGTCGACCGCAGCGTCATCAATCTCAACAACGCGGGGGTGAGCCCGGCTCCCGCCGTGGTGCAGGCGGCCCAGAGGCGGCACCTCGACTTCGCGAATTCGATGCCCCCTCCGGTGGCGCTCTGGGAAATCCAGGACCCCCAGCGCGAGACGGTCCGCCAGCGGCTGGCCCGCGCCTTCGGCGCCAGCCCCGAGGAGATCGCCCTGGTCCGCAACTCGACCGAGGGGTTGCAGACCTGCCAGCTCGGGCTCGACCTCCAACGCGGCGACGAGGTGCTGACCACCAACCAGGACTATCCGCGCATGATCGCCGCCTTCGAGCAGCGGGCTCGGCGCGAGGGGGTCGTCCTGAAGCAGTTCTCCCTTCCCGTGCCCGCCGAGGACGACGACGAGATCGTCGACTTGTTCCGGCGCAACATCACGCCCAAGACGAGGCTCATCCTGGTGTGCCACCTGATCAATCTCACGGGGCAGATCCTGCCCGTGAGGCGGGTCGTCGAGCTGGGGCGCGAGCGGGGCATCCCCGTGATCGTGGACGGCGCGCAGTCCTTCGCCCACCTCGATTTCGATCACGCCGACCTCGGCTGCGACTATTTCGCCACGAGCCTCCACAAGTGGCTGTTCGCGCCGCACGGCACCGGCATGCTGTACGTGCGGCGGGAGAAGGTCCGGAGCCTCTGGCCGCTGATCGCCGCGCCGGCCTCGATGGCGGAGGACATCCGCAAGTTCGAGGAGATCGGCACCCATCCGGCGGCCCAGAACCTGGCGATCGCCGAGGCCCTGGCCTTCCAGGAGGGGATCGGCGCCGCGCGCAAGGCCGCCCGCCTGCGCCACCTGCGCGACCGCTGGGCCCTCCGCCTGGCGCCGCATGAACGGATCCGCCTGCACACCAGCCTGAAACCGGGGAAGGCCTGCGGCATCGCCACCGTCGAGATCGTGGGGGTGGATACGCGCAAGCTGGCGGATTATCTCTGGAAGCGGCGCCACATCCTGGTCACGCCGATCGTCCACCCCGAGTTCAGCGGTGTCCGGGTGAGCCCCAGCGTCTATACTCTCCCCGGAGAGATCGACGCCTTCCGCGAGGTGATGGAGGAGGTCGCGGAGAAGGGGATTCCCGCCTGAAACCGGGCCCGGCCGGGTTTTTGGTTTCCCGGCGCCGTTTTTTACTGTCCGGACGGCCGCTTTCGTTTCCCGGGCCGTTGTAAGCGTTCCCGGCCCGCGTTTTTGCCGTCCGAACCGATTTTTAAGTTTCCCGGCGCTGTTTTTGGCTTCCCGGCTCGTTTTTTAGCCTCCCGGACGGCCATCCTGGCTTCCCGGGCCTCCATCTTCCTTCCCGAAGCGTCATCTTCGTTCCCGAGCCGCCATCTTCGAAATCCGGAGGCCCGGGTTGCGATCCGGACCGCCATCTTTCTTCGCGAAGCCTTATCTTTCTTCGCGAAGCCGCATCCTGGCCTTCAAGGCCGTCATCTCCCTTCAAGGCGCCATGAGCTGGCGCTCGAAGAATTCGGCCGCTCTCTCATAGAAATGCCGGGAGTACCCCGCGCGGAAGCCGTGCTTCTGGCCCGGATAGACGGCCTGCTCGAAGGGGAGGCCGGCTTTGATGAGGGCGTCGCTCATCTGGATCGTGTTCTGCGGATGGACATTGTCGTCCGCCAGGCCGTGGACGATCAGCAGGTGGTCCTTGAGGTTGGCGGCGTAGGTTACGGCTGAATCCTTGTACCCCTCCGGGTTCTCCTTGGGGAGGCCGAAGTAGCGCTCGGTCCAGATGGTGTCGTAGAGCTTCCAGTCGGTCACCGGGGCGCCGGCGATGGCCGCCTTCCAGACCCCGGGCTTCTTGAGGATGCAGTAGAGGGTGTTCGAGCCGCCGCCGGACCACCCCCAGAGGCCGAGGCGGGCGGGGTCCACCCAGGGGAGGGTCTTCAAGTGCTCCACCCCCGCGAGCTGGCCGGCGAGGTTGACCGGGCCCAGGTTGTGGTAGTCGCGGTCCTCGCCCGCCTTGCCGAAGAAGAGCGAGGACTGGTTGTCGACGCTGAAGACCACGAAACCCCGTTGGGCCATCAGCTTGTGCCAGAGGTCCCGGGGGCCCCAGAAGTTGTCCACCACCTGGGAATTGGGCCCGCCATAGTGGTAGATGATCACCGGATAGCGCCGGGAGGGGTCGAAGCCCGTGGGCTTGAGGAGGCGCGCCGGCAGGCGGGAGCCGTCCGGGCCGGGGATGGTGAGGAATTCCCAGCTCGGCAGCGAGGCATAGTCGATCTTCGGCGGCGCCGAGGGGAGAGGCAGGGTCCGCCCGCCGCCCGCCCGCCGCACCTCCACGCGCGGCGGCGTGTCGGCGTCGTTCCAGGTGTGGACCCAGTCGCCGGTCTTGGCGGAGGCCACGGCCTGGTGCTGGCCGGGCTCGGACGTCAGCACGTCCCAGCCGTCGGCGTCCAGACGCACCCGCGCGATCTTGCGGTCGATCGGGCCCAGGGTGGAGGTGGGGTAGGCGGTGACCAGGGCCCAGGAGCCGTCGTCCGCCACCTCGTCGAGCGCGCCGATCACCCACCCCTCGGGGGTCAGGGGGCGGATCAGCCTGCCGTTGGCCCCATAGAGGTAGAGCCGGCGCCAGTTGCTCCGCTCGGACCCCCAGAGAAAGCGGCCGTCCGGGAGGAAGCGAAAGTCGTAGCCGAGATTGATCCAGGTCTTCCAGGTCTCGGAGAGCAGGGTCGAGCAGGCGCCGTTCGAGGGCTGGCACTTCAGAAGGTCGAGCTTCGTCTGGCCCCGGTTCAGCCGCTGGATCGCCAGGGCGTCCCCCTTGGGGGTCCAGGCCGCGCGCGCCAGATAGGACTCGGGGTCGCCGGTGTCGATCCAGGTGGTTTTACCCCCCGCCCCCTCAGTAACTCCGACGACGCCGATCCTCACTTTGGGGTTGGTCTCGCCCGCCTTGGGGTAGCGCTGCCAGTTGACCTTCGGGTAGAGCGGGGAGCTGTCGACCAGGGGGTACATCCCCACCGGCCGCTCGTCGAAGTGGTAGTAGGCGATGCGCGAGCCGTCCGGGCTCCACCAGTAGGCCTCCGGATGGCGGTCCCAGATCTCCTCGCCGTAGACCCAGTCGGTGACGGCGTTGAGGGTGGTGTTTTCCCGGCCGTCCTGGGTCAGCCGGGTCTCTTTGGCCGTGGCGGGGTCCATCACATAGAGGTCGAAGGCGCGTACGAAGGCGATGCGGCGGCCGTCCGGCGAGAAGCTGGGGTCTGCCTCCTCCGCCTCCGTCTTCGTCAGCCGGCGGAGCTTGCGCGCTTGTGGCGAGGACGAATCCAGGGGGAAGAGATAGAGATCCCCCTTGGAGACCAGGAGGAGGGAATCCCCCTTCGGGGACCAGACGTAGGAGTCGATCGCGAAGCTCTTGCCGTCCTCTCCAAGAGTGGCGAGCCGGGCCAGGACCTCGCTCTTGCCTGTGGCCGGATCGAGCGACCAGAGCGTTTCTTCCTTACTATTGTCCTTACCATCCCCCTTCTCGTCCCAGACGTAGGTCAGCCGTTTGCCGTCCGGCGACCAGGCCGGCTGGCTGGGCCGGCGCCCGGCGGCGTCGGTCGCGAAGGCGGCCTCGATGGTGATCCGGGCCGGCGGCGGCTGGGGGGCGGCCGGCCGGGGAGCGAGAGCCGCGGCGGCCGCGGCGAGGCAACAGGCGATGAGCGGATGGCGCATGAGCTCTCCTCAGGGCTTGGAAGCGGGTGCAGTTTACATCGCCCCTGCAACCTTTCTCTCCTTCAGCCCGTAGTGCTCAGCGGGACGAGACAACGGAGGCAGACGCCATGAAGCCAGAGACGAGATTTCCCGCGTTGGCCCTGGGGCTGACGTTCGCGGCGGGCCTGGGGGCCACGGCCGCTCTTTCAGCGCAGGAGCAGGTGCGCTCTTTCCAGCAGCCGTTCCCGGCCAACGCCGAGGTGCGGATCGCCAACCTCGCCGGCCGGGTCGAGATCGTGAAGGGGCAGGGCCCGAACGTGGTGGTGGACGCGACCGTCCACGCCGATTTCAGCAGCGCCGCCGAGACCCAGCGGCAGATCCAGGGGATGCGCTGGGTGAAGGGGCGCGACAAGAAGGGGCGCGAGGAGTGGCAGCTCTCCTATCCGGTGGAGAAGTACCGCTCCTACAGCTATCCCACGGCGAAGACTGAGGATACGGGCCTCCCCTCGTTCCTGGGCTTCCTCGGGGACATGGGCAACACCACCACCACCTACCGGGGCGAGCGGGTGAAGATCTACCATCGCAAGGGCTCGGCGCCCACCCTCTACGCGGACCTGCGGATCACCCTGCCGGCCGGCTCCAACATGGCCGTCCGCAACGTGATCGGCAAGGTGAACGGGGGTGACCTCGAAGGGACCCTGTCGATCGACACCGGCAGCGGCGACGTGCGGATCGCCTCCCAGTCCGGGCAGTTGGCGGTCGATACCGGCTCGGGGGACGTGGTGATCGGCTCGACCCGGGGGGAGACCAGGATCGACACCGGCTCCGGCGACGTCGTGGTGCGGCATTTCGTGGGCAATGGCTCGATCGACACCGGGTCCGGGAACGTGACCGTGCAGAAGGTCTCCGCCGGCAAGCTGACCCTCGACACCGGCTCCGGGGACGTCACCCTCCAGGACGGCGAGGCCGGCCGGGTGATCGCGAAGACGGGCTCCGGCGGGGTCAAGGTCCTCTCGGTCGAGCTCGAGGACCTCACCGCGGAGACCGGCTCGGGGGACGTGACCGTGCAGAGCTCGCTGGCCCGGACCCGGCATCTGAGCGCCGAGACCGGCAGCGGCGACGTGGACATCAAGGCCGGCCCGAACGCCTCGTTCAACGTCGTCTCCGACCAGGGGAGCGGCGACCTCAACGTCCACTACGCCGACGCCGTCCTCCGCAAGCAGGGGCACAAGGTGGTGGGCGCCAAGCGGGGGGACGGCCGCACGGCGATCCACATCGAGACCGGCAGCGGCGACGCGACGATCCGGCCTCAGGGGTAGGGCCCTCATCCGAACCCTCACCCCCCAGCCCCTCTCCCAACCCCTCCCCCCTCCCTCACTGGGAGAGGGGAGCTTTGAGAGAGGGGTTTTGGTCTCTCTCCCTCTTCTCCCGGTGAGGGAGGGCGGGAGGGGACGGGAGAAGAGGGCCGGGGTGATGAGGGTCTGGGCGGGCGGTCTACATCTTCCCGTAGTTCGGCCCGTCCCCCCCCTCCGGCGGCACCCAGGTGATGATGCCGTAGGGGTCCATGATGTCGCAGGTCTTGCAGTGGACGCAGTTGCTGGCGTTGATCTGCAGCCGGCGGCCGCTAGGGGCGGCGGGGTCGGCCACCATCTCGTAGACGGCGGCGGGGCAGAAGCGCTGGCAGGGGTTGGCGTACTCCCGGACGCAGCGGTCGACGCAGATGCTGGTGTCATGGACCAGCAGGTGGACCGGCTGATCCTCGTCGTGGGCGGTGCCGGAGTTGTAGACGTCGGCCAGGCGGTCGAAAGTGAGCTTGCCGTCGGCGGGGACGTCCGGGGCCGGCTGGAGCCGCTGCCCCTCGGGGGTGTCGAGCGGGATCATCCGCTCGTGGCCCGGCTCGGTCTCCAGACGGTCCTTGACCCCCCAGCCGCGACCGCCCGTCACCAGCCCGAGGCCCCCCTGAAGGAAGCCGCCCAGGAGGCCGTGATCGAACGACTGGTGGAAGTTGCGCACCGGCCAGAGCTCTTCCTTCACCCAGCTTGCATCGATCTTGGACTGATAGGCCGCCAGCCGCTCAGGGCTGGCGCCGCCGGCCTTCAGGGCCTCGACGATCGTCTCGGCGGCCAGCATGCCGGACTTCATGCCGAGGTGGATCCCCTTCAGGCGCTGGCTGTTGAGCATGCCGGCGGAGTCCCCCACGATCAGGAAGCCGTCCCCGTAGAGGCGTGGCATCGACCACCACCCCCCCTCGGGGATCGCCTTGGCGCCATAGAAGGCCATCTTCCCCCCTTCGAGCATCTTCGCCACCTCAGGGTGGGTCTTCAGGCGCTGGAATTCCTTATGGGGATCGAAGTAGGGGTTTTTGTAGTCGAGCCCGGCGACCAGGCCCACGATGAGCTGGTCGTTCTGCATGCCGTAGATGAAGCCGCCGCCGAAGTTGTCGAACCCCAGCGGCCAATTCATCGTGTGGATCACCTCGCCGGCCTTGACGCGGCCCGCGGGTAAGTCCCAGACCTCCTTGAGGCCGATGGCGTAGATCTCGGGGTTTTTCCCCTGCCAGAGGCCGAACGGCTCGGCGAGCTGCTTGGTGAGGGTCCCCCGCACCCCCTCCCCCAGCACCACCACCTGGGCGCGGATGTCCACGCCCGGCTCGTAGTTGGCCTTCTTTTCCCCCGTGCGGGAGATCCCCTTGTCGCCGGTGCGGACGCCGACCACCCGGCCACCTTCGACCAGGGCGCGGGCGGCGGGAAACTCGAAGAAGATGTCCACCCCCTCGGCCTCGACCTTGGGGGCCATCCACTTGAGGAGCTTGCCGAGGGAGGCCACGTAGTTGCCGTGGTTGTTCATCGGCGGCGGGATGGGCATGGAGAGGGCCCTTTTCTCCGTCATCCAGAGGACCTTCTCCCCCTCGATCCGGGCCTCGAACGGGGCGGACTCCCAGTCCTGCGGGAACAGCTCCTGGAGGGCCCGGGGGTCCACCACGGCGCCGGAGATGGCGTGGCTGGTGATCTCCCGCCCCTTCTCCAGGACGCCGATCGCGAGCTCGAGGCCGTTCTGCTTGGCCAGCCGCGCGAGGTGGCAGGCCCCCGCCAAGCTGGCCGGTCCGGCGCCCACGAAGACGACATCCAGCTCCAGAGTTTCGCGCTCGTCGCTCATGCCTGCGATTTCCTCCCGGGAGATGCTACAAAGCCGTCACGACGAGTCTCTGAAAAACCCGTCGAATCCGGCGGCGGGATGCTACCATGGCACTCTTCGGCCGTCATGGAGACCAACCTCACAGCAGGTCCCCAACGCTTGGACGCCGGGCTCGCCGCTCCGGGGGAGAGGCTCCGCCTCAGCCGGGTGGGCGCCGTCCGGGTCGACGCCCCCACCTTCGCCGAGGACGTCCGCCGCGGCCTCACGTCCAGCCCCAAGTTCCTCTATCCCAAGTACTTCTATGACGAGCTGGGCTCGATCCTGTTCGCGGCGATCACCGTCCTGCCGGAGTACTACCCGACGCGGGCCGAGGCCGAGATCCTGCGCACCTACGCGGGGGAGATCGTCGCGGCCCTGGGCGGTCCGGTCTGGCTCCTGGAGTTGGGGAGCGGCGACGGGCAGAAGACCCGGCTGCTGATCGAGGCCCTGCTGGCCCGGCAGGGGACGCTGGAGTACGTGCCGGTCGACATCTCCGAGTCGGCCGTCGAGACGAGCAGCCGGTCGCTCCTCTTCTCCTATCCGGAGCTCCGGATCACCGGTTACATCGGGGAATACCACAGGGCGCTCCGCGCCATCCGGCAGGAGCGGGCCCTCCCCGGACGCACGCTCGTGCTCTTCCTCGGCTCGACCCTGGGGAACCTCGACCTGGAGGAGCGGTCCGTCCTCCTGCGCGACGTGCGGGCCCTGCTGGACCCCGGCGAGGGGTTCCTCCTCGGGGTCGATCTCAAGAAATCCGAGGATGTGCTGATCCCGGCCTACGACGACCCTCTGGGGGTGACCGCCGCCTTCAACCTCAACCTCCTGGTCCGTATCAACCGGGAATTAGGGGGGGAATTCGACCTCTCCACCTTCCGCCACCGGGCCCTCTACAACCGGGAGGAGGGGCGGGTCGAGATGCATCTGGTGAGCCGCCGCGCCCAGACGGTGGCGATCCGGGAATTAGGGATCGAGGTCCCCTTCGCCGAGGGGGAGTCGATCCACACCGAGAATTCCTACAAGTTCGACCTCCCCCAGATCGCCGCCCTGGCCGCCGCTACCGGCTTCGAGGTGCGGAGAACCTGGACGGATTCCGGAGGGCGGTTCGCGTCGAACCTGCTGATCGCGGTGTAAAAGCCCCTCATCACCCCGGCCCTCTTCTCCCGACCCCTCCCGCCCTCCCACACCGGGAGAAGAGGGAGAAACCCCCTTCGGGGTTGCCATGGATGGGCGGTTCCCCTCTCCCGGTGAGGGAGGGTGGGAGGGGTCGGGAGAGGGGCCAGGGGTGAGGGTTCGGGCGGGGGGCGGCCTTTGACAAGGCCCCCTCCTCCGCATAGCATTCCCCATCCGGGCCGGTGTAGCTCAGTTGGTTAGAGCGCCTGACTGTGGATCAGGAGGTCTCCGGTTCAAATCCGGACACCGGTACCACCCTTCTCAACAGTACCAGCCAGTTCCCTGGAGGACGGCCCCCAATGGCAGATACGACAGTGGAGCCGCGCACCTCACGCGGGCTGCGCGACCTGTTGCCCGCCGAGATGCTGGCGCGGCAGTGGATGATCGACACTATCCGCGGCGTCTACGAGCTCTATGGCTTCGTGCCGATCGTCACGCCCGCGATCGAGTACCTGGACGTGCTGCGCGGCTCCTCGGCCGGCTCCGAGGCCCAGCAGTCGATCTTCACGGTGCGGAACCCGGAGCAGGAGGAGCTGGGGCTCCGCTTCGACCTCACCGTCCCCCTCGCCCGGGTGGTCGCCCAGTACCGTGACCTGCCGCGGCCGTTCCGCCGCTACCAGGTCTCGTCGGTCTGGCGCGCCGACAAGCCGGGGCCAGGCCGCTTCCGCGAGTTCACCCAGTTCGACCTCGACTCAGTCGGGGTGGAATCGGAGATCGCCGACACCGAGATCATCGCCGGCATGTGCGACACCCTGAGCGCCCTTCAGGTGGGGCCGTTCCGGGTGCGCTTCTCCTCGCGCGGCATCCTCAACAGCCTGCTGGCCTACGCCGGCCTCTCGGCCGAGCAGGGGACCGATGTCTTCCGCGTGCTCGACAAGCTGGACAAGGTCGGCCGCGAGAAGGTCCGCCTGGAGCTGACCACCGGCTACGTCGACGCCTCGGGTGATCCCATCCCTGGCGTCGGCCTCTCCTCCGAGGCGGTGGACAAGATCGAGCGCTTCCTCCAGATCCGGTCGGACGACCGCCGCGAGGTGGTGGCCCAGCTCCGGGAGCTGTTCGCCGGGGTCGAGGGGGCCGAGGCCGAGATCGCCGTCGTCGAGAAGATCTCCAATCATCTCTACAACCTGGGCTATGGAGAGGACCAAGTCTCGCTCGACCTCTCGATCGCCCGCGGCCTCGCCTACTACACGGGGCCGGTGTTCGAGGCGATCCTCCTCGACGCGCCGCAGTTCGGCTCGGTCTTCGGCGGCGGCCGCTACGACGGCCTGGTGATGCGCTTCCTGGGGGAGAAGGTCCCCGCCACGGGCGCCTCGATCGGCGTCGATCGCCTGCTGGCGGCACTGATTCAGCTCGGCCGGACCGGCCACCAGAAGTCGACCGCCAAGGTGCTGATCACAAACATGGACCCCGGGCTCGCGGACGACTACGTGGCCATGACCTGGGAGCTGCGCCGGGCGGGGATCCCCACCGAGCTCTACCTCGGCACCGCCAAGGGCCCGGGCAAGCAGCTCAAGTACGCCGATGCCTGGGGAGTGCCGATCGCCGTGCTCTACGGCTCGAACGAGAAGGAGAAGGGGATCGTCACCCTGAAGGACATGGACGCCGGACGCCAGCGCGCCGAGGCGCTCGCCAACCGCCAGGAGTGGCTGGGGGAGCGCCCCGGGCAGCGGGAGGTGCCGCGGCTGGAGCTGGTCAACGCCGTCCGCGAGATGCTGGATCAGATCGAGGCCCAGCGGCGATGAGCGACCCCGCCCATTCGGTCGTTCTCGACGGCTCCTCTCTGACCCTCAAGGACCTGGCCCGCGTGGCCCGCGATCCGCGCGTGCGGGTGGAGATCCACCCGGATGCGTGGGCGCGGGTCGAGGCCAGCCGGGCGCAGATCGAGGCCATCGCCGCCCGCTACGAGCGGGAGTGGGGGAAGGAAGGTGGACGGCCGGTCCTGGAGTACGGCGTCACCACCGGCTTCGGCGAGTTCAAGAACGTCCCCATCGCGCCCGACTGCCTGGAGGAGCTGCAGCGGAACATCCTGCTCAGCCACTCCGTGGGCGTGGGCGAGACGGCCGATCCGGGCAACCCGGCCAACTACTTCGAGCCGGACGTGGTGCGGGCCGCGCTCGCCATCCGGCTGAACGCCTTCCTCAAGGGGCATTCCGGCATCCGGGCCGAGGTGGTGCGCGCCGTCCAGGCGATGCTCAACCGGGGGGTCGTGCCGCTGGTGCCCATCCGGGGCTCGGTGGGATCGAGCGGCGACCTCTGCCCGCTCTCCCATCTCTTCGTGGTGCTGCTGGGGGAGAGCCGGTATTACCTCGTGCGCGAGCCGGGGGACCTCCCGCACCGGAACCGCGACCTGCGCTCCGGCCTGGAGCACCTCGCCGGGGATCTCGAGCTGGCGGTCCCGGAGCTCCGGCACAAGGACGGCCTCGCCCTCACCAACGGCGCCACCTTCTCGGCGGCGCTCCTCGCCTTGGCCGTCCACGACGGCGAGCGTCTGGCATCCACGGCGGACGCGGCGGCGGCCCTCAGCCTGGAGGCGGTCTGCGGCTGCGCCCGCGCCTTCGACCCCAAGGTCCACGCGGCCCGGGGGCTCGCCGGGCAGATCGCGAGCGCGGCGGCCGTCCGCGAGCTGATCCGGGGGAGCAGGCTGATCGAGAAGGCCGGCGCGGTGCAGGACGTCTACTCCCTGCGCTGCGCCCCGGCGGTCCACGGCGCCGCGCGGGACGCCATCGCCTACGCCCGCCAGGTGGCGGAAGCTGAGATCAACGCCGCCACGGACAACCCCCTCTTCTTCCCGGGGGACGGCACTCCTTTCGACCACGAGTTCGCGGCCAACTGGCCGGAGGGGTACGACGGCCGGGAACGGATCTCCTACTCGGCCGGCAACTTCCACGGCGAGCCGGTGGGGATGGCGGCGGACGTCCTGGCCATCGCGCTGGCCGAGCTGGCGAACATCTCCGAGCGGCGCACCCAGATGCTGCTCGACTCCCACCAGAGCCGGAACCTCCCCGGAAACCTGATCCCGCACCGGGGGATCAACTCGGGGTTGATGATCATCCAGTACGCCGCGGCCGGCATCGTCTCCGAGAACAAGGTGCTGACCCACCCGGCGAGCGTCGACTCCATCCCTACCTCCGCGAACTCCGAGGACCACAACGCCATGTCCACCATCGCGGCCCGCAAGGGCCGCACGGTGCTGCGCAACGCGCAGTCGGTCCTCGCGATCGAGCTCCTGGTGGCCGCGCAGGCGGTCGAGTGGCGGGTGGTGATGAAGATCGACCCCGCGAAGTCGCGCCCGAAGGGCTCCACCGACTGGGACCAGGCCGATCAAGAGGCCCAGGATTTCGAGGAGCGGACGAGCCCCGAGCGGCGTCCGGAGATCGCCGCCGAGTTGGGAGAGGGGACGCAGCGGATCTACCTCCAGGTCCGGGACGCGGCGTCGACCATGCTGCGGGACCGCGTGCTGGAGGAGGATATCCGGGCGGTGCGGGGGGTGGTGGAGGGGTGGATCTAGGCGTCTACACCCCCCTTTAGATTGCAAGACGAGGCGAACCTCCTTAGATGAAGCCATGACCGATAGAGAACGCCTCCGCGCTCTTGTCGACGACCTTCCTGAGAAGAAGGTATATGTGGCTCTGCGTTTTGTGGAAAATCTCCAAGAATCCGAGCCAGACCCTGTCCTCGTGGCACTGAGGGACGCTCCCGTGGATGACGAGCCCCTGACGGACGAAGACCTCACGGCCCTCGCGGAATCTCGGGAGGACGTCGCTCGTGGTCGCCTGACCTCTCACGAGGAGATCCGGCGGCGTTTCCTGGGTGATCATTGATCCGCCAGGTTCGCTGGACAAGCCGTGCAGAAAAAGATCTGGAACGCCTGGACCGTAGGACCCAGCAGAGGATCGTCACCGCGGTAGATCGCTTTGCCCAGGCCGGTCAAGGAGACGTCAAGCGTCTCCAAGGCTTGAAGGAAGAGACCTTCAGGCTGCCTTCCTCGTCCTGATCCTTCGCATCCATCCTCGTAGCGGCGCATACCGTCCCTAGCTAGCTCCGAGGGTGCGAAGTCTGGGAGCCCCGGTGGCTGATTTGCCACAGCCGGCAAACGGCTCTAGGATGAACCATGACCGACCGAGAACGCCTACGCGCCCTGGTGGATGACCTCCCTGAGAACGAGGTGCACGCGGCTCTGCGCTTTGTGGAGCACCTCCGGAATTCCGCGCCGCCCGAGGAGCAGCCGGTGGCCGAGGAAGAAGACGCCAAGCACGGCCGGATCATCTCCCATCAAGGGATGCACCGCCGCATCTTTGGCGAAGACTAGGCGGCGGAAGCCACCGGCCTTACCTCCCGTTCGAGACGGCCGGCGAGGGCGCGTTTGGCCGCCTCGAGATCGAAATCCACTTGCAATCCGAGCCAGAACCGCTCCGAGGTGCCGAAGTAGCGGGCAAGGCGGAGAGCCGTATCCGGGCTGATGGCGCGTTTGCCGAGGACAATCTCGTTGACGCGTCTCGGTGGAACCGTGATCTCACGCGCGAGGCGGTTCTGGCTGATCCCCATGGGCTTCAGGAACTCTTCCAGCAGGACTTCGCCAGGATGGATGTTGGGCAGCTTCTCGGTCATTCCTGTGCTCGCTTAGTGATAATCGGCGATCTCGACCTCGTGAGCGTCGCCGTCGCTCCATTCGAAGCAGATCCGCCACTGGTCGTTGATACGGATGCTGTACTGGCCGGACCGGTCGCCGCGCAGACGCTCCAACCGGTTCCCCGGGGGAACCAGGAGATCCTGAAGAGTCTGGGCGTTGTTCAACATCCTGAGCTTCCGACGCGCCACCTCTTGAATGTTGCGAGGCAGCCTCCGGGCGACCTCTCCTAGCCAGATCTCCTCGGCGCTCCGGCTTTTGAAGGATCGGATCACCGGGAGAAGCATGACGCCTGACGTTATATGAAGTCAAGCGTCATGAGCAGGGATTGAGCCTCTCAGTCGCGGGATCTCTCGGCGGACCTCTTCTCGCGTAAGCCCCAGCAAATCAGCGCTTTCCACCAGCGGCTCCAGATCCACCGGATACAGCCGGTTCCGGCCCGAATCGGCCAGGCCCGCCAGGTTGCGCGGCGCGATGATGCTCCCGATCTCCTCCTCGAAGCCCGGACCCTGAAGCGCGGCGAGGACGCGGTCGAGCATCTCTCGCGTCACCGGATCGGTGCTGCCCAGGAAGCCGGTCCAGGCCCAGCCGTTCTCGGGACCCGGGAGGAGGCGCTGGCTGGCTTCGGCGAAGCTGGCGGCGGCGAAGTAGTAGAGGGAGCCCGCGGCGAAGCGGTCGAAATCTCCCATCGAGGCGTAGGCCCCCGACACGAGCTTCTGGATGTGGTCCGCCTCCCGGCTCAGGAGGTCGCCGTAGCGCTGGAGCCCCTCGGAGCCCCGCTCCAGCAGCAGGGCCAGGCGCTCGACGGCCAGGAGGCTCCAGGCGATCCCCGTCGAGAAGAGGGGGGAGAGAAAGCAGTAGGCGTGGGGGAGGAGGGCCCAGCCATCCCCCGACGCCTGAGCGAGGCGGTGCTGGAGGCGGGGGATCTTGCCGATTGGCCTCGCGGGACGGGCCGGGGCGAACTGGTCCCGCAGGGTGGGGTAGCGGGCGAGGAGATGCTCCCAGGCCTGATCCGGAGAGAGGGACGCCAGCTCTTCGCGGGCCTGGGGCTCCGCGATCACGAAGCCGGCGCTTACGGTGCCGTGGTCGAAGGGGAGGACGTACATCCACCCCTCCTCCAGGATGTGATGGACCGCCGCCTGCTCGTCCGGATAGGGACCCGCGGGGAGCGCCGCGCCGCCGGCCACGTCGGAAAAGTCGGCCATCCCCTCGAAGTGCCCAAAGACCAGGGTGGTGCTCGGCTCGGTTTCGACTCGTTGGATCGGGAGATGCCGGGCCAGGAAGCCGCCCGGGCCGGAGGCGTCGATCAGGAGGTCGGCCTCGAAGTGGACGGGCCGGGTCTGGTGCGTCCCGGAGAGGCGCCAGCCCCCGCCGGGCCTCGCCTCCACGCCGTTCAGGTCCACCTCTTCCAGAACCTCGACTCCGGCCGCCGCGGCTTGAAGGGCTAGGTGATGGTCCACGTCCTCCCGCAGCCAGTGGGTGTCGGCGATGGCATCCGTGGGGCTCGCGGCCACCAGCAGGCGGCGCTCGTTCATCGGGCCGTTGGCGTAAGGGCGGCCCGGCGTGTGGCCGTAGAAGGTGAACCCCCGCTTGAGGCCCCGGCGCAGATGGGGAAGCCGCTCCTTCCAGCGCCCCCAGGCGGCAAGGGCGTGGAGGTCGTCGAGCCCGTAGCGCGCGGCGAGGCGTTCCAGGCAGATGGCGGCCAGCGGGGTGGAGGACTCCCCCAGGGCGAAGCGGGGGTGGCGCTGGCGGTCGAGCAGGAGCACGCGGTGCCCCTGCCCCTGGAGGACGCGGGCGAGGATCGATCCCGCGAAGCCGGAGCCGACGATGGCGATTTTCATGGGGCCTCCAAAGGACCCAAAGGACTGCAAGAACAGCAAGGACGACAAGGACCTTGTAGGGGCGGCCCTATGTGGCCGCCCTGGGTGGGGGAAATTCGCCGACCGGGACCAGCCCCCCTCCCAGGGCGGCCACATAGGGCCGCCCCTACATTCACCGCCCGCACGCCGCGCACGCCCCCCGCCCCTCCCAGAGCCCGCTCCGGTTTATCCGCTCCAACCGGGCGAGCCGCCCGTCCGCGCAATCGGGACAGCTCGCGAAGCGGCGGGCGTCCCAGAGATCGGTGGTGACGATCCCCGGGAGATCGAGACAGCGCTCCAGGGCCTCCTCGAGCTGATCGAGGCGGGGCGGGGTGAAGCCGAGAGCCTCCAGGGCGCCGTTGCCTCCCCGGACCGGGATCAGCGAGACGCGCTCCGCCCCCCGCTCGCAGGCGTGGACGGCGGAGCGGACGGCCCACTCGACCGCCTCCTCGGGCGGCACGAAGGGGCATCCCACCAGCACGAAGGCGCGGAGGCCGATCCCGGCTTGGCGCAGGAGGCCAGCGGCGCGGTCGAAATCCTCCAGGGTCAGACCCTTGTTCAGCCGGGGGAGGGCCTCGGGATGGACCGTCTCCAGCCCCATCGCGACCTCCAGGTGGCCGGCCAGCTTCTCGGCGAAGCGGAGGCAACGGTCGCCGATCAGGCGGGGGTGGCACTCCACGGTGACGCGGGCGAAGGGGGCGGCGAGGGTGAGGATCTCGTCTTCATCTTGAAGAGGCACCGCCCGCGGCTCGAAGAAGTTGCTGGCGTTGTAGAGCTTCAGTGCCGCCGGAGAGGGGATTGGCCCCGCGGCGGCCAAGGCCTTGCGGAGCTGCTCCGGCAGGGCGCCGGGGGGCGTGGGCCCGTCCAGGGTCTCCCTCCAGAGGTCGCAGAAGACGCAGGTGAACGGGCATTCGGCCCCGGCGAGGAAGACGGTGAGCGTCGGGAGGAATCCGCCGTCCGGCGCGCGCTCCTCCTCCCAGAGCTGGCCGAGCGGCTGCCAGGGATCGATCGTCCGGCGGGGCGCCCGCAGGGAGCGCACCCAGCCGGAGGAAACCGCCGCCTCCACGATCTATCCCTGCTGGTGGAGGCTCAGCAGGTGGCTCCGGTAGCGCATGGGGTGGAGGCCGAATTGGTTGCGGAAGGCCTCCTGGGTCACCGCGCCGTGCTGGAACCGGCGCTTGGGGAAGACCGGCAGGTCGAGCCCCATCACCCGCCAGAGACCCCGGCGCAGCACCTCCCCCTTCAATCCATAGAGGATCTCGTGGGAGCCGCGGGTCAGCTCGGCAAAGGGGATGGCCTCGGCGGCGGCGATCGTCCGCGGCCGGCTGAACGGGCTGAAGGGGGAGAATCCGTGGCGCCGGGCCGGGGCGTACCCCCGCACGCAGCCGCGGCTCAACCCCCCGCTGTAGGTGAGGGAGTGCTTGATCGCCTCCACTCCCCACCCCTCCTGATAGAGCATCCGGTTGTTGACCACGCTGCGGATGGTCAGCTCCGGGTTCTCCTCGATCGGGTAGTCCTTGAGGTTCTCGTCGCCGCCGTCGCCGTCGGCGAGGAAGCGCCAGTCGGGGTAGCGCTCGCGGATCCCCCGCAGCAGGGCCAGGTTGACCGTGGCGCACTCGACGTCGAGAGGCTTGTAGTCCTCGATCACCTCCACCGCCGCGAAGGGGTCGAGGCCGGCGCTCGGGACCTCGATCCCCTCGTGGAGCATCTGGAGGCCGGTGCGGCCGAGGAACTCGCGGGCCTGCTCCAGGTCGGCGCCGCCGCCGTCCACGGCGAGGGTGAAGGCCTTGAGGCGGGCCGGGCTCTGCCCGCGCGCCAGGATCTCGTGGTAGAGCGCGAGCAGCACCGCGCCGCTGTCCACGCCCCCCGAGAAGAGCACGCCGAGCGGCTCCCGCTCCGGGAGGGCGGCCACCCAGAGGCGGATCTCCTCGCAGAGGGCCTGGACGTAGGCCTCGCCGATGACGTCGAGGTCGGGGGGCAGAACCTCGCGCGGCGGATCGAAGAAGCGGCGGTAGACCGGGTTGGGGTCGGGGCAGCCGACGAGCTGGATCTCGGTGACGTGGTGGGCCGGCACCATGCGGGTGTAGCTGGGGTGGAACTGGTCGCCGTGCCCCTCGCGCTCCAAGGCATCGCGGATCTGGTCGATGCGGTCGGCTACCACGAGCATGGGGCCGTCCTTCTCTTTGGCGAGGAAGTAGCGCAGGGGGCGGTCGAGGCTGCGGGCGAGGCGGACCCGCTGGCCGTCGCGGGCGATCAGGGCGAAGGAGCCCTCGATGCGCAGGATGTCGGCCGGGCTCTCCGAGAGCAGGAGGGCGCGGGCGTCGTCCACCGCCATGTTGAGGATCTGCTGGTCCTCGTCCGGGATGAGGTTGAGGACGCGGGCGATGGTCTGGTGTCGCACGGGTGGGCCTCCCTTCGGGGTCGTCGCAGGGGATTCTAGCTCTCCACAGGCCGCCGGATTGCCACGATCGTCTCGTCCTCGGTGAGATAGCCGGCGTCGGACCAGGCGTCCAGCCCTCCTTCCAGGGGGCGGACCCGGGTGAAGCCTTTTTCCATCAGGACGCGAGCCACACGGGCCGCGGAGGCTTCGCTCGGTCACGTACAGTAGAGGACGATCTCGCGGTCGCGGGGGAGATCGCCGAGCCGGGCGTCGATCTCGTCGATCGTCATCTTCATCGCGCCCGGGATGCGCCGCGGGTCGTGCAGGTGGGCCGAGCGGTTGCGCACGTCGACGATCTGTGGCGGATTGCCGGAGTCCATGAGGCTCTTGAGCTCGGCGGCCGAGACGCGGGCAAGCCGCAGGATCTTGATCACCCGCCGCCGCTGCCACCACTTCCACAGGATCACCAGCGCGAGGGCGGCCCCCAGCACCACGCCGGCCCAGAATCCCAGGTCCTCGAGGTGCTGGAGCACTTGGCTCACCGCGTGATGGAAGACGTACCCGAGCGCCACGCCCGAGCCGAGCCATAGCAGGCTGCCGAGGGCGTCCCAGAAGAGGAAGGAGACGAGAGTCTTGCGCATCGCTCCGGCGAGCGGCGGCGCGATGGTATTGTAGCCAGGGATGAATTTCGCGTAGAGCAGGGACGGCATCCCGGCCCGCTCGAAGAGGTCCTCGGTGCCGCGGACGCAGGAGTCGGGGGAGAGCGAGAGGCGGCAGACCGTGCGCAGCACCCGGTGCCCCTGCCAGCGGCCGATCAGGAACCAGACCGTGTCCGCGAGCAGCGAGGCGAGGAGGGCCACGCCGAGCACAAGCCCGAGGCCCATCTGCCCCTGCTGCGCGAGGGCCCCGGCCACGATGAGGGTGGGCAGGGCGGGGACCGGCGCCCCGAGCTGCTCCAGGAAGACGTTGCCGAAGATGATGGCGAGGCCGTAGCGCAGGAGGTAGGTGGTGAGCTTGTGCATGGCGGATAGGATTGTGGCATAGGGCCTCACCCTTGACATCCCGCCCACCCCCCGGGGTAAGCTTCCAACCCTGATCGGGATCTCGATGATGCGCCTGAACGACTTTCGCCGCTCCGATATCGCCACCACCGCCTGGGGCTGGCGTGGCCATCATCATCATTCCGTGAGCTGAGCCGGGCATGTCCCGGCCTTTACGGACCCGGGACGAGAGACCGCCTGCCGCCATACGCCTCCTCCTTCCGGGTCCCGGAAGGAGGTTTTCGTTTTGGAGAGATCGCCAGCCGAAGGACGCCGCGCCATCCTGGTCGCGACCGTCACCACCCTCCCGGAAGGGAGCGCCGTGCCCCTCGTGTCCGACCTGGAGGGGATCGACTGGCTGGAGGTGCGCGCCGATCTGGTGGGCGACCTCGACGCCGCGCGGCTGGCGCGGATCTTCCCCGGCAAGCTCCTCTACACCCTGCGCAGCAAGGTCGAGGGCGGCTCCTCCGAGAGCTCGCCCGAGCGGCGGCGCAAGCGGCTGATCGAGGCTGCCGGCCGCTACGACCTGGTGGACCTGGAGGCGGCGCGCGATCTCAGCTCCGACGTGCTGGCCGCCGTCCCCCCCGAGAAGCGGGTGATCTCCTGGCACGGGCCGGCCCCGGGGCTGGACGGCCTCACCGCCACCTTCGAGAAGATGGCCGCCGTCCCCGCGGCGCTCTACAAGCTGGTGCCCACGGCCGAGCGGCCGGGGGACGAGGTGCCGGCCCTGCTGCTGCTCGCCTCGCTCGGCCGCCGCGACGTGGCCTGCTTCGCCGCCGGCCCTGGCGGCGCCTGGACGCGGCTGATCGCCCCCCGGCTCGGCGCGCCCGTGGTCTACGGCGCGCTGGGGGAGGTGCCGGGCGCTCCCGGGCAGATCTCGATCGAGCGATTGCGGCGCGACTACGGCCTCCCCGAGCTGCCGCCCATCGAGGCGCTGTTCGGCATCGTCGGCAACCCCGTCACCCACTCGCTCTCCCCCCGCATCCACAACACCGCCTACAGGACCCTCGGCATCCCGGCGGTCTACCTGCCCTTCCACACCGACTCCTTCGGCGATTTCTGGCTGGAGGTGGTGGAGAACGCCGGCCTGGAGGCGATCGGCTTCCCCGTGCGCGGGCTCTCGGTGACGGCGCCGTTCAAGGAGTCCACCCTGGCGGTGTCGGGGGCGGAGAGCCCCATCGTCAGCCTGATCGGCGCCGCCAACACGCTGGTCTGGAATCAGGGGGTCTGGGAGGCCGAGGCCACCGATCCGGACGGCGTGGTGCTGCCGCTGCGCGACCGCGGGATCGACATCACCCATCTCCAGGCGGCGGTGGTCGGGGCCGGCGGCGCGGGACGGTCGGCGGCGGCGGGGCTCGACCGGGCCGGCGCGCGGGTGACGCTGTTCAACCGTGATCCGGGGCGGGGGAGGAGCTCCGCCGATCATCTCAAGGTCCCCTTCCGGCCTCTGCCCGAGCTCGATCCCGCCGGTTTCGATCTGCTGGTCAACGCCACCTCCCTCGGCCGCGGCGAGGACGACCCCCTGCCGTTCGACGTCGGGCGGGTCCGCCCCGGCGCGGTGGTCATCGATCTCGTCTATCTCAAGGACCGGCCCACGCGGCTGCTCGTCGAGGCGGCGGCGCGGGGCGCGGTGGCGATCGACGGCCGGGAGGTGCTGGTGGACCAGGCGCGCGGGCAGTTCCGGATGATGACGGGCCACGACCTTCCTATGACTCTCGCCCGCCGGGCCGCCGGTCTCGAGGATCTGCCATGAGAGTCTCCGCCGCGCTCCCCACCGGGGTCGCCGCCCTGCTCTTCGAGAGCGCCCGGCGGCGGCGCGACGCCGAGGAGCGGCTGGTGGCGCGGCTGCGGGAGGCGGGCTACGCCGAGGTGATCCTGCCCATCCTCGACTACCTGGAGCCCTACGAGGCGCTGCTCACTCCGGCCACCCGCGGCGAGCTCTACCGCTTCGTCGACCGCGACGGCGAGCTGCTCGCCCTGCGGGCCGACTTCACGCCGATGCTGGCGCGGCTGCTGGCCCCCCGGCTCGCCTCGCTGGCGCTGCCGCTCCGCCTCTACTACCGGGGGGACGTGGTGCGCTATCAGGAGGAGCGGGCGGGGAGGGCCCGCGAGTTTTATCAGCTCGGCGCCGAGCTCCTGGGTCTCGCCGGCGGGCCGGCGGAACGCGAGGTGCTGCGGCTCTTCCTGGAGCTGGTCACCGCCGGCAAGGTCGAGGGCCTCCAGGTGGTGCTGGGCTTCGCCGGAGCGCTCGACCGGCTGCTGCTGGCGGCTCCGGAGAGCGATCCCGCGCGGCTGGCGGCGGCCGTGGCCCGGCGCGAGCGCGGGGAGGTCCGCAGGGCCGGCCGCACGCTCCTCGACGTGGTGGAGAACGGCGTCCCCGGCCGCGCCGAGGACCTGGGGCCGGAGGCGGCGGGCCAGCTGATCGATCTCTACGCCCTGTGCGACGAGCTTGCCGCCGACTTCTCCGGCGTGCTCTTGACGATCGACCTCGCCGAGTTCGCGCGCAACAGTCTCGACCCGCGCCTCACGGCGGGCGAGGGGGACCGCCCCTACTACGACGGCCTCGTCTTCCACGCCTACGCCGGTCCTGCGGCGGTCCCGGTGGGGGGAGGCGGGCGCTACGACCGGCTCTTCCGTGCCCTGGGGGCCGAGGTGCCGGCGGTGGGCTTTTCGGTCAGCCTGGAGAGATTGCTGGAGGCGGAGGGATGATCCGGCTCGCTTTGCCCAAGGGGCGGAACCTCGACGCCGCGCTCGCCGCCTTCCGCGCGGCGGGGATCGGCCTCGACGGCCTCGACGGCGCCGGCCGGAGCCTGCGCACGCGCCTGCCGGAGGAGGGGATCGAGGTGCTCTCCCTGAAGGATTGGGACCTCCCTCTCTACGTCAGCCACGGGATCGCCGACTGCGGCATCGTGGGCAGCGACGTGCTGGAGGAGGTGGACGGCGACCTGCTGGTGCCCGTACGCCTCCTCCAGGGCCGCTCGCGCCTCTCCTTTATCGGCCGCGAGGCCGCGCTCCCCGCGCCGGGAACGCAGGTGCGGCTGGCGACCAAGTATCCGAGCACGGCCCGGCGGATCGTCGCCGAGCGTCCCTGGGGGGCGGAGATCGTCAAGCTCTCGGGCTCGATCGAGCTGGCGCCGATCCTGCGTCTGGCCGAGCTGGCGCTCGACATCGTCCAGACCGGGCGCACGCTGGCTGAGAACCACCTGGTGGAGATCGAGACCGTGGCCGAGGTCTCCGCCTGCCTGGTGGTGAACCGCGCCTCGTACCAGCGCCATCGCGCGCTCCTCAACGATTGGATCGGCCGCCTGGAGGCGGCGGGGGTGGTCTCGTGAGCCCGATCGAAGTCCTGAAAGCCGATTCGCGCGCCGGCCGCCGCGCCGTCGAGCGCCTCATCCATCGGGGCGACGCCGTGCTCGATGCCAAGACCCTGCGCAAGACCGCGGAGATCGTCCGCGATGTCCGCAAGAAGGGGGACCGCGCGCTGCTCGACTACGCCCGCAAGCTCGACGGCGCCACGGCGGAGTCGGCCGCCGGCCTCGCCCTCGCCCCCACCCTGGAAGACCCCGCGGACCTCCCCGCCGGCTTCGCCGAGGCCCTGGAGCGCGCCATCGCCGCCGTCGAGCGTTTCCACGCGCCGCAGAAGCGGACCGGCTACAAGGTGGTGGACGAGGAGGGGGTGGAGCTGGAGGAGCGGGTGACCCCCCTCCAGCGGGTCGGCCTCTACGTCCCCGGCGGCCGGGCGGCCTACCCCTCGACTGTGGTGATGACGGTCGTCCCCGCCCGCGTGGCCGGCGTCCAGGAGATCGCGGTGGCCACCCCGCCCGCCTCCTACAACTCCAATCCGGCCCTGCGCTACACCCTCGCCCGGCTCGGCGTCACCGAGATCTGGGGGATGGGGGGCGCGCACGCGGTGGCGGCCTTCGCCTATGGTACGGAGAGCGTCCGCCGGGTGGACAAGATCGCGGGGCCGGGGAACGCCTGGGTCACGGCGGCGAAGAAGCTGGTGGTGGGGGACGTGGCGATCGACGGCCTCGCCGGTCCCAGCGAGGTGGTGATCGTGGCCGATCCCGACTCCGATCCGGCGGATCTGGCCGCCGACCTGCTGGCCCAGGCCGAGCACGATCCCAAGGCCGCGGCGGTGCTGATCACCACCGACGGCAAGCTCGCCAAGCGGGTCTCGGCGGAGATCGATCGCCAGCTCGCCGATCTCTCGACGGCCGAGACGGCCCGCGCCTCCCTGGAGAATTTCGGCGCTGCGTTCGTGGTGGCGGGGCTGGAGGAGGCACTCGACCTCGCCGAGAAGATCGCCCCCGAGCACCTGCAGCTCGTGGGGCACGAGGCGGAGGTGCTGGCTCTGCACGCGCGGAACGCCGGGGCGATTTTCGTGGGCGCGTCCACGCCGGAGGTCTTCGGGGACTACATCGCGGGCCCCAGCCACGTCCTCCCCACCTGCGGCAGCGCGCGCTTCGCCTCGTCGCTCGGGGTGGAGGACTTCCTCCGCCGCAGCCACAGCATCCGTTTCACCCCGGTGGCGGCAAGTCGCCGGGCCGCGGCGGCGGCGGCCCTGGCGGACGTCGAGGGGCTGCCCGCGCACGCGGCGGCGGCGCGGAGGAGGTTGGGGTGAAGGACCCCACCCTCTTCGTCCGCCCCGAGCTTCGCGCCCTCGGGGCCTATCATCTCGACCTCTCGCCGAGCCGGCACAAGCTCGACCAGAACGAGGTCCCCTGGGATCTCCCCCGCCGGTACAAGGTGGAGATGGCCGAGCGGCTCCTGGCCACGGACTGGGCCCGGTATCCCGATTTCCACGCGGACGAGCTTCGCCGCGCCCTCGGCCGGTTGCACGGGCACCCGTTCGAGGGGGTGCTGGTGGGCAACGGCTCCAACGAGCTCCTCTCGGTGGCGCTCACGGCCCTGGTCCCCCCGGGGGGCGAGGTGCTGGGGGCGGAGCCGAGCTTCGGGCTCTACCGCAGCTTCGTGCTCAAGGCGGCGGGCGTCCCCCATTTCCTGCCGCCCCGGCCGGATTTGAAGATTCCCATGGACGAGCTGGAGGCCGAGGTCGAGCGCGATCCCCTCCGGCCGCTCCTCCTCTGCACTCCGAACAATCCGACGGGGGACGCGGTGCCGGTTGAGCGGGTGGAGCGCCTGCTGGAAAGGCTGGAGGCTCCGCTGCTGCTCGACAACGCCTACGGCGAATTCTGCCAATACGACTACCGCCCCCTGCTGGCGCGCTACCCCCACCTGATCGTCTTTCGGACCTTCTCCAAGGCGTGGTCGCTTGCCGGGATGCGGCTCGGGTATCTGCTGGCCGATCCCCGGCTGGTGACGGAGCTGATCAAGGTGAAGCTGCCGTACAACCTGGGCCGCGCCTCGATCGTCGCCGGGCAGGTGGCGCTGGAGGCCGAGGAGGAGGCGCGGCGGCGGGTGCGGCTGCTCGTGGCCCGGCGGCCCCAGTGGGCGGAGATGCTCAAGGAAGCTGGCTTCGAGGTGTTTCCGTCCGAGGCGAACTTCCTGCTCGTCCGCACCTCGCCGCCGGAGAAGGCGAAGGAGGTCCAGGGGACGTTAGAGGAACGAGGCATCCGGGTGCGGGACGTGAGCGGGTATCCGGGGCTGGCCGGTTGCCTGCGGGTGTCGGTGGGAACGGGGGCGTCGCTGCGGGCGGTGCGGGCGGCGCTCGGACCCTCACCCCCCGGCCCCCTCTCCCGTCCCCTCCCTCCCTCCCTCCCCGGGCGAGGGGGAGAAAGAAAGTTGGCAGAGAGGAGGATGGGGAAGGTCGAGCGGACCACGGGGGAGACGGGCATCCGCCTCTCCCTCCGCCTCGACGGCGGGCCGCGCCGCATCCAGGTCCCTAACGGCTTCTTCGGCCACATGCTGACAGCCCTCACCACCCACGCCGGCTTCGGGATCGATCTCGAGGCCGAGGGGGACACCCACGTCGACCTCCACCATACGGTCGAGGACGTGGGGATCGCCTTGGGTGAAGCGCTGGCTTCGGCGCTGGGGGACCGGCGGGGGATCGTCCGCTTTGCTCACGCCTACGCGCCGCTCGACGAGGCGCTGGCGCGGTCGGTGGTCGATCTCTCCGGCCGCGGCACCTTCCACTACACGGCGCCCCCCGAGGTGGCCGCCGGATGGATAACGGCTGACTTCCCGCTCACCCTGGTAGCCGACTTCTTCCAGGCGTTCGCGGACCGCGGACGGCTCACCCTCCATCTCGACATCCTCGCCGCCCGCAACGGCCACCACGCGGCCGAGGCCGCCTTCAAGGCCGCGGCGCTGGCGCTCCGCCAGGCGGTGGCGCGGCGGGCCGGATCGGCGGAAGTGCCGAGCACAAAAGGGACTCTTTCCGCATGAGCACCGCGGCCCTGGTGATCGACGCCGGAGTGGGCAACCTCGGCAACCTCGTGCGCGCCGTCGAGCGGGTCGGAGGGCGGGCCGGGATCACCGCAGATCCCGAACGGGTGGCGGCGGCCCGTTGCCTGCTCCTTCCCGGCGTCGGCGCTTTCGCGCCCCCTCGCGAGGCCTTGCGCGGCACGGTGGAGGAGGCGCTGGGCGAGGCGCTCCATCGCGGAGCGTGGCTGCTCGGCATCTGCGTGGGCTTCCAGATCCTCTTCGAGAAGGGGGAGGAATTCGGCGCCACCGATGGCCTCGGCCTTCTTCCCGGCCGCGTCACCCGCCTGCCGGAGACCGTGCCGGTCCCCCACATCGGATGGAACCGCCTGCACGGCGCGGCTCACCATCCCTTATTGAAGGGCCTGGAAGACCGCTACGTCTACTTCGTCCACAGCTACGCCCCTGAAGGGGTGCCGGACGAGCTCTGCCTGGCCCGCTGCACCCACGGCCGTGAATTCGCCGCCGTGGCGGGGCGGGAGCGGGTGATGGGCACGCAGTTCCACCCCGAGCGCAGCGGCCCGGCCGGGCTGCGGCTCCTTGCGAATTTCCTGGAGATGACGCATGGAGCTGATCCCCGCGATTGACCTCCGCCATGGCCGCGCCGTCCGTCTCCGCCAGGGGGACGACGCCCGCGCCACCGTCTACGGCGACGATCCGGTGGCCGTGCTGGAGTCGTACGCCCGGGCCGGCGTGTCGCGCGTCCATGTGGTGGACCTCGACGCCGTCCTGGGGGAAGCGCCGCAGCGCGAGCTCATCGAGCGGATGGCCGCCGTGGGGACCCCCATCCAACTCGGCGGCGGCCTGCGCGACCGCGAGGCGATCGACTGGGCCCTCGGCGCCGGTTGCGACCGGGCGGTGATCGGCTCCCTGGTGGCCCGCGACGTCGATGCCTTCCGCGCCTTGGCCGCGGAGCTTCCCGGCCGGCTGGTCCCCGCCCTCGACGTGGCGCGCGGCGAGGTGCGCATCGCCGGCTGGAAGGAAGGGGCGGCGCGAAACCTCGGCGACCTCTGCGGGCATCTCATGGGCGCGCCCTGCCCGGCGGTGCTGGTGACCGACGTCGAGCGCGACGGCATGATGACCGGCCCCAACCTGGAGCTGGCCCGCCGGGTGGGGATCACCTCGGGGATTCCGGCCCTCCTCTCCGGCGGCGTCCACGCCCTGTCGGACCTGGAGGCGGCGCGCCAGATCCCGGAGATCGCGGGCGCAATCGTGGGAAGAGCTCTCTATGAAGGAGCGTTTACGGTGGAAGAGGCTCTCGCATCATGCAGGTGATCAAACCGCGATTGACGGGACCCACGGACCTGGCGCGGCGGGTGATCCCCTGCCTGGATGTCTCCGCCGGCCGGGTGGTCAAGGGGGTACGCTTCCAGGACCTGCGCGACCAGGGGGACCCGGCCGAGTCGGCCCTCCGCTACGCGGAGCAGGGGGCGGACGAGATCGTCTTCCTCGACATCACCGCCGCTCCCGAGGAGCGGGACACCGATGTCGAGTGGGTCCGCCGCACCGCCGAGCAGGTGTTCATCCCCCTGACCGTGGGCGGCGGGGTGCGGAGCGAGGCGGACGCCCGCCGTCTCCTGCGCTCCGGGGCCGACAAGGTGGGGATCAACTCCGCCGCCGTGGAGCGTCCGGAGCTGATCGGCGAGCTCGCCCGCCGCTTCGGCAGCCAGTGCGTGGTGCTGTCGGTGGACGCGAAGCGGCGGGACGGGGGGTGGGAGGTGGTCACCCGGGGCGGACGCCACGCCACGGGCCTCGACGCCCTGGCCTGGATCCGCGAGGGGGTCGAGCGCGGCGCCGGGGAGATCCTCCTCACCAGCATCGACCGCGACGGCACCCAGGGGGGGTACGACCTGGCGCTGGTCCGGGAGGTCTCGGAGACCGTGCCGGTGCCGGTGATCGCCTCCGGCGGCGCCGGCGAGGCGGAGCACCTCGCGCAGGCCTTGGCCGCCGGAGCCGCCGCCGTGCTCGCTGCGTCGATCTTCCATGAGGGGACGTATACGGTGGGGGACGTTAAGAGAGTAATTGCGGAGGCTGGATTCCCGGTGCGGGAGGAGGGGGAATGAACATCGAGGATCTCCGCTTCGACGACCGCGGCCTCCTCCCCGTCGTGGTCCAGGACGCCGGCAGCGGCGCGGTGCTCATGCTGGCCTATGCGAACCGGGAGGCGGTGGAGAGGACACTCACCACCGGGCAGGCCCACTTCTGGAGCCGCTCGCGGCAGGCGCTGTGGAAGAAGGGGGAGACCTCCGGCAACACCCTCCAGGTGCTGGAGGTGACCGCCGACTGCGACGGCGATGCCCTGCTGGTGCGGGCGCTGCCGGCCGGACCCACCTGCCACCGGGGGACGCGGAGCTGCTTCGAGCCGAACCCCGCCCGGCTGGAGCTGGGGTGGCTGGCGGCGGTGCTCGAATCCCGGAAGGACGCCGACCCTGAGACCAGCTACACGGCGCGCCTCCTGGCCCGGGGTATCGAGCGGATCGCCCAGAAGGTGGGGGAGGAGGGGGTGGAGACCGCCATCGCCGCCGTCTCCGCCGCCACGCGCGGCCCGGGGGAAGGGAACGAGCGGCGTAAAGCGTTGATCGGAGAGGCCTCCGACCTCCTCTACCATCTCCTGGTGCTGCTCCAGGCGAGCGGGGTCGATCCGGCCGAGATCAAAGACGAATTGATGGGGCGACACGGTTTTGCCTTGACGGGACACTCCTAATGCGTAGCTCTACAATCTGCTTCTCTTTTTTGCTTTGGAGGCCATCTCATGTTTGAGGGGGGTTCGCGCCGGCCGCGCCGGGCCGTGCCGCATATTCGGGAGTTCCTCGCCGACAGCCTGACGCCGCTCGCCGTCTACCGGCGGCTGCTGGCCCTGTCGCCGCACCGCTTCCTGCTGGAGAGCGTGGCCGGGGGCGAGCGCATCTCCCGCTTCAGCTTCCTGGGCGCGGCGCCGCGGGAGATCTACCGTCTCTATCCCGACCGCCTGGAGGTGGAGCGCGGGGGCCAGCGCGAGTCGCTGCCGGGCGAGCCGCTCGCGGCGCTTCACCAGGTTCTGCAGACCCTCCACAGCGAGCCGGGGCCCATCCCGTTCACCGGCGGCTTCGTGGGCTACTTCGGCTACGACCTGATCCGCATGGTCGAGCGCCTGCCGAACCGCCCCGCCGATCCCTTCGACCTCCCCGTGGCCCTGCTGGCCCGCGTCGACACCCTGATGGTGTTCGACCACGCGCACCAGCGGGTGCTGGCGATCGCCAACGAGATCGAGGGGGAGGTGGGGGTCGGCGAGGCCGAGAAGGACCTGGCGCGCCTCTCCCGGCTGCTCACCGAGGAGTCGGGCGGCGGCGCGGTGGCGATGCCGGGGCAGCCCCCCGGGCCCGCCGCCACCGACCTGCCGAGCCTCGACAGCCCGGGCTACCGGCGCGCCGTGCTCCAAGCCAAGGAGCACATCGCCGCCGGCGACATCTTCCAGGTAGTGCTCGCCCGCCGCTGGCGCGTGCCGCGGCGCATCGAGCCGCTCGCCCTCTACCGGGCGCTGCGCATGGTCAACCCCAGCCCCTACATGGTGCTGCTCGAATCCCCCGACGTCTCGCTGGTGGGCGCCAGCCCCGAGATGCTCGTCCGCAAGCAGGGGCGGCACATCGAGACCCGGCCGATCGCCGGCACCCGGCCGCGCGGCATGGACGCCGACGGCGACAAGCGGTTGGCCGAGGACCTGCTGGCCGATCCCAAGGAGCGGGCCGAGCACGTGATGTTGGTCGACCTCGGGCGCAACGACCTCGGCCGGGTGGCCATGCCGGGGAGCGTGCGGGTGCCGACCTTCATGGAGATCGAGCACTACAGCCACGTCATGCACATGGTCTCCAGCGTCGAGGGGGAGCTCGCCACGGGCAAGGACGCGCTGGACGCCCTGCTCGCCTGCTTTCCGGCCGGCACCGTCTCGGGGGCTCCCAAGATCCGGGCCATGCAGATCATCGACGACCTCGAGCCCGAGGCGCGGGGGCCCTACGCGGGCGCGGTGGGCTATCTTTCCTTCTCGGGGGACCTCGACACCTGCATCGCCATCCGGACCCTGGTGGTCCGCGAGAACGAGACCTCCGTCACCGCCGGCGCCGGCATCGTCGCCGATTCCGATCCCGCCGCCGAGGAGCGGGAGACCAAGAACAAGGCTGCGGCGCTGCTCACGGCCGTGGCGCTCGCCGAAGAGCTGGAGAGACGGTCATGATCCTGATGATCGACAACTACGACTCGTTCACCTACAACCTGGTCCAGGTGCTCGCCGGCGCCGGGGCGGAGGTCGAGGTGGTGCGCAACGACGCCGAGAGCGTCAAGGCGCTGCTGGCGCGCGGGCCCGAGGGGATCGTCCTCTCGCCCGGCCCCGGCCGCCCCGAGGACGCCGGGGTCTGCCTGGAGCTGCTCAAGAAGCGGGCCCGGGTGCCGCTGCTGGGCGTCTGCCTGGGCCACCAGTCGCTCGGGATGGCGTTCGGCGCCACGGTCGACCGGGCGCCGCGGCTGATGCACGGCAAGACTTCCCCCGTCCGCCATCACGACCTGGGGATCTTCGCCGGCCTGCCCAACCCGTTCGAGGCCACCCGCTATCACAGCCTGGAGGTGAAAGAGGCGACGCTGCCGGCCGAGCTGGAGCCGCTCGCCTGGGCCGACGACGGCACCCTGATGGGCATGCGCCACCGCGATCTCCCCTACTGGGGGGTGCAGTTCCACCCCGAGTCGGTGCTCACCGGCGCCGGCCCCCATCTGCTCGGCAACTTCCTCGACCTGTGCCGACCCGCAGATCATTCGGAGGGGGCCCATGCCGCTTGAGGTGCGCGCCGCCCTGGTGCGCCTGACCGGGGGCGAGAGCCTCACCCGGGAGGAGACCGAGGACCTCTTCGGCCAGCTCATGGACGGCCAGGTGAGCGAGCCGATGAAGGCGGCGCTGCTGATCGCCCTGCGCATGAAGGGGGAGGCGGTGCCTGAGATCTCCGGCGCCGCCACCGCCATGCGCCAGCGGGCGATCCCCATCCCCCACCAGAGGGAGGGGCTGGTCGACACCTGCGGCACGGGCGGCGACGGCCGGGGGACCTTCAACATCTCGACCGCGGCGGCGCTGGTGGCGGCGGCGGCCGGGGCGCCGGTGGCCAAGCACGGCAACCGCTCGGTCTCCAGCAAGTCCGGCAGCGCCGACGTGCTGGCCGCCCTGGGGGTGAAGATCGACGTCGATCCCGAGACCGCCGGCCGCACGCTCGACACGGTGGGGATCGCCTTCCTCTTCGCACCCCTGCTGCACCCGGCCATGCGCGAGGTGATGCCGGTGCGGCGCGAGCTGGGGATGCGCACGATCTTCAACGTCCTCGGCCCCCTCACCAACCCCGCCGGGGCGCGGCGGCAGGTGATGGGGGTCTACGCGGAAAGTCTGGTCGAGCCGATCGGCCACGTGCTGCGCGACCTCGGGGCCGAGCACGCCCTGGTGGTGCACGGCGACGGCATGGACGAGATCACCACCACCGGCCGCACCCGGGTCGCCGAGGTGCGGGGGGGCGAGGTGCGATTGTTCGACCTGGAGCCGGAGCGCTTCGGCCTGCGCCGCGTCCACCAGGACGAGCTGACCGGCGGGACCCCCGAGGAGAACGCCGAGGCCGTGCGCCGCGTGTTCGGTGGCGAGACGGGGGCGCTCGCCGAGGTGACGGCCCTCAACGCCGGCGCCGCCCTCTATGTGAGCGGCCTCGCCGCCACCCTGGAGGAGGGGGTCGCGATCGCCCGCGACACCCTCGCCTCGGGCGCGGCGGCGGAGAAGCTCGAAGAGCTGAGGAGCTTCAACGGATGAAAATCCCCCGGAAATCCTTCCCCGCCCCGCAGGGGCGGTTATTGAATAGCCTGGGGTTTCAACCCCAGGCGGGCGGGGGCCGGCGCGCCGATTCCCGCCTGGGGTTGAAACCCCAGGCTAGGGAATATTCGCCCCTGCGGGGCGAGGTCAGGCCATGAGCCCGCCGGACATCCTCCTGCGCATCGTCGAGCGCCGCCGGCAGCGGATCGCCGAGGCCCTTGGTGGAAAAACCGGCGCCGACGCCTCGGGCTGGGCCGAGGGGGCTCCCCGCACGCCGTCCAACAACGCCTTTCTGGGACACCTGCGGGCGCGGCGGCGGGACCCGGCGATCATCGCCGAGGTGAAGATGGGCTCCCCCCGGCTCGGCTCTCTGCACGGGCAGGTCGACCCCCTCGCCCAAGCCCGACTCTACGCGGAGAACGGCGCGGCGGCCCTTTCGGTGGTCGTCGAGCCCGACTTCTTCCACGGCGGCTACGACCTGCTGGCCGCCTGCCGTCAGGCCTCCGGGCTGCCGGCGATCGCCAAGGACTTCATCGTCGATCCCGTCCAGCTCCTCTGGGCCCGCGACGCCGGGGCGGACGCCATCCTCCTGATCGCCGCGCTCTACGAGGCGGAGGAGATGGCGCGCTACGCCCGCCTCGCCCGGGGGCTGGGCTTGGTGCCGCTGGTCGAGACCCACGACGCGGAGGACATCGCCAAGCTCGGCGGCGAGCCCTGGGAGATGGTCGGCATCAACAACCGCAACCTGCGCACCTTCGACGTCGATCTCCAGAATTCGATCGCCCTGCTGGCCGGTCTGCCGCGCGAGGCGGTGAAGGTGGCCGAGAGCGGCATCCGCGATGCGCTCGACGTGGCCCTGCTCTCCGAGAGCGGCTTCGACGCCTTCCTGATCGGCGAGACCCTGCTCAAGGCCGAAGATCCGGCGGCCGCGCTCCGCGGGCTGCTGATCGGAGCGGAGGTCTGAGGTGGGCGTAAAGGTCGCTGTGAAGGTGAAAATCTGCGGCGTCACCGACCCCGCCAACGCGCTGGCGGCGGTGGAAATGGGGGCGGACTACCTGGGGTTAAACTTCTATCCGGGCAGCCCGAGATTCCTGACGATCGAACGCGCCCGGGAGATCGTGGACGCCGTGCGCGGCCGGGTGCCGCTGGTGGGGGTGTTCGTGAATGCGCCGGCCGCCACAATCGCCGAGGCTGTGGAGCGCGTCGGCCTCGATCTCATCCAGCTCAGCGGCGCTGAAGGCCTGGAGGCGTTGGGCCCGTTCGCGGACCGGACGATCAAGGCCTTCCGCACGGGCCGCCTGCCTGGCCGCGAGGAGCTGGCGGCCTGGAGCGCGGTCTGGGGAATCCTGATCGACGCCCCCCACCGCTCGCTCTACGGCGGCACCGGCGAGGAGTGGAATTATGAGGCCGCCGCGGGCTTGAGAGGCCGGCGGACGTTCCTGGCCGGAGGCATCGGGCCGGACAACGCCCGGCGGGCCGTCGAGGCGGCGCGCCCCTGGGCGATCGACGTCTGCTCGCGGGTGGAATCCACCCCGGGAATCAAGGATCCGGAGCTGCTGCTGCGGCTCTTTCAGGAGGTGAGACATGGCGAGACCCCGAACCCTGCCTGACGCGGAGGGTTACTTCGGCCCCTACGGCGGCCGCTTCGTCCCCGAGACGCTGATGGCGCCCCTGGCCGAGCTGACCCGCGCCTACGACAAGGCCCGGCGCTCCCGCGGGTTCCGCCGCGAGCTCACCGGCCTGCTCAACGACTTCGCGGGGCGCCCCACGCCGCTCTACTTCGCCGAGCGGCTGTCGGAGGAGCTGGACGGCGCGCGCATCTTCCTCAAGCGCGAGGACCTGCTCCACACCGGCGCCCACAAGATCAACAACGCCATCGGCCAGTGCCTGCTCACCCGCCTGATGGAGAAGGAGCGGGTGGTCGCCGAGACCGGCGCCGGCCAGCACGGGGTGGCGACCGCCACCGCCGCCGCCGCCCTCGGCCTCTCCTGCGTGGTCTACATGGGGAGTGAGGACATGCGGCGCCAGCGGCTGAACGTCGACCGCATGCGCCTGCTGGGCGCCGAGGTGGTGCCGGTCGACTCCGGCAGCCGCACCCTCAAAGACGCCATCAACGAGGCGATGCGCGACTGGGTGACCAACGTCCACACCACTCACTACGTGCTCGGCTCGGTGCTCGGCCCCGACCCGTTCCCCCGCATGGTGCGCGACTTCCACCGCGTGATCGGCGACGAGGCCCGCCTCCAGCTCAAGCGGCAGACCGGTAGCGACGCGCCCGACGTCGCCATCGCCTGCGTGGGGGGCGGCAGCAACTCGATCGGCCTCTTCACCGCCTTCCTGGAGGACCGCCGGGTGCGCCTGATCGGCGTCGAGGCCGGCGGCCGCAGCATCGGGTGGGGGGAGCACGCGGCCCGCTTCGCGGGCGGCGCCCTCGGCGTGCTGCACGGCACGCGCACCTTCGTCCTCCAGGACGAGGAGGGGCAGATCGCTCCCACCCACTCGGTCTCGGCCGGCCTCGACTACCCGGCGATCGGCCCCGAGCACGTCTGGTTGCACGACGAGGGGCGGGTGGAGTACACCTCGGCCACCGACGAGGAGGCGATCGAGGCCTTCCACCGGGTGGCCCGCACCGAGGGGATCCTCCCCGCCCTCGAGAGCTCCCACGCGCTGGCGGAGGCCCTCAAGCGGGCTCCCCGCCTGTCGCGCAAGCGGGTGATCCTGGTGAATCTTTCGGGTCGCGGGGACAAGGACGTCGAATCCGTGCTCGCCTGGGACCGGGAGCACGCCGAGAACGGCAAAGTGCAGTCCTTCGCCGAGGCCGCCACTGCGCGGCAAAAAAATCGGCAACCAGGAGAGACGGAATGAGCGCGATCGACGAGGTCTTCTTCAACTGCGCCCACGACGGACGGGGCGCCTTCATCCCCTTCCTGATGGCGGGCGACCCGGATCTCAACGCCACCGCCGAGTACCTGGATGCCCTCGCGGCCGGGGGCGCGGATATCATCGAGCTGGGCGTGCCGTTCAGCGATCCGATCGCCGACGGCCCGGTCAACCAGCGGGCGGCGGTGCGGGCCCTGGAGTCGGGCACCAAGCTGTCGGGCATCCTGCAGCTCGTGGCCCGGCACCGCGACAAGCTGGGCGTGCCGATCGTCCTCTTCACCTACTTCAACCCCATCCACGCCCGCGGCGTCGAGCGCTTCGCCGAACAGGCCGCTGCCTCGGGGGTGGACGGCGTGCTCTGCGTCGATCTGCCGCCGGAGGAGGGGGAGCGGGGCTTCATCCCGGCCCTGCGCGAGCAGGGGGTGGACACCATCTTCCTGCTCGCCCCCACCAGCACCCGCGACCGGGTGACCAAGGTGGCCGAGGCCTCGACCGGCTTCGTCTACTACGTCTCCCGCACCGGGGTCACCGGCGAGCGCACGGCTCTGGCGACCGACCTGGTGCGCGACGTCAAGCGCCTGCGCAAGCGGCTCGACCAGCCGCTCGCCGTGGGGTTCGGCATCTCGACCCCGCAGCAGGTGGCGGCGGTGGGGGAGATCGCCGACGGCGTGGTGGTGGGGAGCTCGCTGGTGCGGCTGGTCGAGGAGCAGGGGAGCGATCCCGGCTTCCCGCGGGTGCTGGAAGAGCGGGTGCGGGAGCTTGCGGCCCCTCTTCGCCAGCGCGCCGAGAGGCGGCGGGCCTGATGAGCGCCGAGCGGCGGCAGGAGCGCGAGATCGCGGCCCTGGTCCACGGCCGCTACCTGCTCGAGATCCCGCCGGAGCCGGAGGGGAGCCCGCTGGTGGTGGGGTTCCACGGCTACGGCGAGAACGCCGAGAGGAGCCTCGACGAGCTGCGCCGCATCCCCGGCGCCTCCCGCTGGGTGCTCTGCGCCGCCCAGGCCCTGCATCCCTTCTACAACCGGACGGGGGACGTCATCGCGAGCTGGATGACCCGCCAGCAACGCGAGCGGGCGATCGTGGACAACGTCCGCTACGTGTCGAGCGTGGTCACCGAGGTCAAGCGCGAGCTGTCGATCTCGGAGCGGCTGCTCTACCTGGGGTTCTCCCAGGGGGCCGCCATGGCCTACCGCGCCGCCGCGGGCTCCGGCCACGCCTGCCAGGGGGTGATCGTGCTCGGCGGCGACGTCCCGCCCGAGCTGGCGGACCGCAAGCTCGACGGCTTCCCCCCCGTCCTCCTCGGGCGCGGCGCCAGCGAGGAGCAGTACGACGCCATGAAGATGGAGCACGACGTCGAGCTCCTGCGCGGCAAGGGGGTGGAGGTCCGCCCCTGCGTGTTCCAGGGGGGGCACGAGTGGACGGACGAATTCCGCGCCGCCGCCGGACGGTTCCTGGACGAGGTGTTCCAGGAGCCGTCGTAGGCCCCGCCCGGCCTCTCCTTCCGGCCTCCTTGTAAGCTCTCCACGATCCAGACAAAAACAAGAAAGGGCGCCCGCCGGAGCGAGCGCCCTTGCAGACCAGCGTAGGGTTACGGCTTACTTGCCAGCCGGCGGCTGGGTCGTGTCGGAGCCCATCGGCGACGACGTGGTCATGTCGGTGCCCATGGTGCCCATGTCGGTGCCCATGCTGGAGCCGGTGCCCATGTCGGTGCCCATCGAGGTCGAGGTCTCGGTGCTGGTCGAGGTCGACATCGTGGTATCGGTCGTGGTAGCCGGGGTCTCCTCCTCAGGCTCCTCCTTCTTGCACCCGGCGAACGGGACCAGCAGAAGGGCCAGCAGGCAGAGGAGCGAAAGGTGAACAGACAGCTTCTTCATTTGTTTTCTCCCTTGTTAAATGGAACTGATTGAAGACGAGGAGGCCGGCGTTCAGGTGCCGCCTTCCACCTTGATCAGGTTTCTCACTCTCACGACTCCGTTGGTATCCCGGGCGTACTGCTCGGCCTTCCTGCGGGTGTCTTCCTTTTTCACCACCCCCTGGAGGACCACTTCGCCCTGGTTCGTATCGACGTCGATATTGAACGGGTTGATGTCGCCGTCGGCCGCCAGCTTGGCCTTGATCTTGGCGGTGATGGCGGCGTCGTCCACCTGCGTTCCGGGCGACTTCGCCGAGCTGCAAGCGCCCAGTGCCAGGGCCAGGATCAGCGCCAGGCAGATGACCGGCACGCGTAGTATCCACTGGTTACGGTTCATTGCATCCTCCTCCTCACTGTTGACCTGTCGTTCGTTTGAGTCGGTGGCATCAGATCTACGCCTACAGAGTTGCTCTGAAGCAGAATTTGTGCCACAGCCTCCCTGTCCCAAGTCGTTCAGTGAGTCGTCGGACGGCGACGGAGTATACAACCTCCCGGGGAGCTCCTCAAGGGGCGAGGGGCCCACGCCGTTCCAGTAGTGCCGGATTGTACCGTGATACGGCTACTCTTCACGGTAGGTGTTGAGGCGATTGTACAACGTCTTGAGGCTCACTCCCAGGATGTCAGCCGTCTTGCGCTTGTTCCCTCCATGCGCGTCCAGGGTTGCCATGATGAGCCGGCGCTCGACCTCCTCGATGGAGGTGCCGACCTGAAAGCTCAGGTTGCGCACCGAGCCGGAGTCCCCGCCCACCTCCCGCGGCAGGCAGCGGGGGGTGACCTCGTTGTCGGCCATGATGAAGGCCCGGTGCACCACGTTCTTGAGCTCGCGCACGTTGCCGGGCCAGGAGTGGGTGCGCAGCCGGTCGAGCGAGTCCTCGGTCCACACCTTGGACGTCCCCTGCCGCTCGTTGAGCTGGCTCAGGAAGTACTCGGCCAGGAGCTGGATGTCGTCTCCGCGCTCGCGCAGCGGCGGCATGTGGACCGGGAAGACCTGCAACCGGTAGAGCAGGTCCTCGCGCATCTTGCCGTCCTGCACCGCCTTGTGGGGGTCGCGGTTGGTGGCGGCGATCACCCGCACGTCCACGTCCACCGCCTGGTCACCGCCGATGCGCACCACCTGGCCGGTCTCGAGCGCGCGCAGGAGCTTGACCTGGAGCTCGATCGGCATCTCGGTGATCTCATCCAGGAAGAGGGTGCCCATGTGGGCGCGCTCGAAGTACCCCTTGTGGCGGCGCTGGGCGCCGGTGAAGCTCCCCCGCTCGTGGCCGAACAGCTCGCTCTCGATCAGCGTCGGCGAGATGGCGCCGCAGTTCAGGGGGAGGAACGGCGCCTTCGACCGCCGCGACAGCAGGTGGAGCGTCTGGGCGGCCAGGTCCTTGCCGGTGCCGCTCTCGCCGATCAGGAAGACGGAGGCGTCGGTGGGCGCCACCCGGTTGAGCATCTCGTAGAGGGCCTGCATGGGCGGCGAGGCCCCCAGCAGCAGGCCGAGCCGGCCCACCTCCTGGGTCTCGGTGACGGGGGCCGCGGCCTGGGCCGTGGGCTGCACGCTCGCCACGTTGGCGAGGATGCTCTTCAGGCGCCCGATGTCGAGCGGCTTGGTCAGGTAGTCGCTGGCGCCCAGGCGGAGGGCCTGGACGGCGCTCTCGACGTCGGCGTGGCCGGTCATCAGCACCACCTCCGTCGCGGCGCCCAGCTCGAGATCCTTGAGCAGCTCGATGCCGCTGCCGTCCGGCAGGTAGAGGTCGACCAGCGCCACGTCCGGGGTCCGATGCGTCACCAGCGAGCGAGCGTCGCGCAGGGTGCAGGCGGTGTTGGTGGTGAAGCCCTGCCCCTCGATCAGCTCGGCGAGCGCTGAGAGAAAATTGGGGTCGTCATCGACCGCGAGCGCGTGTGGCATGGTCACCTCACTCCTTTGTTCCCGTCACTGGGTTCCCTGAGATCGTCAATTCTACCTCATAAGCCCGGGGGCCCCCGGCGGCGTCCCCCTCGGGGCCGGCCGCCCGCGTCTCGCCGCCGTGGGCCGCGAGAATGGAGCGCGCCACCCAGAGCTGGGCGAGCGCGCCGCCCGGGGAGACGCTGAGGTCGAACCCCGGGGCGGCGGCCGTCGCCTCGGGCTCCGCGGCCGGGGCGTCCCCCTCGGGGCCGGCCGCTCCCGCCACCCCCGCCACCCCATAAATGCGCAGCCGGGCGCGGCCGCCCAGCCGCTCCACCAGCACGTGGAGCACCCCCTGCTTGGGAACCCCCGCCAGGGCGGCGATCGAGAGGTGCAGCAGCGCCTGCCGCAGCAGGTAGCGGTTCCCCTCCACGGGGAGCGCCTCGCCCGGCAGCTCGGTCCGCACCTGCGCCTGCTGCTTGCGGGCGGGCGCCACCAGCAGCGACGCCAGCTCCTCGGCCAGCTCGCGCAGGTCGAAGATCTCCTGCCGGTCGCCGCGCGGCGAGATGTAGGCCAGGTAGGTCTCGAGGCCGCGGTGCAGGCGCGACAGCTCCTCCTTGAGAACGTTGACGTAGCGCAGCAGCTTGTCCTTGTTGGCGGGGTCGGCGGCGCGGCCCGAGGCCAGCATCTCCTTGAGGATCTCGATGTTGAAGACCATGGCGTTGATGGGGGCCCGCAGGTCGTGGGCCACCGCCGGGGAGATCTGCGAGACCGAGCGCATCTGCGAGGTCAGCCGCAGGTCGCTCTCCAGCCCGGCGAGCGCCCCCAGGCTCTGGACCAGCAGGACGCCGCCGCTCGCGGGGTCGCGGCGCAGGTCGAAGAGCAGGCGGCGCGGCGCCTCCTCCCCCTCGACCGGCAGCTCGAGGGAGGCCTGCCCCGGACCGCCGGCGCCGTTCCAGCTCAGGCCCGCCCCCTCCAGGCGCCCCTTGAGCGGCTCCCATAGGCGCTCGAGCTCGAAGCCGTCCGCGCAGCCGAGCAGCTCGAGCGCCCGCGCGTCGGCGAAGCGCACGGCCCCCTGGCCGTCCAGGGCCACCACGCCGGGGCCGAGCAGCCCCGCGAGCTCATGGCCGGGCGCGCCGGACGGCGAAGGATTCAGCGAAGAGTCAGGGGCATCCATGCTCGTTCTCCATCGGAACGCCGCGGCTGGGCGGCGGGTATTTATAGAGGCTTGGGCCCTCGCGCGCAAGCGAAGGACGACATTCCACTCCGGAGAGTGAGATCGTTGTTGATCAGATTCCGAAATTTTTTTCGGCGCCGGGGTGCCCGGGGAGGCGATCCCCCGGGCTTCAGACGTAGCTCCATCGATCCCTCGCCGGGGTCTCGCCCGGACGCTCGGCGAGCGCCGTGGCGAGGCAGGAGTCGGCCCACCAGAAGACGTCGTGGGCGCGCACCTCCTCGCGCAGGCGGCGCATGCGCAGGGCGCGCTCCCGGTCCTTCATCTCCAGGGCCTGGCGCAGCGCGCGCGCCACCGCCTGGGTGTCGTAGGGGTTGACCAGCAGCGCGCCGGTGGCGAGCTGCGGCGCCGCGCCGGCCAGCTCGGAGAGCACCAGCGCGCCGTGCCCGGGGGCCTGCGCCGCGCAGTACTCCTTGGCCATCAGGTGCATGCCGGCCTTGAGCGGGGTGACGAGGGCCACGTCCGCGGCCCGGTACCAGGCGAGCAGCTCGTCGCTCTCCGGCTCACGGTGCAGGTAGCAGACCGGCACCCAGCCCGGTCGGCCGAAGGCGCCGTTGATCTCCCCTACCAGGCGCTCGATCTCGCCGCGCAGCGCGGCGTGCCGGGGGAGGCTCTCCCGGCTGGGGATGGCGATCTGCACCAGGGTCACGCGGTCCTGGAGCTCCGGGAACCGGGTGAGCGCGGCGGCGAAGGCGCGGAGCTTCTCGGGGATGCCGTTGGCGCGGTCGACGCGGTCGACGCCGAGGACGACCGCGCGCCCGCCGAGCGAGGCCCGCAGGGCCGCCGCCCGGCTCTCCACCTCCGGCCGCGCCGCCCGCTCCTCGGTCCGCCGGGCGTCGATGCCGGCGGGGAAGGCGCCGGCCCGCAGGTCGACCGCGGCCCCCTGCCACGAGCCCCGCAGCGACCAGAGGCCGCCGCCGGCCGGCGCCGCCGACACCGTGGGCGCCAGGGTCCGCACGCAGGCGAGGAAATTCGCCAGGTCGAGCTCGGTCTGGAAGCCGGCCTGGCCGAAGGCGAGCAGCCCGCCCAGCAGCTCCTCCCGCCAGGGGAGCCGCAGGTAGAGGTCGGGCGAGGGGAAGGGGAGATGGAGGAAGAAGACGGTGCGGCACTGGGCCTTCAGGCCCCGCAGCTCGCGGGCCAGATTCATCAGCAGCGGCTCGTGCACCCAGACCAGATCGTTGCCGGAGCTCCCGCGGGCCAGCGTGCGGGCGGTGGCGCGGGCGAACTTGCGATTCACCTTGAGGAAGCTCTTCCAGTAGGCGGGCTGGAAGTCGTGCTCCGCCGTCAGGCCGTGGAACAGCGGCCAGATCACCTCGCCCGAGAAGCCGCCGCAGGCGTTCCGCCTCTCCTGGGCGGTGAGCATCACCGGGCGCAGGGAGAGCCCGCGGCCGTGGATGGCGCCCGCCAGCACCTTGCGCAATCCCGGGGTCTCCTCCTGGGACACCCCCGGCCAGCCGATCCACACCCCGCGCCGGTCCCCCAGCACGGCGGCCAGCGCCGAGATCAGCGCCCCCTGAGCCGGCGAGACCCGCCACCCCTGCCCCTCCTCGCGGGTGAGGGTGATGGGGAGGCGGTCGGAGACGACGATGCAACGCCCCTGCGGGCGGCTCGCCGGGTTCGGTCCGGAGAAGCGGGGCTCGTGGAGGACGTTCGAGATCGGCGCGGTCGTGCTCATCGGGATTTCCTGGAAGATCTTCAAGTAAGAAATCGGAGGCGCCGGTGCGAGGCCCTCGCGTCGAGAGCCGAGCGTTGAGACTGCAGGACGCGGGATCCGCCACCGGGCACGCGGGACGGTGGAGGTGCAGTTTGTGTGCCACGGCCGGCGATCTCGCGGAAACGCGTGGCAAGGCGCGTAAAGGATTGAGAGATCGTTGTTTGTACATGGCCGTGGGCATGGGCGATGCAGGAGAGGGGGCGGTCTACTGGAGGGGCGGAGCGGCAAAGAAGGGCCGTTCCGCCTCTCCATGGGGAATTCTTTTGGTAATTGTTGCAACGAGGTGCCGGGAACCCGGCAAAGGTGACTTCATGCCGACCGCCATCGCCGTCGACGAGAGCGAGAAGCTCGATACCGGCCTGACCCTCGCCGTCTTCGTCGATCCGGTCGAGAGCGCCAAGGCCGCCGGCCTGCGCTACGTCACGGACGACGAGCCCGGCATCCGCCGCCAGAAGCGCGGCAAGGGGCTCACCTTCGTCGACCCCCAGGGGCGGACGGTGAAGGACGAGAAGACCCTGGAGCGCATCCGCAAGCTGGCCATCCCGCCGGCCTGGACCGACGTCTGGATCTGCCCCCGTCCCAACGGGCACCTGCAGGCGACCGGGCGCGACGCCCGCGGGCGCAAACAGTACCGCTACCACACCGACTGGCGGGAGGTGCGCGACGAGACCAAGTTCGGCCGCATGATCGCCTTCGGCGAGGCCCTGCCGAAGATCCGCGAGCGGATCGACCGGGACATGTCGCAACGCGGCCTGGGGCGGGAGAAGGTGCTCGCCACCGTGGTCAAGCTGCTGGAGACCACTCTGATCCGGGTCGGCAACAAGGAGTACGCCCGGCAGAACAACTCCTTCGGCCTCACCACCCTGCGCGACCAGCACGTCGACGTCGACGGCTCGACCCTGCGCTTCGAGTTCCGCGGCAAGAGCGGCAAGGAGCACTCGGTGGAGGTGAGCGACCGGCGGCTGGCGCGCATCGTCAAGCAGTGCCGCGACCTGCCGGGGCAGAAGCTCTTCCAGTACCTGGACGACGACAAGGAGCGGCAGAGCGTCAGCTCCGAGGACGTCAACGCCTACCTGCGGGAGACCACCGGCGAGGACTTCTCGGCCAAGGACTTCCGCACCTGGGGGGGGACGGTGCTCGCCCTGTCGGCCCTGCTGGAGGTCGGCTCCTGCGAGAGCGAGCGGGAGGCCAACAAGGCGGTGGTCGAGGCGATCAAGCGCGTCGCCGGCCAGCTCGGCAACCGCCCGGCCATCTGCCGCAAGTACTACGTCCACCCGGTGGTGATCCAGAGCTTCCTGGAAGGGACCCTGCGGGACACCCTGGAGGAGGCCGTCGAGGGGGATGGAGAGGATGAGTCGAACGGCTTGCGCCGGCTGGAGGCGCAGGTGCTGCGGCTGCTGAAGGGGAGGAACGGCGGGTAGGGCTTCAGGGGGCGGGACGTATCCCTGCCCCCTGTAGATCTTTCAAGAGAATCCTCAACAGACCATCTCTTCGTGGAAGATGAACGTCAGGTTCTCCTCCTCGAAACGGTCGAAGAACTCCGCCCAGGTGATCTCTTGCAGGGCCTCCCCGCTGTCGTAATCGGGGAAGTCGATCCGCAATCCCCCCGCGACCTTGCTCTCCCGGGGGTCCACGACCGCCGCTGGACGCCCTCCGCGCTCCTCGGCCCAACGGCGGATCTCTTCATGATCGGTAGTGGTCCTGGTTTCCGGCATGGTCTTCACCCCTTCCCTGGCAGTCGTTGTGATTCGTTGAAGCCTCCACCTCCGTTTGGGGTGCAACGCTTTGCTTGACAAGTACGACCGTCGAAGCTGAGAACACGAACAGGGGTCCGCTTCTTCCGGTTCCCCCAGGGACGCGAACGCTCCCCGGTGAGGGGGAGCGCTCGCGGACCCGCTGGGTCGCCGGTCAACGGACCTGTGCCTCCTGGTTGATGTGGCTCTCGGCGAGCTCGGTGAGCCGCTCGTCGGTCTCCTCCTCCTCCTGGAGCGTCCGCTCCAGCAGCGAGACGTGCTCGTCCTTGCCGAGCATCTCGGCGTAGGTGCGCACCGTGCCGTAGCCGGCCATCTCGTAGTGCTCCACCCGCTGGGCGGCGGCGATCAGGCCGGCGTCGATCACCGACGAGTCGCCGGTCATCTTGGCCATCTCGGCCCCTTCCTTGACCAGGCCCTTCATCCCCTCGCAGGTCTGCCCCTTCGGGCTCTCCTGGAGGTCCTGGAAGATCCGCTCGAGGCGGCGCACGTGCTCCTCGGTCTGCCGCAGATGGTCGTTGAACGCCTTGCGCAGGTCGGCCGAGCTGGCCGCCTCGGCCAACCGGGGCAGCGCCTCGATGATCTGCGTCTCGGCGGAGTAGAGGTCTTTCAGCTGTTCGAGGTAAAGGTCCTTGAGGGATTCAAGCTTCATGAGCTCCTCCTTGTCGTTGTACCCAGGTGCGTCCGGAAACCCGCCGTGGCGGGGTTCCGGTGGATCTCATTCACCGGGGGTAATCCGCAAGAAGCGTGCCGAAGAATTGATCAGATCGGGGGATCAGATCGGGGGCCTCAGTAGCCGCTGCTCCGGGCCCGGGAGAGGCCGGTGGCGGCGCGCAGCTCGTCCTCGATCCAGGCGAGCTCCTCGCGCGGCTCGCCGGGCTCGCAGACGTAGATCTCGTGCCCCGGCCGCTCCAGCACCCTCAAACCCGCCGAGCGCAGCATCGCCTCCACGCAGGCGTGGGTCGGCGCCCACCAGTTGGTGGGGTCGTTGGCCAGCCGGTGCTCGATGAAGGCCATCTTGGGCCAGCCGGGATCGAGCATCACCTCCCGCTGGTCGATAGGGACGTCCGCCGGCGGCTCGCTCTCCTCCTCGCCGGGCATGGTGAGCGTCTGGAAGATCATCCGCCGCCCCACCTTCCGCGCCACGATGTCGAGCCCGAGGAGGGGGTAGCGCAGGTGGTAGAGCACCCCCATGAAGAGCACGAGGTCGTACCTCTCCGGAGTGGCGGCGAGGTCGTAGACAGCCATCTCCAGGAACCGCACTTGGGTCTCGAGCCCGTACTGGCCGGCGGCCCAGCGCGCCTGCCGCAGGTAGTGGGGGTCGTGGTCGATGCCGGTGACGGTGGCCCCCCGCCGGGCCAGCTCGAAGGAGTAGAAGCCGGCGTTGCAGCCGATGTCGAGCGCGGTCCAGCCGCTGAGGTCGGCCGGGAGGTAGTCGCGGATCTGCTCCCACTTGAAGGTGGGGAAGTCGCCCAGGAAGTGGCCGGGGGCGGTCTGCGTGCCGTCCGGCAGGTGGAGGTTGTGGAACCAGGGCCCCAGCGCTTCGATGTCCTCCGCGAGCGAGGGGCTCACTGCCTTCGAGATATTGGCCATGTCGATCCTCGAAAGGCAGCAAATCGCCTGCCAGGACCCTCATCACCCCGGCCCTCTTCTCCCGACCCCTCCCCCCTCCCTCACCGGGAGAAGAGGGAGAAAGCTCCCTAGGGAAGAGGGGGGTTCGGCAAAGCCGGGCCCTCGATCTTGAAGTGGGGGTTCTCGATGATCCCGAAGATGTTGCCGAACGGATCGAGCACCGCCGCCACCTTGATCCCCTCGCCCACCTCGCGCACCGGGGAATGCTCGCGGGCGCCCAGGCCGAGCAGGCGCGCGAAGGCGGAGTCGGCGTCCTCCACCCCCCAGTAGACGGTGACGCCACCGCGGCCGGGGCTCCCCTCGGAGGTGTCGGGATCGAGCCCCAGCTCGAAGCCGCCGACGTTGAAACCGACGTAGAACGGCTGATCGAAATAAGGATCGGCGCCCAGCACCGCGCGATACCAGGCCTTCGCCTGATCGATGTCGGTCACCCGGTAGATCGCGGTGCGCAGCCCCAGAAGCGGTTGACTGTCCATGGATCGTTCACTCCTCTCCACCGAAGCGGGTCCGGCCGGCCGGACCTTCTCGTGAGCTTTCGGACCCGCGGGTCGTCAATCCGGACCCGCGGGTCCAAATCGCCATAGATCGGGTCCAAACCATCATCAGTCGGGTCGTAACCGTCACAGCTCGGGTCCAAAGCGCCGCAAATCGGGTCGAGACCGCCGTAGATCGGGTCCAAAGCTTCACGAGTCGGGTCGGGACCGCCGTAGATCGGGTCCGGACCGCCGATCCGCGGGTCGGAATCGCCACGGCTCGGGTCCAAACAGTCACAGGTCGGGTCGGAACAGCCGACCCGGACCGGTCAACCCTCAAGAACCTGCTGCAGACGGTCCAGAGCCTGCTTCCAATACCCCTTGGCCCGCGCCACCGCCTCGGCGTCCGGGAGCTTCGCGTGCTCCACGGCGATCTGGCTCTTCGATTCCCCCTTGGAGACGAGGCCCACGTCCACGTTCGAGCCGTCTCCCCAGGAGATCCGCAGGGATTTGCCCGGCGTGGCCTTGCGGATGGTCAGCTCCGCGTCCGGCAGCCAGCGGCGGCGGAGGGCCGCGTCGCTCCAGGCCTCGAACAGGCGGTCCACCGGGACGCCGATCGTACGGCTGGCGTTGGCGGTGTAGCCGCTCGCGGTCTGGTGCTTCTCGCGCAACCCCCGCGCCTGCTCGTAGGTCACGGTGACCATCTGCCGCCACCAGGAGCCGACCCCGTGCTGGCCGACCAGGACGACGATCTCCTTGTGTCCCAGGGTCTTCGCGCCCGCCGCGTCCAGGATGGCGAACCATTCGTCCCAGGTCTTGCCGGTCTTCGCCCGCACGGCCTCGTCGCTCATGCGCTCGCTCTGTTTCGGCATGGGGCAAGGATATCAGGGCTTGGCGTCGAGCACCGCCGCCAGCCGCTTGGGGGCGACCACGCGATAGGCATCCGCGACCAGGTCGGCGATCTGGTCCCAGTCGGCCGGCACGTCCAGGTAGACCCCGAGCCAGCCACGGTGGCCCACGTACGGCGGCCTGAAGAACTGCTCGGGATCGCTGGCGACGAGCATCTCCTGGGCGCCGTCCGGGGCCGCGCACCAGAACGCCAGCCGATCGTCGTGGTGGTGGTTGGCGAACATCACGAAGGTCTTCTTGCCCTGGACGAACCAGGTGGGCTCCCCGTGGCTGAGGCGCTCGGTCACCTCGGGGAGGGCGAGGCAGAGGCGGCGGAGGTTCTCCAGGGGGGTGTCGGTGGGCATGGGGGATTCTGGCACAGTCAGGGGTGTATACTTACGGGAAAGGGGGTTCGTTATGTCTTCCCGTGTCTTCCATGCCGTCATGTTTGAGGACAGAGGTTGGTGGGTGGCTCAGTGCTTGGAGCACAATCTGACCGCCTCCTCGAAGGATCCGCGAGAGCTGCCCAAGAAGCTGGAGACGGTCCTCAAGGTGCAGATCGAGGCCGATCTCGAGGCCGGCAAGGCCCCCTTCAGCACCCTCCCTGCGGCTCCCCGCCGGTTTTGGAAGCTGTTTCAGAACGCCGAGCCCTGGGGATTGGATGACTCCACCACGGAGCTCCCGGTCGGGGCTCCCGCCTGGACCGAGCTGGCAATCGCCTCCTAGTCCGTTCGTGGGTTGAGCCCGAGCAGGGTGGCGTCCAGGCCGAAGTCTTCGCAGATCGCTTCCTGGTCTCTGGACGATAGCAGGGCGTTGTAGCCGCTGTCGCCGATCGAGGTGATCTCTCCGTTCGGACCTTCCAGGAAAAAGCCGTTCTTGTTCTGCCTGAGCCTCGTCTTGAACCCGAAGAGGTGATCGAGCTCGTCCATCAGTTGACGCACCGTGCGCTCGTGGCTCATCAGGAGCCTCCCGAGAAGGACGGCAGCGCGGGCGATTCTTTGTCGCTGGATAATAGGCGCATTTTGCGCCACAAGATAACATGGCCGGGATCAGGCCGAGAATTCAGAGGAGGAGCAGGACCACCCGGCTGAGGTAGCGCACCCGGGATCAGGCAAGCCGACGGTAGAGGTCCGCGTTCTTCTTGAGGACGTAGGAGGCCGCTCCCGCGAAATCGGTCCGGGGACGGGAGAGCCACTCCTCGACGCTGGCGCGGAGGAATTCCTCCGGCTGGATTCCCGCCTTACCGGCAAGCTCGGTCAGCCGGCGGGCGCTCTCGGGCGAGACGGCGAGGTGGAATGTGGTTTCGGAGGACCCCATGAGCCAAGTATACCCGAGGGGGCGGGACTTCTCCCCGCCCTTGCTCCGGATGAGCTTACGCCGCCACGCGCGAAGCCAGCAACCGCAAAGCGTACCCCTCCAGCTCCTCCGCCCGGTGGGCCGCGGTGTGCTCGCGCAGCACCCTGGCGCGGGCCCGCTCTCCCAGGGCGCGGCGCTCGTGCTCGGGAATGTCCCGCAGGTACTGGAGTACCTCGCCGGGGGTCTTGGCGGTGAGGATCTCCTCGCCGATCTTGAAGAAGGTCCCCAGCCCCGGCCAGTTGTCGCTGATGATCGGCGTCGCGCAGGCGGCGGCCTCGAAGAGGCGGACGCTGGGCGAGAAGCCGGCCTGGATCATGTCGGCGCGGGTGATGTTCAGCGTGAAGCGCTGCTGGTTGTAGAACCGCGAGTGCCTCTTCGGCTCCAGGTGCTCGAAGCGCTTGACGTTCCGCGGCCAGCGGATCTCCTTCGGATACTGCGGACCGGCCACGGCGAGCTTCCCTTCCGGCCAGCGGCGGGCCGGCTCGATCAGCAGCCGCTCCAGGGCCGGCTGGCGGTCGTCGCTGTAGGTCCCCATATAGCCGAGGTCCCAGCGCGGCTCGACCGCCTCGGGACGGTAGAGGCCGGGGTCGAAGGAGCAGTAGAGAGCCCGCGCCATGGGCGAGCCGTAGCGCCGCTCCAGCAGCCGCAGGGTCGGCCCGCCGGTGAAGGAGAGATAGGCGTGGTAACGCGGGATCAGCTCGGGGGAGAGGTACTCGTAGTCCCCCCGCTCCAGCTTGGCCAGCGTCACGGGAGTGTCGATGTCGTAGAAGGCGGTGGCGCCGGCCGCGACGTCCGTCACCCAGCGGCCGGCCTCCACCCCTTCCGGCACGTAGGAGCCGACGATCACCAGGTCGGCCCGGCGGACGGCGGGAGCGAAGCGGTCCCGGAGCTCCTCCAGGCTGGAGTAGAGCTCGGTGCGGCCGAACGGGGGCTCGGGGAGGTCGCGGTTGTCCGCGTACCACGGCTGGTCGCGCTCCAGGAACAGGACGCGGTGGCCGCGGGCCTGGAGCTCGCGGGCGAGCCCGCGGTAGGTGGTGGCGTGGCCGTTCCCCCAGGAGGAGGTGATGGACAGCCCCAGGATGACGATGTCGAGCGGCTCGTGCCTCACGGAAGTGCCTCCATGCCGGCGGCGACGCGGGCGCCGGCGCCCGTGGGAGTGGTAAGCCCCAGGATGGATTCGACCTGCGCCGCCCGGTGGGCATAGGTATGCTCGGCGAGGATCCTCCGCTGCGCCGCCCGTCCCATCCGGCGCGCGTCCCTCTCGGTCAGCTTGCGCAGACGCTCCGCCACCTCGTCGCCGTCCGCCGCCACCAGCACCTCCCACTCCGGCTCCAGGAACATCTCAATGCCTTCCCACGCGTCGGTGATCAGGCAGGCGCCGGCCCCCGCGGCCTCGAAGACCCGGGTGGCCGGCGAGAAGCCGTAACGGGCCATGCTCTCGCGGCTGATGTTGAGCACCGCCAGGGGGGTGCAGTTGAACGCGTTGTGATCGCGCGTGTAGACGTGCCCGAGATAGCGCACGTTCGCCGGCAGGGGCTTGTCCCCCCAGCCGTTGCCGCCCAGAAGGAACCGGAGATCTGGGCAATTCGCCGCTACTTTCAGGAAGAGCTCCTCGACGCGCGCCTCGCGGTCCGGCAGGCGGTTGCCGAGGAAGCCCAGATCCCCCTCGAACCGCGGGTCGGGATCCACGGGGTGATGGGTCGAGGGGTCGAGGGCGTTGTAGACCGGCACGCACTCGCGCGCGCCGAAGCGGCGGTAGGCCTGGACGACCGGATCGCCGCCGCCGTAGGTGAGGACGAAGTCGTAGCGCGGCACCAGCGGCCGGAAGTGGTCCCGGGGATTGCCCTCCATGCGGTCGAGGGTGGCCGGGGCGTCGACATCCCAGAAGACGGCGAGGCCGTCCGGCCGACGGAGGTCGAGCACGGCCTGCTCCAGGAGCTCGTCGAAGACCCCCACGCCGCTCGCCTTGACCACCACGTCGGCCCCCCGGGCATCGTCCAGGACCCGCTCGACGCCCTGCTGATCGGCGGGGTAGACGACCACCCTGGCCCAGTCGGGGTCGGGGATGTCCCGGTGCTGCTGCCGCTCGAAGGCGTCCGGCTCGTAGAAGGTGACCTGGTGCCCCCGCTCGGCGAGGTTGCGGATGATCCCCCGGTAGTAGGTGGCCGCGCCGTTCCAGTAGGCGGAGACCAGGCTGGAGCCGAAGAAGGCGATTCTCATGCGGTCGCTCCCAGGGTTGATTCCACCGTGGCTCCGAGCTCGCGGCCGATCGCGAGCAGCTCGTCCGCGCGGTGGGCGCAGGTATGGCGGTCGAGGACGGTCTCGCGGCCCGAGCGGGCGATCTCGGCGGCCAGCTCGCGGTCGGCGAGGAGGTCGCGCAAGTGGCGCCTCATCTCGGAGCCGTCTCTCGCGACCAGGAAGTCGCGGCCGGGGCGGAAGAGCCCCTCGGCGTCGTCCCAGGGCGCGGAGACCAGCGGGATGCCGCAGGCGAGGGCCTCGAAGGGGCGGATGGTCGGGATGCCGGGGAGCGCCTCCACGTAGGGGCGACGCGGCACGTGGACGGTCGCCCGGAAGCGGGCGAAGGCGCGCGGCACCTCAGGGTTGGGGAGCCAGCCGGCGTAGTCGATCCCGGCGTCGGCGAGCGCCCGGCGCCCCTCCTCGGGATAGCGGACGCCGTGCACCCGGGCCTTCAGCTTGAGATCGCGGACCGGCCCGATGAGGAATTCGTGGAGCTCGGCGGTGCGCTCCTCGTCCCCCCAGTTGCCGATCCAGACCAGATCCCCCTCCTCGGGCTCGCCCGGGAGGGGGTGGAAGACCCGGGTGTCGGCCGCCTCGTGCCAGGTCCAGGCCCGCTCCGCCCAGCCGCGGTCTATATAGAGGTCGCGGATCACCCCGCCGAAGGCCAGCACGCCGTCGTAGCCCGACAGGTCGTAGGCGGCCATGCTGTCCGGCGCGGTGACCGAGCGGTGGTGGGTGTCGTGGAAGAGGAGCCGGTAGTCAGAGGTCCGCCGGTGCTCCCCGATCCGCTTCACCAGCCCAGGGTCGTTCCACTCGTGGACGATCACCAGGCCGGCGCCGTCGAGCGCCTCGTCCAGGTCGAGCGCCGCGAGGTCGTAGCGTTCGCTGGTGAGCATGGGGTAGGCGCGGTGGAAGCCTTCGAGGGCCTCCTCTCCATGGTCGGCGAGGAGGTTCCGCAGGCTCCAGGCGTCGCGCGGCTCGAAGATGCGCACGTCGTGGCCCCGCGAGACGAGCTCGGCGGCCACGCCGCGCAGGAAGTGCGCGTTGCCGTGGTTCCAGTCCGACAGCAACGAGTGGACGAAGAGGGCGATCCGCATGGGCGGTCTCTAGACCGCGACCTGGGCGGGGAAGGACGCCGAATCGTCCAGCAGGCTGGCCTCGCGGGCGGCGAGCACCTCGCCGTAGGCCGCGAGGTAGCCGTCGAGCATCTTCTGAGGCGTGAGCTGAAGGGCCCGGGCGCGGGCGCCGGCGGTGAGCGAGGCGCGGCGGTCCGGGTTGTCGATCAGCGTCTTGAGGGCGCTCTCCAGCGCCTCCGGGTCGTTCGGCGGCACGAAGACGGCGCGGTGGCGCCAGATCTCGCGCAGGCTGGGGATGTCCCCCAGCACGAGGGCGCAGCCGGAGAGGGCGGCCTCCAGGGCCGACAGGCCGAACGGCTCGTAGCGGGCCGGCAGGCAGTAGATCGAGGCGCGGCCGAGCCACGCCGAGAGGGCCCGCTGCGAGAGGTGGCCGAGCAGGCGGGTGTGGTGCGGCCGGATCTCGCCGCCGTCCGGGTGGATGCTCTCGCCGGCCACGAAGACGTCCCAGGGGAGGTTCGGGGCCACCCGCTCCAGGGCTTCCAGGTTCTTGGCCTCGTCCCACAGGCGGCCGGCGGAGAAGACGATCGGCTCCTTGGCGGTCGGCTTGAAATCCCGGGAGTCGCGCCCGTTGAGGATGACGCGGGTCCTCGGCAGCGTCCCGTAGTGGGTGGCGAGGGAGGCGAGCATCGCCTCGGAGGGCGCGATCACCAGGTCGGCGGCGGTGAGGCCGGCGGCCACGGCGCGGGCGTAGGGCTCCCATTCCGGCGGCGCGGGCTCCCCCTTGACGGCCTGCCACCAGGAGAGGACACAGGAGTGCCCCACCATCACCTTGGGAGCGCTCCAGGGGAGCGCGCCGTGGACGTAGCCGTTGAGGTGGACGAGGTCGGGGCGCACCCGCTCCTCCAGGTTGAGCAGCCAGTCGGAAGCCTTCTCCAGGTCGCGCCAGGGGTCCTCCATCCATTCCAGCTTGAACGTGCTCTCGAACACCCGCAGGCGGGGGATGCGGTCCGCCTTCTCGCGCTGGTGGACGTTGAGCGGCTCGCCCATGGTGGCGAGCGCCACTTCGACACCCCGGTCGGCCAGACCGCGCGCCAGCTCGATGGCGTAGGTCCAGACTCCTCCGACCGTGTCCGCGGTCATCAAGACCTTGCGGGGCAATGGATGGCTGTCACTCATGCGGTACCCCTCCTGGGCCCAACGAGATGCTTCCTTGGGGGGATAGCTCTATCCAAGATTCGTGCCGTCCCGGCGGCCGGCACGGGGCGGCCCCTGGGGACCGCCCCTAAGAGGTTTACGAAGCGTGGGCTTCGACCATCACGGGGACCCCCGCGGAGGTCTCCACGAGGCCGCGGAAATCCAGCAGCCAGTTGTAAAGGTTGCTCACGCCCTGCCGCGCGTTTACACGCGGGCTCCAGCCGGTGGCCGCCGCGAACCGGGAGAAGTCCGAGACGTAGTAGCGCTGGTCGCCGGTGCGCCAGTCCTCGTAGAAGACCTCGGGCCGGCGGCCGTGGAGGTCGGCGATCATGTCGACCAGCTCCAGCAGCGAGACGGTGTTGCCCGCGCCGCCCCCCATGTTGAACGCCTGGCCGGAGATCGCGCCGATGTTCTTCTCGGCGAGCAGGATACCGTCCACCAGGTCTTCCACATAAAGGATGTCGCGCACCTGCATGCCGTCGCCGTAGAGGGTGAGCGGCCGGCCGTCCAGGGCGCGGATCAGGAAGTGGGCGACCCACCCCTGGTCCTCGGTGCCGAACTGGTGGGGGCCGTAGATGCAGCTCATGCGGAAGACCGCCGTGCGCAGGCCGTAGCTGCGGGCGTGGTCGAGCACGTACTGGTCCGCCGCCCCCTTCGAGCAGCCGTAGGGGCTGTGGAAGTCGAGCCGGCGGTCCTCGGAGAAGCCGCGGGCGCGCAGGATCTGGTCGCAGGGCTCGTAGCGCTCGCCGCGGCGGCGCAGGGGCACGTCCTCCATCCCGCCGTAGACCTTGTTGGTCGAGGTGAAGAGGAGGGCCGGGGGATTCTCCCGCGTGCGCACCGCCTCTAGGACGTTGAGGGTGCCGCGCACGTTGACGTCGAAGTCGTGCCCCGGGTCGATCAGGCTGGTGGTCACCGCCACCTGGGCGGCGAAGTGGAAGACGGTCTCGACGCCGGCCACCGCCCGCCGCACGGCGAGGGGGTCGCGGACGTCGGCCACCTCGATCGACACGCGGTCGCCGTGGGTCTCGCGCAGCCACTGGAGGTTGTTCTCGACGCCGGGGCGCGAGAGGTTGTCGAGCAGCCGCACGCGCCGTCCCGAGGAGGCGATCCGGTGGGCCAGGTTGGTGCCGATGAAGCCGGCGCCGCCGGTGATCAGGACGGTCCTGTCGGTACGGGCTTCGGCGCGGGTGCGGCCGATCTCGGACAGCTTGGCGATCTTCTTCTTGCCGTTCGTCTTCTGGCTCGTGCTCTGGCTCATACGGTCAACCCCCGGGCGGCCAGCTCCGCGCGCGCCTCGGCCACGCGGTCGTAGGCCACCTGTCCCTCGAGCCAGGAGGCGAGCTCGATCAGGCCCTGCTCGAACGGCATCGCGGGCTCGTAGCCGAGGACGCGGCGGGCGAGCGTGATGTCGGCGAAGCAGTGGCGGATGTCCCCCACGCGGTAGTTGCCGGTGACCTCCGGCGCGATCCCCTCGCGGCCGAGCACCTCGGCCATGGCGCGGGCGATCTCCAGCACGGTGTACTGCCGGCCGCTGCCGATGTTGAGCACCTGGTCCGCCGCCGAGGGCACCGTGAGGGCCAGGCGGCAGGCGCGGGCGATGTCGGAGACGTGGACGAAGTCGCGCATCTGCCGGCCGTCCTCGAAGATCAGCGGCGGATTGCCGTTGAGCAGCCGCGAGGCGAAGATGGCGAGCACGCCGGTGTAGGGGTTCGAGAGCGCCTGGCGGGTGCCGTAGACGTTGAAGAAGCGCAGCGCCACGGTGGGCAGGTTGTAGGCCCGGCCGACCATCAGGCAGAGGCGCTCCTGGTCATATTTCGAGAGGGCGTAGACGGAGGAGAGGTTGGGCGTCTTGGTCTCCGGCGTCGGCAGGGGGGTCAGCTCGCGCCCGTGGAGGTCGCGTACCTCCCAGTCATGGGCCCGGAGCTGCTCACGGTCGCGCTCGCCGCCGTTCACCAGGTTGCCGTCGGCGTCGCGGAACAGCCCTTCGCCGTAGAGGCTCATGCTGGAGGCCACGATCAGCCGCTCGACCGGCTTCTCGACCAGGGCCTCGAGGAGCACCGCCGTGCCCAGGTTGTTGACGCTGGTGTAGCGCTCGATCTCGTACATGCTCTGGCCGACGCCGACCCGCGCCGCCAGGTGGAACACCGCGTCGATCCCCTGCAGAGCCTTCCGGACGGCCTCCGGGTCCCGGACGTCTCCTTCCACCAGCTCCACCTCGGGGGAGAGATACCCGGGCCGCGAGGCCCCCGGTCCGTGGACCTGCTCCGAGAGGTCGTCCAGGGCCCGGACCTGGTAGCCGTGCTCCAACAGCTCGTCCGCCAGGTGCGAGCCGATGAAGCCGGCGCCTCCGGTGATCAAGATCCGTCCGTTCATTCCATTCCTCCGATGTAGATCAAGCTCAGCTCCTCTCTTGGGTAGCCAGGCGATGAAACCGGCGGCGCACGAGGTCCGGCCGGTCGAGTGTCGTGCGGGGGAGGGGAGGGATGGGGGGCCGGGCCGCGTCCCGGGACCGGAGCGGCTCGGTGAGGAGGGCGCGGCGCCGGGGCCGGTCCTCCTGAGTCAAATGCAATCTGTCATCTCTCGTCGGCGTCACGATATCCCCTGCCGCCCGCTCCCGGCTGAAACTGCCGCCGGCGTTTTCGATCCGCGGTACGGCTTGCCACGTCTGGGCCTGAAGGCTGACGGGAGCACGTACCAGCGGGGCTGCCCTTTCCAGGGTAAGTACCCCAGCAATTGACATGCCAAGAAGAAAAAATCGCCGGAAATGGCGCCTTTTCCGGGGTTTCGGGTGCTTGAAGGATAGGAAGAGGGATCGGTATCTCGCGCCGCGAGGGGAAGAGAGGAAAGGTAAGTAGCTGTATTTCCTACATGCGGGCTCGCTGGATCGCCGCCCAGAAATCCTCGAACCCCCGCGTGTTGAGCACGTCCCCGGGACCCAATCCCGCCCGCCGGGCCTGGTCGACGCCGTAGCGCATCAGGCCCAGCTCGCGGGTGCGGTGGGAGTCGGTGTCGATCACGATCTTGCAGCCGAGCTCCCGGGCCAGCCTCAGGTGGGTGTCCTTGAGGTCGAGACGGTTGGGGCTGCAATTGAGCTCCAGCGCCACCCCCAGCTCGGCCGCCCGGCGGAGGATCACCTCCAGGTCGAGCTCGGCCGGCTTGCGGCGATTGATCAGCCGCGCCGTGGGGTGGCAGAAGACGTTCACCTCCGGGTGCTCCAGGGCCCGCAGCACCCGCTCGGTCTGCTGCGCGAGCGGCAGGTCGAGGCGGGAGTGGAGGGAGACCAGCACCAGGTCGAGCCCGGCGAGCATCTCGTCCTCCAGGTCGAGCGAGCCGTCGCCGAGGATGTCCACCTCCATCGAGCGCAGGACGCGGATCTCGGGGTGGCGGGCTCGCACCTCGTCGATCTCCTTCCACTGCTCGCGCAGGCGGTAGGCGTCGAGGCCGCCGGTCATCGCCAGCGACTTGCTGTGGTCGGAGATCACCATGTACTCGTAGCCGCGGGCGGCGCAGGCCGCGGCCATCTCCGCGATCGAATTGCGGCCGTCCGACCAGGTGGAGTGCATGTGGAGGTCCCCCCGCAGATCCTCCACCCGGATCAGCTCGGGGATGCGGCCGGCCGCCGCCAGCTCGATCTCGCCGTGGTCCTCGCGCAGCTCGGGGGGGATCCAGGCGAGCCCCACGGAGGCGTAGACCTCCGCCTCCTCGCCGCCGCCGATGCATTCCCCCTCGGTCCCGGAGCCCTCCTCGTGAATCTGGAAGACGCCGTACTCGGAGATCCTCAACGCCCGCTCGACCGCCCGGCGGCGGAGCTTGACGTTGTGCTCCTTGGAGCCGGTGAAGTAGACCAGGGCGGCGCCGTAGCAATCGGCCGGCACCACCCGCAGGTCGACCTGGAGCCCGGAGCCGAGGACGACCGTGCTGCGGGTGTCCCCGGCCATCAGGATCTTGTCCACCTGGGCGTAGCCGCGGAAGCGCTCCATCACGGGGACGGGCTGGGAGGCGATCGCCAGGAGGTCGATGTCCCCGATGGTCTCCTTGCGCCGGCGGTAGCTGCCGGCCACCTCCAGGCGCTCGACCTCGGGGGTCTCGCGCAGGTAGGCGAGCAGGGGCTCGACGGAGCGCTCGGCCTCGTTGAGGAGGAAGCGGCTCCCCTGCTGGCGGTAGTCGGCGATGCCGGCGAGGATCTTCTCCTGACTCTTGGCGCCGAAGCCGGAGAGGGCGGCGATGCGCCCCTCCTTCGCCGCGGCTTCCAACTCGTCGACCGAGCCGATCTTGAGCTCGTCCCAGACCCGCCGCGCCTTCTTCGGGCCCAGCCCGGGGAGGCGCATCAGCTCGATCAGCGACCGCGGCACCTCGGCCAGCAGCTCGTCGCGGAAGCCGAGCGTGCCGGTCTCGACCATCTCCTTGATGTGATTCGCCATCTCCTTGCCGATCCCCGGCAGATCGGTCAGCGCCCGCCCCTCCTCGACCCACCGCCGCAGGGGGACGGTCACCGTCTCCACCGTGCGCACGGCGTTGCGGTAGGCGCGGATGCGGAAGGGGTTGGAGCCCTGGATCTCGAGGATGTCGGCGACCTCCTCGAGGGTGCGGGCGATTTCGGGGTTATCCAAGGGAAGGTTCCGAAGTTCCGTCAATGAATGCCAGGAGTATAGTAGCCTGTGCGGGAGGACGATATGGCGAAGCCAGACATCGACGAAAGCAGGCTGAAAGAGCTGTTCAAGGAGGCCTTAGTGGAGGTCCTGGAGGAGCGCCAGGATCTCATGCGGGCCGTTATCGAAGAGGCTTTGGAAGATATAGCGCTGGCCCGCGCGATCGAGGAGGGAGAGGGGACGCCAGAGGTCTCTCGCGACGAAGTTTTCCGGATCTTCGAGCCTACTGAGTGAGGACGCGATTCAAGGAAGTCTTTGCCAAAGATCTCAGGCACATCCGGGACAAGGGACTCCTCACCCGGATCCAGCAGGCCGTCCAGAGCGTCGAGAATGCTGGTGACTTGGGCGAAGTTCCGCATCTCAAGAAAATCCATGGCCGCGAGCGGTACTACCGGATTCGAGTCGGAGACTACCGGATCGGTTTGGCCTTAGAGGATAACGTGGTGGTCTTCCTCAGAGCTCTGCACAGGCGAGAGATCTATAGGTACTTCCCGTGAAATCCCCAATTCTCGGCGTCCTCATCGAGCAAGATCGCGCGGGTTACTACGTCGCGACGGTACCCTCCCTGAAGGGCTGTCATACTCAGGCCAGATCGTTGGACAAGCTGATGAAGCGGCTTCAAGAGGCAATCGAGCTCTGCCTGGAGGTCGAGGATCAAAAAGGGACGTAGGGGCGCAGCATGCGTGCGCCCCTACAGGAAATCGTCTACGACACCTCTCCTCTCTACGCCTCCCGCCCATTCCCCCCATACTCCACCGCCGCCCCCCGCAGCTCGTTGTTCTCCACCGCCGCCTCGTCGGCGAGGCGGGTGAGCAGGGAGGGGACCCAGCGGGAGGTGCTCTGCCAGCCGGGGCGGGCCTCCTGGCCGTCGCCGTTCTCGCTGGGCCCGGGGAGCAGGCGCGCGGCCAGCTCCAGGAGCCGCGCGACGGCGTTGGGGGCCACCGTATTGGCGAGCGCGGCGGCCTTGGCCTGCGGGGTCAGGGTGAGCGTGGGCTCGCCGTAACGGCAGGCCTTCAGGATGCGGCGGGCGGCGCGCCGGCCGGCCATCGAGGTCAAAGGAGTGGCGTCGCCCACCGCGAACCAGGCGAATTCCTCCTCCCGCTTCCCCTTGAACCGGGCGTTGACGTGCGAGCCCGTGCGCATCAGCCCCGGACAGACCGTGGTGACGTAGATCCCCTCCTTCGCCAGCTCGCTGCGCAGGCCGTCCGAGAGGCCGACCAGGGCGAACTTGCTGGCGCTGTAGGGGACCAGGTGGGGGATGGCGACGCGGCCGCCGATCGAGGAGATGTTGACGATCCGCGCCGTCTCCCGCTTGCGCAGGTGAGGGAGGGCCGCCAGGGTGGCGTAGAGCGGACCCCAGAAGTGGACCCGCATCGCCTCCTCGAAGTCCTCGACCGTCATGTGCTCCAGGGGGCCGACCTGGATCACGCCGGCGTTGTTGATCAGGATGTCGAGACGGCCGAAGCGCTCGGCCGCCGCGTCGATCGCCCAGCGGACCTCGTCCTCGTTCCCCACGTCGCAGGGGAGGGCGAGCACCCGCTGGCCGCCGGATGCCGCCAGCTCCCGGCGGGCGAGGTCGAGCTCGGCCGGATCGCGGGCCAGGATGGCGAGCCGCGCCCCCTCGGCCGCCAGCTCGCGGGCCATCAGCAGGCCCAGGCCGCGCGAGCCGCCGGTGATCACCGCCACCCGGTCCCGGAGCTGGATGGGCGGCCGGCGCCGGAGCGCTCTCGCCAGTATTAAGGCGATACTGGCGAGGGCGGCTCCGGTGAGGACCGGGACGGCGGCGGGTCCCGCCAGCTTGCGCAGGTTTTCCCGGGACAGAGCCATGATCAGTGCTCCCGGCCGTTGCCGGCGTGGCTGTGGAAGTGGCCGTCCGGCTTCATGACGACCTTGATGCAGTTGTCCTGCTTGTCGCGGAAGGTCTGATAGGCCCAGGGAGCGTCGTCCAGGCCGAGGCGATGGGTGATCAGCCGCGAGGGGTCGATCTCCCCCCGCTCGATCCGGTCGAGCAGAGGCTTCATGTAGTTGTGCATGTTGGTCTGCCCCATCTTGAGCGTCAGCCCCTTGCCGAAGGCGGCGCCGAGAGGGAACTTGTCGAGCAGGCCGCCGTAGACGCCGGGGATCGACACGGTGCCCCCCTTGCGGCAGGCCTGAATCGCCTGGCGCAGGGCGTGCGGCCGGTCGGTCCCCAGCTTCACGGTCTGCTTGGCCTTGTCGTAGTAGGCGTCGAGGGTGGTCCCGTGGGCCTCCATGCCGACCGCGTCGATACAGGCGTCGGGGCCGAAGCCGCCGGTCATGTCACGCAACAGGTCGACGATGCCGTCCGCCTCCTCATAGTCGACCGTCTCGGCCCGTCCCCAGCTCTCCGCCAGCAGCAGGCGCTCGGGGAAGCGGTCGATGGCGATCACCCGTCCGGCGCCCAGCATCCAGGCGCTCTGGATGGCGAATTGCCCCACCGGGCCGCAGCCGAAGACGGCGACCGTGTCCCCCGGCTGGAGGTTGCAATTCTCGGCCGCCATGTAGCCGGTGGGGAAGATGTCGGAGAGGAAGAGGACCTTCTCGTCGTCCAAGCCGTCCGGCACCTTGAGCGGGCCGACGTCGGCGAAGGGGACGCGGGCGTACTCGGCCTGGCCGCCGGCGTATCCACCCATCATGTGGGAGTAGCCGAAGAGGCCCGAGCCCGAGGCGCCGTAGGCCTTCTCCATCATCCAGGCGTTGGGGTTCGAGTTGTCGCAGGCCGACCAGAGCCCCTTCTGGCAGAAGAAGCACTGGCCGCAGGCGATGGTGAAGGGCACCACCACCCGGTCGCCGATCTTCAGGTTCTTGACCTCGCGGCCGAGCTCGACCACCTCGCCCATGAACTCGTGGCCGAGGATGTCCCCCTTCTTCATGGTGGGGATGTAGCCGTCGTAGAGATGAAGGTCCGAGCCGCAGATCGCCGTCGCGGTGATCTTCACGACGGCGTCGCGGGGGTTGAGGATCTCGGGGTCGGGCACCGTCTCGACCCGGATGTCGGTCTTTCCGTTCCAGCAAACCGCTCTCATGTTGTATATCTCCCGGCCTCGTCGAGGCGCTGTTGTCGGTTTCAGATTGGGTTGTGAATGTGGCCGAGGAGCGACCGGTCGCCGTGGGGCTGGCCCTCGGTGGTCGCGATCTCGCCGGTCTCCATCAGCTCCTTGCAGCGCCGGAGGTCTTCGCGCACCTGCTGCTCGGTGACGCCGCCGAAGGCCTTGCCGACCGCCTGGCCGAGCGCGCCGCGGAGCTCCATCGAGACCCGCACGGCCGTGCCGCGGCCGTTGGGAGAGTCGTCGAAATAGACCGTACCGGCGTTGTGGACCTGGGAGCCCGGCAGCGAGCGCCAGGAGAGGAGCCGGCCCTCGCGCTCGTCGACGATCTCGGCGTCCCACTCCGCCTTGAGGCCGAGCGGGCTCCTGCCCACCCAGTGCGAGCGGCCGTTGCCGAGGTCGACGACCTGATCGAGGTTCTTCATGAACCGGGGGAGATTCTCCAGCCGGCGCCAGAAAGCGTAGAGCTCGGTGCGCGGTTTGTTGATGGTGACGACGGTCTCGACCGGCACCGGAGCGAGCGCGTCCGACGCCTTCTGGGCGACGGCCTGCGGCACCGGCCAGTGCCCGGTGGCGCCGCGGTAGACGAGGGGGGCACCGGCCAGGGCGGCGGCCCCAAGGGTCTTCCAGCGCCCCTGGCGGGCGGCGAGGGCGACCAGCGCCGCGCCGCTCAGCACCATGGCGGCCTGGCCGACCCGGTACATCATGCCGGTGTCCTCGGCGTCGGAGCCGGCGGTGGAGTGTGGTAACGATCCCGTGCCCTGTTGAAATGAGCTCGAAGCGACTGCGTCTCGCACGTGGATGCCTCCTTTTTACAAGGTTTTTCCGAAAGTAGTACGGCCTCCCTGGGGACCTGCGAAGGTCCGGCGTTGCGCCGGGCTGGATTGAGTTGCTTCCGCAAGAGACGTGCCACGGACGGCTTTGCTTTCCGCCGCGATTTCCTCTAGATTGCGCCGCCGTGACCGAGACTCCCGAGATCGCCGAGATCACCATCTACACCGACGGCGGCGCCGACCCCAACCCGGGGGCGGGCGGCTGGGCGGCGATCCTCCTCGACAAGGCGAGCGGCAAGGTCCGCGAGCTCTCCGGCGGCGAGCCGCGCGCCACCAACAACCGCATGGAGCTGACGGCGGCCATCCGCGCCCTGGAGGCCCTGAAGCGCCCCTGCCGGGTCCGCCTGTACACCGACTCGCAATACCTGAGGAAAGGGATCACCGAGTGGCTCCCCGGCTGGATCGCCCGCGGCTGGAAGCGCAAGGACGGCGAGCTCCAGAACGAGGACCTCTGGCGCCGCCTCGCCGAGCTGACCGGTGAGCACGAGATCCGCTGGGACTGGATCAAGGGGCACGCCGGCAACCGCTGGAACGAGCGGGCGGACGAGCTCGCCACGCTGGAGATCCGCAAGCAGAAGGGCGGGAAGGCGGCCCCCGTCGCTGCCGCCGCGCGCCCCCAGGCCGAGATCTTCCTGCGGGTCTCCTGCGCCAAGGGCAAGGGTGGATGGGCGGCCCTGATCCGGCGGGGCGGGGAGGAGGAGGTGCTCTCGGGCGGGTTCTCCTCGATCACCCCCAACCAGCTCGACCTGCTGGGCGCGATCGCCGCCCTGGAGAGCCTGCCGCCGGGGATCTCGGTCGCCCTCCACACCGGCTCGGACTATCTGAGGAACGGAGCCACCCGCTGGATCGAAGGCTGGAAGCGGCGCGGCTGGAAGACCCAGGAGGGCCAGCCCGTCCTCAACCGCGACCTCTGGGAGCGCCTGGAGAAGGTCGCCGCCGCCCGCCGGGTCCTCTGGCCGGAGACCAAGGGGCGCGAGCTGCCGGAGATGAAGGAGCTGGGAGCGCGGGCGAAGGAGGCGGCGGGTTAACGCCCTTTCGCCTCCGCCCCCTCATCCTTATAGGAGAAGCTCTTCGCCACCTTGTCGAACGGCTTGCCGTCCACCTCGACGTAGGGGTAGACGAAGTAGTTCAACGGCGCCCCGGCCTGCGGCGGGGCGAGGACGACGTCGCGGCCGATCGAGAATTGCACCCGGTTCTCGTCCAGGGCGCCGAAGAAGTACTCCCGCTTGTCAGGGTGCTTCCAGGCCTCGGAGGCGTCGACCGGCACCCAGCCGTAGCCGTTCAGGTAGAACTCGGCCCAGCAGTGATAGCCGCCGATCTCCCCCTGCCCCCGGTCGCCCGGGACGGGGAACCCGATCTCGAACTTGGCCGGGATGCCCACCGCGCGGCTGAGGCCGATGAACAGGGCGTGGAAGTCCGTGCAGTTGCCCCGCTTGGCGTCGCAGGCCCAGTAGATGTCGCCGTTCCCCCAGCCCGTGCCGCTCTTGTCGTACGACATGGTCTTTTCCACGTAGTCGTAGATCGCCCGCGCCTTCTCGAGGTCGGTCTTCTTGCCCTGGGTCACCTGGAGGGCGAGCTTCCGGATGGTGTCGTCGAGCGGCACCAGGCGGTCCGGCTTCATCCACTTCGCGGCCTCCGCCGGCCGCGCCGCCTTGGCCGGCTTGGCCGGCAGGTCGTGGTGTAGGGACTCCCGCCGGCGCACCCGCACGGTCATCTCCACCGGGATCTCACTCACCTTGGGATCGGTCAGCGAAAGGTGGAGGACCGAGCTCCCATACCGGGGGTCTTTGTTGACCTCGTAGGGGACCGGCGACGAGATCCCCGCCACGGTCACCTCCTGAAGGTCGTCGCTCATCGGGTAGGGGAGCCAGAGGTCCACCTTGTGGGCCCCCTCCGGCAGGCCGGTGACCTTGGCCTTATAGGTGAAATCGAAGGAGCGCGTCTTCGGCGTCTCCGCCGGGGCGGCGCCCAGCGCCAGGACCGCCGTCAGGACCGAAACGGACACCCGTACCCATCGCTCGACCATCATTCCCTCCTCGCCGGAAGACCGGCCGCGGTTCCTGAAGCGGAATCCTAGTCGCTGAACAACGATAGGGGAAGAGCTCCGGTGGTCCGGACCGCCTCCGGCCGGCGAGATCCCTGGAGCCACGTCCAGCAGTCGGGCCGCTCGCGGAGGGCCTCGTGGAGGGCGAAATGGAGCTGGTGGCCGCCGCGCTCGACCTCGACGTGGGCCCAGACCGGGGCGCCCGCGAGCGCGAGGTCCCCCACCGCGTCGAGCGCCTTGTGGCGCACCGGCTCACCCGGAAGGCGCGGGGCGTTGTTCGGCCCCCCGGGACCGAAGACCACGCAGTTGTCGAGGTCGCCGCCCAGCCCCAGCCCCCGGCGGTGGAGCCGCTCGACCTCCTCGGCCAGGGCGAAGGTGCGGGCCGGCGCCAGCTCCCGCTCGAAGGACTCCCGGTCCACTACCAGGTCGACCTCCTGGTGCCCGATCGCCGGATGGGCGAAGTCGATCGCGTAGGAGACCCGCAGGCCGGGGTAGGGGGAGGCCCGGATGCGCTTGCCCCCCAGCTCCACCTCGACCGGCGCGGTGACGGCGAAGATCCGCCGCGCCCCCTCCTGCACCTTCACCCCCGCCGCCTCCAGCAGGTGGACCCACGGAAGCGCCGAGCCGTCGAGGATCGGCACCTCAGGGCCGTTGAGGTCGACGAAGAGGTTGTCGAGGTCGCGGGAGCGCACCGCCGCCAGGAGGTGCTCGACGGTCGAGATCGTCACGTCGTCGCGGCCCAGCGTGGTGGCGAGCTCGACCGAGCTGACCTCGCTCGCCAGGGCCGGGATCTCGACGCCGCCGCTGTCGACGCGGCGGAAGAGGATGCCGGTCCCCTCCGGAGCGGGGTTGAGCCGCACGCGGACGGGTCGGCCGGTATGGATTCCCACCCCGGAGATGGCGACGGGACGGGCGGTGGTCTTCTGGGCGAACAGGGGATATGAGGTACCGCGAGCGGATCTCTTCATGGCCGCAACGTTCTCTTTGCAGGGCTGGTGCCAGCGTCCCGTCGTGGAGAGCGGTCTCGAAGTCCTTTCGTTCCGTGTCCGATGGAATGTACGTGTGCGGTTTTGCGGACACCGAGGCCGGACGGGGGACGGCCGCGGCCCTGATAGACTCCCCCGCATGGCGACTAGCCCCAAGGACGCGGTCCGCCCCCTGGCGAGCAACAAGCGGGCGCGGCACGACTACCACGTGCTGGAGAGCCTGGAGGCCGGCATCCAACTGGCCGGCACCGAGGTGAAGTCGGCGCGCGAGGGGCGGGTGCAGCTCAAGGACAGCTACATCGACTTCAAGGACGGGCAGGCCTACCTCGTGGGCGCCCACATCAGCCCGTACAGCCACGGCAACCGCGAGAACAAGGAGCCGGAGCGGGTGCGCCGGCTGCTGCTCAGGAAGCGGGAGATCGACCGCCTCTTCGGCCGCACCCAGCTCAAGGGGCTCACCGTGGTGCCCCTCTCCATGTATCTCAAGGGGAACTGGGTGAAGGTGGAGATCGCCCTGGTCCAGGGCAAGAAGCTCTACGACAAGCGGGAGGCCGAGAGGACGCGCGAGCTCGACCGCGAGGCCGAGGCCGCCGTCAAGAGCAACCAGTGGTGAGCGGAGCGGGAGCCGCCGCTCACTCGCTCCCCACCTCCTGCCGCCGGCGCCGGCCGCCGGTGTCCTGGATGCGCTCGAGCGCCGTCTGCCCGCCGTACCGGGCCACGATCCGGTCGTCGTAGTCGTCCGCCACGGTGGCCACGGCGGTGATCGCCCGCAGCAGGTCGCGCGGATCGAGGTTGCGGCCGAACAGCGAGTGGGCGAAGAAGATGTCGTTGCCCACCACCGAGAAGTGGCCGCAGGCCATCTGATGGTTGAGCTCCAGCAGCCCGGCCAGCAGCTCCTCGTCGAGCTCCACGTCTTGCACGCAGTAGGACATGATGACGACCATCGTCTCCTCCGAGCCGTAGGGCTCGACGGAGATCTCCAGCACGGTCGAGCCGTAGCGCACGTAGAAGTGGTCGTTCTCCGGATCGTGGTAGGGCTCCTCGAACAGCTCCCCGAGATATTCCTTCAGCTTGTGGAAGGTCTCCTGATGGACCGGGTTTTCGAACATGTTGCTCACCTCCAAGGTGCCCTACTCTAACAGCTTGTCCTCCGTTGTTTCCTATCCGTTCGGGGCGTTGACACCCCCAGGGCGTTGAGACTAACGTTTAGGCGAGCCGAAAAAGAACCATCCGAGAACCCGATTCCGGAGCTCGGGCGCTCGATCGGAGGTATCGAGAGTAGGCGTTTTTCATCGCATCGCACGACAGGAGGAGATTTCCATGCATAGGCGAGGAGGTTTGATGGGGAGGGCTTTGGGTGTCGTCGCCCTCGTCACGCTGGCCGCGGCGCCGCTCCACGCGGCCGGTTTCAGCATTTTCGAGCAGGGCTCCAAGGCCATGGGCATGGCGGGAGCTTTCACCGCGCAAGCCGACGATCCGTCGCTGCTGTTCTTCAATGCCGGCGGCCTGGCGTTCGTGGACAAGTCGGACGTCTCGGTTGGCGCCACCTGGATCCACAGCACCAAGGCGGAGCTCCAGGGCGCGGCCCCCTTCCCGGGGCCGGGCTACCGGGCGGAACAGGAGGCCCTCTCTGAGTTCCCGCCGCACGCCTACTGGGTGCAGCCGATCTCCGCCACCTGGAAGTTCGGCCTGGGGATCGAGACCCCGTTCGGCCTCACCACGTCGTGGAAGAATCCCGACCAGTTCGCCGGCCGGTTCCTCTCCACCAAGGCCTCGCTGCAGGCCTTCGACATCAACCCGACCCTGGGCTGGCAGATCACGCCGACCTTCGGTATCGGCCTCGGCGGCATCGTCCGCGTCTCCAAGGTGGAGCTCAACCGGCACATCGCGGCGGTCAACCCGTTCACCCTGATGGCCGCCGATGTCGGCCGGCTGAACCTCAAGTCGGACTACGCCAAGGACAGCTACGGCTTCAACATCGGCATCCTGCACCGGTGGAACGAGAGCTTCTCCTGGGGCCTCTCCTATCGCAGCCAGATCACGGCGGACTACGAGGGGGACGCTCGGGTGACGCAGATCTCGACCGGCAACCCGCTGTTCGACGCCATCGTCGCCAGCCAGGTCCCCTTCGGCAAGAACCTGCCGGTGAAGACGAAGATCGACTACCCGGCCGAGGCGAGCTTCGGCCTGGCCTTCGCCCTCACCCGCAACCTGCTGCTGGAGACCGATGTCAACTGGACGGGCTGGAGCGCCTTCAAGTCCGTGCCGATCGACTTCACCGGCGGCACCGGCAATTCGTTGCCCGACACCAGCCTGGCGCAGGACTGGAAGGACGTCTACAACTACCGCGCCGGCCTGCGCTGGACGACGAGCCCGGCCTCCCAGTGGCGTTTCGGCCTGGTCTATGACAAGACCCCGCAGCCCGAGGAGAGCGTCTCGCCGCTCCTCCCCGACGCGGACCGCACCGGCTACTGCATCGGCTACGGCCACACCCAGGGCTTCCGGTACGACGTGGGGCTCATGTACCTCGACTTCAAGAAGCGCACCACGAACAAGGCCCGTCCCAGCGAGGGACCGTTCTTCGGCACCTACCAGACCCGCGCCGTGCTGCTGGGGCTGACGCTCAACTTCTAACGGCTAAGGAGACATGAAGATGCATCGTCTCAAGATCCTGGCGGGCGCCCTGGCGCTCGCCCTCCTCGTGGCCGGGGCCGCCTTCGGCCAGACGGTGAACACCGGCACCGCCAACTTCGCCACCTACGTCGCCATGGGCGACAGCCTGACCGCCGGCTTCTCCAGCGGCGCGCTCCTCCAGAGATACCAGGTCAACAGCTACCCCGCCCTCATCTACCGCCAGGCGACCGGCAAGACCACCGGCTTCGAGCAGCCGCTGGTGAGCAACCCGGGGCTCGGCTCGGGCGGCCATGGCGTGCTGGTGCTGCAAGGCCTGCTGCCGACCGTCATCGCGCCGACCCCGAGCCAGGGCCAGCCGATCAACCTCACCTTGCCGCGCCCCTACAACAACCTCGCCGTGCCGGGCGCCACGCTCCACGACCTGCTCACCAAGACGCAGTCGACGAGCAGCGGTGACCCCACCGACCTGGTCCTGCGGCATCTGGGTGGAGGGACGACCCAGCTCCAGCAGGCGCTCCTGCTCAAGCCGACCTTCGTCACCCTCTGGATCGGCAACAACGACGCCCTGGCGGCGGCCACCTCCGGCATCGCCATCGAGGGGGTGACGCTCACCCCCACGGATCAATTCAATACCGACTACAACACGGTGATCACCGCCATCACCGCCACCAACGCCAAGATGGCGGTCGCCAACATCCCGGACGTAACGAGCATTCCGTTCGTCACCACGATCCCGCGCTTCCTGGTCAATCCGCGGACCAACCAACTCGTGCTGATCAACGGCAATCCGGTCCCGCTGATCGGCCCCAACGGGCCGCTCCAGACCGGTGATTTCGTGCTGCTCACCGCCTCGGCCGAGCTCGCCCAGGGACGGGGCATCCCCGTCGCGGCCGGGGGGACCGGTCAGCCGCTCTCCGACAACGCGGTGCTCTCCGCCGCCGAGGTCGCCACCATCAAAGCCCACGTCGACGCCTACAACAACACCATCCGCACCGCGGCCAACGCCAAGGGACTGGCCTTCGTGGACGCCAACGCCCTGCTGCGCGACCTGGCCACCAACGGCATCGCGGTCGGCGGCATCGACTTCAGCAGCGCCTTCCTGACCGGCGGCGTCTTCGGCTATGACGGCGTCCACCCGACTGCGTTCGGCTACGCCTACATCGCCAACCAGTTCATCGACGCCATCAACACCACCTACGGCGGCGACATCCCGGAGGTCGACCTCTATCCGTTCATCTTCGGACCGCTGCCGAACCAAACGGCCACGCTCGCCACGGGCAAGGCGATCCCCCAGGCCACCGGCTTCGTGTTCACCCCCGAGGCCCGGCGCAGCCTGCTGCTGTCCCTCAACGTTCCCAAGTGGATCGTCGACGGCACCAAGCCGCCGCGCAAGCCCCGCCACCCCCACGGGTAAGCGGCCTGACTTCCAGGCGTTGACTCCGAAAGGGCGGGAGAGATCCCGCCCTTTTCATTGGTCACCCGGAAAAATCAAAGAGCGTCACGAAATTTCTCCCGAGAGCACCTATAATGGGACTTCATGTTTCGGACACTGTCGTCTTATTGCAGTTTTTCTAATTTGTTGTCGACTTGGACCTCCCGGAGGAGAGGGCGGAGGCATTCCATGTCGGAGGTCTCATGCGTGCGCGAATGGAGTGGAGGAAGCACCTTGGCGGGCCTCTAGGATGGCTCGCCGCGGCGGTGTGGCTGTGGGCCAGCCAGATCGCCTGGGCTCAAAGCCCCGGGCTGGGGCTGCGGGCGGGGCAGGCCGTCCCGCCGGAGAAGATCCAGGAGCTGTACCGCAAGATCCTGACCGACTGGTCGACGGGACAGACGGATCGCGCGCCGGACGAGCTGATCGAGCTCGAGACCACGGTCGCCGTGGACACCGACGCGCGGACCCACAAGACCCTCCTCAAGGCGGAGCAGGAGGTCATCCACCAGGTCGGCCAGGCCGACATCGAGGTGCTGGTGCCGATCGCGGTGCTGCACCATGAGGCCTACCGCCGGCTGCTCGCGCGCGGCGGGCGCGGGCATGCCCTGGCGATGGTCCACACCCGCAACATGGCGAAGGACCTCGCCCTGCTCTACCAGGAGCAGTCGAGCTCCGAGGGGGGCGCGCTGGTCGCCAGCCGCCTGCTGACCAGCCTCGGCGGGCTGCTCCTGCAAGCCGCCCAGCAGCTCCCGGCGGCGGAGATGTTCCAGAAGGGGATCGAGCTGGACGGCCACAACGTCCCCGCCCTGCTGGCGCTCGCCACGGTCTACGAGAAGAACGCGCAGGCCGAGAGCGCGGTCAAGCTCCTGCGGCAGACCCTCACGGTCGAGCCCGCCAACGCCGAGGCGCGCCTCCGCCTGGCGCTCAACCTCAAGCGGCTGGAGCAGACCGGGGAGAGCCAGAAGCTCCTCGAGGGGCTGACGGCGGAGAAGGAGCCGTCCTGGGTCACGCCGCTCGCCTACCAGGAGCTCGCCCGGCTGGCCGGTGACCGGGGGAAGACCTCGGAGGCGGAGAAGACGCTGCGCCAGGGCATCGAGCGCTTCCCCGACGATCTGCGCCTGCGCATCCAGCTCGCCGCGGTGCTCGACCGCCGCGGCGCGCCCGGAGAGGCGACCGCGCTGATCGACAAGGCGCTCGAAACGTCGAAGAGCGGCGAGGCCTCCAGCTCCCGCTACCTCTACAACGCCGTGCGCGCGGACGAGTTCGCGCAGACCCGGACCTTCCTCGACGAGAGCGCGAAGTCCCGGCTCCAGATGCTGGCGCAAGCCCTCAACGCTCCGCCGGTCGACGCCCAGACCGGGACGGGGGTGGCGCGATGAGAGGGAGAGAAATGAGGAGGCTGCGAGCGGTGCTGACAGGGGCCGGCGGGCTGCTGCTCGCGGGCGCGGCGCTCGCCCAGGTCGCGGTGCGCATCCAGAGCCCGACGGCGGACCAGCCGGTCTTCGGACCCACCGAGGTGAGCGTCGGCGTCGCCTCGGGAGAGAAGGTGGACCGGGTCGACCTGTTCGTCAACGGCAAGCTGATGGGCACGGCCCAGAAGCCCCCGTTCCGGTTCAACGTCGACATGGGGGACGACAACGTCCGGCGCGAATTCCGCGCCGTGGCCCACACCACCACCGGCGCCACCGCCTCTGACGTCGTGGTGACGGTGCCGGTGCAGATCACCGACGAGCTGAACCTCAAGCTGCGCGCCCTGTTCGTCAGCGTGATCCGCGACGGTCAGAAGAACCTCGCCCTCGGCCAGGAGGACTTCCAGGTCTTCGACAACGGGGCGCCGCAGCAGATCGTCACCTTCGGCCGCGACGAGCTGCCGCTGACCGCCGTCCTGCTGCTCGACACCAGCGAGAGCATGGGCGAGCGGCTGGAGGCCGTGCGCCGCGGCACCCGGGCGTTCCTCGACGGCATGAAGCCGTCCGACGAGGCGATGCTCGCCCTGTTCTCGGACCGCCTGCTGCGTTTCACCCCCTTCACCTCCGACAAGAAGGAGCTCGACGCGGTCATCGCCAGCACCCAGGCGGCCGGCGGCACGGCGGTGAACGACTTCCTCTATCTCTCCCTCAAGCTCCTCGACGCCCGGCAGGGGCAGCGGGTGGTGGTGCTCTTCTCGGACGGCTCGGACGTCCATAGCGTCCTGCCCGCCGCGGACGTGCTCTGGAAGGCCCGCGCCGGCCAGTCGCTGATCTACTGGATCCAGCTCGGCGGCAAGCACCAGTCGTTCACCTCCGCCTGGCGGGACTTCAAGGGGAACGACCGCGAGTACGGCGAGCTGGAGAAGGCGGTCAAGGAGAGCGGCGGCCGGATCCTCGCGATCAACAAGATCGAGGAGCTGGAGGGGGCCTTCCGCAACATCCTCCAGGAGTTGCGCCAGCAGTACGCCCTCGGCTACTACCCGACCAACGCCAAGGGGGACGGGAAGTGGCACAAGGTCCAGGTGACCCTGCGCGGGGGCGGCGGCAGGGTCCACACCCGCGAGGGGTACGCGGACTACTGAGGCCTCTTCAACTCAGAAATGATGCCCTCTGTAGGGGCGGCCCTGTGTGGCCGCCCCTACAGAAACCCCCTCTCAATCCAACAGACTCCAACAACCCCCTTGACCCTCACGCTGCGTGAGGCTTTATCGTTCTCTCCGTGGCCGGATGGACCGGCCGGAAAGGAGAGGGACGGATGCGGCCCCCGCCCTGGAAAGTGGGAGAGCTGGCGAGACGGACCGGGGTGTCCGTGCGGGCGCTCCACCACTACGACGAGATCGGCCTGCTCTCGCCGTCGCGACGCTCGGAGTCGGGATACCGGCTGTATGGCGAGGCGGACGCGGCGCGGCTGCAGCAGATCCGCTCCTTGCAGGCCCTGGGGTTCTCCCTGGAGGAGGCCCGGGATTTCCTGAAACGTCCCGAAGTCACGCCCGACCGCGTGCTGCAGCTCCACATCGCGCGCCTCAAGGAGCAGATCGCGGCCCAGCAGGGCCTCTGCGACCGGCTGGAGCAGGTCGCGAGGCGCTGGCGGTCGGACGAGAACGTACCCACGGAGGAGCTCCTCCAGATCATCGAGGTGACGAACATGATTGGCAAGTACTACACGCCGGAGCAGATGGAGCAGATGAAGCAGAGGCGGGAGACGCTGGGCGAGGACCACATCCGCCAGGTCGAGGGCGAGTGGCCGGAGCTGATGGCCAAGGTCCAGGCCGAGATGGACCGCGGGACCGACCCCGCCGACGAGCGGGTGCAGGCGCTCGCCCGCCGCTGGAAGGAGCTGGTGGAGGAGTTCACCGGCGGCGACCCCGGCATCACGAAGTCGGTCGGCCGCATGTGGCAGGAGGAGACGACCATCCATGGGATGGACACCGGCAACATGCGGAGCCTGATGGGGTATGTCCAGAAGGCGTGGGCGGCGGGGAAGTAAGCCCTCACTCCCCAACCCCTCTCTCCCATCCCTCCACCCACCCGGCCGGGGAGAGAGGGGCTTACAACAGTGCTGTGGTTGGTTTTTTTCGTAGGGGCGGGGACAAGCCCCGCCCCTACGACAACGTCCCGCGGACGCAAACCTACCGGGCCGCCCTACACCAACCCCGCCTTCCGGGCCCGCCGCAGCACCTCCCCCCCGAGCTGGCCGTAGGCCGCGGCGCCGGTCGACCAGCTCTCGGTGTCGAAGATGGGGCGCCCCTGGGCCGGTGCCTCGGCGAGACGGACGTTGACCGGGATCTCGGTGCGGAAGACCCGCGATCCGTACTCCTTCCGCACCGCGGCCACCACCTCGTCGGTCACCTGGGTGCGGTGGTCCACCATGGTGAGCAGGATGCCGAGAAGCTCGGTCTTGCGGCCGACGCGGTCCCGCGACGACTCGACGACGGAGAGGAAGCTCCCCAGCGCCTCGGTGTCCAGCCGGTGGGGGGCCACCGGCACGATGAAGGCCTCGGCGGCGGCGAGGGCGTTGACGGTGAGGATCGAGAGCCCCGGCGGGCTGTCCATCACGATCACGTCGTAGCGGCGGCGGACGGAGCCCAGGGCCTTCTTGAGGAGCTTCTCCGGCTCCTGCTTGCGGGTGAGGGTCATGTCCATGCCGGCCAGCCGCAGCGATCCCGGCAGGAGGTGGAGCCCCAGCACAGAGGTCTCCTGCACGGCCTCGGCGGCCTCGGCCTTGCCGGTGAGCACCTCCGCCGTGGAGACCTCCGCCTGATCCCGGCCGACCCCCAGCGAAAAGGTCGCCGAGGCCTGCGGGTCCAGGTCGATCAGCAGCGCCGAGAGCCCGCTGCGGGCGAACGCGGCAGCCAGATTGACCGCCGTCGTCGTCTTCCCCACGCCCCCCTTCAGATTGGCCAGAGCCAGTCGCATGCGATTCCTCCTCCTCGATGGGTCCTGCCCTTCCGGCGGAGACGGCAGCCGTGCTCAACAGATGCAACGGAGAGCATTCTATCGCGACAAGACCCGGCGCTTTCCGGAGACGATGAGGCGACTCGGGGGAACGGTCCGTCTTTCTGGAAGCTCCCCTCGTCTTTTTAGGGGGAACCCTCCGTCTTTTGGGGAGACCCCTCCCCTTTTTGGGGAGACCCCTCCCCTTTTTTGGGGGACCCTTCCCCTTTTTTGGGGAGGCTTCCCCTTTTTGGGGGGACCCCTCCCCTTTTTTAGGGAGGCTTCCCCTTTTTTGGGGGACTCTTCCCCTTTTTTGGGGAGGCTTTCCCTTTTTGGGGAGACCCCTCCCCTTTTTTGGGGAGGCTTCCCCTTTTTGGAAGACCCTCTCCCCGAAAAGGGGAAGCCTCTTACGCGAACGGGAAGGGGCTGAGCCGGAGGCGATGGCCCCGGAAGGCTGTCCGCAGAACGGCCGACGAGGCGAGAGCCGCCTCCGCGAGGCAGGCAGAATCCGCTTCCGCCACCTCCCCGAGGCCGGCGACGTGATGGGCGGCGTGGCGGAAGACCGGATGCTCGGGTCCAAGCTCCTCCAACGCGGCCGCGAGAGCCGGAATCTCCTTCCCCCGCCCGGCCTCCGCCAGAAGCCGCGCCAGATCGACAGACACCAGGGCGGCGTCCGCCAGCCGCCTCTGATCGATCAACCGCCGCCGGACGGACTCCAGAATTTGGAGAGCCTCCTCCCGGTCTCCCAGCCGGCCGAGCGCCAGACCCTCGAACCAGTAGAGGGTGGTGAGCTCCCGTTCGTCGCTGATCCCTGAGAAGAGCGGCCAGACCTCCCGCAACAGGCTCCGGGCCCGCCGCGAATTTCCCTCCTCGGCCTCGCAGGCCGCCAGAGCCAGGCCGGCGCGAGCGGCCACCGGGGGATGGAAGTCGCGAACCATCCCGGCCCACCCCTTGGCGAGCGCCTTCCGGGAAGGGCCGAGCAGAGGGTTCTCAAACCGCAACAGGCCGAGCAGAGCCTGGCAAGTCGCCTGCTCGCCTGCGAGCCCGTCCGGGCATACAGCCGTTCCGCGTATTCCAGGAGCGCGTCCGCCTCGTCGAGCCTCCCCTGCTCCCAACGCACCAGGGCCGCGATGCGGGAGTAGAAGGCCCGCTCCGAGGCCAGCTCCAGAAACAGGACGGCCCGCGCCAGCAGCTCGTCCGCACCGGCCGGATCGCCCCCCAGGCGGCGGGCGTTGGCGCCGAGGCAATAGGCCCGGGCCAGCGCCACCGAGGCCTCCGGCTCATCGGCCGCCAGCGACGCCGCCAGACGCGCGGCCAGCAGCGAGAGGCGCTCCGCCCGCGCGGGATCCGCGAGCTGGCCGGCGTGGCCCTCCTCCAGCAGGAGATCGAGCAGGTCGACGTTCCGAAAGCGCTCCTCGCCCAGCCATCTCCGCTGCTCGTCCGGACCCGCCCGCGCCAGCTCCGCGAAAAGCCGCTCCGCTTCGGTTCTGCGCTGCTCGAGCTCCGAAAAACGGTCCGGGTCCAGATCCAGCCGGCGCCAGACCTCGGCATAGAGATCCTCGAGAGTCTCGTCATCCTCCGCCGGAAACCTCATGCACCGCTCACTTCTCGCGCTTGCCCCGGTACAGAGAGGCCGCTCGAAGATCCCGGGCCGCCGGGCGGATGCTGTCCGTGAGGACGCAATCGATCACCGAGCGGAGCTCCAGGGCCGTGTCGCTCTGTTCGTCGACCTCCCCCGCGGCCTCTCCCGGGGAGGGGGGCGGCAAAGTGTCCCGCAGCGCGATCAGGCTCCTCTCGATCCCCTCCAGCTTCCCGACGACGACCTGGAGCTCGTCCTGCACCGATTGCACGTCCTGAGGCCCCTCGCTCATGGTGATTGTCTCCCTTCCTTGCCTGCGTTCCATCCCAGGCTAGGAGAGGGCGCGGCACCGGTGAAAGCGGCCTGCCGGCGCGGAGCCCCGGCCTCACGCGCCATCGCACGCGATGCGTAATTTTAGGAAGATCACCTCGCGCGCCCGCTCCGCCGCACCCTCGCCACAGGGAGCTCGATCGGCCTAACCCTGACCCTTCTCCAAAAACGAGAGCCGGATTTCACGGTCTGTCGCGGAAGGGGGGTGATTCTCGGGAGGAATCAAACTCCACGATCCCGTTTCGTACCGAAGCATGAAATACTCTCAGTAAGATCGGAGGGTGTCACGCGGGGGCGCTGTCATACACTCTATATCGTTGAAGGACGACATTGGAGGGATCTCATGGCGTCGAAAACACCGTCGGACGTAAACCTCGCCCTGGCCTGCATGCGGTCCGCCCTGAACTGGAAGCAATCGGAGCTGGCCGAGGCGGCGGGAACGCGGGGCACGACGATCTCGGATTTCGAGCGGGGCAACCGGACGTTCTCCCTCGAAAAGCTGACGGAGCTGGCCGGCGTCCTGGGGCTGACGCCGGAGGCGGCGGCCCAGGCGCGCGCCTTCGTCCGTTCCATGGAAGAGCAGGCCCGGCCGCCCGGCCATCACGGTCCCGACGCCGCGGAGGATCGCCGCAGGATCGAGCGAGTCGCCGCCCAGGCGGGGACCCTGGCGGCCGATTTCACCCGCTCGGTGCTGAGCTCCGTCTCCTTCGAGGCCCGGATCCTGGCGGCCCGGGACGAGGCCCGGCTCCTCTGGCTGAAGATGCGGCGGCTTTCACCTTCCCAACGGCGGGATCTGGTCGAGAAGGATCTGAAATTCCGGAGCTGGGGTCTCTGCGAGCTGATCTGCAAGGAGAGCATCAAGGCGGCGGCCGACAACGCCGACCGGGCCCGCGATTTGGCCGAGCTCGCTCTGCGCATCGCGGATCTCGCCCCGGGCGCGGCGAGCTGGCGCCAACGCCTCCAGGGCTACGCCTGGGCCCACGTCGGCAACGCCCGGCGGGTCGGGGGCGACCTGCCGGGAGCGGAGAAGGCGTTCGGGCGGGCCGGCAAGCTCTGGGAGATGGGGGAGGAGGGAGATCCGGGGATTTTGGATGAGGCCCAGATGCTCAGCCTGGAAGCCTCTCTTCGCATCGATCAATGCCGCTTGGCGGAGGCTACTGTACTCCTCGATCGAGCTCTTGCTTCTGCTCCCAGTACGCTTAGACCGAATCTTCTGATTGCGAAGGCGAGAGCGCTTGAGTGGGCCGGGGCTTACGAGAACGCTTTGGCTACGCTCGCGGAGGTGGCTCCTCTTGTTACCCAAGAGGATGAGCCGCGCCGACTCTGGATGCTTCGCCTCAACTGCGCCTGGAACCTGACTCATCTGGCGCGATATGAGAAGGCGGAGGCGTTTCTTCCCGAAATCCGGGTGCTAACAACCCGACTAGGCAATGAGCTGGACACTCTGAGACTGCGCTGGTTAGAAGGGCGAATCTCGGCCGGATTGGGAAGAACTGAGCAGGCTTTGACAGCTCTGTCCCAAGTGAGATCGGAATTCGCGGACAGAAGCATCTCATACGATGCCGCCTTAGCCACTCTAGAGCTCGCGATTCTGCAACTGGAACAGGGGCGCACCAGGGAGGTCAAGATGCTCGCGCGCCAAATGGGGCCAATCTTCCGGGTTCAGGGAGTTCACCGCGAAGCTCTTGCGGCACTTAAGCTTTTCTGCGAAGCCGCCGAGCAAGAATGGGTCACGGTAGAACTGGCCCGCCGCGTGACGGAGTACCTCTATCGAGCTCAGCACAACCCCTCGCTCCGTTTTGAGCCGCTCTCATGAAGCACCGGACCGGAGCGAAAGCACACCGGCCCGGTGGAGCTATCGCGGCATGCCGAGCTCAGTGCCCGCTTGCACAACGGCCATCGGGATCAATCGACATCCCGTTGTCGCAAAACCCGGCCGTGGTTAACGAGCTTACACACCGACCATTAGGATCTGCCGATCCCCCAGCATCGCAAAGAGTCGTGGAGCTGCTGGTTGTGGGCTGGCCGCTAAGCAGGCCATCCGGGTCGGCGCTTCCCCCATTCTTGCTCCAGAGGTTGGCGAGAATCCCCCAGACCTTTCCCCAAACCCCCTGCTCCTGGACAACGGAGGCACCGGCCCGATGGGCGGCGCGGCCGCGCGGCCCGGAGGCGGAGGCCCACGGGCTCAGGAGGGTCAATCCCAGGACGAGGACCACGGCGGTACGGCGAAACGACGGACTGGACATGAGAGCGGCTCCTTTCGGGGAGGCGGCCACCACCGCGGCCTTCACGACCGGGCCGGCGCCTCGCCGGGAGTATGTTGCCTCCATACATGCCGGAAATCACTCCAGGAAAGGAAGGAAACATGAGCACCGAGGAGAAATTCCGGAGACCACCGCAGTATGACCCCGAGGACGCGGGGACGTTCATCGCCTTCCTGCGGCTGCTCCGGGGCTGGAGCCAGGCGGATCTGGCGAACGCCCTGGGGCTCACGGCCGGCGCCATCAGCCGCTATGAGACCGGGGACGTCGTGCCGGACCGTGACCGTCTGGAGCACATCGCGAGAGTGGTGGGCCTGCCGTTGCGGATGCTGGACCGGGTCTACCTCCCGGTCGCCGCGGCACGGTCGGCCGTGGCGAGCGCGGCCGATCCGGGCGATCTCGACCGGCGCTTCGCCGCCCTCACCCGCGATCTGGCCGCCAGCCTCTTCGACTTCGCCTGCCTCGCCATGGCCACGATCCTCGCCGAGTTTCCGGATCTCGCCCTCGGCCCCTGGGCGAGGTCCGCGCTGACTCTGGAGGCTGAGGATTTCGAGGATCTCGAGGAGGAGCCGGAGGGCTGGGACGCCTGAAAGGAGGAGGAGCCGCGCGGCACCCCGGGCTATTGGGGGGCGCCGGGGGACGTTCCTGGGAGTGTCTATGGGTGCGTCGGTCGGATTGATTGCCCGGCTTCGATGTGCTGTCCGCAGCAGGTGCCGCAGACACGGACCCTACTCAGTCCGCAGCACCACGGCAGGATCCAGATAGCGGGTTTTCTGAGCCGAAATCCAACTCGCGACAAGGGCGAGAAGCACCACAAGGGCCGAGGTGGACCCCAAGATCAAGGGGTTTTGGGCGGAGACCTGGAAGAGCAGGGGCTGGAGGAAACGAGCGGTCCCCAGGGCGAGCAGCACGCCACCAGCGGCCCCTACGACGCCGATGACGAGGCCCTGGCGGAGCACCAGCCAGAGGACGTCGCTCCTCTGGGCGCCGTGGGCGATCCTCACTCCGAGCTCGTAGCGCCTCTTTTCCAGAGTGTGCGCGATGACCCCATAGAGGCCCACGAGAGCAAGGATGAGGGCGAGCAGGCCGAAAAAGGACAGGACCGCCATTCCCATCCGCCACGGCTGGAGCTGCGGCGCCACGAGGTCCTGGAGAGAGCGCACCTCGACGAGCGGCAGACCCGGCTCCAGGGATTGCACCTCCTGCCGTACGCGGCCCTGGAGCTCCTCCGCGTCCACGCGGGCGCGGACGAAGAGCGCCCGGGAGGAGAGCGCGGCCGGAGCCTGCGCGACCGGCACGTAATACTGGAGGGTGGGGCCTTCCTGAAGGTCGGAGCGGCGGGCGTCCTCGACGATGCCCACCACCGACGAGCAGGGGGCTTCCTCGCCGCCGATCTTGAGGCACTTTCCGAGGGCGTCCCCCGCCGGCCACAGGAGGCGCGCCATCGTCTGGTTGACGACCGCGACCAGGGTGGCCCCGGTCCCGTCTTGAGGTGTGAAATCCCTCCCGCGCAGCAGCCGCGTGCCGGTGGTCGCGAAGAATCCGGGAGAGACCGCGTTGACGTAGGGCCCTCCCGTCTCGAGCTCTGGAAGCTGCGGCACGCCGGGCACCGCGAGCGCGCTCGCCTTGCTGGATTCAAACGGGATCGTCGCGGCGACGCTGACGCGTTCTACCCCGGGCAGGCGCCCGATCCTTTCCTCCGCCCGGCGAAAGATCTCTTCGATCCGGCTCTGGGGATAGCCTTCCGCCTTGAGGTCCAGGGTCGTGACCAGCACCCGGCCGATGTCGATGCCGAGATGAAGGTGGAGAACGTTGTAAAGGCTCCATCCGAGCTCACCGGCTCCGGCCAACAGGATGAGCGTCAGGGCGAGTTGAGTGGCCGAGATCGCGAGGCTCACGCGGGAGCGGCCGGGAGTCCGTTCCCGGGTGCTGGAGCGGATCGCCAGCGTCAGGTCCCGCCGGGAGGTCCAGAGGGCGGGCACCGCTCCCGCGAGCAGGCCGGCGGCGAGCGTGAGCACGGCGACGAAGCCAAGCCTTCTCAGGTCGCCCGACTGAATCACGGAGCCGGCCTCGGGCAGAACGAGGTGTTGCAGCAAGGCGCCGATGGGGATGCAGACGAGCGACGCCGCGACGCCTCCCGCCAGGGCGAGGAGCACTCCCTCGCAGATCACCAGCCGGGCGATCCGGCCTCGCCCGGCGCCGAGGGCCACCCGCAACCCCCACTCGCGTTGCCGGTCCAATCCTCGCAGGAGCAGCAGGCTCGCCACGTTGGCACAGGCGATGAGCAACACGACCCAGGAAAGGGCGGTCAGGAACGTCACCACGCGCAAGGAGGAGGGCGCATCGGGTCCCTGGGCTCTTTGAATGGGGCCAAGACGCACGCGGGCCGAGGGTTTGGGCCGGCCGGCTTCCGCCGCCGCCGCCCGAAACACGGTTGTGGCTTCCTGCGCCGCCGCCGTCTCCGTCACGCCCGGGCGCGGACGGGCGACGACCTCGAGGAACTGCGTTCCCCGGCCGGTCGCCCACTTTTTGCTTACGAAGGAGCCCGCGGAGCTCATCGGGAGCCACAGGTCCACGGCCTCCAGGTCGACTCCCGTAAAGCGGGGAGGGAGCACTCCGACGATGGTGTAGGCCACACCCCGGACGATCAACTGCCGGCCGATGATATCGGCCGCTCCTCCGAACCCCCGGCGCCAGAAGTCGTACCCGAGGAGAGCCACGGCGGCCGGTTGGCCGGGCTGACCCTCGGCGTCCGTGAAGAGGCGTCCTCGCAGTGGCGGAGCTCCCAGCAGCCGGAAGAATCCAGGGGTGGCGAGCACGCCCGAGACCTTCTGCGCCTCGGCGCCCCGCCCGACCGGTACCTCGGTCGCAAAGAAGCTCCCGACCCCCGCGAAGGCCTTCACCCGCTCCAGGTCTTGAGATACCGGGTACGACGTAGTGCTCGACGTGTACTCTCCCAGGCCCGCGAGCCGGTCGGTCACGTAGACGCGTTTCACGCCCCCCGGATTCTCGACGTACGCGGGAGTCCTGAAGAGCAACGCATCAAGAAGGCCGAGCATCGCCGCGCTGGTGCCAACCCCCAGCGCGATGCAGACCAGAGACAGAGCCGCGACGGAGCGGTGCCGAAGGAGGCCCCGAGCCGCCTCACGAAAATCAAATGCGATGCCGGCCATGTGTGAGAAGCGCTTCGATCAATTCGGCCGGAGACAGGTGCAGCCGTCCGCACCTGCAATGCACAGCTTTCCGGCTCCGCAGGTGCAGGTATCTCCACTGTCAGAGGTGCACGACGCTTTGAGATTGATTCCACCAGAAGTTTGTTCTGAGGCTTGATGGGCTCGGGTTGCGGAGACGGCCGGCACCCGTGGATCGCCGGAGTCACTACCGAATCGAGCCGCGCTGCTGCTCCCGGCGGTCATGAGGATCACCCCTCCAAGAACTAATAGCGTCGCAAACAATCTCTTCATAGCATCTCCTTTCCCCTCCTCCCGGAGGACCAGAATTCGCTTCCGCCGATAAGGCGGAGCGAGCGCAACCTATTGTGTCTTCCCGGCCAAGGCCCTGACGATGAGATCAAGCCGGGGATCACGTCGAAGCTCAAACTCGATTGGAGCTCCGGCAGCATGAGGCGCTTCTGCGAGGCGCCCCAGCAGGGGGGATCTCAGGAAGGTCGACAATGGTAAAGAGGTGCTCCCGCTCCGAATAAGCAGGAGGTCGGCGAGATCAACCTTGCGAGAGGCCGGTGACCAGGACAGGGCAGCCGCCAGCCTAGCAATCCTCTGGGGATCGCCGAGCCCCTGAAGCCGGCTTTGTACAGCGGTTCCATCGCAGATTAAGGAAGGCGCCCCGTTGCCGCATACCACAAGACATCCTTGTGCACATTTTAAGTTAGCCATATCATTCGGACTGCCTGTGGGAGAGCAGCCACAGGCCAGTGCCGGGTAGGCTGAGCAGAGTACGAACGTCAACGCTAAGCTCAGAATTCGCAAGGGGTTGCCTCCTTCCTGAAATTCACGGTCTTGATGTCCCGGCAGTCCGGGCGTGGCTAAGCTCGGCCACTCGACATGGCAAGGAAGTCTTATTCAGCCACTTCACCTAGATAAGTGTGTTCCACACGAAAAATCGTGACAACTGAAAGGGGGTTTCTTTCGAGGGACCTTCTCAGCGGGAGTGAGGACGGAGGGTAGATCTACGTATATACTTGGATCAACAGGGGACCGCTTAAAACCTTAAGCGGCCCCGGCGAGAGGCTCGCCTGGCGAAAAAGACCGAGCGACCCGGCATTAGCGCTTCGTCATCTCGTCCCTCACCACGACGCCCCCCTTCATCACGAAGCCGACCTTCTCCAACTGGGTGATATCGGTCAGTGGATCGCCGGGCACGGCGATCAGGTCGGCGTACTTTCCAGGCTCCAGGCTTCCCAGCCGCTTCTCCCAGCCCAGGAGCTCGGCGGCGTTGACCGTGGCGGCGCGCAGGATGTCCAGCGGCTTCATGCCGGAGTCGGTGTAGGCGCGGAAGATCTGAAGCGCGGTCTGCCCCCGCGTCTGGCCGGGGACGGCGTAGTACTCGTCCGAGCCGGCGGCGATCGGCACACCGGCCTTGATGGCGCGGGCGAGACGGTCGCGCGAGCCCGCGATAGCCTTCTCGAACCCCTCGCGCAGCCGCTTTTCCTGCTCCGGAGCACGCTCCCGGGCTGGTGTGAAACGGAGCGCGGCGTCGATGGAATAGTCGGTGGGGACGAGGTAGATCTTCTTCTCGGCCATCAGGCGCAGCACGTCGTCCGGCACGGTGTAGGCGTGCTCGATGGAGTCGACCCCCGCCTGGGCCGCGATCCGCGTCGGCTCGTCGCCGATCGCGTGGGCGGCGACCTTCAGGCCGTTCCGGTGCGCCTCGTCCACGATCGCCTTCATCTCCTCGAGGGAGAGGGTGACGGTGTTGTTGACGATCACCTTGATCACGGTGGCGCCATCGACGATGGCTTGGCGGACGGCGCGCCGCGCCTCGTCCGGCCCGGTCACCTCGGCGTATTCGAGAGCGACGAGGCCGCGGCCCGCGGGGGAGAGCACGCCGTACTGGCCGCCGAGAGGGGAGAGGGCGCGGGTCGAGACGGCCATCCGCGGCCCCACCACCCAGCCGTCGTGGATGGCGTCCCGCAGGGCGACGTCGCCGTTCAACCCCGAGTTGCCCAGGTCGCGGACGCACGTGAACCCCGCCTCCAGGGTCTCCCGGGCCATCGCCGCCCCGAGGAGCGCCCGCTTGGCAAGGCTCATCTGGGTGAACATCGTCCCGGAGAGCTGCTCGTCCGCCTTCTCGGGATCGAGGTTGGTGAGCAGGTGGGTATGGGCGTCGATCAGCCCCGGCAGCACCGTCACCGATCCCAGATCGATGACCCGGGCGCCGGCGGGGACCTTCACCTCCGGGCCGGCGGCGGTGATCCGGCCGTTCTCGATCAGGATCACGGCGTTGGCGATCGCCCGGCCCGCCTTGACGTCGATCAGGCGTCCGCACCGCACGGCGGTGACCGGCGATGGCCCGGAAGTCTGAGACCGGACCGCTCCGGCAAAGGAGAGCAGGCAGAGGGCGAACGGGACGAGGCGCTTCATCCAGGGCATGCGGAGCTCCTCCGGAATTCGGCGCTCAACGTACCACGGAGGGGCTACCCGAGCGAGGTCCAGCGGAGCTTGATGACGATCTGGTCGGCTTCGGCTCCGAAGCGGTCACGCGGCCCGGGGAGGCGTTTCCAGTTACGGTTCCAGACCAGGAAGAGGTCGCGGCCCGGCCGCAAGGTCCAGCGCAGCCGGGAATTGAAGCCGAGGTCCTGCGACTCGGAATCGTACTGTGTGAACACCGAGAGAACGAGGTCGGGCGAGAACGCGTAGACCGTTTTCAACTGCAGGAGCCGCTGGATGAAGTCTCCCTGGGGAAGATTGCCGAAGTCGTTCTCCGCATCCAGCTCGAGGCGCAGGCGGCCGGGGCCCGCCGTCCAGGTGAGGAAGGACTCCCATTGAGTCAGGTGGCCGCTGAAGAATTCGCCGAACCAGACGGTCGAGCCGATCCTCCAGGGGCGGAAACGGGAGGATTCCCCTTCGACGCGGAAACGGTTGAAGCGGTACTGCCCGGGCGGGATCACCACGCCGCGGGCGATCTCGAAGGGCTCGTCCAGGCGCTCGAATTCGGGCGCCCAGTTGGCCTCCAGGTGCTCGCCCGAGCGGGTGGAGACGTTGAAGGGGGCGAGGAACACGCGCCAGCTCTCGGTGGTGCCGTCGAGGCGGTCCACGCGGCTGGGGAAGCACTCGAAGAAGAACTGGCGCACCCAGGAGAACGAGCCGTCCTCGCGGGGGCGCGGCTGATAGGCGACGCCAGCGTTGTACTGACGCGTCCCGGGTCGCGGGAGGAAGCCGAGAGCCGGATCGAGCGCCGCGCCGAATTCGTCGACCTGGAAAGAGAGGTCCCAGAGGTCGTTGGGATAGGCGGCGCGTACCCCCCAGCCCGCGGGGCCTCCGTCCGGCAGGTCGCCCGCGCTGCGCGCCCCCCAGGCGGCGAAGGCGAGGTTCTTGTCGCCGCGGAAGGAGGAGGTCTGCCAGACGGCGTCGAGGCCGCCCAGAGCGTTCTCTCCGCGTCCCGTGGGATCGCCCCGGGTGCCGATGGCGCCCAGGCGCAGGTGCGTGTCCACGTCGTAGGTGACGCGGCCCGCGAAGAGATTGGCGGCCGGCGCCGCCGGGGAGTCGCCGGTCTCCACGTCGAGAGCGGCGATCGACCAGCGCCCGGCGCGGCCGAGGAGCTTGAGGCCGGCATCGAGGGGCACCACCCGTCCCCGCACTAGTCCGACGCGCCGTGAGTAGAAGGGGATGAGCTCCTCGGCGAGCCCGGAGCCGAAGTCGAAGAGGTTCGAGCCTTCGAGGAAGAACGGCCGCTTCTCGGGAAAGAACAGAGGGAAGCGGGTGAGGTTGATCTGCCGGGCATCCACCTCGGTCTCGGCGAAGTCGGTATTCACAGTGAGGACGGCGCCAAGCTGCGGCGTGAGGTTGTAGGAGAGGTCGAAGCCGGCGTCCCCTTTGGAGAAGCCGTCGCCGTCGCGCCGTTCGGAGCGGCCGAGAGCGTACGGGGAGAACGAGAGGCCCAGCCCCTGGCGCAGGCCGGAAACGCCCTCCAGCCGGCCGGCCCGGCGCAGATCAGTGAGCCTGGCGTCGAGGGTGGCGCCGGTCCAGCGCAGGGTGAGGCGGTCGCGGGCGACGAAGCGCTCGACGTTAAGGCCCCAGGCGCCCAGGCTGGTGCCGAAGCGCAGGCTCCGCGCTGGGATGGCGATCTCGGCCGTCCAGCCGACCGCGGTGCGGCGGATGCGGGCGTCCCAGATCCCGTCCCAGTCGAGCGAGGGGTCCTGTCCGCTCACGATCAGGCCGTCCTGCCGGGCACCGCCGGCGTTGACGCGGAAGAGATAGCCCGTCCGGCCGTCGCCGAAGGTGTCGAGCACCACGGCGATGGAATCGTCCCCCTGCATGTCGGCGTCGCGTTGCAGGGTGTGGACCGCGATCCGCGCCGGCTCCGGATCGGTGGCGGTGATGCCGAAGTAGAGCGTATCGCCGTCGGCGAGCACGGCGACGCGGGTGGCGTAGGGCGTGGGCTCTCCCGGCTTCGGGTCCTGCTGGGTGAGGTCTGGGATGACCCCCGCGCTCGCCCAGGCGGGCTCATCGAGAACGCCGTCGAGGACGATCCGGCCGGCGGCCGGACCGGCGCTGACGGTGGAGAGGCCGGAGCCCTGGCCGAGGGCGGGCAGGGCGAGAAGGATCGCCAGGATCGGAGCGGAGCGCATCCGCGGGTATTAGACCATAACCCCCGCCCAGACACCGGCCGCGGCCGTTCTGTAACTTTTTTCCCTCAAATAACGCCTGAGTAGAACGGCAAGGATCAGATGAAAATGGATTATTGCTCTATGGGGACGTAGCGATGCGATCAGAAGATCGTTTTCGGCGGGGTTGGGCGTTACCGTAGAGGAAGCCCGCCTCATCGATAAAAATCCGTCCGGCTCCCGTCGGCAGGAGGCCTTCCATGCAGACCAGCGGCAATCCGCAGACCACTCATTTCACCAAAGACGTCCTCGGCCGCTTCATCTGCAACGGCCTGGACGAAGCGTTGCGCAGCGCCGACCGCGGCGCGGTCCGGCCGAATGGCAGCCCGCAGAGCGACGCGCGGCCGTTCGACGTGATCGTGATCGGTGGCGGCAGCTTCGGCGGCGCGTTCGCTCAGCATCTCCAATTCACCGACAAGACGCACAGCCATCGTATCCTGGTCCTGGAGGCGGGCTCGTTCGTCCTGCCGGAGCACGTCCAGAACCTCCCCGTCCTGGGTCTCAACGTCCCCGGACCGACGGAGACCGATCCGCACACCCTGCGCGAGCAGGTCTGGGGGCTCCCCTGGCGCACGGACGTCCGCGGCGGCTTCACCGGCCTCGCCTATTGCCTCGGCGGCCGGTCGGCCTTCTTCGGCGGCTGGTCGCCGCGGCTGCTCGACGAGGAGATGCCCGACACGCGCTGGCCGGCCGCGGTCAAGAACGATCTGAAGGACCGGTATTTCGACGAATCGGCCCGCCAGATCGGCACCGATTCGGCGAACGATTTCATCAACGGCCCGATGCACCAGGCATTGCGGGAGAGCCTTTTTCAGGGGATCCATGGCGGCAGGGTGACGGAGGCGATCCCGCTCGACGAGCTGAAGCTGCACCTGAGCGAGGCCGGCAAGACCCCGGCCGAGCGGAAACGGCAGAAGCTGGAGGCGCCGCTCGCCGTGCAGGGCAATCAGGTTTCGGGCCTCTTCCCGGTCAACAAGTTCAGCTCCATCCCGTTGTTGGTCACCGCCGCGCGCACGGCGGCTTTCGACGCGGCCAAGGGAATGCCGTTCGTGGACGACGTCAAGAAACGGTTCATGATCGTTCCGCACTGCCGCGTCATCCGCCTGGTGACCGACGTCCAGGGCGGCCAGGGACGGGTGACCGGAGTGGAGGTGGAGGCCTATCAGGCGATCGGCGGAGATGGCTCGAACGTCCAGAAGCAGCGGGCGACCCTCCCGGTGCCGGACGGCGCCGTGGTGGTGATCGCCCTCGGCACGATCGAGAGCGCCCGGCTGGCGCTGCTGTCCTTCGGAGAGACGGCCCACCACGACCGCCTCGGCGCGAACCTGATGGCGCATCTGCGCTCGAACCTGACGATCCGCATCCCGCGCACCAGCCTCGCCGGCCTCGATCCGGCGGTCAAGGCGCTGCAGGCGTCCGCTCTGTTCGTCAAGGGGAGGCATACCCAGGGGGACGGCACGAAGAGCTACTTCCACCAGCAGATCACAGCCGCCGGCCTGGACCGGCCGAGCACCGACTCGGAGGCGGAGCTGTTCAAGAAGATCCCGGACGTCGACACGTTCGACACCCTGCGGCGGGTCAACGATCAGCAGATCGTGATCACCATCCGCGGCATCGGCGAGATGGAGGCGGGCAATCCGGCGAACCGCGTCTCACTCGGCGCCGAGACCGACGAGGTCGGCGTGCAGCGGGCGTTCGTCCATCTGGCGCCCAGCGCCAAGGACCAGGCGCTCTGGAACGCCATGGACGCGATGGCCGACGAGATCGCCCACGTCTTGGCGGGCGGCCATCCGTTCGAGGTGCTGAACGCCAAGGGGACTTGGGTGGCGGTGCCGGCGGACGGCGACCTGAAGGCGATCGTCCCCTACACCGATCGCGCCGACGGCGGCCGCCGCGACGGCCTGGGGACCACGCATCACGAGGCGGGCACCCTCGCCATGGGCGACGATCCGGGCTCCTCGGCGACCGGCGCCGACGGGCGTTTCCACGCCGTCGCCAACGCCTACGCAATCGGTCCCTGCCTGTTCCCCACCGTCGGCTCGCCCAACCCGATGCTCACCGGCGTCGCCCTGGCCCGCCGTCTGGCCGATCATCTGGCGGTGCCGCCGTTCACACCGGACCCGGGGTTCAAGCTCCTGTTCGACGGCGCCTCGACCGACCTGTGGCGGATGTCGAAGATCACCAACCAGCCGGGGCGCGACAATCCGGGGACGTTCCTGGTGGTGGACCGCTCGCTCGAATCGCTGCCGGGCAACGACCTGGGGCTCTTCTGGCACATCGAGCCCACGCCGCCCGACTTCATCCTCAAGCTGGAGTGGCTGCGCTGGCGCGACGACGACAACTCGGGGGTCTTCCTCCGTTTCCCCGATCCCAACAGCAAGGGTTACGACAACACCGCGTACGTGGCGATCAACTTCGGCTTCGAAGTGCAGATCGATCAGCTCGCCCGCGACGACGGCGCTCCCATCCACAAGACCGGAGCCATCTACGGTTTCTCCGGCCCGGACGATCCCGATCACCTGCCGGTGCATCCGCCTGGTGAATGGAACGAATTCGAGATCCACGCCAAGGGGCAGACCTACACGGTCTTCCTCAACGGCACGAAGATCACCGAGTACGTGAACCCGGACCCGAACCGGGGGACCGGCAGCTTCATCGGGCTGCAGACGCACACCGGACGGGTGGCGTTCCGCAAGATCCAGCTCAAGGAGCTGGTGTGACCTGGAGCTCCGGGCTCGGGAGTCGGATGCCATGCGAGTCCTTCATCTGACCGCCGAGTTCCCGCCCTTGATCTGGGGAGGCCTGGGCACGGCCGTGGGCGGTCTGGCCCTGGCCTCCGCCCGCGCGGGGCTGGAGGTGAAGGTCCTGCTCGTCGTCGGCGCGTGGTTCTGGAGCTATGGGCGCCGGATCGCGGCTCCGGAGGGTGCGAGCCCGGCGGGAACGGGCCTGGAGATCGTGCCGGTGGAGGAGAGCGAGGCCGTGGCCGAGGGTCTCCGCCTGGCGCGGCGATGGCGGCCCGACGTCCTCCACGTCCACCCGGTCGAGCTGTGGCCGATCGCCCGCGAGATCCGGCGGCGGACCGGCATCCCCATCGTCTACACCGTCCACTCCTTGAACTCCGCCGAATATGAGATCGGCCGCGAGCCCCCCGAGATCCTGGGGCTCTGGCATGCGCAGCGGGAGCTGATCGCGAGCGCGGACCGCGTCCTGGTGCTGTGCCGGGACGAGAGAGATCTCCTGCTGCGCTCCTGCCCGTCCGTGCGCCGGCGCATCCGGATCATCGGCAACGGCATCGACGGGGAGGCGACGCCCGCCGGCCGAGAGGAGCGGACGGGGCCCGTCACCGTCCTCTACTCGGGCCGCTTCGTGGACCGCAAAGGCATCCGCGAGCTGTTCGCGGCCATCCCCGCCGTGCTCGAGAGGGCTCCAGACACTCGCTTTATACTGGTGGGAGGGCATGGGACCGGCGCGGCGATCGAAGTCGGCTGGCTGCCGGCCGGCCTGGAGCGCTACCGCGAGCGGATCCACTTCACCGGCTGGCTCCTGCCGGACGCCGTGGCCGAGTGGTACCGGGCGGCCGACGTCCTGGTAGTGCCGAGCTGGTACGAGCCTTTCGGCATGGTCATCCTGGAGGGGATGCTGCACGGTTTGCCCATCCTCGCCACCCGGGTCGGGGGGCCTGCCGCGATCCTGAAGCACGGCCGCACCGGGCTGTTGGTGCCGCCGCGGGACGCCCGGGCCCTCGCCGCCGGTCTCCTGCGCCTGGTGAAGAGCGGGGACCTGCGCCGCCGCCTCGGTGCTGCGGCGGCCCAGGAGGTGCGACAGAGCTGGCTCTGGCCTCGGATCGTGGAGAGAATGGCGGCGGTCTACGGGGAGGTGGCGGCGGACCGGCCTTCTCCTCAGCGGATCGCCGCCTGAGCGTCCAGCGCCGACTTGAGACCGCGGGCGAGCTGGGCCGCGGGGCCGATCCCCCAGTAGTGGAGGAAGACGATCCGGGGGGTCTCGTCCGTCATGTGGTTGTGGATCGCGGCCACGTTGATCCCCGCCTTGCGGAGAGCTTTCAGCACCGCCTGAAGCTCGCTCTCGTACATGGCGAAATCGCCGTCCACCACCGCCTGGTCCTGGCCGCCCGCGAAAGCGGCCCAGGTGTTGACGCCCATGGCGTTGCCGATCTCCTCGCCGTGCATGTGGCTGGCCTTGCCGATCGAGAAGCGGAGGACGCCGTCCTTGAAATCCCCCGTGCGGCCGAGGATCTGCTCGACGGCCTTGGGATCGAGATCGCTCTTCGCCGGATTGATCGTGGCCCGCGGCGCCGGAGCGGGGGTCTCCCGCAGCGAACGGAAGACGGCGCCCACGGCCGTGGCCAGCGGCTCCAGGGGAGCGTGCCCGCCGATGTGCATGAACATCACGCGCGGGGAGTCGCCGAGGAAATGGTTGTGGAGGGCGGTCACCTCGAGCCCGTTGTCCAGGGCGGTGGACATCACGGCGTTGACCTGGTCCTCCCGGAGCACCAGGTCGCCCATCACCAGGGCCCGGTCTCCCATCCGCTTGAAAGCGGCCCAGGAGGTGAGCCCGAGGCGCGGCGTCACACGCACCCCGTTCACCTCCAGGCCGAGGTCGATGCGGGGGACGCTGACCTTGAAGACCTCCTCTTTGGCGTCGAGAGCTCCCTTCGCCCCGGTCAGCCGCTCGATCAGGGCCGTATCCAGCCCGGCCGCCGGAGCCGCCGGCGCCGGCTCCACGGCGCGGAGCGCTCCGGCCAGCGCCAGACCCACGAAAAACGCGAGAAGCTTTTTTATGGGATCGATCATGGGATCGATCTTACTCACTTCTTGCCGCGCAGGGCGTTGTACTCCCGTTCAAAGCCCGGCAGGATCGCTTTCACGAAGGCGTTCGAGACCAGGTTCACGATCACGTCCCAGGTGCTGGTGTGGGGGTCCGAGACCGGCCCTGAGAGGTCGGCCACGGTCGCCACCTGCTCGCGCGGATGGTTCTCCAGGAGGTGCGAGACGCCGCCCACGATCTTCTCGTAGAGCTTCTTCAGCACCGGCTTGTCCTTGTCCTGCTGCGGGCTGTAGACCTGGATGTCCTTGAACAGCGGCTTGACGTAGCCGTCGATGCGGCCGTTGTGGACGGTGACCTCGGAGTAGACGGAGAAGGTCCCCTTCGCCACGTCGAATTTGCCGTAGGCGCGCAGGAGCTCGTTGATCGACGGCAGGCTCGCCCCCTCGACCGCCACCTTGAGGTTGAAGTCCGGTCCCTTGCCGGGATTGCGGAAAGTCGCGGAGCCGTGCACCGAGCCGCCGCCGTTGAAGTTGCCGGTGAGGGTCGCTTTGGCCGGCCCCTGCCGGAAGCCGCTCGAGACGTTGGTGACGTCCAGGTTCGCATTGCCCAGGTAGACCCGGATGCGGCGGTCCTTCGCCGGGGTGATCAGGCCGAGGTTGCCGTCGACCAGGCGCAGGCGCTCGATCTCGACCGGCATGGTGGGCTCCGGGTTCTTCGCCGCCTGTACCACCTCTTTGCCGCGCTCCTTCTCGGCCGGCGCCGTGGCCCTGGTGTGGGTATAGTCGAGGTGGAGCCCCCGCACGGTCACGTCGGCGATGCGCGCCTCCCGGTGCTTGGGCCCGTATTCGAATTCGCCCCGCGAGGAGAGGGTGCCGCCCGAGACGGTCAGGTTGGCCCGCTGCACGATCGGCCGCAGGCGGCTGAGCGGCACGTTCTCCACCTTGTAGAGGGCATGGAAACCGGGGTAGGGCTCGGCCAGGAAGTCGGCGTTGCCGTCCAGCGTTGCCCGGCCGGTGTCGAACACCACCCCGTCGGTGTGGATGGGGGAGGGGTAGACCCGGTCGCGTGAATGGATGTTGCGGACGTTCGACGCCGTCAGGCTCCAGCGCGAGACATGGAGGGGGCGCTGGGGGTCGGTGTCGATGTAAACGATGTCGCCGTTCCGCACCTGGATCATGTTGAACTTCAGCGGGTAGATCGACTCCAGGGCCTGCTGCCACCCGCGGTCGGTGAGCTTCACCTGGTCCTTCGCCTCCTGGCGGAGCTGGGGCAGGTTGATGTGGATGCGTGGCTGATCGAAGATCGCGTCGGCCACCAGATGGCCGCTCAGGATCTCCCGCCACTCCACGCTCGCCGTCAGGCGGGGGAGGTCCGCCACCGGCGGGTTGGGGTGGGCGTTCTGCCGGATCACGGCGTCCTGCAGCGTCAGCGACAGTCCGATGGGGCTCACGTGGGCATGGCCCAGGCTGACGGTATAACCGTGAAGCCGCTGGTTGACTTTGCTCTCCAGAGTGCGGCGGAGGTATTCGTCGAAGTGGTGCGCGATGAAGGCGACGAGCAGGACGACGGCCGCGGCCAGGACCACCCAGAGGAGGCCGCGCCGCCCCAGGGGGGCGCGGGGGTGCCGGGTCTCCTGAGGCTGTCGCGGCGGCTCCGGCTCGACCGGCTCGTGCCTTTCGCGGGGCTCTGCGTAGGCTCGATTCAACATACGTCCTCGGATGTCCCCATACGGCGGATGCATCCGAAAAGGTGAATAAGCAAGCCGCTTGCCAGGGACGCTCCGGGTGAAGATGCGCTCCGGTGAGGATGCGTCTGATGGTATGGTCTCCAACCCAAGGAGAAACCTCATGGGAGAAGACCGTCCGAGCCCGGGCTTCGCCCGGCGTCTGACCCTGTTCGACGCCACGATGATCGTCATCAGCGGGATCATCGGGTCGGGCATCTTCATCAACCCCTACGTGGTGGCGCAGGCGGTCCGCACGCCGTTCCTGATCCTCGGGGTCTGGATCGCGGGCGGGCTCATCGCCCTGTTCGGCGCCTTCATCTTCGCCGAGCTGAGCACGGTGATGCCGCGGGTGGGGGGGCAGTACGCCTTCTTCCGCGAGGCCTTCTCGCCGATCGTGGCCTTCCTCTACGGCTGGGGGCTGCTGCTGATCGTGCAGTCCGGGGCCACGGCGGCGGTGGCGGTGGCCTTCGCCCAGTACGTGGCGCGGCTGGTGGACTTGCCCGCGGGGGTGGCGCGCTGGCTGGCCGCCACCATCCTGCTGGCCCTCGCGGCCTTCCACGCCCTGGGGATCAAGCCCGGGGCGGTGCTGCTCAACGTCATCACCTTCACCAAGACGCTGGCCCTGGCGGCGCTGATCGTGGGCGCCTTCCTCCTCACCCGCCACTCCGGCCTCACCTTCGAGCCGCTCACGCCGCCGGACCTCGGTGGGCTGCCGCTCCTCTCCGCCTTCTTCGCCGGGCTGGTGCCGGCGATGTTCGCCTATGGCGGCTGGCAGAACCTCAACTACGTCTCGGAGGAGGTCAAGGAGCCGGAGCGGAACCTGCCGCGGGCGATCCTGATCGGGGTCTTCTGCGTCATCGCGGTCTACGTCTCGGCCAACGTGGCCTACGTGCACGTGCTGGGAGCGCCGGCCCTCGCGGCCACCAAGACCCCCGCCGCGGACGTGGCGGCCCGGCTGGTGGGGGAGACCGGGGCCAAGGTGATCAGCCTGCTGATCGTGGTCTCCACTTTCGGCTTCATGAACCTCACGCTGCTCTCGGCGCCGCGCGTCTACTACGCCATGGCGGCGGACGGCCTCTTCTTCCGTACGCTGGCCCGCCTCTCGCCGCGCTTCCGGGCGCCGACCGCCGCCATCCTGCTCCAGGGGGCGCTCGCCGCCGCCTACGCCCTGGCGAACACCTACGACCGCCTCCTCAGCTACGCCGTCTTCGCGGACTGGATCTTCTTCGCCCTCGCCGGCGCCTCCCTGATCGTCTTTCGCCGGACGATGCCCTCCGCGCCGCGGCCGTTCCCGGTCCCCGCCTATCCAGTGGTGCCGCTCCTCTTCATCCTCGCGGGCCTGGGGATCGTGCTCAACATCTACTTTACGGATACCCGCAACGCGCTGATCGGGACGGGGATTTTCCTGCTGGGAGTGCCGGTGTACTTCTTCTGGCGGCGCAGGCTGATGCCGCGGATCCCGGTCGAGGATTTCGATTAGATGGAGCACCGAAGATCATGACCCAAGGCAGCGTCTACATGCGCTGGGCCAAGGAGCACGCCGCGGCCCGGTACAACCTCGCCAACAGCGGGCTGATCGGCTGCTCGACGTCGGACCTCGTTCTGGAGCCGGACGACGTCCAGGTCAACGGCGCGAGCCGGGACGGCTATATCCCCTTGCTGGAGGCGATCGCGGCGCAGTACGGCGTTTTGCCGGAGCAGGTCGTCACCGCTCCGGGGACCTCCGGCGCCAACTTCCTCGCCTTCGCCGCGCTGGTCGAGCCGGGTGACGAGGTGCTGGTCGAGCGGCCCACCTATGAGCCGCTGCTGGCCGCGCTGGGATTTCTCAACGCTCAGATTCGCCGGTTCGAGCGCCGGTTCGAGAACGGATACCGCCTCGATCTCGACGAGATCCGCCCTCTGATCACGAACCGCACCCGTCTCGTCGTGCTGGCCGATCCGCACAACCCGAGCGGCGTGATGCTGGCGCAGGATGAGGTTGCTGGGCTGGCGCGGCTCGCGGAAGGGGCCGGTGCTCATCTCCTGGTCGACGAGGTCTACCGCGACATCTGGTTCGAGGCGGCGCCGCCGAGCCACGTCCATCTCGGTCCCAACGTCCTCGCCACCAGCAGCCTCACCAAAAGCTACGGCCTTTCGGGGCTGCGCTGCGGCTGGATCCTCTGCGCGCCGGAGGTCGCGCGGCGGCTCTGGCTCACCCGGGACGCCATGCAGGCCGTGGACTCGGTGCCGAGCGACACCCTGGCCGTCGCAGCCTTCCGCCAACTCCCGCGGCTCATCCGACGGAGCCGCGCGATCGTCGAGCCCAACATCGCCCAGGTCCGCGCCTTCCTGGCCGAGCACGAGGAGCAGATCGACTGCGTCGTCCCCCCGCGCTCGATGACGGTCTTCCCTCGCCTCCGCAAGGAGGAGGACGCCGGGCCTCTCCACGACTGGCTGCGCACCCGGGAGACCTCGATCGTGCCGGGGAGGTTCTTCGAGTCCCCCCGCCACTTCCGGCTGGGCTTCGCGGTGATGCCGGAGGACGTGGCGCGGGGGCTGGAGCACCTGTCGGCGGGGTTGCGGCGGGCGGGGTGAGGGCCCGTCCTTCCCAGGGCGGCATCCCCAACCCCACTCCCCTGTCCCCCCCTCCCCCCCGCTTGGCACTTGGGACAATATAGGTCCGGCGGCATGGTGCCCCCCGACCCCTGGAATGCCGGGTCCGATCCTGGCATAGTCAACCCCATGGAAACCCAAACCTGCCTCGACCTCGCGGCGCTCGCGCGGGACCCCGGACCGGACCCCGAGTCCCGGGTCTCCCGCATGGCGGCCGGCCTGATCGGCTCCGAGATCCTCCGCATCGCCTCGGAGATCCGCGTCCTGGTCGCCTCGGGCCGTACCGTCTGCAACCTCACGGTCGGGGATTTCAATCCCCGCTATTTCCCCATCCCGGCCAGGCTCGCCGAGGGGACCCGCGCCGCCCTGGAGCGCGGCGAGACCAACTACCCCCCCTCGAACGGCATGCCGGAGCTGCGGCAGGCCGTGGGCAGGTTCTACGAGCGGGAGCTGGGCCTGCGCTATCCGGTCGAGTCGATCCTCGTCACCGGCGGCGCCCGCCCGGTCATCTACTGCGTCTTCCGCACCCTGTGCGATCCCGGCGACCGGGTGATCTACCCGGTGCCGAGCTGGAACAACAACCACTACGTCCACATGGTGGACGGCGTCGGCGTGCCGGTGGTCTGCCGGCCGGAGCACCGCTTCCTACCCCGGCGCGAGGATCTGCTCTCGGCCCTCCCCGGCGCCCGCCTGCTCTGCCTGTGCTCGCCGCTCAACCCCACCGGCACCGCCTTCACGCGCGAGGACCTGCTGGGGATCTGCGAGGCGGTGCTGGAGGAGAACGAGGGGCGCGCCCGCCGCGGCGAGCGCCCGCTCTTCATCCTCTACGACCACATCTACTGGATGCTCCGCTTCGGCGGCATCCCGCACGTGACGCCCCCCGAGCTGATCCCCGAGCTCGCGCGGTATACCGTGTTCGTGGACGGCATCAGCAAGGGGTTCGCCGCCACCGGGCTGCGCGTCGGCTGGACCGTGGGGCCGGTGGACATCATTTCCCGCATGTCCGCCGTGCTGGGCCACGTCGGCGCCTGGGCCCCGCGTGCCGAGCAGGTGGCCACCGTCGGCCTGCTCGACGATCCGGAGGCCATGCGCCAGTTCGAGACCGTCTTCCAGCGCGAGCTCCGGGTACGCCTCGACCGCCTGCACGCCGGCCTCCAGGCCATGAAGCAGCAGGGGCTGCCCGTGGACAGCATCCCGCCGATGGGGGCGATCTACCTCACCGCCCGCATCCACCCCTTCGGCCGCCGGACCGCCGACGGGGAGCTGCGCACCAACGACGAGATCCGCCGCTGGCTGCTGGAGGCGGCGGGTATCGGGGTCGTCCCCTTCCAGGCCTTCGGCTCGACCGAGGACGACGGCTGGTTCCGCCTGAGCGCCGGCGCGGTCTCGCTGGACGACATCGACGCCGCCCTGCCGCGGCTCGAAGCGGCGCTTCGGCAACTCGCCTGAGACGGGACTCCCGGATGAAGGCGCTCCGCTCCGTCCCGGCCCTTCTGCTGCTGCTCGCGATGATGGCCCTGCCGGTCCGGGGGGAGGGGCCGGTCACCCTCCGTGTCGGCAAGCTCCTCGACGGCCGGGGCGGCGCGATGAGCGACGTCACGGTCGTGGTCGAGGGGTCGCGGATCGTCGGAATCGAGAAGACGCCGCGGGGGAACCCCACCTGGGACCTCCGCGGCCTCACCCTGATGCCGGGCGGGATCGACACCCACGTCCACATCGGCTGGCACTTCGGCCGCAACGGCAAGCTCTACGACGAGGAAGAGAAGGGGGTCGAGAAGGAGACCCCCGCCGATGTCATCCTTCACGCCGCGGACAACGCGGTGGAGACGGTGCGGAGCGGCATCACCACCGTCCAGAGCCTCGGCGCCCCCGAGGACGCCGCCCTGCGCGACGCCATTGCCCGTGGCATCCTCCCGGGCCCGCGCATCCTGACCTCCCTGGAGCCGATCGCGGACCCCTCTCTCAGCCCGGAGAAGATCCGCGAGGGGGTGCGCCGGCGGGCCGCCGAGGGGGCGGACGTGATCAAGATCTTCGCCTCCAAGAGCATCCGCGACGGCGGCGCTCCCACCCTCACCCAGGAGCAGCTCGACGCCGCCTGCGGCGAGGCCAAGGCCCGCCACCTGCGCACCGCCGTGCACGCCCACGGCGTCGAGAGCGTCCGCCGCGCCGTGATGGCCGGCTGCACTTCGATCGAGCACGGGGTGCTGCTCGACGCGGCCACCCTGCGCCTCATGGCCGAGCACGGCACCTGGTTCGACCCCAACATCGACCTCGTGTTCCGCAACTACTTCGAGAACGCGCAGCACTTCGTGGGCGTCGGCAACTTCACCGAGCAGGGGTTCGCGCAGATGCGGCGCGCCGTGCCCCTGGCGCTCGACGTCTTCAAGGCGGCCCTCAAGACCCCCGGCCTGAAGATCGTCTTCGGCACCGACGCCGTGGCCGGCGCGCACGGCCGCAACTTCGAGGAGCTGATCTACCGGGTGGAGAAGGGGGGGCAGGACCCGATGGATGCCATCATCTCCGCGACCTCCCGCGCCGCCGAGTCGCTCGGCCTCCAGGACAAGACCGGTGCCGTCGCCCCGGGGCTCGAAGCGGACCTCATCGCCGTCGAGGGCGATCCCTCCAAGGACATCAACGCCCTCCGCCACGTCGCCTGGGTGATGAAGGGGGGCCAGGTGGTCAAGAACGAGGTCCGCTGCCGCTAGCAGGCGCTCCCCGCGGCCCGCCTCCGGACCGGTCTTGCGGAACCGGCCGGAGTAGTCTATAAGAACCTATGGAATCACTTTCCAAAGGAGGTGGCGTGATGGCCAATACCTCGGTTCCCCCTTACGGCGTCGTCATCCAGGAGGCGATCGCTTCCGGCGACCTCGCGAAGATGAAGTCGGCTGCCCAGCAGGCTGAGGCGTATCTCCAGGAGTGGGGCAACATCCCCGCCGCTCTGGAGGCTCTGAAGCAGGAGATCTCCCGGCACGAGAAGAAGCCCTACCGCCACGGTTGAGCCGCACCGGCCGGGCGATCCCGCGCCGGCACGGAACGAGGAGGGAAAAATCATGGCAACCGCAGAGAAAAAGAAGCCTCCGGTCATTATCCCCTTGTACGGAGTGACGATCTGTGAGGCCGTGGCCTCAGGGGACCTCGCGCGCATGAAGGAGGTCGCGCGCCAGGCCGAGGAGCACGTCCGGGAACACGGCAACGTCCCCGCCGCCCTGGAGGGCCTCAAGCTGGAGATCTCCAAGCTCCAGAAAAAAGCCTACAAGTCCGGCTAGGAAGCTCCGGCAGGCCCCGCAGCTCAGCTCACCTTAAGGGGGATGTGTCATGGCCGAGCCCGTTCACCGTCCCGCACGGTTCCGCACCGACGACGACTTCCGCGGGCATGTCCCAGTCCACGTCGTCTGGGAGATCACGCTCGCCTGCAATCTCAAGTGCCAGCACTGCGGGTCCCGCGCCGGCCGGCCGCGCCCCAACGAGCTGAGCACCGAAGAGTGCATCGAGGTCGTCGACCAGCTCGCCCGGCTCGGTACCCGGGAGATCAGCCTGATCGGCGGCGAGGCCTACCTGCGGCGGGATTGGACGGAGATCGTCCGCGCCATCCGCGGCCACGGCATCTACTGCGCGATGCAGAGCGGCGCCCGCAACCTGACGCCCGCCCGGATCGCGGAGGCGGTCGAAGCCGGCCTGCAGGGCCTCGGAGTCTCGATCGACGGCCTGCCGGAGCTGCACGACGAGATCCGCGGCGTCCCCGGCTCGTACGAGATGGCGATCCAGGCCCTGAGGAACGCCAAGGCGGCGGGGCTGCGGACCGGCGTCAACACCCAGATCGGCGCCCGCTCGATGGACCAGTTGCCGGCGATCATGGACCGGATCATCGCGGCGGGCGCCACTCACTGGCAGCTTCAGCTCACGGTGGCCATGGGCAACGCGGTCGACAACGACGCGCTCCTGCTCCAGCCCTACCAGCTCCTCGATCTCATGCCCCTGCTGGCGCGCCTCTATCACGAGGGGATGGACCGCGGCCTGCTGATGATCCCCGGCAACAACATCGGCTACTTCGGCCCCTACGAGCACCTCTGGCGCGGCGCGGGACAGGAGGAGTACGCGCACTGGACCGGCTGCAGCGCCGGCCAGACGGTGATCGGGCTGGAGTCGGACGGTACCGTCAAGGGCTGCCCGTCCCTCGCCACCGTCGGCTACGCGGGCGGCAACATCCGCGACCTCACGCTGGAAGAGATCTGGAATTCGAGCGAGGCGATCCATTTCGGCCGGCTGCGCTCGGTGGAGGACCTCTGGGGGCACTGCCGCACCTGCTATTACGCCGAGGTCTGCCGCGGCGGCTGCACCTGGACCGCCGACTCGCTTTTCGGCCGCCCCGGCAACAACCCGTACTGCCACTATCGCGCTCTCGGTCTCGAAAAGCGCGGATTGCGCGAGCGCGTGGTCAAGAAGCGGGAAGCGCCCATGAAATCGTTCGCCACCGGCGAGTTCGAGCTGATCCTCGAGCCCATCCCCGGACGGGAGGCCGAAGCGGCGGCCGGTCTCGCCACGGCGGCGCCGGGACCCGAGACGCTGGTGCAGATCGGCGGCAGGAGGGCCGGCTCTCCGTCCCCGTCCGAAGGGCGCCTGCCTCCGGCCCTGGACGTCTGCTACGCGTGCGACGGCTTCGTCTGGCCGGGAGAAGAGATCTGCCCGCACTGCGGTGCCGACGTCGAGGCCGCCGCCGACGTCCATGCCGAGGACTCCCGGCGGCGGCAGGCGCTGATCGAGCAGGTCGAGGCGCTGATCCGGCAGGCGCGGGAAGGCCAGGCCGCGGGCGAGCCGGCGCGCTAGGCACCGCCGGCCGGGGGGCGGACCATGAACCAGTTGGGGGTTTCGAGGACCGGCTCCTGGGCCTTCACCTGGAAGCCGAAACGCTCGTAGAACGCGACGTTCTCCCGTTTGTCGGTCTCGAGATAGGCCATCGCTTGGAGCGCGTCCATCCGCTGGCAGAAGACGCGGAGCATGGTGGTACCGACCCCCTGCCCCTGAAAGTTTCGCTCGACGCCCACGGGACCGAGGTGCCAGTGCGGCTCTTTCGGATCGTGCCGGGCCCAGGCTGCCGCCCACTTCAACAGCCGCACCGTGCCGCCCAGCCCGGCGCCGGCGATGGCTTCCGGCAGCAGGCGGAGCCGCTCGCCTCCCGAAGGCTGGCAGCGGCCCGGCTCCACCATCGCGCAGACTCCCACGATCTCCTCGGACGAGAAGGTGCCGAGGACCGCCCCCTTTGAGACGTACTGGCGGAGAACGCCCTTGAAGATGTGGGTGAGAGCCCGCTCCCGCGCGTCCGCATCGGCTCCGAAGGCCTGGACGTGCAGCGGATTGTCGCGCATCCCCCGGCCGAGCACGGCGGCCGCGGTGTCCGTCTCCCCGGGAGTGAGATCGCGGATTTCGATCATCATTCCTTTCGAAACATTTTACTTGTAGCGCACGCCGTGCTTCACCACCACGTCGACGTTCGACAGCAGATCGACGTGATGGAGCACGTCGCCGCGCACGGCGATGACGTCCGCGTATTTGCCGGCCTCGATCGTGCCGACCTCCTTGTCGACTTTCATGAACACCGCGGGCCAGTAGGTGGCGGCGCGGATCGCGTCCATGGCCGGGACCCCGAAGGTGTTGACCCAGGCGTCGATCTCGCGCCAGGTCGAGTCGCTGTGAAAATTGATCGGTACGCCGCTGTCGGTGCCGATCATGAGGATCACCCCCGAGTCGCGGAGCTGCTGGAATTTGCGCGCCAGGGTCGGCTGGCGCTTGGGGACGAGCTGAAAGTAGGCCAGGCGGTCGAGATGGGTGAGGGACTGGCGGATGTCCGCCACCACATCCGGCGGCAGTCCCACCTGCCAGCGCGGATCGTCGATCCGCTCGGGGAACTCGTCGCGGGTGTAGGAGTAGAGGAGGAGCGGCGAGATCGTGGGCGTCCAGTAGAGGGTGTTAGCGCGCCCCTTCATGAGATCGAAGACGTCCGGCGGATACTCGGGGGCGCTCCCCAGGCCGGTGTGCTCGAAGCAGTCGACGTCGGCCGCCATGCCGCGCCGGATCTCCTCCGCGCGGTGAGCGTGGGCGACCACGGGGAGCCCCTGCTTGTGGGCCTCGTCCACCACCGCCCGGACCTCGTCCATCGTCATCTGGTCCTGGTCGATCAGCTTGATGACGTCGACCTTGGCCTGGGCGAGCCGCCGCACCTTGGCGCGGGCGTCGTCGGCGCCGTGGACCCCCCAGCGGTAGGACTCGCTGCCGGGGTAGGGCTCGTGCTGGAGGAAGGGGCCGGAGACATAGAGGGTGGGCCCCGGGATCTCCCCCTTGCGTACGGCGTCGCGCACCGCCAGGATGTCGTCGAGAGGGGCGCCGAGGTCGCGGGCGGAGGTCACTCCGGCGAGCAGGAGCTGGCGGGCCGCGGCCGGCATGATGGTCCCCCGGAAGAGCTTGGGGTAGGTCTTGTCCCAGTGATCGTAGTCGGCGTGGCCGGCGATCATCAGGTGGACGTGCATGTCCCACAGGCCCGGGAGCACGCTCATTCCCTCGGTCGGGATCACCTCGGCCCCCTCCGGGATTTTCACCTCGCCCACCCGGCCGACCTCCTGGATCCGCTCGCCAGAGATGAGCACGACGCTGTTCTCGACCGGCGGGCCGCCATAGCCGTCGATCAGCCGGCCGCCGACCAGGGCGGTGACCCGGGCGGCCGGCTGAGGGGCGGCGGCCGGGGCCGGAGCGGCGGCCAGGGAGAGCAGGGCCAGGGCGAGCGCCAGGGCGCCGGAGAGCGCCGTTTTCCGTCTCATCATGTCGTCAGCCTCCTCCTGGCGGGGGAGTATCTCAGAGCCGGGGTGTGATTTTCTCTTTCCCCGTGCGAATCATGGGGGTGAAGGCAACACCCGGACGCGAGGAAGAGAGAGACCATGCCCAGACGACCCAGCCAGGAGCGCTTCCTGGCCCTGCTCGACGAGCACAAGAAGATCCTCTACAAGGTGGCGGGCTCCTACTGCCGCAGCCTTGAGGACTGCCAGGACCTGGAGCAGGAGATCGTGGCGCAGCTCTGGCGGTCGTTCGACCGTTACGACGAGAGCTACAAGTTCTCCACCTGGATGTACCGGATCGCCCTCAACGTGGCGATCTCCTACTACCGCGGCGAGAGCCGGAGGACCCGGAGCACGGTGCCCGCGGGGGAGTCGATCCTGGAGATCGCGGACCCCCGCGCCATAGAGCCGGACGCCGGGCTGCGGATCCTGCGGCGGTTGATCGCTCAGCTCGACGAGCTCGACCGGGCGCTCATCCTCCTCTATCTGGACGGCAACCGTCACGACACCATCGCCGAAATCCTCGGTATCTCCGAAACCAACGTCGGCACCAAGATCGGCCGGATCAAGGCCCGGCTCCGGCGGGACGCCGCGACTCTTTGAGAAAGGAATTCACAATGGACCTCGACGACCTGAAGCAGCGCTGGGAAGAGGCTGACCGGAAGCTGGACGCCAGCCTCCGCTTGAGCACCCGCCTCCTGCGGGACTCCGCCCTGGGCAAGGCGGCCCGGGCCACGTCGCGGCTCTTCTGGCTGATGCTGCCGGAGCTGCTCCTCAATCTCGCCGCCGTCGTCTGGCTGGGATCGTTCCTCGCGGACCACTTCGCGCAGGCCCGCTTCGCTATCCCCGCCCTGGCGCTCGACCTCGGCGCCATCGCCCTCCTGATCGCCCAGGGCTATCAGTGGGTGGCCCTCCGGAGCCTCGACTATGGCGCGCCGGTGGTGGCGATCCAGAAGGAGATCGGCCGCCTCCGGCTCCTGGAGCTCCGCGTCTTCAAGTGGGTGATGATCACGGCCCCCCTCGCCTGGACACCCCTGCTGATTGTGGCGATCAAGGGCCTGACCGGCCTCGACGCCTACGCCATCTTCAGCGGCGCCTGGCTGGCCGCCAACGTGGCGTTCGGCGTGGCGGTGCTCCTGATGGCGGTCTGGATCTCGCGGCGCTACGCGGAGCGCATGGAGAGCTCGCCCTGGCTCCAGAGGCTGATGCGGAACCTCTCCGGGTACAACCTCACCGCCGCGGCCGGGTTCCTCAGCTCGCTGGCGCGCTTCGAGGAGGAGAGCCCGGCCTGACCGGGGCATGATATTTGCAAATTCAAATACGATTCATCAGTCGCTCCTCCGCCGTCTCGGACAGCGGAGGAGCCGGCGCGGTCTCGCGGGGGAATCCAACATGAAAAATTCAACGGTGTCACACCTCCGGATCTTGCTCGTCCTGTGTCTGACCGGTCTCGCCAGCCGTTCCTGGGCGGCGACCACGACCATGGCGCCCACCACCGGGATCAACGCCACCAATGTGACGTGGGGCTCGGACAACGGGAGCTCCTGCACGGGCGCGATGTGGGCCTGCGTCGACGACGGCACCTCGCTGGCGGCGAACGACGGCGACCACACCTACGTCTACTCCCAGGCGGCGGGGGGTTTTCACACCACCGGCTTCGCGGCGGTCTCGGGCACGGTGACCCAGGTCGCGTTGCACATCGTGGCGGCGGCGATCTCGGGGGCCTCGGGGAACGCGACGGTGAGCCTCTATGCCTCCGGCACACTCAAGGCCACGGGAACGGCGCACGCCCTGACCGGGTCCTACGCGCAATATAACGATACGTTCGCCGGCCTTTCGATCCCGAGCACCAGCAATATCCAGATCCGCGTGACTTTCTCGGCCGCCAATCTCAAATACACCTCCGTCTGGGTGGACGCGACGACAGGCACGGCCACGGCCGATCCGATCCTGGCGGGGGCCGGCGACATCGCCTGTGATGCCGCGGACCGGTCCTGTGCCAGGCCGTGTGGCTCGAGCTGCTGCGATTGCAAGGACGGGGCGACCCACACCCAGCTCGTCAACATCAACCCGACGATCGTCTTCACGCTCGGGGACAATCAATACGAGAACGGCGCCTACGCGGACTATTCGGATGCGTCGAGCGGATATGCCTCGACCTGGGGGCATGAGCTCGGGATCACCTTCCCAGCGGTCGGCAATCACGAGTACAACGGCAACGCGAGCTGCTCCGCTTGCGGATGCACGGGGACCGGCTGCGATCCGACCCTCAATTGCAAGACCCCCGCCCAACAGAAGTGCGCGAAGGAAGCCTACATGCGGGCCAATTATTATAAATATTTCGCCAACGTGAAGACCGCGGAGGACCCGAACGGGAACGGCTGGTACAGCTATGACGTGCAGACCTCCGATCCGTCACGTCCGTGGCACGTCATCGTGCTCAACGGCGCCATCTGCGATACGAAGAAGTTCAAGTCGTGGGCGAGCGCCAGCTTCTGCCAGAGCGGCTCGGCGCAATATCAGTGGCTCCAGCAGGACCTCGCGAGCTGGGCCGCGGGCGGCAAGAAGTGCCTGCTCGCCTACTGGCACGAGCCGCTCTTCTCGAGCGGCTCGGAGAACGGCGGCAGCACCAACTACGCGCAATTCTGGTCGCTGCTCCAGAGCTACGGCGTCGACTTGATCATGCAGGGGCACGACCACAACTACGAGCGGTTCAACCCCCAGAATTCGAGCGGGGTCGCCGATTCGACCGGTCCGGTCAGCTTCGTCGTGGGCACGGGTGGGCGCGACACCGACGTCTGCAAATCACCGCGCGCCGCCAATTCGGCGATCTGTGTGCAGGGCACGTTCGGGACCCTTAAGCTGACCCTGCACCCGAGCAGTTGGGACTACGACTTCGAGAGCGCCGCGGGCACGGCGGTCTCGGACCTCCGGGCCGGCGTGGTCTGCCACAACTGACGGCCTTACGGCGCCGCCGGCATCCGGAGCGCGTAGTAGTCGACGACGCGGGACGCCGCCGGCGGATCGAGGTTGCTGAGGCTGACCAGCACGGTGCCGAGCTGGGGGTAGACGCGGAGCTCGCCGTTCATCCCGGGAGCTCCGCCGCCGTGTCCGTAGCTCCGCAGCGGTCCCTCCCCCCGGATGCCGAAGCCGTAGCCGTACCCCTCCAGGTGCGCCGTGGTCGCTTCGGCGAGCATCTTCTTCGAGATCAGCTTTCCGGCCTCCAGCGCCTGGGCGAACCGCAGGAGATCGCCCACCGTCGAGTAGCCGCCGCCGGCCGAGGTGCCCCGCCACGGGAGGGTGTCGGTGTTCGGCACCCAGGCGCCGCCGCGCTTCATGTAGCCGGTCGAGCGGTTCGGCACCGCCTCGTTCTCGGTCAGCGAGCCGGTGGAGGTCATGCCGGCCGGCCGGAAGACCTTGCTGTCCACGTAATCGTAATAGGACATGCCGGTGATCTTTTCGATCAGCGCGCCGAGCAGGACGAAGCCGTAGTTCGAGTATTTGAATTCTTTGCCGGGCTCGCCGTCGAGCCCGCGCGCTCCGTAGAGCTTCAGGTAGTCGCTGTGGGTCCGTAGCGTGAGGCGGTTCTTGTCGAACTCCGGACCGAAGATGTCGCCGGTGCCGCCGGAGTGCGTGAGCAGGTGCCGCACGGTGACCTTCGAGGCGACGTCCTTGTTGGGATAATCGGTCAGGTATTTGCCGATCGGATCGTCCAGCGAGAGCTTGCCCGCCTCGACGAGCTGCAGGATCGCGACCGAGGTGAACATCTTGTTCATCGATCCGATGCGGAAGCGCGTATCGAGCGTGGCGGGAGCGCCGGTCTCCCGGTTGGCGCGCCCCCAGGCCTTCTGGAGCAGGACCTTGCCGTGGCGCGCGACCAGGACGGCGCCGGAGAGCTGATCATTTTTCACCAGCTCGTCCACCCGGGCCGTGAGCGCCGCCAGGGCCTGCGCCTCCGGCATCCGCGGGATCGCCAGGTCCGGCGGGCGGGGGACGGCCTCGATGGGCGCCTTCAGGATCTTCGGAGGATCGTCGGCGCTCAGCGTGATCTCCAGGCGGGCGATGGTGTCCGAGCTCTTCTCCTGGATCAGCGCGATGAGGTCCAAGGGCTCATTCTTCTCCACGCGCACCAGGGTGAACCCGCCGGTCGCCTCGCGGAAGGCCAGCCGATCCTCGATCGGCGGCACATCTTTCCGAGAGTAGGCCGCGTCGAAGGCGTGGATCTGGGCGGGATCGGCGGAATTGAACGCCGCGAGCCAGGTGGCGAAGGCCTTGCCGGCGGGGGTTTTCGGGATCTCCGGCTGAGCGGCGGCCGGGGCCGCCATGAGGACGACGGCGAGCAGCGCGCCGAGGGCGCGCCAGACAACAGCGATCATGGAGGGCTCCTTTCCGAGCGGAAACGCGATCCGCTGTCTTATAACGCCGGGGACGGCCTGGAGTTGCGTGGCGTCAGTCGATCGGCAGAGAGCGGCCCGGAGCGGCCCGCGGCGCCCTTTCCCCGTCTTCTCGCACCTTCTTAGATATAAACCAGAAAGGAAGGTCCCATGACTCGTCTTCGCAACCTTCTGTTCGTTCTCGCGATCACGCTGGCGCTGCCGGCCAGCACGCCCGCCGCGGTGATCAATCCCGGAGGGTACGTCCTCTGCTCTTGCGAGCTCTGCTCCCGGTCGGACGTGATCTGCCGGATCAGCCCCTCGGGCTTCAGCATCGAGTGCGCGGACTACTACGCGATGTACTGCCAGTAGGAAGGCCGCCGAAGCCTCGGCCGGGGCTCAAGCTTCGTTCGAGCCTGGGCCCCGCCCCTTCTTCCCCCGCTTCTCCTTCCGGCGTTGCACGGAAACCAGGGTCAGCCCGAGGTCGTGGATCTTGCGCAGCACGGAGAGGAGGGCGCACTGGTCGGGGACGCGGCCGGTGAGAACGGTCTCCCCCTGGGGCGCGGCGGTGAGCTTCAGCCCCTCGAACCAGCTCGTCCAATGGTCGTCGAGATGCTCCTGGAGGCGGATCTCGTAGCAATCCTCCGGAGCTTCCTTGTCACCTGCCATCGGGCTCGTCTCCATTCCCGTATCTCACGCGGTCAGGGTACGATGTAGGCACGATTCAGGCCATTCGCCGAAAGGCGGATTTTCCAGGCGTATCGTACAAGGGCTTTCCGCCTCAGGAGGCAATGTGGGCGTAGTCTTCGGTTCCCGGTCCGCCGCGCGGCTGCTGGCCGCCGTCTCTCTCCTCGGGCTCGCCGTTCCGGCCGGCGCCGCCGTGCCCGGCGCGGAGCGCTCCGCCCTGACGGCGTTCTACAAGGGCACCGGCGGGCCGAAGTGGTGGCTCAACCGCACCGGCTGGCTCGGCGCCGCGGGGACGGAGTGCTCCTGGATGGGCGTGCAGTGCAACCAGGCCGGCACGTCCGTCATCGGCCTCGCCTTGAGCGAGAACGGGCTCAAGGGGGCGCTCCCGGCGAGCCTGGGCAACCTCGCCAACCTCCAGGTCCTGGACCTCGAAGAGAACGCGATCTCCGGCCCCCTGCCCAAGACCCTCGGCCAGCTGGCGAGCCTCCGCGCCCTCTACCTCGGCCTGAACCAGATCTCCGGCGCCCTGCCACGCGAGCTCGGGAGCCTCGGCCAGCTCCAGGTGCTGGACCTGCCCTTCAACCGCGTCACCGGGAGCCTCCCGCCGGAGCTGGGCAATCTCGCCAGCCTGCGGATCCTCAACCTGGGAGGAAACCAGATCTCCGGGAGCATCCCCGGGCAGCTCGGGAATCTGCGGCTCCTGACCTATCTCGACCTCTCGTCGAACCGGCTCAGCGGCGCGATCCCCGCCGATCTGGGGCGCCTCGCGAGCCTCCAGACGCTCGCTCTCGACGACAACCAGCTCTCCGGCGCGATCCCCGTGGCGCTGGGGAGCCTGGCCAGGCTCGTGCAACTCGGCCTCAGCGGCAACCAGCTCTCGGGCGTCATCCCCAAGCGGCTGGGGAGCCTGCCCGCGCTGATGTTCCTCAACCTGGAGAAGAACCAGCTCGGCGGCCCGGTCCCCCCTGAGCTTGGCAACGCCACCTCGCTCGTCGGCGTCCTGCTCTCCGCGAACCGGCTGGAGGGGACCATCCCGGGCTCGTTCCTCAACCTTCCCGACCTGGAGGCGCTCTGGCTGGACCACAACCGGTTCACCGGCCCCGTCCCTTTCGAGCTGGGGGCCATCCCGACGCTCGACGACAACGGCGGCCTCGACCTGCGCTTCAACGCCCTGGCGACCGACACCGAGCCGGGCCTGCTGGCGGATCTCAACGCCAAGCAGGTGGGCGGGGAATGGCGGAGCTCGCAGGCGGCCGCGGCGCCGCTCGATCCGCTGATCCCGCTCGGCGGTCTGGCCGACCGGCGGGCGGGGGGCTTCATGGTCTGGACGCTCCAGACCGCGGCGGGCGCGCCGCCGCTCACCCTCTCGACCAGCGGCGGGACGGGGGACGTGGACCTCTACGTCCGTTTCGGCTCCGCCCCCACGCTGACGCAGTCCGACGCCTCCTCGGCCAACCCGGGCGATCAGGAGTCGGTGACCGTCGCCGCGCCGCGGGCGGGGACGTATTACATCGGCCTGCGGGCGCGCTCGCCTTACACGGGGGTGACCCTGCGAATGGGGAGCGTCTCCGGCCGTTTCAAGGGTGAGTGAGCCGGGTCAGGCTTCTCCGGCCTTTTGGAGATCCGGATGCGGAGGCAAGGGGCGATCCGGGGCCCAGGGGGCGTTCGCGACTTGCCCATGAGGGGCGCCGGAGGTATGATCAGACGCGTGAGGAGATGCCGATGAGCCGGAGAGCCGCCAGAAAGTATTCAGAAGAGATGCCGGAGTATCCCGGCCTCCCTGAGCCCGGGGTCGAAGATCTGCGGGCTCTCCGGAAGAGACAGCTTTCCCGGGTGCTCTCTCACCGGGGGCAGATCGAACTGGATCTCGATCAGGAGACGTTGGCGAGGCTGCGCTCCGCACAATGATCCTCGTCGACAGCTCGGCTCTGGTGGAATATTACCGACCGAAAGGCATTTCTGAAGTTCAGGCTGCGGTAACGGAAGCGATCGAGGCAGATGCCGCGGCGGTCAACGGCATCATCCAGGTCGAGGTCTTAGCGTTCGTTTCCGGTCGCGCCAGCTTCGACGAGCTTCTTGATGACTTCAAGGTCTTCCATCGGATCGCTCTCCAGGAGACCGATTTCGACCGGGCCACGGAAATGGGTTTTTCTCTGAGGAGCAGAGGGGTCTCGGTCCCACCGACCTCATTATCGCAGCGTCGGCGATCCGCGCCGGATCCATCCTTTATCACACGGATGGCCACTACGACATGCTGTCTCGTTACTACGGCCTGAAAGCGAAAAACCTGCTGACATAAATCTCAAGAGGCCGCCAGCGCCGCCCGGATCTTCGCCGCCAGCTTATCGGTGGAGAAGGGCTTCTCCAGGAAGTCGTAGTCGCGGCCGACGATGCCGTGGCGGACCACCACGTTGTCGGTGTAGCCGGACATCAGGATCGCCCGGATCGCCGGGTTGCGGGCGCGCAGCCGCTCGACGACCTCCGGGCCGCTCATGCCCGGCATCACCACGTCGCAGACCACCAGGTCGATCTGGCCGCCCAGCCTCTCCAGGGCGGCGAGGGCCTCCGGGCCATTGGTGGCGGTGGCCACGCGGTAGCCCAGGGCTTCGAGCACGCGGCCAGAAGGCGGTCAACTACCGCGCCGAGCCGCTCTGGTACCGCAGCGGCTGGGGGCCGGAGACGCCGCTCACCGGCAACGGGCCGGGCTTCCGCACCCGCCAGCTCTCGCAATTCGACCTCATCCTCCACAACAGTTGGATCGGCGGCGGCGACCCCGAGACGCCGGTCTTCCAGGCCCACGCCGGCGAGGCCCTCCGCTTCCGCGTCGTCCATCCGGCCGGCGACTACCTCTACCGCGACTACCCCGGGCCGCGCACGGACGCCGGCATCTGGGGAATCCTGAGGATCGTGCCCTAGGGAGCGCCCTTCCTCTCCTTGCGGTTTTTCCGGCGGCCGGCTCCTCACCGGCCGCCGTCTCTTTCTCAGCGGCGCGACCCCGAACTGCACCAGGCGCTCGCTCCGGGGGCCGATCTTGCCCCGCACCACCGACCGCATCCGGATCGCCGTCTCCTTCCCCCGGACCACCTCCGCGTTGAGCTTCTGCGTGGCCTCCTGGCGGAGCCCGGCCAGCTCGTTCTGGCGCGCCTTGAGCTCCCGCGCTCGGGTAAGCAATCCGGCCAGGATCTCGATGTCCTCCGCGACGTCCGGCAGGAGGTCGGGGCTCCGTTGGACGGCGTCGAGGAGCTCCTCCCAGTCGGCCATGACGTCGGCGTGTGAGTTGATCTTGCCCATGATCGGTCTCCAGGTGATTGTAATCGAATCAGAAACGGCGCTTTCGAGTCAGGTATACGGCGGCCGGCGCGGGAGTGTCTAGTAGGGTGTTTTGTAGGGGCGGCCCTGCGTGGCCGC
>JBJMHA010000057.1:0-123923 GCA_045807625.1 Thermoanaerobaculia bacterium | reverse complement strand
GGCCGGACCTGACCGCGGAGAAATTCGTCCCCGATCCGTTCGGGGGTGAGGCGGGGGCGCGGCTCTACCGCTCCGGCGACCTGGCGCGCTACCGGCCGGACGGCGCCATCGAGTTCGTGGGGCGGGTCGACCAGCAGGTGAAGATCCGCGGCTTCCGGGTCGAGCTGGGGGAGATCGAGGCGGCTCTCGCCCGCCATCCCTCCATCCAGGAGGTGGCGGTGGTCGACCGCGAGGACGGTCCCAGCCGGAGCCTGGCCGCCTATCTGGTCTTCTATCCCGGCGAGACGGCCGGGGAGGGGGAGCTGCGGAGCTTCCTGCTGGAGAGCCTGCCGGCCTACATGGTGCCGGCCGACTTGGTGGCTCTCGAAGCCCTGCCGCTCTCGCCCACCGGCAAGGTGGACCGCAAGGCCCTGCCGGAGCCGAAGCGGGCGGCGGTCGAGGCGGAATTCGAGGCGCCTCAGGGGCCGGTGGAGGAGATCCTGGCGGGGATCTACGGCGGCGTCCTGGGCCTGGAGCGGGTGAGCCGGACGGGGGACTTCTTCGAGCTGGGCGGCCACTCGCTACTGGCCACCCAGGTGGTGGCGCGGGTGCGCCAGGCGCTCGGCGTCGACCTCGCGTTGCGCCAGCTCTTCGAGAGCCCTACCGTGAAGGGCTTGGCCGCCCAGGTCCAGTCCGCCGGGCTCGCGGCGCCGCCGATCGTGCCGGTGCCGCGCGGAGGGGACCTGCCGCTCTCCTTCGCCCAGGAGCGGCTCTGGTTCCTCGATCAGCTCCAGCCGGGCTCGCCGGTCTACAACCTGCCGGCGGCGGTACGACTGCGCGGAAGGCTGGACGTCCAAGCCCTGCGCCGCGGCTTGCAGGAGGTCATTGACCGGCACGAGTCGCTGCGGACGACCTTCGCGGTGCGAAACGGCCGGGCCATCCAGGTCATCGCTCCCGGGCTGAAGCTGAGGATGCCGGTGGTCGATCTGACGGGAGTGCCGGATTCGCTCGTCGAAGCCCTGGCGGCCGGGGAGCGCTCACGCTCCTTCGATCTGGCCATGGGCCCTCTGCTCCGCGCCACGCTGCTGAAGTTGGGAGACGAGGACCATGCCGTCCTGTTGACCCTGCACCACGTCATCACCGACGGCTGGTCGATGGGGGTGCTGGTCCAGGAGATCGCCGAGCTCTACCGGGCCTTCGTCACCGGCTCTGCTCCGTCGCTGCCGGAGCTTGCCATCCAGTACGCGGATTTCGCGGTCTGGCAGCGCGGCTGGATGAGCGGCGAGGTCCTGAAGGCCCAACTCGGCTACTGGCGCCAGCAGCTATCGGGCCTCTCCCCGCTCCTGGAGCTGCCCACCGACCGTCCCCGTCCGGCGGTGCAGAGCTACCGTGGGGGACGGCATTGGACGCCGCTGCCGGCCTCCTTGTCCCAGGGGCTGCGGGACCTCTGCCGGGCCGAGGGAGCCACGCCGTTCATGGGGCTGCTGGCGGCCTTCCAGTCGCTCCTGCACCTCTACTCGCGGCAGGACGATCTGGCGGTCGGCTCGCCGGTGGCGGGCCGGAGCCGGCTGGAGACCGAGCCGCTGATCGGGTTCTTCGTGAACAACCTGGTGCTGCGCGGGGACTTGGCCGGCAACCCCGGCTTCCGCCGGCTCCTGGCCCAGGCGCGGGAGGTGACGCTCGGGGCCTACGCGCATCAGGACCTGCCGTTCGAGAAGCTGGTGGAGGAGCTGGGTGGGGAGCGCGACCTGAGCCACGCGCCGCTGTTTCAGGTGGCATTGGTCCTTCAGAACACTCCTCGGCAGACGCTGGAGCTTCCGGGCGTGACCCTCTCCCGGGCCGCCGCCGAGGGGGGCACCTCGAAGTTCGACCTCACGCTCAACGCCCTGGAGACGGAAGACGGCCTGGGGCTGATGTGGGCGTTCAACCGCGACCTCTTCGACGCCTCGACGGTTTCGCGGATGGCCGGCCACTTCGAGGCCCTGCTCTCCGGTTTCCTGGCCGATCCGGACCGGGGCGTCGAGGATTGCGCGGTCCTGGGGATGGAGGAGCGCCGTCAGCTCCTGGCCTGGAGCGCCTCGGGAGCGAGCGAGCCGGCGGTGCTGCTTCACGAGATCCTGGAAGAGCAGGCCCGGCGCATCCCGGACCGTCCGGCCGTGATCTCTCCCGAGGGGAGCTTCACCTATGGCGAGCTGAATGCCCGGGCCAACGGCCTGGCCCACCGGCTGCGGCGGATGGGGGTGGGACCCGAGGTCCGGGTGGGGCTGCTGATGGAGCGCTCGCTGGAGATGGTGACCGGTCTCTTCGGCATCCTCAAGGCCGGAGGGGCCTACGTGCCGCTCGATCCCGCCCATCCGGAGGACCGCCTCGCCTGGGTGCTGGCCGACGCTGGGATCTTCCTCCTGCTGACGCAAGCCCATCTGCTCGACCGGGTCCCCGAAGGGGTGGAGGCCCTCTGCCTGGAGGACTCCTCCTCGGCCGAAGAGACGCCGTGGAGCGGGGTATCCGCCGACAACCTTGCCTACGTGATCTACACCTCGGGCTCGACGGGCCGGCCCAAGGGGGTGCTGGTGCCGCACCGAGGCGTGAACAACCTCTCGACAGCCCAGGCGCGGCTCTTCCAGGTGGGCGAAGAAAGCCGGATTTTGCAGTTCGCCTCGCTCTCCTTCGACGCCTCGGTGGCCGAGATCGCCCTTTCGGTGCGGGCGGGGGCGGCGCTCTGCCTGCCGCCGAAGAGTGCGCTGCTGCCCGGAGCCGAACTGGTGGACCTGCTGCGCCGGTGGGAGATCTCGAAGGTGACCCTTCCCCCCTCGGTGGCCTCGACGCTGCCGTCGCGGGATTTCCCAGATCTGAGAACCCTTGTAGTTGCCGGAGAGGCCTGCGCGCCCGAGGTGGCGGAGAGCTGGGCGCAGGGCCGGCTGTTCCTCAACGCCTACGGCCCCACCGAGACGACCGTCTGCGCCATGGTGGGCGCCTATGTGCCCGGCAGCGGCCGGCTCTCCCTGGGCACGGCCATCTCCGGCGTCACCGTCCATGTGGTGGATGCCAATTTTGAGCTCTCTCCCTTGGGCGTTCCGGGCGAGCTGTGCATCGGCGGCATCGGGGTGGTGCGGGGGTATTCGGGCCGTCCGGACCTGACGGCCGAGCGCTTCGTGCCCGATCCGTTCTCGGCCGAGCCGGGAGCCCGGCTCTACCGCTCCGGAGACCTCGTCCGCTTCCGGGCCGACGGGACGCTCGACTTCCTCGGGCGCATCGACCAGCAGGTCAAGATCCGCGGCTTCCGCATCGAGCCGGGGGAGATCGAGAGCGCCCTGCTGCGCCATCCGGCGGTGGCCGAGGCGGTGGTGCTGGCCCGCGAGGAGGGCCGGGCCGAGCGCCGGCTGGTCGCCTATCTGGTGCTCCGGGAAGAGACTGCCGTGGACTGGCGCGGCTTCCTGGCTCAGTCACTGCCCGACTACATGGTCCCCTCGGCCTTCGTCCTCCTGCCGGACCTGCCGCGAACCACCAGCGGCAAGGTCGACCGCCGGGCCCTGCCCGCGCCGGCTCTAAGGACAGAAGGGTTCGCCGAGCCCCAGACCCCGCTGGAGGTCTTCCTGGCCGACCTCTGGAAGGAGGTGCTGGGCGTCGAGGCCGTGGGCCTGCACGACGACTTCTTCGCCCTCGGCGGCAGCTCGATCACCGGCGCGCTGTTCGTCAACCAGCTCCAGGAGAAGCTCTCCGAGATCGTCCACGTGGTGATCATGTTCGACGCTCCCACGGTAGCCCGTCTGGCGGCCTACCTGCGCGAGCACTACCGGGAGGCCGTGGCCCGGCTGTTCGGGCCCGGGGAGGTGGGCGGCACCGAATCCGTCTCTCTCCAAAGAGTGGACGAGGCCCGGGTGGCGGAGATGCTGCGGGTCGTCGAGCCGCTGGCTCCCGCCGTCCAGACCGGACCGAAGAACCCGCCGGCCGTGTTCGTTCTCTCGCCGCCGCGCTCGGGCTCGACTCTCTTCCGGGTCATGCTCGCCGGCCACCCGGACCTCTTCGCTCCGCCGGAGCTGGAGCTGCTCTCCTTCAACACCCTCACCGAGCGGCGGGAGGCCTTCGGCGAGCGCTTCAGCTTCTGGCTGGAGGGGGCGACCCGGGCGGTGATGGAGGTCCAGGGCTGCGACGCGGAGGAGGCCGAAAGGCTGATGGCAGGCTTCGAGGCGGAGGGGTGGACCACCCAGGCCTTCTACCGTCAGCTCCAGGAGTGGATCGGCGGCCGGCTGCTGGTGGACAAGACCCCCTCCTACGCCCTGGACCTCAACATCCTCCAGTGGGCCGAGGAGACCTTCGAAAACGCCCGCTACGTCCACCTGCTGCGCCATCCCTACGGGATGATCCGCTCCTTCGAGGAGGCCAAGCTCGATCAGGTCTTCTTTCGCCACCCGCACGCGTTCTCCCGCCGGGAGCTGGCCGAGCTGATCTGGCTGGTGAGCCAGCGCAACATCCTGCGTTTCCTGGAGGGGGTTCCCGCGGAGCGCCAGCTCCGGGTGCGCTTCGAGGATCTGGTGGCCGAGCCGGCGGCGCGGCTGGCGGAGGTCTGCGCCTTCCTGGGGGTGGAATTCCGTCCGGAGATGGCGGCCCCCTACGAGGACAAGCAGCGGCGGATGACCGACGGCCTGCACTCCTGGTCGCGCATGCTGGGCGACGTCAAGTTCCACGAGCACTCGGGGGTGGACTCCTCCGTCGCCGAGAAGTGGAAGTCCGAATACAAGGAAGACTTCCTGGGTGAGCCCACCTGGGAGACCGCCGCCGCGCTCGGCTACCTGCGCCGGGACGCGCGGTGGGTGCCGCTGGTGGCGCGATCCCGGCAGCCTGAAGGGGCTCTGCCGCTCTCCTTCGCCCAGGAGCGGCTCTGGTTCCTCGATCAGCTCCAGCCGGGCTCGCCGGCCTACAACATGCCGGTCGCGGTCCGCCTGCGCGGCAGGCTGGACACCGTGGCCCTGCGCCGGAGCCTGCAAACGGTGGTCGACCGTCACGAGACGCTGCGGACGGCCTTCACCGTGCGCGGCGGCCGGGCCGTCCAGGTCATCGCTCCCGAGCTGTCGCTGGCGGTCCCCCTCGTTGATCTCCAGGGGCTGCCCGGGCCGGCGCGCGAGCGCGAGATCCGCGGGCTGGCCGAAGCGGAGCGCCTGCGCTCCTTCGATCTGGCCCGGGGCCCCCTGGCGCGCGCCACGCTGCTGCGCTCGATGACCGAATCCGGCGGCGAGGAGCACGTTCTCCTGCTGACCCTGCACCACGTGGTCGCGGACGGCTGGTCGATGGGAGTGCTGATCGGCGAGATCGCGGCGCTGTATCCCGCGTTCCTCAGGGGGGAGCCTTCCCCCCTGCCCGTGCTCCCCCTTCAGTACGCGGACTTCGCCGTCTGGCAGCGCGAATGGCTGCAAGGGGAGGTGCTGGAAGCCGAGCTCGCCTACTGGCGGGAAAGGCTCGCGGGCCATACCGTCCTCCAGCTCCCCACCGACCGCCCGCGCCCGGCGGTCCAGAGGCTCCGGGGCGCCAACGAGCCGCTCGCCGTGCCAGGGGAGAAGGTCCGCGCGTTCCTCGATCTCGGCCGGCGCCAGGGAGCGACCGCGTACATGACTCTGCTGGCGGGATTCCAGGCGTTGCTGCACCGCTATTCGGGGCAGGATGACATCCTGGTCGGCGCCACGGTCACCGGGCGTGACCGCCGCGAGCTGGAGCCGCTGATCGGCTTCTTCGTCAATACCGTGGTGATGCGCGCCGGCCTATCGGGAGGGCCGGCCTTCCGCGAGTTCCTCGCCCAGGTGCGGGAGACCTCCCTGGGGGCTTTGAGGCACCAGGGCTTGCCGTTCGAAAAGCTCGTCGAGGAGCTGCAGCCGGAGCGGGATCTGTCGCGCTCGCCGCTGTTCCAGGTCGTCTTCCAGCTTCATGAAGGGATCTCTTCAGCTTCAACCCGGGAGCTGCCCGGGCTGGAGCTCAGCCTGGTCGAGGCCAGCGGGCAGACGGCCAAGTTCGACTTCGTGCTCAACCTGCGGGAGACCGCCTCCGGCGGCCTGGCTGGAGCCTGGAGCTACAACACCGATCTGTTCGACCGCGCGACGCTCTCGCGCCTGTCGCGCCACCTCGAGGGCCTGATCGCCGGCGCCGCGGCCGATCCCGGCTGCCGCGTCCCGGATCTGCCGCTCCTGACTGAGACCGAGCGCCATCAGCTCGGCCTGGAGTGGAACGACGGGACGGCGGAGCTCCTGGCCGGCCCCTGCCTGCACGAGATCTTCGCGGCCCGGGCGGTTCGCGCTCCGGAGGCGGTGGCGGTGACCTGCGAGGGGAGCTCGCTGAGCTACGGCGAGCTCGACCGGAGGGCCAACCGGCTGGCCTGGCACCTGATCGGCCTCGGGATCGCGCCCGGCGACCTGGTGGGGCTCTGCCTGGAGCGGTCGCTCGACATGGTGGTGGCGATCCTGGGCGTGCTCAAGGCCGGCGGCGCCTACGTGCCGCTCGATCCGGCCTACCCGCGCGAGCGGCTGGCCTTCATGCTGGAGGACAGCCGGGTGCCGGTGCTGCTCACCCAGGAGTCTCTGGCGGAGCTCCTGCCCGAGACGGTCCGGAAGGTCTTCCTGGAGCGGATCTCCGGTGAGAGCGAGGACGCTCCGGAGATCCCGGTCTCGGCGGACCACCCGGCCTACGTCATCTACACCTCAGGCTCGACCGGCAGGCCCAAGGGTGTGGTGGTGCGGCACGGCAACGTCACCCGGCTGTTCACGGCCACCGATCCCTGGTTCGGCTTCGGCTCTGAGGACGTCTGGACGCTGTTCCACTCCTATGCCTTCGACTTTTCGGTGTGGGAGATCTGGGGAGCCCTGCTCTACGGCGGCCGGCTGGTGGTGGTGCCCTACTGGGTGAGCCGCTCGCCGGAGGCCTTCCACGAGCTGCTGGTGAACGAGAAGGTGACGGTGCTCAACCAGACCCCCTCGGCCTTCCGGCAACTGATCTGGGCCGACCGGTCCGCTCCGGAGCTCGCCCTGCGCTACGTGGTCTTCGGCGGCGAGGCGCTGGAGCCGGCAAGCCTGATCCCCTGGTTCGAGCGGCACGGGGACCAGAAGCCGCGGCTGATCAACATGTACGGCATCACCGAGACGACGGTACATGTCACCTATCGTCCTATCGGCTGGGAGGAGGCCAGGGGCTCGGGCAGCGTCATCGGCTGTCCCATCCAGGACCTCGGTCTGTACGTGCTGGACGCGAACGGTCAGCCGCTGCCGGTGGGGGTCCCCGGGGAGATCCACGTCGGCGGCGCCGGCCTCGCCCTCGGTTACCTGGGGCGTCCGGAGCTGACGGCGGAGCGCTTCGTGCCCAATCCCTATGGCGAGCCGGGCTCGCGGCTCTATCGCAGCGGCGACCTGGCGCGCTTTCTGGCGAACGGGGATCTCGAATACCTGGGGCGGATCGATCACCAGGTGAAGATCCGTGGCTTCCGCATCGAGCTGGGGGAGATCGAGTCGGCGCTGGCCGCTCAAGCCTCCGTACGGGAAGCCGTTGTCCTGGCCCGCGAGGATGGCGCGGAAAAGCGGCTGGTGGCCTACGTGGTGCCCGACGGCCCCGCTCCGAGCCTCGCCGGGTTGCGCGACGCGCTCGCCGGCAGCTTGCCGGATTACATGCTGCCCTCGGCCCTGGTGGTGCTCGAATCGATGCCGCTGACCGCCAATGGCAAGGTGGACCGGCGGGCTCTGCCCGCGCCGGACGCGCCGGGGCCCGGGCTCGGCGGCTCGTACGAGGAGCCCACGACCGATCTGGAGCGCTTCCTGGCCGGGCTCTGGCAGGAGGTTCTGAAGGTTCCCCGCGTCGGCCTGCACGACGACTTCTTCGCGCTGGGCGGCAGCTCGATCACCGGGGCGGTGCTGGTCAACCGTCTCCAGGAGGAGCTGCGGGAGATCGTCCAGGTGGTGGTGATCTTCGACGCCCCCACCATCGCCGAGCTGGCCCTCTACCTGATCGAGCAGCACCCGGCGGCGGTGGAGAGGTTGTTCGGCTCTGGAGCGCTGGGCGGGCGGAGGGTGGGGGAGACCGCCGAAAAGCCGGTGGACGAGGCCGATCTCCAGACTTTGCGCGGCCTGGTCCAGCCGCTGGCTCCACTGGCCAGGGCTCCGCTGGCCAGGAATCCCCCGGCGGTCTTCGTTCTCTCCCCGCCGCGCTCGGGCTCGACCCTGCTGCGGGTGATGCTCGGCGGCCATCCGCGGCTGTTCTCGCCGCCGGAGCTCGAGCTGCTCTCCTTCAACACGCTCCGGGAGCGCCGGGCCGCCTTCTCCGGCCGCGACGCCTTCTGGCTCGAAGGGGTGATCCGTGCCGTGATGGAGATCCGCGGCTGCGGCGCCGCGGAGGCCGAGACACTGGTCGAGCAATGCGAGCGGGAGGACCTGACGACACTCGAATTCTACGGCCGCATGCAGGAGTGGCTCGGCGGCCGCATCCTGGTCGACAAGACCCCCTCCTACGCGCTCGATCCGGCGATCCTGCGGCGGGCCGAGGAAGGGTTCGAGGAGCCGCGCTACATCCACCTCATCCGCCACCCTCTGGGGATGGTTCACTCCTTCGAGGAGGCCAAGCTCGACCAGCTCTTCTTCCGCCACGAGCACCCGTTCTCCCGGCGGCAGCTCGCCGAGCTGATCTGGCGGGCCAGCCACGAGAACATCGTGGAGCACCTGCGCGGAGTGCCGGCCGGCCGGCAATACTGGGTGCGCTTCGAGGATCTGCTGCGCGAGCCGGAGGAGACCCTGCGGGAGATCTGCGGTTTCCTGGCCATCGAGTACCACCCGGACATGGCCGAGCCGTACAAGGAGAAGTCGGCCCGCATGACCGACGGCGTTCACGCCGAGTCGCGCATGCTGGGCGACGTCAAGTTCCATCAGTACAAGGGAGTGGAGTCCGGCGTGGCGGAGAGGTGGCGGGAGAGCCTCGGCGCCGTCTCCCTTGGCGCCGGCACCCGGAATCTCGCGGCGAGCCTCGGCTACGAGGTCACGCCCGAGGAGGAGGAGAGCTGGTCGCCCATCCCCGCCGTGCTGGTCGGCCTGCAACTGGGGGGCGCCAGGCCGCCGCTCTTCCTCATCCACCCGCTCTCCGGCGAGCTGTTCCTGTACCGGCACCTGGTGTCCGCGTTGGGGCCGGATCAGCCGGTCTACGGTTTCCAGGCGGTCGGCTTCGCCACGGACGAGGAGCCGCTGGCCAGCGTGGAGGAGATGGCGGCCCTCTACGTCGACGCCCTGCTCTCCTTCCAGCCCGCGGGGCCCTACCTGCTGGCCGGCAGCTCGCTGGGCGGCCTGATCGCCTTCGAGATGGCGCGCAAGCTCCGTTCTCTTGAGCGGGAGGTGGACCTGCTGGCGCTGCTCGACGCTCCGGACCCCGCCCGGTTCCCGCGGCAGCAGGAGGACGCCGACGGGGACGCCGAGCTCACCCTTCTGCACTACGTCACCCGGGGGAGCTCGCCCGTCTCGCTCGACCGCCTCCGGGAGCTCGCCCCCGAGGAGCGTCTGGAGCTCATCCTCGAGCAGGGCCGGCGGGAGGGTACCCTGGCCGCCGCGCTCGCTCTCCCCGAGCTCCGGCGGCTCGTCCGGGTGGTGCGCGCGAACCGGCGGGCGGTGCGCGCCTATGAGCCGCAGCCGTTCGACACCGGCCTCGTCTACATCCGGGCCGCGGGCGGGTTGGGGGACGATCCCGTCTGGGACCGGCTGGCGCTCGGCGGAGCCGAGGTCCACGAAGTCCCCGGAAGCCACCTTTCGATGCACTTCCCGCCCCTTACAGGCGAGCTCGCGGCCTGCCTGCGGGCCAGCATCGAGCGGGCCCTGCGCCGCCGCGTGGAGGGGGCCTCGATGGCCGGCGCGGAGCCGCTCCGGCCGGAGGCCGGCGAAAGAATGGGTTGACTGTGGTAGCCTATTGCGCTCGTTACGCCGCTCACGCCGGGCGTCATCCCTGAACAGGTTGGGAGAGGTTTTCTGATGAATCAGCGTCTGACTCGCAAAGACATCAAGCGCGACGAATTCACCGCCGCCGTCGGCAGGAGCGTCGAATACGCCGAGACCCACGTGCGCACCCTCATCTACGCCGTGGGGGGCCTCCTCCTGCTCGTGGCGCTGGCGGTGGCGTTCCATTTCTACCGCAGCGGCCAGCAGGAGAAGGCCAACCAGGCCTTGGCCGCGGCGCTGAAGGTCTACCAGGCTCCGGTCACGGCGACCGGCGCCAAGCCCACCGACCCCAACGAGCCGAGCTTCCCCACGGACGCCGCCCGCCGGACCCGCGCCAAGGAGCTGCTCGCCAAGGTCCACCAGGACTACGGCTCGACCGACGCCGGGGGCGTCGCCGGCCTCTACCTCGCCCAGATCGCCGCCGACGAGGGGCGTCTCGACGAGGCCCGCAAGCTCTGGAACGACTTCGCCGGCGATCACAAGGGGACGATGCTCGGGGCCGAGGCGCGGCTCAACCTGCTCGCCCTCGACCGCAAGCAGGGCAAGGGGGAGGACGTGGTCAAGGAGCTGCGCGCGATGCTGGAGAAGGGGGACTCGCCGCTCCCCCAGGACATGATCCTGCACGAGCTGGGGGTGACCCTGGAGGATCTCCACCGGCCGCAGGAGGCGATCCAATCCTACCAGCGGATCCTCGACGAGTTCCCGCAGTCCCCATATCGCACCGAAGCCCAGCAGAAGATCAGCGCGCTCGATCCCACTCGCGCTCCGGCGGGTGGCGGCCTGCCGGGCCTGCCGCCGGGCTTCCCCGGCTGATCCCCTTCCGACCAGGCGATGGCTATCCCCTACCGCATCCTGGAGCGCAAGCGCGCCGGGATGCGGCTCGCGGACGAGGAGATCCGCTCCGTGGCGCGCGGCGCCACGGACGGCTCCTGGAGCGAAGGCCAGCTCGCGGCCTTCCTGATGGCCGCCGCCATCCGCGGCCTGGACGGCGAAGAGACCCGCGCGCTGACCCTCGCCATGCGCGACTCGGGGGAGCGCTGGGACCTCCGCTCCGAGGTCCCCCAGCTCTGCGACAAGCACTCGACGGGCGGCGTGGGCGACAAGGTCTCGCTGGTGATCGCGCCGCTGCTCGCGAGCTGCGGCCTCCCCGTCTTCATGCTCGCCGGCCGCGGCCTCGGCCATACCGGCGGCACCATCGACAAGCTGGAGAGCATCCCGGGGATGGACCTCGGGCTCGACCGCGCCCGCTGCCTCGACCTCCTCGGCCGCTGCCGGATGGCGATCGGCGGCGCCACCTCTGGGATAGCCCCCGCCGACCGCCGGCTCTATGCCCTGCGCGACGTCACCGCCACCGTCGACTCCATCCCCCTCATCATCGCCAGCATCCTCTCGAAGAAGCTCGCCACCGGCCCGGCCGCTGTGGTCTTCGACGTCAAGACCGGCAACGGCGCCTTTCTCCCCGAGCTCGACCGCACCCTGGAGCTGGCGCGCGGTCTGGTGGAGACCGCCCGCGGCCTGGGCACCCCCGCCTCCTGCCTGGTGACCGACATGAGCCAGCCGCTGGGCCGCTGGGCGGGGCACGCCGCCGAGGTCCGGGAGTCGCTCGACGCCCTGGCGGGGGAGGGGCCGGAGGACCTGATGGAGGTCACCTTCGCCCTGGCGGAAGAGGTCTCCCGCCTCGCCGGCCACCCCCTGGAGCGGCGGGAGATGGAGCTGGCGATCGCCTCCGGCCGCGCCCGCGAGGCCTTCGAGCGTTGGGCCGCCCTCCAGGGGGCCGACTCCGGCTGGCTGCGCGGCCCCCGCTTCGAGCTGGCGCCGGTGGCCCGCCCCCTGCTCGCCCGGCGGGGAGGGACGCTCGCCGCCGTGGACGTGCGCCAGCTCGGCCTCCTCCTGGTCGAGGCCGGCGGCGGCCGCGCCCATCCCGGCGACGCGATCGACTTCGGGATCTCCCTGGAGACCCGGGTCCGCTTAGGGGCAGAGGTCGCGGCGGGGGAGGAGCTGGCCCGGATCTACCTGCGGCAAGAGGACGAGCGCTTGGTGGAGGCCTTCGCGGCCTGCTACACGGTGGTGGACGCCGGAGAGGCTCCGCCGCTGATCGCGGCGCGGGTCGGCTGATATCATCCCCGGCCATGAAGGCCGCCATCCTCGCCGTCGGCTCGGAGCTGCTGGGTGCCGACCGGCTGGACACCAACTCCCTGAAGCTGACGGCGCTGCTCGACCGCTACGGCGCCGAGCTGCGGCGCAAGGCGGTGATCGGCGATTCCGAGGAGGAGATCGCGGCCGAGCTGCGGACCCTGCTCTCCCGGGTCGATCTGATCCTGATCACCGGCGGCCTCGGGCCCACGGCCGACGACGTCACCCGCGAGGCGGTCGCCGCCGCCCTCGAACGCGGGCTCCACCTGGATCAAGATGTCCTGGCCTCCCTGGAGCGCCGCTTCCAGTCGCTCGGCTGGAAGATGCCCGAGGTCAACCGCCGGCAGGCCTGGGTGGTGGACGGCGCGGAGGTGCTCCCTAACCCCCGGGGGACGGCGCCAGGGATGCGCGCTGAGAGCGGCGGCTGCACCCTCTTCCTCTTCCCCGGCGTCCCCACCGAGCTCGAAGGGCTGATGGAGTCCGCCCTGGAGCCCTGGCTGGCCCAGCGCTCCGGCGGCGTGGCCCGCGAGACGGCGGTGCTCAAGATCGCCGGTCTCCCGGAGTCCGTGGTGGAGGAGCGGATCGCTCCGGCTTACGAGGAATTCGGCCGCGAGGCGATCACCATCCTGGCCAGCGCCGGCGAGGTCCGCCTCCAGGCCACCGCCGCCGGCCCCGAGCCCGAGCGCCGCGCCCGCCTCCAGGCGATGACGGATCGCCTCTCCGCGCTGGCCGGGGACGCCGTCTACACCACCCGCGAGGAGGACACCCTGGAGAGCGTCGTCGGCGGCCTCCTCCGCGCCGCCGGCGCCACCCTCACCGCCGCCGAGTCCTGCACCGGGGGTCTCTTCTCCCAGCGGATCACCACCGTGGCCGGCAGCAGCGACTACTTCCTGGGGGCGGCCGTCACCTACAGCAACGAGCTCAAGACCCGACTGGTGGGGGTGCCGGCGGAGATGATCGTCGAGCACGGCGCCGTCTCCGAGCCGGTGGCCCGGGCCATGGCCGAAGGGGTGCGCCGGGAGCTGGGGAGCGACTGGGGGGTGGGGATCACCGGTATTGCCGGCCCGGGCGGCGGCAGCGAGGAGAAGCCGGTCGGCACCGTCCACTTCGCGGTGGCCGGCCCGCGCGACGGCGAGGTGGAGCACCGCCACGTCCGCCTGCCGGGGGACCGCAACCGGGTGCGCCGGTTCGCCACCCAGATCCTCCTGGAGATGCTGCGCCGCCGCCTGATCGCCGCGGCGCAGGAGGCTCGACGGTGAGGCTGTTCGTCGCCCTGGAGGTCCCCGAGCCGCCGCGGCGCGACGTGCGCCGCCGGGTCGACGCCGTGCGCGACCGGCTCCCCCGGGCCCGCTGGGTCGACCTCGACAACCTCCATCTCACCCTGCTCTTCCTGGGCGAGACGGCCGAGGGGGACGTCCCCGCCCTGGCCGCGCGGCTGCGCGAGGCGTTCGCCCGCTGCCCGCCGCTCGACCTCCGCTTGGGGAGCGGCGGCACCTTCCCGCCGGGGCGCCCGGCCCGCGTCGCCTGGATCGGCGTCGAGGCCCCGGACGCCTTGACGACCCTCCAGGAGGACGCCACCCGGGCCGCCGTCGACACGCTGGGATTCGAACCCGAGGAGCGGGGGTATCATCCCCATGTCACCCTGGCCCGCTGCCCGGACCCCTGGCGGCGCGAGGCGATCGACAAGTTCAAGGCCGCCCTCACCGGCCCGGTGGGGCCGCCGTTCGTGGCCGGCCACGGCGTCCTCTTCGAGAGCAAGCTGTCTCCCAAGGGGGCGCGCCACCGCGCCGTGGAGATCTTCCCCCTGGTTGGGGAAACAACCGGAGAGGCCGCGGAATGAGCCCCGCCGTCTCGCTCGCGCTGGTGGCCGGCGCCTACCTGCTCGGCTCGGTCTCGTTCAGCGTCGTGCTCGTCAAGGTCCTGCGGGGACTGGACGTCCGCACCGTGGGGAGCGGCAACGCAGGGGCCACCAATGCCATGCGGGCCGCCGGCAAGAAGGCCGGGGTGGCCGTGCTGGCCCTCGACGTCATCAAGGGGATGACGGCGGTGGCCGTCCCCCGGGCCCTCGACGCGCCGCCGGCCGTGGTCGGCGGCGCGGCGGTGGCGGTGGTGCTCGGCCACGTCTTCCCGGTCTTCTTCGGCTTCCGGGGGGGCAAGGGGGTGGCTACCTCCGCGGGCGCCCTGGGGACCCTGGCGCCAGCCGCGATGGCCGCCGGCCTGGCCATCTTCGTCCTCGTGGTCCTCTGGAAGCGCTACGTCTCCCTGGGCTCGATGGTCACGGCCATGGTCTTCCCGCTCCTCGCCGGCCTCGGCGCCCGGCTGGGCTGGACGGAGTACGGCGGCCCGTGGCTGGTCCTCGCCTCGACGGCGATCGCGCTGCTGATCCTGCTCAAACACCAGAACAATCTCAGGCGGCTGCGCCAGGGGACTGAGCCCCGGCTGGGGGAGCGGCGGGCCCGGCCCGCCAGGGAGCTGCGATGACGCACTGCAGTGGTCCGCGACGGATCGGAGTCCTCGGCGCGGGCTCCTTCGGCACCGCGCTCGCCGTCCACTTCGCCGGGGCGGGCGGCCACCCGGTGCGGCTCTGGGCGCGCGACGCCGCGCTGGTGGAGCGGATGCGGAGCGAGCGGTCGAACGCGCGCTACCTGCCCGGCGTCGACCTGCCGCCCGGCCTCGAGCCGACCGCGGACGCGGCCACGCTCGCCGACTGCGAATTCGTCGTCGTGGCCGCCCCGTCCCACGGCTTCCGGGCGGTCCTGCGCCAGTTCCTGGCCGTCCACCCCGAGGGGGCGCTCCACCTCATCTCGGCCACCAAGGGGATCGAGCCCGAGACCCTGGCGCGGATGGGCCAGGTGGCCGCCGAGGAGGGGAAGGCGGCCGGCCGCGAGGTCCGCTACTGCGTGCTCTCCGGCCCCACCTTCGCCGCCGAGCTGGCCCGCAACGTGCCGAGCGCCGCCGTCATCGCCTCGGAGGACGCCCGCTTCGCCACCGAGGTCCGCGAGTGCCTGGCGACCCCGCTCCTGCGGCTCTACTCCTCGCCCGACGTGGTGGGGGTCGAGCTCGGCGGGGCGACCAAGAACGTCATCGCCATCGCCGCCGGCACCCTCTCCGGCCTCGGCCTGGGGCAGAACACCCTGGCGGCCCTGATCACCCGCGGCCTGCACGAGATCACCCGTCTGGGGGTCGCCTTCGGCGGCCAGCCGCGCACCTTCGCCGGCCTCGCCGGCCTGGGGGACCTGGTGCTCACCTGCACCGGAGGGCTCTCGCGCAACCGCAAGATCGGTCTCGACCTCGCCGCCGGCCGCAGCCTGGAGGAGATCAAGGAAGAGACCCACATGGTGGCCGAGGGGGTGCGCAACTCCATCGCCATCGCCGGCCTCGCCGGCCAGCGCGGCGTCGAGATGCCGATCACCCAGCAGATGGTGGCCGTCCTCTACCAGGGGAAGGACCCACGCCGCGCCCTCGAAGAGCTGATGACCCGCGAGCTGAAGTCGGAGACCGAGCTGTGAACGAAAATCCAAAATCTGCCTCTCACCAGTCCATTCTGATCCTCGACTTCGGCAGCCAGTTCACCCAGCTCATCGCCCGCCGGGTGCGCGAGAACCGGGTCTACTGCGAGGTCCACCCGTTCGACCTGCCGGTCGAGGAGATCCGCCGCCGGGGCCCGATCGGCGTCATCCTCTCCGGCGGCCCGCAGAGCGTCTACGAGGAGGGAGCGCCCAGCGCGTCTCCCGAGCTGTTCGCCCTCGGCGTGCCGGTGCTGGGGATCTGCTACGGCATGCAGGTGATGGCCCACGAGCTCGGCGGCGGCGTCGACCCCTCCTCCCATCGCGAGTACGGCCGCGCCGAGGTGTCGATCGTCGAGCCGGGGCGGCTGTTCGCGGGGCTCTCCACCTGCGAGACCGTGTGGATGAGCCACGGCGACCGCATCCGCGGCCTGCCCCCCGGTTTCCGGCTGACCGCCACCACCGGGAACGCGCCGGTGGTCGGCTTCGAGGACACCGGGCGCGGGCTCTACGGCATCCAGTTCCACCCCGAGGTGTCGCACACCGTCTCCGGCGGCGAGATCCTGCGCAACTTCCTGTTCGGAGTCTGCGGCGCCCGCGGCGACTGGCGGATGGCCTCCTACCTCGACGAGGCGGTGGCCACCATCCAGGAGCGGGTGGGAGAGGGGAAGGTGATCTGCGCCCTCTCCGGCGGCGTCGACTCCTCGGTCGTCGCCGCCCTGCTCCAGCGCGCGGTGGGGGAGCGGTCGACGGCGATCTTCGTCGACAACGGCGTGCTCCGCAAGGACGAGGCGGCGCAAGTGGTCCACAGCCTGCGCGACGGCTTGAGCATCCCCATCCTCGCGATCGACGCCCGCCAGCGTTTCCTCTCCGAGCTGGCCGGCGTCGAGGACCCCGAGACGAAGCGCAAGACGATCGGCCGCGTCTTCATCGACGTCTTCAAGGACGAGGCGAAGCGCATCCAGGGGGTCGGCTTCCTCGCCCAGGGGACGCTCTATCCGGACGTCATCGAGTCGGTCTCGGTGAAGGGCCCCTCGGCGGTGATCAAGACCCACCACAACGTCGGGGGGCTGCCGGCGGAGCTGGGCTTCGAGCTGGTCGAGCCGCTCCGCTTCCTGTTCAAGGACGAGGTACGCCAGCTCGGCCGCGAGCTCGGCCTCCCCGAGCAGATCCTCACCCGCCACCCCTTCCCCGGCCCCGGTCTCGCCGTGCGCATTCTGGGGGAGATCACGGCTGAGCGCGTGGCTCTCCTCCAGGAGGCGGACGCCATCTTCCTCCACGAGCTGCGCGAGAGCGGCTGGTACGAGAAGGTCAGCCAAGCCTTCGCCGTGCTCCTGCCGGTCAAGAGCGTGGGGGTGATGGGCGACTACCGCACCTACGAGAGCGTGATCGCCCTGCGCGCCGTCGACACCCACGACTTCATGACCGCCGACTGGAGCCCCCTCCCCTACGAGCTCCTCGGCCGGGTGGCCAACCGCATCGTCAACGAGGTCAAGGGGGTCAACCGGGTCGTCTACGACGTCACCAGCAAGCCCCCGGCGACGATCGAGTGGGAGTGAGCGGCGCCCGACCTTGTCCAGGTTTCACAAGACTGTCTCGCCCGGACCCCTTGACCGCACTCTTCCAGAGAAGCTCAACACATGCGCGGGTGCTTCGGCGCTTTGGATGGTGCCGGAGTAAGAGGAGGGATTTCTATGCTCTGTCCTGAATGTGGTCTTGATCACGAGGAGGGCTCGCCGCAGTGTCTCGCCGAAGAGGGGGAGCCCGGCCCACAGTTGGAGTTCATTCCATTGGTCGAGGTGGTGGACGCCGAGGCGTTCCAGGCGCTCGCCCTCCGGCTGGAGGAAGATGGGATCCCCTGGTACATCCAGAGCGAGCCGCCGCTCGATTCGGGGGGAGCCGTCGCGATGATCTACGTCGCGGAGAACCGCTTCCGGCGCGCCTGCCGCGCCCTCGAAGCCGTCCGGCTCGTCGGCGCCGATCAGAAATTCTGATCCAGCCTTGACGCAGCGATCCTCCGGTGGAATGACTGCGCGATGGGCGCGTGGGGGGAGCTGTGTGGCCAGGGAACGCCGAAGCTGACGAAGCGAATCAGGGTGCCGTTTTGGGCGGGGCGAGGGTCCGCAGCTCCACCCGCCCCAGCTTCTCCGGGCTCTTCTTCAGCTCCCTCACCAGCCGCAGCCCCAGCCTCTTCTGCAGGTCCCGGCGGTCGGCGGGGGCGGTCACCTTGCTGGAGTCGATCCAGCCGCCGGCGATCATGCCGTGCCCTCCCCCCTTGCCGCGGCGGCCGATGAGGCGGCGCATCAACCCTCCGGCATCGGCGCGCGGGTTGGTGGTGCGGATCGAGAGATAGAGGCGGTCGCCGAAGTAGCCGGTGACCAGCGACCAGGTCTTCCCCTCCAGGCGCAGCAGCAGGTCGGCGATCTCCGGCACCATGTCCGGCTGGTCGATCGGCCCCAGATGGCTGAGGATCAGCGAGTCGACCGCCTCCAGGTTCTCCAGCGCGTCGTGCAGGTTGGCGAAGTAGGTGAGCGGCAGCCGCGGGCTCTGGATGCGGGCGAGCAGCCGGTGGTTGGCCTGCGGGAAGAAGAGGTCGTGGAGCGTCTTGTCCGGCCCCGTGTGCTCGCGGGCGAAGTCGAGCGTCTCCGAGCGGATGGCATAGACCAGCGCCGTGGCCAGCGCGTGCGTCGGCTGCACCCCCGCCGCGATCATGTACTCGGCCACGATGGTGGCGGTCGCCCCGTACTTCGGCCGCACGTCGAAAAACGGCCCGGTCTGGGTGTTGGCCCGGATCGGGTGGTGGTCGATGACCACGTCCGGGATCACCCGCGAGGGGAGCTGGTTGTTGCCGCTCCGGGGTTGGGTGTCCACCAGGGCGAAGTGCTTGTACTTCTTGAGACTGAGATGGCGGATGTGGCTGAAGGGGAGGTGGAGCCCCTTGACCATCTCCCGGTTCTCGGCGCGGCCGATGATGCCGCCGTAGGCCACGGTCACCGTCTGCTTGAGCGCCTGCCGGAGCACCCGCGCCAGGAGCTGGGCCGAGGCGAGGGCGTCCGGATCGGGGTTGTCATGGGTGAGCACGAGCCACCGCCCCTTGGCCTCGCGCCGGACGAGCTCCTCCAGGGCGGCGTAGCGCTCGCGGGATACGTCGGTGATCGTCATGGATGGGGCCGCCGTGGGGGCGCGCGTCTTACGTCTGGCCGCCGAGGACCTCGGCGAAATCCGCGCGCGCCGTCCGCAGGTCGGAGGTGTCCTCGCCGTTCGCCGCGGCGCGGGCGATGAAATCGTCGAGGCGGGCCAGGTCCTCGAACACCTCGTAGCGGCCGGTCAGCTCCTCGTCGTCGTGGAAGCGCCGGATCCAGACGTACAGACGGGCCGGACCATCCTCGTCCGCGGGGCTGAGGGAGGCTTCGAACTTCACGCGATCGTCGCTCGCCATGGATTCCTCTTCGGGGGTAGTGTACCCGAACCCTCACCGTTCCCATGCTATCCTCCGCCCCGGCCACCCGGGGCCTCCCGACATGATCCGCGAGCTCTTCCACATCGGTTCCTTCTCGGTCAGCCCCTTCGGGGTGATGCTGGTCTGCGCCTTCCTCGCCAGTTACTTCCAGCTCCGCTGGGGGATGAGGAAGCTCGGCATCGGCGACGAGGAGGACGCGAGCGCCCTGGTGTTCGCCGCCGGCCTGGGCGGCATCGTCGGCGCCAAGGTCTATTACGCCATCCTGTTCAAGGACTGGCACCTCCTGCTCGACCGCTCGGGGCTGGTCTGGTACGGCGGCTTCATCCTCGGCGCCCTCGGGGTGATCTGGACGATGCGCCGCCGCCGGCTGCCGGCCTGGCCGATGGCCGACGTCGCGGCGCCCGCCCTCGCCCTCGGCTACGGCATCGGCCGCATCGGCTGCTTCCTGGTGGGGGACGACTACGGCCGTCCCACCGACCTCCCCTGGGGGGTCGCCTTCCCCGTGGGTCTCCCCGAGACCACCGCCGGCAACCTGCGCGACCTCTTCCACGTGAAGATCCCGGACTCGGTCCCGGACAGCGCTCTGATGCGCGTCCACCCCACGCAGCTCTACGAGACCGCCATGGCGCTCGCCATCTGGGGGGTGGCGATGTGGATGTTCCGGCGCCGCCACCCGCCGGGCACGATCGCCCTCGTGGTGCTGGCCCTGCTCGCCGCCGAGCGCTTCCTGGTCGAGATCCTGCGCGCCAAGGACGACCGCTTCTTCGGCCCCTTCACCTTGGCGCAGGTGATCAGCGTGGCCGTGCTCGCGCTGATCGGAATCGTCGCCTGGCTGCGCCGTGGCCGCCTCGCGCCACGGCCGGCATGACCCCGCCAAGATTGCTGACGATCGCCGGCTCCGATTCCGGCGGGGGGGCCGGCATCCAGGCCGACCTCAAGACCTTCGCCGCCCATGGGGCCTATGGGATGAGCGTCATCACCGCGCTCACCGCCCAGAACACCCGCGAGGTGCGGGCCGTCCACGAGGTCCCCCCGGAGATGGTGGCGGCCCAGATCGACGCCGTGCTGGAGGACATCGGGGCCGACGCGGTCAAGATCGGCATGCTGTCGAGCGCCGGGACCGTCCGCGCCGTGGCGAGCCGCCTGTATTTCCATCTCAAAGACAAAAAGGTGCCGGTGGTCCTCGATCCGGTGATGATCGCCAAGAGCGGCGCCCGGCTCCTGCGCGCGGACGCGATCGAGTTTCTCCTGCTGAGGCTCCTGCCGTTCGCCACCCTGGTGACCCCGAACATCCCTGAATTGGAGGAGATAACGAGGCTCCCGGCCCGGAACGAGAAGGAGCGCCTCTCCGCGGCTCAGAGCCTCGCGGCGATCGGGACGGCCGTGCTCGCCAAGGGAGGGCACGCCGAAGGAGAGGAGGTCGTGGACCTGCTGGTCACCGGACGGTTTGGCAAGGAGGTCCACCGCTTCGTCCACCCGCGGCTTCACACCTCTTCGACCCACGGCACCGGCTGCACCCTGTCGTCCGCCATCGCCGCCCGGCTGGGAGCGGGGGAGGATCTGCCGCGCGCGGTGGGCGGAGCGATCGGCTATTTGGCGGGAGCCCTCGCCGCCGCGTATCCTTTAGGGGCAGGGGACGGGCACGGCCCCGTGAATCACCTCTTCGAGTTGCGGCCCGTCCCCGCGAGAGCGAGAGAGGACGAAACCGAATGAACGAGATTCTCGACCTGATCGTGGTGGGCGCCGGCCCCACCGGCATCGCCATCGGCGCCGAGGCGCGCCGCCAGGGGCTCTCCGTCCTGGTGGTCGACAAGGGTCCGCTGACCGCCGCCATCCAGGGCTATCCCACCTTCATGGAATTCTTCACCACCCGCGACCGCCTGGAGATCGCCAACGTGCCGTTCTCCATCCCGGACGTCAAGCCGACCCGCCGGCAGGCGCTCGCCTACTACCGCATGGTCGTGGAGCACTACGACATCCCCCTGGCCCTCTACGAGGAGGTCGTCGAGGTCCGCAAGGAGGGGGACCTGTTCGCCGTCCACACCCGGCGGATGCAGGGCATGCAGGGATCGCGCACCCTGCGCGCCCGCTCCGTGGCCCTCGCCACCGGCTACTTCTTCAACCCCCGCTGGCTGGGCGTGCCGGGCGAGGACCTGCCGTGGGTCTCCCACCGCTACAAGGAGCCCTACCCGCACTTCGGGCAGGACGTGGTGATTGTGGGCGCCGGCAACACCGCCGCCGAGGCGGCGCTCGACCTCTGGCGCAACAGCGTCCGGGTGACCCTGATCCATCGCGGCTCGGGCGTCAAGGCGGGGGTCAAGTACTGGGTCAAGCCGGACATGGAGAACCGCATCGAGGAGGGATCGATCCCGGCCCGCTTCAACACCGAGGTGCGGGCCTTCCTCCCGGAGGGGGGCGTCGAGCTGTTGACCCCCGACGGCCCCGAGGTGCTGCCGGCGCAGGCCGCTTACGTGCTGATCGGCTACCAGCCGGACGCCGACTTCGAGCGGCGCTGCGGCGTCGAGGTCGATCCCGAGACGCTGATCCCGGCGTACGACCCCGAGACCTGCGAGTCGAACGTCCCCGGCCTCTACGTCGCCGGAACCCTCCAGGCCGGCCGCTGGACCGACCGCATCTTCATCGAGAACTCCCGCGACCACGGCCCGAAGATCGTGGCGCACCTGAAGAGCCGACTGGCGGCGGTGCCGGCGATGCGGTAGAGTCGGGCCTCCAATCGTAGTGCTCTTTCAACGTTGCGCGACCGAGGCGGAGGGCTCTCCCATGGCGAGGCGAAGCGGTGGGTTCAGGACGCAGGCTCCGAAGCAGGTAACGCTCATCATCGCGTTGATCCTCTGGCTGGCCGGTCTCCTGGCGGGCCTCCACGTCATTCACCTCCCCAGCAGCCTGCCCGCCACGACAGGCTTCTGGGCGCTGGTGATCGCCGGGCTCCTGCTGATCCTCGGCTCGCTGCTCGACGGCCTCTGACGCGCCGGTGTACCTCCACGGCCTCTCGAGCCGCTCTTCCTCTTGCAAAGATTTTCTGAGGGCTCGTGTTCCTCCATGAGCATCGATCAATAGAAACCATCTATGCTTCCGATAGACATTCCTGATGAATCTCTGAAAAAAACTTTTGCTGAGCGGCTCGCCTTCCCCACCCACGAGCACCCTTGCTTGTAGAGCCCATTTTTACCGCCACCCTGTAATGCACCAGGGGGCTCTGTCGATTTCGGCGATTCGGGACCGGAGCCTTCTCCAAAGGCCTCACTCCGAGGACCTTGGAGATCCCTGTAGGCCGGTTCCCTCTGTTGGCTGAAAGGAGATGGAGATGAAGGGCACGAAGAGATGGAGGATCTCAGAGGGTCTCGTGTTGGCGACTCTGGCCGCGGCGGCACCGCTGGTGTACGCGGCCACGGAAGCGCCGGCCGGCTTCGACAATCTCACCAACGGCTTCACGACGCAGACGCAGTTCGATCTCGACAAGGCGTCCTTCGAGGATGTGGAGGCGATCGCCGACGGCCTCGGTCCGGTCTACAACGCCCAGTCCTGCCGTGAGTGCCATCAGAACCCGGTGACGGGCGCCACCAGCCAGGTGACCGAGCTGCGGGCCGGCACCACCGACGGCTTCGGCAACTTCACCAACCCGCCGGGTGGATCGCTGATCAACGACCGCGCGATCAACGCCGCCATCCAGGAGCGGCTCACCACCGCCTCCAACACGGTGGACATCCGCTCCTCGCTCAACATCCTGGGTGACGGCTTCGTCGAGGCGATCGCCGACGCCACCTTCACCAACATCCAGAACGCCCAGCCCTCGGGGATGAAGGGGCAGATCATCCGGGTGCCGGTCTCCGAGGCGCCCGGCCAGACGCGGATCGCCCGCTTCGGCTGGAAGAACCAGAACGCCAGCCTCCTCTCCTTCGCGGCCGACGCCTATGTCAACGAGATGGGCATCACCAGCCCGCTCCAGCCGACCGAGAACACCTCGATGGGCAACTCCGTCGCGGCGTTCGACACGGTCAACGATCCTGAGGACGCGGCAACGGGCACGGCGCCCAATGGCCCCGACGTCGAGGCCTTCGTCCGCTTCATGCGCTCCACCAAGGCCCCGCCGCGCGACACGGCGCTGGCGGCCACGTCGGACGCGGTGGCCGGCGCGTCGCTCTTCACCTCGATCGGTTGCGCCAACTGCCACACGACGTCGATCACCACCGCGCCGGCCGGCACCGTCATCAACGCCGGCAAGTTCACCGTCCCGCCGGCCCTGGGCGACAAGATCATCCACCCCTACAGCGACTTCATGCTGCACGACGTGGGGACGGGCGACGGCATCGTCCAGAACGGCGGCTCCACGACCCGCAACAAGCTGCGGACGCCGCCGCTGTGGGGCCTGCGCACCCGCTCCCGCTTCATGCACGACCTGTTCAACACCACCCGCTTCAACGCCATTCAGCGCCACACCAACGAGGCGGAGCCGGTGATCCAGAACTTCCTCAACCTGAGCACCACGCAGCAGAACCAGATTCTGACCTTCCTCAACTCGCTGTAAGCCTTCCAGGACCGGCCGGGGCACGACCCTGGCCGGTCCTCCCCCTTCGCGTGTTATGCTGCGCGCAGCTTTTCGAGCTCAAGCTTAAACCCGGGAGGTCTCCATGCAAGGGAGCCGTGTCCGTTTGTGGCCCGTCCTGTCTCTGCTCGCCCTGCTGGGCTGCAACATGCCCAGCAGCTCGCCCCCGCCGTCCTCCGCCGGCTCCAGCGCGGAGGCCGAGAAGACCCAGAAGATGGAGGAAAAAGCGGCGGAGTACCAGCGCCACGCCGAGGAGGTCCGCAATATGGAGGGGACCGAGCAGGAGAAGATCGACGCTATGAACAGCCTCGATCAGGAGCGCCGCGAGCTCAACGAGATGAGCGAGAGCAAATAGGACCCGGCCTTACGGCTGGGCCTGCCCGCAGGCGCAGGCCTTTGTGAAGGCGTCGCTTCCCTTGTCGTGCTTGTTCTGCTCGAAGCAGAACGCGGTCAGGGGCTCCGCTCCCGGGCCGCTGGCGAGCGGCGGTGAATCGCGCTTCATTTCGCGGAATCGCACGTCCAGCTTGCCGTCGGGATGGACCGCCACCAGGGCGTAGCCGTACTGGATCGGCTCCGGGTCCTTCCGGTACTGTTCCGCCCCGGCCGCGCCGGCGAGCCAGCCCTTGATGACCTGCCCCTCGTGCTCCGGCGTCTCGAAGAGCTTGTCGACGAACAGATGCGAATGGCTGGCGAAGACGTAGACGCGCTTCCCGCCCATCTTCTCCAACTGCATCCGGTAGAGAAGGTCGTAGGCCCGCTGGCCTGAGCAAAGCCCCTGGCAGGTGGTGTCCATGGCATGGCGGCTCTCCCTGCTGTAGGGGAGAGCCGCGTGCATGCCGGCGACGATGGCCTTGATGTCCGCGTTGGCTTTGTCGCGGTTGAGGATGTTCTCGAGCCATGCGAGCTCTTCGGCCGAGAAGTCCGCGTCGTCGCCGGCATTATCGAGGTAGATGAAGTCGACGCCGTTTTTGACGAAGTGGTAGAAAGTGGCCCCTTCCGTGGAGTAGAAGTGGCCGTTGGCCTCCTGCACGCGCTGATTGTGAATGGGACCGCTCGTCAGCCACGGCTGGAACTTGCGCTGAAACTCGGTACGGGTCCTGCCGGCGGCGAGCTCGTGGTTACCGATGCCGAGAAACACCTGGGTCGGCGCGAAAGGGCAGACCTGCCGCTCGATGAAGTCGTCCCAGGCGGTCTCCAGGTAATGGCTCATCTCCTCCGGCCCCAGCAGGCTCTCCGGGCGAGCCTTGCAGTCCCAGTCGGGATGGGTACGCTTGACGACGTCGCAATCGGGCCCGTACATCCGCCGGAAATCACCCAGGTGCCAGTAGAACGCCGCCGGGTGCCCGCGGTCCTCGGCGACGGCGTGGGCGATCTTCGGCATGATCAGGTCGCCGCAGTCGCGCGAGTCGCCCGAGACGGCGAAGTACCAGGTGCCGGGCGGGTCCTGGGCCTGCTGAGCCTGCCCGTAGGCCGTGCAGGACGCGAGAAGGGGAAGAATCGCGAGGAGGAGGGGGAGGCGGCGGATCATCTCACCACGATATCAAGGATGAAGGACCAAGGGACTGCAAGGACGACAAGGACATCAAGGAGAGGGATTGGTGCCCGTCCCTGCCGTCCGTGCAAGTCCCTGCTGTCCCTTCCTGTCGAGGAAAGTCTATGATGAGGCCCGCCAAACGGATTGCGTTCCTCTTCCCGCACGGAGACCGTCCATGCCTCTACGCCGTCTGCTCTCTGCCCTCTTCCTGCTGGCCAGCTCCACCGCCTTCGCGGCCGTCGATCCGTCCCTGTTCCAGGACCTCCGCTGGCGCCTGATCGGCCCGTTCCGCGGCGGCCGGGTGCTCGCGGTGACGGGCGTCCCCGGCGAGCCGGAGCACTTCTACTTCGGCAGCGTCAACGGCGGCGTCTGGGAGACAGGTGACGCCGGCCGCACCTGGCGGCCCATCTTCGACGGACAGCCCATCGGCTCGATCGGCGCCCTGGCCGTGGCCCCCTCGAACCCGCGGGTGATCTACGTCGGCTCCGGCGAGGCGGACATGCGCTCGGACATCGCCCAGGGGAACGGCATGTACAAGTCCACCGACGGCGGCCGCGCCTGGTCCCATATCGGCCTTGAGGACTCGCAGCAGATCGGGCGCGTGCTGGTCGATCCCCGCAACGCGGACGTGGTCTACGTGGCGGCCCTGGGCCACCCCTACGGCCCTAACGCCGAGCGCGGAGTCTTCCGCTCGCGCGACGGCGGCAAGACCTGGCAGAAGGTGCTCTCCAAGGATGAGAACACCGGCGCCATCGACCTCGCCTTCGAGCCCGGGAGCCCGGACGTGATCTACGCCGCTCTCTGGCAGACCCGGCGCACCCCGTGGCACATCTACCCGCCGTCGAACGGCCCCGGCGGCGGCCTCTGGAAGTCGACCGACGGCGGCGAGCACTGGACCCAGATCACCGGCCACGGCTTCCCGGACAAGCCCGGGCGCATCGGCCTCGCCGTGGCCCCGAGCCAGCCGCGGCGGGTCTACGCGATGGTGGACGTGCCCGAGATGGGCGGGCTCTACCGCTCGGACGACGCCGGCGCCACCTGGACCCACGTGAGCGGCGACAACCGGATCTGGGGGCGCGGCTGGTACTTCGGCGGCATCACGGTCGAGCCCAAAAATCCTGACGTGGTCTACGCCTGCAACACGGCCCTCTACCGCTCGGAGGATGGCGGCAAGACCTTCGTGCCCATCAAGGGGGCGCCCGGCGGGGACGACTACCACCAGCTCTGGATTGACCCCCAGGAGCCCCGGCGGCGCATCCAGGGGGTGGACCAGGGGACGGTGGTGTCCGTCGACGGCGGCGAGACCTGGAGCTCCTGGTTCAACCAGCCGACCGGCCAGATGTACCACGTGAGCACCGACAACCGGTTCCCCTACTGGGTCTACGGCTCGCAGCAGGACTCCGGCGCCGCCGGGGTCCCCAGCCGCACCAACACCTACGATGGCATCACGCTGACCGAGTTCCGCGAGGTGACCGCGGGAGGCGAGAGCGACGAGATCGCTCCCGACCCCAAGGACCCGCAGATCCTCTACGGCGGTCGGGTGGACCGGCTCGACCTGCGCACGATGCAGACGCGGTCGGTCGATCCGGCGCTGGCCTATCCGGACCTCTACCGGGTCACCTGGACCCTGCCGATCGTCTTCTCGCCGCGCGATCCCAAGGTGATGTACTTCGCCTACCAGCGCCTGTTCCGCACCGAGGACGGCGGCGAGCACTGGACGCCGGTCAGCCCCGACCTCACGCGGGAGGACCCGGGCGTGCCCCCCAACCTCGATCCGCCCACGGCGGCCAACCGGCCGGGGGAGGGGAGCCGCTTCGGCGTGATCTACACGATCGCCCCCTCGCGCACCGCCGACCACGATATTTGGGTGGGGACCGACGACGGCCTGATCTGGCGCACCCGTGACGAGGGGGCCCACTGGACCAACGTCACTCCGGCGGGGCTCGCCCCGTGGTCCAAGGTGGGGATCCTCGACGCCTCGCACTTCGACCCCGAGACCGCCTACGCGGTGGTCGACCGCCACCGGCTGGACGACTTCAAGCCTTACGTCTACCGCACCCACGACGGCGGCCGGCACTGGGACCTGATCGCCGCCGGCATCCCGGACGGCAGCTTCGTCAACGCCGTGCGCGAGGACTCCGCGCGCAAGGGGCTGCTCTACGCCGGCACGGAGAGGGGGGTGTATGTCTCCTTCGATGACGGCGACCACTGGCAGCCCTTGCAGCTCAACCTGCCGGTGACCTCGGTGCGGGACCTGGACGTCCACGGCGAGGACCTGGTGATCGCCACCCACGGCCGCGCCTTCTGGGTGCTGGACGGCCTGGCGCCCCTGCGCCAGCTCGATGCCAGGGTGGAGGGGGTCGCCGCCTGGATGTTCAAGCCCGCCGGCGCGGTCCGCTTCCGGCCGGCCGGCTTCACCGGCTCGCCGATGCCGAAAGACGAGGCGATGGCGGCCAACCCGGCTCCGGGAGCCTATTTCGACTATGTGCTCAAGGGGGCCGCGAAACAGGTGACGCTGGAGATCCGCGACGAGAAGGGGGGGCTGGTGCGGCGCTACAGCAGCGCGGACGCGGCTCCCAAGACCGACATCACCAAGATCGTCACCGCGCCGCAGTGGGTGCAGCCCCCCTCGGTCCTCTCGGCGGCGGCCGGCATGCACCGCTTCGTCTGGCCGCTCCGCTACGCCGCCCTCAAGGCGGACAACGCCTACGAGGACGGCGTCTGGGCGCCGCCGGGCCGCTACACCGCCGTGCTCGACGTCGACGGCACCCGCCTCACCCAGCCGCTTACCGTGGCGCCCGATCCGCGGGTAACGCTGCCGGCGGAGGCCTACGCCCGGCAATTCGAGCTGGCGCGGCGGATCGAGGAGGCGCAGGGGCGGGTGGCCCGGGCCGGGCGCGAGAACGACGCTCTGCTCAAGGCGCTGGCCGACCGGCGCAAGGGGGCGAGCCCGGAGGTGGCGAAGAGCCTGGACGCGCTCCGCAAGAAGGCCGAAGACCTCGCGGGCGGCTCGGCCTGGTGGCTCTCGCCGACCACGCTCAACTGCCTGCGCGCCGTGGGGGACGCCCTCAACAAGCTCGCCACGGCCGCGGACGGCGCCGATGCCGCTCCGTCGCCGGACACGGTGGACGGCTTCGAGAAGATCCAGCCGTCGCTCAACGCCACCCTGGCGGCCTGGGAGACGCTGAAGACGAAGGACTTGGCGGCGCTGAACGCGAAGCTGAAGAAGGCGAGAATGGCGGCGATTACGTTGACGCCGTAGCCCGCTGCCAGCGGAGGGCGGCGTCCAGCCGCCCCTCCTGCTGGAGCTCCTGGATCCGCTTCAGGCGGATGAAGCGGGCGCCGAGAAGCTCCTCGGCGGTGAGCCCCGCCGCGCGGTAGGCGTCGTGGAGCTCGAGGGCCCCCCGGCGGGCGTCCCACCGCGGCTGGAAGGCGGGGAGGACCCGCGGCAGCTTGTCGCAGTTCACCCGGTAGCAGCGCAGATCCGGCCCAGCGCCCTCGGCGTAGGTGATGGCGCAGCCGGGCACCGTCTCGGCCACGATCTCCGCCAGCTCGCGGATGCGGTAGTTCTCGGCGGTCCGGCCGACGTTGAACGCCTGATCATGGACCGCCTCGCGCGGCGCCTCCAGCACGGCCAGGAAGGCGTGGCTGATGTCCTCGATGTGGACGATCGGCCGCCACGGGGTGCCGTCGCTCATCAGGTGGATGCGCCCGGTGGTGACCGCGTATCCCACCAGGTTGTTGAGCACGAGGTCGACCCGCAGCCGGGGGGAGACGCCGTAGGCGGTGGCGTTGCGCAGATAGGTGGGGGAGAAGCGGTCGTCCGCCAGTCCGCTAAGCTGCTGCTCCAGCCGCACCTTGGAGACGCCGTACGGGGTGACCGGATTGAAGGCCGCCGTCTCGTCCAGGAAATCGTCCCCGGCCGCGCCGTAGGTGCTGCACGAGGAGGAGAAGAGGAAGCGCTCGACGCCAGCCGCCTTGGCGAGCCGCGCGAAGCGGATCGAGGCGGCGTCGTTGATCTCGTGGGTCAGCGAGGAGTCGAGGTTGCCCAGCGGATCGTTGGAGAGGCCCGCCAGGTGGATCACCGCCCCGAACCCTTCGAGGTCCCCGCGCTCCACGTCCCGCAGGTCCTTGGCGGTCGTAGGCACCGCCCGGTCGACCGGCTGGCCTTCGAGAAGGCAGGGCTCGAACCAGTCGCTGTCGAGCCCCACCACCTCATGCCCCGCCGCCTGTAGCAGCGGCACCATGACCGTGCCGATATAGCCGGTATGCCCGGTGACCAGGATCCTCATCGCGGCGGGAGAGTAGCAGAAAGACCGCCTCGGGTTGAAACCGGCCCACCCCTTCCGGACATGGTAGGTTGAGGGCCATGAAGCTGGGAGGCATCGCGCAGAGCCCCATCGAGTGGATCGGCAAAGCCCTGGGCCTGCTGCCGGAGCCGCTTCTGGACACCCACATCGCCATGCTGCTGGCGCGGGCGGTCATGGAAGGGACGCGCCTCGGCGTCTTCGAGACCCTGAAGGACGCCCCCTTGCCCGCCGAGGAGGTGGCGGCGCGTTGCGGCTGCGATCCCCGGGCGATGCGCAAGCTCCTCGACGCGCTGGCCGGCTGCGAGTACCTGCGCTGGGAGGCCGGCCGCTACTCCCTGGCGCCGGTCACCCGCAAGTGGCTGCTCCAGGAGTCCCCGCGGCCGATCCGCGACAAGATGCTCTGGCAGCTCTGGGAGTGGGGGTTCGTCGAGAAGACCGGCGACTACGTGCGCACGGGCCGGCCGCTCGACTTCCACCGCGGGATGAGCTCCGAAGAGTGGCGGGACTACCAGCGGGCGATGAAGGCCATCGCCAGGACCTGGGTGCCGGAGACGGCGCGGCGCACCCCGGTGCCGAAAGGGGCGAGGGACCTGCTGGACACCGGCGGCTCGCACGGCCTCCTCTCCGTCGCCCTCTGCCGCCGCCACCCGGGGCTGCGCTCGGTGGTCCTGGACCTCCCCGCGGCCGTCGAGCACGCGGCGCCGCTCCTCGCCGAGGAGGGGATGGGGGACCGGGTCACCCACCGCGCCGGCGACGTCCTCACCGAGGACCTCGGCACCGAGGCCTGGGACGTGATCCTCGTCGCCAACCTCGTCCACCACTTCGACGACGCCACCAACCGCGACTTGGCGAAGCGGATCGCCAGGGCCCTGCGCCCCGGTGGGGTCTACGTGATCCAGGAGCTCTATCGCCAGGGCTCGCCGAAAGAGGCGGGGCAGATCGGGTCCCTGCTCGGCCTCTACTTCGCGCTCACCAGCCAGGCCGGCATCTGGTCCTTCGAGGAGATGGCGAGCTGGCAGCGCGAGGCGGGGTTGAAACCGCGCAAGCCGGTCAAATTCTTGACCGCGCCCGGGAACGGGCAGCAGTCGGCGGTGAAGAGAGGGTAGGATCGGCTCCATGACCGCCACCGCTCGCCTGGGCTTCCTCGTCCTGGTCCTCGCCGGCCTCGCCTGCGCGGGAGCCGGACGTCCGCCCGCAAAGGAGCGCTCCACCATGGATTCCACCCCAACGGGCGACCTGTCGCGCCTCGACCACGTCATCCTCGGCATCAACGACCTCCAGAAGGGGATCGCGGAGCTGGAGCGCCGCACGGGCGTGCGCGCGGCCTTCGGGGGAGCCCATCCGGGGAGGGGCACGCAGAACGCCCTGATCTCGCTGGGAGGGAACCATTATCTGGAGATCCTGGCGCCGAATCCCGAGGAGAAGGGGGGCGAGAGAGCCGAGGAGCTGCTCGGCCTGACCTCCCTCGCGCCGGTCGGCTGGGCGGTGCGCACCCACGACATCGCCGCCTTGGAGAAGAGCCTGCGAGGCCCTGGCGTTCAGGCCGGAGAGATCCGTCCCGGAGCGCGCAACCGTCCGGACGGCACCCGTCTCGCCTGGAAGACCCTCGACTACACCTCGCCGTCGAGCCCGCTGCTGCCGTTCTTCATCGAATGGGATCCCGCCGGGGCGCACCCCTCGACGACTTCACCGCAGGGCTGCCGCTTGACGGGGCTCTTCCTCGAAGATCCCAACCCCGATGCCTTGCGGGAAGCCCTGCGCGCGGCCGGCGTGGGAGCGAAGGTGCGGGAAGGCAAAGAATCCCGCATCCATTTCTCGTTCGCCTGTCCCAAGGGGACCGTGGATTTCTAGCTCCGACTCTGTGGACACCGGGCCCGGTCCGCGCGTATGAACCAAGGGCCCCCTTCGGGGCGAAGCTCAAGAGCGCCGTCGTCAGGCCGCCTGCGCCGCCGCGGACGGCTGGTCTGGAGGTTTCCCCCAGCGCACCGGGCCTTTCCCCGAATCGCCTGGGGGTTTCCCCGATTTTCAGCCGCCCCCGCCCCAATCCAAGCGACGGCTGCCCCGACCGGCCGGGCCTTCGCCCCAACGTCCGGAGCTTTCCCCCAATCCGGCCGGCCTTCCCCCCAATTTTCCCGCCGGCCGCCCCAACGTCCTGGACGTTTCCCCCAATTGCAGCGGCGTTCGCCCTCCCGGCGTGAGCGGTCCACGCCGCGTCCCACGCGCCGCCATTGCAACTCGCGTCAGGTCGCCTTCATCTCCGCCATGGCCGAGCTGATGACCTCCTCATCGACGCCCTGCCGCCGCAGGCTCGCGACGAGACGCTCCAGACCCGGATTCCGGTCGAGCCGCTCGAGGTCCTCCCGCAATCCCTGGCCGATGTAGGCGCGGATGAGGGGCTGATACCCCGAGAAGCCCAGGAGGGGAGCCACGCGCTTGAGATCCTCCACCACATCCTCGGGCATCCGGATGCTGATCGTGGTCATGGGGCGGTCCTTCTGGAGCCGCTCACGGAGCTGTGCCATCTTCATAGAGCCTCCTTTCTCCCGGAGTGACCGGACGGGCCGAGATGACGCGGATCGCCTCCTGCCGGAAGGTGTAGACGACCGCCAACAGCCACCAGCCTTCCGTCGACCCGATCGCCGTCTCGCGCTTCTCACCGCCCAGCATTTCAGAGCGGTAGAGGTGGATGAGCGGATCGAAGAAGATCGCGCAAGCCACCTCGAACGAGACGCCGTGCTTCCGGAGGTTGAGCTCCGCCTTCTCTCGGTCCCAGACGAAACGAATGCCGTTCCGTTCATGGACGACATTCTCAGAAACCATCCTACCACGGCGTATATACGTTGACAATACGCTCTCCCCGTGCGCCCGAGGGCGGAGCCGAGGCCTCGAAGCGCCTCGTCCTTCTCTAGATGTCTTGAAGCGGGTACGCGTGTGACGGGAAGAGGTTATCAAAAACAGGAGCCAGCAGGCCGGCGAGGACGCCGGCGGTCCCAGGGGCACCTTCCGCCGGTCCCCCTACCCCTGCTGCTCCGTAGGCCGCACCAGCACCTCGTTGATCGCCATCCGCCGCGGGCGGGTCACGATGTAGGCGATGGCGTCCGCGATGTCCTCGGACTGGAGACGCTCGATGTTGCCGAAGCGCTGCATGACCTGCCCGGCGATCTCGGGCCGCAGGTGCGTGGTGAGCTCGGTCTCCACCGCTCCCGGCTCGACGAGGGAGACGCGCACGTGCCGGGTCGTCACCTCCTGCCGGAGCGACTCGCTGAAGGCTCCCACCCCGTGCTTGGTGAGGTTGTAGACCCCCGAGCCCTCCCGGGCGACGCGGCCGGCCACCGAGCTGATGTTGACCAGGTCCGCCACGCGCCGGGGCCCATTTTCCGCCGCTTTCAGCAGGTGGGGGAGGGCGGCGTGGGCGGTGTAGAGGAGGCCGAGGACGTTGAGGTGCACCATCCGCTCCCACTCCTCGATGGGCGCGTCCACGATGGGGCCGAGGAGCATCACGCCGGCGTTGTTGATCACGATGTCGAGACGGCCGAGCTCGGCCACGGTACGCTCGACGGCGACGAAGGCCTGTTCCCGGTCGGTGACGTCAGTCTCGAGGACGAGGGTCCGGGCGGGGGCGATCTCGGCGGCGAGCTTCTCCAGCCTCTCCTTGCGCCGGGCCACCAGCGCCACCGCGGCTCCCAGATCCGCCAGCGTGCGCACCGTGGCCTCGCCGATGCCGCTGCTGGCGCCGGTCACGAGCGCCACGATTCCTTCCAGGGGTCTTGCCATGGGATCTCCTCCTTGCGCGGATTCAGGGGACCGGCCGCGGAACGTCCTGGGCCGAGCCTGCTCCAACGGCTAGCAAGAAGCCCGCCGCGTCAAGCTCGGGTGTGGGGAGCCAAGGGGTTCGACCTGAGCGGTGTCGGGGTCCCGTCCCTTGTGGAAGCTCGCGTCCTTGGCCACGAAGACCTCGTGGATCAGGTCGGGATGATTGATGAAGAGCAGCCTGTAAGGCCCGACCCGCAGATGGGCGAGGCCACCGTGGCGGGCGGCGATCCGCTCCAGAAAGCCGAGCGGGTCGCGGCGCAGGGCGAGGGATCGTCGGCCAGGGGCGGCTTTCGCAGGGCGGAGCGGAGACGGGCATAGAGGATTTTAACTGGAGGATCGCAGCCGCAACGCCCGGCTGAGCACGCGGTCGAGCGCGGCGGCGAAGGCCTGGCGGTCTTTGGGCGAGTAGGGGCGCGGGCCGCTGGTCTCGATCCCCGCGCCCCGCAGGCCGTCCATGAAGTCCCGCACGGCGAGGCGCTCGCCCACGTTCTCCTCGTCGTATTCCCCGCCGCGCGGATCGATGACGAAAACCTTTTTTTCGACCAGCTTGGCGGCGAGCGGGATGTCCGCGGTGACCGCCACGTCCCCCGGCTCGGCGTGCTCGGCGATGTGGCGGTCGGCCACGTCCGGCCCTCCGGCCACCCGCACGGCGGTGACGAACGGGTGATCCATCGGCGTCGTGATCCACTGGTTGGCCACCAGCACGGCCTGGATCTCCAGCCGCCGCGCCGCCCGGAAGACGATCTCCTTGACGTCGCGGGGAGCGGCGTCGGCGTCGATCCAGAGCTTCATGAGAGGAGTTACTCCGGCACCACCGCGGTCGCCTCGATCTCGATCCTGGCGCGGTCCTCGACCAGGGCGCTCACCACGATCACCGCCATTGCGGGAAAATGCTTTCCGAAGACCTCGCGCCAGGCGCGGCCGATGTCGCGCCGGGCCGCGAGGTAGGCCGCTTTGTCCGTGATGTACCAGGTCATCCGCGTGACGTGCTCCGGGCCGGCCCCCGCCTCCCGGAGCACGGCGGCGACGTTGAGCAAGGCGATCTCCGTCTGCGCCGCGAAATCGTCCGTCTCGATCTCACACGTCTGCGGATTCCAGCCGATCTGACCGGCGACGAAGACCAGCCGGCCGCGGGCGGCGACGCCGTTGGCGTAGCCGCTCGGCTTCGCCCACCCCTCCGGCTGGAGGATATCGCTCACTTATTCATCTCCCGCAGGCGGAAGCGCTGGAGCTTGCCGGTATTGGTGCGCGGCAGGGAATCGACGAATTCGATCGCCCGTGGATATTTATAGGGCGCGATCTCCGCCTTGACGAAGTCCTGCAGCTCCTTGACCAGCTCCTGGCCGGGTTGGAATCCGGCGCGCAGAACCACGTAGGCCTTGACGATGTTCCCCCGGGCCTCGTCCGGCGCCGCCACCACCCCGCACTCCGCCACGGCCGGGTGCTCGAGCAGGACGGCCTCGACCTCGGGGCCGGAGATGTTGTTCCCGGCGGAGATGATCATGTCGTCCGTGCGCGCCTGGTACCAGAAATAACCTTCCGAATCCATGATGTAGGAGTCGCCCGGGTAGTTCCAGCCGTCGCGCACGTAGGCCATCTGGCGCTCCGGGTTGTCGATGTAGCGGCAACCCGTCGGTCCCTGCACCGCGAGGTGGCCGATGGTTCCCGGCGGCACCTCCTGGCCGTCGTCGTCCATCACCCGCGCCTCGTAGCCGGGGACCACCCGGCCCGTGGCGCCGGGACGGATCTCGGCGCCCGAGGAGCTGATGAACATGTGGAGCATCTCGGTCGAGCCGATGCCGTCGATGATCTCGAGGCCGGTCAGCTCCCGCCACTTCTCGAACGTAGCCTTGGGCAGCGTCTCGCCGGCCGAGACGCACTTGCGCAGGCTCGACAGATCAAAACCTTTCACCAGGTCGGACATCGCGCGGTAGGCCGTGGGCGCGGTGAAGACGACTGTGGCGCGGTGCTCCTGAATTCCTTGCAAAAGCTGCGGCGGCGAGGCCTGCTCCAGCAGCAGGGTCGAGGCGCCGATGTGCAGCGGGAAGAGCAGGAGCCCCCCCAGCCCGTAGGTGAAGGCGAGCGGGGGAGAGCCGCAGAAGATGTCGTCCGGATCGGCCTTGAGCACGTGGGCGGCGAAGGTGTCGCAGACCGCCAGCAGGTCGCGATGGAAATGGATCGTCCCCTTCCCCTGGCCGGTGGTGCCCGAGGTGAAGGCGATCAGCGCGGGGTCGTCCGCCGCCGTATCACAATTCTCGAAGGTGGCGGGCTTGCCGCTCATCAGCGATTCGAGGGAGTCTTCGTCCTCCGGGCTGTGAAAATGAATCACCCGCCCGCCGGTGGTGGACATGGCGGACTCGCACTCGGCGGCCACCCGGGCATCGGTCAAGGCGAGGCGGATCCTCGCCTTGTCGGCGATGTAGGTCAGCTCCCGCACCCGCAGGAGCGGCATGGTGCACACCACCACGCCCCCCGCCTTGAGCACGGCCAGCCAGCAGGCGGCGAGCATGGGGTTGTTCGGTCCGCGCAATAGAACACGATTGCCGGGCACCACGCCGAGGTCTTCCACCAGGACGTGAGCGATACGGTTCGCGGTCTCCAGGAGCTGGCGGTAGGTCCAGTGCCCGCCCTGGAAGTGCAGGACGGGGCGGTCGGTTTCGCCGGCCGCGATCCGCTTGTCGAGCAGCTCGGTGGCGGCGTTGATCCGGGAAGGATAGGCCGCCAGCTCCGGCAGGACGCCGTAGTCCATGTGCGGCGTGTGCTCAGGGCCGGGCAGCGAATCGCGGCAGAAGGTGTCCACGTGGGCGGTGGGTCCGGACGGCAGGATCTCAGGCATCGATCATCATCCCTCCTGGCGTTCTTCTTGGATCGGCGCGCCGGCCAGGAGCTGGCCGGCGATCACGAGCCGCTGGATTTCGCTGGTTCCCTCGTAGATGCGCAGGGCCCGCACCTCCCGGTAGAGCCGCTCGACCGGCGCGCCCGCCACCACCCCCCGGCCGCCGAGGAGCTGCACGGCTTGATCGATCACCCGCTGCGCCGCCTCGGTGGCGAACAGCTTCGCCATCGCGGCCTCGCGGGTGATTCTCTCCGCTCCGGAGTCCCGCGTCCACGCCGCGCGGTAGACGAGCAGCGCCGAGGCGTCCACCTCCAGCGCCATGTCGGCGAGACGGGCCTGCGTGAGCTGGAAGTCCGCAAGTTTTTTGCCGAAGGCGCGGCGGCGGCGGGCCCAGGATAACGCCTCGTCCAGGGCCCGGCGGGCGAATCCCAGGGCCGCGGCGCCGACCGTCGAGCGGAAGACGTCGAGCGTCGCGAGCGCCACCTTGAGCCCCTTGCCCGGCTCGCCGATCAGGGCGTCCGCCGGCACCCGGCAATCCTGAAACGTGATCGTTCCCAAGGGGTGCGGCGCGAGCACGCCGATCCGCTCCGAGACCCGCAATCCGGGATTGGAAGCCTCCACCAGGAAGGCTCCGAAACCTTTGTCTCCCATTTCGGGGAGACGGCAGAAGACGACGTAGAAGTCTGCCAGGCCGGCGTTCGAGATCCAGGTCTTCTCGCCGTCGATCACCCAGGCCTCGCCGTCCCGCCGGGCCGTGGTGGACATGGCGCCGATGTCCGAGCCCGCCTCGGCCTCGGAGAGCGCGAAGGCGGGGATCGCCTCGCCCGCGGCAACGCGCGGCAGCCACGCCCGGCGCTGGGCCTCGGAGCCGAAGAGCGAGAGAGGACCGCTCCCCAGACCCTGGAGGGCGAAGGCGAAGTCGGCGATCCCCGAGAAGCGGCCGAGGGTCTCGCGGATCAGGCAGAGCGAACGCACGTCCAGGCGCTGGGAGTCCTCGGCCACGGCGTGCCGCAGCCAGCCTCCCGCGCCCAGCCGGCGGACGATCTCGCGGCAGGTGCCGTCGAGGTCCTCGTCCTCTTTTCCCTCCAGGGGCTCGATCTCCCGCGCGCACCAGGAGCCGAGGTCCCGGGCGAGATCCCGGTGGGAATCCGCGAAGAAAGGCCAGGAGAGGAAGGAGGTGTCCGCCATCAATTGCCCTCGAACGTGGGTTTTTCTTTCGCGGTGAAGGCGCGATAGGCGCGGGCGAAGTCCTCGGTCTGCATGCAGATCGCCTGCGCCTGCGCCTCGGCCTCGATCGCCTCGTCCACCCCCAGGCCCCATTCGTGGTGGAGCTGGCGCTTGGTCATGGCGTGGGCGAAGGTGGGACCGGTGGCGATCGACCGCGCGAGGCCCATCGCCTCCTCCCGCAGCCGCTCCGGCGGCACCAGGCGGTTGAAGAACCCCCAGCGCTCCGCCTCCTCGGCCTCCGTGAAACGGCCGGTGTAGAGCAGCTCCGAGGCCCGCCCCTGGCCGATGATGCGCGGCAGGATGGCGCAGGCGCCCATGTCCGCCCCCGAGAGGCCGACCCGGGTGAACAGGAACGCCACCCGGCTGCGCGGCGTGCCGAGCCGCAGGTCCGACGCCATGGCGAGGATCGCCCCCGCCCCCGCGCAGATGCCATCCACCGCCGCCACGATTGGCTGCGGGCAATGACGCATCGTGCGGACGAGCTCGCCCGTAAGGCGCGTGAACTCCAGAAGCCGGTCCATCCGACCCTCCTCGCGCATCTTCACGAGAGGGCCGATGATCTCGTGGACATCGCCGCCGGAGCAGAAATTCTCGCCCGCGCCGGTGATCACGATCGATTTAATTTCCTCGACCTGCCGCAACTTGTGAAAGGTATCGGAGAGCTCGCGGTACGACTCGAAGGTGAGCGGATTCTTCCGCTCCGGCCGGTTGATCGTCACCATGGCGACGCGGCCTTCGACGCTCCAGCCGAAGTGTTGGGGGCGGATGGAGTCGAGGGGGATGCGGTTGTTCAAGCGGTTTCCTCCTCGGAGCCGCCTGCCCTCCGAATCCTCACCCCCGGCCCCTCTCCACTGCGTGGAGAGGGGAGGCCTGATTCCGTAAGGTGAGCGCCATTGGAAGGTTTTTTCCCCCTCTCCACGCAGTGGAGAGGGGGCCAGGGGGTGAGGCCTCGAAGGGCAGGACGCCCCGAATGCAAAGCGTGTTGAATCGAGATCGCCATTCTCAAATCCCGCTCGTCCCCAACAATTCCGCCTGCCCCTGGGCCTGCCGCTGGCGCTCCAGATTCCGCTCGAGCTGCTGCTTGCCCGTGAGGTATTGCACCGGCCAGGGCTGATCTTTATATCCCAGCTCCGCGGCGGCGCGGAGGGTCCAGTTGGGATCGGCGAGGTGGGGGCGCGCCAGGGCGCAGAGATCGGCGCGGCCGGCGGCGATGATCGAATTCACCTGATCCGGCTCGGTGATGTTCCCCACCGCGATCGTGGGGATCCCCGTCTCGTTGCGGATGCGGTCCGAGAACGGCGTCTGGAACATGCGGCCGTAGACCGGCTTGGCCTCCGCCGAGGTCTGCCCGGCGGAAACGTGAATGATGTCCGCGCCCGCCTGATGGAACGCCTGCGCCACCTCCACGGCGTGGCTCCCCTCGATCCCCCCCTCGACCCAGTCGGTGGCCGAGACGCGCACCGACATCGGCCGGTCCCGCGGCCAGACCGCGCGCAGGGCCCGGAAGACCTCCAGGGGGAAGCGGAGACGGTTTTCGAGGCTGCCGCCGTATTCGTCCGTCCGTTGGTTCGAGAGCGGAGTGATGAATCCCGAGAGGAGATAGCCGTGCGCGCAGTGGAGCTCGATCATGTCGAATTCCGCCTCGATCGCCATCCGCGCGGCGCGCACGAAATCGTCGCGCACCTGCTCCATGTCGGCGCGGGTCATCTCGCGCGGCACCCGCATCCCGGGCTTGAAGGGGATGGCGGAGGCGGCCACGATCGGCCAGCCGTCGGCGTCGAGCGGCTCGTTCTCCCCCTCCCACATCAGCCGGGTCGAGCCCTTGCCGCCCGAGTGGCCGAGCTGAAGGCAGATCTTCGCGCGGCTCCGCTGGTGGACGAACCGCGTCACCCGCCGCCAAGCCTCCACGTGCTCGGGGCTGTACAGGCCCGTGCAGCCGAGCGTGATCCGCGCCTCGGGCGAGACGCAGGTCATCTCCGTCACCACCAGCCCCGCCCCGCCCAGCGCCCGCGCCCCCAGGTGGACCAGATGGAAGTCGTTGGGGGTGCCGTCCTCGGCGCTGTACATGTCCATGGGGGAGACCACCACGCGGTTCTCGACCGTCATCCCCCGCAGGGTGAACGGGGTGAACATGGGGGGAGGAGCCTTTGGCAATTCTCTGCGGCTGGCCCGGCTGGCGAACCACCGCTCGACCCCTTCGAGATAGCGCTGATCGCGCAGGCGTAGGTTCTCGTGGCTCACACGCTGGCTGCGGGTGAGCAGGCTGTAGGCGAATTGCTCGGGGTCGAGCCGGGCGTAGCGCCGCACGTTCTCGAACCACTCCATGGAGTTGCGGGCCGCGTTCTGGAGGCGCAGTGCCTCGGTCCGCCGCTCGTCCTCATAGGCCTGAAGGGCGCGCGGGAGGTCGGACGCCTCCGGGCCGTTGAGGATGCGGGCGAGGGCGATGGCGTCCTCCATGGCGAGCTTGGTGCCGGAGCCGATGGAGAAGTGGGCCGTGTGGGCTGCGTCGCCGATCATCACGAGATTGTCCTGCCACCACCGGGCGCAGTGGACGCGGTTGAACTGGAGCCAAGGCGCCGCGCGCTGCTGGGGCGGGATGTTGGCGAGGAGGGGGTGGCCGTCCAGCCACGGCCCGAACATCGCCTCGCAGAAGGCGATGGTCGCGTCCATATCCATACGGTCGAGCCCGGCGTTGCGCCAGGAGGCCTCGTCGCACTCCACGATGAACGCCGAGTGGGTTTCGCTGAACCGGTAGGCGTGGGCCTGGAAGATCCCGGCCTTGTTCTCGATGAAGAGGAAGGTGAAGGCGTCGAACCGCCGGGTGGTGCCGAGCCAGACGAACTTGGCCTTGCCCTGGACGATCTCGGGCCGGAAGGCCTCGGCGTGCCGCCGCCGCACCGCGCTGTTGACGCCGTCCGCGGCCACCACCAGATCCGCGTCCCCCAACCCCAGGCCAGGGAGATCGGAGTCGTCCCGCACCTCGCAGTTGAAGCGGAGATCGGCCCCGAGCCGGGCGGCGCGCCCTTGGAGGATCTCCAGCAGCTTCATGCGGGCGAGGCCGGCGAAGCCGTGGCCGCCGGAGGTGATCGTCCGCCCCTTGTAGTGGATGTCGATGTCGTCCCAGCGGGCGAAGTTGTCCGAGATCTCCTGGAACGACTCGGGATCGGCGGCCCGGAAGTTCCCGAGCGTCTGGTCCGAGAACACGACCCCCCACCCGAACGTGGCATCCGGAGCGTTGCGCTCCAGGAGCACGACCTCATGCCCCGGATTCGCCTTTTTCATCAACAGCGAGAAATACAACCCCGCCGGTCCGCCGCCGATCACCGCGACCTTCATGGGGTCCTCCGAGCGCGACCTCCGAAACCCGTCAATCGTCCGGCAAGCCAAACCCGTTTATCACCCACCGGCCAAACCCGCCAATTCACCGGCCAGCCAAACCCGTTTATCAATCCGCCTGGGGTTGAAACCCCAGGCTAACCAATACCCGCCCCTGCGGGGCGGTTCGTTGGAGTTTACCTCCGGAGCCGACTATATGGGATTGGCGGGTGGGGTGGGGGAAACCGCCCTGGAAGGGCGGATATTCACCAGCCCGGGGTTTCAACCCCGGGTGGGATGGGCGGGGGCCGTCCGGGGCGGCCGGAACCGCCCGTCCGGGGCGGCCGGAACCGCCCGTCCCGGCGCGGCCCGGAACCGCCCGTCCGGTGCCGCCCGGATCTCTCCATCCGGCGCCGCCTACCGGAACCGCTCGTCCGGAACCGCCCGCCACCCGCGGAACGGCGCCGCCCCCGACCCGCCTGGGGTTGAAACCCCAGGCTGGCGAATACCCGCCCTTCCAGGGCGGCTCTCTGGGGTTTGTCTCTGGAGGCGGCGTTCTCAATCGAAGAGGTGGTCGGGATCGTATTCGACTTGGTGCTTCTCCAGGAGGCCGACGAGCTCCTTCTCGAAGGTGGAACGGCGATGGTGCGTCTCCTGATTCAGGATGTAATTCCTCACCCTGGCCTCGTTGGATTGGCTGACGGAGAAGGCGGCGTATCCCGTCTGCCATCCGAATTCAGGGATCGACTCCGGTCTCTCATGGACCCATTTTGAGGAGATCGCCTTGATCGCCTGGACGAGGTCACACAACTTGTGGCTGGCTTTGACGCGGAGGAGGATGTGGGCGTGGTCCGGCATGCCGCCGAGGGCGATCACGGTAGCTCCCCGCTGGTGCGCGATCGTGGACATGTAGGGATAGAGGTCGGCCCTCAGGGCGGCATCGATGAACGGGGCGCGTTGCCGGGTGCTGAATACGACGTGGAGCATGATCTTCACGAGCGTCGAGGACATAAGGTGGTCCCTCCATCAGGCGTTTGGAACCGGCCGGAAAGGTCGGTCTACCCCTATGAAGACGTAAAAAATGGTCGGGTCTGACAAACCATTTGTCCTCAACAGGTTGGAAGGACAATTTCGGTCCTGGTGCGTCGCATGGGATCGCGGGCGGGCGGTTGGGGGGACCGCCCTGGAAGGGCGGGTATTCACCAGCCTGGGGTTTCAACCCAGGTGGAGGAGGCCCGATCCTGGTGATTCCATGCGATGGAGACACCGACCGCGTTCCGAATTGGGGTCGGTGTCGCCGCGTGCCGCGGTGTCGTCCGGCACCGCCACGGCCGCCTGGGGTTGAAAACCCCAGGCTGTTCAAAGGCCGCCCTTGCAGGGCGGTTCTCTGGGGTAATTCTCTGGGGTTTTGAGGTGCCGCGGGGGGAAGGGTTGTTAACGGACGGGCGGCCGGCGAGGCGCCGGCTGCCCGTCCGGCGAGGACGCCTCAGCCGCAGGGCGCGACGCTTCCTCCCACCGTGTTGTTGATGCAGTGCGCGGGGCAATCGCTCGCTCCCGTCCGTCCGCCCGCCACGTTCTCCACCGTCGCTTCGTTCAGATCGCGGAGCGTCTCCTTGGAGAGGCTCAGGGCCCGGACTTGCTTCTTCTTCATGCTTCCTCCTGTTGGCGACGCCTCCGCCGGCGGCGTGCGCGGCTTTCAGCATCGCGAAGAATGCTCAACGTTTCGATCGCGCCTCATCCGGTATACGGTCCTTGCGCTTTAAGGGTTTAGAGGAGCCCCACCCGCTCCTGCACCCGCCGCCGCACCGGCTCCGGGCTCTCCATCCCCAGAGCCTCCCGGAAGCACGCCGCCGCCCTCTCTGCGTCTCCGGCCCGGGCGTGGAGCTCGCCCAGGGTGACCGGCAGCGGGTAGTAGCCCGCCAGGGCGGGATCGCCCCGGATCTCCTCGACGGCCCGGATCCCCGCCGCGGGTCCCTCGACCATGGCGAGCGCCACGGCGCGGTTGAGGGCCACGACCGGGGAGGGCTTCAGCGCCAGGAGGTCGCCGTAGAGCGAGAGGATGTAGGGCCAGTCGGTCTCCCCGGGCGTAACGTGGCAGGCCGCGATGGCCGCTTCCAGGTGGTAGACGGAGATCTCAGCCCCCCGCGCCGCCTGGTCCAGGTGGCGGAACCCGGCGGCGATCTTCGGCTGGTCCCAGAGGTCCCGGTCCTGCTCGGAGAGGAGAAGGAGATTGCCCTCCGGGTCCACCCGGGCCGGATTGCGCGCCGCCTGGAGGAGGAGCAGGGCGGCCAGGGCGTGCGCCTTCGGCACGTCCAGCGCCGGATGCCCCGCCACCAGCCGGACGAGACGGACCGCCTCCGCACAGACCTCCTGGCGCACCAAGTCCTCGCCGGCCGAGGCGGCGTACCCCTCGTTGAACATGAGGTAGAGCGCCTCCAGCACCGAGTCGAGCGCCGCCGGCAGCTCCGCGGGCGACGGCACCTCGAACGGCGGCCGGATCTCCTGGATCTTCCGCTTCGCCCGCACCAGCCGCTGGGCGATGGTCGCCTCCCTGGCCAGATAGGCGCGGGCGATCTCGGGGACGCCGAAGCCGCCGACCGTCTTGAGCGTGAGCGCCACCCGCGCCTCCCGCGGCACCGCCGGCTGGCAGCAGATGAAGATCATCCGGAGCTGATCGTCCATCGCCTCCCCCTCGGGGTCGTCCGGAGCGAGGGAGGCGGACCAGCCGCGGATCGCCTCCTCCTTCCGCGCCAGATTCGCCTCGCGCCGCAGGAGGTCGAGCGCCCGGTTCTTCGCCACCTGCATCAGCCAGCCGCCGGGATTCTCCGGCACGCCGCGGAACGGCCAGGTGCGCAGGGCTTGGACGAGGGACTCCTGCACCACGTCCTCGGCGAGCGAGAGGTTCTCCGCGCCGAGCACGCGGGTGAGGGCCGCGACCATCCGCCCCGCCTCGCGGCGGAACAGATGGTCGACGAGCTCGGGAACCTGGGGCGACATCGGCTACATCTCGTCGATCTGGCGCAGCTCGATCCAGCCGTTGTCGAGGTGGGGGCACCCCTTGGCGATCTCCTCCGCCTCGCCGTAGTCCGCCGCCTGGATGACGTAGAGGCCGCCCAGCACCTCCTTGGCCTCGGTGTAGGGGCCGTCCGTGGTGTGGATCCGGCCGTCGCCGTTCGGCCGCATGTGGCGCCCGCCCTCGTCCTTGAGCTTGTGCCCGCCCACCATCTGGCCGGCCTCGCGGACCTTCTGGCCCCAGGCCCGATAGCGCTCGAACATCGCCTGCATCTGTTCCGGCGTGAGGTTCTGGAAATCCTGGGGGTCCTCGTGCAGCAGCAGGATGAATTTGGCCATTTCGCTCTCCTCGTTCCGGGTGGATCGCCATCCTACCCCGTCGTTCCGCCGGCCGATCCATTCGGCCGCTTCGATAGGACGACGAACGGGCCGGCCGGAAATCGACAGCCGCGGGAGCCGCTCGATTAGAATGGGCGGAAAGGAGAGCGCGCCGAAATGGCGGGAGTACCGCGACCGCGTGGTCGGAGGGCGGTAATCCCTGCCAGGCGCGGCCGACGGCCGGTCCTGAAGGTATGCCGACATGGCCCTGCGCGAGAGCGAGGAGAAGAAGAAGCCACCGCACTCTCGCCGAGGCGTTCCGGGACCGGCCCGCTGCCCGCCCCCGTTTCAGTCCGTCCGGACCCGTTTTGAGAGCTCCCCGCCGCGAATTTTGTCTTCCCGGATCGAATTCGAGCGTTCCCGCGCGCCCATCCTTCGTTCCCGCACGCCCGTCCAACGAAACCCGACGCCCCGGATCAAGATCCGGACGGCCATCCAAGAAACCCGGCGGCGCGGGAACGCTCCCCGACGCGCGGGATGCGTTCCCGAGCCGTCATCCAACACAACCCGGGCGTCGGGGAAGCCAGACTGGGCGCCGGGAAAGCAATTCAGCCGTTCGGATTCGTTCCCGAGGCGCCGGGCGCGTTATTTTTCGGTCCGGGAGCTCTGGAATCGCGCCGGGGTGGGGTTCAACAGCGCCGGGAAAGAAACTCAGCGGTCCGGGCGGCTGGTTGGGGCTGCGGTTCCCTCACCGGTTGCTATCTCAGCGGTCGAGCTTTCCTGGGGGCATCATACCACCCTGAGAGGGTGTCTCGAAAGCCGCCTCTCTCCCGCCTGGCGATGAATCGCCGGGCTAGGAACCGTGCCCCCTGAAGGGGGCTTGAAGCCGGATTCATCCGGCGTTGTTCTTAGCCCGGGCATTCATGCCCGGGCAGAGGGCGGCGCGACCGGCTTTCGAGACACCCTCTGAGACTTTCCGGGAGTGGGTAAGCCCAACTTCAGCAAGACGATAGCTCCTGCGGATTGACCTGTCCAGCGCCGCCGGATAAGAGCACGACGAGGCCGGTGCACTGGGTCGCTTCTACGTCAGGCTGGCGCCAGCGGATGCCGCATTGACGATTCGCCCAGCGTGGGAGTAAAATAGCAAGGTCTTGATAGCAAAGGACATGTCTATTTTTCTACGGATCCAGATTGCAGGCCAATGGGGACTGGCGATATGCATTCTGGAGAAGGAGACGGTGAAGTTAAACTAGGCTGTTAGACGTTGCAATCGGCCACCATGGACAGACGAACTAAAGCTACGCTGAATCGAGACAAGGCTGTCCGCCTCAACGATACTTGGGGCGTAGGCGCAGTACAGGTTCGCTATAGCGACGACGGTCACTGGTATGCCACGCTTAAGCGTTTTCCCGCGGCATTGTTCGACGCTCATGGCTATGTTCTGTTTGAGACGGAGGAGGAGTATAGGAGTTCACGTCACCTCCACATCGGCAAGCAGATCAGCATTCCTAAGCCCGGTATTTCAGCACTGCCAGGCTACGTGCGCTTTGTCGAATCCGAGGCGACTCCCCTCCTCGACGTGGACATCCACACTCTTGCCGCCACAGAGGGGCGCCGCCGACTGGTCTTGCACCTTCAACGAGAGCGAAACCAGACTATCGTCCGCAATAAGAAGAAGCACTCAGCATCGCTTAACTGCGAGGTCTGCGGGTTCTCTTTCGTCCGTGCATATGGCCGTGCTGCCAGCAACTACTGCGAGGTCCACCACTTATTGCCGTTGTCCGAGGTTGAGGACGCTACCCAAACACGAATTGAGGACCTTGCAATTCTATGCGCCAACTGCCATCGTGTCGTTCATCTGCACAATCCACCCTACACGCTACAGCAGGTCAGAAGCATGCTCGCCCAATAACAAAATCCATAGCGTCTAACGCCGCCGATCGAGCGGAGGGAAACCGCAAAAAGCGCAGTCCCGCCCCTCATCGGCATCACGGTTATGCGGCTAGGAACTCCTACTAAGGAAAGGAGACAGCATGCAAACGAAGTTCTTCTCACTGACTTTTCCACCCACGATTGACATCTCTAAAAAAGCCCCGACCTTCGAAGCAGCTCAAGAACTCGAGGGGCTCGTCAATAAATGGTTGGCGGCGAATCCTGGGATCGACATCAGTAGTGTAAAACAGGATCTCTCATTCCAAAGTCCAGGATCTGGCCATTTAGTTGTGTCGATCTGGTATGAGGAGAAACGCGCAAAGTAGCGAGGGAAGGGAAAAGCCGAGCGCGGGGCCCTGATGATTGGCAATGTCGGTGGGTTCTACGTCATAGCCGAGCTTCTCAAGCGAGAAGTGATTTCCAGCTTTACATCGCGAGAAACCAGACGGCTGTGTTTTCGGGAAGGGGAATCGTTATTCCGTTTTAAATAACAACGAGCCCCATGAAGTGCGAGAAAGTCTGCGGTCGAGACCCATCGCATAACCACGGCGATCATCGATGAGCCGGTGCCGATGAGCCGGCTTCCGCATAGCGGCGGAAGAAGGAGTCCGGCTTCCAGGCGGGGCGGGCCGGCGCGTCGGCGACGTCGAGGAGGAGCCGGCGGGTGATCTCTTCGTAGAGGGCGGCGGCGCCGAGGTCGACGGGCTGTTTCAGGTCGTCCGAAGGCGCGTGGTAGCGCTTGGTGAGCCACGCCTTGAAGATCTCCTGCTCGGGCGTGCCGGGCTCGGCGCTGACGCTCATGATCAGGGACGGGACGCCGTGGCGGATGAAGTTGTATTGATCGCTGCGGATGAAAAGGTTGCGTAGCGGCTCCGGATCGGCGATCGGCTTGACCCCCAGGGAGCGCGCGATGGCGGCGGCGCGGTCGCCGAGGTCGGACTCCACGAGCCCTTCGATCTTGAGGACCTTCAAGGGGACGATCGGCAGGAACATGTCCACGTTGATGTCCGCGACGATCGATTTCGGATCGACGGTCGGGTGCGCGGCAAAATATTTCGATCCCAGAAGCCCCTTCTCTTCCGCGGTGACGAAGGCGAAGAGGATCGAGCGCCGCGGCTTCGCGTGGCTCGCCGCCAGGTTGGCGGCCATGTCCAGCAGCAGCGCGCTGCCGGAGCCGTCGTCCATGGCGCCGTTGTAGATGCGGTCGCCGTCGATGGGCGCGCCGATGCCGATGTGGTCGACGTGCGCGGAGAGGACCACCACCTCGTTCTTGAGGGCCGGGTCGGAGCCGGGGAGCCGGGCGATGACGTTGGCCGACTCGACCTGGCTGTGCTTGACGCTGGCGCGCGCCCGGAGCGACACGGTGAGGGGGAACCGCGGCAGGGACTTGCGGTCCTTGCCGAGAGCGGCGATCTCCGCGAAGGTGTGGCCGGAGCCGGCGAAGAGCTTCTCGGCCCGCTCGGGGTTGAACGTCAAGGAGGTCTTGATCCCCGCGGTCTCGTTGAATTCGGGATCGGCGAGGTCCATGGAGGCGTGGGTGCGGTTGAGCGACATCCGGGACCAGGGGATATCCATGGAGGCGGGGTTCGGGATGGTGATGACGCCGACGGCGCCGGCGGCGCGGAGGGCCTTCCAGCGCTCGCCGATCGTCTGGTAGTGCGAGGCGAGCGGCCCGGGGATCTCCTCGGGGGAGCCGGCGAGGAGCACGGCGATCTTGCCCTTGAGGTCGAGGCCGGCGAAGTCGTCGAAGCCTTTCTCCGGCACCCGCAGCCCATAGCCGGTGAAGACGAGGGGGGCCGTGATCTCCTCGGGGGCGAGGTCGGCGCGGGTGCTGAAGAAGGCGTCCTCGCCGAGGTTGAGGGGCTCCGGCTTGCCGTCGCGCACCAGCGCGGCCGAGGAGCCGCTCTCGTCGATCTCGCGCTGGACGAATTGGACCGGCTGGTAGAAGCCGTTGACGCCGGCCGGCTCCAGGCCGGCTTTGGTGAGCTGGGCCACGATGTAGCCTTGGGCCTTGCGCAGGCCGGGGCTCCCCGTCTCGCGCCCTTCCATGTTGTCGTCCGCCAGCACCTGGACGTGCTTCCACCAGGTCTTGCCGTCGAAATGTCCAGGGGTGGGCGGAGCGGCGAGCAGGCCCGTGGCCAGAGTGAGGGTCGCGGCGAGCGGCAACAGGGTCGAGCGCATGGTGGGGTCTCCCGTGTCGAATCCGGCGGCAAGCATACCAGGGGAGCGGGCCGTTGCTAGAATGGGGGCTCTGAGAAGGAGCCAACATGCCGTTAGAGTCTACTTTCAACGAAGAGGGACAAATCGTCTCGGTCTGGCTCGGCAGGCTCGGGTCGCAGGATGCGCTCGATGCCTTCCTGGCAGAACAGTACGACGATGAGCAGGACGACGAGCCAGTATCAGCCTTCGCGGCTGAGATCGGGCTCAGCTTCTACGACCATGACTTCTTCGAAAGCAGCTTCCATCAGCGTATAGATTCGGCATCCGCATTCGACGGCCACTCTTATGCCGAATCCTTCAAGCAAGCAGCATGGCAGGTGGGTAGTCAGCTTCGCGATGGCGTCTACGACACGCTGCTCCTGCTCTACGGCTACGACCATGAAGGCCGGCAGCCTCAGCTAAGAGCGTCTGCTCATCTGGCGTTCGTCGGCACGTTTCCCTACCAAGAAAGCAGCGCCGGCACAGATTAAGCACACCACTTTACTTTGAAGCCAGTTCGGCAGCTCGAGGACGGGGATGATGCCGAGCTGCCGGTGACGTTCAGCGGCCCGGCCCGGGCTCGGGCGCGCTCCCGGCGAGCGACCGGCCGCGGAACTCCCCGTAGTGGAGCTGGGTGTCGGGATTCCAGTTCCCCGTGCCGACCAGGGTCTCGGGGGAGTAGGCGCTCTGGCGGTAGCTGTTCTTGCCGGTGCGCTCGACCAGGAAGCGGTAGGGGATGGCGATCTCGTGCCCCCGGGTGGTGCAGACGACCTCCCCTTCGAGAATGACCCAGGGGCGGTCGGGGATGTCGACGAGCGCGATGCCCTCCTTGTCCGTGGGGACCCGCTTCAGGAGCTCCTCGCTCCGCAGATCGTAGATCCGCCACTCGGAGGCGAAGAAGCGCTGGTGGTCGTGGACCGCGCAGCCGGCCCTCAGCCGCTGGGTCTCGTCGGTCTTGGTGCAGCCGAAGATCAGGTCGTTCTCCCCGCAGGCGGGGGCTCCGGCCGCGCGAAGGGCGAGGGGGGCGAGCAGAAGAAGAGCGAAGCTCAGGGTCCGGGTCTGGGCGCGCACGGGTCCTCCGTTTTCGGGGGCACGCCACGCGCCGGGCTGGGGACTGCGAGGTGCCCGCGAGGTAAATCTGTCGCCGAGATGGCTGGGAGCATTCTACACCCGCGGAGGTCCCAGGAATAGTCTGGAGGCGCATCTTCTACGTTGACGATGATTCTGAGGTAGGCTCCAGTTCCCAGGAGCCCAATCAGCCTGGATCAACGCGAGCATTATTCCTCCTGCTGGCTGCTAGAGCCCATGCCAGTAATCCTTAATGGGCAACAAATAGCCGGGGTCGGCTCGATCGAGCGCGACGTCGTAGCGGATGTAATAACCGGCCTTGAAAAAGTAGGCCTTCCCGTTAGTGGGTGCAATGAAAACGGCGTCGATGCCACCCGAGAACGGCTCGAGCCCATGCCAGTTGCCTGCAATCGCCCGGGGATATCCCCCAGCGGCCTGATCGGATGCGAGGTTGTAGTAGATGTACCGGGGACCTTTGAAGGCGTAGACCCTGCCATTGGGCCATAAGACCACGGCGTCGATCCCGCAGGTCCAGAGCCCCTTCCAGTTTGGCGCGATCGCACGCGGATAGCCGGCGACAGCTTGATCAGCGGGAATGTCGTAACGAATGTAGCGGTCGCCCTGGAAGAAGTATGCCTTTGTCGAGTCGGCGGCAAAGCCGGCGTCGATGCCGTTTGCAAAGGGATCCAGACCCGCCCAGTAGTCCACGATCGAGAAAGGATAGCCCTGGACCACGTGGTCGGCGGTCAGATCGTAGTAGAAGTATTTGGAGCCAGCGAAGAAGTAGACCTTGCCATTGGGCCAGGCAAGGGCATCGTCAATGACGCTCGGCTGTGCCTTGATCCCCAGCTTCAGAAGAATTGCGCCCACCTCCGAGGGGTACTTCGCGGCAAGCTCCGCCTTGAATTTCGAAATTTGGTCTTGAATGGCAAGGATGGCATCGGCCCGCGCCTCATCGTAGTAGGGCCGGTTCGGCTCGTCCTTGTTCAGGTCAGTGTGCGTGGGGCTTCCGCTCGGACACAGTTGTGGGTAATCTTCTTTAAAGAAGCCGCTGATCCAGCCCTGGGGCTTCGGGCCATCGAAGTCGGCGAGGACGCCCCAGTCGTGGTTCTCGACCCAGTTGGAATGGGCGTAGAAATCTTCTGTGGCGTGCAAGATGTAGCCCAGCTCATCGAAAACAGCCTGCCGCGGCCCGGAGGATTGGAAGTAGGCGTGGGCGGCCGTCACCGCATTAGCCCTGTGGTCAACAATCCACTGCCGCCCTTCGTTCCAGGCGCAGTTGTCGTAATGAGCCGCGCTGTTAGTCCAAGCCTTAGTGTCGCCGATCAGGGAGGTGTCCCCAAGGCTGCTGACAGTGCCGGGTCCATGAGGACGACAAACGCGCTGCGGGTGAGCTCGGGGTGGATCTTCGAGCCGAAGGCCGACACCGGTCCCTGGGACAGGAAAAGCCCGGCGAGCAGCACCGATGCCACCCTGAGAGGAGCTCCGAGGACTGCCGTTGAGAGTCGCATTTTTGTAGCCTCCTTGCCCGCTCACATACGGGCTCAGTAGTTTCAGGCGCCTTCCCAAGCTGGGTCTGGCGCGAAGCATCTATTCCAGGTTCTGCCAAGCCTCGGTAAAGGCATCCCAGTCCCCCGTAATGAACAGAGCCGCGGGATTGTAAGCTCCTGGCTCGAAGATTCCGGCGTACGCCACACCATTCCCGCTTGGATACACTTCGATATCGACCATCCGGTGTCCTTTGGCTTCGATGGCCTTCCAGTCGTCCAAAAACTCCTTCCAATTATTCTTGAACAAAGCCATCGGGGCGTATGTACCGGGCGCGAAGATTCCGGCGTAGACCGTCTTCGAGCCGTCCTGGTAGATCTCGAGATCCTTCATTCGGTAGCCTTTGGCTTCGATGGCCTTCCATCCCGAGAGAAAATCGTTCCACTTCTCTTTGAAGAGCGCCATCGGACTATAGCTGCCCGGTTCGAAGATGCCCGCATACATGTTGCCCCCGCCACTCTTGAAGGCTTCGAAGTCTTTCATCCTGTAGCCTTTGGCCTCGATCGCCTTCCAGCCCGCGAGAAATGACTGCCAATCACCCTTGAAGAGCGCCATCGGAGCGTAGGAGCCGGGCGCAAAGATTCCAGCGTACATCTGGTGGCCACCCTGTTGGTAGGATTCGAAATCCTGCATGCGATATCCCTTGGCCTCAATGTCTTTCCACCCGGTGAGAAACTTGTTCCAGTCGCTTTCGAACAGCGCCATGGGGCCGTAGGAGCCCGGCCTGAAGATACCCACGTAGGTCATTTTGCCATTTACCTCGTAGGCTTCGAAATCCGCCATGCGGTATCTCACATCCCGGGGCGGACGGATCAGGACTCTGCCGTCTGGAATCTCTTTCCCGGCGAAGCTGGTCCAGCCACCTTTGATGTCGGTGTTGTTTTCGATGAACGGCTTGGAAAGCCCTTCTTCGAAACGCATGACGGCCGGCTTTCCCGCCTTTTCCGTGTGAACATGTAAGTGTGGCGCATCCGCGCTGCCGGAGTTGCCGGCTTTGCCGAGAAACTGCCCCTTCTTGATCGCAACGTAGGCGGAGGGCGAAAGCATCAGATATGCGTCGCCTTCGGGAATGGTCAGGTCCTTTGGAAAGAAGGTGTCGTTATTCGGGCATAGGGCGGCAGGAATGGACCCGGGAATCATGTGCGCATACAAGGTCCTTGTGCCGTCGGCATTGTCGACGAAGAGCATGTTCCCGCCGCCGGGAATGCGGCCGACGTTGACGGGTTTCCCGTTTACGAGCTTGGTCCCGGTGACGAATTTGTCGTGTTTGTCAGGAGGATTGGGATTCTCTGGAGCGTTCCGCCAGCATCCTACGATGTTGCCGTCGGTTATCGCGTGGACGGGCTTGCCGTAAATGACGTAGTCAGAATTGACACTGCCGTTTCCTTGGTTGAAGAAGGACCATTTACCATTACCCAGATACCTCATCGCCCCGATGTCTTCGCCTTTCGCTTGTATCCCCGCGGCGTGATCCCCTGTATGAATCCTCTCGCCTGGCTTCATGTCTTCCCCTCTGAAGGGGAACCGATAGCTCTGGGCGAAGGCCGCGGGTGCGATCAAGAGCATGAGGAGCGAGAACCGGTAAATGTACGGTTTAGAAGTCATAACGCTGTCCTCCGGGTGCCACGCGTCATCGCGCAGCCCATAGCTGGGGACCGATCCATTTCGGCCGCCTGAGCCCGACGTCCGGCGGATCGGGTCTCCTTTTCCTCTATCTGTCGCCAGGGGTTTCGCTATCTCACCGGGGGGCCCTTGATCCTGCTGGACTGGGTCCGCCGCGCTCTGTTCGTCCCCCTCACTCCCACGCCGCGAGCTCGATCTCGCCGGCGAGGGCGCTCATCCGCTCCCGCAGCTCCTGGATGTAGAGCTTGCGGTCCTCCCGCCAGGGGATGGGCTCGCCGATCACGACGTCGCAGCAGAAGGGGACGAAGACGGCGGACCCTTTGGGCAGCGATTTGCCCAGACCGTGGAGGAAGGCGGGGATCACCGGCACCTCCGGATGGGCGCGGGCCAGGTGGGCGACGCCGCTCTTGAATTCGGAGAGCCGCTCGGGCTCGCCGCGCGATCCTTCGGGGAAGAGGATCACGATCTCGCCGCGCCCCAGGGCCTCGTGGACGGCCGCCAGCGGATCGCTCTTCCCCCCGCCGCCGCGCACGATCGGGAGGATGCCGATGATCCGCAGGGAGAACCAGGCCAGCAGCCGGTTCTTGAGGAAGTAATCGGCCGCCGCCACCGGCCGCACCTTGGGCAGCAAGCGCGGCGGCAGCAGGGTCATCAGCACCATGGTGTCCAGGTGGCTGTTATGGTTGGCCACCAGCACCGCCGGGCCGTCCGCCGGCAGCCGCTCCCGGTGACGGACGTTGACCCCGAGGGCGATCCCCACCACCGGCCGCACCACCAGGCGGAAGAAGACGAAGCGCAGGAGCCGGCTCAAGGATTCAATCTCCCAGCCGGGTGACGATCGTCCCGTGCAGGTACCAGACGAAATGGAAGAAGAGAGGAGCCGTGTAGAGGAGGCTGTCGATGCGGTCGAGGACGCCGCCGTGGCCGGGCAGGAGGGTGCCGCTGTCCTTGATGCCGATATCGCGCTTCACGGCCGAGATCACCACGTCCCCCACGAAGCCGCCCACGCCGAGGAGGAGGCCGGCGAGGATCGACTCCCCCGGCGTCAGCGGCGTCAGGCGCGGCGCCAGCAGCCAGGCGAGCACGAGGGTGGTGGCGACGCCGCCCAGGAGCCCCTCCAGGGTCTTCCCCGGGCTCACCTTGGGGATGGCCTTGTGGCGGCCGAGCGTCCGCCCCCAGATGTATTGCGCGACGTCGTTGAACTCGGTGAGGAAGAGCAGGTAGAGCACCAGCCCCGGGCCGCCGCCCCGCGGATTGACCGACGAGGGGAGCACCAGCAGGAAGGCGACGTGGCTGAGCGCGAAGACCATGGTCATCAGCCCCCAGTGGAGGCTGCCGGCGGCGCGCAGGAAGCCGCTGGTCTCGCCGATCAGCACCATGTGCGTGGGCAGGAGGAGGAAGGCGTAGACCGGGATGAAGACGATGAACATCCCGTACCAGTGCATGCCGATCCAGAGATATTGCAGCGGGATCGTCAGATAGGCCCAGAAGAGGACGATGCGGTCGGCGCGGCGGGTGGGGACGAGCGACAGGTACTCGCGCAGGGCCAGGAAGCTCACGAAGGCGAAGAGGATCAGGGAGACCAGGCGGGAGAGGTTGAGGGCGAGGCCGAAGACCCCCACGATCAACCACCAGGTGCGGATCCGCAGGCGGAGCTCGGTCCAGTCCTTCTGCGGCTTCAGGCGGCCGAGGAGCCAGACCGCGGCGGTCGCCACCACCAGCACCGCGAAGATCACGCCGAAGATCCACAGCACCGCCGGATTGAGGTGCGGCACCCGCAGGAGGGCGGAGAGGCGGGCGCTCATGCCGGCCTCCCGAGCTCGCGCAGGGCCTGCCGCGAGCGGTTGATCACGGTGAGGACGAGCGCCGCGTCCAGCAGGGCGAGCAGGACATTGGTCCAGAGGCCGGCGGGGGCGCCCAGGCCGAGGGCGAGGCAGAGAGCGCCGAGGGCGACGGCGCGATCGCTCTTGCCCGCCGGGCCGTCGTAGCGGCGGGAGGCGCCGATCTGTACCGCCACCACGCCGGTCATCTCGGTCAGGCCGGCGAGCAGCACCAGGAGCACCACCAGCCAGGGGGCGATCCCCGGCACGAGGGCCAGCGGCAGGTAGAGGACGGCGTCCGAGACCACGTCCCCCAGCTCGTTGAGGAGGCCGCCCAGGGCGCTCTTCTGGCCGTGCTCGCGGGCCAGCATGCCGTCGATCGCGTTGAGGGCCATGCGGACCAGCAGGACGCCGGGGACGAGCAGCAGGGGCCAGCCCGCCGCCGGCCGCCAGGCGACCAGGGCCCCCGCCGCGATGGAGAGGAGGGCCGCCGCCACCGTCACCTGGTTGGCGGTGACCCCCGCCCGGGCCAGGGAGCCGCAGAGCGGCCGCAGGAGCCGCTGGAAGGCGGGTTTCAGGTCATAGACGCTGGGCATGTCGCGGCTCCAGCATAGCAGGGGCTCGCTCACCGCCACATCGCGGCGAGTGTGATGACCCCGCCTAAGACGCAGAGGGTCTGGAGGACAGCGGCCACCACCTGGAGCTTCCACAGCCGCAGGGCCCCGCGGCTGCGGTCCGCGAAGCCTCGTTCCGCCGGCGGAGAGTCACCGAGCCGCGCCAGCACCCGGTCGAGCGCGGCGAGATGGGCGGGAAGCCCGGAGAGAGCGAACAGCCGGGCGTCCAGCTCCACGCGCAACGCGAGCCAGGCCTGGAATAGCCCGAAGGGGAGAGAGAGGATGAACGGGATACGGGCATTCCCACCGGCTACGGTGCCCACCAGCCCGACAAGGAAGAAGAGGAGCGAGGCGCGGCCGACCGTCACGCCCGTCTCCAGAACCGCCGCCGTGGCCTGGCGCTCGAAGTCCTCGTCATCCTGCATCGCGGAGCCTCCTGGATTCATGCCACGCCGCGAGCTGGCGGCGGTGGGCCGGCGAGAGCGCGATCCCCGGCCGGGCGCGCCGAACCTGCTCGATCGCCTCGTCGAGATCGGCGGCGCAGCCCGAGGCCAGGAGGCAGGCCGCCGCCACCGTGGCGCTGCGGCCGTAGCCGAGGGCGCAGCAGAGCAGGGTGGGACGCTCGCCGGCCAGCTCGTCGACGGCGGCCACGGCGGCGGCGATCTCCTCGGAGGACGGCGGCAGCAGGTCGAGCAGGGGGACGGCCCGGTAGGCGATCCCCGCGCGGTCCACCGGCAGCTCGGCCACCAGATCGACCAGCGACCGGACGCCGCTCTCCCTCAGCTCGCGCCGGGTGGGGATGCGGCCGAGCAGGAGCCCGCCGGGGAGCGCGACCGGCGCCGGCGCGCGGCGGGTCCACAGCCGGGAATTGAGCCAGGCCCCGGCGAGATAGGGGAGGAGCAGCCAGAAGGCGGGGGGAGCGAGCCGTCCGTCCGCCTTGTGGAACCGCCGCGCGTCCCCCGTGGCATAGACCACCCCCACCAGCGCGAGCGCTCCGGCCGGCCAGAGCAGCAGCCAACCCCATCCGCCGATCAGAAGGCTGAGCAGGGCCAGCGTCGCGCCCGCGATCAGATAGGCGAGCGCGAGCCGCAGCCGCCAGGGCTCCCGCGAGCGCTCCCTCGCTTCCACGGGCGCTTCGGGGATCAGCCAGAGGCAGAACAGCCCCGCCCACAGGCCGGTCGGGACGTCGAGGAAGTGGTGCTGATACGTCGTGAGCACCGAGACGGCGATGAGGGCGAACCAGACGTGGAGGATCGCGCGGCCGGTCCGTCCCCATCGTACGGGGTCAAGATGGGCGGCGTAGCGCACCCAGAGGACCACCAGCAGGGCGATGTGCAGCGAGGGGGCCTGATTGAAAGGTTTATCGAAGCCGGCAAGCGCCGTGAACAGGGCGCCGAAGAGGCCCTCCGCCGCCGGCCGGGTGAAGCTGAAGCGCAGCGGGAAGGCGAGGAAGCAGGCGACGCAGAGGAGCTGGGCCGCGAGCAGCCGCCGGGCATGGACCGAGAGCTCCCGCCGGGTCGTACAGATAAAAGGGGATATCGCGTAGAAGAGGTCGATCGACCAGTAGGGGACGATCGTCCAGGCCAGGAACGGGATGTGGCGCTCCCAGCCGAAGGCGACCGAGCCGACGGCGGCACGGCGGCTGGCCAGCCAGTTGGCGAGGCCGTAGCTGGTGAAGAAGAAGAGGCCGAGGAAGGCGAGCCAGAGCGCCGCCGCCTTCCATGGGCGCGGCTCGGACGTCTCGCTCAACCGCCCACCCGCTCCGCCAGCCGCTCGGCCAGAGAAACCGAGAAGATCCCCCAGCGGTCGATCCGTTGCCCGAGCTTGCGGAAGCCGGCCGCGGACACCAGCTCGTCCATCTCCCCCTGGGTCCGCCGGCGCATGATCCACGGCTGGCCGCCGCGGTGGGAGGCGAGCACGCGGGCGATGAATTCGAGCTGCGGGTGCCAGGGCTGGTTGGTGTAGAGGAGATAGCCTCCCGGCTCGATCGCCCGCGCCAGCCCGGCGAGCGAGCGGCGGATGCCGTCGTTGGCCGGGAACAGCTCGTAGAGGCCGGAGACCACGCCGACCGTGCGGTCCGGGGGGATCTCGGCCAGCGAGGCGGGATCGAAGGCGTCGCCGCGCTCGAAGGTGGCGCGGCCGTCGAGCCCCATCTCCGCGATCAGCGCCCGCCCGCGCTCGACGTTGAGGTCGCTCCAGTCGCGCAGCAGCGCCGTGGCGCCGTGCCCGTTATTTCCCAGCGCGGTGAGGGCATAGCGGCCGTGCCCCGCCGCGACGTCCACCAGCCGCACCGGCCGGCCGGCGGCCTCCAGGCGCGCGAAGGCCTCGGCGAGCATCTCCTCCAGGTGGCGCCGGCGGATCCGAATGCCGCGCCAGCCGATGCTGTCGAGATAGGCGGCGTCGAACATCCGGCCGAGCGGCGTCCGCCCCGCCGGACGGTGCCGGTAGACGTAGTCGAGCGTGCTGCCGGAGTCGAAGCCGGTCTCCAACCCCAGCCGGACGCCGTCGGAGAGCCGTCCGAGCGAGCCGAGCGCCCGCCGGGTGACGGCGAACCCCAGGCCCGCGAGCGGCGCGGCGGGGCCGCGCAGCCGGTCGAGCTCGTCGCGGGTGTAGCCGCGCTGGTCGGCGTCGAGCAGCGAGGAGGGAGCCGCGAACCGGCGGAGGATGAAGTCGCGCGCCTTGCCGAGCGGCAGGTGGCGGTCCTTCTCGCCCAGGGTGTCGTGATAGAAGCCGGGGAATTCGTGGAATTCCTTCTCGGCGGAGCCCAGCCGCGCGAAGAACCGCCGCTGCGGCCCTTTCTTCACCACGAAGTCGGACCCCGAGGCCAGCACCTGCACCGGCACCTGAATCGCCGCGGCGTCGGCGATCACCCGTTGCGAGGTGTCGAACAGATCGATCAGCACGTTGACGGCGATGGCGCGGCTGATCAGCGGATCGGTCTGGTAGCTCGCGATGCGCGCCGGATCGTGGGTAAGGAATTTCGCCTTCACGTAGGACTGGATATAGGCGGGATCCTTGAGCTTTTGCAGCAGCCGCAGTCCGGGGATGGCGAACGGCACGTAGAGCTTCACCTCGAAGGCGGGGGAGGCGAGCACGGCGCACCGCACCCGCGGCGCGAAGTCGTGCAGCCAGGCGGCGGCGGTCACCGCGCCCACGCTCTGGGCCACCACGGCGACCTCCTCCGGGGCAAAGCCGTGAGCCGTGCTGATGTGGCGCAGGAAGGCGTCGGCGTCGTGGGCCAGCACGCCGAAGTGGGCCGCCCAGCCCCGCTCGCCGGGGGAGCGGCCGTGGCCGCGGGCATCCCAGGCGAACATCTCGAAGCCGGGGAGGTCGAGACCGTCGACCACCTCCTGCAGGCGCCCCGAGTGCTCGTGCCCGCGATGGAAGAGGAGGACCGCTCCCCGGGTCTCTCCGGATACGGCCGCGGGCCAGCGGCGGTAGAACAGCTCCGTGCCGTCGCTGGCGGCAAACCTTTCCTCGAGGGCATGGCGCATCGGCGTCTCCTGGGTTGGTGCTGCGTGGCAGGCTCTATTTTAGTCCATTGGGGAGCGCCCGCGCTGGGAGAGGGGGTCCGCTAAACCAGACGCGCGCCGGGGAGGTCTAGGTATTAACAGGATGTGAGCCTGCGCAAAGCCTTTGGGAATCCGGTCATTACCTCGTGAGCATCTATATGTCTATAAACGCCTAATGTTGACAATCCAAACTGTACAGGATGATTGTCCTGGTTTAAGAAAGTGAGGCCCCGATGAGTCCACGATATCCGTTCCGTGCTCTTCTCCTTTTGCTTTTCGTACCGGTTGCGCTGGGTGCGCGGGTAGTGCGCGATGAAGCCCCCCTTAAAAGCTGGCAGGCCCCACTCTACTGGCAGCCCACCGAGGCGGAGAACCCAAATGGCAAGGAGGATGCCACCTCAGCCCGGATCCCTCTCGTCTTCGTGGGAATCACGCCCTGCCGCGTAGTGGATACGCGGGTCGGCCAGGGATTCACGGGTCCGTTAGGGCCGCCCAGCCTTGCCGGGTCCGCCAGCCGGACCTTTCCCATTCGTTCCAGCGCCGCTTGCGTGCTACCATCCATCGCCCAGGCGTATTCGCTGAACATCACCATGTCCCCACGGGGGCATCTTGGCGTCCTTAAAATCTACCCTACGGGTCAATCCCTACCGCTCGTCGAGACCGTAAGCTCCACGCAAGGTTTCATCGTCGACAACGCGGCCGTAGTTCCGGCAGGAGCAGACGGCTCGATTGAAGCGTATGCCAGCGCTCCGACCGACCTCGTCATCGACATCAACGGCTACTATATTCCGGCGATCGGGCTCTCGCTCACCCCAGGCGCCGGAAGTGAGCTCGCGCAAGACCCTTCAGCCGGAACGCTTCCGTTCTCTTCGCAAGCCAAAACTTTGAATCTGGCGGGCGGTGAGGTCGACGCCGTCGCTTCGAGCCCTGAGGCCAAAAGCCCCATAGGCAAGTCGTTATCGGTAAATGGCCTGAAGAACAGCATCACAGCCACTTCCCCGAACGAAATCTATATCGGAGGAGACAACGGTAACGGCTCCGGGCCGGCGAACCCGTTTTCCAATATCCGAGTGGGCATCGGCACCACGGACGTCTCTGGCGATTCAAAGGTGAAGGTCTTCGGCAGTGGAATCGGTACCGACGCCCCAGCGCTTGAGATTACCACACCTGTTGGCAAGCAGGGCGCGAGACTTCAACTGGCCGTGGCACCTTGTACTGGCTGCTATTCGACCGTGGCGACTCCCGGCGACGCGATCCTCGGGGCAAAGTCGGGGGCCTCGAAGGATTTAATCCTCACCGCCACCAATGGTCACCAGGGATCGATTCGATTCACGACCGGTAAGGCGCTGACTTGCGGCACCTTGCCCGGAGTGGAGGAGTCGCAGAAAATGGTCCTCACGAACGCGGGCAACCTGGGCATCGGCCCCAACTTCGAAACCAGCTCCTGTGCCTTGAGTCCCCAAGTACCGGTGACGGCGAGACTGGACGTCGACGGCGTCGTGAGGATCAGGAGTCTCCCTAGCCCGAGCAACTTGAACGACGTGGTCGTAGTCGATAAAGAAGGCGTATTGTTCACCCGGGATGCCAGTACGTTCAGCATCCATACGATGGTCAAAAGCCAAGCTACGTCGCAGGCGGGCGCAGGGGCAGCGGTGGCCGTACAGGCTGTCTGCACGGGTAATACCCATGTGGTCGGCGGCGGATATCGCGTTACCCCCGAAGTGACAAGCTCCGGCCAACTCATCGACGTAAGGATCCTCGCCTCCTACCCTGTGAGCTCGAGCATATGGGAGGTACGTTCAGCGGGCGGACCCGGCCAGGGCAGCACAAAGTGGACGCTCGAAGTCTGGGCCCTCTGCGAGGGATAAACAACGAGGGAAACAGGTGCCAGGGAGTTCCGCCGAGGACCCTGGCACCCGAGTGTTTCCACAGCGATTCCTGCGACTTGCTCGCGGTAAGAGTTGAGGCAGTCCAAGGTCGTTTCCAGGCGATTAGGCACCCCGCCCTGGCCCGTCCGCGGCCGAGCTAGCAGCTTATGGTGAAAGTGATTGGCCTATCCGTTGCTGCCGGCGTTGTGACGCGCTCTCGTCTCAACAATGCGCGCCATTGCCGCCTCTGTGTCATGGTTTGGCTCGTAGGTCAACGATTGATGTGGCTCGCTGTTCGCTGCAAACCACGAGAGACTGCGTGCAGCTTCCAGCATCGCCGGATCACAGCCGTAGACTTGCTCCAGGTCGATGCCACGACTCTTCATTGCCGTGAGCCACGTTTCGCAGACAAAGCGCTGTGCTTCCGGCGAGATACGATGAATGCCGCGGTTCTTCGCGCGTCCTTCCTCGCACAAGCCCAAGTGAATGCGCGCCTGAATCAAACCGGCGAGCAGGCCTCCAGTCTCGACTTGCACCACGCCGGTCGGGACTGCTTCGATGTCGCGAGAAACGAAGTTGTAAGGATAGCCGAGATACGCCGGAACAGCCAACGACGTATTCGCAGCGTGACAGGAGCTCCTCGAGAGAATCGACCCGCTGAGCTCGTCCTTGCACGTAGGGAGAAACGTGCAAGCTCGGGTCGGGATCGTAGAAGCTCACATTGTTGTGTTGCCGTGCGATCAGATGGGCCATCGCCGTGCCGATGCTTCCCATCCCGATGATGCCGACATTGTCGCCGGTAAGTCGGTTGCCGCCGAGGACACGGCTCTGCAACTTCACCAGCAGGCAGTGAGAAAACAGCGGTCCACCGATCTGTAGCTTTACTGCTGCTCGGGCCCATGACATGACCGCGAAAGGAGGCGGCTTTTCTTCGAACAGAAACGTGCCGCGCGACGTCTGCTCAACACCTGAAACGGCATATTGCCGCAGCAGCTCAGGCGGAATGCTGGTGATGCACCTTCCGCCATCGTCCAGCACGAGAATGCGTTTGATGTCGCGATTAGCGATACTGCGGGCGACAACCTCCCACAGGTGATCAACGTCGTGCTGGAAGTACTTGTCGAACTCTCCCGGTTCAGGCGTGGTGCTTTGTACAACCGTGATTCCGCGATCGCGTAGCGCGCCGATCACGAGCGGGCTGTTGGAATAAATTTTGCCGAGCGCAAAGATGTTTTCGCGCTTTGCCCCCAACGCCGCGGCGGCTTCGAAGAGATCGATCGTCTGCCAAAGCATATGCTGCACGGCAACGATCGCTGTGTCTTCACCGAAATCGAATTGCGCGGCGCTCGCGCAATTTGAAAGCGTGCGCGTGACCTCCATCAAAGAGGGCTGCGGCTTGATCATGGCTTTGTTTGTGGGGCTCGATAGAACGAGGGGAGGTACAGGTCCGCCGCCATCGACCTCGATATTACCAAAAGTTGCCCGACCGGAATCACCCCTCGTGAAATGCGATCGTCGGGTCCGTCCTCGCGGCCCGCAGCGCCGGCAGGCCCGCCGAGAGGAGCGCCACCGAGTTGGCCGGGGGCGGCAGTCGCCGGCGCGCGCGGAGGCTGGCTGAGCACTTTAAGTAATGGTATGGTGCTCTTGCGGCCGTTTCCTGATGAGCCGGGCCGTGGGTCACCGAAGGAGAACACATTATGGGCAAGGTATGGAATCAGCCCCTGTCCCGTCTGCTCAGGATCGGCCTGCCGCTCCTGATCCTCGCGGCCGCGCTCGGCCTCCCCACGCCCGCGGCGAGCTGTCCGAGCTGCTTCTCGGAGAGCGCGACCGCCTACTCCTACTGCCAGCACAACCCCGGCGGCTACTACCAGGGCTGCAACTTCCAGCTCCAGTGCGGCGTCGGCACCTCGAGCGCCAACGAGATCTATCGCGAATACTGCCTGCTCTGAGCCAGGGGTGGCGTAGGCGGGGAATCCCCCCGCCTACGGGCGCGTTGACAGAGGTGGGGGAGAGGAGCCGGCCGGCACCCCGGCGCCGGGCCAGGGCGCGCGCGGCGGCAACTTAACTCCTAGAAACAATTCGACTTACCTCAGCTTGTGACCGCCAGTCACAAGTGATAGACTCGACCCCGCGAGAGCGAGGAGCTACCCCATGAGCATGACTGGAGAAAGCTGGGTCACCACAACGTTCGACACGCTGGAGGACTGGGCGGCGCGCAACTCCTTCTGGCCGTTCCCGTTCGGCACGGCCTGCTGCGCGATCGAGTTCATGTCCACGGTGTCCAGCCACTACGACGTGTCGCGGTTCGGCGCCGAGGTGGTGCGGTTCTCCCCCCGGCAGAGCGACGTGCTGCTGGTGGCGGGGACGATCAACGACAAGATGGGCCCGGTGCTGAAGAAGATCTACGACCAGATGGCGGACCCCAAGTGGGTGATCTCGATGGGCGCCTGCGCCTGCTCGGGCGGCTTCTACCGCGCCTATCACGTGATGCAGGGCATCGACGAGATCATCCCCGTGGACGTCTACGTACCGGGCTGCCCGCCCACGCCGGAGGGGCTGATGTACGGCATCCTCCAGCTCAAGGAGAAGGTCGCCCGCGACCGCGAGCACCAACGGAGATTGAACCGGGAATCCAAGGACCAGGAGAAGACCCAGAGTGTCAACACTGGCGCCCCCACAGTCTGAGCCTGTGACCACCCCCGAGCTCGACGCCGTCCGGGCCAAGTTTCCGGCCGGCAGCATCCTGCCGCAGGACGGCCTCGACCAGCCGACCTGGATCGTCAGCAAGGACGTCCTCTTCGACGTCGCCCGCGAGCTCAAGGAGAACCCGCAGACGCAGCTCGACATGATGCTCGACCTCTTCGGCGTCGACTTCCCCGATCGGGAGGAGCGCTTCGAGGCGGTCTACAGCCTCTACTCGCTCCAGCGCAAGGCGCGGCTGCGCCTCAAGGTGCCGATGCGCGAGGACGACATCACCCTCCCCTCGATGGTCTCGCTCTGGAAGGGGCTGGACTGGTTCGAGCGCGAGGCCTACGACATGTTCGGCTTCCGCTTCGAGGGGCACCCGAACCTGCGGCGCATCCTCTGCCACGAGGCCTTCCAGGGGCACCCCCTGCGCAAGGACTACGATCCGGCGCGGCGCTGGATTCTCACCGAGGACAAGATCTACAAGCCGCACTTCGACCTGCCTGAGACCGGCGACGAGATGTTCGAGCGGATGACGATCAACATCGGCCCGTCGCACCCGGCCATGCACGGCACCTTCCGCCTGATGGCGGTGCTGGACGGCGAGACAATCGTCGCCTCGGACGTCGAGATCGGCTACCTGCACCGCTGCTTCGAGAAGATGTGCGAGACGCACACCTGGCAGCACGTGATCCCCTACACCGACCGGCTGAACTACTGCTCGGCGTTCATCAACAACGTCGGCTACTGCCGGACGGTGGAGAAGATGCTGGGCGTCGAGGTGCCGCCCAAGGCGGTGTGGGCGCGGATGATCCTCTCGGAGTTCTCGCGCATCATGGACCACTGCGTCTGCAACGGCACCACGCTGGTGGACGCCGGGGGTCTGACCAACTTCTGGTACATGTTCCAGCCGCGCGAGGAGATCTATGGCCTGCTGGAGTCGGTCTGCGGCTCCCGCCTGACGGTCTCCGCCTGCCGGATCGGCGGCCTGATCCAGGACCTGCCGCCGGACTTCGAGGCGCGCAGCCGCAAGCTGCTGGAGATGATCCCGCCGCTGATCGACGACGTCGAGACCCTGGTCAACAAGAACCGGATCTGGATCGACCGCTCGGTCGGGGTCGCCGCCATTTCCGGCGAGGACGCGGTCAACTGGAGCTGGACCGGCCCCTGCCTGCGGGCGAGCGGCGTCGGCTATGACGTCCGGCGGGCCCACCCCTACGACCTCTACGACACTCTCGACTTCGAGGTGCCGGTGCTCTATGGCGGCGACGTCTACGACCGCTTCCGCATCCGCATGCTGGAGATCCGGGAGTCGCTGAAGATGATCCGCCAGCTCCTCGACCGCGGCATGCCGTCCGGGCCGTGGATCGTCGACGATCCGCATGTGGCGCTGCCCTCCAAGGAGGCCTGCTACAACCAGATGGAGGCCATGATCTATCACTTCAAGCTGATCATGGACGGCATCTCGGTCCCCGAGGGGGAGCTCTACAGCATGGTCGAGGGGGCGAACGGCGAGCTCGGCTTCTACGTCATCAGCGACGGCACCGGCAAGCCGTACCGCATCCACTGCCGGCCGCCCTGTTTCCCCATCTTCTCGGCCTTCCCCAACCTGATCAACGGCGGCTCGCTGTCCGACGCCATCGTCTCGTTGGGCGGTTTGAACGTCATTGCAGGAGAGCTCGAGCGATGAGCCAGCCCTTGACACGGTCAATCCAGGAATCTCCTCAGCCCGCGGCCGGCCGGCCCGTCCTGCGCTCGCCTTATCCCACGGAGCCCAAGCCGTACAAGCCGGGGCTCGCGGAGCGGCTCTACCTGCCGCTGCTGGGCGGCATGATGGTGACGCTGCGCCATTTCCTGCGGAACCTCTTCCAGCCGGGCCGGAGGTACACCATCGAGTACCCGGAGGAGCGGCGCAACTACAGCCACCGCTTTCGCGGGCACCACATCCTGACCACCCGTCCCGACGGCTCGGTGCGGTGCGTGGCCTGCTTCCTGTGCGCCCAGAACTGCCCGGCCGAGTGCATCCACATCGAGGCCGGGGAGCATCCGGACGTCAACATCGAGAAGTACCCGGTGGTCTACGAGATCGACATGCTGCGCTGCGTCTTCTGCGGCTACTGCGTGGACGCCTGCCCGGAGGAGGCCATCATCATGTCGAACAACTACGACATGGCCTACTTCACCCGCGAGCAGTCGATCGTCGGCAAGTCGGACCTGATGAAGCCCTTCACTTTCGACGAGGAGCAGCTCGGCTACCGGCCGCGCTTCCCCGAGGAGGACGTCCAGCGGGCCAAGATGCGGCGCGACGCCTTCAACCTGGTCGAAGCCGCCAAGCAGGCCCAGGAGCGCGAGGCGGCCAAGGCCGCGCACTCGTAGGGCGCGTGCCTTCGGGCGTTGTTGGCAGGGGCGGCCTCGTGGGGCCGCCCTTTCCATTTCCGGCCCCTCCGGCTTGACAGTCTCCCTCCGGGAACTTAGCCTGTAGTCATGCGTGCCAGTCTGCAGATCGACGACGACGTCTATGAGGAGGCCCAGCGTCTGGCTTCTTCAGAAAACCGGAGCGTCGACGAGGTCCTGTCCGACTTGGCCCGTAAGGCGCTCCGGACAGGGGTTATCGAGATGAGGGAGCGGGTGTTTCCGACATTTTCTGTCCCCAAGGATGCGCCGCCGATCACCCTGGAGATGGTCAAGGCAGCGGAATCCGATTCCTAGGTGATCTCCCTCCTCGACATCAATCTGCTCGTGGCCCTCGCATGGCCGAACCATGAGCACCACGACTTGGCGACCGGCTGGTTCCGCCGGAACGGGCGAGCGGGATGGGCAACCTGCCCACTGACGCAGAGCGGTTTCGTTCGGGTGTCGTCGAATCAGAGTGCGATTCCCGGAGCCAAGTCGCCGTCCGAGGCGGCGGAGCTCCTTCTCCAGATTATCTCCCTGCCGGATCACGTCTTCCTTTCCGATGACCTCTCTCTTGTAGGGTCGAGGTTTGTGGAGCTTCGGAAGTTGACGGGATACCGGCAGGTCACGGATGCACATCTGTTGGGAATCGCCCTCCGGCACGGCGCACGGCTTGCCACCATCGACCGGGGGTTTCTGGATCTGGTTCCTTCCGGCTACTCAGCCCAAGAGGCGGTCTGCCTGATCTCCTAAGGGTAGCCCGACCCCCGTCCCGCAGGGTGGGGCCATCGAGGCCGCCCTCTGCTAAGATTCACACCGCGCCGTGGAAATCCCTGGAGGCGTTAAAGCGCTCTCCCGGAAAGAAATCCGGGAGCCGGTCTCCGGCGGGCCTGGCATGATCTCCGGGTCCTGTTTGTTTCCACCCTTGAGAGATGACCTATGATCGCGGAAAACGAGAAACACACGGTCGCGCCCGAGAAGATCGACGAGGTCGTCATCCGCTTCGCGGGGGATTCGGGCGACGGCATGCAGCTTACCGGCACCCAGTTCACCAACACCTCGGCGCTGCTCGGCAACGACCTGTCGACGCTGCCCGACTTCCCGGCCGAGATCCGGGCGCCCGCCGGCACCCTGCCCGGCGTCTCCGCCTTCCAGGTGCGCATCGCCGACTACGACATCCACACCCCGGGCGACGCCCCGGACGTGCTGGTGGCGATGAACCCGGCGGCGCTCAAGAAGGAGATCAAGGATCTCAAGCCCAACGGCATCGTCATCGTCAATACCGACGAGTTCAACGAGCGGAACTTCGCCAAGGCGAGCATCACCGTGAACCCCCTGGAGGACGGCAGCCTCGCCAACTACCGGGTCTTCCAGGCGGCGCTGACCACGATGACCCGCCGCACGCTCGAGGGGAGCGGCCTCGACACCAAGTCGATGGACCGCTGCAAGAACATGTTCGCCCTCGGCATGTGCTACTGGCTGTTCTCGCGCCCCGTCGACAACACCGTCGAGTGGCTGAAGCGCCAGTTCGCCAAGAAGCCGGGCCTGGCCGAGGCCAACATCGCCGTGCTCAAGGCGGGGTGGAACTTCTGCGACATCACGGAGCTGTTCCACGACCGCTACGAGGTGCCGCCGGCGCACATGGAGCCGGGCCTCTACCGCAACATCACCGGCAACACGTCCCTCGCCATGGGGCTGATCGCCGCCAGCCGGCGGAGCGGCCTGCCGCTCTTCCTGGGCGCCTATCCGATCACCCCGGCCTCGGACGTGCTCCACGAGCTGTCGCGCTACAAGAACTTCGGCGTCACCACCTTCCAGGCCGAGGACGAGATCGCCGCCGTCTGCTCGGCGATCGGCGCCTCCTTCGGCGGCGCCCTGGGCGTGACCGTCTCCTCGGGCCCCGGGATCGCCCTCAAGGCCGAGGCGATGAACCTGGCGGTAATGACCGAGCTGCCGCTGGTCGTCTGCAACATCCAGCGCGGCGGCCCTTCGACGGGACTGCCGACCAAGACCGAGCAGGCGGACCTGCTGCAGATGATGTTCGGCCGCAACGGCGAGTCGCCGGTGCCGATCCTCGCCGCTTCCTCTCCCAAGGATTGCTTCGAGGTGGCGATAGAGGCGGTGCGGATCGCCACCCGCCACATGGTGCCGGTGGTGCTGCTCTCCGACGGCTACATCGCCAACGGCTCCGAGCCCTGGAAGCTGCCGAGCGTGGAGGAGCTGCCGGACCTGCGGATCGACTTCCGCACCGACCCGGAGGGGTTCCAACCCTACGAGCGCGATCCCGAGACGCTCGCCCGGCCGTGGGCCATCCCCGGCACGCCGGGCCTGGAGCACCGGATCGGCGGCCTGGAGAAGGAGAACGTCACCGGCAACGTCTCCTACGACCCGGTCAACCACGAGAACATGATCCACCTGCGCGCCGAGAAGGTGGCGCGGATCGCCCGCGAGATCCCGGACCTCCAGGTCTTCGGCGATCCGGACGGCGGCGAGCTCCTCGTCCTCGGCTGGGGCTCGACCGCGGGGGCCGTCACCGGCGCCGTCAACAGCGCCCGCCGCAAGGGGCTCCCGGTCAGCCGCGCCCACCTACGCCACCTCAATCCGTTCCCGTCGAACCTGGGCGAGGTGCTCGCGCGGTTCGACCGCGTGCTGGTGCCCGAGATGAACCTCGGCCAGCTCGCCCTGCTGCTGCGGGCCCGCTACCTCAAAGACGTCATCACGCTCAGCAAGGTGCAGGGGAAACCCTTCTCCCGTCAAGAGATCCTGGACAAGATCCAGTCGATCCTGGAGTCGAATCATGTCCACTGAGACGCCAGCCCCGGTCCTGAGCAAGAAGGACTTCCAGACCGACCAGGAGGTGCGCTGGTGCCCCGGCTGCGGGGACTACGCCATCCTCTCGGCCGTGCAGCAGGTCTTCCCCGAGCTGGGGATTCCGCGCGAGAAGTTCGTCGTCGTCTCTGGGATCGGCTGCTCCAGCCGGTTCCCCTACTACATGAACACCTTTGGCTTCCACACCATCCACGGGCGGGCGCCCTCGGTGGCGACCGGCCTCAAGCTGGCCCGCCCCGAGCTGGAGGTCTGGATCGCCACCGGCGACGGCGACTCGATGTCGATCGGCGGCAATCACCTGATCCACACCCTGCGGCGGAACGTCGGGGTGAAGATCCTGATGTTCAACAACCGCATCTACGGCCTCACCAAGGGGCAGTTCTCGCCGACCAGCGAGCTGGGCAAGAAGACGAAGTCCTCGCCGGTGGGCTCGGTCGACTACCCGTTCAACCCGCTGTCGCTCGCCATCGGCGCCGGGGCGACCTTCGTGGCCCGCAGCGTGGACATCTTCCAGGCCCACCTGCGCGACACCCTGCGCCGCGCCGCCGCGCACAAGGGGACCGCCTACGTCGAGATCTACCAGAACTGCAACATCTTCAACGACAAGGCGTTCGCCTCTCTGACGGACAAGGAGACCAAGGACGAGAGCGCGCTCTACCTGGAGCACGGCAAGCCGCTGGTCTTCGGCAAGAACAAGGACCGCGGGATCCGGATGAGGGGAACGCAGATGGAGGTGATCGAGCTGGGCGGCGAGCTCAAGGCCGAAGACTGCCTGGTCTGGGACGAGACGCAGGAGAACCCCGCCACCGCCTTCCTCATGGCGCAGCTCCAGCCCCCGCACTTCCCGACCCCCCTCGGCGTCTTCCGCAGCGTCGAGATGCCCTCCTACGAGGAGCGGGTGATCGCGCAGCTCCAGACCGAGACCGACCGCCTGGGCGTAGGCAGGCTAGAGGACCTCCTCAAGGCGGGGGATACGTGGGTGGTGGGGGCGGCGAGCTGAGAAACCTTTTTAAGATGAAAACACGGGGCGGCCGATTGTCACCGGCCGCCCTTTTCATTTCACAGCGCGACCGGCGTCGCGGGATCGGCCGCGATGCGGATCTCTTCCGCGATCTCCGCCGCCCCGAAGCTCTCGGTCACCACCAAGGGGCAGCGCAGGCAGGCCTCCACCCCCTCCTGAAGCCACCAGCGGCAGGCATCGCGAATCGCGCAGGGCGGAAGATCGCTTACCACGGCCGGAAGGCGCTGCACGATTCGGGTGGCGAGGCGGCAGTCCTGGCCGTCGAAGTGGTGGCAAGCGTTGCCGGCGCAGGGGGCTGAAAACCGGAATACCTCGGTTGGCTCGACCGGGCTGGAGAGGGCGAGAAGTTCCTCCGTGACCGGTACGGCCTGTTGGAGGAAGGATACGCGCGGCTGCTCGACGCTCCCTTGGACGACTCCGAACACTCGGGTGCCCGGCATGTCGGAACGGGCGCTCGGACATTGGATGCGGCGCTGAGCTGAAGGGAGCTCCGACGGTTGCAGAACCTTCAATCCGGCCATCTCCCCCTCCTTTCAGAATGGCCTACTGCTGCTTGGCTCCCGGCAGGTTGATGGGCGAACGATCGAGGTCGATCCAATACCCGACCCAGATGCGGGGATTGATCGTCAGAGCGCCCTGCTGCTGCCGTTCATGCTCCTGCAGGGCCCGCAGAACCGACGTGGAGGTGGACGAGATGAGCTGGTCGAGCGTGATCTGCCCGGCCGACGAGGGCTTCTCTGCCATGGGACATCTCCTTCTCTCACGCCCGGCGGAATTGCAGGGCGCTTCTTAGAGATAGGCGAAACCCTGTCGGGGTTTGTTACAGAGGGGCGCGGGCCGTCTGGTACTCTGGAGCCCATGGCCGACCTCCTTATCCTGGCCCACGGCGGCTCCTGGGACATGCGGTTCCAGATCTCCGCGCTGGCGGCGAGCACGGCGGCGGCGGGGGAGCGCGTGGACGTGGCGCTTTTCTTCGGTGCGCTCGACGCCTGGGCGCGGGGGCGGTGGGATGAGCTCGATCCCCAACCTCCTCTCTCCGCTGAGCGCCTGGAGTCGCTGGCCATGCCGCCTCTCTCGGAGATGCTCGCGGCGGGCCGCGAGGAGGGGCTCATCCGCTTCTACGCCTGCAGCGCCTCGGCCCGCATGCTCGGCCTCGATCCCGCCCAGGTCCAGGCCTCGGTGGATGCCTTCCTGGGCTGGCAGAGCTTCTCGCGCATGATCCGCGACTCGGCCCGGGTGGTCACGCTCTGAAAAGGAATCCCATGGAGACGCGCATCGCCTTCGTCGGCTCGGGGGTCATGGCGGAGGTCATGATCCGCGGTCTGCTCGCCCACGGGCTGGCCTCTCCGGACCGCGTCTGGGCCGCCGGTCCGCGACCGGAGCGGGCCGAGGAGCTCTCCCGGGAGCATGGCGTCCACGGCACGACCGACAATCTGGAGGCGGTCGCGGCGGCGGACCTGATCGTCCTCTCGGTCAAGCCGGGGATGCTCGGCAAGGTCCTCCGGCAGATCCGCGGCGCCGTCCGGCCCGAGCAGGTCGTGATATCGATCGTGGCCGGGGCGCGCATGGCGGCCATCGGCCGGGCGCTGGGGCGGCTGGCGATCGTCCGCTGCGTTCCCAGCCTGCCGTGCCGGGTCGGCCGGGGGCTGACGGTCTGGACGGCGACCCCCGAGGTTCCCGAGGTGGCGCGGGAGACCGTGCGCAACCTGCTGCGGACCATGGGGCGCGAGGTCTTCTTCGCCGACGAGGACCAGGTCGACCGGGCGACCGCGGCCTACGGCACCGGACCGGCGCTGCTCGCCCAGCTTGTCAAGGCGCTGGAGGACGCGGCGGTCTACCTCGGCGAGCCGCGAGGCCTCGCCCGCGAGATGCTCCTGGAGGCGATCCTCGGCACGGCCGGGATGCTGCTGGGCTCGGGCCTCTCTCCCACCGAGCTGACCGATCAGATCGCCTCTCCCGGCGGCATCACCTCCCGGGCCCTGCACGCCTTGAGTCAGGGGCGGTTTTCGGCGGTGCTGACCGAGGCGGTCGCGGCCGCCTACGCCCGCACCCTGGAGATCGGGGATCAGCTCGACGGCGAGCTGCGCGAGGGCGAGGGCACGTAATCCGGGCCCGGGCCTCTGCTATCCTTGACGGAACATCCAACGCTTCAGATCCCCGGAGGTCTCCTGATGGTGACCGATGCCGTGAGCGTGCGCGCGAGGACGTCGTCGATCCCCTACGTGGGGCGTCTGCTCCTGACGCTGTTCCTGCTGGCCCTCTACGTCTTCGGGCAGCGAATTCCGCTGCCCGGAGTCGATGTCGAAGCTCTGCTGTCTTTGCAGATCGGCCGCAATCTGTGGAGCGTGGTGAGCCTGGGATTCATGCCCTTCGTCACCGGCTTCCTGCTGGTCGAGCTGTTCTCCCTGGCCACGCCGCCGGGGAGACGACTGCGCCAGCTGGGACGTCCCGGACGGGCCAAGCTCAACCGGGCGGCGTTGAGCTTGAGCCTCCTGGTGGCCGGAATCCAGGCAACGGGGATCGCCCTCTGGATGGAGAGGATGTCCAGCCCCTGGGGCGCTCCCATCGTAGGGGATCCTGGGCTCGGGTTCCGGTTGATTACGATCCTGACCCTGACCGCCGCGACGGCCGCGCTCTTCGTCCTCTGCCAGCTCATTTCCACCTATGGCATCGGCAACGGCTTCGCTCTCCTGATCCTGCTCCAGATCGTGATGGGGATCTTGAGCGCGGGGGCGAGGGGCGGCCTGGCGGCTTTCGATCCTTCGTCGGTCCAGGGCCTCGTGCTCCTGCTGATCGTAGGGCTCGCCGTGGTGGTTGTCCGCTTCTTCCGCACGGCCGAGGACGCTTGGCTGCCGGCGTTTCCGCAGGGAGTGGTGCCAGTGCAACTGGCGCTCTACTTCTCCGTCGTGCTCTGGCCGGCCGCCGCTGCCCTCTCCCTCATCCCTCTGGAAACACCGGTCGCCAAACCGCTGCTGGCCCTGATCCTGATCCCGCTCCTCTCGTGGGGCACGTTCCATCTGTTCAGCAGCCGTCCTCGCCTGCGGGCAAACCTGACCGATCCGGACGAGCTCCTCGACGAGATCGCGGCGGCCCTGCGGCGGCGGGCGGTTATCGCGACGGTATTGCTCACGCTGGGCACGGCCGCGTTCCTGGCCTGGCAGGGCTATCGGCCGAACGTGCTCGCCTTCACCCTCCGATTCGTGGACATCGTCATCCTCGCCGCGATCGGCCTCGACGTATGGGACCAGTTCCGGTTCCAGCGCGGGCACGGCGAGACGGCGCTCCTCACGCAGCTCGACAATGTCCACTTTTCCTACCGGCTGGAGGAGCTGTTGCAGGAGAAGGGGATCGCCACGCTGGCGCGCGGGCACCAGCTTCGGTCGCTTTTCTTCTTCCTGGGATCGCTGTACAAGATCGACGTGCTCGTCCCCGTGACGGATCTCGAGCGGGCCCGCGAGGTCCTGGCGGAGCTCGAGACGGCGCGGGAGATCCGGGCTTTCTGATCTCTTTTACTTCACCACCACCACCTCGACCTCCCCCTCCCGGCGACCGATGTGGACCCCCACGTCCTCTCCATAGCGCTCGAAGACGAGATCGACCGAGGAGTCGCCGACGTTGAGGTTGCGGAGGGTGAGGCGGTCGATGCAGGACGGCAGCTCGGGGCGGTCGAGGCAGATCCTGGCGCCCGGCCCGTCGATGTCCAACCCCAGGCAGGCCTGGATGAGGAGGAAGATCGAGCCGGCGGCCCAGGCCTGCGGGGCGCAGGCGACCGGATAGAGGGTCGGTCCCTCGTGGGGCCGCTGGCGGAAGCCGCAGAAGAGCTCCGGCATCCGCTGGAGATCGAAATGCTGGATCGCCTCGAAGAGACCGGTGAGCACCTTCACCGCTCCGTCCTTACGGCCGTAGCGCGACATTCCTAAAGCGATCAGCGAATTGTCGTGCGGCCAGACCGAGCCGTTGTGGTACGACATCGGGTTGTAGCGCACCTCGTTGGCGTCGAGGGTGCGGATCCCCCAGCCGGAGAAGGAGGACTCGTTGAGCAGGGTGTGGGCCACCCGCCAGGCGCGCGGCCGGCTGGCGATCTCGGTGAGCAGGCAGTGCCCGGCGTTCGAGGCCCGCACCTCGCAGCGGCGTTTTTCGCCGTCGAGCGCCAGGGCGTAGGTGGAGATCTCCTCGCACCAGAAATCCCGCTCGAACTTCTCTCGCAGATCCTCCGCTTGGCGCTCCAGCCGCTGGGCGTCCTGGTCCTGGCTGAACAGGCGGGCCAGGGTGGCGGCGGCCCGGCGCGCGGCGTAGACGTACCCCTGCACCTCGCAGAGCGCGACCGGCCCCTCGGCGAGCCGGCCGTCGCGGTGGAAGATGGAATCGAACGAATCCTTCCACCCCTGCGAGGTGAGGCCGTTCGAGGAGCGGCGGGAGTACTCCACGAAGCCGTCGCCGTCCAGGTCGCCGTAGTGATCGATCCAGTCGAGCGCGCGCTCGACGTTGGGCCAGATCGATTCCAGGAAGGCGCGGTCGCCCGTGCGGCGCCAGTAGGCGCCGGCGAGCATCACGAACAGGGGCGTGGCGTCGATGGTGCCGTAGTAGCAGCCGAAGGGGACCTCGCCCAGCCGGGCCATCTCCCCCTTGCGGATCTCGTGGACGATCTTGCCCGGCTCGGCGTCCCGCTCCGGGTCCTCTTCCCGCGCCTGGGTGGCGGCCAGGAAGCCGAGGACGCCGCGGGCGAGCGCCGGATCGTTCCAGAGGCTCTGGTAGGCGGTGATGATGCCGTCGCGCCCGAAGACGGTGCTGTACCAGGGGACGCCGGCGTAGGGATAGAGGCCGTGCCGGGTCTCGGTCGCCATCATCTGAAGGTCGGTGACCGAGCGGCCGAGCCAGTCGTCGAAGCGCTCGTTGGAGCTGTGGACCGAGGCGGCGCCGGCCCGCCGGGCTTCCAGGGTGGCGGCGGAGCGCTCCAGGGCCTCGGCGAAGGAGGCGGGCCGCGACTCCTCGCGGCCGATTTCAAAGGCGACCGTCAGGTCGAGCGTCTCCTCGCCGCGCGGTGAAAGGCGCAGGTTGAACGCGGCAAGCGAGCCGGTCAGCTCCGCCGGAGCGGGGGAGAAGGTCAGGCGCGTGCGCCGGACCTCGCCGTCCAGCCCCTCATAGCCGAGGACGGCCGTGCCGCGCCCCACGACGGGGTCCAGCTTGTGCCCGCGCCGCTGCCGCGGCGTCCCCCGCACCTCGAAGATGTCGGCGTAGTCCGCTCCGAAGCGGATCGCCAGATGGATCTCGAGCGGCCGCAGGGAGTAGTTGTGGAGGCGGAAACGCGCGTACCAGGCCCCTTCCCAGAGGAAGCTCGTGGTGAAGACGTGGATGGTGTCGCGGGCGAGGGCTTCCCCGCCGCTCAGGTCCGGATTGGTGAGATCGACGATCAGCGCGTTGTCGCGCCGGACGGTCGAGCTCAGCAGCAGCGGGCGCTGGTTCTCGAGGAAGATCTCGAAGACGCTGAGGAAGCGGGTCCCCTGGTGGAAGAGCCCGAGCTCGCCCAGGCCCCCCGAGCGGATCGCGCCGCCGCGATCGAAGACCCCGAAGCTCTCGCCGTGCTTGAGGACGCGCGTGCGGTCATCGGGGCGCGAGCTGGTGGCCAGGATGGAGTATGGCTCCTGGGTCTGCGTGGTCTTCTCTTCCATGGCTCCCCCTTTCGATCTGCTGCCGGTAGATCCGCACGTAATCCTGTGCCATGCGCCGGGCCGTGAACCGCCGCTCGAACGCCTCCCGGCAGCCGCGGCGGGAGATCTCGTCCAGCCGTCCCACCGCCTCGACCGCCTCCTCGATCGTCGAAACCACGAATCCCGTCTCCCCCTCATCGAGGACCTCGGGGACCGAGCCGCGACGGAAGGCGATGACGGGGGTGCCGCAGGCCATGGCCTCGATCATCACCAGCCCGAACGGCTCCGGCCAATCGATGGGGAAGAGCACGGCCCGGGCGTTCCCCAGGAAGCGCTGCTTCTCCGCCTCGCCGATCTCCCCCAGAAAATCGACGTGCGGCTGCGCGAGCAGCGGCTCGATGACCTCCTCGTAGTAGGCGAGGTCCGCCTTGTCGACCTTGGCCGCGACGCGCAGGGGGAGCCCCGCGCGGCGGGCGATCTCGATGGCGCGGTCGAGCCCCTTCTCGGGGGAGACGCGGCCGAGGAAGGCGAGGTAGGCCTCGGGCTCCTCGATCCCGCGATGGAGGTCCGCCGGCAGCCCATGGTGGACGGTCCCCCGCCAGTTGAGCCAGGAGAGGGGGGCGCGCTGCGCGTCCGAGATCGAGATCACCGGCATCCCCTGGTACTCCCGGTGGAGCGGCACGAGGTCGGGGATGTCGAGCCGGCCGTGGAGCGTCGTGAGGTGGGGGACCGGTAATCTCCGGGTGACCGGGAAGTGCAGGTAGTCGACGTGGAAATGAAGAACGTCGAAGCTCTCCGCCCGGCGGAAGACCTCCTCGATCAGGACCAGATGATGGGCGAGGGGGTCGACGCAGCCGGGGTCGAGGCGGAGCGAGCGAGGGCAGGCGGCCACCAGCCGGGCCCGGGTGACCGAGTCGCCGCTGGCGAACAGGGTGACCTCGTGCCCCTGGCGGACCAGCTCCTCGGTCAGGTACGAGACGATGCGCTCGGTACCGCCGTAGAGCTTGGGAGGGACGCTCTCATACAGGGGCGCGACCTGGGCGATGCGTAATTTTTCCATCCGATCGGGTTTCTCTATGAAGCACTTGCAAGGCGAGCCGAACCCTTTCGGCACGTCGATCGTAGAGGGATACAAGGGCCATACCAGGATGTATGATAGGCCCCGCCCGCGAGGGTGCTCCGAATGCGCCGCTCCCGCCGTCTCCCCGTCCTGGCCTGGCTCGCCTGGGCTGTTCTCGCGTTCGATCATCACCTCGCCGCTCGCCCCCGGCGAGGCGGCTCAGGAGCGGGCCGAGGTTGAGCGCCAGAGAGCCGAGGCGGCGGAAGCCGAGCTGGCGCGCCTGCGGGCCCTGCTCGATGAGCGGGCCCGGCAGGCATAGGCTCCATCAACCCTCACCGGATGCACTCAGACGGAATCTCCATCTGCGGCGGAATGTGCTGGCAGGGATCGTAGAGCGTCCAGGTGCACTCGTAGGTGCTGCGCACGTGGAGGTCGGCGCAGACCACGCTCTCGCAGCCGGTCGCCGGAGCCGAGCAGAAGACGCCGGTATCCCCCACCAGATCCCAGCGCGCGTAGCCGGAGCCGTAGCCCCACTCGGTGCCGGTGACGACCGGGCTGCCCGCGGCGAGATGAGCGGTCACCGGGAAATTGTCCCAATAGACCGTGCCGATGATGTTCTTCGGGCACGAGCCTCCCCACAGCCAACTGATCCAACCAGGTGCGCAGTCGAGATCGTAAATCGATCCATAAGGATTGCGCATGGTGTCGGTGCTCTCGTTGAGGAAGCTGATGTCCTGATCCCAGTACTGGCCCCAGCCCCAGGAGGCCGGCCAGCGGTCCCAGCCCTGATTGACGCTTTCGATCCAGCGCACGCCGGTCGAGACCTGGTTCGAGCTCCAGGCGGCGCAGCCGTCCCATTCTCCGGAGAGGGGACCGAAGAAGGAATCCGAATGGTCGTTCTGCGACTGGCTTATCCCGCCGGTGAAGTCGACCCACGATGTCGGCTGAGTGTGGCTGGAGTCGCCGCAGATGCCGCTGCCACACTCGAAGAGCGTGGTACCCACCATGCTGCGGTAGTTGGTGTAGGCCGACCAGCTTCCGTGGCGGCACTCCCAGTAGGTCTGGATCTCCCATTGGGCGGCGGCGCTCGCCGCCAGGCTGAGAGACGCGGCCGTCACGAGGCCGAGGATGACGAGGACCTTGGAGACGCGATTCGTTTTCATGGACGGCTCCTTTGGGTAGCTCGTTCAGGATGGCGCCGCTCCTCCAGGATCCGTCACACCCCGCCGGGTGGCTCCGGGAACATCCCGGGGTAGTCTTTACGCAGCTTCGAAGCTTGGATTGAGTACCACCGGGATCTCGCCGCGCGATAAGATCGCGCCATGAAGGTCTTCCTCACCGGCGCCACCGGCGTGATCGGCCGGCGGGCCATCCCCCTCCTGATCTCGGCCGGGCACGCGGTCACCGCGGTGGCGCGGTCGCCGGAGAAGGCGTCCGCGCTCGCCCGGAGCGGCGCGTCCCCCGTCCAGGCCGACCTCTTCGACCCCGCCGCGGTCCGCGCCGCGGTGGCGGGCCAGGAGGCGGTGATCAACCTCGCCACCCACATCCCGCCCAGCTCGCGCGTGATGCTCCCCGGCGCCTGGCGCGAGAACGACCGCATCCGTGGCGAGGCCTCGGGAATCCTCGCCGAGGCGGCCCGGGCCGCGGGCGCCGGACGGTTCATCCAGGAGTCGTTCGCGCCCATCTACCCCGACCGTGGCGACGCCTGGATCACCGAGGAGACCCCCGTCCGGCCCGTGCGCTACAACCGGACGGCCGTGAAGGCCGAGGAGTCGGCCGCGCGCTTCGGCCAGGGCGGGGGAGCCGGGGTGGTGCTCCGCTTCGCCCTCTTCTACGGCCCGGACTCCGAGTTTACTCAGGCCCTCATCCGCTCCGCCCGCAAGGGGTGGGCGCTCGGCTTCGGCCGGCCGGAAGCCTATATCTCCTCCGTCTCGCACGACGACGCGGCGGCCGCCGTCCTCGCCGCGCTCTCCGTGCCGGGCGGCGTCTACAACGTCGTGGACGACGAGCCGCTCCCCCGGCGCGCCTTCTACGATTCCCTTGCCGAAGCCCTCGGCGTCCCCCCTCCCAGGCTCCTTCCCGCCTGGCTGAAGGTCCTCGCCGGCTCGCTCGGCGAGATGATGGCCCGCTCGCTGCGGATCTCGAACCGCAAGCTGCGGCAGGCGTCCGGCTGGGCGCCCCAGTATCCCAGCGTCCGGGAGGGGTGGCGGTCAATCGTGTAAAATGCCTCGGATCTGAAACTTCGAGACTGGAGACGCCCATGAAAGTCGCTTTCCTGAAGCCGCCGATCGGCGGCATCCTGGGCCTCGAGATGCTCACCTTCGTCGAGCCTCTGGGGCCGATCTCCATCGCCGGAGGGCTGGAGCAGGAGGGCCATGAGTGCCGAATCTTCGACCTGCGGATCGAGGGGGAGGAGGCCGGCCTGGAGCTCTGCCGCCGCTTCGCCCCCAATGTCGTGGGCCTCCAGTGCAACTTCACCACCGAGCGCTTCCGGACCCTGCGCATGGCCGAGCGGGTCCGCCGCGAGATGCCGGACGCCTTCATCCTGGTGGGCGGGCACGACGCCTCCCGCGATCCGGGATGGTTCCTCCATCCGGCGATCGACGCCGTGGCGGTTGGCGACGGCGAGGAGGTGATGCCCCCGCTGATGGACGCCCTCCAGCGGGGCGGCGATCTCGAGAAGGTTTTGGGGCTGGTGTTGAACCGCGGCGACGCCCAGCACGCCACCGGGGCCGCGCCAGCGCGCGAGGACCTCGACACGCTCCCGATGCCCGCCCGCCACCTCATCTCGCACTACGCTCCCAACTATTACATCAACTTCCGCAAGCCCCTGGCGTTGATGGAGACCGCCCGCGGCTGTCCGTTCAAATGCAACTTCTGCTCGGTCTGGAAGTTCCATCACAGCACCTTCCGCGAGAAGTCCCCCGAGCGGGTGGTGGCGGAGCTCAAGGCGATCGAGGCGCCCAACGTCTTCATCACCGACGACATCTTCTGGATGGACGTCCGCCGGGGCGAGGAGCTGGCGCGGCAGATCAAGGCGGCCGGGATTCGCAAGTATTTCACCGTGCAGACGCGCACCGACATCATCTGCAAGTTCCCCCATCTGATCGAGATGTGGAAGGACTGCGGCCATCTCGCCATCTTCCTTGGGTTAGAGGCGGTCACCGACGAGGGGCTCAAGAGCGTCAACAAGAGCAACACGATGAAGAACAACGCCCGGGCGCTCGCCATCCTGCGCGAGCTCGGCGTCGGCTATACGCCGAACTTCATCGTCGACCCCGCCTGGGACCACCAGGATTTCGCCCGCCTGCGCGACTGGATCGAGGAGACCGGCGCCTACAACAGCGGCTTCTCCGTGCTCACCCCCCTGCCCGGCACCGACCTCTGGGAGACCGCCCGGCACGACGTGACGACCCATCAGTGGGAGATGTACGACATCATCCACGCCGTGCTGCCGACCAGGCTCCCGCTCGCCGATTTCTATGAGGAGTACTCGCGGCTCTGGCGCCACGTCCTCGACGTGCGCTACCGCCACCGGGGCAAATTCCGCACCTACTTCGGCCTCGGCCTCGCCCTCGCCACCGGCAAGGTATCCTTGGGCGCCGTGCGCAAGGGGATGAACATCGCCAAGGTGTTCAGCGACAAGGAGACCTTCCTGCAGGCGCACCGCGAGCTCGGGTCGGAGACAACGAGCGAGCAGCCGGCGGCGTAGAGGTTGCGGGGCTCGGGCCACGAAGGCGAGCGAGCCCCCCATTCCCCGTCCGGAGCGTCTTCCGATTCAGTTTTCAAAGAACCCAACGGCGTCTTCGAGCGCCGTTCCCTGCATTTCGAGCCTCGTTCCCCCGACTTCGTGCCTCCCGGAGCGCCCTTCGCGCCCCGTTCCCGCGAGCTTGAGAGGCGCGAAGGGCTCTTCGCGTCGCGTTCCCCCGGGATCGAGAGGCGCGAAGGGCTTTTCGAGCCTCGTTCCCCCGGCTTCGAGCTCCGCGAAGACTTCCCGGCGCGGCATTCCCCGGAGTTGACGCCGTCCGAAGAGCGGGGAATGACGCGCGAGCTCCTCTTCGCATGATGTGCATCCCGTTTCGCGTGACGTTCCCTCGGGGGAACGTCGCTCGAAGCGGAGGGAATGAGGCATTCCCTCCTCTTCGAGCTCCATTTCCTCAGGGGAATGAGGCTCGACCTCCAGGGAACGGGCCGCGAAGAGCGCTTCGGACGCCTTCAAGAGCTCTCTGCTCCGTGTGAGAGAGGGACTTGACAGCGCGTTCCCGAGCTAGTAGGATATGTACATCACAGCCGTTTGTCTAGAGTCTTCTCGACATCCTGGAAACAGCCGTCGAGGAGGCCGGGATTGCCGGGAACGAGAGGCGCTCCGCCCCGCAAGAGGCGTCGAGGCCGCGATCCAGGGCTCGCTCCGGAGGGAACGGCTCGGGTTCTTTGACAAGCGAAGTCTTTTGCCCGGGGGGACGGATGCGGGGCCGTCCTCCCGGCGCTCTTTTTCCGTCCGGCGGGGCTTGGCGCCGGGAGGGAATTCGTCTACAAAGGCTGCCGGGCTCTTGGAAGCCCTCTCGTCGAAAAGGAGACCTGCATGAAGAGAATCTGCCAGCTCGCCCTTCTGACCTTCATCCTCGCCGCGGGGTTGACGCCGGCCCGCTCCGTCACGGTCACGCCGCACTACTGTGGTGACCCGTGCTCTCCGAACGGATCGCAGACCGGTTGCATCGACACCAGCGGTGCGGTCTGGAGGCGGGTCATCTGCACCTGCGTCAACGGTCACCTGGACTGCTGAGGAGGGGCTGATCTGAAATTGGAAGGGGGCGGCGCTCAGGCCGTCCCCTTCTTGTCCACGGAATCTTTTAATATGGACGAAACTCTTTCTCTCGACGGCCTCTGGAATTCCGCGCCCCCCGCCACCCGGATCTTCGATCCAGGCGAGCTCGCGCATCTCCCCGAGCCGGCCCGGCGCTATCTCACGCACGCTATCGCTCCGGGAACTCCTCTCGCGTCCGCAGTGCGGTTGCGAATGCATGGCGAGATCAAGCTGAAGGGGTGGCTGCCGTTCAGCGCGGAGCAGGTCATCAACTGGCGGCATGGGATGATCTGGAAGGCCACGGTACGTATGCACGGTCTGCCGATCACGGGCTTCGACCGCTTCCTCGACGGCGAGGGCGCCATGCGGTGGAAGCTCTTGGGAATCATTCCCGTGATGAAGGCCTCGGGGCCCGACATCTCCCGGTCCGCGGCCGGCCGCGTCGAGGCGGAGTCCATATGGCTGCCGTCCGTTCTCTGCGGGGAGAATGTGGCGTGGACGGCGGCCGATCCCTCGCATCCTCATGCCCGGATCACACTGCGGGGCGAGACGACGGAGGTCGAGCTCACCGTCGACGAGAGCGGGCGGTTGCGATCGATCAAGATGCCGCGATGGGGAAATCCGGAGGGTGGGGAGCTCCACTCTGCGGATTTCGGCGGGGTGGTCGAGGAGGAGGGGACGTTCGGCGGGTGCATCATCCCCTCGAAATTGCGAATCGGGTGGTACTTCGGCTCGGACCGCTTCGAGAGGGAGGGGGAATTCTTCCGCTGCACCCTCGACGAGGCGGCATACCGGTAGGAAGCGTTGCGCGAAACAGCGGAGCCAAGGACCCAAAGGACTGCAAGGACAGCAAGGACGAAAGAGTTCGATCGTCCGTGTCCTTGATGTCCTTGCAGTCCTTTGGGTCCTTGTAACGCCGCCCCCTCCCGCCGCGCCTAACCGGGGCAGGAGGATCTATCCAATGCGCCGAATCACGCTATTTCTCTTCGTGTTTCTCGTCGCCGCCCTGGTGGCGGCTTCACCCTTGAAGATCGTCAACGTCTCGGCGCCGGCGATCAACTGCAAGTTCGACCCGTCCTGCAAGATCACGGTGACCGATACGGTCGCCAACTTCACCTTGCCGGGCGCCACGGGCAACGCGTTCCTGCAGTCGCGGACGTCGCCGCCGGGAAAGCCCGGCACGGTCGGAGCGGGGAAGTACGAGTATGACTACCGGCTCGACCTTACGCATCTCACGGGTCTCACGGCAGCGCCCTGCGTCACGCAGCTCAAGATCACCTTCGGGCCGGTCGTGTCGCTGGATTATGACGGCGACGGCACCACCGAGCAGGTCTTTGTGGTCACCGCGGGTGGTCTGGGCACGGTGGCGCCGTCCTCGGTGGACAAGACCGGGAACGTGGTCACGTTCAACTTCCAGACACCGGTCTGTTCCGGGTCGTCGCCCGGGCACGGCCAGACCTCGTATTTCTTCGGGCTGGCCTCGAGCCAGCCGGCCCGCGCGGTGACGGCCACGGTGGTCCCCACCTTGGGAGGTCCTCTCTCGCTGAACGCCCGGGCGCCCAGGATCCGGGCGCACAGGCCGTAGGCGCTATTCGACCTTGGAGTCGTGATCGGCCCAGACGAGGCCGGACATCACCTTCGGCAGGAACCGGGTCGACTTCGCGGGCAGCATCTGGCCGCCCGCGATCGCCCCGGCGAAGGCCGCGGGCTGCATCGGCGGCAGCCAGACGCCGGTGCCGAGCTCGCCCGCGGCGACCTGGTCCCAGAGCGCGTCGGGGTCCGAGCGGTAGAGGACGGTGCCGTTGGTCGAGGCCTCCGGCGGCAGCCCAAGCGCGGAGAGGAGGGTCTCCTGGAAGATCTCGACCGGCAGCTTCGGGTTGGCGGGATCAAGGTGCCAGATCTCCGCGGGGCCGCCGTGCACCCAGACGCCGATCGCCGGCTGCGGCGCCGCGGCCACCGCGCGGGCGAAGCCCGCGCCGCCGGAGCCCTGGAAGGGTTGCGTGGACGCCGGTACCCCTGCCAGCCTGGAGAGGTCGATGGGGTCCTTGAAGGCCCGGTGGATCGGATCGATCGTCAGCGCCGGGGAGTCGAGGCTGGTGATCACCGCCAGCTTGGCGGCGGCGGCGGTATCCGGTTGGGCATGGTGGCTCTGGGCGAAGCGCTGGCCCACCTTGTAGCGATGGTGGCCGTCGGCGATGGCGGCCGGCACGTCGAGCGCCTGGCGGTAGAGGGCGATGCGCGCCGGGGCGTCGATCCGGTAGACGACGTGGAAGTGGCCGTCGGAGTCGCGGTGGCGCGCGAGGGGGGTGGCGCCCTGGAGGTCCTCCTCGAGCAGGGCGTCGAGCCGGCCGCCGTCCTCGGAGAGGATGAGGGCGGGCTCGAGGTCGGCGCGGGTGGCTTCCAGCAGGGCGGTGCGGTCGGCGATCGCCTTCTCCAGGGTCTGCTCGTGAGGGCGGATCACCGCCGGGTCCTCGTAGCGGACGAGCCCGAGGAGGCCGAGCCTCTGGCCGCCGTTCGCCAGCTCGATCACGTAGGGGTAGACCGCCGGCCGGGGGTCGCGCTCGATGATGCCGTCGCGCAGCCAGCGGTGGTGGAGGGCGGCGGCGAAGCGGTAGGGCTCCCCCCCTTCGGGCGCCACCGGCCGGGTGAGGTGGACGAACTGGTAAGGGGACTGGGTGTGGAACCGGTCCCGCTGAGCGTCGTTGATCTGGTCGTAGGGCGGCGCGGCCAGCTCCCCGGCGTCGCCGGCGCGCGGCGTGTAGTGAAGTCCTTCAAAAGCATAGAGTCGCATGGGGTGTTCCTCCCGTCCTTCCGGTTCGGGGGGATTGTATAAGAGCCCTCATCACCCCGACCCTCTTCTCCCGACCCGGGCCATCCGACCGATCCGACAGATCCGTCGGATCCGACCAATAACGCCTGCTAGAAGCACCGCCGCCTCAGCTGCGTTCCCCTCTCCCGGTGAGGGAGGGCGAGAGGGGACGGGAAAGGGCCAGGGGTGAGGTTTTTAGATCTCCCCCCACAACCACCGCGCCACCGCCATCCGGCGCAGGGTGTAGCGCACCTCCCGCTGGTAGCCGCGGCTCCTGACGCCCGGGTGCCAGCTCCGGGGGCGGGGGAGGGAGACGGAGAGCTCGGCGGCCTGGCGCTCGGTGAGGCCCGCCGCCGAGCGGTGGTAGTAGTGGCGGGCGGCGGCCTCGGCGCCGTAGATCCCGTCGCCGAATTCGGCCACGTTCAGGTAGATCTCCAGGATCCGCCGTTTCGGGAGGTTGCTCTCGAGCTGCTTGGTGAGGATCGCCTCTTTCACCTTCCGCAGAGGGTTGTAGGAGCCCGAGAGCCAGAGGTTCTTGGCCACCTGCTGGGTGATCGTCGAGGCGCCGCGCGGCAGCGACTTCTCCCGCCAGGCGTCCTGAAGAGAGGCCTTGATCTCGGCCTCGTCGAAGCCGCTGTGGGAGAAGAAGCGCATGTCCTCGTTGACCAGCACCGCCCGCTTCAGGTTGGGGGAGATCCGCGAGTAGGGGACCCAGGCCCATTCGACCTTCTTCTTCGACCCGAGGATGCCCCAGCCCCGGTATTTCTCGATGAAGGCGGTGGTCCGCGGGTGGGCGTGGGTGAGGACGGCGACGTCCGGCCAGGTGACCGCCTCCCAGACCAGGTAGAGGGCGAGCAGGCCGAGGAGCCCGAGGAAGATCCGTCTGCGGCGCCGCGGGGGCGCCCCGTAGGAGAGGTCGCTCATGGGGGTTGCAATCCTATCAGGGGAGGCTGATCGGGAATGGCTTGGAACTTGCTATGCTTTTACGCCATTGATTGGCGACGCTCGTCTCTTCGATAAGGAGCCCGCGATGACGCGCACCCTGGTACTCCCTCTCGCCGCGTTCTTTCTGCTCTCGTTGACCCTGGCCTCCCCGGCGGAGCTCGCCGCGGCGGGGACCTGTGACCGCTCGGGCTGCGGGCGCGCCGAGTGCGCGACCCCCGCCGCCCCGGCTCCCTCGGACCGCTGGGGCGGCCTGCGGCCGGTCGGCGGCTACACGCTCTGCGGCACGGGAGCCGCCTTCTGCACCGACTCGACCGCCTTCGTCGAGTCGGCGCAGGCCTACTGGTCGGTCCCCTGGTTCATGTCGGTGGACACGGAGAACCAGTTCCTCTTCATCGCCTTGGCGCACGGGCTTCAGGTGTGGGACGCGCACAGCGTCATCCCGCAGCCGGTCTCGCAGCTCTCCTTCGTCGCCTTCCCGGTGTGGAGCGTCAATCCGGAGATCAAGTGGCCGCTCCAGGACGTGGACGCCCCCGCCAACGTGGACGACGAGGTGGCGCTCGCCGGGGTGTCGGGCATCGGCATCGCCATCGTCGACCTGGCGAACAAGACCAGCCCCAAGCTCGTGTACCAGAACTATGGGAAGGAGGGGAACCAGGTCTACGCCGCCACCTTCGCCGGCCGGCGCTACGCCTTCCTGGCGGCGCAGGGGGCCGGCCTCTTCGCCTACGACATGACCCAGGCGAGGAGCTACAGCGGGTGCTCGGAGGAGGTGCCCAACACCGGCTCGTCCGTGCAGTGCCCGGGGGTCTACCGGGGGCGGATCGGCGCCCGGCCGTCGAGCTACCTCGACGGCGTGGATACGTTCGTGGTCTCTGGCGGCGGGGCCTCCTGGGGGGTGGAGATCTGGGACATGGGGAACCCCGCCAGCCCGCAGCTCAAGCTCTCGGCCCTGAACGACCGCCCGGTCTACGGCGTCGCCCTCTGGCGGCAGGGGGCCACGTACTACCTGGCCGCGCGGACGGTGGACCCCGCCGGGAGCGCGCACCGCATGGCGATCTACGACGTGAGTTGTATCGCGGGCGCCTCCTGCTCCGGGTTGGGGGCGCCGCTCTCCACGGGGGTCTACGACGGCCTGGGCGCCGACTACCTCGACTTCTCCCGCAGCAACGGCACGCCGTTCCTCTATCTGGGGACGGACAACCGCTGCGCCGGCGGCACCCAGCACGAGTGGCTGCTCGACGTGAGCAACCCGGCGGCGCCGCAGGACATCTCGCCGTTCAACTACTGGGGCTGGTACTACCGGGGCGGGCCCACCGGCTTCAACCTGGTCGCCCCGCGCGCGGGCAAATTCGTGGGGGACATCTTCTACCGCGGGGCGCTGTCGATCTTCGATTATCACCAGCGCACCGGCACCACCGGCGGCGGGGGAGCCGCGGTCGACGTCGCCGGCCCGGACTCCGGCCTGACCGGCACGCCCTACACATTCACCGCCACGGCCACGGGGTGCACGCCGAGCCCCACCGGCTGGACCTGGAGCACCGGCGGCGGCGCCATCGCCGGCTCCGCCAGCGGGCCGCAGGTCTCAGTGACCTGGACCGACCCGGGGACCAAGCCGGTCTCGGCCACCAACTCGGCCTGCGGCAGCGCCGTGGGGCTCAAGGCGGTCTCGATCTCGGGGACGGGCACCCTGAGCGCCAACTTCACCTTCTCGCCGGCCGCCCCCCAGGTCGGCCAGCCGGTCACCTTCGACGCCACCTCCTCCTCGGGCGGGCCGACGCAGTACGCCTGGGACTTCGGCGACGGCACCACGGCCGCCGGGCCGGTGGTGAGCCACACCTTTACCACCGCCAGCGCCTACACGGTGCGGCTCACCATCAGCCGCTCCGGCTCGACCGCCACCGCCCAGCGCGGGGTCTCCGTGACCTCCAACCTGCCGCCGCCGCCCGACGCCACGTTCCAGACCAGCGCGACGTGCGCGAGCCCCTTCGGCATCGAGCAGTGCCAGGCCCAGACCGGCACGGCGGTGAGCTTCACCGCCAACGCCAGCGGCGCGCTGACCTACACCTGGGATTTCGCCGACGGCACCCTCGCCACGGGCCGGACCGTGAGCCACACCTGGAGCCAGGCCGGCAGCTACGGGGTGACCCTGACGGTGAGCAACGGCCAGACCTCCGCCACCTCCCGCAAGGTCTTCCAGGTCACGGCGCCGAGCGGCGGCGGCCCCGGTCCGGGTCCAGGTCCCGGCCCCGGCCCGGGCTCGCCGCGGGACGTGCTCCTGCCGTGGATCGCCGAGACCTCGGGGGCGCTGGTGCAGACGACCGATCTCTACGTGTTCAATCCGGGGAGCTCGGCCGTCGACGTGACGCTGGAATTCCGCAAGCGGGGGACGCCGGACGTGAACCCGCCGCGGGCCACGCGCACGATCGCGCCAGGTGCCACCCTCTTCGTCGCCGACGTGTTGAAGGATCTCCTCGGTAGCGAGAACGTGAGCGGCTTCCTGCGCATCAGCTCGGTGGTGACGGCCGGCTCGGCGCCCGTGGTGGCCTCGTTCAACACCACGCTCCAGGGGACCTCCCGGTTCGGCCAGACCGTGCCCGGCGTCTCCCTGGGCGGCACCGTGCCGGGGACGCAGAACCTGGTGGGCCTGAGCGACGACGCCGAACGGCTCTCCTACTTCGGCGTCACCAACCCCAACGGGACGACCGCCACCTTCCGCGCCCACTTCTTCAACGCCGCGGGCACGGAGATCGCCTTCACTCCCGCTCTGACCCTGGCGCCTTATGGCCAGCGGCAGTTTCAGGCGGCGGAGATCCGCGGCCAGTACCACGTCTCCGGGCGGGACTACCGGGTGCAGGTGGAGACGCTCTCGGGCGGGCCGCTCTATCCGTACGCCTCGGTGATCCGCCTGGCCACGGACGATCCGTCGTTCCTGGAGGCGGCCCTCACCAAGACCTCGAAGGCCTATCTGGTGGGGGCGCTCTCGGCCCCCGGCCCCTTCGGCGCCCTCTGGCGGAGCGACGCGGTGCTGGCCAACCCCGGCGCCCAGGCGCTGCACGCCGACCTCTCGTTCACCAGCGTCGGCCCCCTGGCCGTGCCCACGGCGGCGGTGTCCATCACGCTCCAGCCCGGGGAGACGCGGCGGCTCACCGACGTCGTCCACGGCCAGTGGGGGATCTCGGACGCCATCGGCATCCTGACCCTGGTCAGCCGCGAGCCGTCCGGGGCGCTGCCGGTCTTCCAGGGGGAGAGCTACAACGACGCCCAGCCCTCCCGGCGCTTCGGCCAGTCGATGATGGCGCAGGGGGACGACGACGCCGCGGGGGTGGGGCAGCGGGTGGTCCTGGCCGGCCTGCGGCAGGACGCCTCCTACCGCACCACGCTCTGGCTGTTCAACCTGTCCGGCGGCGCGGGCACCTACGATCTGATCTACCGGGCGCTCGACGGCACGGTGCTGGGCCGGCTCGACGGCATCTCCCTGGGTGCCGGCAAGGCCCGCCAGCTCAGCCCGGGCCAGCATCCGCTGCCGGCCGCCGGGGTGGCGGGGGGCTTCACCGTCGAGGCGGTGGTGCGGTCGGGCAAGCTGCTCGCCGCGGGCCAGGTGGTGAACAACGCCACCAACGATCCCGCGTACGTCCAGGGGACGGCGCGATGAAGGAGACGCAGTGGTAAACTGCTATGAGTTTAAAGAGGTGGCCGGCGACGCGCTTTCCGCAGCACCTCGAAAGGAGACCAGGATGGAAAGATTCTTCGCTTCCAGGCGTCAGGCGGGACGGCTCGCGCTGGCGATCGGTCTGGGCGCCCTGATGGCGTCGAGCACTACCGGCTGGGCCGCGCCGCCTGCCGCCGACGAGGCGTTCGGCCTCCAGGCGCCGCCGCGCTCGCTCTCCAAGACCACCAAGGCCGTGCGCCCCACCCCCTCGGAGAAGATGGGCGTCGATCTGGGCACCCTGCCGGAGGTCCGGCTGTCGCGCGTGGACAAGGACGCCCTGCTCAAGGAGGACGCCGACAACCAGCGGCTGCGGGTGAAGGCCCTGCGCTTCGGCGTCGGCCGCAAGGTCCAGCTCTCCGCGGCGGACGGCAACTGGTTCGACCTCGCGGGGGGCGCCCGCCTGTGGGCGGCCGAGATCGTCTCCCCCGACGCGGTCGGCCTGCGCCTCCACTTCCAGAGCCTCAAGCTCCCGGCCGGCGCCGAGCTGGCCGTCTATTCGCCGGCCAACGCCTCCCCGGGCGTGGCCCGGAACGGCTCCCCGCAGCTCGATCCCGAGCGCAACGTGGAATTCCATGAGGGCTCCGCCGCGGGCGAGGTCTGGTCCCGCTCGTTCGCCGGCGAACGGGTGCGCATCGAGTACCTGGCCCCAGCCGGGTCCGCGCGGGAGCTGCCGTTCCGCGTCGACAGCCTGCAGCACTACTACCTCGATCCGGTGGACCAGGCCGCGCGCAGCCTGGTGAAGAGCGAAAAGGCGGCGGGCTCCTGCGAGAACGACGTGACCTGCTACCCCGAGTGGGCGGACCTGTCGCACGCGGTTTCCCGCATCGCCTTCGTCGAGGACGGCGGCAGCTTCCTCTGCTCCGGCCAGCTCCTCAACGACAACGTCCAGGACTTCACCCCCTACTACCTGACGGCCAACCACTGCATCAGCACGCAGGCCGCAGCGGCGTCCACCGAGCTCTTCTGGCTCTACCAGACCTCGGCCTGCAACGGCAGCCCGCCGTCGGTGAGCAGCGTGCCGCGGTCGAGCGGCGCGACCCTGCTCTCCACCAGCCCCACCTCCGACTACACGCTGATGATGGTCGACGGCGCGCTGCCGGACGGCCTCTTCTGGGCCGGCTGGACGGGCAAGACGGTGGCGGACGGCACCGACAGCACGGCGGTCCACCATCCGGCGGGGGACTACAAGCGGATCAGCTTCGGCTTCAAGAGCAACAGCCAGATCTGCAACCAGGACGCGGGGACGAACGCCATCAAGCTGGTGCGCATCGCCTGGACCGACGGCGTCACCGAGGGGGGCTCCTCGGGCTCCGGCATCTTCACCTCGGACACCCAGCAGCTCTTCGGCCAGCTCTTCTTCGGCCCCTCCTTCTGCGGCGCCGACGCGGGCGACCTCTACGACTGCTACGGCGCCTTCACCAACACCTACACGAAGGTCAAGAAGCTCCTGGCCAGCGGCTCGGACGACAACTCGGAGCAGAACGACACCTGCGCCAAGGCGCGCGTCGTGAAGGCCGGCAACCTGGGCAGCCGCATCGTCAAGATCAACGATTCGGACTGGTACAAGATCAGCGTGCCGCCGGGCAAGACGGTCACCGTCACCCTGAATTTCGACAACGCCAACGGCGACGTCGACCTCGCCGGGTTCGGGAGCTGCGGCGACAGCGAGCCCGCTGACAGCTCGACGGGGTCCGGCGATTCCGAGACGATCTCGCTCCAGAACGGCGGCAGCCGGGCGGCCTTCGCCTACTGGCAGGTCTATCTGGGTTCCGACACCCGCAACAACTACAACATGTCGGTCTCGGTCCACAACTAGACCGGCATCGTTCTCGCCGGGCCCGGAGCACCCGGGCCCGGGCATCCCAACTTGCCTCCGATCTCCGTCCCCCTGCGAGCCCCCGAGCTGGCGCCCGGCGTCTGGGTCCAGGGGCCGGAGGTGTCGATTCGCGCCAGCCGCGGCCGGGTCCTGCTGGTCGACTTCTGGGAATTCACCTGCGTCAACTGCCTGCGCACGCTGCCCTATCTCAAAGACTGGCACGAGCGTTACGCCGGACGGGGGCTCGCGATCGTGGGCGTGCACACGCCGGAATTCGAGATGTCCGCCGATCCGGCGCTGGTGGCCGCGGCGGCGCGGGATTTTGGGCTTCCTTACTCCGTGCTGCTCGACACCGGCCGCGCCACCTGGACCCGCTTCGCCAACAAATACTGGCCGGCGCTCTACCTGATCGACGCCCGGGGCTACCTGCGTTATGAGCGCTTCGGCGAGGGGGCCTACGGCGAGACGGAGGACTGGATCCAGAAGCTCCTGCGGGAGGCGGGGGATGACGGCCCGATGCCGGAGATCCTGGAGCCGGTGCGCGCGGAGGACCGGCCCGGCGCCGTCTGCCACGCCGCCACCCGCGAGACCCACCTCGGCTTCCACCGCGGCCGGCTGCTGGCGGCCGAGGGGTACCGTCCGGACGAGGAGGTGCGCCACCAGGGAGAGGAGCCGGCGCCGCCGGGGATGTTCGGCGCCAAGGGGCTCTGGCTCCACGAGGCCGAGTACCTGGAATCGCGCGAGCCCGGCGCCGAAATCGATCTGGTCTGCGACGCCGCGGGGGTGAACTTGGTGCTGGAGCCGGACGGCGAGCTCGAGATCGAGGTGGACGGCGCGCCGGTGGCGGTGGAGGAGCGCGGGGCGGACCTGGTGGAGCGCGGCGGCCGCACCTTCGCCGTCTGGGAGCGGGCGCGGATGGTGCGCCTGATCGATTCGAGCGTCTTCCAGAGGCGGCGGCTGGCGCTGCGGTTCCCCCGGGTGGGGACGCGGGCCTACGCGTTCAGCTTTGAGACGTGTGCGCTCCCTCCACCCCGGCCTGATACTCCGGATGCTTCTTGACGAAGGCCTGCACGAACGGGCAGCTCGGCAGGAAGGTGGCGCCCTGGGCCTTGATCTGGTCCAGGGTGCCGCGCACGAGGTCCTCTCCCACGTGCCGGCCGCGCAGCTCCTCGGGCACGAAGGTGTGCAGGAGGTTGTAGGCGTCCCCCATCCTCACGTATTCGATCGTCGCCTCGCGGCCCTCCACGCCGGCGTGGAACTTCCGGTTCTTCTCGTCGTTTTGGACCTCCAGGCTCATCGCTGCCTCCTCTCCGCTTCCAGGGTTGCCAGGCGCTCCTCGGCCAGCCGGTCCGCGGCGGCGTGGGGCGGGAGGCCCTCCGCCTCACCCGACCGGAGCACGTCGAGGAGGGTATCGTAGATCCCGTCGATCCGCCGCCTCGACTCCGCCTCGCTCCAGCCCAGGATCTCCCGGCAGCCGCCGATGACGCCGCCCGCGTTGGCCACGTAGTCCGGCGCGTAGAGGATGCCGCGGCCGCTCAGCCGCCGGCCGTCCTCTTCCGTCCAGAGCTGGTTGTTGGCGGCGCCGGCCACGATCTCCACCCGCAGGCCGGGGATCGTCTCCGAGCTCAGGATGCCCCCCAGGGCGCAGGGGGCGAAGATGTCCGCCTCCACCCTCTGGATCTCTCCAGGATCGACGGCGCGGGTCCCCGTGGCCTCCACGGTCCGCCGGACGCGCCCGGAATCGACATCCGCCACGATCAGCCGCGCTCCGGCTTCCGCCAGCCCGAGAGCGAGATGGAAGCCGACGTTGCCGCACCCCTGGATCGCCACCGTCCGTCCGGCGAGGCCGTCCGAGCCCCAGCGGTGGAAAGCGGCGGCGGCCATGGCGCGGAGCACGCCGCGCGCCGTGTCGGGGGAAGGATCGCCGAGCAGGCCCGCCACGTGCCGGGTCTCCTGGCGGATGATCTCCATCTCCGCCGGGCTGGTGCCGACGTCCTCGGCGGTGAGGTAGAGCCCGCCCAGCCGCTCGATGGCCCGGCCGTGGGCGCGGAAGACCGCCTCCCGGTTCTCCTCCGCCGGATCGCCGCCGCGCAGGATCACCGACTTGCCGCCGCCGAGGGGGAGACCGGCCATGAGGTTCTTGTAGGTCATGCCGCGCGAGAGGCGCAGGGCGTCGGTCAGCGCGTCCGTCTCGTGGACGTAGCGCCAGTAGCGCGTGCCGCCGACCGCCATCCCCGCCGCGGTGCTGTGGACGGCGATGAACGCCCGGTAGCCGGCCTCGGGGTCGCGGCAGGAGACGACCCGCTCGTGGCCGGTGCCGGTCCGGATCTCCTCCATCGTCAGGCTCAACGCTGTCTCCAAGCTTCGCGGGCCTTGACCGCCGTGTCCGAGAAGTCGCTGAACAGGCCGTCCACGCCGAGAGAGAAAAACTGATCGTATTCCTTCAAGGGATCGCCTCCATACTCAGAAGCCAGGAACTTTCCATCGCTGCGGAAGGTCCAGGGGTGGACGAGCAGCCCCGCGGCGTGGGCATCCTTTACAAGGGACGTGGGGGAGAGGAGCCGGCCGCCGGGCCCCACCGGGACGATCCTCCGCTTGTCCGGGCCGATGCCGTCCGCGTAGGCGGCGATCTCCGCCAGGCCGGCCGGGGTCGCAAGATCGTGATAGGTCCGCGGATCGTCCCAGGGCTTTCCTTCGGCTTCCATGAGCTGAATCAAGGGGAGATCGGTCAGCTTTCGAAGATTTTTCAGATTGCCCACCTCGAAGGACTGGATATAGACCGGCGCCGTGCAACCCCGAAGCTCAGCGAGCAGCGGCTCCTCCAACGGCAGGCCGATCGAACGAAAATAAGTCGGGTGCTTGGTCTCGGGATAGATGCCGATCGTCCGTCCGCTCTCGGCGCTCTTGCGTTTCGCGAGGTCGATCACTTCAGCAAAAGTCGGCACCTCGAACCGGCCGTTGTAGGACTGGTCGCGGAACGGCAACCGCTCCCTGGCCCGCAGCGTCTTGATCTCGGCGAGCGTGAGATCCTCGGTGAACCAGCCGGTGAGCTCGTGGCCGTCGATCTTCTTGGTAGCCTTTCGATTGGCGAATTCCGGATGCGCGGCGACGTCGGTGGTCTCGGAGATCTCGTTCTCATGGCGAGCGATCAGGACGCCGTCCTTCGTGGAGACCAGGTCCGGCTCGATGAAATCGGCGCCCATCCCGATCGCCAGCTCGTAGGAGGCGAGGGTGTGCTCGGGCCGGTGGCCGCTGGCGCCGCGGTGGGCGATGATGAGGGGAGAGACGCCGGTCATCCGGGCGATCTTATCTGCTCGTAGTCCTCCGGCGTATCCACGTCCTGCACCACGCCCGGGTCCTCCACCGGCACCTCCAGGAGCTCCGCCTCGTGCCGGTCGCGGAGCTGGCGCAAGCCTGTCGCGAGATCTAGAGTCTCGATTTCCGGGATCAGCCACGGGGCGATCGCCAGGGGGTGGCCGCGCTGGCCGTGGAAGACGGGCTCGGCGATCGGCGCTCCGAGCTCCCGCATCCGGCGGAGGAGCTCGATCACGGTCTCCACCTGGAGATTGGGGAGGTCGGCGGGGGAGACCAAGAGGGTGGCACCTCGCCGGGTGAGCTCCGCGGCTCCTCCCAGGGCGGCGATCCCTTCCCGGATCGACGAGAGCATGCCGCGTCCGGGGTCGGGGTTCACGGCGCTCTCGATGCCGGACCGCCGCGCCCAGCCCCGCAGGTCCTCGTCCTCCGGAGCGGTCACCAGCACGATCTCCTCGACCCCGCCGCCGAGCAGGGCGTTCACCACGCCGGCCACCAGCGGACCGCCGTTGAAGGGGAGGAGCAGCTTGGGACGGCCCATCCGGCGGGAGGCGCCGGCGGCGGGCAGGATGGCGACGGTCATAGGAACCCCCTGTCTTCCGCGTGGCGCAGCAGGGCGAGACGGCCGTCCACCCCGAGCTTGGCGTAGATGTGGCTGAGGTGGACCTTGACGGTGGAGGCGCTGATCGACAGTTGGGCGGCGATCTCCTTGTTGCGCAGCCCGCGGCCGACCAGACGGACGATCTCGAGCTCCCGCGAGGTGAGGACGGTGGCGGCCTCCCGGGCTCCGCTCTCCTGCCGCACCAGCTTGCCGAGCGCGCGCGCGACCGAGCGGCGCTCGAACCAGGGCTCTCCGGTATAGACCTTCCGCACGCACTGCACCACGCTGTTCGCGGGCATCTCCTTGAGCACCAGGCCTCCCACCTCCAGCCGGAGGGAATCGAGGATCTCACCATCGTACATCGCCGCCGCGAGGAGGACCGAACGGACCGGCAGGCGCTCGCGGGCGAGCTCCCGCAGCACCTCGAGCCCGCTCATGTCCGGCATCCGCAGGTCGACCACCAGCACGTCCGGCCGGTGGCGGCGCACCGCCTTCAGGGCGTCGGCGCCAGAGGTGCAGGAAGCCAGGACCTCGAACCCCTCCTCGGGCCCCAAGAGGTGCTCCAGCGCCGTCAGGATCAGGGGATGGTCGTCGGCCAAAACGAGCCGGATTGCCATAGGGTACCTTTTATATAAATTGGACTTTGATCATAGATCCTGATCATTCATTATACTCCAAAGGTATTATAAAGATCCTCCCTTTGGGCGATGGCACCGCCGGTGTCCGGCGGGATAGATTAATGATCGATCACGTACAAAGTATCCAGGTGCCGCCGACAGGGGCTCATCGAGCACCTCGGCAGACCGCCAATCTCTTGAGCCGTAACCCAGGAGGAACCCATGAACGCTGAGACCAGAACCAGGTCGATCCCGTGGCTCTGCCTCGCGCTGATGCTTATTTTCGCCGCGACGGCCTTCGCGGCCGCCAAGCCGCCGTCGGCCGGCCAGGCGAGCATCACGCTGAGCGATTGCAACGCCGAGCTCTGCCACGCGAACAACACCCACTGGAGCCTGACGAAATCTCCGTCGTCCCAGAGTATCACCCTGCCGGACAATCCGCCTACGATCACCTGGACCGTGGCGGCCACGCGCGGCGCGACCAGCGCCAATTTCCTGACCGTGGATGGCGTCCTCACCGTGACCAACACCGGCACGGCCAATGCCACAATTGGCAATATCGTTATCAATCTCCAGAAGAAGATCGTGAATACTTCCAATTGGGTCTCGGTCGCGGCGGACGTCGCCGACGCCACCAACGGAAATGCCGCGACGGTGGGCAACATCGTGGCCTCGGCCTCCGCCGAGAGCGCCAGCGTGAACGCCGCCTTCGGTCCGCCGAACTATACGGTTTCCGGCGCCCGCGGGACCTTCACCGAGACGGCCGGCTCGGGCGCCCTCGAGCTCACGGACGCGGGCAGCAACACGGTCTTCAGCCTCAGCCCGCAACTGAGCCTGGCTCCGGGCGCGTCGATCACCCTGCTCTACACCGCCCAGTTCAACAATTCGGTGCTGGGCCTGGCGCCGGGAGCCCAGGTCCGCTCCGAGGCCCTGGTGACCTTCGGCAACGCCGGCCTGCGCGGCGGCAGCGGCGCCTCGGCCGCGAATATCGACATCAACGGCAACGCGGTGATCGACGCGGACGAGGCGAACGTCCGCACCGTCCCCTGCCGCGTCTCCCGGACCGTCCCGCCGCTCAAGGCCGGGAACGCTTCCGTCACCCTGAGCGACGCGGCGAGCGACGTCGTGGCGAGCGGGTCGGGGATCGGCTTGGCCAACTTCCTCACCGATCTGGGCCTCGCCGGCACCGGCAGCGGCGAGGTCATCTCCGGCGATCGCACCGCTTCCGTGAGCGTCGACGCGACGTGCAACCCGCCCGGCGCCGGCACGATCACCAATACGGCCCACCTCAACGGCGAGAGCTGCTCCGTGACCGTCCAGGGGCCGCAGACCGGCACCGATCCCCTCACCGGGCTGCCGGTCTACCAGCAGATCTCGTTCCCCTGCGTCACGGGGGCCGATCTCGACGCGAGCGCCAGCGCCAGCGTCGCCTGCGAGGAGACCCATCAGGAGCCGCCGAACGTCTGCACCTACACCCAGGGCGGATTCCAGGGCGGGGGCGTGCCCGGGCAGCTCTATACCAACAACTACCTGAGCGTCTTCCCCAGCGGGCTGACGATCGGCATTCCGGACGGCGCGGGTCCGAGGCACGACGCGAGCTGGACCGGGAATTCCACCGGCCAGAACGCCCTCAAGACCTACCTCGGCGGCGGCGGGCCCAGCGGAGCGTTGACCGCGGACACCACCAACGCGACCAGCACCAGCGGCGGCGCCCTGGCGCGGCAGACGGCGGCGCTGACGCTGAACATCGAATTCGGCATCAAGGTCGTCGGCGGCACGCCCACGGTCGACAGCAGCGGCTTCGGCGATCTCCAGCTCTGCAACCTCACGGCCGGCAGCACGGTCGGCTCCTGGACGCTCACGGCGGCGCAGGCCGTGGCGCTCAACGGCACCCCGGTGTTCAACGTGCTGACCGGGGCCGACAACGCGCTCGGCGGCAACGGCCTGCCGGGATACGCGGGCTCCTTCGGCGATCTGAACCAGCTCGTGACGGCGCTGAACGAGTCGTTCGACAACTGCGTGGCGAACGCGTTCGCCACCGCCAACCTCTGCGTGCCGCCGCCGATCTGAGGGTCAATCCTCCGATCGCCGGGCCAGCACGAGCGTCCGGTCGTCCGCGAACGGCACGCCGCGGGCGAAGTCCTCCAGATCCCGTTCCAGACTTCGGGCGAGACCCTCACAGGTCTCGCCCTTGTCGCGCAGGCAGGCCTCCTTGAGGCGGTCCAGGCCGTACTCCTGCGCTTCGGGGTTCTCGGCCTCGACCAAACCGTCGGTGTAGAGAACAAGGATCTCTCCGGGCGCCAGCGTCGTCTCACCCGCGTGGAAGAGCGCCTGGGGGAGGAGGCCCAGAGGGGGGCCGGTCGAATCCAGCTCCTCGATCTCGCCCGAGGCGCGGAGGACGAGCGGCGGGTTGTGGCCGGCGTTGGTGTAGCTCAGCCGTCCGGTGGCCGGCTCCAGGATGCCCAGGAAGGCTGTGGCGTACTTCTCGGGGGGCGTGCGGCGGTAGAGCTGGCGCGAGAGGCGGGCGCAGATCTCGTCCGGCGGCAGGCCGTCCTCGACCGGCCCGGCCGAGAGGGCCTGGAGGGAGACGGTGAGCAGGGAGGCGGCCATCCCCTTGCCCGCCACGTCGGCGATCATCAGCACGCACTCCCGCCCCTCGCTCCGCGTGAGCACCTCGTAGTAGTCCCCCGAGACGCCGCGCGACGGGATGTTGCCGCCGTAGAGCTCCCAGCCGGGGACCTCGGGCAGGCGGTCGGGGAGGAGGGCCACCTGGATGCGCCGCGCCAGCGCCAGCTCCTGCTCCAGCCGGCGGCGCTCGGCCGCCTCCATCGCCAGCGCCAGGTTGCGCAGGTGGAGGGCGGCGACCGAGGCGAGCGAGACCAGGAGCTCCAGGTCCTCCTCTGAGAACTGGCGGACCCCGGCCCTCGATTCGAGCAGGATCAGGCCGAGCGTGCCGTCCGGATCGAGCAGCGGGGCGGCGACGAGGCTGCGGATGCCCGAGAGGAGCATGCTCTGGGCGGCGGCGAAGCGCTCGTCCGCCTGGACGTCGAAGACCAGGGCGGCCATCCCCTTCTCGGCCACCTCGCGCACCAGGCTGCGGGAGAAGACGAGGCTCTCCGGCCCTCCTTGAGCGGAGCGGCTGGCCGCGGGCAGGTATCCGCCGTCCTTCCCTTTCAGCAGGATGGCGCCGCGGTCGGGACGAAGGTGGTTGAACACCCGGTCGAGGATCAGCTCCAGGAGCTCCTCCAGGGTGAGCGAGCGGCCGAGCGCCTGATGGACCTCGTTGAGGATCTTGAGCCGGTCGGCGTAGCGCCGGAGGTCCGTCTCGCTCGCGGCGACCGGCGCGCTCTGGCGGTCGAGCAGCTCTGAGGCGGGGCGGAAGACGGTGCCGTCGAGGAAATCGTCCTCGGGCTCCGGCCGGGCCGGGGCCGGCGCCTCCGCCGTGATCCGGATCAGGCTGTTGGAGATCTTGATGACGTCCCCCGGCCGCACCCGCGTCGGCCCCTGGATCGCCTGCCCGTTGACGATCGTCCCGTTGCGGGACCCCAGATCCTCAACGAACAGCTCGGCGCCGGTGCGGAAGAACCGCGAATGCCGCCGGGAGGCGAACGGATCGGAGATCGTGATGTCGGCGTCCAGCGCCCGGCCGACGACGAGAGCGTCGCCGCGCAGTGGGTGCTCGAACGGAGCGCCTTCGGCGGGGGTGACTTGGAGGCGGAGGGGAGGTTCCACGATAAGCTCCAACTCTCAGCCTATCAGACTAGAATGGGCAAGCCGTTCTGTCTGTTAGACTTCCCAGGTACTGTGGAGGTGGAGCCGTGATCAAGGTGAATCTGAAAGATGCCGAAGGAGATCTTGAGCATCTCGTCGAGGAAGCGGCGGGTGGCGAGGAGGTGATCCTCACCCGAGGAGATGGGGCACGGTTTCGGATTGTGCCACTGCAACCCGCGGCAACGGAGTCGCAGGAGTCCCCTGCTCGGCCCGGAGTCATCGGGAATTCTCTGGATCGTTTCATTGGAATCTGGTCGGCGGAGGAAGAAGAGGAGTTCCTGAAAGCTGTCGAAGTCTTCGAGGAAATCGACGAGTCCCTCTGGTCATGAGGGTCCTTCTCGATACGAATGCGTACTCGGCCTTTGTCCGGGGACGTCCTAGCGTAGTCAAAAGCGTCCGTCAAGCCGACGAAGCATTGATCTCCAAGGCTCTACAACTCGAACGGCTCGCACCCCTCGAACGTGCGCCGCTTCCGCCGGAGCTCCTCGGCGTTGGGCACCTGCTCGTACAATCGAGTCAGCATGCCTAGCCAATCCTCTCCAGTTCTGGGGCGGTTTTTCCTCAGGGCCTGGACATCCTCCGGAGTAACCGGGATATCCCTTTCCAGATTGAGAAGATCAGGTTTTTTCGAGCTCATCGAACCGGTCCCGCATGCCTTGACGTTCAAAGTAATCCCTGACCTGACCGCGGTCAACCCCCGGCAGAGTCAAGAGGAACCGGACATCCGCCATGTCCTGGAACGTTCTCGCGGGATCGTTCTTCATGGCATTGACCTTCAGCGCAGCCATGTGCTCGGGTTTTGGCACGCGGATCGGGTGGCCACCCGGGCCCTTCACGGTCCGGCAGGCGGCGAAGATCTCCCGGCTGGTCTCGGCCCCCACATAGACGAAATCGAGGTTCCCCCAGATCGGGTTGGGATGTTGGTGATTCGAAAATCCACTGGATCGGTGAAGCGTCTGATAGCCGCGGGCTTCCAGGAAACGGATGAGGTCGTCCTGCACCGAGGATTCGACGATGAGATCGAGGTCCAGGGTCGTGCGGGGGAGCCCATAGGCGACAATGGCGACCCCACCGATGACCGCGAAATTGATCCCCTTCTCTTCAAGGAAACCCGATACGACCCCGAGAACGCTCTCGAAGTTCAAGCGGCTATCCCACCACCGGCAACCCATGCTTGGGCCTCAGCCGCCCGGGATCCATCCCCGCCGCCTCGCGCAGCGCGGCCTCGGTGTAGCGCTGGACCATGGTGCCGCGCCACTGGGTCTGGAAATCGGTGTTGTCCATGGGCGTCGCCACCTTGCGGGTGAGCTTCGCGGCCTCGGCGATGATCTCGGGGGTGAGCCGCTTTCCGATCAGGAAATCGGCGCTCTCCTGGGCCGCCAGCGGACGCGAGGCCACCGCTCCCAGATAGATCCGCGCCTTCTCGACCGTGCCGTCCGGCGCCGTCCAGAGAGCGGCGGCGGCGGAGAGGACGGCGAAGTCGATCGAGCCGCGGCGGCGGAGCTTCCAGAAGGCGGAGCGGCAGCGGTCCGCCGTCGCCTCGGCTGGGAGGTAGAGGCCGGTCAGGATCTCGTCCGGACGCTTGGCGAGATAGTCGATGCCGTCGTCCCGGTAGAGGTCCTCGATGGGGATCACTCGCTCGCCGTCTTTCGAAACCAATCTCACCTTCGCTCCCAGGGCGCAGGCCATGGGCGCGGAGTCGGTGGCGGTGTGGGCCCAGCAGCGCGGCGAGCTCGTGGCCACCCAGCAGATCTCCCCCTCCGCCTTCATGCAATAGTCGATCGAGCGGCGCCACTCCTCGGTCTGGTTGTAGTAGGTGCAGCGCGTGTCCACACAGAGATTGCCGCCGATCGTCCCCATGTTGCGCAGCGGCGGCGAGGAGATCGACTGCACGGCCGCCGCGAAGGCGGGGTAGCGCGCGCGCATGGCGGGGTGGGCCAGCACGTCGTTCAGCAGGGTGGTGGCGCCGATGTGGATCTCGCCGTTGACGTCGATCCCGGCGAGCCCCGGAATGCCCATCAGGCTCACCACGGTCGTGGCCTGTTGGTGCCGGCGCTTCATGTTGGGCCAGAGGTCGGTGCCGCCCGCGACGAGGCGGACGAGCTCATGGCCTTCTCCAGAAAGCACCGACGCGGCCTCGTCGAGGGTGCGGGCGTGGACGAAGTTGAATTGGGGTAAGCGCAGCATGGTTACTTGACCCCCTTGAGATCGGTGGTCAGCGCGGCGAGCCTCTTCTTGCGCAGCGCCTCCTCGCGGGTCATCATCGTGCCCGCGGAGGAGCGCATGCCGGAGCGGAGCTTCTCGCGGTAGTCGTTGATGGCGGTGCCGTCGCCGCCCTGCTCGGGGGTGGGGACGTGGAGCTCCTCGCCGAAGTCGACCTCCGGAAAACCTTTCGGTCCGAAGCGCGGCTCCTGCCCCTTGCGCTTGGCCTCCAGCGCCTTCAGCACCATGTGCGGATGGATCGGCACCTGGTCGACCCGCACGCCCACGGCGTCGTGGATGGCGTTCGCCACCGCGGGCATCACCGGCAGCAGCGGGCCCTGGCCCACCTCCTTGGCGCCGAAGGGGCCCTGCGGATCGGGGTCCTCGATCAGATAGGTGGTCACCGGCGGCATGTCGTGGAAGGTCGGGCTCTTGTACTCCAGCACCGAGGGGTGCTTGTGTACCAGGGCCGAGGAGAGGTGCTTGGGCAGCCGGCGGAAGACCTGCTCTTCCATCATCACCTCGCCCAGCCCCATGTAGACGCTCCCCTCGACCTGCCCCATCACCAGCACCGGGTTGATCGAGCGGCCGACGTCGTGGGCTATCCAGACGTGGACCGGATTCCACAGGCCGGTCTCGGGATCGACTTCCACTTCGATCACAGCCGCCGAATAGGAATAGGCGGGGGAGGGGCCCACGCCCGCGCCCCGGTAGCGGCCCGGGGAGCGCGGCGGGATGTAGCTGCCGGCGGTCGCGAGGGTGCCGAAGCGGGCCTCGGTCGCGATCACGGCGTCCTGGAAGGTGAGCCCCTTCTCGGGGTCCTGGGCGTCGAAGACCCGGCGCTCGGCGAAGACGATGCGGGATTCCGGGATCTCGAGCTGCTCGGAGACGGCTTTGGAAATCATTTCGCGCGCCCGCTCGGCCGCCTGGAGCGCGGCGTTGCCCACCATCAGGGTGACGCGCGAGGAGTAGGAGCCGAGGTCGACCGGAGTCAGATCGGTATCGGCCACGCAGAGGCGGATGTCCGCGAGCGCGACGCCGAGCACCTCGGCCACCACGGCGGCGAGCACCGAGTCCGACCCTTGGCCGATCTCCGACTCGCCGCAGAAGACGGCGACGCCGCCGGAGCGGTCGAGCTTGAGCATCACGCCCGATTGCGGCATGTGGTTCCAGTAGATCGGCAGCCCGGCGCCGCAGAGGTAGGAGCCGCAGGCGAGGCCGAGGCCGCGCCCCTCGGGCAGCCGGCCCCAGCGCTCGCGGAAGCCGCTCCCCTCGACCACCGCCTCGATGCAGCGGCGCAGCCCCATCGAGCCGATCTTCAGCCAGTTGGCGGTGATCGAATCCGGCTCGGCCAGCATATTGAGCCGCAGGTCGGCCGGATTGATCCCCAGCTTCACCGCGATCTTGTCGAGATGGACCTCGAAGCCGAAGCGGGGCTGCGGCGTGCCGTGCCCTCGCTTGGGGCCGCACGGCGGCTTGTTGGTGAAGCAGCGCACCCCCTGGAACTCGTAGGCCGGCATCTTGTAGGTCACGGTCTGGAGCGCGCCCGTGTAATAGGTCGAAGCCACTCCGTAGCTGCCGTAGGCGCCGCCATCCAGGGCGGTTCGGAGACGCTGCGCGGTGATCGTGCCATCCTTCTTCACGCCGGTCCGCACCTGCATGAGCACGGGGTGGCGCCCGCGGTGGCAGTAGAAGACCTCCTCGCGGGTGAGGGTGATCTTGCACGGCCGGCCCAGCTTGAGCGCCATCTTCGCCGCCACGATCTCGTGATTGAACGGATCGCTCTTCCCCCCGAACCCGCCGCCGTTCGGGCAGGCCACGACGCGCACCCGCGAGGCGGGCAATTCGAGCACTTTGGCGAGGGCGCGGTGGACGTAGTGCGGCGTCTGACTGGAGGAGTAGAGGGTCACCCTGTCGTCGTCCTCGGGCACGGCGACCGCCGAGTGCTGCTCCATGGGCAGGTGGGTGTTCCCCTCGTAATAGAAAGTATCCTCGAAGATCTCGTCCGCGCTTTCGAAACCTTTTTCGACCTCGCCGAAGGTCATCGAGACGACCTTGTGGAGGTTGCCGTGATCGCCATACTCATGGATGCGGGGCTCGGGCGTGGCGATCGCCTCCTCGATGGAGGAGATGGTGGAGAGCGGCTCGTACTCGACCTTCACCTTGAGCGCCGCCTCCCAGGCCGCGTCCTCGGTAGTGGCCGCGACGGCGGCCACGGGATCGCCCACGAAGCGGACCTTGTCCGGGCAGAGCGCGTGCTCGTCCTGCGAGACGGGGAGGATGCCGAAGGGGATCGGCGTCTCCTGGCCGGTCAGCGAGCCGAGGAAGCCGGGGACCTTCGCGGCCTCCGAAAAATCGATCGATCGGATCAGCGCGTGCGGTTGCGTGGAGCGCACGAGCCGGACGTAGGCCGTGCGCGGAAAGGCGAGGTCGTCCGCGAACTTGGTGGCGCCGGTCACCTTGGCGCGGCCGTCCACACGGCGGAACGGCTTGCCGATGATGTTGAGCTCGCGCTGGGGCTCGTCCTCAGTCTCGGGTTTTTTGATCGGTTCGGCCATGAGGATCTCTTTCCATTCGTCAGATCGGCCGCGGCTCGGGCGGCAGATGTCCACGGTCGGATTCGACGCCGCGCAGGTGGCTCTTCACCTCGCGGGGGGTGCGGCGCTCGGCGCCAGCGGGATCGCCCGCGCCGTAGAAGACCTCGCTGGGCGGAGTCCAGTCCTCGCCGCGCATCCTGGCGGCGGCCCATTCGATGGCTTCGAGGATCTTGTGATAGCCGGTGCAGCGGCAGAGGTTGCCGGCGAGCGCCTCGCTCATCTCCTCGCGGCTCGGCTTCGGGTTCTCGGCGAGGAGGGACTTGGCGGCCATCAGGATGCCCGGCGTGCAGTAGCCGCACTGGGCGGCGCCGAGGTCGGCGAAGGCGGCCTGGAGCGGATGGAGCTCGTTGCCGAGCTGCATCCCCTCGACGGTCTCGATCGATTTGCCTCGCGTCTCGGCGGCGAGCACCAAGCAGGAGAGCACGGGCCGGCCGTCCACCAGCACCGTGCAGGTGCCGCACTCGCCGAGCTCGCAGCCGTGCTTGGTGCCGGTCAGCGCGCACTCCTCGCGCAGCACCTCGAGCAGCGTGTGGTGGGTGGGGAAGACCACGGGGCGGTCCTCGCCGTTGATCCGCAGCCTCAGGGTGGTCAGGTCGTCCATGAGGTCTCCGTTCAAGATCCTCTACGATCTCTCCAATTCCACCCCCGCCGCCAACACCCCCCGCACCAGCAACTCGGCCTGCTCGCGGCCGATCTCGCGGGCGGATTTGCGGCCTTCCGGGCGGAACCACTTCACGGTCCAGTTGACGGCTCCGAGGATGGCGAGGGCGCTCACCTTGGGGTCGACCGGCCGGAAGACGCCGGCCGCGATCCCCTCTTCCAGGATGCCGCGGAAGGCGCGCTCGTACTCGTCGCGCCGCTCCTGCACCTCCCGCCGCCAGGTCTCGCCGAGCGCCTCCACCTCCAGGTGGGCGAGCGAGCCGGGAGTCCCCTCGTTCAGGCGGACGACATGCTCCTCGATCAGCCGGAAGAGCCGGGCATCGGCCCGCAGCTCCGTCTCGCGCACCCGCGCGGCGATCTCCAGCAGGCCGGCCAGGGCATCCTCCTGGACGAAGGCGAGCAGCTCCTCCTTGTCCTTGAAGTAGTAGTAGAGGTTGCCGACCGCCATCCCCAGCTCCGCCGCGATGTCCCGCATCCCGGTCGCCGCCAGCCCCCGGCGGCGGAAGACCCGCGAAGCCGCGTCGAGGATCTCGCGCTTCTTCTCCAGGACCTTGTCGCGCTGCTCGGGATGACCGCGGGGCTCGGACCGGCGGGCGGCGGAGATTTGAACCATCGTTCAAAAGTATGTCGTGGGGGCGGGGACGGTGTCAAGCCGGATCAAGCAGTTGAACGGCCCGCCATCCAACCGGTTGAATCGAGAAGAGGAGACGCCCCGCCGTCGTAGGCCTATGGGCGATGGGCGCACATCGTCTGGGGCGTCTCTACGGAACGATCGTGCGTGGGCCAAGAGGAGAGGTTCTGGAGGCGTTGTTTTTTGCTTCCCAGCGTTGGGGGTTTTGACGGATGTACGCTCGGACTCGTTCCAGCTCTTCAATGTTCTTGAGGATATGGTCGTGAAACCGGTCCTGCCAGTCGAAGCTGCGGTGGCCCATCGCTCGGATGCCCTTGGTGGATTTCGATTTGAAGGTGCCCAGGATGACTCCCAGCGAAGTGGCGGTCTCTTCGGGAGCCGGTTCGAGGATCAAGATCCCGTGCAGGTGATCGGGCATGACGATCCAGGTGTCCAGAGTCACCCGAGGATAGGGCCCTGGAATCCGTTGCCATTCGCGGGCTACGATCTCACCGTAGGGAGAGCGCGATGCCTCCCCTCCGGTCACCTCGCCCAGGCACCGATCGCACCTCCGGGTACAGATCGTCACGAAATACATCCCGGCCCAACGGTAATCCCAACCGGCCAGACGCGCGGACGGAATCCGGTATCGATTCCGAAACAGAGGAGTCGGACGGTCGCGCATTGAAGGGCATTATATCCCTACCTCCGTAACCTCTCCCCTCCGTCAACGCGCTACCGTACCGTAGAGATGCCCCAGACGATGTGCGCAATCGTCCATAGGCCTCCGACGGCGGGGCGTCTCTTGCCGGCAGGGCCACGTCCGTCCACCCCTGGGATACGATGCCTCACGGAATCTTGATTTCAGGAGACGAACGCCATGAAGGCCCTGAAGACCCCTCCCGCCGCCGGGACGCGGCCGCAACCGTCGTCCGCCGAGATCGCATCCTGGATCCTCGCCGCCCTGGGGCTGTTTCTGGTCCTCCACCTGCACCTGCTGTCGGCATTGCTGGGAGGGCTCGCGGTCTACGAGCTGGTCCACATCCTCGGCAGCCGGCTGCACTTCATCCGCGGCCCCCGCGAGGCCGGGAAGCGGTGGGCGGTCGCCATCCTGGCGGTGGTCATCGTGGCCGTCCTGACCCTCGCCGTCCTCGGGCTCATCGCCTTCTTCCGGGGGCGCGGCGTCCAGGCCAGCCTGCCGGCGCTGCTCGGCCAGATGGCGGACATCCTCGAGACCTCCAAGTCGCATCTCCCGCCGGGAATCGCGGCCGAGATCCCGGACAACGCCGACGACCTCAAGAACGCCGGGGTCACCTGGCTGCGTGTCCACGCCGGGGAGCTCCAGACGTTCGGGGCCCAGATCGGGCGGAGCTTCCTGCACGCGCTGGTCGGCATGGTGATCGGCGCCCTGGTCTCGCTGGGAGAGGTGGCGAGGGCCGGCTCCCGGGGGCCGCTGGCCGAGGCCCTGGCCGAGCGCTCCCGCCGCCTCGGCGAGGCCTTCCGGCGCATCGTCTTCGCCCAGGTGCGGATCTCGGCGCTCAACACCACGCTGACCGCCCTCTACCTGACCGTGCTGCTCCCCCTGCTCGGCGTCAAGCTGCCCCTGATCAAGACGCTGATCGTCCTGACCTTTCTCGCCGGCCTGCTGCCGGTCATCGGCAACCTGATCTCGAACACGGTCATCGTGGTGGTCAGCCTGTCCTACTCCCTGGGGGCCGCGCTGGGAGCGCTGATCTTCCTGATCCTGATCCACAAGCTCGAATACTTCGTCAACGCCCGCATCGTGGGGAGCCAGATCAAGGCCCGCGCCTGGGAGCTCCTGCTGGCGATGCTGGTGATGGAGGCCGCCTTCGGGCTGGCGGGCGTGGTCGCCGCGCCGATCTACTACGCCTACCTCAAGGAGGAGCTCTCGGCGCGCGGGCTGATCTGACGGCCGCCAGCCGCGCTATCCTCCCGTCCGTGAGACGGGTCATCCTCTATGGGTTGCTGGGAGGTGTGCTCCTCGCCCTGCTCAAGGTCCTCGAATACCAGTACGTCGTCCGCACCTACCCCGGCGAGATCTACGGCGGCTTGGTGGCGGCGATCTTCTCCGCGCTGGGGATCTACTTCGGGCTGCAGTGGTCGCGGTCCCGCGAGGTGACGGTGATCAAAGAGGTCCGCGTCCCGGAGGGAGGGCCTTTCGTGCTCGACGCCGGGAAGCTCAAGGAGCTCGGCATCACCCCGCGCGAGCATGAGATCCTCGGGCTCATCGCGGAAGGCCTGAGCAACCGGGAGATCGGCGAGCGGCTCTTCGTCTCCGAGAACACGGTCAAGACCCACTCCTCCCGCCTGTTCGACAAGCTGGGGGTCAACCGCCGGGTCCAGGCCGTCCTCAAGGGGCAGGAGCTCGGCCTGATCCCTTGACCAGAGGGGTCAACGAAAGGATGATTCCGGGGTTTCGGGCGGAAAATCACCCGAAAGTAGGACGACCGAGGGCGCGCCGGGCCCCAGACTGCGGGCCAACCAAGGGAGGAACCGCAATGAAAAGAATCGTTCTCCGTTACGGTCTCGCGTCGGGCGTCGTGCTGGAGCTCATGTCCGCGATCTGGCTCTGGATTCCCCTGTCCAGGAAGGGGAGCCTCAACTTCGAGCACGGCGAGGTCATCGGCTACACCTCGATGGTCCTCGCGTTCCTGCTGGTCTTCTTCGGCGTCCGGTCGTACCGGAGCTCCGTCGCCGGGGGGGCGATCAGCTTCGGTAAGGCCTTCCAGGTCGGCATCCTCATCACCCTGATCACCTGCGCGATCTACGTCATCTCCTGGGAGATCGCCTACTTCAACTTCTTCCCCGACTTCCTCGACCAGTACAACGCCCACGTGCTCGCCGGGATGCACGCGAAAGGGGCGAGCGAGGCCGACATCCAGAAGACGGCCGCGCAGATGGCGGAGATGGCGAAGAATTACCAAAATCCCCTCTTCAACTCGGCCATCACTTTCCTGGAGATCTTCCCCGTCGGGCTCATCGTGACGCTGATCTCCGCCGCGATCCTGCGCCGGAAGCCGCCCCAGGGAGCGCCCGCGTCGGCCGTGCCGGCCTGATGGCGGTCATGGTAGCCTTGGGACGCCCGAGACCCGCATCAACACCCGGATCGTGAGGAGCGCGACCGGTTCGGCGCCGGCCGGTCAAGGCGTTGCACGCCGTGACCGGCTTGGCTGGGTCGCCCGAGACGCTGGCGAACGTGGTGGAGGCCGCGGGGCGGGAGGCGCTGGAGCGGGTGGGATCGATCCTGGACGGAGGGGTTCCGGGCTGAAGCGTCCGAGCCCGTCCGCCGCGCCCGGCGGAAGGCTCGCCGCGGGGAATTGTTGGTCCGCCGCGCCCGGCCGTCCTTCCGCCGGGGCTGGCGGTTGGCCCGCCGCGCGCGGCGGCTCAACAAATTACCCCGGCGGTTCACTCGCCGAGCCCGGCGGTTGGCCCGCCGACCCCGGCGGACGAACATTTGACCCCGGCGGTCGGCTTGCCGGGCGCGGCGGTTGAGCCAATGACCCCGGCGAGCCTCCCGCCGGGCCCGGCGAACCAACTTTTTACCCCGGCGGATGAGCCGCCGAGCCCGGCGGACGAACCATTCCGCCCGGCGAGCCTCCCACCGGGCGCGGCGGACGGACCGCCGCGGTAATTTGTTGAACCACCGGGGGCGGAGGCTCAACAATTCCGGCTTCCGGGAGAGCCGCCGACCTTTTCAGGCCTCCCGCCGGCCTTTTTCCCCGGACTGCCCGCCTCTCCGCGCCAGCCCAGAACCTCGTCGATCGAGCTCTGAGGGCCAAAATGGCAACCGGGACGCGCTTTCCACGTTCCAAACCACTCTGACCATCTCCCAAACGTCGGGGTCCCCGGCCAACCCCGGCCAGCGTCCTGCCGACCGGCCCAATTCACTTCTGCTCGCGGCTTGGGATTTTCCGGAGGCGCCTGTCGCTCAAGCCTGGACGCGCTCTTCGAGCAGGGCGCGCAGGCGGGCGATCTCGGCGTCCTTTGCCGCCTCTGCCTCTTCCGGCGTCGGTACCAGGGTGCCGTCCGGGCGGAAGAGGCGGACCCAGTCGTACTCTCGTGCTTCCACGGCGCCGTGCCACAGGCCGACGAAAACCCCGAGCTGCTCGCTCCAGAGCCGTCCGTTCTCATCGGGCTGAATCGGCTGGTAGAACCGGTCCGCCAAGCGCAGCCCTTCCAGCGTGCGCGTCTCCGGCTCGTACAGGAAGTACTCCGCCACGTGGAAGACCCGGGCGTAGAGGTCCCGCTTCTCGGTGCGGTCCTTCCTGGCGGTGGAGGGGGAGAGCATCTCGAAGACGACGTCCGGCAGGCGTCCCCCTTCTTCCCATGCGGTCCAGACCTTGCGCTCGTGGTCCTCGACGCCGCCCGCCCAGAAGACGTCCGGTCCGCGGAAGGCCCGCTTTGGCAGTCTCTTCTCTTCCTCTTCCGCGACCTTCCGGGCCTGTTCCACGGAGTAGTACACGAACATGTTCGCGCCGGTGTAGAAGTCCACCCGCCCGTGTTCCGCCATGGCCTTGCGGATCAGCCCGCGTAAAAGGGGAAGCTGATAGGTCTGCCACTCGGTCTCGAAGGGCTCTCCGTCGTTGTAGACGAGCTGGAAGGGCAGAGGCGAGAGGGCCGCGGCGGCTGGCTGGCTCATGGCATGCTCCCTTGCGGAGTCGTTTCCGGGAGGATCTTGTTCCGCATGGAAGGTAAAGGGGAGGGGGCATATATCCTCCGGTCCCTCTCCTGGACGACAGGGTAGCATGGGGGTGGGGCTCTTCGTTCCAGACCGCCGCCACTCTCCAAATTTCCCGAGCAATGCCGGGGGGCACCTTGTCCGGCTGAATCCGCTCCGGCGGCCGGAGAAGACCGGAAGTCCCCCCGCGCCGGCCTTCCACGCGGCGAGCAGGGCCATGCGCCTCTCAAGGTGCCGAGTCGCGGAGTTGGATCCGTTTGTTCCTGAAGTGCCGAAAAGGGCCGCTGGCCCCCCTCGCAAACCTAAGTGGCTCTAGAGTGGCCCCAGAGCTGATAGACTATTCCTAGGTTTCATTCGGGGAGCCTGGATTAAGCCATGGATAGCGGCATTCGTGAAAAGGTCTTCATCAGCTATAGCAAGGAAGACCAGAAATGGCTGGATCGGTTGCTGACGCTCTTGGCACCAAAGCCGGAGAGGATATGGTGGGACGGTCGAATCAAGGCCGGCCAGAAATGGCTGGATGAGATTCAGACAGCCCTTAATTCAGCCAAGATCGCGGTTTTCCTGGTCAGCCCCAATTTCCTCGCCACGGAGTTCATTCTCAAAGTGGAGCTTCCGCAACTCCTCGCTGCTGGGACGGAAGGTGTGGCGGTTCTGTGGTCCCTGGTCAGAAACTGTCCGTGGGAGGATTCGCCGCTCGCTTCCTATCAGGCGGTCCGCTATCAGAAGACCCACGACATGAAAGCATGGAATGCGCTCAGCGAGGCGGAGCTCGACGATCTCCTGAAGGACTTCGCCAAGGAGATCGAAGTCAATCTGAGGTCCGACCTGGCGGTCCGAGAAGCAGTCCCTGCTCCGAAGCCGGCCGCTGTTGAGGAGAGCGGAGTCTTTGACCCGACGAAGGCCGGGAGGGTACAGGAGGGCTCGTCGATGTCGTCGCGGGTCGAGTCGGCCTACGCCAAGGAACTGTTGCAGGATATCGACGACCCGAAAACCGTGGACGAGATCGGTAGTCTATTCGTCTTGCGGAAGAGTTGGTCGGCCGCCGAAGTCGCCTATGATTACATGGTCGAGCTCGCGGCGCCCCATCAAGAGCTCTGGATGGCCTGGGGATACGAGAAGCTCGGATTGATCCACGAGCAACAGAGCAAGTGGAAGCACGTATACGAATGCCTACGGCTCGCCCAGATCCTCTATCGTCGCCTTGGAAGGGTCGAACAGGCGACTGAACTGGGACTGCGGCTTCAGAAGATCGAAGTGCTAAGAGGCATGGCTTCGGCTTGAGGAGAATCGTTCACTCCTCCGAGATGAGCACGCATCCGGCTCTCTTGCAGTTGTGCAGCCGGGCATCGGTATAACCACTCTCGATCAGGTGCTTCAGCTTTTCCTGGCTGACCTGGAGGAAGAGATCGCTGAGGGTCGCCAAGTGTCCGGCGGAACGGTAGCGGTGGACCTCTACCTCGACGGCATCATTCGTCTCTTTGTTGAGGCGCTTCCAGAGCTTCATGACCTCCGGGGCAGGATCAAAAGCCTGGAGCAACTGGAGGAACTTGAGGCTGCGGTTGATCCGCTCGACGCGCTCGATGTCGGCGTTGACCGAGCGCGAGAACGCAAGCAGGAAGAGTCGATAGACAACGGAGAAGCTGCCGCGCACGTCGATCAGTGGTCCCTGTCCCTCTTCGAACTCCGGGTCGAGGTAGATCACGTGTAGAGTCAACCGGTCTACAGACTCGGGGCCCCGCGCTTCGATCGCCGGCTGCAAGGGACGCTCCATGAGCATGGAGCCGTCGACGAACTCCTCGAGGTCAACGCGCTGGCGGGGCACGGCTCCAGGAATCGCCATCGCGGCGGTGATCACCTGATAGCCGGCGTCGTCGGTGAATTCCGTGTTCTTGAACGTGGTCGTGTTGCCCTTTTTCCAGTTGGCCGCCGTGATACGCAACTCCTTGTCGGCCTTGCGGATGTTTTCCAAGGAAATATTGCCACGGATCAGATTGCTCATCGGTGCGATGTCGGCCAGGATGTCCCACTCGTAATCGAGGATCTGATTCTGAAGAGCGGCGAGGGGCCGAGTCAGATCAAGCCGGGCCAGGAAGTCTCCGGTTCGCCTTGCCAGGTCGCGTGAGACGCAGGCGGCGTCCTTGGCGAGATCCACGAACGGAGCCACCGGGTTGGGCCAATAGAATCTCGGGTCCAGGTAGTTGAACGGGTTACCGCGGAAACGAGGCCCGACGCCGGCCGTCCAGGACTGCTCGAGTTGCTCGGCGGCTGCGATGTCGCTCTGCTCCGATCGAGAGATCATGAAGGCTGCGTTGTAGGCTCCCACCGAGGTGCCGGTGTAGATGCGGGGCTCGATCTTTTCGCATCTGGTCGACGGGGAAACGCCGTGCAGGATGGCCTTCAACACTCCTACCTCGTAGGCGGCGTTGTAGCCGTTTCCAGAGAACACGATGGCATGTTGGCGTGGTTTTCCGCGGGCCGCAGTGCCGTTCGTCATGTCCATCCCTTCTCCACCAGGATCAGCAGAGCAATGCGTAGACTCCCAGCGCAGCGAGCACTAGGGGCAGATGCAATCCGACGACCGTGGGGCGAACGAGAACTTTCAACCAACCCGGTAAGCCGAGCGGCTCCGGAGTCATGGTGAAATCCGTCGCTGGATTGCTGAGATCGATCGCTTTCGTATAGAGGACCCGGAACTGCCGCTCGTAGCCAAGGTAGTATGCGTCGAGTCCCCAGAAGACGAGGATGGGCAGGAGGGCCAGCAAGGCTAGCTTCGGCTCCGCATCCTTGGCCGACAGACCGAACAGGGCGGAGGCCAGGGTAACACTCCAGCCCTTGAGGAGGAATGAATTCGACGCCATCCGCGAGATGACGCCCTGGAGCAGATCGAGATGCTTCCTTTTGTCTTCGTCGGCCATGCAGCCTTCACCTCCATTGACGATCGTCGAGATGGACCAGCTCTTCCACGAGCATCTGGGCGATAAGAGGATATGGGGTGACCGGCTTCCCGGGCTCTGACGGAGCTTCAACGGTCTCCCGCTCGCGGGAACGGCGGAGCGGCTCCAGGCGTTCCAGGATCTCCTGATCGATCACCCGAAGGCTCTCGTTCCCGCGCTCCCTGGCGAGCAAAGCGGCGGCACCGCCGGTCTCGCCGAACACATAGATGGGCGCCCCTCTCCGGATCTCCCGGAAAGTCTCGACCTCCCGCTCTACGCCCTCCATACCCCCAATACAGACCATGGCAACGGGAGCCGTCTCTCGGACCATCCGCTCCCGCATGGACTGAAGGCTGCGAGGACAGAACGGCCTGTCCCGGGACGTCGCGGGATCGAAGCGCTCCCCGCCCACGGCTTCCGTCCAGTGAAGCGTCGCGTAACCGGCGCGAAACATCATCAGTGTCTCGTCCGGCAGATATCCCTCGAATGCCCGGGACTGGTAGATCTGGATCGGCGTCTCGACCTCCTCTCCCTGGCCTTCGACGTAGCGCGGCGTGATGTACTCGCCCGCCACCATCGCCACCAGCGGTGAGATCGCGGGATGTCCTCCGAAGACGAGAGCCCCTGTCTCGGTAAAGACCGCCCGCGCAAGGCTGACGACCGCCTCTTCGATCTCCAAGTGGGCATCCTCGACACGGCGGTAGCGCTCGGCCGCCGCTGGCGAGGGCACGCTCGCCGACAGAAAGATCCTGCGGCCCTTCAACCGTGCTTCCGGGCGAGCCGCAGACGAGGAGCTCACAGGACACCTCTCGCGATGTCCGCCGCGGCATCCTTTAGGCGGCCCTCGTCGATCAGCCGGAGCTGGCAGAGGCCCGCCAACCAATCCGATTGCTGTATCCGGGGGGGTTCCATCAGGCGGGAGAGCCCAATGACGACGCCCTTGATCGGAGGCTGGCAGCGGAGATGGGTGATATAGAAGTCCTCCAACTCAGGAGGGCGTGGCGTCAACCAGACGCGGTACTCCTTGGGGCCGGGGCGGGAAACGTGCAGAATTCCGTGCTCATCGAAGGAGTAGCTGGAGACTCCCTCCAGCAGCAGAGCAGCCTCGAACGAGGTGCGCAGCACGCGGCGCCGGCGGACCAGAGCACGGTCGTGCTCCCGCTTAACGCGCTCGATCACGTCGGCGAGCGCCACGTCTTGGAGGACCACCGTGGCTGCGAAGGCTCCCCCTTCGAAGTCGCCGTCGGCGAGTCGCTGCCGGACCGCCTCATCGACGCCGGGCACGTCCTTGCCGCCGGGAGGCTGTAAGGCGAAAACCCCGAGCCCGCACTCCTTCGCTACGTTGATCTCGTAGATCGTCCATTGCGAAGCAAGCATCCCCGCCGACTCGATGAGGAGGAGCATGGCCTTGTCCCCGAGCTCCTGCGTCAGGCGGGCCTGGAAGTTGATGCCTGGATCGATCCGATAGTGATCCAGGAAGACATCGAAGTTCTCGTGCGCTAGGGCATCGAAGAGCTGCATAGCGAGCGCAGCCGACTCCTTCTGCCGATAACTGATGAAGATCCGTGGACGGTCGGAGGTCAGCCCCGCGAGAGCGAGCACTGCGGGGATCGCCCCGGTGATGGAGCGGGACCAAAACTCGACATTGATGGCCTGGAAATTCTGCGGCAGCAGACCGGTAACTCCCGTCTTTGCAACCTGAGGGAAGACCGGAAGAACGGCGTACATGGGGTCTCCCGGCAACCAGGGCGCGAAAGATGCTCTCGGCTCGAAGGGAGTCTTCTCGTCTCCGACCAAGACCAGCAGCTTGCGACAAGAGGGTTCTGTGTGCGCATGGCAGCTCTCCGGGCCGGAGGCAATCCCGTGGCAGGGCATCGAAACCCTCTGGGCTCGGACGTCCAATGCCAAGATCTCCCGCTCCAGTTCCCGCCGGAGCACATCCGTATTGGCAAAGGCTTCCGGGGAATCGGCGGATACGAGAGCAATGAAAGCGGGATTGACCACAGGCAGGCCCATGAAACCCACGCAACTCATCCCTCCGCCTGACTTCTCGCTCTGCAGAATGACCTGGGCTCCGCGATCGATACTCATGGCTGGCGCTCCTCGGCCGTTTGCCTTTTCGTGATCTATAGCCTACCCGAAGTCAGTGCGAGCTGCTACTTGATTCTGGTTTACGCGATCCGGAACCCCTGCTGCTCCTCACCAAAGTGCCCGACTCTCGGCTCGGCGTAGGAGGAGTTTCCTCCCCCTCCCCAGCCCCGGTCCGGGCAGTCCCGGAGGAGAGAGGTGCCACCCGATTCGGGGGATTCGCAGCATCACTGCCAATTTCAAAGGACCTTTGACCTCGGCAGCGTGCGGGAGTGGCACCAGAAAGGGCGCATGGGTTCGGCAAGCCGCCTTTGGAGCCAGCACAGTTTTCTGCTAGCATATGTTCGAACATAGGCTGCCTCCGCCGGCGGCCGGGAGGACGGTCATGCAGCCCGAACGAATCGTGCGCCTGTTCCGGAACGGGAGCAACCAGGCAGTTCGCATCCCGCGAGACCTGGAGCTCCCCGGCAACCAGGCCATCCTCCGGAAGGAGGGGGATCGGCTGATCGTGGAGCCGATGCCCCGGCCGTCTCTCCTCGAGCTTTTGTCGACCTGGGAGCCGCTCGACGAGGAGTTTCCGGAGATCGATGACCTCGAGCCCGTCGAGGACGTGGATCTCTGAGATGGCCGAGTTTCGGTATCTCCTCGACACCAAGATCCTGTCGGACCTTCTACGAAATCCTGACGGCCGTGCGGCCCAGAGAGTGGCGCTCGTAGGTGAGGCCACGGTCTGCACGAGCATCGCCGTCGCCTGTGAGCTCCGGTATAGCGCCGCCAAGAAGGGCTCCGCCCGGCTCTCGGAGCGTGTCGAGAGCCTTCTGGAAAGTCTGGAGGGCCTCCCTCTGGACAAGGACTCCGACCGCCGATACGCCGAGATTCGCCTCCATCTCGACCAGAGGGGAAGGCCCATCGGGTCCAACGATCTCCTGATCGCTGCCCATGCGCTGGCGCTCGATTTGACTCTGGTGACGGCCAACGTCGAGGAATTCGCTCGCGTGCCGGGCCTCCGTTTGGAGAACTGGTTGGATTCTTGATCGCCAACGGCCACTGAGCCCGCGCGCGGGTTGCTCTCGGGATCTGTGCGCCTCGGTTCCGAATTCCGAGAGTCGACCGCCCGCAGGGCGGAATTTCCGCAGCCTGGGGTTTCAACCCCAGGTAGGCTGGCCCCAGAATCATCCCAAGCTCTGAAAGGGCGATCGATCCTTCGCAGCCGGCCACCCCTTGCGGGGCTACCTTTCCAGACACTCTCCGAGTCAAGCTTGAGCTCTGTCAACCGGCCGTATTCGCCCCGATCCCCAGCCTCAGCGCGAGCACCGCGATGGCGGTCAAGCCGGGGCTCTGCCGCAGCCGGCGGAGACCGTATTTGAGATCCTGAAGCACCCGGAGCCCTCCTGTCCTGCGGTATGGTACGCCCTGCTCCCGGCCTCTCCGGGAGACGTCGAGGAGGGAACCCCCCATGGCCACGGCCACCGTCAGCGCCGACGAGCTGCACGAAGCCTGGCGACTGCTGTCGCCCGAGGAGCGGGTCGAGAGCTTCGGCTTCCTCTCGGCGGAGGAGGCGCAGGATTTCTTTCTCGACGTGCGCGCCGCCGACCAGCTCCTGATTGTCCGCCAGTCGGCGCCGGCGATCCGCCGCTCGTGGATGCGCCTGTTGGCGCCGGACGACGCCGCCGACCTCCTCCAGGAGGCGCGGCCGGAGGAGCGGGCCGAGCTGATGGCGATGCTCGATCCGCCGACTCGCCGGGAGGTCGCCGCCCTGCTCGCCTACGAGGAGGACGACGCTGGCGGCCTGATGAGCCCCCGCTACGCCCGCCTGCGGCCGGACATGACGGTCGACGAGGCGATCGGCTACCTGCGCATGCAGGCGCGCCAGAGCGTCGAGACGATCAACTACGCCTATGTGCTCGACTCCCAGCAGCACCTGCTCGGCGTGATGTCGCTGCGCGAGCTGTTCACCGCGCCGGGGGACAAGCGGGCCGCCGACGTCATGAAGACCGACCTGGTCACCGTCGCCGAGGATACCGACCAGGAGGAGATCGGCCAGCTCTTCTCCCGGTACGACCTGTTCGCCGTGCCCGTGCTCGACCCCGAGGGGCGGATGAAGGGGATCGTCACCGTCGACGACATCGTCGACGTGGTGGAGCAGGAGGCGACCGAGGACATCCAGAAGATGGGCGGCTCCGAGGCGCTCGACGCTCCCTATCTCCAGGTCGGCATGCTCAGCATGGTGCGCAAGCGCGCCGGCTGGCTCTCGGCCCTCTTCCTGGGCGAGCTGCTGACCGCGACCGCCATGGGGTACTACGAGAAGGAGATCGCCCGCGCCGCGGTGCTGGCGATCTTCATTCCGCTGATCATCAGCAGCGGCGGCAACTCGGGGTCCCAGGCGACGACGCTGATCATCCGCGCCCTGGCCCTCTCCGAGGTGCGGCTGCGCGACTGGTGGCGGGTCTGCCGCCGCGAATTCGCGGCCGGGCTGGGGCTGGGGGCGATCCTGGGCACGCTCGGCTTCACCCGCATCGTGATCTGGCAGAAGGCGTTCGGCACCTACGGCCCGCACGGCCTGCTGATCGCCTTCACGGTGGCGATGAGCCTGGTCGGCGTGGTCCTCTGGGGGACCCTGATCGGCTCCTCGCTCCCCTTCGTGCTGCGCCGGCTGGGCTTCGATCCCGCCAGCGCCTCGGCGCCGTTCGTGGCCACGCTGGTGGACGTCACCGGGCTGATCATCTATTTCAGCGTGGCCAGCCTGATCTTGCGGGGGACGCTGCTTTGAGGCGGCGCCGGGCCTGCCTGCTGTTGCTCCTGGGGGCCCTGCCGGTCCTCGGGGCCTGCGGCAAGGCCCCGAAGGCCAAGCCGGCGGCGGCTGTCGCGAAGAAGGGACCCACCGAGTCGCCGCTGGGGATCGAGCTGCAACGCGGGCGGGACCCGCGGGAGATGGTGTGGATCTCCCCCCGGAGCGTGGTCATCGGGCCCATCCCAGGCCCCCTGGCGCGGAAGTTCTTCGTCGATCCCCACCGGTCGGACTTCGCCTGGTATCTCCTGCGCACCTACGCTCCCTTCGAGCGGAAGACGCCGGAGGGGGATCTCGCGTTCCACGGGCAGGGGAAGGTCAAGGCCGGCGCCACGGAGCGGCGGATGATCTCCGAATGGACGCGCCAGACGGCGGCCGAGGCGGCGGGCGGGCGGGGCGGCACGGCCTATGGCCTGGCCCTCGCCTGGCACCAGGGTGGATCGTCGCTCGACTGCCAGGACCTGGCCGTCTACCTGACGGGCGAGGCGGTCGCCACCTCCTGCGTCTGGGATGGCGAGGTCCGGGGGTGGCTGGAGCCTGGAGCCCTCGCCCGGCTCTACGGCTGGTTCGACCGCCTGCAGCCGTTCCAGGCCGGAGGGGGCCAGACCGCGGACAGTCTGCGCCCCGGCGCCCTGGAGACCCGGCTGGTCTTCGCCGGGAAGGGAAAGAGGCCGGCGGCGGCGGGCGATCAGGGGGAGATCCAGTCCTTCGCCGCCGGGCTGTTCGCGGAGCTGGCCGGGCGGCGGGGAGGGGGGGCGGCGGCTCCGCCGCCAGTGCCCGCGGCGCCGGGAGCGCCCCAGGGGAAGCCCGCGCCTCCGCCGCCGGTCGCGGTGCCGGTCGCTCATCTCCTGCTGCCTCCGGGGGCGCTCAATCCGCGGCAGGAGGAGGTCGTGTTGCAGTTTCCGGAGAAGCCTCCGGCGGCGCCGGTGGAGCCCTCATCATCCATCTCCTCCCGCCCGCCCCGAGCCCTCACCCCTGGCCCCTCTCCCGTCCCCTCCCGCCCTCCCTCACCGGGAGAGGGGAACCGCCCGCCCAAGACAACCCCGTAGGGGTCTTCTCCCTCGTCTCCCGGTGTGGGGAGGGGGGAGGGGTCGGGAGAAGAGGGTCGGGGTGATGAGGGTTCTTGGGGGGCGGGTTCGGCGGGCGGCGCTTTTACTTCGCCACCACCCCCCGGAACCCCCGCCCGATGAGCGCCGCGATGTCCGCCAGGACGAGCGGGAAGGCGAGGCCGCCGGGGCAGGCGAGGTAGCGGGGCTCCCAGACGGGGTCGTATTTGTCCTTGTAGGCGCGCAGGCCCTGGAAGTTGTAGAAGTGCTCGCCGTGGCGGTAGACGAGCGCTCCCAGGCGGCTCCAGAGCGGCGCGATCGAGCGCGCCTCCAGGCCGGCCAGCGGCGCCATGCCGAGGTTGAACCAGCGGTACCCCTGTTGCGAGCCGTAGAGCATCAGCTCGATGAACAGGTAGTCCATCACCCCCAGCGGCGCGTCCACCGTGTGGCGCATGAGGTCGATCGAGATCTCCTCGTTCTCGCCGCCCGGCCAGAGGTTGGCGAAGGCGACGATCTTCCCCTCCTTGCGCACCAGGGCGAGGGGGAGGCGCCGGAGATAGCCCTGGTCGAAGAAGCCGAGCGAGAACCCCTTCTCGCGGGTGTTCTTGGTGCGCAGCCAGTCGTTCGAGATGCGCTCGACCTCGGGCATCAGCTCGGCGGCCTGCTCGGGCGGGACGACCTCGAAGGCGCACCCCTCCTCGCCGGCCCGGCGCCAGGCGTGGCGCAGCTTCTTGCGGTTCCTCCCCTCGAGGGTGAAGCCGGTGAGCGGCACCCGCGCCTCCTCGCCCAGCTTGACCAGCGTCAGCCCGAGGTCGACGTAGAGGTGGAGCATGCGCTCGCTGACCTGGTAGAAGCAGGTCCAGCCGCCGTGCCGGTCCACCAGCTCGCGGAACTTCCAGACCAACTCCCCCCGCTCCTTCTCGGGGCCCACCGGGCCGCCCATCGACACCCAGCTCCGGCGCTCGACGCCGAACATCACGTAGGCGGTGCCGGTGTCGTTGAACAGCAGCTCCTTGTCGCCGAGCAGGGCCAGGAAGGCGTAGGTGCGCGGCGAGGTGGCGGCGATGCGGGCGGCGTGGTCGATCTCCTCCTCGGTGGGGGGCGCGGGCTCCGGGCCCGCCGGACGGAGCAGGTGGCGCAGGGCGACCCCGAGCGCCACCGCCACCGCCGCCACCGAGGTGCGCAGGAAGCGCGGCGCGTTGCCGAACAGGGTGAAGCGCCACCACAGCTCGCGCGAGTAGTCGACGTGCTTGTAGGCGAAGAACCCCAGCCAGAGCGTACCCAGGATGACGATGATGATGGCGACGCTCCAGCCCGGCGTGAACGGCTCGGCGGTGAGCGAGGTCTTGCGGTAGAAGTGGCGGTGGCAGGGGGCCAGCGCGGCGAGCATCACGGCCAGGATCAGCGCCTCTTCCCAGTCGAGCCCCTTGGCGAGCGAGAAGACGATGCCGCCGCCGAGCATCACCAGGGTGAGCTGGTAGGCCGCGTCGAGACGCCGCTGGAGACCGATCGCCAGGAAGAGGAGGGCGACCCCGGCCAGGCTGCCGAGGAAGTGGGAGAATTCGATGATCGGCAGCGGCAGGACGTCGTTCAGCCAGCTGAGGCGCGAGTGCACCTCGGGCGTGGCCCCGGAGATCAGCAGGATGGCGCCGCCCAGGAAGGTGGTGACGGCGAGGATCTGCGGCACCACGTCCGGCGCCCGGCCGCCGAGCTTGCGGGCGATCCGGCCCACCTGCTCGCGGCGCCGCACCACCTCGTGGGCGCCGAGCGAGACGGCGGCGATCAGCAGCGGCAGGAGGTAGTAGACGCCGCGGAAGGCGACCATCGCCGCCAGCAGATCGGCCTCGCCGCGCGGCGGCTCGGGGGGCATCAGCAGCACCATCATCGACTCGAACACCCCGAGCCCGCCGGGCACGTGGCTGAGCAGCCCCGCCACCTGGGCGAACAGGAAGATGCCGAGGAAGTGGACATAGGTGATGTTCCACTCCGAGGGGAGCAGGGCATAGAGCACCGTCGCCGCGAAGGCCCAGTCGAGCGAGGCGATGGCGATCTGCGCCGCCGCCATCGGCGGCCGCGGGACGGCGAAGTCCAGCCCCTTGAAGGTGAACGGGCGCCTGCGCGCGAACGACATCACGAGGAAGGCGGCGATCAGGCTGAGGAACAGGATCCCGACCGGCCGCGCGCTCGCCATCGGCAGGTGGAGCAGCGCCGGCACGGCGATCGGCTCCAGCAGGAAGGCCCCGCCCGAGAGGCCGATGAAACCCAGCCAGAAGGTGATGTAGCTGAACAGCACCACGCGCGTGATGTCGATCGCCGTCATCCCCCAGCCCGAGTAGAGGCGGGCGCGCAGGGGGGTGCCGGTGAACAGGGGGAGCCCGAGGGTGTTGCTGAAGGCGTAGCCGGCGAAGGAGGCGAGCGCGATCTTCCAATAATGGATGCGCTTGCCGATGTAGCGCAGGGCGAGCGCGTCGTAGCCGGTGAGGCAGATGTAGCTGAGCGCCGTGAAGGCGAGCGCCATCGCGACCCGGTGCGCCGGCAGGTCATGGAAGAAGGCGATGATGTCCTTGTAGCGGAAGTCGCGCAGCTCGCGGCGGAGCAGCCACAGGGCCAGCCCGAAGAAGAAGAGGCTGAGCAGCGAGGTGAGCTTGGAGAGGTTGAGGTTCTTCAGCTTCAACTCAGAACCAGCCCTTCCGCTTGAAATAGAGGACCAGCCCGGCGCCTACGATCGCCATCACGGTCAGCACGGCGGGGTAGCCGTAGTACCAGCCGAGCTCCGGCATGTTGAGCGGGCTCGCCTGGCGGTCGAAGTTCATGCCGTAGATCCCGGCGATGAAGTTCAGCGGAATGAAGATGGTGGAGATGATGGTGAGCACCTTCATCACCTCGTTGAGGCGGTTGCTGGTGCTGGAGAGGTAGACGTCGAGCATGCCGGTGGCGAGGTCGCGGTAGGTCTCGATCATGTCGATCACCTGGACGGCGTGATCGTAGCAGTCGCGGAGGAAGACCCGGGTCTCCGGCCGCACCAGGTGGGCGTCCTCCCGCTGCAGGCTGCCGATCACCTCGCGCTCCGGCCAGGCGGCGCGCCGCAGTTGCAGGAGGTCGCGCTTGATGCCGTGGATCTGGTTGAGCGTCGCGGGGACCGGCCGCAGCACCACCTCGTCCTCCAGCTCCTCGATGCGCTCGCCGTAGCGCTCCAGGACGGGGAAGAACTCGTCCATGAGGGCGTCGACCAGGGCGTACATCAGGTAGTCGGGCCCCATCTTGCGGATCTGCCCCTTGACCTGGCGGATGCGCTCGCGGACCGCCTCAAAGGAGTCCCCCGGGACCTCCTGGAGCGTGATCACGTAGTTGCCGGAGAGGAAGAAGCTGATCTGCTCCAGCTCCAGGCAGTCGTCCTTGCCCAGGCTGAGCGACTTCATCACCAGGAAGTGATAGGTGCCGTAGTCCTCCAGCTTCGGCCGCTGGCCGCAGTTGAGGACGTCCTCCAGGGTGAGCGGGTGGAAGCCGAAGAGCTGGCCCAGCCCCTCCAGGAAGGGGATGTCGTTCAGCCCCTCGACGTTGATCCAGGTGACGGTCGGCGTGTCGCGGTAGGGCGCCAGCTCCTCGACCGAGTGGACCTCCTTCTCGATCAGCCGGTCGGGCCCGTAGTCGATGACGGTGACACGGACCGGCCCCGCCCCCGGGGTGTCGGGAGCGCGCAACGTCCCCGGCGCCGTCCCCGGAGGGGAGTACCGCTTGCCAAAACCCACGCGCCTGCCCGCGACGGCCATACCTCCTCCTTGGCGTCCGCCGGCGGGCGGGCGCTCGGGGGGGATTATGTCGCAGTAGACTGCTCCCATGAAGCTCCGCGACCTGGCCGGGAGGGGGCGGACCGCCGCCGCCTGGGGGGCCATTCCCCTGGCCCTGGCGCTGGTCACCTCCGTGGGGCGTTGGGCGGGCGCCAACGCGCCGACGATCGGATCGATCTATCTGGTCGCCGTTCTGGGGCTCGCCGCCTGGGGCGGCTGGGCGGTGGGAGCGACCGCCTCGGTGGCGGCAATGCTCTGCTTCAACTATTTCTTCCTGCCGCCGACCGGCACGCTCACCATCGCCGAGCCGGCCAACTGGGTGGCCCTGCTCTCCTTCCTCATCGCCTCGACCTTCGCCAGCCGCCTGGTGGCCACGGCCCGGCGCGAGGCCGAGGCGGCGCAGCGGCGGCGGCGGGAGGTGGAGATCCTCTACGAGCTCTCCTTCGCCCTGTTCGCGGTGAGCCAGCGCCCCGGCGTCCTCGGCGAGGCGGCGGCGCGGACGTTGCGCGCCCTCGGCGCCGACTCGGGGCTCCTGCTCCTGGGCGACGCCGCCGGCTCCATGGAGGCCGCGAGCGCCGTGGGCGAGCCGGTCGAGCCCGAGGAGGGGGCCCTCCGCGAGGCCCGCGAATCCCGCCGGCTGGTCGAGCGGGGAGCCCTGGTCTACGTGCCGCTGGAGGTCGGCGGGACGCTCCACGGCGTCCTGGCGGCGCGCGGGACGAGCGCTCCGCGTACCGTCCTGGAGCCCGCCGGCCGGCTGCTCGGCCTGGTCGTGGAGCGCGAGCGGCTGCTGGCCGAGGCGGCCCACCTGGAGGCGGTGCGCGAGAGCGACACCTTGAAGACCTCGCTGCTGCGGGCCGTCTCTCACGACCTGCGCACGCCGCTGACCACCATGCGGCTGGAGGTCGAGAGCCTCGAACGCCAGCTCGCCGGCCGGCCGGAGGCCCAGGCCAGCGTCCGCGGGCTCTCCCTGGAACGGGAGCGGCTGGAGCGCCGCATCGACAACCTCCTCTCCCTGGCCCGCCTGGAAGCCGGGGTGGCGCGCCCCCACCCCGAGCCCGTGCCGGCCGCCTCGCTGTTCCGCGCGGCGCGCGAGAGCCTGGCGCTGATCCTCGCCGGCCGCCCCGTCGAGGCCCTGGTCGATCCGCGCTGCCCCGACCTCTGGGCCGACCCCTCGCTGACCCTGGAGGCGCTGGTGAACCTGCTGGAGAACGCCGCCCGCGCCACGCCGCCGGACCGCCCGATCGAGATCGCCGCCGGACCGATCGCCGGTCAGGGCCCCGAGGGGGTGTGGATCGAGGTGCGGGACCGCGGGCCCGGGCTGCCGGCCGGCGTCCGGCGCCTGCTCGAAAGCCCGCGGGACCCCCGGCGCACGGCGGAGTCAGGGGACAGCGCCTCGGGAGGGTTGGGGCTCCGCATCGCCCAGGAGCTCGTGCGGTCGAACGGCGGCGCGCTGGCGCTCCTCGACCGCCCCGGAGGCGGTACAATCGCGCGGCTGACCCTGCCCGCGGCGCCCGAGCCGGAGGAGATCGAGCTTTGACCCGCGCCATCCCCCTGATCCTGGTGGTGGACGACGACCCTTCGATCCGCCAGACCCTGACGCGCGAGCTGGCCCTGGCGGGGTACGACGCGGTCTCGGCGTCCGACGGCCTGGAGGGCAAGGCCCTCTACGAGGAGCGTCGGCCGGACCTGGTGATCACCGACCTCGCCATGCCCCGCGCGGACGGCTACGCCGTGATCGCCGCCGTCCGCCGGGCGAATGAGGCGACGCCGATCCTCGTCCTCTCCGTGCGCGGCGAGGAGGAGGACAAGGTCCGCGCCCTCGACCTCGGGGCGGACGATTACGTGACCAAGCCCTTCTCCCTGCGGGAGCTGCTCGCCCGGGTGCGCACACAGCTCCGCCGGAGCGGCGCCGGCGCCGCTCCGGAGGTGCTCCGCTTCCCGGACCTCGAGATCGACCTCGCCCGGCGCGCCGTGACCCAGGACGGCCGCGAGGTGCGCCTCACGCCCACGGAGCTGGCGATCCTGGAGCTGCTGGCCACGCACGCCGGCCGGCCGGTGACCCTGCGGCAGATCATCGCCACCGTCTGGAAGGGGGCCCCGGCGACCACCACCGACACGGTGCGCGTCCACGTCGGCTCCCTGCGCCGGAAGCTGGAGCCCGATCCGGCCAACCCGCGCTACATCGGCACCGAGCCCTGGGTGGGGTACCGGTTCCTGGCGGAGATGGAGAATCTGTAGATCGAAAGGTTTTTCAGCGGGTTTCCGGAGAGTTGGTGACCTCGGAGCGTTGGCCCTCATCACCCCGGCCCTCTTCTCCCCGCCTCCCCCCCTTCCCGACGGGAGAAGAGGGGGGCCT
>JBJMHA010000056.1:0-89713 GCA_045807625.1 Thermoanaerobaculia bacterium | reverse complement strand
TTCCGCTTATCCCACTACGTCGGCTCCCCGTTACAGTCTCTCGAGGCTGGTAACCACGGCCTGCACACTCGCTGTCTACGCTTCGTGGCTGGAAGACTCACTAGGGCCACGCAAGACTCGCTTCCGGTGGGTGGCTAGCCCTTGCCGGGTAGGATTCGGACCTACTGGGTCCACTACGAAGGGTTTCAGGCTCTGTCTATTGCATGCCCCTTCCCCCCTTCCCAGGCTTCGCCTGGCGCGAGGGAACGTCTCTACACCCTCCGCCGGAGAGTCCGGAAGACCAGACGCCCCTCGTCTGGAGAATGGAACGCCTCTCCCCTTGACAGACTAGGAGAGACTGACGCACACTCCTAGCCAAGCTAGGAGAGACTCATGGCCAAGACCGCAGACCTGCTTCCGGGCACCCTCGACATGCTGATCCTCAAGGCGGTGTCGCTGAAGCCGCTGCATGGCTATGGCGTGCTGCTGCGCATCCGCCAGATCTCAGGGGACGCGCTGGAGATCCCGCAAGGGTCCCTGTACCCGGCGCTGTACCGGCTGGAGCACCAGGGGCTCATCGTCGCCGAGTGGGGGCAGAGCGAGAACAACCGCAAGGCCAAGTACTACACCCTCTCCGAGGCGGGGCGCCGCCGCCTGGAGGAGGAGACGGCGGGCTGGAACCGGCTGGCGTCGGCGATCGCCGCGGCCCTGAGCGCCAAGCCCGAGGAGGTATGACGTGCTGAAGCCGCTCGCCTCCACCTTCCAGACGCTCCGCCGCCGGGACCGCTTCGAGGACGGCATGGCCGAGGAGATGCGCTTCCACATCGAGCGCTACACCGAGGACCTCGTGCTCTCCGGCGTGCCGCCGGCCGAGGCGGCCCGCCGCGCCCGCCAGGAATTCGGCAGCCTCGACAATCTCAAGGAGGACTGCCGCAAGGCGCGCGGCCAGCGCCTGTTCGACGAGCTCCGCCAGGACCTGCGCTACGCCGCCCGCCTGCTGCGCAGGACGCCGGGCTTCACCGCCACCGCCCTGGCGACCCTGGCGCTCTGCCTGGGCGCCAACCTGACCATTTTCGCCGTGGTCGACGCGGTGCTGCTGCGGCCGCTGCCGTTCCCTGACTCCGGCCGGCTGGTGAGCGTCTACAATACCTACCCCAGGGCGGGCGTCCCCAACGACGGCTGCTCGCTGCCGAACTACTACGAGCGCCGGGGGCAGATCCCGGCCTTCTCGGGGCTGGCGGTCTACCGGGACGCCACGGCGGTGGTGGGCGAGACGGGCGCGACGGAGCAACTGCCGGTCTCGCGGGTCTCCCCGGACTTCTTCTCCACCCTGGGGCTCGGCCCGGTGGTGGGGCGCATCTTCACGGAGGCGGAGACCGCGGAGGGGAAAAACGGCGCGGCCATCCTCACGGACAGCTACTGGCGGCAGCGCCTGGGCGCCGACCCGCGCGTGCTCGGCCGCAGCATCCGCGTCAACGGCATCGCCAGGACCGTGGTCGGGATTCTGCCGCCCCGCTTCAGCTTCCTCTCCTCTCAGGCGGCAATCTATATGCCGCTCGCGTCCAGCCCGGAGGAGCGCGGACCCCAGCGGCGGCATTCCGGAACCGCCCACATGATCGCCCGGCTCAAGCCCGGGGCCACGCTGGCGGAGGCCCAGGCGCAGATCGACGCCCACAACGCCGCCGTGGAGGTGAACGGCCCGGAGGCGAGGATGATGGCCGACGCGGGCTTCCGCTCGCTCGTGGCGCCCCTCCGTGCGGACCACGTCGCGGCGATCCGCCCCACCCTGCTGCTGGTGCAGGCGGGAGCGCTCTTCCTGCTCCTCATCGGCGGCGTCAACCTGGTGAACCTGCTGCTCATCCGCGCCAGCGGCCGGGTGAAGGAGCTGGCGGTCCGGCAGGCGCTCGGAGCCAGCCGGCGGCACGTCGTGAGCGGCGCCCTGGTGGAGAGCACGCTGCTGGCGCTGACCGGAGGCCTCCTCGGTCTGGCCGCCGGAGCTGGCGGCATCCGCCTCCTGGCCCTGCTGGGTGTCGACCGCCTGCCCCTGGGATCGCACATCGTCTTCGACGGCCGCTTGGCGCTGATCGCCCTGGCGGGCTCGCTCGCGGTGGGGATCGCGCTCGGGCTACCCGTAGCCTGGCTGAGCCTGCGCAACGCCGCGGCGCCCGGGCTCCAGGCCGAATCACGGGGCACCACGGCCGGCCGGGCGGCGCAGCGGCTGCGCCACGCCTTCATCGTCGCCCAGATCGCCCTAGCCTTCGTGCTGCTGGCGGGAGCGGGCCTGCTCGGGCTCAGCCTCCGGAAGGTGATGACCGTCTCCCCCGGATTCCGGCCCGGCCACGTCCTGAGCGGACAGCTGGTCCTGCCGTTGCGGAGCTATCCGCACGGGCAGGACCGTCTCACGGTCGCCGAGAGGCTCACCGTGGAGCTCGGCCGCCAGCCGGGCGTGCGGGCGGTGGGCTTCGCCAACAACGTGCCGCTGAGCGGCGTCAGCAACAAGAGCGCGGCCACGGTCCAGGGGCACCGGCCCCGGCCCGGAGAGCCGCCGCACGGGGTCTACTCCTACAGCGTGGGCGGCGACTACTTCTCCACTCTGGGCTTCTCGCTGCGCGAGGGGCGCTTCCTCACGGCCGAGGACTCCCGCCGCGCCGAGCGCTACTGCGTGGTCGACGAGGACCTCGCGCGCCGTTATTGGCCTAAAAGCGGGCCCCGCGGCGGCGCGATCGGCCAGAAGGTCTTCGAGGGGGGCTCGGCCGGGGGGGACCTCGCCGAGGCCTACACCATCGTCGGCGTGGTCGGACCGGTGAAGCAGGCGGGGCTGGTCGAGGACGAGGCTCAGGGGGCGGTCTACTACCCCTTCGGCCACCGGGCCGACACCGGCGTCTACCTGGTGGTCCGCACGAGCCTGCCTCCGGAATCGCTCGGGCCCGCGCTGCGCAGGGCCGTCCGGGCGGTCGATCCCGAGCTCCCGGTCAACGATCTGCGGACGATGGAGGCCCGCATCGCCGACAGCCTCGTCGCCCGCCGCTCGCCGGTGCTGCTGGCCGCCCTCTTCTCCGCCATTGCCATGCTGCTCACCGCGATCGGCACCTACGGGGTGCTGAGCTACGCGGTGGCGCAGCGCCGCCGCGAGATCGGCCTGCGGATGGCCCTGGGGGCCCGGCCGGAGCAGGTGCGCGGCCAGTTCCTCTCGCTCGCCCTGCGCCTGCTGGCCCTGGGTACGGTGCTGGGCGTCGCCGGAGCCTGGCTGACCGGCCGGGCCATGCGGGCGGTGCTCTTCCAGGTGCCGCCGCTCCACATGGCCACGCTCGCCGGCGCGGCCGTCCTCCTCGGCGCGGTCTCCCTGGTCGCCTGCCTGCTGCCCTCCCACCGCGCCGCCCGGGTCTCCCCGATGGTGGTGCTCAGCGAGGAGTGAGGACCGAGAAGCGCTCGCTCATTCAGGCGGTCCAGAGGGGCTGGTTCTACGGGTGAGATACAGACGCAGGTTTTTGAAGAACGACGGCCAGCCGGACTCGATGCTCGCGAGCTGATCGTCCCAATCATCACCGCTGGCGAAGACGCTGTGCACCACGCGGACGACGCACATGCCGCCGGCGCGCGCCTCGACGATCCACTCGGTGGCGAGGGATGGGGCGCCCGGTCCCAGGTCCTGGCTCTCGGCAGCGAAACGGTGGGGAGGCTCCCATGCGGTCACGGTCGCGTGGGCCTCCATCTCGGGGCCCAGCCCGAAGTGGGAGACGACCGTACCCCCTTCGCGTTCCTCGATCTCTGTCAGCACGAACTAGGACGAGACTCCGGGGCCCGTCGCGATGACCTGCCAGACCTCCTCGGGTGTTCCCGGGACCTCGACCTCCACCTGGATCGACCGGCGTCCGGACGGCTCGATTTTCACGCTCGTGATGGCTCCTTGGGTTGAGGCTCGTGCGGTAGGGGATGCGCCACGATAATACGAGGGGAAAGGCGTGAAGCGGCTCCCGAGATCCTCGCGAGGGCTCGCTTCTCCATCCCTCACGCACTAGTTTAGTTAGAGCTGCTAAACACCACCGAAAGGGGGCTGTAATGAGGAAACTATGGAAGCTGACCGTTCTTCTAGGGATCGTTGGCATGACGTCCTGGCTGGGAGGGGGCCGTGCCGCCTTGGCCGCTCCCAAGTGCTCGGAGCTGGAAGGCACCGTCTGCAGTCCTGCGGGTGCCCAAACCGCCTGCCTCCTCTCGAACGGCGAGCCGTCCTTCTGCACCTGCGGCAGCGCTAATCACTGGCGTTGCCTCTTCTGATCCGTATTCGATCCTGGGACCCGACGTCCCCCGCCGGCTTTCCAACCGAAGGCCGGCGGGGTTGAAAAGTAACGGGTGGCCAAGGAGGCCGAGAAATCCTCGAAAGCTTTTGCCCAGATCTCCAGGTGCCCGCGGGCCACTCATTCCCGCTCCGCAGCTTGAGCGGCTTGCCAGAGCTCACGGTACTTCTCGCGGACATAAGGGTCGAGCTCCTCTACGAGGTCAGCACGGAGCTTGAGGATGCGGATGACCTCGATGACATCTGCCAGGTCCTTCAGGCGGTGCGGAGCGGTCATCCCCGAGGCCAGCTTCAGCTCGATCAGGCGAGGGAGGGGCAGCAGAGCCGCGCGCTCGCCTCGCACAGCGGCGCTGGCGGGGTCCGGGAACACGACTGGTTTGGGGAGCCCATCACCAGGGTACTCCCCGGCCAGAACGACATCTATGTTCACGCCATTCTCGGTGTCCCGAAAGCCCTTGCTCCCGGGGAACTTCTGGACGTAGCCAAGGCCCAGATGTCTCTTCTTGAAATCCTCGAGGCCTTCCACGGTCAACAGGAGGTCGACGTCCACCGTGACCCGCTCGTAGCCGTAGGCATTGAGGGCCATCGCGCCGATGAGAGCGTAGGGGATGCCGTCCTCAGCCAGCAGGCGCGTCACCTTGTTGCGGGCGCGCTGGACTTTGGATTCGCCCATGAAGAATTTCTCCGCCTCTTCGATACCCGCGTCAAGGCGGGCCTCAAGCTCCGGGTCCAGACGGGGACGTTGCGCCCAGGCAGCCTTCGCGCGGGCATCGGTCGATCTCATGCGCTAAGGTTAACAGAATCATGGGATGAGGTGCGGTCCGCGATTGACGGCCGGCCCCGGCTGCACAACAATGCCGCGCCATGGCAAACCGTACCCGTCTCGAAGCGGTCGACCTCCTCCGCGGGGTGATTATGATCCTCATGGCGCTCGACCACACCCGGGATTTCTTCGGCATCCCCGGACAGAACCCCACGGACCTGGCGAGCGCCTCGGCCGCGTTGTTCCTCACCCGGTGGATCACCCACTTCTGCGCGCCGGTGTTCTTCCTGCTCACCGGCACCGGCTCCTATCTCTCGCTGCGGCGGAGGTCGCGGCGCGAGCTCTCCGGGTTCCTGCTCACCCGCGGGCTCTGGCTGATCTTTCTGGACCTCGTGCTGGCCCGGTGCCTCGCCTATCAATTCAATTTCGACTACCGGGTGACGATGCTCCTCGTCCTGTGGGCGCTCGGCTGGGCGATGATCACGCTCGCGGCGCTGGTCCGCCTGCCGGCCTCCGTGGTGACCGCGTTCGGCGCCGTCCTGGTCGCGGGCCACAACCTCTTCGACGGGGTGAGGCCGGCGAGCCCGCTCTGGTCGATCCTGCACGCGCCGGGCTTCGTCCTCAACACCCCGGAGCACGTCGTGTTCGTGGCCTATCCGCTGATCCCCTGGATCGGCGTGACCGCGGTCGGATATGGCGTCGGGCAGGTCTACGACTGGAGCTCCGACCGCCGGCGGGCCTTCCTCCTGCGCCTGGGAGCGGCCCTGAGCCTGGGATTCCTCGTGATTCGCGGGCTGAACGTCTACGGCGATCCGTCCCGCTGGACGCGGCAGAAGACCGCGGCGTTTACCGTGCTCTCTTTCCTGAACACGACCAAATACCCGCCGTCCCTGCTGTTCCTGCTGATGACGCTCGGGCCGGCGCTGATCTTCCTGGCTCTCGTCGACCGCCACACTCCCAGGGTCCTGCGGCCGGCGCTGACGATCGGCAAGGTGCCATTGTTCTATTACCTGCTGCACTTCGCGCTGATCCATCTGCTCGCCGTCGCCACCTGTTTCCTGCGCTATGGCTCGGCGCACTGGATGATCGAATCGCCGGACCTCGGGCACTACCCTTTCAGCCCGCCGCCGGGATGGGGATTTTCCCTGCCGGTCGTCTACCTGGCGTGGGCGTTCGTCGTGGTGGCGATGTATCCGCTCTGCCGTTGGTTCGCGGCGCTCAAGCAGCGGCGGAACGAGGCGTGGCTGAGCTATCTATAGGGGCTAGAAGGACCTAAAGGACACCAAGGACTGCAAGGACGAGAGCTACCGATAAATAACGGCGCCGTTTTTGTCCTTGTTGTCCCTGGCGTCCTACAGTCCTTTGGGTCCTTGCTACCGCGCCGCCACCGCCCCGCCCGCCGGCAGATCCCCCGCCGTCCACCCTCCCCCCAGGGCCCGGATCAGGTTGACGCTGGCGATCATCTGGCGGACGCGGAGGTCGACGGCGTTGCGCTCATTGACGTAGGCGGCGTTCTGAGCGGTGATCACTTCCAGGTAGGTGGCGATGCCGGCGTTGTAGCGGTTGCGGGTGAGGGCCAGCGAGCGCTCGGCCGCGGCGGTGGCGGCGCTCTGCTGCACGGCCTCATCGGTAAGGATACGCAGGGCCGCCAAGTTATCCTCGACGGCCTGGAAGGCGTCCAGGACACTCTCGCGGTAGGCCGCCACGGTAGCATCGTAGTTGGCCTCGGCCTGCGCCACGCCCGCCCGCCGCCGGCCGCCGTCGAAGACGGTGGCGAGGAGCTGGGGGCCGAGCGACCAGAAACGGTTCGGCAGGGAGAAGAGGCTCCCGAGGGTGGTGCTGGCGAAGCCCCCCGAGGCGTTCAGGGAGAGGGTCGGGAAGTAGGCCGCCGTAGCCACCCCGATGTCGGCGTTGGCCGCGGCCACCCGGCGCTCGGCGGCGGCGATGTCCGGCCGGCGCTCCAGTAGCTCCGAGGGGAGCGCCACCGGGACCGCCGGAGGTGTCGAGCGGATCGGGCCCGGCGCGACCGTCACGCCGGCCGGCGCCTTGCCGGTGAGGATGGCGATCGCGTGCTCGAATTCGGCGCGCGCCACTCCCAGGTCGATCGCCGAGGCCCGCGCGGTCTCGAGCTGCGTCTGCGACTCGGCCACATCGGCGCCGGATGCCACCCCCTGATTGTGGCGGTTGACGGTGATCTGGAGCGCCTTCTCGTAGTCGGCGACGGTCGATTCCAGGAGCTGCCGCTGCTCGTCGAGGCCGTGGAGCTGGAACCAGTCGACCGCGAGCTCAGCCTGGAGGCTCAGGCGCACGCTCTCGACGTCCGCGGCGCTCGCCTGGGCGGCGGCCACGTTGGCCTCGATCTGGCGACGCACCCGCCCCCACAGGTCGGCTTCCCAGGTGAAGTCGACCGGCACCTGGTAGACGGTCGTCGTGCCGCTCCCCGAACTGTTGCTGCTCTGAGACGAGCTGCGGGCCGTGCCGGCGCGCGACGTCGTCATCTGGGCTCCCGCGGTGACGGTGGGAAACAGTCCGGCCCGGGCCGCCGCCACGGCCGCGCGGGCGCCGCGGAACTGCGCCTCGGCCTGCGCCAGGGTCTGGTTGGAGACGGAGACCTGCTCCTCCAGCGCGTTGAGCTGGGGATCGCCGAACGTCTCCCACCATGTACCGCGCAAGGTGGCGTCGCTCGGCTGCGCCCGTTTCCAGCCGGCCGGCGGCGCCTCCTTGAAGGCGCCCGGCGTCTCGACCGCGGGCTTGTGATAATTCGGTCCTACGGCGGCGCACCCCGCCAGGAGGCCGAGCGAGAGCAGGACAAGCGGAAGGAGGAAAGCCAGGCGCGTCTTCATAAACCCTTTCCTTCTCAGGCCTCCGACCCGGCGGGTACGGGCGCCCGGCGCGGATGCCGCCGCCGCTCCCACCAGAGCCGGAAGCGGTCGAGGTAGAGGTAGACCACCGGCGTCGTGTAGAGGGTGAGGAGCTGGCTGAACAGCAACCCGCCGACGATCGCGATGCCCAGCGGCCGGCGCAGCTCGGAGCCGGTGCCGAGGCCGATCGCCAGCGGCAGGCCGCCCAGCATGGCCGCCATGGTGGTCATGGTGATCGGACGGAAGCGCAGCAGGCAGGCCTCGTAGATGGCGTCGGCCGGGCTCTTCCCCTCCTTGCGCTCCGCCTCGATGGCGAAATCGATCATCAGGATCGCGTTCTTCTTCACGATGCCGATCAGCAGGATGATGCCGATCAGCGCGATCACCGACAGCTCGGTGTTGGTGATCATCAGCGCCAGCAGGGCGCCGACGCCGGCCGACGGCAGGGTCGAGAGGATCGTGATCGGATGGATGGTACTCTCGTAGAGCATGCCGAGCACGATGTAGACGGTGAGCAGGGCGGCGAGGATCAGCAGCGGCTCATTCTTCAACGAGCTCTGGAAGGCCTGCGCCGTCCCCGCGAAGCTGCCGTGGATGCTCGCGGGCAGCCCGATCTCCGCCTCCGCCCGGTTGACGGCGGTGACGGCGTCGCCGAGCGCCACGCCCGGCGGCAGGTTGAACGAGAAGGTGATCGCCGGGAACTGCCCCTGATGGTTGATCGTCAGCGGCGCGTTGGTGGTCTCGTAGTGAGTGAACGCCGACAGCGGCACCAGGCGGCCGCTGCTCGCCGAAGCCGCGGACGGGCTGCTCGCCGAGATCCCCCGCGAGTTGTTGTTGGCGGCGTTCGCCGCCGCGACCGTGGCGTTCGAGGGGCTCGGATTGCCCGCCGGCACGTAGATGTATCTCAGCCCGTCCGGGTTCTGCCAGAACTGCGGCTCGACCTCCATGATCACATGGTATTGGTTGAGCTGCTGGTACATGGTGGAGACCTGGCGCTGGCCGAAGGCGTCGTAGAGGATGTTGTCGATCATCTGCGGCGTGATCCCCATCCGGGCGGCGGTGGCGCGGTCGATCACCAAGGAAGCCTGGAGCCCCTTGTTCTGCTGATCGGAATTGACGTCGACCAGTTGCTTGAGGGTCCGCAGCTTCTGCTGCACGCGCGGCGCCCACTGCAGGAGCTCCTGGGTGTTGTCCCCCTGCAACGAGTATTGATACTGCGCGTTGCCCTGGCGCCCGCCCACCCGCAGGTCCTGCACCGCCTGCAGGAACAGGTTGGTGCCGGGCTCGTGCGAGAGCTTGGGCCGCAGGCGGGCGATGATCTGGTCCGCCGTCTCCTTGCGGTTGGGCTTGAGCGCCACGAACATGCGGGCCGAGTTGTTGCCGCCGGTGAAGGAGGTGACGCTGACCACCGCCGGATCGCGCTGGACGATCGCCACCATCCGCGTCATCCGCCCCTGCATCGCCTGAAAGGAGCTCGACTGGTCGGCCTGGATCGAGCCGTTCAGGCGGCCGGTGTCCTGCTGCGGAAAGAAACCTTTCGGTACGATGACGTACAGATAGACGCTGGCCGCCATCGTGCCCAGGGTGATCAGCAGCACCAGGAACTGGTGGCGCAGCACCCAGGAGAGCGAGTGGTCGTAGCCGCGGAGGATGCGGTCGAAAGCCCGTTCGCTCCACTGGTAGAGGCGGCCGTGCTTCTCCTTTTCCCGCGAGCGCAGGAGCCTGGCGCACATCATCGGCGTGGCGGTCAGCGAGATCACCATCGAGACGGCGATGGCCACCGAGAGCACGATGGCGAACTCGCGGAACAGGCGGCCGACGATCCCCCCCATCAGCAGGATGGGGATGAACACCGCGATCAGCGAGACGCTGATCGTAAACACCGTGGAGCCGATCTCGCGGGCGCCGCGCAACGCCGCCTCCAGCGGCTTCATCCCCTGCTCCAGATAGCGGGTGATGTTCTCGATCACCACGATCGCGTCGTCCACCACGAAGCCGGTGGCCACGGTGAGGGCCATCAGCGACAGATTGTCGATGCTGAAGCCGAGCAGGTACATGACGCCGAAGGTGCCGATCAGCGACACCGGCACGGCGACGCTGGGGATGAAGGTCGAGCGCGCGTCGCGCAGGAAAACGAAGACCACCAGGATCACCAGCAGGATCGAGATGATCAGCGTGATCTCCACGTCGTGCACCGAGGCGCGGATGGTGGTCGTCGAGTCCTGCACCACCCGCATGTCGATCGCCGGCGAGATCGAGGCCTGGAGCTGCGGCAACACGGCGCGGATGCGGTCGACGGTGGCGATGACGTTCGCCCCCGGCTGCCGGAAGATGATCAGGAGCACGGCGGGCTTGCCGTTCGAAAGCCCCCCGGAGCGCACGTTCTCGACCGAGTCGTCGACCGTGGCGACGTCGGAGAGGCGCACGCCGGCGCCGTTGCGGTACTTGATGATCAGCGGCCGGTACTCCGCCGCCTTGAGCAATTGATCGCTGGTGCTCAGCGTCCACAGGCGGTCGACGCTGCCGAGCTCCCCCTTCGGCCGGTTGGCGTTGGCGCTGGAGAGGGCCGTGCGGACGTCCTCCAGGCTCATCCCATAGCCGTTCAAGAGCGTCGGGTTGACCTCCACGCGCACCGCCGGCAGGGCGCCGCCGCCGACCGTGATCTCCCCCGCCCCCTCGATCTGCGAGATCTTCTGCTGCAGCACGGACGAAGCCACGTCGTAGATCTTCGGCTTTTCGATCAGGTCCGAGGTGAGCGAGAGGAGCATGATCGGCGCGTCGGACGGGTTCGACTTGCGCAAGTTGGGGTTGCTCGGCAGGTTGGCGGGGAGCTGGCCACGGGCGGCGTTGATCGCCGCCTGCACGTCGCGGGAGGCGGCGTCGATGTCGCGGTTGAGGTCGAATTGCAAGGTTATGTTGGTCGAGCCGAGGGAGCTCGACGAGGTCATCTCGGTCACTCCGGCGATGCGGCCGAACTGCCGCTCGAGCGGCGTGGCGACCGAGGAGGCCATGGTGTCCGGGCTGGCGCCCGGCAGGTTGGCCGAGACGTGCAGGGTCGGGAACTCCACTTGCGGCAGCGGCGAGACCGGCAGCAGGCGGAAGGCGAGGCCGCCGGCCAGAGCGATCGCCACCGTCAGCAGCGTGGTGGCGATCGGCCTGCGGATGAAGGGCTCGGAGATGCTCAATGTCCCTCCACGGGCCGCAGCTCCCCGGCCCGCCGCTGCGACCGTTCCGTCACACGCCGCGCCAGGCGGTCGAAGGCGAGGTAGACCACCGGCGTGGTGTAGAGGGTGAGGAGCTGGCTGAAGATCAGGCCGCCGATGATGGCGATGCCGAGCGGCCGCCGCAGCTCGGCGCCGATCCCCTGTCCCAGCGCCAGCGGCACGGCGCCGAGCAGCGCCGCCATGGTGGTCATGATGATCGGCCGGAAGCGCAGCAGGGCGGCCTGGTAGATCGCGTCATGCGGCGCCTTCCCCTCCTTGCGCTCGGCCTCCAGCGCGAAATCGATCATCATGATCGCGTTCTTCTCCACGATGCCGATCAGCAGGATGATGCCGATCAGCGCGATGATGCTGAATTCGCTGCCGCAGAGGAGGAGCGCGAGCAGGGCGCCGACGCCGGCCGACGGCAGCGTCGAGAGGATGGTCAGCGGGTGGATGTAGCTCTCATAGAGCACGCCGAGCAGGATGTAGACGGTGATCACCGCCGCCAGGATCAGCAGCGGCGTGTTGCCGAGCGAGCCCTGGAACGAGGCGGCGGTCCCCTGGAAGCGGGCCTGGATGCTCTCCGGCATGCGCAGGTCTTCTTTCGCCTTGTCGACCGCCTTCACCGCCGCGCCCAGCGAGGCGCCGGGCGCCAGGTTGAAGGAGACGGTGACCACCGGGAACTGCCCCTGGTGGTTCACCGCCAGCGGCGTCTGCCGCTCCTCCACCCGGGTGAAGGCGGCGAGCGGCACTGAGCCCCCATCCGCCGAACGCAGGAAGATCCCCGAGAGGTCCTGCGGAGTCTGGTGGAACCCCGGCTTGGTCTCCAGCACCACGCGGTACTGGTTGAGCTGGGTGAACATGGTGGAGATCTGCCGCTGGCCGAAGGCGTCGTAGAGCGTGTCGTCGAGCATCTGCGGCGTGATGCCGAGCCGGGAGGCGGTCGAGCGGTCGAAGACGAGATGGGCCTGGAGCCCCTGGTTCTGCTGGTCGCTGCCGACGTCGGCGAGCTCCGGGAGCTGCCGCAGGCGGGCCACGAAGCGCGGCACCCAGGTGGCGAGCTCGTTGGGATCGGCGTCCTCCAGGCTGTACTGGAACTGCGCCCGGCTCACCCGGTCCTCCACCGAGAGGTCCTGCACCGGCTGCATGTAGAGCGTGATGCCGGCGACCTTCGCCAGCTTGGGGCTCAGGCGCCGGATGACGTCGCTGGCGCTGATGCCGCGGTCCTCCAGCGGCTTGAGGTTGATCTGGATCCGCCCGGTGTTCACCGTGGTGTTATTGCCGTCCACGCCGATGAACGACGACAGGCTCGCGACCGCCGGATCGGCGAGGATCACCCGTGTCAGCGCCTGCTGCCGCTCGCTCATCGCCCGGAAGGAGGCGTCCTGCGAGGCCTCCGAGATGCCGAGGATCACGCCGGTGTCCTGGATCGGGAAGAACCCTTTCGGAATGAACAGGAAGAGCAGCACGGTGGCGACCAGGGTCCCCACGGCCACCGCCAGCGTCAGCTTCTGGCGCTCGAGCACCCAGAGGAGCGTACGATCGTAGAAATCGATCACTTTTTGGAACACCCGCTCCGAGGCGCGGTAGAAGCGCCCCTGCTGCGACTCCGGCTTGTGGCGCAGGAGCTTGGCGGCCATCATCGGGGTGAGCGACAGCGAGACGGCGGCGGAGATCAGGATGGTCACGCTCAGGGTCACCGCGAACTCGCGGAACAGGCGGCCGACGACGTCCCCCATGAACAGCAGCGGGATCAGCACGGCGATCAGCGACACGGTCAGCGAGAGGATGGTGAAGCCGATCTGCTCCGCCCCCTTGAGCGCCGCGTCGAGCGGTCTCTCCCCCTGCTCGATGTAGCGCGAGATGTTCTCGATCATCACGATCGCGTCGTCCACCACGAAGCCGGTGGAGATGGTGAGCGCCATCAGCGTCAGGTTGTTCAGGCTGTAGCCGAGCATGTACATGGCGCCGAAGGTGCCGACCAGGGTCAGCGGCACCGCCACGCTGGGGATGACGGTGGCGGCGAGTGTGCGCAGGAAGAGGAAGATCACCATCACCACGAGCGCGACGGTGAGCATCAGCTCGAATTCCACGTCGCGCACCGAGGCGCGGATCGTGGTGGTGCGGTCGGTGAGCACCGTGAGGTCGACCGAGGTGGGCAGCGAGGCGCGGAGCTGCGGCAGCAACTGGGTCACGCGGTCCACCACGCTGATGATGTTCGCCCCCGGCTGGCGCTGGATGTTGACGATCACCGCCGGCGTCTCGTTCATCCACGCCGCCTGCCTTACGTTCTCGGCGGAATCGATCACGTCGGCGATATCCGAAAGGTGTACCGGGGCGCCGTTCCGGTAGGCGATGATCAGCGGCCGGTACTGGTCGCTCGACAGGAGCTGATCGTTGGCGCCGATGGTGTAGGACTGGCGGCTGCCGTCGAAGCTCCCCTTGGCCTGGTTGACGTTGGCCTGCGCCACCGCGGCGCGCACGTCCTCCAGGGTCAGCCCGTAGGACGAGAGCGCCGTGGGGTTGGCCTGGATGCGCACCGCCGGCTTCTGGCCGCCGCTGATCTGCACCAGGCCGACGCCGGGGAGCTGGGACATCTTCTGCGCCAGGCGGGTGTCGGCGAGGTCCTCCACCTTCGAGAGCGGCAGCGTCTTCGAGGTCAGCGCCAGGGTGAGCACGGGAGCGTCCGCCGGGTTCGTCTTGCTGTAGACCGGCGGGTTCGGCAGGTCGCGCGGCAGGAAGGTGCCGCCGGCGTTGATCGCCGCCTGCACCTGCTGCTCGGCGACGTCGATGTCGAGATCGAGGGTGAACTGCAGGGTGATGACCGAGACCCCCTCCGAGCTGGTCGAGGTCATCTGGTTGAGCCCCGGCACCTGGCCGAACTGGCGCTCCAGCGGCGCGGTGACGGCCGAGGCCATCACGTCCGGGCTGGCGCCGGGATAGAAGGTGGTCACCTGGATCGTCGGGTAGTCCACCTCCGGCAGGGCCGACACGGGGAGCAGCCGGAAGGCCACGATGCCGGCGAGCAGCACGCCCACCATCAGCAGCGAGGTGGCGATCGGCCGCAGGATGAACGGCCGCGAAGGGCTCACGGCCCCGCCTTCCGGCGCCCCTGGCCGCCTGTGCGATTACTGCCGCTCGCGCCTCCGGGCCCGCCACCGGCGTGGGTCCGGGTGTCGTTCGGCCCGGCGACCGACAGGTCGACCTTCATCCCCGGCCGCAGCTTGTCGACGCCGTCGATGACGACCGTGTCACCGGCCTGGAGGCCGCTCTGGACCACCGTATCCTCCCCCTCGGTCAGCCCGATGGTGACGTTGCGCGACTCGACCGTGTGGTCCGGCTTGACCGCGTAGACGAACGTCGACTGCGGGCTGCGCTGGATGGCGGCGGCGGGCACGGTGACCGCACCACGCCGGCGAGCAGGCGGGCGTTGACGAACTGGTCCGGGAACAGCGCCTCGTCGCCGTTGGGGAAGACCGCCTTCAGGCGGACGGTGCCGGTGGTCGGGTCGATCTGGTTGTCGACCGCCAGCAGCCGGCCGGTGGAGACCTTGTGCTTCAGGTCGCGGTCCCAGGCCTCCACGGCGAGCGACTGCCCGGCGTGCACCTGCGGCAGCACCTGCGGGATCTGGTCCGCCGGCAGGGTGAAGACCACGTTGGTCGGCTGGAGCTGGGTGATGACGACGATGCCGTTCGTGTCCCCGGCGTGGACGATGTTGCCCACGTCCACCTGCCGCAGGCCGACCCGGCCGCCGGTGGGGGCCGTGATGCGGGCGTAGGCGAGGTTGAGCCTGGCGCTCTCGATCTGCGCCTGGTCGCTCTTCAGGGTGGCCTGGATCTGGGCGACGGTGGCGGCCTGGGTATCGAGCTGCTGCTTGGCGATCGAGTCCTGGGCGTAGAGGACGCGGTAGCGCTCGAGGTCCACCTGGGCGTTGTGGAGCGTCGCCTCGTCCTTGGCCTTCTGCCCCTCGGCCTGCATGAGCTGCACCTGGAACGGCCGTGGATCGAGCTCGGCGAGGAGCTGGCCGCCGCGCACGGTCTGCCCCTCCTGGAAGTCGATGCGCAGGAGCTGGCCGTCCACGCGGCTGCGCACGCTGACGGTATTGAGCGGCGCCACCGTCCCCAGGCCGTTCAGGTAGACGCCCACGTCCTTGGTCTTCGCGGTGGCGGCGAGGACGGGCACGGGCCGGTCGGGGCCCTTTCCACCCGCCCCCCCCTTGCCGCCCGTCCCACCCTGGGCCGGGGCCTTGCCGCCGCCGCGGAAGTGGAAGAACAAGAACGCCGCGATGACGATCAGGCTGGCGATCAGCAGCCAGGGGAAGCGGCGGCGGGGCTCGCCGGGCTCGGGCGTCTCGGGAGCCGGCGGGGCGGGCGGTGCCGCCTCGCGCGCCGGTATGTCTTTTCTACGAGCTGGAGGGGTCTCGGCCACCTCGGGCTCCGGGGGCTCATGGATCATGAAATGGACCTCCACACCGCGGCCACACACTCCTCAGGCGGGTGGGCCGCCTGAAGGGGATTCTATTCATAGCGTTCCGGGGAAGTCGTTAAGAAGACGTAAAGGATGCAACTCACCCCAGATACTCGGGCTTCTTCTCCGTCGTATCGAAGTGCTCGCTCGTCTTGTAAAGCTCATACTGGCCGTTCTGGGCGACCGCCTGCTCGGTCATCAGGAAGGCCTTCTGGCGATAGCCATCCACCCGGATGAGGTCTCCTCGGGCTGCTCGTTCGCTCCAGGCATGGGGGTACCTCCTTGCATTTCGCAAGGGAAGAGCAAAAGCCAGGCCAGCGAGGAGCCCTTACTGGATGGCGCCCTTGTGGCCGAGAACCCGGCGCAGCAGGCTGATCTGCCCGCCGTGGTACCCCTCGTGGAAGCCGAGCAGGGTCAGCCGCTCGGCCAGCGGCTTGCCGTTCTCCAGGGGGGCCGCGAGCTGCTCCCCGGTCAAGGCCCCCAGGGCCTCGACGAGCGGGGCCTGGGACCGGTCGAGCTCGGCGCGGATCGACTCCAGGGGCTGCGGGTCGTCGTCCGGGCCCAGGGGAGCGCTGCCGCGGGCATAGCGGGCGGCCTTCTCCGGATCCCAGACGGGCGGCCGGTCGAGGAGCTTCATCACCACGTTGCGGTGGTAGAGCAGGTGCCCCAGCACCCAGTTGAGGCTGTTGCCTCCGCCGTCGGGAGCCCGCAGCGATTCCTCGTGGGTGATCCCCTCCAGGTTGCGCGTCAGGGTCATGTGGCTGAATTCAAAGATCTTGGCGAGCGATTGTCCGTCCATGGTCGGCCTCCTCTCCCGTAGACTTGCATACAATAGCCGCTCCCATGAAAATCATCGCCCTCTCCGCCGCGGCGCTCCTCCTCCTGCACGGAACGGCCAAGCCCGCGCCTCTGGACCTGGCCGCCAGCGTCCGCGCCGAAGCCCTCTACTCCTGGCAGGCCTACGAGCGGTACGCCTGGGGTCACGACGAGCTCCAGCCCCTGAGCAGGACGCCCCGCGACTGGTACGGCGAATCGCTCCTGATGACGCCGGTCGACTCCCTCGACACCCTCCTGCTCCTCGGGCTCGACGAGGAGGCGGCGAAGGCCAAGGCGCTGATCGTCGAGAAGCTCTCCTTCGACAAGGACGTCTCCGTCAAAAACTTCGAGGTGACGATCCGCCTGCTCGGCGGCCTCCTCTCGGGCTACCAGATGACCGGCGACGAGCGCCTGCTGCGGCTGGCCGAGGATCTGGGGAAGCGGCTCCTGCCCGCCTTCAACTCGCCGACCGGCATGCCTTATATGTTCGTCAACCTGCGGACGGGCAAGACCTCCGGCGCGCGCTCGAACCCGGCGGAGATCGGCACGCTCCTGCTCGAATTCGGCACCCTCTCGAAGCTCACCGGCAACCCGGTCTTCTACGACAAGGCCAAGAACGCCGTGGTCCAGCTCTACAAGCGGCGCTCGAAGATCGGGCTGGTGGGCGAGGAGATCGACGTCGAGACCGGCGAGTGGACCAGCCAGGCCAGCCACGTGGGCGGCGGCATCGACTCCTACTACGAATACCTCCTGAAGTGCGCGCGGCTCTTCGGCGACAAGGACTGCGAGGTCATGTGGCGGGAGAGCGTCCGTGCTCTGAACAAGTACCTGGCCGACAGCCGGACCACGGGTTTCTGGTACGGCCAGGTGGACATGGTGACGGGCAAGCGCACGGCCACCGAATTCGGAGCCCTCCACGCCTTCCTGCCGGCCGTCCTGGCCCTCGGCGGCGATCTCGGCCGGGCCCGGCGGCTGGAGAAGTCGGCCTACAGAATGTGGAGTCTCCAGGGGATCGAGCCCGAGGTGATCGATTACAAAACGATGAAGATCACCTATCCGGGCTACCCCCTGCGCCCCGAGATCATCGAATCGGCCTACTACCTGTTCCACTACACCAGGAACCCTGAACATCAGTCGATGGGCCGCGTCTTCTTCAACGACCTCAGGTCCCACTGCCGAACCGACGCCGGCTACACGGTCCTGAAAGACGTCAGGACCAAGGAGAAGGGGGATCTGATGCCGAGTTATTTTCTGGCCGAGACGCTCAAGTATCTTTATCTTTTGTTCGCTCCGGAGAAGACGCTGGATCTGGACAAAATCGTTTTCAATACGGAGGCTCATCCGTTGCGGCGGACGTGGTAGGCCGGTGCGGAACCGCACGAGCGTCGAACCCAAGGCAGCGTGCCCGTAGAGACGCCACAGCCCGTCCACGACACCCTGGGCAGGCCACGGGGACGGCGGGACGTCTCCTCGAAGGGTTTGCCGCTCCGTCTGCCGCAGCCTTGGGAGATGGCAAACCAATCCTGCCCCGGCTGTCGAGTGGAGGTCTGATTGAACAAGCCACCTGTCAAACCGCTGTCCCTCGCCCCTATCGACGTCGAGACGCACCCCCTCCCGGGCGGCGGCCTGGTGATGCGCTCGCGGCAGGAGCTGCGGCCCTATCCGCGCTGCCTCGGCGAGCTCCTGCGCCATTGGGCCGCCGCCGCGCCGGACCGCATCTTCCTGGCCGAGCGCGACGGCGAGGGGTGGCGCCGGGTCTCCTACGCGGGCGCCCTGGAGGCCGTCGAGCGGATCGCCAGCGCCCTCCTGGAGCGCGATCTCGGTCCGGAGCGGCCCCTGGCTCTTCTCTCAGACAACGGCGTCGATCACGGGCTGCTTCAGCTCGCCGCGATGCACGCGGGCGTCCCCGCCGTTCCCGTCTCCCCCGCCTACTCGCTGCTGGCGGAGGACCACGCCCAGCTCCGCTACATCCTGGAGCTGACCGGGCCCAGCCTCGTCTACGCCGCCGACGGCGACCGCTACGCCAAGGCCCTGCGGCACGCCCCTGCCGAGACCCTGACCGGTGACCGCTTCGGCGAGCTCCTGGGGACGGCGCGGCATCCGGACCTCGCGGAGCGCTTCGCCGCCGTGGGCCCGGACACGGTCGCCAAGATCCTCTTCACCTCCGGCTCGACGGGCAGGCCCAAGGGGGTGATCAACACCCAGCGCATGCTCTGCTCGAACCAGCAGGCGATCGCCCAGGGGTGGCCGTTCCTGGAGGAGCGCCCGCCGGTGATCGTCGACTGGCTCCCCTGGAGCCACACCTTCGGCGGCAATCACAACTTCAACATGGCCCTGCGCAACGGCGGCACCCTCTATGTCGACGGCGGCAAGCCGGCTCCCGGGCTGATCGAGACCACCGTCCGCAACCTGCGCGAGGCGCCGTCCACGCTCCATTTCAACGTGCCGCGCGGCTACGAGATGCTGATCCCGTATCTCGAACGGGACCGCGAGTTGCGCGAGACGTTCTTCCACGATCTGGACGGGATTTTCTACGCCGCCGCGGCACTGCCCCAGCACCTCTGGGAAAAGCTGGAACGGCTCTCCCTGGAAACCCTCGGCCGCCGGGTCGTGATGCTGGCGGCCTGGGGCTCGACCGAGACGGCGCCGTGCGCCACCCAGATCCACTTCCCCATCGAGCGGGCCGGCGTCATCGGCCTGCCGGTGCCCGGCACGGAGATCAAGCTGGCGCCGGTCAGCGGCAAGCTGGAGATCCGGGTCCAGGGCCCCAACGTGACCCCCGGCTACTGGCGCCGGCCCGAGCTGAAGGCCGAGATGCTCGACGAGGACGGCTTCCTCAGGACCGGCGACGCGGTGCGGCTCGCCGATCCGGATGATCCGTCGCAGGGCATCGTCTTCGACGGCCGGCTGGCCGAGAATTTCAAGCTGATGTCGGGCACCTGGGTCCACGTGGGTGAGCTGCGGCTGGAGGTGATCGCCGCCTGCGCGCCCGTGGTCCAGGACGTGGTGGTGACGGGGCACGACCGCGAGGAGGTCGGGCTGCTCGTCTTCCCCAGCCCGGCCGGCTGCCGCTCGCTCTGCGGCGAGGGGCTGGAGGAGGCCTCGCTCGCCGAGCTGATCCGCCGGCCCGAGGTGCGCGGCCGCCTCCGGGAGGGGCTCGCGGCCCACAACGCCGCCCATCCCGCCAACAGCCGTCGCATCGCCCGCGCCCTCCTGCTGGCCGAGCCGCCGTCGATCCAAACCGGCGAGATCACCGACAAGGGGTACGTCAACCAGCGGGCCGTGCTGGACCGCCGCGCCGAGCTCGTCGGGCGGCTCTACGGCGAGATGGATGACGAGCTGATCCTGCTGACCTGAGATTGATGGGAAAAAGCCGGGCAGGACCGGAAGGGCACCTCCGGTCCTGCCTCGGTGAGGGCTGCTAGGGGCAGCTTGCGAACGCTTCGGCGTCGCGCAGGGGGGCCGGCGTGGTGCCGGCGGCTTTGTGGTAGGTCCGGATGCGGCCGGTCTGGGTGTCCCGCACCTTGAGCGTGAATTCGAGGTCGGTGACGGCCGCGAGGTCGAGCCAGTAGTGACCGTTGACGGCGCAACGGTCGAGCACGTGGAGCAGGACCTGCGGCTCCTCCTCCCGGGAGGAGGCGAAGAGGGCGGTGTCGGGGGCCTCGGGGAGCGCCAGCCGCTTGGAGCCTTGGTCCGTCCGGGACGCCGACGGCCGCCACTGCACCGTCGCCTCGAACCTGCCGCCGTCGAGGCAGACGGCCCGCGTCTCGTCGCAGGCCGCCGTCGAGCCTTCCGTGTCCCCTTCCGTCCGGATCGCGGATGGCGCGGCGGTCGCGTTGCACCCGGGGCTCCGGTCGTCGTGGATGGTCACCGGCGCCGCCGCGGTGCCGAGGGGGGCGCCGGTCGGCTTGCTGAGCTTCACCGAGAAGGTCTTGTCCGGCTGCGGGGTGCTGGCCTTCTTGATCGGGATCTGGATCGTCTTCGGATCGCCGTCGCCGCTGGCCCAATTCAGCGTGCCGGTGCGCGGGGTGAAGTCCTTGCCCGACTTGGCGGTGCCCGGCGCGGTGGCGTACTTGACCGACGCCTTGCCGTCGCTGCCGCCGGCGCGCTCCACGGTCACCGTCGCCACGCCGGCGCTCATGTCCACGGTGTAGGACGAGGGGTTGAGCCCGATCGTCCCCGGCCCCGAGCCGCCGCCGTCACCGCCCGTGCTCCCCTGGACGACGATCGTGCCCCGCATGCCGCCGCTGGCGCTGCCGTGCACCTGGCAGTAGTAGCCGTAGGTGCCCGGGTTGTTGAAGGTGATCTGGAAGTTGCCCTGGCCGGACGGGGCGCCGCTGGTGAACGAATCGTCGTCGGCGTGGACGTTGTGCTGGACCGACTGCGACCAGGTCCAGCAGACCGGCTGCCCCGCCTGCACGGTCACCGTCGAGGGCGAGAACGAGGTGCCGCTGATGGTGATCTTCGCCTGTACGCCGCTGCAGCCCGCGGGGGCCGGATCTCCTCCGCGGCTGCCGCCGTCGTCGTAATCCTTGGGATCGACGCCCATCATGGCGTGATCGTGATGCTGCCCCCAGGCGGCGGAGGCGAGCAGGAAACCAAGCGCGAGCGCCGGTAAGGTAGATCGGTGGGCCATCATCTTCTCCTCCTTGAATCGACGCGCCCCAGCTCCGGCGCTAGCGGAAAGGGGCGGTAGCTGCAAGTCAGTCCCCCCTCCGGCCCGGGAGGTTCAAACGGGGTATCATCCCGCCGGCCATGGACCCGACCCCTCCGGCGCCCGCGCGGCACGACCCCTACGTCTCCCTGCGCAACCGCAACTTCCTCCGGTACGTCGCCAGCACGGTGGCGATGACGCTGGGGACGATGATCCAGGCCACCGTGGTCGCCTGGCAGGTCTACGCCCTCACCAAGGACCCGCTCTCGCTGGGGTTCGTCGGCCTCGCCGAGGCGGTGCCGTTCATCGGCGCCGCGCTCTACGCGGGGCACATCGCCGACCGCCACGACCGCAAGCGCCTCTCCCTGCTCGCCATCGGCGTCCAGACGCTCGCCGCCCTGGTGCTGCTCGCCTACACGCTGCGGCCGGAGGTGCTGGCCGGAGAGCGGGTCTGGCCGATCTACGCGGTGGTCTTTGTCAGCGGCGTGGCGCGCAGCTTCCTGCAGCCGGCGCGCACCGCGCTGGGGGCCGAGATCGTCCCCCGCGAGACCTACGCCAACGCGGTCGCCTGGCGCTCGTCGCTCTGGCAGCTCGGCGCCGTGGTGGGTCCGGCCCTGGGCGGCGTGCTCTACGGCTTCTCGGGCGCCCGCGCGGCCTACGCCGTGGAGGCGGGGCTCTGCCTGGCCGGCTGGGTGCTCTACGCGCTGATCGGCTACACGCACCGCCCCCGGCCGGCCCGCGAGGGGAGCACCGCTGAAAACCTCACGGTGGGCATCCGCTTCCTGCTCACCCAGCCGGAGCTGCTGGGAGCCCAGCTCCTCGACCTCTTCTCGGTGCTCTTCGGCGGCGCGCCGGCCCTGCTGCCCATCTTCACCTCGGAGATCCTGCGCGTGGGCCCCGAGGGGCTGGGCGTGCTGCGCGCCGCTCCCGCCGCCGGCGCCGTGGTGATCTCCGTCTTCCTGGCCCACCGCAGGCTGCGGCATGCCGGGCGGACCCTCTTCCTCTGCGTCGCCGCCTTCGGGCTCTGCTGGATCTTCTTCGCCCTCTCGCGGTCGTTCTGGCTGTCGCTGGCGCTGCTGGCGGTCAGCGGCATGGTGGACAACGTCAGCGTGGTGATCCGCTCGACGCTGCTCACCCTGCGCACGCCCGAGCACCTGCTGGGCCGCGTCTCGGCGGTGAACCAGATCTTCATCGGCTCCTCCAACGAGATCGGCTCCTTCGAGTCCGGCGTGGCCGCGAGGCTGCTGGGGACGGTCAATTCGGTGCTCTTCGGCGGATTGATGACGCTGGGTGTCGTGGGTGTCACCGCTTGGAAGATCCCGGCGCTGCGGAAGCTGGATGAGCTGGAGTGAGGTCGACTAACCGCTCCAGGCATCGAACGGCAGGTCCGTCCTGGGCTCCGATCCGAAGCGGAGCACGTGGCCGTCCGGATCTTCCACTTTCATTTCGTAAGCCCATGGGTAATTCTCGGGAGGGCGGCGAATCCTGGCGCCGCTGGCCTTGTACTCCTCGTGAAGGGCCGCGGCGTCCTCGACGCCGATCCAGACCCACGTTCCGGCCTGCCCCTGCTCGCCCCGGCAGAGATAGATCCCGGCGCTGTCGCGCGTGACACATGTAAAGTTTTCGTCACCCCAGTCCGCCTTCCGGAAGCCCAGCACGTCGACGTAGTACCGGAGGCTGGCGGCCATGTCCGTGATCCTCAGGATCGGCGTGCTGTTCTCGAATCTCGTTCGTGGCATCGGACCCCTCCTTTACCGCTCGCTCATTCTATCGTCCTTGGGTCCTTGATGTCCTTTCTGGTCTATGATCCCGCCACCGGAACGAACCCGAGGTGGACGAGACCATGACCGACATCGCCGAGCCCACACCAACGCCGCGCAAGCCCTGGTACCGCCTGTCGCTGACCACCTGGATCCTGATCGGCCTGGTGGCCGGCGGGGTGCTGGGGTACGTCCAGCCCGAGTGGGGGAACAAGGTCTACTTCCTGCGCGACATCTTCCTCAATCTCATCAAGTCGATCATCGCCCCCCTGGTCTTCTCCACGCTGGTGGTCGGCATCGCCGGCGGGGGGGACCTCAAGCAGGTGGGCCGGATGGGCGCCAAGGCGCTGATCTACTTCGAGATCGTCACCACCATCGCGCTCTTCCTCGGCCTCGCCGTGGTCAATTTCACCAAGCCCGGCGTGGGCGTGGCGCTCACGGCGCCGGTCACCGGCACGATCCAGCAGATCGAGGGCACCCACCCCAAGACCCTGGTCGAGACGCTGGTCCATATCTTCCCGGCGAGCATCGTCGACGCCATGGTGCGCGGCGACGTGCTGCAGATCGTCGCCTTCTCGGTGATCTTCGCGATGGCGGTCTCGGCCATCGGCGAGAAGGGGAAGCCGATCCTGCGCGCGATGGAGAGCCTGTCGCAGATCATGTTCCGCTTCACCAGCTACGTGATGATGTTCGCGCCCATCGGCGTCGGCGCGGCCATGGCCCATACCGTCGGCACGCAGGGCCTGGGGGTGCTGGTCAATCTGGGCAAGCTGATCGGCTCGCTGTATATCGCGCTCATCCTCTTCGTGGTCTTCGTGCTGGGCGCCGTGGCGGTGCTCTTCCGCGTGCCCATCCGCAAGTTCATCAAGGCGGTGCGCGAGCCGGCCACCATCGCCTTCGCCACCACCAGCAGCGAGTCGGCCCTGCCCAAGGCCATGGAGGTGATGGAGCGCCTGGGGGTGCCGCCGCGCATCGTCGGCTTCGTGATGCCCACCGGCTACAGCTTCAACCTCGACGGCACCACGCTCTATCTGGCGATGGCCTCGGTCTTCGTGGCCCAGGCGGCCGAAGCCACCACGGGCGTTCACATGGGCTTCAACCAGCAGCTCATCATGATGCTCACCCTGATGATCACCTCGAAGGGGATCGCCGCCGTGCCGCGCGCCTCGACGGTGATCCTGCTCGCCACGCTCAACACCTTCCTGCCGGGCGGGATCGGGCCGATCGGCGTGGCGGTGATCTTCGGCGTCGACGAGCTGATGGACATGGGGCGCACCTGCGTCAACGTGATCGGCAACTGCCTGGCCACCTGCGTGGTCGCCCGCTGGGAAGGGGAGTTCGACGACGAGCGGGCGCGCGCCTTCGGCACCCCCGAGGAGGCCCGGCTCGACCTCGCGGCCGGCGAGCCCGCCTTCGTGCAGTCGGTGCGGATGGGGGACTGAGCGGTGGATCAGCGTGGCTCGCAGATGAGCACGAGGTACCGTCCCTCTTCCGACCAAGATGGATCGAAGGCCCGGAATCTCTCCGCGGCCTTCGTCTCCTGGCCGCCCTGACGCTTGGCGATCCACAATTCGCCCGACCTCGTGGTCCGGACGAACGAATCACCGTCCGGAGACACCCTGGGCTCCCAGGCTTCTCCGTCGAGGTGAAGCCTGTCGGCGGACCGGACCGCCAGCGAGGCGGGATCCAGGATGAGCCGGTAGGGCTCATCGAGCCCCGCGGCATGCCTCACGGCGATCAACGACGAGGAACCGGGACCGAAGGAACGGCTCATGATGAGCCTGTCGGCGGAAAACCCTAGCCGCTTCTCTTTGAGACCCTCCAGGTCAAAGCCGAAGACTTCTCCATTCCTGATGAACGCCAACCCCGAGGATTCGGCAATCCAGACGGGCCAGTCACCCGGGAGGGTGGCGATTTTCCGCGCCTCTGGCAGCTCCAGAGCCACGATTCTCGATTCGCGCCCCTCCCTTTCCACATAGGCGAGCTTGCCCTTCCTCTGCAGCAGCGCGGGGTGGGCAAGGATCCCCGGAGATGCCGGCCTCATTGGAGAGGTGACCCCGGTCTCGGTATCGAGCAAGCAGATCTCCGTTTCGTCCTTGGATGGAGCGCGTAAATTGCGCTCGATGTCGAGAAGCCTGGCAAACTTGCGCCACCACGTCTCCGGGGCGCGAGAGGGGGCATGGAGTTGAAGGGCGGCGGCTCGTACGGAAGTAGGATCGGATACCCGCACGACGAGCGTGGTGGCGGAGCTGAGATCCGAGAGCAGACCCACTTTCGCCAGGACCTTGCCATGGACCGGATTGAGATCCGTGACGCCCTTGCCCTGTTCGTTGTCGCGCACCATGACCACCGGCAGCCTTTCCTCCTCTCCAGGCTGGATGACGCCGTCCCCATTCCGGTCGGTGAATCGCGAGAGCTCGATTCTGAGTTGGTCCCCCGGCGTGCAGACCACCTCGGTAAAAATCTCTCCGCCCGCGGCAACGGTCGGCCGCAAGCTGCCCGTTGCCCCTCGTCCGCCCAACCTGACGCTCAAGACCTCCGCACGGCTGGTCTCCGCCAGAAGAGTCAAAATGGCGAAAACCATGGCGGCAGCCCGGATGCGTGGAGAAATGTCAAGGGGCATTCGTATCCTCCAGGAGGCCCTCGTTCTTACCAAGAGTGATCGCCACGCCTTCACTGGGCGTTATAGCGATTGTTCTTCGTTGACGGTCATAAAGGATCCGGTTTCCTCGGGTATCGGACCCGAGAAAGAAGATCGGCTCCTGAATGGCAACGCCATTGATTTCCTGCACTCGCGGGAAATCAGCGGGAATCACGAGAATCCCGTAGTTGACCGGCAAGAGAAGAAGCTGACCGGCGACCAGCACCAGCATCAGTGCGGTCAAAATACGTCCTCCGCGTCGACCATGGTTGATCGATAGCGAGGCCCACGAGACGACCAGTGAAAACAAGCAGATTGCCTGGAGCATCAGGTAGCTCCTCTTGGAATTGGCGGCACCCGAGAATTGCCCCGGCTCCGAAAGCAGCATCCCGGTCTGGTCCAGGTGCTTGAGGAACGGAAGCAGGGCGACGGCCAGAATGGCAAGGGCGACACCATTATACAGATAGAAAATCAGCGGCCGGCGCAGAAATTCTCGCATACGAACGGCCTTGCCGCGCGAGCGGAGCCAGGATACCCCAAAGAGGACGAGGACGACCGGCACGATCGCGTAGACGACGAGGAACGCCGTGGAAAGCAGCAAGTAGGTGATGAAACGGACTCCCGCCGCGAGATATTCGGCGTACGGCGTGGCGAGGTCCACTGGCGCTCCGAGCCTGTTGAGGTGTGCCCGCAGGGAGAGAAAACCGGTAAAAGCGATCACGGCTGAGAAGATCACGCTGGATCCGGCGAGGTCTTTCAGCACCGTCCAGCGCTTCTCCTCTCTTGAGGCTCCGGTCTCCATGATTTGAGCCTACCGCAGATCTCCCTGCAGAACGAATCCGGACCAATAGTAGGGATGGGAAAGAGGAATGACTCTTCCCGAAGCATCAACGGAATAGCCCTCTTGGATCATCCGCCGCTTCGCCGCGGCGAGAGCGCTCGGCGCGCTTTTCCCCGACAGCTTCAGATCGGTGTAAAACCAGTCCATGAATTGAGCTGTCGACTGGTCTTCGGCCTCCCACAGGCTGACCACCACGGCGCGCGCTCCGCTTTCGAGGAAGGCTCTGCCGAGAGCAGCGATCTCGTCGCCGGCGTCGACGGCGCCGACGCTGGTGTTGCATCCGCTGAGAACCACCAGCTTGCCCGCGGGCACCAGGTCGGGAGCCTCGAAGAGGTATAGATAATCGCTTCCTCCGAAGAGTATTCGCGTCAGCAGAGGGTACGATTGCGACAGCTCAACGTGAGTCGCAAAATGGATGACATCACAACGCGCGGCCTCCTCGAGAAGAGCCTGCCGAGTGGCCTCTTCGCCGAGCAGAAGCGCTCCTCCGTCAAAGAGCTGCCGGGCGACCTTGACTTCTGTGACCGCATTCTCCAGAGAGCCGCCGGAATCGGCCACCCCGAGAAAGGTGGAGAGCCTATCGTCGTGTGCCCGTGAACGCGCGAATCCGAGAGCCGGCGTATAGGCGATGTCATGTTTCGCCAACAGAAACTCACCTTGGTGCAGAAGGGCTTCAAAGGGTACAAAATGAAGCGCCTGGTGCGGCACGATGAGGAGGCTTTTCCCGTCGATGTAGGGTTCCACCGGACTGATCAGGAGATCGTACAGAGTCGCCGCCGCCTCCTCGTAGTCTCCCAGATCGATGATTCTCGTGCGCAGGCGCTGGACGGCGTCGAGAACATCCTCATAATGAACCGTCCGGCTCCGATAGGCGACGAGCCCGTCGCGGCCGACGACCCAGATGTGGAGCCGGTCGGCGGCAAGAAAATAATCGAGCGCGATCCAGGAGGCGCTCGGGGCGCGGAGGGGGTGGGTCGCCGGCCCTGAGCCGGGCCCGGGTACATCGGGGGCCGAGTAGGACCTTGCCGTCAGCTCCCGTCGCAGTTCCTGGTACTTGAGCCAGGACTCGGAAGCCCGTTCAAACAGCGCGGCATTACGGCCGGCCTCCTCCTCGAGCTCGCGACGAGCCCGCTCGCTCCATTCGCCCAGAATCTGAGCGGCCAGAGCCCGCCGCCGTGCGGAATCCTCAGCAGCCGCGGGGGTGCCGGCTGCAAGGCTGGCGACGTCCTGCAAGGCTCTGGCTTTGGCCAGGTCTACAAAGCTCTCAGCCTCCTGAAAGGATCCCCGCCTAGCCAGACAGTCTATTAACAGCTCATAGGGTATGAGCTTGCCTGCGAAGATATTCTTTCGGGTTTCCGGCGCCCGCACCTCGAGGCGTGCGGCCTCGATTTCCGAGACCGTTTCCTTGAGCTCCACGATCGCGTTCTGGTCTTCACCATGGAGAAGGAAGACCAGCGCTCGTAAGAGGTGTGCCTGCCAGAGCATAGCAGCCCCTTCGGGATTTTTCGCGAATTCCGAAAACGCCTCCCGCCAGTCCGCCTCCCCCGCACGGCTCCCGCCCCGGGTAGCTCTGGCAAGAGCGCGCCGCAAGACGATCTGAGCGCGCTCGGAGGGCAAAGGTCCCCAGGTAGCCTCGGCCCGGCGGACATTGGCAAGATCTTCCTCGATCTCCGCTAATTCCGCCTTGGCCTCTCCGCCGCTCTGCGTGAGGACGAGCCTGCCGAACGGAGTGGACGCAAAGCGAACAGCCTGCAGGTTGTCCCAGAACGTGAATTCCGCCGGAGGCAACGCGATCGGTACGTCCGACAGGGGCACATCGCCTCCCTTCGCGGCGCGTTGCTCTTTCGCGAGCCTCTCCGCCCCAGCGAACAGATCCTCACGATAGGGCAACAGCTCGTTCAAGGTGATATATCCGTGCTTCCTCAGGGTCCGGTGCAACTCCCCATCTTCCGGAACCGGCAAAAAGAGCAACTGCTGGCGCAGCAGAAGATCGCTCGACAAGTAGCTGAGCGAGAAGCTCATCACCGCCCGTAAGTCGGCCAGGCTCAGGAAATCAGATTTATCGGCCGAGCCCGCCAGAGGATTCGGGAAAGTCGTCGTGACGGGGCTCTCCCGCGTCGCGCACCCGGCCAGGAGGCAACACAGGAGACCGGCGCCCCATCGCTGGCAGATCCGTCGGGACATCACTCCAACTCGTTCATCTCAATTATCTTGTTGACCTGGGCAGCCACCGCCCGTGCGGCACGCTCGTAACCTCTGCGATCACGCTGAAGCGAGGCGATCTGGAGATCTAGGACCGCGGAAAAAACGTCCCGCTGAATCGCCAGAGCTTGCCGGTCTTCGTCATCCAGGTCCTGCCGGCGGGCCATCTCGGCGATGAGCGCCAGAATTTGATCGCGAGCGTGCCTCAGCTTGCGCTCATCCTTGTTGGAAAGGCCCTGCATCATATCGGTCAAGGCGCCCTTGGTACGCTCGAGGAGCACCACCTCTTTCGGATCGTCCGCATCCTCTTTGGCCTCTTCGATCTCCTTAAAGACCGAGTCTACCATCTCTTGCAGCGGCAAGGCTGCGCTCGGAGGCACGGATTCCAGAGGTATCCCGAGATCGTAAGACAGAAGATAAGTTGTATATAGGCTTTGCGCGAACCCATCTCTTTCCATCGTTGAGAACAGGCTCGCCTGACCCGTCGCCTGATGCGCAGATGCCGCCTCTTTGTCACCGGCCTTGTCATAAAGGCGAGACAACGTAATGTCGATGAAGCCATCTACGTATACGTCGTTGCTGTTCTGGCTCTGGGCCTTTGCCTTGAGAGCAAGGGCAATCGCCTTATCGGTGCTTGTCGTTGGAGCGTTCGCCTCCTTCAGGATGTCCACAATGGAAGCCCGTTGGCCGGTAAAAAATCCTCCCTTCGTGTCATACGCAGAGCAGCTCAGGAGGAACAGTGGGAGTAGCAGACAGAAAGAGATCTTTCCAGTCATAGCTTCTTCCCTCCGCAGGGGGTAGTTGAGACAATCAACCATCCACTATACCAGAAACAGTACCGCCAGCTCCGGCTCGCGCGGCAGCAGTCATTCGTGCCGAGGGGGTGCGGTGGGGCGATTGACGCCAGCTTATCGCGCGGGCGCGTGCCGGTCGCGGCGGGCGTCCGGCACCACGCGCTGGACCGCCTGGGCCAGGAAGGCCGCCATGTCCGGATGGTGGGCGGGGTCCCAGTCCGCGGCCAGCTCGGAGAGATGGGTGCGGCGCGCCGCGGCGAGCCGGTCGAGCATGTCGCAGCCCGCCGAAGTCAATGCGAGCTCCGGCCGTGATTCGATCAGGCTCCGCCGACGCAATTCCTCCAGAGCGAGCTCCACGCGGTCGGCGGGGACGCCCCGCTCGTGTCCGATCGCGAACGGGTCACGCTCCGGATCGCGCTCGAGCCGGGTGAGGAGCCAAGCCGCGAGCGGAGTCAGCGTCTCCCCGGCCCGGGCGACGATACGCTCGATGTGCTGGCGCTGGACCGCGCGGTCCGAGAGGGACGCCAGCGCGCCGTAGAGCTGCGCCTCGGCGCTCTCCTCATCGGCGGGGCGGGCGAAGGCCTCCCCCGCCTCGTTGCCCGTATCGCCGGCCGCCGCGGCGACGGTGGCCCGCAGCGGACGCTCCGGCAGCAGCCAGGTGAAGGCGAAGCCGGCCGCGCACACGGCGGCGGCGACGAGGAAGACGGTGTTGAGCGAATCGGTGAACGCCATGCCGTAGGCCGCGCGCAGCGCGGGAGGCAGGTTGGCGAGGGCCTCGGCGCTCATGCGGCCGGCGCCGGGCAGAGGCCCGGAGCCGGCCCCGGAGGGCATCAACCGCTCGAGGCTCGCCGTCAGGCGCGTGGCGAAGATCGCGCCGAGGACCGCCGTGCCCAGGGAGCCGCCGATCAGCCGGAACAGCGTGGCGCCCGAGGTCGCGACACCCAGGTCGCGATAGTCGACCGCGTTCTGCACGGCGATGACCAGCACCTGCATCACCAGCCCCAATCCGACGCCCAGCAGCAGGATGTACGCCGACGTCAGCAAGGTGCCGGTGCCGGGCGAGATCCGCGAGAGCAGGACCAGGCCGGCGGTCATCACCCCCGTGCCGAGGATGGGAAAGAGCTTGTAGCGCCCCGTGCGGCTGATCAGTTGGCCGGAGATCATCGACATCGCCAGCATGCCGCCCATCATCGGCAGCATCTGCATCCCGGACGCGGTCGGGCTCACCCCCCTCACCACCTGCAGGAAGACCGGGAAGTAGGTGATCGAGCCGAACATCGCGAAGCCCACGATCAGCCCGACGATCGAGGTCACCGCGAAGGACCGGTCGGCGAAGAGCCGCGGCGGCAGGACCGGCTCCCTCGCTCTCCGCTCCACGAGGACGAACGCCACCAGCCCGGCCACGGCGGCGGCGATCAGCCCGAGGATCAGCGGCGACGACCACGGATAGACGCCGCCCCCGAGGTCCGAGACGAGGGTGACCGCGCTCAGCACGACCGCGAGCAGCGCGGCGCCGGCGTAGTCGATGGCGTGCGACCGGCGCTCGGACCGCGCGGGGAGCGTGGCGGCCAGCACCCCCAGGGCCACGATGCCGAGCGGCAGGTTGATGTAGAAGATCCAGCGCCAGGAGAGGTGGGTCGTGAAGTAGCCTCCCAGCAGCGGACCGGCGATGCTGGCGAGGCCGAACACCGCGCCGAAGATGCCCTGGTAGCGGCCGCGGTCGCGCGGCGGGATGATGTCGCCGACCACCGCCTGCGAGGTCACCATCAGGCCGCCACCGCCCAGGCCCTGCAGGGCGCGGAAGAGGATGAGCTGCGTCATCGTCCGGCTCAGGCCGCAGAGCGCCGAGCCGGCGAGGAACAGGACGACCGCCGATTGCAGCACGATCTTGCGGCCGTAGAGGTCGCCGAGCTTGCCGTAGACCGGCGTCACGATCGTCTGCGCCAGCAGGTAGCCGGTGACCACCCACGCGAGATGCTCGAGCCCGCCGAGGTCGCCGACGATGGTCGGCAGGGCCGTCGATACGATCGTGGAGTCGAGGGCGGCGAGCAGCATGACCAGCAGCAGGCCGCTGAACACCACCATGGCCTGACGATGGCCGAGCGGCTGCCCCTGCACTGCGGCGCCCTTGGGACGAGCGATCGCCAGGCTCGCCATCTAGATCAGCTTCTCGATCGTGATCGGCAGGTCCCGCACCCGTTTGCCCGTCGCGTGGTGGACGGCGTTGGCGATCGCGGCGGCCACGCCGGTGATGCCGATCTCCCCCACCCCGCGGCAGCCGAGCGTGTTGATCACCGGATCGGGATGATTCAGGAATTCCACGTCGAACGAGCCGAAATCGGCGTTGACCGGCACCAGGTAGTCGGCGAAGCTGGCGGTCAGGGGCCGTCCCGTCCGTGGATCGTAGACCGTCTCCTCCATCAGGGCCATGCCGATCCCCATGGCCACGCCGCCCATCACCTGGCTGCGGCTCAGCTTGGTGTTCAGCACCCGCCCGACGTCGATCACCGAGACCCAGCGGGAGACCTGGACGCGCGGCAGCAGCGGATCGATCCTCACCTCGCAGAGATGCGCGCCCCAGGAATGGATCGAATATTTCTTGGTCTTCTCGTCCTCCGGCTTGACCTGCACCTCCGCCTCGATCGCCGGCATCCGCGAGCGCCTCACCAGGTCCGCGATGGCGATCCCGCGCGACGGATCCGACGCCAGCACCAGCCGCCCGTCCGCCAGGACGAGCTGATCGGCCCGCAGCCCGGCGAGCGGCGACTCGGGATCGGAGGTGGCGATCGCCGCCAGCTTGGTGCGGATCGCGCCGCCCACCTGGTAGACCGCCTCGCTGACGCTCGCCGCGCTGTTGGAGCCTCCCGACGTCGGCGCGGCGGGGAATTCGGAGTCGCCGAGCTCGAACGTCACGCGCTCGACCGGCAGCCCCAGAGCGTCGGCCGCCACCTGGGTGAACACCGTGTAGGAGCCGGTGCCGAGGTCCTGCGTGGCGGCCTGCACGAGCGCGCGGCCGTCCGGCGTGAGCCGCGCCCGCGCCGACGCCGGCCGGCGGTTGCCTGGATAGAGCGCCGTCGCCATCCCCCACCCGACCAGCAGGTCGCCGTCCCGCATCGAGCCCGGCTTGGGATTGCGCTTCTTCCAGCCGAACATCTCGGCGCCGCGCTGGTAGCACTCCCGGAGGTGCTTGCTCGACCAGGGCTTCTTCTCCCCCTCGTCCATCTCCGCGTAGTTGCGCAGCCGCAACTCGACGGGATCGATCCCGAGCTCGTAGGCCAGCTCGTCCATGGCCGATTCGAGCGCGAAGCTCCCCGGGCAGTCGCCGGGGGCCCGCATCGGCGTCGGCGGTGCGACGTTGACCTTCACCAGCCGGTGCGGGATCGCCACGTTCTCGCACGAGTACAGCAGCTTGCTGGTGGTGAGGCCGCACGGCTCGATGAACTCGGTGGTGGTCGAGGTCGGCTGCAAGGTCTCGTGGCGGAGAGCGGTCAGCTTGCCGTCCTTGCGCGCGGCGAGCGCGATCGTCTGGCGGGTCGGCGGCCGGTGCCCCACCGAGGTGAACATCTGCTGCCGCGTGAGGTTGAGCTGCACCGGCCGGCGGGTCACCCGCGCCGCCATCGCCGCGAGCATCGTGTGCCCCCATTGAAAACCTTTACAACCGAACCCGCCGCCGGTGAACGGGCAGAGCACGCGGACGTCCTCCCTGGGGATGCCGAACGCCTGCGCGAGCACCGCCCGCGTGCCCATCACCGCCTGCGTGGAGTCCGCGACGGTGAGCTTGTCGCCCTCCCAGACCGCGACCGTCGCCGAGGGCTCCATCGGATTGTTCGTCTCGACCGGCGTGGTGTAGGTCTGCTGGATCTTGACCACCCCGGGCGCCGCGAGCGCGGCCTCGACGTCGCCGCGCTGGTGCTGGAGCGGCCGGCCGAACGACGCCTTGGGGAAATACGCCGTCGATTCCGCCTCTTCGATCGTGAGCAGCGGCTTCTCCTCCCGGTAGCGCACCTTCACCAGGGAGGCCGCGTGGCGGGCGTGGTCCAGCGTGTCCGCCACCACCAGCGCCACGTGCTGCCCCGCGTAATGGATCACGTCGTCCGAGAACGGCAGCCGGTCCTCTCCCATCTTGCCGGTCTCCAGCGGCTTGGCCTTGGGCCCGCTCTGCGCCCCCTTCAGCTTCGGCATGTTCTCATGGCTGAGGATCGCGATCACACCCGGAGCGCGCCGGGCGGCGGCGGTGTCGATCGCGGCGATCCGCCCCTTGGCGATGGTGCTCTGCACGAGCACCGCGTGCGCCAGGCGGTCATGCTTGAATTCCGCCGCGTACCTGGCGGTGCCGGTGATCTTCCGCCGGCCGTCCACGCGGTCGACCGGCTTGCCGATGGCTCCACTGCGGCCGTCTTTCCTCGCGGCCGCGGCATCGTCGAGATCGTTCAGAGCGCTCATACCTTCTTCTCCGCGGCTACCGCGAGCGCCCGGGCCACCGTGCGCTTCGCGAGCTCGATCTTGAATCCGTTGTCCTTCTGGGGCCGCGCACCCCGCAGGGCCGCCTCCCCGGCGGCCCGGTACGCCGCCTCCTCCGCCCTGCGGCCGGCAAGCGCCTGCTCGGCCTCCGGCGAGCGCCACGGCTTGGTGCCGACGCCCCCCAGAGCCACGCGGGCGGCGCGGATGCGGTCGCCGTCGAGGTCGAGCGCCACCGCCGCCGACGCCAGCGCGAACTCATAGCTCGCGCGGTCGCGCACCTTGAGGTAGTGCGACCGCGAGAGCCAGGGGAGGGCCGGCAGCTCGACCGCGGTGATCAATTCGCCGTGCTCCAGGACACTCTCCCGCGCCGGGTCTTCCCCATACGGAACGTGGAAGTCGACCAGCGGGATCGCGCGTTCCCGGCCGTCCGGACGCCGTGTGTGGACCACCGCGTCGAGCGCCGCCAGCGCCACCGCCATGTCGCCGGGGTGGGTCGCGATGCACTTCTCGCTGGTGCCGAGCACCGCGTGGATCCGGTTGTACCCTTCGAGTGCCGAGCACCCGGAGCCGGGCACCCGCTTGTTGCAGGCATAGGCGGTGTCGCGGAAGTAATAGCAGCGCGTGCGTTGCATCAGGTTTCCACCCACGGTCGCCATGTTGCGGAGCTGCGGGCTGGCGCCCGAGAGCAGGGCCTCGGAGAGCACCGGATACCGTTTCCGGATCGCCGGGTCGTCGGCGAGGTCGCTGTTGCGCACCATGGCGCCGATCCGCACGCCGCCGCCCGGCAGCGTCTCGATGCGCGCCAGCGGCAGGGCGTTGATGTCGACCAGATGGCTCGGGGTCTCGACGTCCAGCCGGAGCAGATCGACCAGCGTCGTGCCGCCGGCCAGAAACTTCGCCTGGCGGTTCCGGGAGACGGCGGCGACCGCCTCCTCCGGACGGTTGGCATTCGAATAAGAGAAGGGATTCATGACGCCTTCCCTCCTTTCGCCTCGCGGACGGCGGCCACGATGTTCGGATAGGCGCCGCACCGGCAGAGATTGCCGCTCATGCACTCGCGGATGTGCGCGGGATCGTCCGGGCACCCTTCCGCGAGCAGGCCCACCGCCGAGACGATCTGGCCCGGCGTGCAGTAGCCGCACTGGAAGGCGTCGTGCTTCAGGAAGGCCGCCTGCACCGGGTGCAGCCGGTCCCCCTGGGCGAGCCCCTCGACCGTGGTCACCCGGTGCCCCGAGGCCATCGCGGCCAGCGTCAGGCAGGAGAGCACGCGGCGGCCGTCGATCAGCACCGTGCAGGCGCCGCACTGCCCGTGGTCGCACCCCTTCTTGGTGCCCGAGAGCGCCAGGTCCTCGCGCAGCGCGTCCAGGAGGCTGGTGCGGGGGTCGAGCCGTAACTGCCGCTTCGTGCCGTTCACGTTCAGGCGCACGGGAATCGTGGCGCTCCCCGGCGCCGGCCGCGCGGCCACCGTCTTGACCTCCTTGATGGAGGTGGCGGCGAGGCTCACCGCCGGCACCGCTCCGAGAGAGAGCGCGATGAACGCGCGGCGGTCCAGCCCCTGAGGATTTGTAGATTCTGCCAGGCTTTGGGTTGCGGATTCTTCCGGGTCGGGCTTCAGGCCATCGTCGGGTAGGTCATCACTCACTGCAAACCCCCTTGGTGCGCGCCTGGGAAGCACGCGGATCAAGGAGAAATTTGCAAAAGCCGTTCCGAGACGCTTGACGGCGTCAAGCTTGATTCTGCCCTTGGCAGGTCCGGCGTACGCGGTCCGCCCCGCGAGGCGAGCCGTCACCGCCGAAAGGCGAGGCTCTGCGGATTCGAAGCGAGCGGCCACCGCCGGATCCTGGGCGGCGCGGACTCCGGCAGCGCTCACTCGCCTCATGAGGCGAGCCGCCGCCGCCGAAAGGCGGGCACCGCGGATTCGGAGCGAGCCGCTCACGCCGAATCCCAGGAGGCTCAGACCCCGGCGGCGCTCCCTCGCCTCGCGAGGCGGGCCGTCACCGTCGAAAAGCGGGCACCGCAGGTTCGGGGCGAGCGGCGCGCGCCGCGAGGCGAGCGGCCCGAGATCCGGCGCAGGTGGCAGCTCCACCCTGCTCCGAGTGCCCCGCTCTCAACGCTTCCGCCGATCCGGCCGTATACCAGGACGCCTCGAACGCTCGCTCCAAGATCATCCCGAAGAGGCCGACTCAGGTCTTTGACAACTGAATCCCTGCCAGGAGGATGGATACGGGCCCGTCCTCCTGGCTTCCCTCCTTGGCTGCCACTCGTATACGGGGCGGGTGGCAGCCCTATGTCCACGGCGGCGTCCAGGCGGTCCGCCGTGGCACCCACCGCGGCACGTGCCGCTTGTACTGCCGGTACTCGTCGCCGAACCGCCCCTCCAGCATGGGCTCCTCGAGCAGTGGGATGTAGATCGCGTTCACCACCAGGAACCCCAGGGCCCACTCCACCAGTCCGCGCGAACGAAAGATCAGGGTCTCGCCGAGCAGGATCAACACCACTCCGCTGATCATCGGGTTGCGCACGTGCCGGTACACCCCCGCCACCACGAGGTGCTTGGGCGGGTCCCAGGGAGCCAGCGTGCCGCGGCCGAGGGTCGCGAACTGCCGGATGGTCACGAAGACGAGCGCCAGCCCGCAACCGATCATCAAAGCTCCAAGGATCACCGCGGCGAGGCTCCGCAGGGGGAAGGCGCGTGAAGAGAGGATGAGGTACGGCACGAAGACCGTGACTGTCGCGGGCAGCAGGAGGATCGAAAGGATGTGCCGGAGGACGATCATGGAACCCCAGCCCACTGATCCGCCGTGGGGTCCCAGAAGGGCCCTTCCAGGCCGACCGAGGCGAAGATCCCCACCATGTCCTGCGGAGTGGGGCGCCGGGACTCGGCCGTGAGACGGTTCTCATACCAGACCACGGCCAGGCGCCAGAGCTGCTCGAGAGTGACCAGCGGCCGCCGGGGAACCTGATGGGCCTCGCACCAGCGATCGACCGTCTCTTCCGACCGGAAGAGGAGCATGGTCGCTCAGGTGTAGACGATGTCGTGCCACCACCGGGCCGCCGGGACCGCGAAGTGGATCACGCACTCCTGGGGCACGGGCCGCCCGTCCCGCACCTCCAGGGTGATCGGCTCGCCGCTGAAGCCGTCGGAAGCCGGGATCACAGCGTCCTCATGCAGGGCCGCGGCCACGCCCAAGGCGTCCCAGACGCAATTGGCGTAGTACCGCTTCCCCTGGATCTCCACCGGAAAGGCGGTCTCGATTCCCGAGAACGGCGGGGCCATCCGGATTCGGGTCGGATCTCCCGGCTCCAGCACGAGCAGCCGCTTGCCGTACAGCCGGCCGAAGGCGGCCTCGATCTCGGGACCCGGGACGCCGAGAGCCCGCGCCACCTCGGCGGCCGAGGGAGCCTGGGTAGTCTCCGCGATGGTGCGGTAGATGTGGAGCTTGACGGTGGTGTCGAAGTCGGGGTTCATGGGAGTAGCTATATCACTACAGGCCCATCTTCGTAGCTTGAGAGGCACAATTGGCCTCAAGCACCCACAAACACGTAGGCCGCCGGGTCCTCGATTTCAGCTCCGGCGAACCCTTTCTTTCTCAGGAGGCAGGAATCACATTTCCCACAAGCCTCTCCTCGCTCCGACGGCGAATAGCACGACAGGGTAAGGCCATAGTCCAATCCTAGTTGGAGCCCCAATCGGATGATCTGCCCCTTGTCCAATTGCAGCAGGGGAGCACGAATTTTGACTGGGCGTTTCTCCTCAACCGCTCGTTTCGTGGCCAGATTGGCAAGGTTCTGAAACGCCTCGATGTACTCCGGCCGACAGTCGGGATAACCGCTGTAGTCTACGACATTGGCGCCAAAAAGAATCTCGTCACATCCGAGGACCTCAGACCACGCCAGCGCAAGCCCCAGGAAGATCGTATTGCGTGCGGGGACATAGGTGACGGGGATGCCCTTGCCAATCTCGTGAAGGCTTCGGCCTTTCGGTACCTCGATCTGATCCGTGAGAGCTGAGCCGCCGATCGACCCGAGATCGATCGCGGCGATGATGTGCCTCTCCACACCTACATGGGCAGCAACCCTGCGTGCCGCCTCGACCTCCAAGGCGTGACGTTGCCCATAGACCAAGGTCAGCGCGAACAGGTCGTAGCCCTCGCTTTTGGCGAGCGCCAGCAGGGTCGAGGAGTCAACGCCGCCACTGAGCAGGACGAGGGCTCTTCCGCCTTGACTACCCACGTCTGCCTGCTCCTCTCTCGCCTGATGCATCTCAGCCCTCCTTTTCGTCCTTCTTCCACTCAATCTTCTTCAAGTGACGCTGCTGACGATCGTAGATAAAGCCCTCTGTCAGCATACTGTCGCAGAGCTTGGTGTCATAGAAGGGACAGACCTGGGCTCCTGCACAGGAGTTTTTCTGGCAATACTCATACCCCACGATGAAGAGGAATCCGTCAACGGTATTATAAGGAAGTCGCTCCCCCACCAGATCCGATTTGCTTAAGCCTTCTTCACTCACCATCAGCTTTTCCAAAGTGTGCGCGATCCGCCGCATGGCGAGATCGCAAAAAAACCAGAGGTCCGGATCGTCCTCCCGTAAATCTGCGCCACTGAAATATACGGCTCGCGTCTTGATCAAGGCCAAAGCCACAGGCAGAGACGAGCCGAGCTCCAAATCTTTGGCGGGTACGTTCAGCAATCCATACTCGTAAGCAAATTTCGCGAGAGCAACCCGTGAGCCTTTCCGGGTCCGGTACACAGGAAAGGAGGTCAGCCGCTTTAGGATGGTCTCGAACGAAGTCCGCACTTTCAGTCGCATGGCGAGCCACTCGGTCCAAACCCTCCGATCACCCAGGACGAGCACGGTAGCGCAGCCGAAGGCTAACACCCAGAGGCTCAGATAAATCTTGTCAAAGGGCGGTGCAAGGCTCGCTCGCTGAAGCAGGACTGGGACCGGAGCAAGGATGATGACAGCCAAGCACAGATAGAGGATCCATGACGGGTGTGGTCTGGGCGGAGACAACAGTGCCAAAGCATCTCCTTGCCACTCCTGTTTTAATTGCCCCAGACAGGCCTCAAGCTCTTCCCTCAGGCTTGGGCTCGGCCGTGGAGAAACGGCGTTCGCCAGACTCTCCACGATCCGCGAGGGCTCTTCTCGGAGGACGACCTGCGGACTGCATATCGGCAGACCATCCTTGGACTTGCAATTCTGAACCGGCCGGAAGTTATGCCAGTCACCGCCGAATTCCGTCGGCATCATCGCTTCGAAGATTTCTCCGACGAAAAGCTCATTGGCGAGCGTGCTGCGGTCGTCGGGCCGTTTAGTGATGAGCATCTCGGACAGATATCCGGGCTCTGCGCGAAGCTTCGCCGCCATGGCCTCGGCGAGCTTGTCACAGTGCTCGTCCTGTACTCGGAAGTAGCCCTGATCTCCACGCTTGATGCGGTTGGCGAGCTTCCGTTCAAGGTTCCGCTTCCCAAGCCAGTGCCGGAACGCTTCCAGGGAAATTCCGGGCTCGACGATCGTGATCACCAACGCGAAGAGAATGAAGAGTATTAGAGCACCCACACCGACCTGATTGAAGGTTCCGGTGTTGTAGCCAAAACGAGCCAAGTAGACTGAAAAACCCGGCCAGAATATGGGGAGGGCAACTATAATCGCAACGAGGATCATAGCCCCCGCGATAAGCTCGGCAATCCGAACAACCAAATAAAGAAAAGCCCAAAACCAGTTCTTGTTGAACAAGCGGTCAACTCTGTAACTATTGATTACCTCACGGAACTTTTCTTTACGTTCTTTGGCTTTGACTTCCGCCAACGTCAGGGCTGCAATTCCGCCTGAGGAAGAACCACCCAGTAACCCTACGACCGTGATGACGTCTGGATTGCTCATTATGCCTCCTCTCCTTTTAGAGCATCGCCCAACTCCGCCAAGCATTCTTCCCGCTTCAGCCCCTGAAATCGCCACAATGCCCTGTTCTTCCGCACGATCTCATGCATCCTAGCCGCTTGAGGGACCTGCAAGCAGCTCAGACCGCGTTCGGCAAACGCCCCCTGGATACTGTCGATCTCGACGGAGGCCGGCCGAAAGTAGGCGATATATCTGTTGAATCGACCACGAAACGCGTCAATGAAGTTCCCCACTCGCTCACGGAGAGCTTCGACGTAGCTCCTGATGAGCCGTCCCTCTTCATCGGCCGGGCTCCAGTTGTAGTATGCAAACGGATAGAAGCGGTCCATTCCGATCGGCACCACTCCGGGTACGCTGGCCACCACAATGACCACGGACCGCGCCCATCCGCAACGTTCGATCAGCCCTTGCACAGCTTTGACCACCGGCGATTGAGAGTATGGCTTCACCCTATGGCAGGGGAGGAATAGACAGGTCCGCGCGTCCCCAGGGTCGAACCTCTCAGCAATCCTCTCGCGCCCCACCCGAAAGTGCTCGTGATGGAGCAGCCTGTCGCTCGCACCGACCAACTCCCCCAGACGCCACCTTTCCAGCGGGATCAGCTCGTCCTCCGGGTGCCCTACCAGATGCTGAAGGGCACGCTCCACCCTATTCTCCTCGACCAGAAGAGTTCGCAGCCTCTTTCTATACTCTTCGGCTCGGCGAGCGCCTCCAAATGCATGCTTCGGAACCAGGAGGGCTGTGGAGAGCGACCGCAGAAGCAGAAGATCTGCCAGCTCGAGAAGCCGGTCTAACTGCTCGAGTCTAACAGGCCGGATCATAGGCCTAGAGTAGGCGTTTGACGACATCATAGAAGTTACGGTGCCACGTGCTTTTGGTTACCCTGCTCGCCACGTAGGTCTGATACATACCTACTTCTATCATCTGATTGATCCGGTCCTGCTCGCGAAGCAAAACCCAAGCGTTGTGCAATGCCCTGGCCTGGAGCCCTTCAATTCCCCTTTTTGTCAGGATCTCCACCCCATAACCCTTACACCCTGGGCAGCCACAATCCTCGAGGTTATCCAGGAGCCTCCGATTGGGCCGCGAGCCCGGTTGTGAGGCTTTCGCGATCCCTCCTCCAAGAAGCCTCATCTTGCCGTACCTCGCGTCGTGAAGCCAACTACTGGTATCGATCGAATCGACAAGATGAAAGAGTAAAACCGCCGTAGTGACACCACCGACACCTAGGGCATGGAGCTTGGCAGAAGGGAAAAATTCACGGATCCTGCGTATATTGCGCAGTACCTTCTCTACCTTGCGATGGTCGGCCAAGGGATAGAGAGAGGGAACTATCTTTCCGACGGCGACGAGCGGTGGGTTGGGAAACGCGGCTACCATCTCACGAATGAACTTGGAGGGCAGGTCCTGAGGAACCACAGGCACGAACGAGAAGCATTCATTATGCTGTGAGCTTTCCAGATAGAACCGGAAGTATTCGAGATGCTTGCGCGGATCAAACGGATGGTCCAAGGCAGCATTGAGAGTTGCCCCTAGCTGCCTTTGCACATGTAAGGCTTGATCGGAGGTGATCGATTGTGTAGTCGAGATATATTGATATCCACCCGAATCGCAGAAGATCTCCCCCCCGAAGCCTAGAGTCTCAGAAGCCTTGGCGCTCTCTCCGTTCCGGAGATGGAAGTCGAAAGCGCTGATCATGATCGACGGCACCTCGAAGTGGAGCCATGGTTGAGGATTACCTCGACCCTTAGACCACCCCAAGAAGATCTTCTTTGGCATCTGGTTAATAATTATACAGCAACTGAGAGAAGGACGGCGGGCCTGGGACGGAAACACCCCTCAGAGGGACGATGATGTCCACTCCTGCCTGGGACGCTCACAGGAGGAAACCGCTACGAGACTTCCTGTCGCCCCTGACGGGGCTCTGCATGGTGGGGGGTACGCCCGTACACCCGGGGCTTACGCCGCCGGGCTAATTCATGTCGCCCCTGGCGGGGCTGGGGTGCGTGCATAAAGATGCTGCGCTGCACCTCCTACACCGCCGCCCCTGCCACCTCCGGACCCGCCCCCTCCACCTCCCGCTCCTCCACCGCCGCCGCCCGGTGCGTCCTTGCCACCAGGATGTAGATCGACGGCACCACGAAGAGGGTGAACATGGTTCCGATGATCATGCCGCTCACCAGCATGATGCCGATGCTGTTGCGCGCGCCGGCTCCAGGGCCGTGGGCGAAGACCAGCGGCAGGTGGCCGACCACGGTCGCGGCGGTGGTCATCAGGATCGGGCGCAGGCGCGTGGTGGCGGCCTCGATCACCGCTTCCAGCTTCGCCAGACCGGTCTCCTGGAGATGATTGGCGAACTGGACGATCAGGATGCCGTTCTTCGCCACCAGGCCGACCAATGTGATCAATCCCACCTGGCTGTAGACGTTGAGCGAGGTGAGGCCCAGGAAGGAGAAGAGCAGGGCGCCCGAGAGCGCCAGCGGCACCGAGCCGGCCAGGATGATGAACGGATCGCGGAAGCTCTCGAACTGCGCCGCCAGCACCAGATAGATCAGGATCGCCGAGAGCAGGAAGGTGGCGAGGAACTTGCCGCCCTCCGTGCGGAGCTGCCGCGATTCACCGGAGTAGTCGACGCTGTACCCCTGCCCCTGCGGCAGGGTCTTCTGCGCCTCGTCCTCCAGGAAGCGCAGCGCCTGGTCGAGCGAGACGTTCGGCGGGATCGCGCCCTGGAGGCGCACGGAGTTGAGCTGCTGGAAACGCTTGAGATCGCGCGGCTCCGTGGTGGTGCGCAGCGTGGCGAAGGTGGAGAGCGGCACCAGCTTGCCGCCGGCCCCCGTGACATAGATGCCCCGCAACTGGTCCGCCGTCAGCCGCTCGCTGCGCTTGACCTGGGGGATCACCTTGTAGCTCCGTCCCTGGATGCTGAAGCGGTTGACGTAGTTGCCGCCCATCAGCGTCGAGAGGTCGCGGCCGGCCTGGCTCAGGTCCACCCCCTCGGAGCGCAGCTTGTCGCGGTCGAAGACCACCTCGGTCTGCGGCTGATCGAATTTCAGGTCGGTGTCAACGAACATGAACAGCCCGCTCGCGAAGGCCTTCTGCACGATCTGGTCGGCGAGGTCGGCGAGCTGCCGCGGCTCGGCGGTCGAGGCGATCACGAAGTCGACCGGCAGGCCGCCGCCGCTGCCGGGCAGGGCGGGCGGCGTGAGCGGGATCACCCGCACGCCGGCGATCTTCGACAGCTCCTGCGACGCCTCCACCTGGAGCTCGGCGCTGCTCTTCTTCCGCTGGCTCTCCGGCTTGACCACCATGCCCGCGAAGCCACCCGAGGGGAAGACGATCTGGAAGGTGGAGTCGGTCTCGGGGAACGAGTGGAAAACCTTGTAGATCTGGTCCGCGAAGAGCTTGGTCTGCTCGAGCGTCGCGTTGGCGCTGGACTGGATGATGCCGAACACCACGCCCTGGTCCTCGGCCGGCGCCAGCTCCTTCTGGGAGAGCATGTAGAACGGCACGATCAGCAGCGTCACGATCACCCACAGGGTGAGCACGACCGGCCGGTAGCGCAGCGTCGAGCCCAGCATCCGCGTGTAGACGCGGCGGACGTCTTCGAACCGGCGGTTGACGAAGCCGGCGAAGCCGCGCTCGGTGTCGCCGGCGCGCAGGAGCTTCGAGCCCATCATCGGCGACAGGGTCAGCGCCACGATGCCGGAGACCAGCACCGCGCCGGCGAGCGTGAAGGCGAACTCGCGGAAGAGCGAGCCGGTCAAGCCCCCCTGGACGGCGATCGGCGTGTAGACCGCCGCCAGCGTGATCGTCATGGCGATGATCGGTCCCACCAGCTCGCGGGCGGCGTCGAGGGCCGCCTGGAACGGGCTCTTGCCCTCGTGCAGGTGCCGTTCGATGTTCTCCACCATCACGATCGCGTCGTCGACCACGAGGCCGACCGAGAGCACGACGGCGAGCAGGGTCAGCAGGTTGATGGTGAAGCCGGCCATCTGCATCAGGAACACGGCGCCGATCAGCGAGATCGGGATGGCCACCACCGGAATGATCACCGAGCGCACCGAGCCCAGGAAGAGGTAGATGATCAGGATAACGATCAGCAGGGTCTCGGAGAGGGTCTTGATCACCTCGCGGATGGAGTCGCGGATGTATACCGACGAGTCGTAGGGGATGCCCCCCTTCATGCCCGCCGGGAGCTGCGCCTGGATGCCGGGCATCGCCTCGCGCACCCGCTGCAAGACGTCCAGCGTGTTGGCCGTGGGGAGCGCCCAGATGCCGATGAACACGGCGGTCTCGCCGTTGAAGCGGACGTCCTGATCGTAGTTCTCGGCGCCGAGCACCACGTCGGCGACGTCGCCCAGCCGCACGACCACGCCGTTCTCTTCCTTGACGACGAGCTGGCGGAACTCCTCGGGCGACTTGAGGTCGGTGTTGGCGACCAGGTTCACCGACACCATCGATCCCTTGGTGCGGCCCAGCGCGGAGAGGTAGTTGTTGGCGGCCAGCGCGTCCCGCACCTGCGAGGGGGAGATGCCGTGGGCCGCCATCTGGGCGGGCTTGAGCCAGATCCGCATGGCGAAGGTGCGGTCGCCGAAGATGTCCGCCCGCTGCACGCCGCTGATGGCGGCGAGCTTCGGCTGCACCACGCGCACCAGGTAGTCGGTGATCTGGTTCTGGTCGAGTCCCTGCGAGGAGAAGCCGAGGTACATCCCGGCGAACTGGCTGTCCGCCGTCTCCAGCGAGATCACCGGCGCCTCCGCCTCGGGCGGCAGGGTGTTGCGCACCTGCGCCACCTTCGCCTGCACCTGGGTGAGGGCGGCGTTGGTGTCGAAGTTGAGCTTCAGGTGCAGGGTGATTGTGCTCGCGCCCTGCGCGCTCGACGACTCCATGTAGTCGATGCCGTCGGCGCTGGCGAGCGCCCGCTCCAGGGGCGTGGTGATGAAGCCGCGCACCAGGTCGGCGTTGGCGCCCACGTAGGCGGTCGTCACGTTGATCACCGCGATGTCGCTGCGCGGGTATTGCCGGATGCTCAGCGAGCGGATGGACTGCAGGCCGGCGATCAGGATCACCAGGCTGACCACCATGGCGAGAACGGGCCGGCGGATGAAGAGGTCGGTCAGCTTCACCTAGCTGTCCTCCGGCCGCGGCGTGGCGCTGCTCGCGGGCTGAATCTTGTTGTTGACCAGGACGGCGGCGCCGCTGCGGAGCTTGAAGACGCCCGAGGTCACCACCTCCTCGCCCGACTTGAGGCCGGAGACCACCGCCACCTGATCGCCCCGCGAGCCGCCCAGCTTCACGAACTGCTGGCGCACGCCGCGGTAGCTCTTGCCGTCCGGCCCCTTCATCTCCTCGACGACGAAGACCGAGTCGCCGTACGGGGCGTAGCTGATCGCGGAGGCGGGCAGCGCGAGGGCCGTCTGGCTCGCCCCCATCACGATCTGGGCTTCGGCGTACATCCCCGGGTGCAGCCGGCCGTCCGCGTTGGCGAACGTGGCCCGGACCTGGAGGTTGCGCGTGGCCGGATCGACGACGGAGTCGACGGCCGAGACCTTCCCCGCGGACCCCTGCCCCTCGCCGGTGAGCTCCACGGCGGTACCGGGCCGCAGGTGGGCCACCTGCTGCTGCGGCACGGCGAAGTCGACGTAGATCGGCTGCAGGGTCTGGAGCGACACGACGGGCGCGCCGGAGGCCAGATACTGGCCGAGGTTGACTTGGCGGATGCCCAGCACCCCCGAGAACGGCGCCCGGATCGTCTTGCGCGCGATGGTGGCGCGGATCTCGCCCACCTTGGCGTCGTCCTGGGTGAATCCGGCCACGGCCTTGTCGTAGTCCGCCACCGCGATCACCCCGCTCTCCTTCAACCCCTTCATGCGGTTGAGGTTGATCCGGGCGAGATCGCGCGCCGACTCGGCGGCGGCCAACTGGGCGGCCTCCTGGCGGGTGTCCAGGTGCACCAGCACGTCCCCCTTCCGTACCGTCCGGCCGGAATCGAAGTAGATCTTCTCGATGACGCCGGGCTGGTCCGCGCTGACGGTGACCCCCTGGACGGCGGTCACCGTTCCGATGGCCTTCGCCGTCGCCGGCCACTCCTCCTGCCGCGCGACGGTCGTGGTCACGGCCTCGGGCGGCGGTTGAAACGCCGTGCCCTTCGCCTTGGCCCCGCGGATCTGGTTGACCTTCACGGCCCCGAGGGCGCCGACAACGACCAATACGGCCAGGAGCATCAGGATCATTCGTTTCATCATGACGGCAAGACTCCCCCTTTCACCGACTCTAAGCCAATACGAATTTCCAGGGCCGAGGTTGCCTTGTGGACGGCGGCCCTACCCCATGGTCGAACGGGAGAGGCCCGAATCGACATCCGTCTGTCCCCACCTCCCCACTCCATCGCACCCAAGAATACGAAGGCGCTCCTTCGCGAGCCCTTCCGTGTCCCGGGTATCTTTGAACAAGGAGATCCGTCATGAACAAGAACGACGTCATCCGCGCCTGGAAGGACCCATTCTATCGGGCCAATCTGCCCGAAGAGGCTCAGGCGGCCCTGCCCCAGCACCCCTCCGGCATCACCGAGCTGAGCGACGACCAGCTTACCACCTGGGGTGCCTCCACGCCGATCACCACGGCCATCACCTGTACCGAGTACACCTACGGCAAATTGAACGCCTGCTGCCCCGCCACCACCTCCCCGCTCTGCACCAACTACACGTACAACGGGCTCGCCTCCTGCTGCCCGACGACGACGGTCTGAACAGGAGACCTCTCCATGAACAAGAACGACGTCATCCGCGCCTGGAAGGATCCCTTCTACCGCGCCACCCTGCCCGAGGAAGCTCAGGCCTCCCTCCCCCACCACCCCGCCGGCATCACCGAGCTGAGCGACGACCAGCTCGTCATCGCCGGCGCCTCCACGCCGCTCACCACGGCGATCGACTGTACCGCGTACACCTTCGCCAGCCGGAGGGCGTGCTGCCCGAAGTAGGGCACGGTTACCGCAACGGTTTGCAGGGGCGGCCACGCAGGGCCGCCCCTGCAGGCGCGGGATGTACCATCAAGCCATGGATGCGATCGACCTCACCGACTGGTACCGTGCCTTGACGCTCGCCGAGCGCGCCGCCCGCGCGGAGGCCCCGGAGCTCCCGCCGGTCGACGGCGACGAGCGCGCCCGCCGGCGGATCGCGGAGTGGCGGGACTTGACCGCCTTCCGGTCCGGCCCCTGGTGGGAGCGGCGCCTGGAGGGACTGGATCTGAAGGAGGAGTCGTTCGAGCGCCTGGTCGCCCTGCCCCCGGACCGGCTCGGCGCTCCACCCCCGGCCTGGATGATCGAGCTCTCCGACCGCCGGTCCCCGGATGACCCGGCCCTGCCGCCGCTGCCGCTCGCGGCGGAGATCGGCACCGCCGCCGGCTTCCTGGAGCTGGTCCGCCCCTTCGTCGAACGCGCCCGGCTGCGCCTGCGGGACGATCTCGCGGCGCTCGTGAGCGGAGCCGCCGGTCCCCTCCCCTTCACCGCGGAGAGCGCCCTTCAGTTGGCCTCGGCGACCCTGCCCTACCGGATCCTGCCGCTCCTCTCGCGCACCCTCGTGCTGGAGCTGAACGTGGCCCGGCTTCAGGAGCTGCTGTCCGGCGAGACCCCGGAGGAACGCTTCGCCTCGTTCGTCGAACGGCTGCGCGACCCCCGGACCGCGGACGAGATCCTGCGCGAATATCCGGTGCTCGCCCGCCAGGTGCTGCTCGACCTCGAGCTCTTCCGCGAGGCGGTCCGCGAGATCTTCTCCCAGCTCGCCGCCGACTGGCCGGAGATCGTCGAGCGGCTCTTCCAGGGCCAGGATCCCGGCCCGCTCACCGCCCTCGACGGCGGCGCCGGCGACCGCCACCGCCAAGGCCGGTCGGTGCGCCTCCTGACCTTCGCCTCCGGCGCCCGGCTGGTCTACAAGCCGCGCTCGCTCGCCGTCGAGGCCCACTTCCAGGAGCTCCTCGCCTGGATCAATTCCCTGGGCGGCCCCGGGTTCCGTACCCTCGGCGTGCTCGACCTCGGAGATCACGGCTGGATGGAATTCGCCGCCTTCGAGCCCTGCCGGTCCCAGGAGGAGGTCGCCCGCTTCCACGAGCGCCTGGGCGGGCTGCTCGCCGTGCTCTACGCGCTCGCCGCCACCGACTGCCATCACGAGAACCTGATCGCCGCCGGCGGGCATCCGGTGGTGGTCGATCTCGAATCGCTCTTCCATCCCCAGATCCAGCGCGGCAAGCGGACGCGGGCGAACGAGGACCTCCGCTCGCAGTTCGCCCTCCACTCGGTCCTGCGCGTCGGCCTTCTCCCCTTCCAGGTCGGTCAGAGGGACGACTTCGCAGGGGTGGACATCAGCGGCGTGGCGGCCATCGACGGCCAGCCCACCCCGGAGAAGGTGATCCAGTGGCGGGGCACCGGCACCGACGAGATGCGGGTGGAGCGCGACCGCGTCCTCATGGAAGGGGGGCAGAACCGGCCCATCCTCGAAGGCCGCCCCGTCCAGGTGGGCGAATTCCGCGGCGAGATGGCGAGCGGCTTCACCGCCGTCTACCGGCTGCTGGCCGGCCGTCCAGAGGAGCTCCAGCGCCAGCTCGACCGCTTCGCGGACGACCCCGTGCGCGTGGTGCTGCGGCCGACGCGGATCTACGGCGCGCTGCTCGTCGAGAGCTTCCATCCCGACTACCTGCGCGACGCGCTCGACCGCGACCGCCTGTTCGACCGCCTCTGGCTGGAGGCCGACTTCCAGCCCAGCCTGGCCCGGGTGATCGCCACCGAGCACCGCGACCTCTCGGAGGGGGACATCCCCTTCTTCTCCACCCTCCCCTCCTCGCGCGACGTGTGGACGAGCCGCGGCGAGAGGCTCCCCGATTTCCTCGCCGAGCCCTCCCTCGAGCTCGTCCGGCGGCGCACGGGGGAGCTCGGGGAGGAGGACCTGCGGCGCCAGCTCTGGCTCCTCCGCCTCTCGCTCGGCATCCAGCTCCTCAACCGCGACGACGTCGAGTGGACGAGCTACGAGCCCGACCCTCAAGCGCCGCGGCTCAACCCCGAGGAGCTGCGGGAGAGCCTCCTCCGGCACGCCCGCGCCGTGGGCGGCTGGTTCGCCGAGATGGCCGTGCGGGAGGGGGACTACGCCTCCTGGATCGGCCTCGAATACCGCAACAAGACCTGGTCCCTGGAGGCCACGCCGGAGGACCTCTACTCCGGCCTCCCCGGCATCGCGATCTTCCTCGGCTTCCTGGGCGAGATCGCCGGCGACCCGGACGCCACCGGGCTGGCGCGCGCCGCCGTCGCCACCCTCCGGCTCCAGATGGAGGTCCCGCCGGACGGCGCCCCCGAGCGGGACGCCACGATCGGCGCCTTCCAGGGATTGGGCGGGGTCGTCTGGGCCCTCGCCCACCTCGGACACCTCTGGCGGGACCGGGAGACCCTCGCCGCCGCCGAACGGCTGGCGGAGCGCGTCCCCGCCCTCCTGGAGCGGGACGAGGACCTCGACCTGATCGGCGGCTCGGCGGGCGCCATCCTGGGCCTGCTCGCCCTGTACGAGGCGTCCGGGTCGGAGCGTGTCCTGGAGATCGCGTCCCAATGCGGCGAGCGGCTCCTGGATCTGGCCGAGCCCTGGGGGCCGGGCCTCGGCTGGCGCACCCGCCTGGCGGCCGAGCGGCCTCTGGCGGGCATCTCCCACGGCGTGGGCGGCATCGCCCTGGCGCTCACCCGGCTGGGCGCGGCCACCGAAGACCGGCGCTTCCTCGACGCCGGCCTCGCGGGCTTCGCGGGGGAGCGCGAACAGTTCTGGTCGGACCTCGACCGCCTGCTCCGCGGCACCCCCGGCGAGAAGCCGCCCCCCGAGAGCACGGTCGCCATGGCCTGGTGCTACGGCGCGCCCGGCGTGGGCCTCAGCCGTCTGCAGGCGTACCCCCACGCCCGCGGCGGCGAGGAGCGCGAGGAGCTCCGCCGCGAGGTCGACGAGGCCGTCCGCCGCACCCTGGAGCGCGGCCCGGGGCAGAACCACTGCCTCTGCCACGGCGATCTCGGAAACCTCGACTTCCTCCTCCAGGCGCAGGAGCAATTCCCGACCCGTGAGCTCGCCGCGGACCTCCAGCGCTTCCTGGAGATCGTCCTCGCCAGCCTGGATCGCGACGGCTGGCTCTGCGGCACCCGCGCCAGCATCGAATCCCCCGGCCTGATGAACGGCTTCGCGGGGATCGGGCTGGGGCTGCTGCGGATGGCCGAGCCGGGGAAGGTGCCTTCGGTGTTGACGCTGGCGGGGGTGGGGCGGGAGTAGCCGATACTTCCGATGCTAGCGGCTGTCTTTGTTAAGCATCTTTATGATGTGATGTGCCAAGTGGTCCTTGATCTCTCGATGGCGCGGAACGGGCTGGGAAATGCCCGTGGCCGGATCCTGCGTATCCCCGAAATCTCATCGCTGGCAATGTCTTGATACAGATCCTTCAGGTGCTCTTTCAGGTCGTCGAGAGAATCGCCCTGCGTCCAGTAGTCTGGGTACTCCTGCAAGTACCCCATCCAGCCACCTTCTTCTTCCCAATAGACTATGTTGATCCGCTGCATGGGTGTCATTGTACCAACCTGTAATGGATGATCCCAGGCGCCCTGCCCGGTCTCCCGGTCTTCGAAGGCGACCACCCGCCACGTTCCGATCAAGGAGCTCCCGGAGCTTTTCTCGACAGGGGCGGCGGGCGGAGCGGTGAGCGTGCAGGAGAGGGTCCAGGCCGCGCCGAGCATCATCCAGAAACATCTCGCAATACGGATCGGGGCCTCACGTCTCATCACGGATTCCCTCTCTTTTCCAGGACAGCAATTTTCTGATCGCCAACGCTAAAATACCGAGCAGTGGCACGCCCGCCTGCAGCAGGATGCGGTTCCAGGTGACCGAGGCGTAGTAGGTCGCCGTTGCGACCTGGGCGTACGCGGCCCAGGCCGCCAGCGGCGGAACCGCCGCGGCGACGGCCAGGAACGCGGTGGGCGGGCGGCGGAACGAGGGCGCCGCCACCACGAAGAGCACCGGCGCCAGCCACCAGAAGAGGCCCCAGAGCTCCGGTCTGAGCATCCGGCCCGCGATCACGGGGACCGTCGTGAACGGCCGCGCGGAGGCCAGGTTGCGCGCGAAGGACGCCACGGAAAAGGTTTCGAAATAGGACTCGTCGTAACGGTTCGGGATCGGCGATCGCCAGGAGGCGAGGAGCCCCAGAGCGCCCAGGCAGAGGCCGCAGGCCAGGGCCGCCGCGAGCAGGCGGGCTCGTCCCGATCTCCGGTGCCGGAGGAGAGCGGCTCCCGCGCTCCAGCCTGCCAGTGCGAGCGCGATCAGGACCTCGGGCAACCCCTCGTTCTTGGTGAGCAGGGCCGCCGCCAGCAGCAATCCCGCGGCGAGGCCATCCGACGCCCGCGGACGGCCCCGCAGGAGCAGCACGAGGCCGCCGCCGAAGAAACAGGCCAGCGGGAGGTCGCTGTAGGCGCCGGCCGCTCCCCCCTCCCGGTCGAAAGGGATCCAGGGGATGGTGAGGAGGGCCAGGGCCGTGAGAAGCGCCGCGCTCGGGCCGGCCCACCGCCGGCCGGCCTCCAGGACCAGCAGCACGAGCGCCGGAAAGAACAGGGCATAGACCACCCGGACGACACGCTCATCGTCGCTCCCCGCCGCCTCCAACACCGCGATCTGCACAAGCGGCATGAGGAGCGGATAGCGCGGGTGGCTGACGAAGCTCTTCGGCGACCGCAGGACCTCCGCGTCGACGGTGCCGGCGTCCCGCACGAACATCGCCTGGGCCGTCCAGGTCATCCGGCCGTCCCAATCCTCCAAAGGATGGGTGAGCGCGTTCGCCAGGACCGCCGAGGAGACGAGGACCGCCAGCAGGGAGAGCCCGGCCCAGCCGATCCTCTGGACCCGGGAGCGGGGAATCCGGGGTGCGGGCTGCCGCCACTTCCGCAGGACCAGCAGGCGGACGGCCGCCGCAAAGCCCGCCGCCAACGGCGGGAAGGCGGCCAGGAAGACGAGCGGGCCGTCGAGGCGCGCCCGGGCGAAGTGGGAGGCGGCGTAGAGGAACAGCCCGGTCCAGGCCACGCCCAGCACCCAGGCGAAGCCCAGCCGGCCGGCCAGGCCGGTCTTCGCGAACCCTGGCAGGCAGAGGGTCAGCCCGAGCCCCGCTCCCAGGAACAGCGCGACCGCGGCGAGGGCTCCGCCGGTCATCGTCCACCGCGATCCCGCAGCCGGGCGAGGGCCTCCTCGCGCGTCAACAGCACGGGCACGCCGGCCTCGCCGGGCAGGACGGCCCAGCGCACCCGCTGCGGCACCGCGGCGCCATGGGCGGTGCGGAGCCCGCGCCCACCCCGGGAGTGGATCAGGATCGGCCGCCGCGGCGCGAGATCGTGGCGCACCCAGAGCGCCCAACCCGTTTCGTCGGGCTCCCGGGGAGGGAAGAGCAGGTACCAGGCATTGTCCGGGAGATCGCGCCGGATGGCCTCGACGGCGTCCACGTAGGCCGGCCCGAAGGTCCGGCGGCGGGCTTCCGCCGGGTCGAGCCTCGCCCAGCGGCCGGCCTCCCCGAGGAGCAGGCCGGACCGGTAGACCATGCTCACCACGCCCACCCCGAGGAGCGCCGCGAGCGCGGCGGCCCCCAGAATGGCGCGCAACCGGCGCGGCCGCTCTCGCTCGATCCCTGGCACTCGGCAAGTCATACCACGAGGAGCTATAGTGGCGAGCTTAGAAAGTACGCAACCGAGCCCCCAAGGAGAGCTGACGACCATGAAGCCCACGCTCCGCAGGTCGCGTCCCGCCGTCCTCCTCGCCGGCCTCGCCGCGCTCGCTCTGGCGGCGGGCGCCACGGCCCAGACCGCCCCCGCCACGTCCATCACCCTCGCGCTCGACGCCAGCCAGGTGGCGCAGCGGATCCTCCACGTCAGCAGCGAGATCCCCGTCTCCCCCGGTCCGCTCACCCTGCTCTATCCGAAATGGATTCCCGGCGAGCACGGTCCCACGGGGCCCCTGGTCAATCTCGTCGACCTGCACCTCTCGGCCGGCGGCAAGGAGCTGGCCTGGGAACGGGACCCGGCCGAGATGTACGCGCTGCACCTGACGGTCCCGCCCGGCGCGAGCCGGCTGTCGGCGCAGGCCGACTTCCTGTTCCCCGGCGAGGGCGGGAGCTTCTCGTCGGGCCCCGGAGCCACGGACTTCCTGGCGGTGCTCAGTTGGAACACCGTCGCGCTCTATCCGCAGGGGCCGGCCGCCGAGGCCATCCGCGTAACCCCCTCGCTGCGCCTGCCCGCCGGCTGGTCCTTTGCCACCGCGCTTGTGAAGCAGGGGGAGGAGGGCGGAGCGGTGCGTTTCGCTCCGGTCTCGCTGGCGACGCTGATCGATTCCCCCGTGCTCACCGGCACCCACCTGGTGGACCTCGACCTCGGCGAGCACGGCGGCGCCAGCCATCATCTGGTGATCACCGCCGACCGCGCCGCGGACCTGGCGAACGCGGGCGACCTCTCGGCGCCCATGACCCGCCTCGTCGACGAGACCTTGACGCTCTTCGGCGCCCATCACTACAACTCGTACCGCTGGCTGCTCACGCTCTCCGATCACGTCGAGCACTTCGGCCTCGAGCACCACGAGTCGAGCGACGACCGGATCGAGGAGGAGACCCTCGTCCAGGAGATGTCGAAGCGCTCGCTGCCCGGCCTCCTCGCTCACGAGTTCGTGCACTCCTGGAACGGCAAGCACCGGCGGCCCGCGGGGCTGCTGTCGCCGGATTACCAGCGGCCGATGCAGGGCGCGCTGCTCTGGGTCTACGAGGGGCTCACCGAGCACCTCGGGCTCGTGCTGCCGGCCCGCGCGGGCCTGTGGACGCCGGAGTACTACCGCGAGCAGCTCGCCGCCATCGCCGCCACCCTGGACGCCCGGACGGGCCGCGACTGGCGCCCCCTGGGCGATACAGCGGTGGCCGCCCAGATCCTCTACGGCGCGCCGGGCGACGGCCGGGCCCGTCGGCGCGGCACCGACTTCTACGAGGAATCGATCTTCCTCTGGCTCGACGTCGACACCCTGCTGCGCGAGCGCTCGCAGGGGCGCGTCTCGCTCGACGACTTCTGCCGCCGCTTCTACGGCGGCGCCGATTCCCCCCCCACGGTGGTCCCCTACACCCGGGCCGACGTCGTCAAGACCCTCAACGACCTCGTGCCGTTCGACTGGCAGGGGCTGTTCGCCGAGCGGGTGGACCGCGTGGCGCCACGCCTGCCGATGTCGGGCCTCGAGCGCGCCGGCTGGCGGCTGGTCTACAACGACAAGCCGAACCAGTCGATCACCGACGACGAAGCGCGGCGCGAAGCTCACGACTGGCGCTTCTCGCTCGGCTTCGCGGTGGACAAGGAGAGCCGGGTCGTCGAGGCCCTGCCCGACTCCCCGGCGGGACGGGCCGGGATCGTCGCCGGCGAGAAAGTGCTAGGGGTGGGCGGGCACGTCTACACGCCGCGCGCGGTCGAGGCGGCGCTCGCCGAGTCCAAAGCCGGCAAGGCGCCCATCGAGGTCGTCACCGCCGACGGCGACGCCATCCGCGTCCGCCGTCTCGACTATCATGGCGGGCCCCGCTATCCGCACCTGGAGCCGATCGAGGGCAAGCCGGACGTGCTCACGGAGATCCTGCACGCGCGGGGGAAGTGAGGCGGCTCCGGAGCCCCTACGTCGTCATGCGCCGCTGATCCCGCGCCACCGTGGTGTCAGCGGCGGTCGAATCCCACGCGAACAGCCGGATCTCCGGACCGCCGGTGGCGATCCGGATCATCCGTTCGAATTTCAAGCCCAATTTTTCGAGCAGCTTGATCGAGCTGTGATTGTCCCGTGCGGTGATCGCCACGATCCGCTTCAGGCCCAGAGCGTTTTTCCCATACTCCATCACGGCGGAGGCGGCCTCGAACGCGTACCCCTGGCCCCAGAACCCGGGCAGCAGGGCGAACCCGATGTCGACGTCCTCCAGGGAGTCGCGCTTGACCAGACCGCAGATCCCGATCGGGACCCCCTCGTCCTTGAGCTCGGTCAGGTACAGGCCGAAGCCGAGCCGGTCATACATGTCGACCGGCCCCTTCAAGATATAGGCGCGCGCGTCCTCCAGGGTCCTCACGCCCCGGTCACCGATGAACCGCAACCAGGAAGGATCGTTCAGCAGACCGAGCATGAATTCCGCGTCCCCGGTCGACAGCCGGCGCAGGATCAGCCGTTCCGTTTCGAGAACCTTCACGGCGCGCCCGCCCGGCCGGCGAGATCGCGGATCTCCGCGTTTTCGAGGATCCGCCCTCGCAGGTTCTCGGCCGTGGCCAGCAACATGGCCCGGCCGATGTCCTCCCCCTTGACGTAAAGATTTCGGAAGGGGCTCAACAGGCGGAAGAGCGGCCGCAGGATCTTGAATAGCCGCGGCTCGCTCTGGGACGGCACGCCGTCGATGGCGGCCGGCCGCCAGCAGACCGCGTCGACCTCCGCGATCAGGTCCCGCTCGGTCTCACCCTTCACGCGCGCCCACATGAAGCGGCTCTCCACGTTCGTGCCCCGGCCGCTGATGAAATGGAACGCGGCCCCGAGGCTCCGGGCGCGCAGGGCGCGGGCGGCGGCGAGGGCGAAATCGTGAGTGATCCTGCGATACTCCGCTTCGCCCGAGACCTGGGTGGACGAGATGCCGAGGCAGAAGAGGCAGGCGTCCACGCCCGCGAAGGCGTCCGCGATCCGGGTGTAATCGAGAAAGTCATCATGAACGACCACGCGGAGCTTCTCATGGGTCAGCGAGAGGGGCCGGCGCACGACGGCGCGCACCTCCTCCACCGCCGGAGAGGCCAGGCAGGAGCGCAGGACACTGCCGCCCGCCGAGCCCGTGGCACCGAAGATCAGGATTTTCATTCGATGGCATCCTATCGCATCCGGGAACCCCCGGGCGAAACAGGAGGTCTAATGGGATATGGAAACCAAGAACGCACGGAAGGTAGCGGTCGCGGGGGTGGTAGCCCTGATGGGAGCCATGGCCGCGGGAGCGGCGGGATCGGGCAATCCGGCGACCGTGGTCGCGGCCCTCGCCGGCAAGCCGCCGCGCGTCCTCTCGGAGCTCGAGGCGGTCGTGGGACCCCTGCACCGCGATCCCGCGAAGTGGGCGGACGCGGTGGGTCCACTCTACCGCGTGTCGCCCAGGGCCGGCGTGGCGCGGGCCACGGTCGAGCTGGCGATCGATCCGTTCCACCAGGACCCGCCGAAGGTGGCGGACCCGGCCCTGCGGCATTGGGACCTCGACTTCCTCGCGGGCCGCGACGCCTGCGAGCGGCTGCTCGCCGCCCGCTTTCCGAAGCCGCGGGAGCTCCGCGTCGACAACCGGCGCATCCTGCGCTTCGGCGATCTCTACCTGACCGATCTCGACGTCGACGGCGGCTTCCGGCTCTCCTGGTACGACCGGGAGCCGCTGTTCGCCGTCCCCCTGCGGAACGCGAGCGAGACGGCGAGGCTCGTCGAGGCCCTGGCGGCGGTGGCCGACGCAGGCTTCACCCGGCAGGCGGTGGTGACGCGCCTCGGCGCGCTGGCGCCCGATCCGGGGCGCAACGCGGACATCCTGCGCACGGAGACGTGGGAGCTCTTCTATGAGCCCATAGGCGCCGCGAAGCCGCGGCGATTCACGATCAATTTCAAACGGCCGCTGCCCGCCCGCGAGCTCCTCCCCAAGCTCGGCATCCAGAGGCCCGCGGTGAAGTCGGGCGACACGCACCTGCAGTCGCGGACGGTCTTCGATCTCGCGAAGAGGAGCTCTCCCGAGACGGGATATCCGCTGCCGGCCGTGGGCGGCTACGCGGTGAGCCTCGAGGTCGATCCGAACGGATTGATTGCAACCAGGGAATGGATCGCGGGGAGCCCCATCTGGAGCGCGGACGGGGCGCAGATCATCGCGTTCGAGGCTTTCCCGCCTTGGCGGTAGGAGGCGGCTCGAGGTCCTCGGGGTCCGGCACGAAGACCCAGTGGAACGGCTGGCCGATCAACGCCATCTTGCGGAGCCTGGCCCGCGCCGGGTGGCCGTCCACCTGCCCGTTCAGCAGCAGCACGTCCGTCTCCGGCCGCTCGAAAGCGAAGCTCGCTTCCCCCTGGGCTTTGAGCGCCCGGAGCCGCATCGTCCGGCCTTTCATGTCCAGATCGAGGGAATAATATCGGCCCGATCCGATCATGAGCTCGACCGCGGCCCTCCGTGGGACATGAAAGCTCAGGGTCCGCCATCTCCCCGGATCGGTGAACAGCGGCACGTCCTTGCCGTCCACCACGAATTCCTCGACATTCCAGACCCCGTACAGCGGCGGCCGGGGCGGATGGAGCTTCTCGTAACGTTTCCAGGCGATCCCGACTTTGACTCCGATCGCGTACAGGCCGAACAGCAACACAAAGGCCTGCGCTCCCCGATGAAGCCACCTGCGCGTGGAGAGCGGCGTCGTCTGCGCCGGCTCCACCGGACGGTTGAAAAGGAACAGACGGGCCAGCCGCGGAAGATCGGGAGCGATCAGCAGGGCGGCCATCGCCAGCAGGTGAAACGAATACAGCTTGACCTGGACGTCGTAGGCCATGTTCAGGGTGAAGATCATGACCAGATCAGCGAAGCAGACGAGCGCGCCCAGCAGCGTGGTCCGGGGCAGAAGGAGCAGGAGACCGCCCAACAGCTCGGCGCAGCCGGTGAAGACCTCATACGGGGGAGAGGAGCCGACGAACATCCAGAGCATCCGCATGGGGGTGAGGTCGCCGACCCTCTCGGTCAGGTAGGTCAGCGGCAGCGGCGAGATCATCTGGATGGGGATCACCTTGATGATCCCGTAATTGATCATGCTGATCGCGAGGGAGAAGCGGAGCAGCAGCCGGAGCCAGGCCTGCAGCCGCTCGTACTGGGCGCGCCTGCGGTCGAGCGCCGACCAGAGCGCCGTGGCGGCGGCGGCGATCACCAGGAAGCACAGGCCCAGGATCAGGCCGTAGGCACTGTTGTTGACGCCTCCCACGAGCCCGGGCGAGCCGATGTCGTAGCGCGTGTGGAGAACGCGCGTGCCCACCCAGAGGACGAGGGGGCGCCAGAGCCCGCCGAGCCGGCCGACCGGGATGTAGGTGGTGACTACGGGATCGACCAGGATATATAGAACGAAATAACAGAAGACGAACCGGAACGCGATCCGCCGGAGCAGGCTCCAGCCCGTCATGGCACGATCCACCCGCTCACCGCCTCCATCCTTCCCGGGGCGCCGTCCGCCAGGCGCACGACGTAGCTCCCCTTGGAGGCGTAGCGCTGGCCGGGGCCGAGGCTCAGGGAGGGGAAGAGGCCCGGATTGAGCGCGTTCTCGGCCTCCTCCTCGACGCTCTCGACGAAGAAGTCGCGCGAGAAATTCTCCACGACATGGGTGAGCGAATGATCGGTCACCGCGAGCGCGAGCCAAGTGGCGAGCTGAAGGCGCTCGTGGGTCCTCTCGATCCCCCGCGCGCGCATCCAGGCGCGGACGCGATAGATCAGCGGCTCCTCGTGCCCCGGCAGGGCGTAGGGCCAGGTCAGCAACGTTTTTTCGCGCAGGCCGGCGGGCACGGAGGATGGATCGCCTAACAGGCTGGAGGAGAAGACGATCCGGGGTACGGGGGTGAGAGAGGACCCGGCCGTCGCGGCGTCTCCGGGGCTCAGCCAGAGCACCAGGACGGCGGGCCGGGTCTCCCTCACCAGCCGCTTCCAGAAGGCGGGCGTGAGCGCCTGGCCCGGCGGGATGGGCCGGTCCGTGAGCCGCGTGGCGCCGAGAGAATCCCGCAGGGCGCGCGCGGGCGCGCGCCCCTCGTCCACGTCGCGGTAGACCTGGACGATCCGCTCCCGGGAATCCGACAGATACCGGGCGAGGGCCTCCGCCTCGACGGTCAAGCCGGCGGACAGATAGAGCGAATAAGGGCCGGGAGGATCGGTGACCGGCAGCAGGGTGTTGGGGAAGAGGCAGGGGATCTCGGCCCGCTCGCAGAAATCGTGCACCGGCCGCCACGGTCCCTCGCCGATCCCGGAGAGCACGGCGAAGACCGGTTGCGCCCGCTCGTAGGCCGCGAGTTGCTCCGGCCAGGTGCCGGCCGGGCCGCGGAGCTCCCAGACGTGGAGCCGCCACTGGCGGTATGAGCCCTGGAATTCGTCCCGGTACCAGGGGGAGAAGCCGACCCGCTGCGCCGAGTGCCGGGTCTCGGCGTTCTTCCACCGCACGTACCCCTCCAGCACGTCGAGCATGGCCTTGCGCCGGCCGGGGTCTACCCCTTCCGTGACCACGGTCGCGAAGTGGATCGTCTCGCCGTCCACCCCCGGCGACGGCGCGGCGGAGAGCTCCCGGAGATAGGCGGTGAGGCCCGCCATCTCCTCCTCGCTCAAGCTGTAGCGCGGCATCAGCGGATCGAGCTCGCGGCCGGCGGGGTCTCTCCCCTCGCGCACGGCGGCGGCGAGCGTCTCCGGCGTGTAGGCGGGGCGCAGCCGCGGATCGCGCAGGCGGGCGTCGTACAGAGCGGTCTGGGACTCCTGATAAAGGTTTCGGAACAGGTCGGCCCGGCGGAGCTGCCGGGGCTGGAAGAGCACCGGCCCGGTCACCCGCGGCACGTAGACTCCACCCTCGCTGGTGCCGAACCCGCTCCGGCGGTGGCAGGAGGCGCAGGCCGGCTGCGCGCTCCCCGGAATCCCTTGCTGATAGATTTTCCGGCCCAGCTCCGGGTCCGCCGGCGGCACGGCGGCGGCGAGCAGCAGGAGCGCCGCGGCGAGGCTTTTCAAAGGGATCACCGTGCGGCCAGCCGGCGGGTCTCGGCGAGCAGCTCCGCGGCGCTCACAGGACCGGCGAGCCGCACCCAGGGCTCCCCCGGAGCGGCGCGGAGGAAGGTCAGCGGCTCGTGCGACATCTTGTTGACCCGCCAAGCGCCGAAAGCCTTCTGGACGGCGGCGACATCGTCGCGGCCGCCGGTGAGGAAGCGCCATCGCGGCCCGGCCTTGAAGCGCCGGGCGTACTCGCGGAGCCGCGCCGGCGTGTCGTATTCCGGATCGATCGAGATCGAGACCAGGCGCGCCTCCTCCCCCATCTCCCCTTGCGCCCCGGCGAGCGACGAGCTCAGCATCGGGCAGACCGAGGGGCAGGTGGTGAAGATGAGCTGCAGGACGACCGGGCCGGGCGCGTCGAGCGCCGCGGCCAGGGGGACCCGCTCGCCGCGCGAATCGATCAGCGTGACAGCGGGGATGGCGATCCGCTCCTCCGAACGGACGTAGCGCGGCTGCGCCTGGAGCGCGGCGGCCCCGAGGAGGGCCAGGGCGCTAATGGACCGAATAGATCGCCACGTCATGGTGGAACGGATCGAACTGATAGAACCGCAGCCGCCGGGAGGGGTCGTAGTTGAGCTCGATCTCCATCTTGTGGACGCCGGGCGAGAGGCCGTTCGTGGGCGCCACGCAGACGTAGGGGTTCACCGGCCCGCCCACCGGGATCCACCACCAGGTGCGGCCGAAGGTGAACCAGCAGCCGGAGCCGGCCACCTTGACGGAGGATTTGAACTGGTTTTCCCACCCGCGGTTGCCGCCGAAATCGGCGATCGTGTAGGAGTGCACGAAGTTGTCGCCGTTGTAGACCGTCACCTTGAGCTTCTTGGGGCGCTGCTCCCAGGCGTCCCAGCGCCCCCAGGCGCCGTTCGTCAGCTCGCCGTAGGTGGAGTTGTTCACGTAGAGGAGGGTGACGTCGGAAGTCTTGTCGACGGTGACGCCGGCCGGGAGCTGGTTGCGGTTGAGCCAGTCGAAGTAGGCCGGCAGGGCGCGGGTGCGGACGATCGATTCGACGCTCTTCCAGTCGCGGCGGTCCGCCGCCAGCCGGGCCTCGACCACGGCGCGCCACATCCGCTTCTCGGGCGCCAGGTCGCCGATCTTCGAGATGGCATAGAGCTTCTGCTGCTCGCAGGCGGTGGGCTTGCCGTCCGGAGTGAAGCGCGGCTCGCCCGGCCCGCAGCGCACCGAGGTGCAGTCGGGGTTGTCCGGCAGGCAGAACACGGCCTGCTCGAGCTGCGGCAGGGTCTTGCCCTGGTACTCCGCCGGGCAGACGGCGGGGACGGTGCCGCCGTAATTGATCGTCTTGCCGGCGTTCTCCATCACCTGCGCACGCGGCGGATGCATGCGCCAACCCCAGGTGTAGACCAGGTTGAGATAGTCGGCCGGCGCCATCTTGATGCGGAACACCGTGCGCGTGCCGTCCTCCATGTCGTAGAAGGTCTGGTCCATGCCGATGCCCGGCTTCTTGGTCGGCGCGTCGATGTACATGACGTAGGGCGAGAAATCGTCGCGGCCGCGGCTCAGGACGTCCACCGTATAGGTGACCGTCCAGGGGATGTCCTGGTAGCTCCCGTCCGGGTTCTTCACGGTCACGGCGCTGGCGTCGATGAACCCGGTGTCTGACTCGATGCGCTCGTTGAACCAGACCTGGTGGACGTCGACGTTGCCGCCGACGACCTTCCCCTGGTTGTCTTTGATCGGCACGACCTGCTTGATCTTCTCCGGGCCCGTGTAGTGCAGCAGCGGCAGGCCGCTGTAGGCCCGCCCCTGCACGGGATTGCCCTCCAGGATGTCATTGGCCAGCCGGAGGCCGGCGCGCACGGCCTCGTCGTCGTACTTCCGGTTGAGGGACTCCAGTCCGCTCTTGTCGCGCTCGCCGGCGAGCAGGTGCAGCACCTGATCGAAAATTAATTTCAGGTCGTCCTCGGGAGAGGTCTGGTTGATCTGCGACACCACCGGATCGCCGTCCTGCAGGTGATAGGGGACGTCCGGCGTCGACGGCAGGGTGTTGATCACCTCGTGACCCTGGCTGTCGAAGGAGTTCGTATAGACCGTCGGCAGGAAGTTGGTTCCCGGGAAGGTCTCGTAATTGAACGGATTGCTCGGCGGGAAGATCCCCTGGCCGGTGGTGACCACGGTCTTGCAGCCGGGGCCCGGGCAGCCGGTCGTCGTCTGGGTCGAGCCCATCGGCCAGGGCTGCGGATAGGGGTGGCAGACCCCCGGCAGATCGGGATACGACGGCGAGCCCGCGAACGGACAGGGCAGGTAGGTCCAGCCCGGAGCTCCCGGAGCCGGCGCGGACAATGCCATCGGCGCCGCCGCCGGCTGCGGGGGCGGCTCCAGCATCTTGAGCTGCGACTCGATGGGCGGTGGCGGATGCGGGTGCGAAACCTGCGCGGCCGCCGGCACGGCGAGCAGGCCCAGAGCCAAGATGATTATGAGACGAAAAGGTTTCATCGGCTCCTCCTTTATGCCCGCAAGGGGGCCGGGCCCCGCCGCCGAGGCGTCCCCACCGGATGCTCGCGCGACTCGATCCAGGAGAGGCGCTGGACGATCCACGCCGGATCGGTCCGGGCGGGGACCGCTCCCCAGAGCCCCACGGCGGCGTTGCCGTAGCGGAGCATCGCCATCGCGCAGTCCGCGCCTTCCATCCCGTGGACGTGGCCGGGGCCGTGCGAGAAGAGCCGCGTCTTGAGGTCGAGCAGAGCCTCAGGCTCCCCGGTGAGGAAGCTCCACCCCGGCCCGGCGCCCTGGCGCGCGGCGAATTCGCGCAGGGCGCGCGGCGTGTCGCGCCCGGGATCGACCGTCAGCGAATAGAAGAACAGGTCGCGGCCGAGGCGCCCGGCGAGCAGGCGCTGCACGCGGGCGAGGCTCTCCACCGTGCGATAGGTGGGCTCGGTGGCGATGGACATGCAATGGAGGATGACGGTCCTGCCGGCGATCAGATCGTCGTAGAACAGCGCCCGCGAGCCCTCGTGGGTGGTCACCACGTGGTTCGGGATGCGCTCCGCGTCCGGTCCGCGAGCCGGACGTTTACAGTCTTCCGGTCGATCGCTCATCTTCATTTCTCCCCCGGCGGCACCGGCGGCGGCGACGGGCCGTCCGCCTGCGCCGGGTTGGCGGGCCGGATCTCCACGTGGGGCGGGCTCTCGGGCGGCGGCTCGTACACCGCGTCGGCGGAACGCGGCTGATCGAAACCTTTTCCCGGCTCCACGATGTCCCAGCGGATCATCATCGCGTGGTCCTCGTGCACGACGTTGTGGCAGTGCATCACGTATTTGCCCAGGAAGTCGGGCCAGATCATGTAGATCTTCATCTCGTCGCTGGGCAGCAGGACCGCCACGTCGCGCCGCCGGCCACCGAAGAAGCTGTCGACCGGCGAGCGCGTGCCTGGCGGCTTGCCCAGCACCGGCTCGAGGTCGAGATCCCGGCCGCGGGCGTCGTGGGCGCCGATGTCCTGGATGTAGTCCTCGCGGTACGGCCGGCCGTTGATCTCCAGGAACAGGAACTCCACGAAATGGCTGTGGATCGGGTGCGACCAGTTGCGGCCGCCGTTGCGGAAGGTCCAGATCTCGGCGCTCCCCTGATCGATTCCCGCGTCCACGCGGTTGGGGTCCATCACCCGGTTGTTGATCGTCCAGAGGCCCCCTTCGTAATCGAACGTCCAGACCCGCTCGCGCTTGACCTTCGAGAGGTCGATGCGCGGCCAGGGGCGGAACTGGTCGGGGATGCGGCTCTTGTCGGGCGCGGTGAGCGGCACGATGTCGAAGCGCAGCAGGTTGGACTCGGGATTGTCGAAATCCATGTAGGCCCCGGTGGGCCCGGCGCCGTTGAGCTGCTGGAGCAGGTTGTGGAGGTAGACGTGATCGCCGGGCTTGTAGCCCGAGAAGTCGAGGATCACGTCCGCGCGCTGCGCCACGCCCAGGAAGATGCTCTCGGTCACCACCGGCTCGGGTAGGAAGTTCCCGTCCCCCGTGATTGCAACGAATTTGGGGTACTCGTAGCGCCGGCTGCCTCCGCGCTCGGCGCGCAGGAACAGCTCGTAGAAGCGCGACGGGCCGCCGTTCAGGATGCGGAAGCGGTACTTGCGCGGCTCGACGTTGAAGCGCGGCGTGATCCGCCGGTTGACCGTCATGCGGTCGCCCAGCATGCCGTCCGTGTTCCAGTTGTCGAAGACCACCTGCGCGCCGCCATCGACCTCGGCGAAGCGGATGTCCTGGAGGATCAGCGGGATGTCATATTTCGGGAAGCTCGGCAGGTGCCAGCCCGTGTTCTCGTCGCCGGTGTCGTCCTCGTCGAAGAGACAGTAGAAACCTGCGAGCCCGGCGTAGACATTGGCGGCGGTGAAGTCGAGCCGGTGATCGTGATACCAGAGCGTGGTGAGCTTCTGGAGCGGATCGTGGCCGGCGGGGAAGTTCGCGTAGTGATGGTCCCAGAACTCGCCGGAATCGATCCAGTCGACCGGATTGCCGTCGCTCTCCGAGGCGGTGTGGGCGTTGTGGAGATGGCTGGTGGTCGAGGGCAGCCCGAAATTGACCTTGGCGTGCCCCACCGGCGGCAGGTCGTTGTACCGCCGCACGAGGACCGGCGAGCCGTAGTGGGCCGCGTAGGTGGGCCCCGGCGTGCTGGGCGCGAAGCTTCCCGCCTGGAATCCCCAGGAATAGCTGCCGCCCGCGTACGGCGGATCCGGGTGGTACTGCCAGAGGAGCTCCCTCTCGTGGATCTCGTAGAGCTCCTTGGGCAGAAACTCTTCATATCGCTGGTGGGCCCGCGGATCGGGCGGCGGGACGAGCCGGGGGACCGTCGTCATCACCGGCGGCACGAACAGCTCGCTCACCCACGGCCGCGCCGCTGGGCTCGGCGGCTGATCGTTGATCTGCCGCGGCCGGTCGTCCGGCGGACAGAGGAACCTCACCAGCTCCCGATGCTGCGCCAGCGCCTGTCTGGAGCCGAGGAGCCCCGAGCCTCCGGCCAGCAGGCCGAGCTTCAGCACGTCCCGTCTCGTCGCCATTGCGTCCTCCAGCGTGCGAGTTGCGCCTGCGGAAACCCTATCAACGCCTGTGTGTTGTCAGCGCGAGCGACTATAGGCCCGTGGAGGGGTGAACGCAAGGCTAGAAGGGCGCCTGCACCCGCCCCGACGCCGTTCGTAGATCCAATTTGATCCTCCCCATCCGGACCACCCCCTCCCGCGTGGCGTCCGTCACCCGGATGTTGCCGCGTTCGAGATGGACGGCGATGCGCTGGAGCTCCCCCGCCGGCACGCGGGCGCGGACGGCGCCGTCCAGGTCGGTGAGCCAGCCGTGCTGCTCGATGCGGTAGCGCAGCGTCGGGACGGGCTGGAGGGAGAGGCCGGAGCGCGTCTCGAGGCGGCTCCCCGGCAGGCCGAAGCCGTGGAGCTCGCCGTCGATCGAAACGTGATCCGTTGGGCTGTCGACGATCACGATCACGACGTTCGCCCTTCGCGCCGCCACCTCGAAGACGCGCGGCGGCACGGAGAGCGGGATATCCGCCGCGAGCTCCGTGCCATGAGGGGCCGCGAACAGCGCGACGAGGACCCCCAGGCCGCCCAGCGCCGCGCCGGTCACGATCCAGCGGTGCGCGCGGGAGACCGGGGCGTAAGGCCTCTCGACTCCGTCTTCCCGCACTTCGTAGACGGGCAGCGCGTAGTGGTATACGGCGTGCGCCACGCCCAGCGCGAGCAGCGCCGACCAGACCACGTCCGAGAGGAAATGCCCTCCCGCGGCCATGCGGCCGAGGCCCAGGGCGAAGCCGGCGGCGAGGCCCAGCGCGAGCGAGCCCCAGGCCCGGGCGGGCCGGCGCCGCTTCCACACCCACCAGCCGGCGGCGAAGAGAAACCCCACGGAGCAGTGGCCACAGGGGAAGGAGGCGCCCCCCTCCCCACCCGGCAGCGGCGCGGGCCGGTAGTGCGACGGACCTCCGAATTCCACGATGTCGCGCGGCCGGGGCCGCCCCCAATGGTCCTTGAAGACCGCGTTGACCAGGAGCCCGGGGCCGATCACCACGCTCATCAACAGGAAGATGCCGTGCCGGCGCCAGTTGACCTGAGTCAGCGCGGCGAGCCCGGCGAGCACCAACGCCGCCGTGAGCCACGGCGCCAGCCGGTAGAGCAGAGACCACGGGAGCTCTTTGGCGAGCGGCCAGTGGTCCAGGGCATCGGGACGGTAGAAGACCCGGGCCGCCGCGATATCGAGAGGCGTGACGGCGAAGAGGATCGTGATGGCGGCGGCCAAGACGAGCAGGAAGAGGAGCACCGGCAGGCCGTCCTCGCGGCGCACGAATTTCATGCCGCCGTGGACAGCCACCAGCCGTTCCCCGCGCACCAGCACGTCTCGTCCGGCGGCGTGCCGCGGCGGAGGGACTGCACGTTCTTGAGATCGTCCCGCTGGAAGGCCTCGGTCAGCCTCTGCGCCGTCTCCTCGTCGCGGGCTCCCACGCAGGAGATGAACAGGACGCGGCCCAGAAACCGCGCCGAAAAGCGATCGGTCGACGTCCGGGTGATCAGGAGGAGGCTCCCGGCCCCCTGCGCCGGCGTGAGTGGGAACAGCAGCCGTCCGCCGGGCCGCAGGGCGTCGAGCCAGACGTCCAGCGGCGCCGTGGCCCCCGCGCTCACGTAGAGGACGTCGCACTCGGGCAGCGGCCCCTCGGAGCCCGAGCGGTGATGGACCGTCACGTTCGGCAGATCCGCCAGATTGCTCACCGCCCGTTGCGCGAGCCGCTCCTCGATCTCGTAGCCATGGACCGCTCCGGACGATCCGGCGAGCCGCGCGAGCACGGCCGTGTAGTACCCGGTGCCGGCGCCCACGTGGACGGCGGTCTCCCCTTCCTTCACGTTCAAGGTCATGAGGCAGAGAGCATGCAGCGTCGGCTGGCCGTTGTTGATCTGCCCCTCCGCCTCCACGGCGACCGTGACGTCCTGGTAGAGGAAGGCGGGATCATCCGAAGGGGTTTCGATGTATCCGGCCGCGGTGAACACCCGCCAGGGCCCGGCCCCCACGAAGCGCTCCCAGGGGGTGGCCGCGAAGGCCTCCGCCAGCCGCCCGCCGCCGACCGGTATCCCCACGGACGCGGTGATCAATCTGGCGAAAAACGTTCTATGCGCTTCCAGGCGTTCCATAGTGTTTTTCCCTTTACACGGGCTCCAGAATGAAATGATCGAGCACCGTGCGGGTGAGCTCGCCGCCCATCGCCTCCAGGGTGGCGTGGAGCTCCGAGAGGTGCCGGGGGCGGAGCTCCAGGACGTGCTCCAGCGGCTGGTAGGTGGTGCCCGAACGGTAGGCGAGCCCCTTCATGCGGGTCATCTCGATATGACAGCCCAGGAAGTAACGGACGCGATGGCCGGCGGCGAAATGGACCAGCCGCTCGATGCTCCGCCCATAAGCCTGCCCATCTCGGACAGACAGGAAGCCGGGATAGAAGACGTCGCCGCTCAGCATCAGTTGGGTTTGGGCATCGTAGACGGCGAAGTGATCGTCCAGAGTGAGATCGCCCATGTGGCCGGGCACGGGGATCAGCGTCAGCTCCCGCTCCCCGAGATCGAAACCCGCCGGCTCCTCCGGCCAGCTCCGGAAGCCGAAAAACCTTTCGATCGCGGCCAGGCCCGGCTCCACCAGCGTGGTCCCGGGCCGGCCGCGGAACTGATCGTCCCCTGCGATGTGATCCTCATGACCGTGGGAATGCGCGACCACCAGCTCCAAGCCGGGCCGGTCGTGGATGGCCTGCCACTGCTCGACGATCCCCTCGACCACGGAGCGGACGGGTACGGTCCCGGCGCCGGTATCGATCAGCAAGGCTTTTTCGGTGCCAAAGAGCAGGTAGAGGAACGGCGCCTCGAAATGCGTGCATTTGCTCTGGCGCAGGATGTAGGTGTCCTTGTCGTACGCGTACACCTGGAGCGGCGGATCGGCCGACAGGGCGCAGTCGGGGGCGCCGTGGATCCAGCGCACGTCGAGGCCGGGCAACCCGTCCGGCCGCACCCTGCTGGCCAACGAGCGCCCGCCGCCCGCGAGGGGATTGACCATCTCTCTCACGGCCGGCAGCTTATCGCGTCGCTTCCGGATCTCCCACCCGCCCCGGCGGCCGGAGCCGGGTGGGGAGGCTCAGGAGGCCACGGCGGCCGGCCTCGCCAGCTTGTCCACCTCGGCGAGGTCGACCGGGTTGAGGCGCCAGCCGGCGGCGTGGACGTTGGACCGTACCTGCCCGGCGTCGGTGGCCCCGGCGATGACGGACGCGACCTGGCGGTGGCTCAGCAGCCAGGAGAAGGCGAGCTCCAGGAGGGAGTGCCCCTTGGAGGCCGCCAGGCTCGCCAGCTCCTCCACCACGTCCAGGTTGCGGTCGTTGAGGAAGCGGCCCTTCCCCTTCGCCAGGCGGGTGCCCTCGGGCGTGGGCTGGCCGCGCCGGTACTTGCCGGTCAGCATGCCGCCGGCGAGCGGGAAGTAGGGCAGGAACGCGAGCCCCTCCCGCTCGCATTCGGCGAGCACCCCCTGCTCCGGGTCGCGGTGCAGGAGGCTGTACTCGTTCTGCACGCTGACGAACCGCGCGCCGCCGCCCGCGGCCTCTTTCGCCTCACGGAGCTGCTGGACGGAAAAATTGGAGCAGCCGATCTCGCGCACCTTGCCGGCGCGCACCAGCTCGTCGAGCGCGGCCAGGGTGTCGCCGATGGGGGTTTCCGGATCGGGCTGGTGGAGCTGGTAGAGGTCGATATGGTCGGTGCGCAGCCGGCGCAGGCTGTCCTCGCAGGCCCGCCGCACGTAGTCGGGCCTGGCCCCCTTCCGCTGGTCGTCGACCTTCATGCCGAATTTGGTGGCCAGCACCACCTGGCCGCGGAGCCCCTGGAGAGCCCGGCCGAGGAATTCCTCGCTCTCGGTGCCGCCGTAGATGTCCGCCGTATCGAGAAAATTGATCCCGGCCTCCAGGGCCGCGTCGACCACGGCCACCGTGCGGTCATAGTCGAGACGCCAGCCGAAGTTGTTGCAGCCGAGCCCGACGATGGAGACGTTCAGCGAGCCGATCTTGCGGGTTTCCATGGTGCTGCTCCTCCCCTTCAAGCTCAAGGCTTCCTAGCACCCGCCGCACGCCACCTTCGCCGACCCGATCAGCTCCTGCAGAACCTCAGGCTGCACGGGCTTCACCAGGTGGTGGTCGAAGCCGGCCTGGTGGCTCTGGAGGCGGTCGCTGTTGCGGCCGTAGCCGGTCACCGCCACGATCAGAGCGCTCTTGCCGGCGGGGAGCTCCCGCATCCGGCGGGCGACCTCGTAGCCGTCCATGCCCGGCAGGCCAATGTCGAGCAGGACGATCTCGGGCTGGAGCTCGGCCATCAGGGCGAGCGCTTGCGGTCCGTCCTGGGCGCTCCGCGCCCGATGTCCCCAGAGCTGGAGGAGGGTCTCCAGGCTCTCCGCGGCGTCCCGGTTGTCGTCCACCACGAGCACCCGGCGGGAGCTCGCCGGCCGGCTCTCGGCCGGTCTGCGGCTGGAAGAGCTGGACGCGGCGGGCACCGCGGAGAGCGGTAGGCGGATGACGAGCTCGCTCCCCCGGCCCGGCCCCTCGCTCGCCGCCTCGATCGAGCCGCCGTGCAGCTTGACCAGCCGCTGCGCCAGCGTGAGGCCGATCCCTAGCCCTCCCTCCGAGCGGTCCAGCGGGCGCTCCCCCTGGGTGAACAGATCGAAGATCTTCGGCATCAGGTCGGCCGCGATGCCAACGCCCGTGTCGCGGACGCGGACCGCCACCATCCCCCCCTCCTCCTTCCCGGCGGTCAGGCGGATCTCCCCGGGCGGCGGAGTGTACTTGGCGGCGTTGTTGAGCAGGTTCGTCAAGACCTGCGAGAGGCGGGTCAGGTCCCCCTCGACCGTCAGCGGCTCCTGCGGTACCTCGACCGTGAGGTGGTGGCCGCGGGAATCGATCAGCGGTCGGCTCGCCTCGACCGCGCCGGCCACGACCTGCGCGATCTCCAACGTCTTCCGCTGGAGCGTGATCTTGCCGACCGCGATCCGGCTCACGTCGAGCAGGTCGTCCACCAGGCGGGTCAGGTGCGAGACCTGGCGCTCGACCACCGTCCTCGCCCAGTCCAGGGAGGGCTCGCTGACGCCGCACAGGCGCATCACGGCGAGGGCGTTCTTGATCGGCGCCAGCGGGTTGCGCAGCTCGTGGGAGAGCATGGCGAGGAACTCGTTACGGTGGGCGTCGGCCTCCTCGAGCGCCTCGATCCGCCGGCGCTCGGTGAGGTCGCGGGTCACCTTGGCGAAGCCGCGCAACTGGTTGTCGTGGTCGTAGAGGGCGGTGATGATGACGTTGCTCCAGAAGAGGGAGCCGTCCTTGCGGACGCGCCACCCCTCGTCCTCGAAGCATCCCTCCGACTGCGCCATCTGCAGCTCGTGCTCCGGCCAGCCGCGCGCGATGGCGTCGGCCGGATAGAAGGCGGAGAAGTGGCGGCCCAGGATCTCGTCGGCGCGGTAGCCCTTGATCAGCTCCGCGCCGCGGTTCCAACTGGCCACGCACCCCTCGGGGTCGAGCATGAAAATGGCATAATCCTTCACCCCCTCGACCAGGAGGCGGAACAGCTCGTCACTTTGCTGAGGGCTCTTGCTCATAGATTCAAATACCACCCCTAGGCCCGGTGGGCGGCCCGAACAATCGCATCAGGATATCACTTCGTTTTCGACAGCACCTCCGAGCCGGGATTGAAGGTCAGGCTCTGCGGCCTCTCCGGAAGATTCAAGGGGATGCTCTGCTCGGGCTGGTCCACCATCACCCGGCGGCGCTCGCTGCGGCCGCCGGCGTATTCGATGGCGACGGGGACGGACATCCGGAAGCCGGCCGGGACGCCGGTCTGACGGACCTTCAGGGTGGCCACGGCCTGGCCGCCGGCGCCGGGCGCCACGTCGTAGCTCCAGCGGTAGGTGGGGATGCCCATGCCGTTCACCCACTCGTCGAAGAACCAGGACCAGTCGCCGGGGACATGGCGGGCGAGCACGGCCTCGAAATCGCCCGTGGACGGCGCCTGCCCCCGATAGGTGTGGAGGAAGTCGCGCAGGACGTCGAGGAACGCCTGGTCGCTCCCCGTCTGGTCGCGCAGCATCCCGCGCAGCATATGGAGCACGAGCGCCCCCTTGCCGTAGACCTGGGAGCTGTAGGCGGTGGGGAGCTCGCCGGTGTCGGCCCGCCAGCCATGGCCGATCGGGCCGCTGCGGTCGCCGTGCAGGGAGTTGGCCTTGTTGATGTCCGCGCGGGTGAACTTGCTGAAGCTGGACTTGATCGAGCCGTTCTGCTCGTCGTTGTAGGCGCGGATGATCTCCTGGAGGTAGCGCGGGCCGTCCTTCACCGTGGCCTCGACGAACATCATCGCCGAGTACTCGGCGAAGGCCTCGCTCAGCCAGGCGTCGCGGTAGCTCGCGGAGCCAACTAGCACGCCCCAGAACTGATGGGCCGCCTCGTGGGCGCGGAACAGCTCCCCCACCCCCGGCCCCAGGAGGTCGAAGCTCCGGTTCGACAGGTGGATGAAACCGTCGAACGCCTGGCCGTGGGTGGCGTTGATGGCGGAGACATAGATCGGCTCGGGCGGCAGCCTGGCGTCGAAGAGCTGCTGGTAGAAGGCGAGGCTGTCGAGCACGTCCTGCCCCACCTGGCGGAACCGGGCGCCGCTGGTCAGCGGGGTCTTGGAGCCGAAGCAGACCACGTCGGGCGCGCCGTCGTGGGTCAGCCGCTCCTCGTAGGCGTGGTCGGCGAAGGTGAAGGTCAGCATCTTGACCGGATGATCGACGATCCAGACGGTGGTCGAGGCCTTGCCGCCGCCGCCGCTGCTCCCCTCCTCCCGCCCCGAGGCGCGCACCTCGAACTTCTTGCGCGTGGTGAGTTGCAGGCGGGCGGTGTGGGCGTCGAGGAGGACCGTCTCGTCCCCCTCCGTGCTCGGATACCAGTCGCGGCCCCGCGCGTAGTTGAGGACGTCCAGCTCGTATTCGAGGTCGAGCCGCCGCTCGGTCCCCTTGGCGAGGGGCGGATCGAGCAGGACGATCAGGGAGCCGTCGTAGAACCGGTCGTCGAGGGTGGCGCGGCGGGCGCCGACGTGGTCGCGCAGGAAGGGGACCGGCTTCCCCCCCTCACTGACGGAGGTCACCTTGGCGAAGTTGTGGAGGTAGAGCTGCACGGCCCGGGCACCATCCCGCAGCGGCATGAGACGGACGCCGGTCTTGAATTTCCCCTTCATCCAGTCCTTGTCGCGGCCCCCCTCGGTGAGGTCGGCGGCGATGTCGAAGTGCACGAGGTCGACCGGCGGATTCCAGCGGCTGGTGGGGCGCCCGCGGGCGTCGCGCTCGGCGGGGCGGTCGAGGCTCACCCAGAGCTCGGTCGCGGGGTGGACGGTGTTGAAGGCCTCCAGGCGGACCTCCTCCAGGCGCTGGGCGTCGTAGTCGAAGGCGAGCCAGCCGAAACCGGCGGTCTTCATGTCGGCCCGCAGGTAGCGGTCGCCGGGGGTGGCGAGGGCCGCGACGACGCGGGAGTCGGCGTCGAAGATCCGCTGGGTGAGCCACTGCTCGTGGCGCTCGCGGGCCAGCTTGTTGACGGCGAAGCCGGAGGCGGCCGGGAGGGTGGAGGGATCGACCGGCAGGTCTCCGGGGTTGCCGGAGGAGCGCAGGACGAGCTGGCTGAACGTCTCGTCGATGCCGGCGAGGTCGGGCCGGCGAGCGAAGCGGCGGAGCTGGGCCAGCTCGTTGGCGTCCGGCACCGGCATCTGGAACCGCCCCTTGCCCTCGAACACCAAGCCGGTGACCACGCTGTCTGAGGTGGGCTCCTCCAGCCAGATCCTGCCGGACTCGAACGTCCACGTAACCCCCTCGACCGTCCACGTGATCCCACCCGCCGGCACTGCGGCCGGCTGGGCGCGGAAGCGCCACTGCTGGAGGCGATCGTAGTCGTCGCGCAGCGACTGCGCGGTCTGGGCGGTGGCGGGGAGGGGAAAGAAGAGGAGGAGCAGCGGGAGAAGGGTGCGTTGGGTGTGCATCACAAGGGATTTTAATTCTTCTTCGCCAGATCGGCGTCCCCGGACCGTTGGCCCTCATCACCCCGGCCCTCTTCTCCCCGCCTCCCCCCCTTCCCGACGGGAGAAGAGGGAGAGGTTAGTTTGGCTTGTCTTTGAGCCCCTCTCTCCTGTCAGGTGGGGGGGAGGCGGGAGAGGGGTTGGGGAGTGAGGGCCGCCCCGAAGGGGCGGGATCGCGCTATCCTTCCCCGAAACTCTTTCCGCCACCCTGGCATCCAAGGCACAGGAGGGACATGCGATGTCCGATTGGGAGACTCTGGGCGCGGTCGAGCCGCGAAATCTGATCGAGGCCCGGCAGCAGATCCACTGGGCGGCGCAGGCGGTGGCGGCGGTGGGCAAGCAGCTCCTGCCCCACCAGCACGACTACGGCGAGCAGAGCTTCTCCTGGCTGGCGGGCCCCCGCGTGCTCGCGCAGGGGGTGGTGGACGGGCCCCGGCCGTTCCGGGCGGCGGTCCGGCTGGCCGATCCCGCGCTCCTGCTGCTCGATGAGGACGGCGAAGCCCTGGCCACGATGCCCATCGAGGGGCGTACGCTCGACGAGGCCTATGAGTGGGTGCGGCAAGAGGCCGAGGCGCTTCTCGGCCGGCCCCTCGAGAAGCCCCTGGAACGGCCGGAGGGGATCCCGGACCATCCGGTGGCCACGGGGGCGCCGTTCGCGCTCGCCGGCTCCCCCGCTCCCGCCGAATTGGAGCGGTATTACGCGGGCGCCGACCGGCTGCTGCGCGGGCTCCGGGAGCGCAACCCCGGCGCCTCGCCGGTGCGCTGCTGGCCCCACCACTTCGACCTCGCCACGCTGATCCGGCTCGACCCGGAGGCGGACCCCGAGACGGCCCGCTCGATCGGCGTGGGCTTCAGCCCGGGGGACTCAGGGAAGCCGGAGCCCTACTTCTACGTGCTCCCCTGGCCCCGGCCCGCAGGGGACCTGCCGGCGCTGGACGGTGGCGCCTGGAACACCGAGGGGTGGCTGGGCGCCGTGCTGGAGGCCGCGGATTTCACCGCCGCGGGCTCGAACGGCGCGCAGCGCGCGAGGATCGATCGCTTCCTGAATTCGGCAACTCTCGCCTGCCGACAGCTGCTCGCATCTTGATCAAAGAAAGGATTCCGGCATGAGCGACGACGCGCGGTGGCATGACCTCGGCTCCGTCGAGGAGCTCTCCAGACACTCCCTCCGGCAGATCACCATCGGCCGCACGAAGATCGCCCTGACCTGCCGGGACGGCCGCTTCGGAGCGATCTCCGGCGCCTGCAACCACGTCGGCGGACCGCTCGGCGACGGCCGGCTGGACGGCGACTACGTGGTCTGCCCCTGGCATCACTGGAAGTTCCATCACCGCACGGGCGAGGGGGAGCCCGGCTTCGAAAAGGATTGCGTGCCCAGCTACGAGCTGCGGGAGGAGGGCGGGCGGTTGTGGATCAACCTCATGCCCGCGAGCCACCGCAACCGGCTGCCGCACCAGCCGCATCCACTCGCCCGGCCGGTGCGCCGGGAGGAGGGGCCGGTGCGCGTGCTGGGGATCTCGACCACGGTGATGGACCCCGCCCATCCGCGCTACTCCACCTCCGAGGCGCTGCTCGAATCGGCGCTCGCCGAGGCCGCCGCAATAGGCGCCGAGGCCCGCTGTCTGCGGCTCTCGGACCTCAAGTTCCGCGCCTGCGAGGGGTATTATTCGAAGAGCGCCCACGCCTGCACCTGGCCCTGCTCGATCACCCAGATGGACCCCAATGACGAGATGACCGAGGTCTACGAGGGGATCGTCCACTGGGCGGACGCCATCCTGGTCGCCACGCCGATCCGCTGGGGATCGGCCAGCTCGCTCTACTACAAGATGGTCGAGCGGATGAACTGCGTACAGAACCAGGTGACGATCCGCAACAAGGTGCTGCTGCGCAACAAGGTGGCGGCGTTCATCATCACCGGCGGCCAGGACAACGTGCAGGCGGTGGCCGGGCAATTGATGGGTTTTTTCGGCGAGATCGGCTGCCTCTTCCCGCAGTTTCCCTACATCGCCCACTCGCGCGGCTGGGCCGCCGAGGACATGGAGCGCAACGTCGCCTACGTGCAGCAGAGCGAGTCGCTGCACCAAGCCGCCCGCGAGCTGACCGGCCGCGCGGTCAGCACCGCGAAGGTGCTGCTGGCCACGCAGATGGAACCCGAGAAGGTCGCCCGCGGCGGCCGCAAGGGGAATCAGCCGATGGCGCCGGAATCGCCCGCCGAGGCGGCGGCGGTGGTGGAGGCGGGGTAAAAAAGCAACAAGGAACGAAAGGGACCTCAGGGACTCCAGGGACATCAGGAAAAAAAGGCTTCCTCCCTGCTGTCCCTGTCGTCTCTGGTGTCCCTGCTGTCCCTTTTAGTAGAGGTCTTGGATACCCGCCTTGTCGTCCGCCTTGATGGCGGCCGGGCCGTTGTTGCAGGCCGAGACGCTCGGGTACATCGTGGCCCCGGAGACGTTGGTGTGGGCCAGGCCCAGCACGTGGCCGACCTCGTGGACCATGATCCCCTCGACGAAGTACTCGCCCGAGCAGCCGTCCGGCTCGCGGGTGGAGGTGAGGGGGTTGCGGGGGTTGGTTACGATGTCGGCGTCGGTGATGCGCGTCGTGCCGTCGCCCCGCGCGGAGTAGTAGCCGGTGAAGGTGGCGGCCAGGCAACTCCCGTTGCAGGCGTGCTCCGGATCGCGGAAGTTGAGCATCACCACGCCGTCGCCCAGGCGCCAGCCCGCGACCGACCCCCGCTGGGCGGTGACCCGCGTGCCGGTGCCGGCGCCGTTCCAGGCCGAGTTGGAGGTGATGGCGTTGACGACGGCCGTGCCGCCGCCGTCGCTGTCGGTGATCGTCGAATTGCCGCGGCTGTCGACGGTGATGTTGACCGCGCCGTTCCAGGTGCGGCGGGGGCTGAGCAGGACGTAGGCCGAAGCCGAGCTCACCACTAGCGTGGCGAGGACGAGGGAGGCCGTGAGCGAAGACTTGCGCTTCATCATGGTTCTGTCACCTCTCTCCGCAGGAGCTAGTTGGTGTTACGGCCGGAGGCGGGACGCTCCCCGCCGGCCCGGACCAGGTTCTTGAGGGCGTCGAGACGCATGGCCTTCTGGGCCGCCACCGGACGGCCGTGCCGGCCGAGCAGCGTCGCGCCGCCGTCGACCGCCGGCACCGCCATCTCGATCCCCTTCTCGTTGACGATCCGCCACTGCCCCTGCTGATAGCCGGTCACCTCGGCGGTCTCATTGGCGTTCTGGAGGAAGAGGACGACCCGCTCGTCGACCGCGAACCTCGGGAACCCGTGGGCCTCCACCGTGTAACCGCCGACCGTGCCGCCGAAGGTCCGCACCTTCACCACGGTCGGAGCGTTGCCGCGCACCTTCTCCTCGACCTGGATCAGAGCCTCGCTCATGATCACGCGGCCCGACGGGCTCCAGAACGAGCTCACCTTGAGCACTCTCCCCTGCACTACCGCGTCTGACTGGGACACGAGCTCGTGCTGGGTCAAGGCGAGGAACGTGGACGCGGCGGCCGGAATGGCGGCCAACAACAGCGCTGCCAGACCCATCCAGAGAAAACGCCTCATGAAACCTCCTTTGCTCCCTCTTCCAGGGATGTAGGGTTCATGAAGCAAGGTGCAACACACTCTTCCCAGCGCACCTGTTTCTTGAGATTTTTTCACAATTTTTACACCTGTAATTGAAAGCACGCGAGATGTTTACATCTTGAAATCAAATCGGGGCGGCCTGCTAGACTCCCCGCCCCATGAAGGGTCCCAAGGCGCGCACCGCTCCTGAAGCCATCTCCGCCCGGCCGCGCTCCGGGCTGCTGCTGCTCACGGTCTTCTTCACCAACCTGCTGTCGCTCGCCTGCCAGGTGATCTGGCTGCGCAAGCTCTCCTATCTCTTCGGCTCGACCGCCACCGTGTTCAGCACGGTGCTGTCGGTCTTCCTGCTGGGGCTCGCCCTGGGGGCCCTGATCTCGGGGCGCACGGCGGACCGCGGCGGCCGCCCCTGGCGGCGGCTCGGCCTGATCCAGATCGGGCTCGGGGTCTGCTGCCTGCTGTCGCTGCCGGTCTTCGACATCGGCCGGCGGCTCTTCCTGGCGGTCTTCCCCGGCGATCTCGCCCCCCTGCCCGCGGCCCTCGCCAAGCTCCTCGTAGTGCTGGCCACCCTGATCGCGCCGACGCTCGCCATCGGCGCCGTCTTCCCGCTCGCCGTGCGCCTGTTCGGAGGCGATCCGGAGCGGCTGGGCCGCGACCTCTCGCTCATCTACGGCCTGGACACCCTGGGCGCGGCCGTGGGGGCGCTGATCGCCGGGTTCCTCCTCGTCCCCCAGCTCGGGCTCAGCGCCTCGACCTGGCTGCTGGGGCTCGCGGCCCTGGGGCTGGGAGCGGTGATCCTGCTCTCGAAGGGGGAGCGCGGAGTCGAGACCCGGCGCGAGCGCCAGGCGCGGCGGCGGGCCGAGACGCCGCCGGCCGCGGCCGCTCCGGCCGGCGAGCGGCGGGGGGCGCTGGCGGCGGTGCTCGCCACCTTCTTCCTCTCCGGCGGCGCGGCGCTGCTCCTGGAGACCGGCTGGAACCGCTACTTCTCGCTGCTCAACGGCACCCACGTCTATTCGACCAGCACGGTGCTCGCCGGCTTTCTCACCGGCATCGGCGCCGGCGGCCTGCTGATGGCGCGCTGGATCGACCGCCTGCGCGACCCCTTCGCCGCCGTGGCCTGGCTCTACGGCGCGATCGCCCTCTGCGGCATGCTGGTCTTCCGCTCGGAGGAGCTGTTCACCCGTGTCTACTTCGCCCTCTTCGACCACGTCGGCGGCTACTACTCGTTCCAGCTCGCGGTGGGGCTGGTGATCGTGTCGATCGTCTTCGTGGCGACCCTGGCGATGGGCGCCAACTTTCCGCTGGTCGCCCGCATCGCCACCCGCGCGGCGCCGGAGCGGGGGGCCTGGGCGGGCCGGGTCTTTTTCGTCAACACCCTGGGCGCGGTGCTCGGGACGCTGCTCGCCGAGCTGGCGATCCTGCCCGCCTGGGGGCTCTCCGGCCTGATGCTGGCCGCTCTCGCCGTCTACACGGTGGCGGCGGCCGTCTTCCTCGCCCTCTCCCGCGGCCCCCGGCGCTGGGCCTACATTGCCATCTGCGCCGCCCTCCTCGGCGCGGCGGCGCTGCTGTCGCCGGCGGTGACCCCCTACCGGATGCCCTACCAGGCGCTCTACTACCACGGCCTGCGGGACGGCGGCCTCGCCGCCTACCGGAAGGAGCTGCGGAGCCTCAAGCTGGTCGAGGAGAAGCAGGGGCTCTACGGCCAGGTGGCGGTGGTGCGGTACGGCCCCTACCTGCTGCTCAAGAACAACGGCAAGACGGACGCCAGCACGTCGCTGGAAGACAACCGCACCCAACTCCTGCTCGGCCATCTCCCCCTGCTCTTCCACCCCCATCCGCGGCGGGTGCTGACGATCGGCCTGGGGGGCGGGCTCACGCTGCGCGCCGTGGTCCATCACCCGGAGGTCGAGCAGGTGACAGTAGCCGAGCTCGACCCCCTGGTGGTCGACGCGGCGCGCCGCCGCTTCGCCCCCTTCAACGAGCGCGCGCTCGGCGACCCGCGGGTGCGGGTGGTGACCAACGACGGCCGCAACTACGTCGACGGCACGCGGGAACGCTTCGACGTGATCACCTCCGAGCCGCCGAACATCTGGGTCTCCGGCGTGTCGGGGCTCTTCACCCAGGAATTCTACCGTTCCGCCGCCGCCCACCTGACGGCCAACGGCGTGCTCTGCCAGTGGATCCCGCTCTACGAGATGGAGCGCGAGGACTTCCGGACCATGTTGCACACGATCACCACGGTCTTCCCCAACGTCGCCTTCTGGCAGGTGGGGACGGACGTGATCCTGCTCGCCTCGCCGGACCCCTTCCAGATGGAGCTCGAGCCGACCGTGGCGCGGCTGCGCAACCCCGCCCTGGCGCGCGATTTCACGGCTCTCGGCCTCACCATGAAGGGGGTGGTCGATCTGCTGAACTCCCCCGCGGTGCGCCCCGACCAGGTGGCGGCCTTCCTCGGCGACGCCCAGACCGTGAACGTGGACGACCGGCCGGTGCTGGAGTTCTCGACGGCGCGGAACCTGTTCGAGCTCGCGAAGAAGGGGCCCTCATCACCCCGGCCCTCTTCTCCCGTCCCCTCCCACCCTCTCTCACCAGAGGGGGGTAGGGGCCAATCCGAACCCTGAGCGGCTAGCAACTTTAGCCCACGATGGCTCGCCTAGGGAGAAAGGCAAAGCCCTCTATCCGAGCCCCTCTCCCGGGACGGGAGAGGGGCAGGGGTGAGGGTTTACTGCTGCGCCGCCCCGCGCGCCTCCCGCTCGGCGCGGTCGGCGTCGAGATCCAGGCGCCGGGCGGACTCGAGGAGCTGCGGCCTTTCGAAGGAGGCCGAGCGCATCTGCTCCACGCGGTAGGGACGGGTGACCCAGGCGTCCGCCACCACGTCGTTCAGCGCGTTGGGCATGCGGGTGGTGGTCGAGAGGGCCAGGGTGCCCAGGCGGTAGGGGCCGGCGGCCTGGCGGTCGTGGAAGATCAGGCCGTAGTAGGAGAGCTCGATCCAGTGCCTGCCCGGCTCCAGGTTGGCGGCGGTCTGGGCGAAGCCGATCGGCTCTCCCGCCATCGTGTAGAGCGTGCCGGCGAGGTGGAAGCGGCCGGTCTCGGCGACCTCGACCTCGGCGGCGATCACCAGGTTGCCGTCGCGCAGGGAATCCTGATAGTGGCCGGTGAGGTGCGCGGCCGGATCGCTGTAGAGGAAGCCGCCCGCGGCCTCGCGGAGGTCGCCGTTGGCGAGCCGCGCCCGCACGCGCACCATGTAGCTCGCGGCCGGCGCGCTCTCGATCCCGGTGGGGGTCCAGCGGGCCGAGTAGACGCCGTCCCCCGCCTTGCGGTCGGGGCCCTTGCCGTCGTCGCGGTAGGCCACCAGGGCGTTCATGCCGCCGGCGGCGTCCACGATCTCGCCGGTGACCTCGGCGGGGGCCTTCACCGCCTTGCCCTTGGCCTCCAGGGTGGCGTAGAGGTCGACCGGCTGCCCCTTCTCGAAGCTCACCTTGGCGGCCCAGACGGAGATCGCCGGCTCGGCGTCGTCCGGCCCGCGCCGCGTCTGGCGGGTGGGGATCCGCTTCTCCTGGATCGGGTCGGCCTCCCCCTTCTTGATCACGTGCGAGCTCGCCGGGTAGCGCGCGGCCTCCCGGTAGTCCTTGGCGGTGTCGCGGGCCAGCTTGCCCGGCTCCACCTGCGCCGCGGCGGGGCGGATTCCGAGCCCCGGAGCCGCGAGCATCATCATCGCGATGGCAATCTTTTTCTTCGCGTCGATCATGTGCGGTCTCCTCAATAAAGAAGGGTGATGTACTGGGCCGTGGTCATGGCGCTGGCGACGGTGGTGTTGGGAGCGCAGGGGGAGCCGCCGCAGGTCCAGTTGCCGCCCGGGATGGCCTTGCGGGTGTCGGCGTTGCTGGCGTTGCGCTCCTCGTCGTGGTTCTCGTGCGCGGCGTCGAGGTTGCGGAAGCCGCTCGCCTCCTGCTTGCTCGCGTTGCCGCAGACGTTGGTGTTGTCGTAGCTCGCCGTGGCGCTACCGTTGCAGGCGTAGATCGAGGCGTACTGCACCACCCCGTCGTCCTCGCCGTTGAGGCAGGCGCTGGAGCCGAAGATCGCTTTATATCCACCGGTCAAATAAATATTTTTCGCCGGGGCGTTGGCGTAGGTCCGCACCTGGACGTCGTCCGAGCTGCGCAGCCAGTAGGTGGCGTCGTCGCAGCTCTGGATGAAGATGGCGATGAAGCTGCACAGGACATTCGATTGCAGGCAGACGGCGTCGGCTCCCTGCGAGCCGCGGTGGGCGCCGCCGACGGTGACCACCAGGCCGACCCGCTGCGCCACCTGGTCGTAGGGACCGTTGGCGTTGAAGTTGGGGTCGGAGGCGTCGTTGTTGCCGAGGATGTAGTCCATCACCGGGCCGCCCATGCTGTGGGCGATCACCCAGAAGGTCCCCCCCTGCGCGTAGGTGAGGCGGCAGCGGTTGCCCCCGGCGTCGGCGCCGCCGTTGGTGGCGTTGACGATCTCGTTGGCCACCTCGCCGGCCGACTGGGGCTCCCAGTAGGGGCGGGTGCCGTTGTATCCCACCACGTAGTAGGAGGTGGCGAAATTCTTGGTCGCCGTGCGGATGAAGTCGTTGGTGCCGTTGACCCAGTAGTTGCGGGCCGCGCTGTAGCTGGTGTAGGTGTTGGTGTTGGTCTGTTTGCCGTGAACGAAGATCAGGCAGGGTTGGGCTCCCGCCTCGGCCGCGAAGGCGGCGAACGCCATGGCGGCGACGAGCGGGACGGTCAGACGGCAGAGCCTCATCGAGCATCCTCCTCCGGTGAAAGTCTGGGTTCAGACAGGGCTTCACAAGAGGAGGTGCGCGGGCGGCCCGGAAACGCGCCGCCGGCCTACTCGAAGCGCCCCCAGAACAGGCCGCCGTTGAAGGGGGCGGCCCAGACCACCCCGGGATGATCGCGGTCGGTGAACAGGGATGCGACCGCTGCCCTCTTGGAAGCGTCGAAGGGGGCGCCCAGAGGCCTCAGGGTCACGCCGCCGTTCCGGCTGCGCAGCACCCCCTTCTGGACGGTGCCGACGTAGAGCGTGTCCGGGTCGGCGGCGTCCACCGCGAGCGCTCCATACGCGTCGGGATAGAGGAGCCGCGAGTGGACGGTCCGCCAGCTCTCCCCGCCGTCGCCGCTGCGCAGGAGGTTGCCGCCGCGCAGGTCGACCGCGTAGAGGGTCTGGAAATCGCCCGGCGCCACGGCGAAGCTGGAGGGGGACACCTCCAGGGTCTTCCAGGTGGCTCCCCCGTCGGCGCTTCTGGCGAGGAGGCGGTCGTAGCCGCTCGCCCCGTTGGTCGCCACCATCAGCGCGTAGAGGGCGCGCGGATTCTCGGGATCGACCCGCAGATCGACTGTGAAGACGGTGAGCTCGTCGCCGAGGAAGCAGGGGATGACGGTCTTCCAGGTCCGGCCATCGTCCGTGCTGCGGCTCAGGCCGCAATCCCGGCCGGCGAGCAGGGTGCCGGGGGTGGAGACGGCGATCCGGTAGAAGGTGGAGCCGTCGAGCCGCTCCCAGGTCTCGCCATCGTCGCGGCTCTTCCACAGGCCCTTCCCGTTCGCCGCGTAGAGCGTGTCCGGATCGGCGGGGTCGAACGCCAGGTCGAGCAGGCCGTCGCGGGCGATCCGGCGGTTGAACGCTTCCCAGGTCCGGCCGCCGTCGGTGCTGCGGAACGCCCGGTCGCCGACATTGGCAAGCCCCACGTACGCCGTGTCCGGCCGGCGCGGATCGATCTCGAGCAGGGCGAGCGGACCGCCGCTCAAGCCCGGCTCGACGCCGATATCCCAGCTCTGCCCGCCGTCGGCGCTCTTGGCGACCCCGTGCTGGTAGGTGCCGGCGTAGAGGGAGCCCGGCCGGGAGGGATCCGCGGCGAGCGCGAAGACGGCCAGGGTCTCGTCGAACGGGAGCTGGGGCAGGCCGCCGTCGAGCCTCTCCCAGGTGGCGCCGCTGTCCGGGCTCCGGAAGATCCCGCCGTAGCCGGCCAGGTAGAGCCGCGACGGCGAGGCCGGATCCACAAGCAAAGCCTTGTCGAGCGAGACCTCCACGGGAACGGCGCCGGTCCGCCGCCAGCTCCGGGCGCCGTCGTCGCTGCGGTAGATCTCGCCGGTGGCCGCCCGCAGGTAGAGCGTCCCGCGGGCCAGGGCGAGGAGACCGTAGGGCACGGGCCGGCCGCCGGCCGAGGGACCGCTGAAGGACCAGATCCTCCCCGCGTCCGTGCTCTTGTGGACCCCTGACGCGTCCGTGTAGTAGGCCGTGCCCGGAGAGGCGGGGTCGGCCACCACCGAGGTGGCAGCGCCGTCGACGAACCGCGACGACCAGGTGCGGCCGCCGTCGGCGCTGCGGAACAGTTGGAAGCCCGAGGTAGCGAGGACAGTGGACGGTTTGCCCGGCACCACGGCCAGGCTCGAGACGTCCACCCCTGAGGCGAGGGTGGTCTGCCAGCTCCGGCCGCCGTTCGTGCTGCGCGCGAGCTGCCGGCCGCCCGCATAGACGGCCGAGGGATTGGCGGGATCGACGGCCACCACCGTGAGATCGGGGCCGAAGAGGGCCGTCCAGGTCTCGCCGCGGTCGGCGCTGCGGTAGAGGGCTCCCGCGGCCGCGTAGACCACGGAGCCGCGGGGGTCGACCGCCAGCCCTGTCGGGGTGCCGCCTCCCGGGCCGAACGGCGCCCAGCGGCTCCGCGGCTGCGCGAGGGCCGCCGGGGCGAGGGCGAGGAGGGCGATCCCCACGAGAAAGGTCCTGAGATGTAGGTGGCACTGCGCGCGAGTCATACAACCTCCTCCTGGATGAAGATGCGCCGATCGTGCGCGAGAGCCGTCAAAAGAGAAAACTTCTCCCCGGCTCGGTCGTAGAAGACTCAGTATCCGCAGGCGCGCGGGCATGCGGGGATGGCCGGCATCGGGACCGGCCATCCCCTTGTTTTCGGCATGGTAATAAGCCCGCAGATCTCGCCTCCTTGCTCCTGGAAACAGAACCGCGAAAGGAGGTGATCCCATGAAGGTCAAGACCAAGGTGAAGGCGGGCGGCGTCGTGCTGACGGGCGCCGACTAGCCGGCAGCCCCTCCTTCCTCGCGGAGCCGCGCAGACTCCTGTAGGGTTGAAACGGAAGGAGGTGATATCCAATGAAGGTCAAAGCCAGCGTCAAGGCGGGCGGCGTGCTGATCGGCGACTGAGGGCTCATGCCGCAGCCGGACGGCGGTCTGGAGCCTTCTCCAGGCCGCCGTCCCAGGAGCACTGCTCCCTATGTCCAGGGTCTGGCGGCGAAGTGGATTGCCGCCTCGTACACCGATAGGTGGAAAGGAAGTGAGCCCATGAAAGTGCAGACCAAGGTCAAGGCCGGCGGTATCGCCGTCACCGGCGCCGACTGACCCTCCTCCAACGGCGGCGGCCTGGAGTATCATCCGGCCGCCGTCCCATGAGCTCCACTCCCCCATCCAGCGTCGAGATCCAGGACGTCACCAAGCGCTTCGGCGAGGTGGCGGCGGTGGACGGCGTCTCCCTGGCGATCGGCCGCGGCGAGCTGTTTGCCTTGCTGGGCCCCAGCGGCTGCGGCAAGACGACCCTGCTGCGCATGATCGCCGGCTTCGAGGCGCCGGACGCCGGGACGATCCGCATCCAGGGCCAGGACGTGACCCGGGTGCCGCCCCATCGGCGGCCGGTCAACATGGTCTTCCAGCAATACGCCCTCTTCCCCCACCTGACCGTCGAGGAGAACGTCGGCTTCGGCCTGCGCTACCAGGGATTGGCGGGGCGCGAGCAGGCGCGCAAGACCGGCGAGGCGCTGGCGCTGGTGCGGCTGGAAGGCCTCGGGAGGCGCCGGCCGGACCAGCTCAGCGGCGGCCAGCGGCAGCGGGTGGCCCTCGCCCGCGCCCTGGTGCTGGAGCCCCAGGTGCTGCTGCTCGACGAGCCGCTGGCGGCGCTCGACCCCAACCTCCGCCGCGAGGTGCAGGTGGAGCTCAAGAGCCTCCAGCGCGAGCTCGGCATCAGCTTCGTCTTCGTCACCCACGACCGCGAGGAGGCGCTGGCGATGAGCGACCGCATCGCGGTGATGAGCCAGGGCCGGGTCGAGCAGGTGGGGAGCCCCGCCGGGGTCTTCGAGGCGCCGGAGACCGAATTCGTGGCCCGCTTCCTGGGCGCCACGAACGTCTTCACCGCCGAGGCGCGGCACCAGGAGGACGGCCGCCTCGTCCTCCAGCTCCCGGACGGCACCGAGATCGCCGTCGCCGCCCCCGGCCCGCCGCGCCTGCGCCGCGAGCCGGTGCGCTTCGTGGTGCGGCCGGAGAAGCTCGCCCTGCGCGCCGTCCCCGCCCCCGGCGAGGTCTCCCTGCCGGTGACCGTCGAGGACCGCGTCTACCACGGCGCCAGCACCGAGTGGATCGTGCGCGACCGCGACGGCGGGCGTTTCACCGTGCTCTCCCAGAACGCCGGTGAGGCGCTCCCCTTCGCGGTCGGAAGCCCGGCGTTCCTGGGGTGGGAGCCGCGGAGCTGCGTGGTGCTGCGCGGGTGAACGGCCGCTATGAGGTGGCTTCGATCCGGCGCACGGCCTCGGCGAGCTCCTCGACGGCACCGAGGCGATCCAGAGCCTCGATGACCCGCCCATAGTCCAACGCCACGTACTCATGGATCAGCACGTTGCGGAATCCCGGCAGCTTCTCCAGATCTCGGACCATGGAGGGCGAGAAGCCGGGCATGGCGTTCAGATTCCGGACGGCTTCCGTGTAGTCCTGGAAGCGGAGCCCGCGGCGGGCGGAGAGCTCGCTGGCGATGTCGATCACCACCTGACAGACGATCTGCAACGAATGGAGGACGTCGTTGCTCAGAGAAATGCTCTGACGCAGGGCCTCGGGACCCGCGATCCGGGGGCGAAGCTCATGCAGGTGATCGAGATGCCGGCGGAGCTCAGCCAGCCGGTCGATGACGGGGCTCACCGCGCCAGCGCCTCCAGCCGGAGCTGGCGCCACTTCTTCAGCCACGGCTCGAGATCGGCGGCCAGGATCTGGACGTCCCGCACGTAGGCATGGTCCACCTCGGGATCGCCCAGGAAGACCCGGATGCCATCCTGGATGACCTTCCTGCCCAGGAGCGGCGGAGCGTCATTGAGGATGACGACGTCCACCTCGTTGCAGCCCACGACGGAGATCAGATCGGACCCCAGCCGAATCTGCGCGTCGAAGCGGTCACCGCGCGTGGGGTGGCGATTCCAGAGCAGGAGAACCCCCACGTCCACATCGCTCTCCCGGTGCGCCCGTCCCTCGGCGTGGCTGCCGAAGAGATAGGCCGAGGCGACGCCGAGGTCCGGATGGTCCTCGAAATACCTCTTCAGGGCGGCGAGCCTCTCCTCCGTCATGTTTCCAGTCTATCGCGCCTCTTGATCCGTTCCGAGCGTCCGGTCATCATCCGCCCTTGTGGATCGCCCAAACCGAACCGCCTGGCGCCTCCTGCTGCCGGTCTGGCTGGCGCTGGGGATCTTCTTCCTGGCGCCGCTCGTCCTCATGCTCTTCGTGAGCTTCGCCGAGCGCGGAACGTACGGCGGCATCGAGCCGGTCCGGGACCTCGGGGCCTATCTTCGTTCGGGAGCCTTCGCCGCCAATTATGCCCGATCGCTCGGCGAAATCTACCTCTGGATCGGCTGGCGCTCGCTCTGGATGGCGGCGGTCACCACCGGCCTCGCCATCCTGCTCGGCTTCCCCATCGCCTACTACCTCGCCCTCCTGGCGCCGCGGCGCTGGAAGGGGCTGCTCCTGGGACTGGTCGTGGTGCCGTTCTGGACCAGCTTCCTGATCCGCACCTACGCCTGGATGTTCATCCTGCGCACCGAGGGGCTGCTCAACCTCGTGCTGACGGGGAGCGGCCTCCTCAGGCATCCGGTCGAGCTGCTCTACACCCAGACGGCGGTGCTGATCGGCCTCGTCTATGGCGAGCTTCCGTTCATGATCCTGCCCCTCTACGCCTCCCTGGAGAAGCTCGACCGCTCGCTGCTCGAAGCCGCGGCGGACCTCGGCGCGGGGGGCGCTGAAGGCTTCCGCAGGGTGACGCTCCCCCTGACCCTGCCGGGGCTCGCCGCCGGGGTGGTGCTGGTGTTCGTGCCCAGCCTCGGCCAGTTCGTGGTCTCCGACCTCCTCGGCGGCGCGCGCAGCATGCTGCTGGGCAACCTGATCCAGAACCAATTCGCCGTGGCCCGCAACCAGCCGTTCGGCTCGGCGCTCGCCTTCGAGCTGATGGCCGCCGTGCTCGCCCTGCTGCTCGCCTACGCGGTCTACGCCCGGCGCCGGGGCGGCGAGGAGCTGCTGTGATAGGGGGGCCTCGCCGGCTGCTGGCGGCCCATACCGGGCTCGTCTACCTTTTCCTCTACGCGCCGGTCGCCATCCTGGTGGTCTTCTCGTTCAACGCCTCGCGGCAGACGGCATTCTGGACGGGCTTCACGCTCGACTGGTACCGCCGGCTCCTCGGCAACGAGAGCCTCTTCCACGCCGTGCGCAACAGCCTGGTGGTGGCCGGGGCGGCGACCGCGCTGGCCGTCCTCCTCGGCACCCCGGCGGCCCTGGCGCTCGCCCGCCACTCCTTCCGCGGCCGGCGGGCCACCCAGGCGCTGCTCTACCTGCCGGTGATCATCCCGGAGGTGGTGCTCGGGGCGGCCTTGGTAACCTTTTTCGGCGCCGTCGAGCTCCGCCTCTCGCTCTGGACGGTGGTGATCGCCCACGTCGTGTTCAGCGTCTCCTACGTGGCGATCGTGGTGCGCGCGCGGCTCGCCGGGCTCGATCCGGCCCTGGAGGAGGCGGCGCGGGACCTCGGCGCCGGCCCCTTCGAGACCTTCCGGCGGGTGACCCTGCCGCTCGCCGCGCCCGGCATCCTGGCCAGCGCCCTGCTGGTCTTCACCCTGTCGATCGACGACTACGTGATCACCTCGTTCGTGGCCGGGGTCGGCGCCACGACGCTGCCGCTCCACATCTACTCGATGCTCAAGGTCGGCGTCACCCCGGAGGTCAACGCCGTCTCCACCCTGCTGCTCGCGGGGACGGTGGTGCTCATCGTGCTCGCCCACCGCCTGCTCGGAAAAGGACAGCCATGAAAAAGTGTTGGATCCTGCTCGCCGCCCTCCTCCTGGCCTCCTGCGGGAAGCCCTCCGGACGCCAAGTCAACGTCTACATCTGGACGAATTACCTGCCGAAAGAGGTGGTCGAGGATTTCCAGCGGCGCACTGGGATCACGGTCAACGTCGACACCTACGATTCCAACGAGGCGGTGCTCGCCAAGCTGCAGTCCGGCGTGGCCGACTACGACGTCGTGGTGCCGTCGGACTTCATGCTGAAGACGCTGGCCTCGCAGGGGCTGGTCCGCCCGCTCGACCACGCCCGGCTCCCCCATTTCAAGAACCTCGATCCGCGCCTGCTCGACCAGAAATACGATCCCGGCAACGCCCACTCGGTCCCCTACGTCTGGGGGACCACGGGCATCGGCTACGACAAGAAGAAGCTGGGAGCGGTCGATAGCTGGCGGGTGCTCTTCGATCCCAAGAACGCCGGGCGCATCCTGATGCTCGACGATTCGCGCGAGGCCTTCGGCGTGGCCCTGAGGATGATGGGAAAATCGATCAACGAAACCGACCCGGCGGTGCTGCGGCGGGCGGCGGAGATGATGAAGGCGCAGAAGAAGCTGGTGCGTACCTACAACAGCTCGGATTTCGCCAACCTCCTGGCGGCCGGGGACGTCGATCTATCCCAGGGGTGGAACGGCGAGCTCGCCGAGGTGGTCGCCAACGCGCCGGACCGCCTGGCCTACGTGGTGCCCAAGGAGGGGGGCACCCTCTGGATCGACAACCTCGCCATCCCCAAGGCGGCCCGCAACCTCGACGCCGCCTACGCCTTCCTCGACTACGTGATGGAGCCCGAGGCCGCCGCGAAGATCGTCAACGGCATCCACTACGCCGGCGCCAACCAGGCCGCGCTCCCCCGGATCGATCAGAAAATCCGCCAGGACCCGGCGATCTACGCTCCGAAAGAGGTCCTCGACCGCTGCGAGCTGATCGAAGACCTGGGGAAGACGACGCAGCTCATCGACGAGCTGTGGACGGAGGTGAAGGCGCAGTAGGGGCCGCGGCTCAGGGAGCGGACTGCTCGTACCAGTTGAGGACACGCAGCGCCCGCAGCGTGTTCCACCGGCTGGGCCGGCCGTCGCCGTCCTCCAGCGCGAAGTGGACCTTGCCGGGATGCGTGTTCTCCAGCAGCCAGGTGCCGTCGGGTTGCCGCTTGGACCGGAGCCAACCGATCGCTTCGTCCAGCCGCGGGTCCGGCACCTCCCCGGCCGCGCGGAAGTATTCGAGGGCGCGCAGCACGTCGTAGTGCCAGCGAACCGGAAACGAGAATCGCAGCCAAGCGGGGTTGACGACTTCGCCGGTGCTCTTCCGCCGGGCCAGCTTGCGTTCGAGGAGGTACTCCTCACCCCGGCGCCGGACCGCGATGGATTCCGCGGAGCCACCGGTCGCGCGCTCGTGCGCCAACAGTCCCTCCAGGACGTTGATCGTGGTCGCGAACGACGAGCGGACGGAACCGTTCTCCGCCTCGCAGTTCCACCCGCCGTCCGCAAGCTGCTCGCCGAGCAGGCGGGCGGCCACGCCATTCACATCCTGATCAAAATAGGTGCCCAAGGTGACGGTCCTGCCATTGATGCACGGCTCGACCTCGCCGCTGAAGAACGGCTGTCCGGCGTGTTCCCAACGGCAGTGGTCTCGTACCAGCGCCACCGCCCGGCGCACCCGGTCAGAGCGCGGGGCGACCCCGAAATCATGCAGTAGTTGGAGTGTCGGCAGGGTGGAGGTCCAGGGCTGGCCCTGGTTCTCCGCGCGCCAGTTGAAGCTCCGCGCCGGGAAGCACGCGCCTCCCGCCCACTGGCCGTCTTCCCCCTGCAACGCCAGCAGTCTGGCCCCCCAGCCCTCGGTGGCCACCCGCGCGCGCTCCGCCGCGACGGCCTCAGCCGGCGCATGGACAAGATCGCGCAACACCTGCCAGCGGATGGCGGGGTCCGCATCGAGCAGCCAGTCCAGTACGGCCATGCGGCTGAGCCTACCATGCTGGTGAGAAGCACCCCCTCTGGGTCGCCGCGGCTATTCCGGTCGAGGAACGCCGCACCCTCTTGCCCCCTGTGGCCGCTGCGTCCCCCCCTCGCAAACCCAAGCGGTTCTAGGACGAATCAGTTTTGGGGGCGTTTTTACGTCTTCTTAGGGTATATGGCTAGAAAACTACGCTACGTCCCCCAGCCCCGCACCCTCGTCTCCATCACCAACCGCACCATCCAGGGGCGCTACCTCCTGCGTCCCGGACCCTCGTTCAACGACCTCTTCCTGGGCATCCTGGGAAGGGCCCAACGGCATCACGAGATGGCCATCGCGGCCGTCTCGGGGCTGTCGAACCACTTCCACCTCCTCCTGATCGTGGACGACGCTCAAGAGGTCTCCGGCTTTATGCGAGACCTCCAGTCCAAGCTGGCCCGCGAGGTCAACCGGCTGACCGGCTGGAAAGGACCGGTCTTCGAGCGTCGCTACGAAATGACCGTCGTCACTGGCGAAGAGCCCGCCCAGGTCGAGCGTCTGAAGTACGTCCTGGCCAACGGGGTCAAGGAGAATCTGGTGGAACGGGTGTGCCAGTGGCC
>JBJMHA010000055.1:0-68422 GCA_045807625.1 Thermoanaerobaculia bacterium | reverse complement strand
CCGCTTATCCCACTACGTCGGCTCCCCGTTACAGTCTCTCGAGGCTGGTAACCACGGCCTGCACACTCGCTGTCTACGCTTCGTGGCTGGAAGACTCACTAGGGCCACGCAAGACTCGCTTCCGGTGGGTGGCTAGCCCTTGCCGGGTAGGATTCGGACCTACTGGGTCCACTACGAAGGGTTTCAGGCTCTGTCTATTGCATGCCCCTTCCCCCCTTCCCAGGCTTCGCCTGGCGCGAGGGAACGTCTCTACGGTTCACGGCTCCGAGGAGGAGATGGGCTTGAGACGACCCGCGTCAGCCACCTCTCCCGGTACTCCCGCATCTCCGGCGTATCCGGGAACGGCTCGCCGTACTTCTTCATAGCCCGGAATGGCAGTGGCTCCATCTGCTGGGCCTCGAAGGTGTTGCGGTCGGCGTCCTTGTCCCAGCCGTTGCTCTCGAAGAAGAGGGTGCGCTCCCAGCCGGGCGCCACCGGGGGCAGGGCGGTGGCGTCGAACTCCAGGGCGATCTCGTCTCCCGGGGCCAGGATGACGGAGCGGTCGTCCGGCGTCTGGAGGAGCTCTCCCACGTCGCCGTAGCGGGTGTAGCGGCCGGGGAAGGGCAGCCAGGGGGAGTCCTTCGTGCTCTCCTCGTAGACGTAGCCGTGCGGGCCGTTGGGCGAGCGGCGGATCAGACGGGAGAAGCCCCGGAAATGGAGATTGGCCTGCCGGGGGTCCAGACGGGCCTGGACGACCGGGACCTCATCCGCCCTGGCGCGGGTCCAGGCGATGCGGTCCCAGCCGAGCCAGAGAGAGGTGACGATCCGCAGGCGGCGGGCTCCGGATGGCAGCGCTGGGGTGTCGATCACCATCGTCTTGGTCTTGCCGGCCGGGAAGCCCATGGAGGGGATCAGCGTCTCCCAGCCTTGCGCGGTCTCCACCTCCAGACGCGGCGGGAGATAGGGGTAGTCCGGACGCTGGGCGGCGGCAAGGTTGAGGCTGGCGTCGGCCGGGAAGATCCAGCCGTCGAGCAGCAGCCGCACCGGGGCACGCGGCGATTCTCCGAGGTCGAAGGTGAAGGTCCACGGCTTGGCGACTCCCTGGTAGGGGCCGGGCTCAAAGCCGGAGGCGTAGACCTCGTCGCGGGCGCGGACTCGCGAGGTGACCTCTTCCCCCCGGCCGTCCCAGGCGGCGGCCACGGGGCGGACGTCGCGCGCGGCGAGCACCTTCACCGGCTGGCGCTCTCCGGGTATCACCTTCAGGCTGCTCGCCACCTCGACTCCCGCCGGATGGTCCACCACCCAGAGGCGGACGGCGTCGAACCAGGCGGCCTCCCAGAGCTCCTCGGTGACGCGCAGGCGGTAGACGCCGTCCACGGCACGGGCGCCGTCCACGCGCACCAGCTCGTGGGGATCGGCGCCGGCCCAGACGCCGGGCGCCACCGGCAGGCCGACGGGCGAATTCCATAGGAGGTCGGTGACGAAGGCGTAGCGCTCGCCGTTCCAGGCGTAGAGGAACGGGCAGCTCCCCTTGAGCACCTGCTCCTCCACGATCCGCTGATCGATCTGCGGCTGGAGCCGGTTCTGTGGCACGCCGTTGGTCCACACCACCCTCAGCAGATCGGCCTGGCGCAGGCGGCCGAGTCCGAAGTGGGCGGGCGTTACCGAGGCCTCGCGGAACTGGTAGGCGGTGCCGGCGCGCACCTCCAGGGTGGAGCCGATCCCCTGAAGGTTGTTCTTGCCGTTGCCGGTGGCGAGGGCGCGCAGACGCACGTCCAGCCAGTGGTTCTGATTCCCCCCCGCGTTCTCCAGACGGATCAGGCCGGACGGACCGGCCGCCGCCAGATCGAGATCGCCGTCGCCGTCGAGATCGGCGGCCACCAGCGCGGCCACGGTCCCCGGCGCTCCCTCGACCGGCAGCGGCTCGAAGGTGGGCTGGGCGAGCGTCCCGCGCTGGCCCAGGACCACCACCCCGTCCGGACCGGCGGCGGCGAGGTCGAGGCGGCCGTCGTTGTCGGCGTCGAAGGCGATTATTGAGGTAAAGCGGGACGTGAAGCGCTTCCCCTTCGGAAAATCGGGGAGGTTCCAGGCGGTGAAGCGGCCTCCCAGGTTGTGCCAGAGAGTGAGCCCATCTCCGGCCGCGATGAGATCCGGCAGGCCGTCGTTATCCAGGTCGGCGCTGACGAGGGCTTCGATCGGTCCCGTCGCGGCGAGCCCGGAGGCGGCGGTGCGGTCCGCGAAGTGGCTCTGGCGGAGGTTGTCGAGCCAGACGATCCCCTTGGCGTGGGCCACCACGAGGTCGAGATCGCCGTCGCGGTCGAGGTCGCTCGCCACGAGGGCCCGGATGCCGGAGAGCGCCAGCGGCGGGAAGGTCTGCTTCCCCACCGCCTCTAGCGGCCCCTGGAGGGCGTTGCGGAAGAGGTCGATCCCCGAATCTCCGATCGCGAGGTCGAGATCCCCCTCGATGTCGTAGTCGAGCACAGCCGCCGCCTCGGCTCCGGCCGTGCCGAAGCCGGCGCCCGCCGTGGCGTCCTCGAAGCCGCCGTCCCCCTTGCCGCGCCAGAAGGCCAGCCGCTTGGGTCCGAAGCCGATCAGGTCGAGATTGCCGTCGTTGTCGAGATCGGCGGCGATCAGTCCCGTGATCCCCGCCGCTTCCGGTCCGACCAGGGGATCGCCACCGGCCCTCTTCAGGAGCAGGAGGCGGGGCTTCTCCCCCGCCTCGATCCAGGCGAGATCGGGCTTGCCGTCGCCGTCGAAGTCGCCGGTGGCGAGCGCCCGTCCGGCCACGGCACCCTTCGCCAGCGGGGCCGCCCGGAAGCGCACCGGCACCGGATCGCCGAAGGTCGAGGGGGGCGGCTCGTTCACGAACCGCTCGACCGGATTGCCGAGAAGGCCGGTGGTCAGCTCGTGCAGTCCCTGCTGATAGGCGGGGGTGGGCTTGAGCACGTTCTCCAGCCGGATAGCCGGTACCCGGGCGGTGGACACGTCTCCCGATTCGAGCGCGGTGAGCACCGGCGGCAGGGTCGTGGCGGCGGCCGCGGCGGCCGTTTGCGGAAAAGATCCGAGGAGCTCGCGCACCCTGAGGAACGCGGCCGTGGCCCCGGCGCGGTCCCCCGCCGCGATGGCCCGCTGCCCCTGTTGGAGGAGGACGACCAGGTTCTCCGGCCGCAGGCGGGCCAGCGCCTGGAGCGATCCTTTAAGCGCCGCCTCCGCCTCCTCCCCCGAGCCCTGGCCGGCCAGACGGTAGAGCCCGTACTGGATCGCCACCTGGTCCGGCGCCGCCATAGCGGCCTTGCGGTAGGCGGCGAGCGCCTCCTCGCTCTTGCCGCTCCATTGCAGGACGTCCCCCCGTATTGCCAGGAGAACCGCAAGGAGGTCGGCCCGGCCCGGCGGCGCCTTGGCGAGCGCCTGGGCGATGGCGGCCGCGGCCTCGTCGCTCTTCTGGAGGCGCAGGGCGGCGACGGCGAGGCCGGCGTAGGGGAGCGGATCGTCCGGCGTCAGCTTCGCCAGCTTGCGGAAGGTCTCCGCGGCCTCGCCCGTGCGTTCGTTTTCGAGCTGGGCGAGCCCGAGGCCGCGCAGCGCCGCCGCCTCGGGCGACGGGACCGGCGGGGGCGCGGGAGCCGCGGCGAACGCTGCGATCGCCGCGAGGGCCAGGAGGAGTGGGAGGGCGCGGCGGAGCATGGCGCGCATTGTACCTGTACACTACAGGGACCCATGAAGAAGAAGCACCTCCCGCCGATGTTCCTTGCCCTCGCCCTCGTGGCGCTGCCGCTCGCGGCGCAGACCAGGACGGCTCCCCCCTCCCCCCAGGTCGAGAAGACGATCCAGAGCGCTCTCCAGAAGGCCCAGAACGGAGATGTCCAGGCGGCAATCGCGTTGCTGGAGCCGCTCAATAAGCCCGGCGCCCATCCCGCCGCCCTGTCTCTCCTCGGCTCGCTCTACCTGGAGACCGGACGCCCGAAAGACGCGCTGGCGCTCCTCGGCCCCATCGCCGAGACCGACGCGGCGGGGCCGCTGATCCTCCACAACGCCGCCCGCGCGGCGCTCGCCCTGAATCAGACGGCGAGGGCCGAGAAGTACCTGAGGGCCGCCGTGGCCAAGGCTCCGGGCTCCCCCGCCTCCCGCGACCTGGGCCTCCTGCTCGGAGGCCAGGGGCGGCTGGAGGAGAGCTATCTCCAGTTGCGCCCCTGGGCGCTCGCCCACGCGGACGATTCCGAGGCGCGCCTCGCCGCCGGCTACGACGCCGTGGAGCTCGACCGCGTGCCCGAGGCCACGGAGCTGCTCGCGGGGCTGCCGGACGACAATCCGCGCGTCCGGTTGCTGCGCGGACGCCTCCAGCTCATGCAGCAGAAGCCGCGCGAGGGGATGGCCCTGCTCCAGCCGCTGCTCCAGAACGGCCCGCCGGAGCTCAACCTGAGCGTCCGCCGCTACCTCGCGGAGGGGCATCTCGCGGTGGGCGAGTCGAAGGCCGCCGTCGAGCTCCTCAACGGCAAGATCGGGGACGATCCGTCGCTGGCGATCCTGCTCAGCAAGGCCTTCTACAAGGACGGCGATCCGGCGAACGCCGCCGCGGTGCTGGAGCCGTTCGCGCGCAACCTGCTGGGCGGCGAGCCTTCCTCCGGCGCCGAGCGCTCCATGATGGCCGACCTGGCGCTCGAATACGGCCGGGCGCTGGTGGCCTCCTCGAAGTGGCCGGAGGCGATCTCGGCGCTCAATCGGGCCACGCAGCTCAATCCGGATGGCCTCCAGGGGTGGCAGCTCCTCGGCCGCGCCCAGCTCGCCGCCGGCCAGCGCGACGACGCCAACAAGTCGATGGAGAGGTTCCGCCAGATCGAGAGTAGCCAGAAGTCGAACACGGCGCGGATCAACGAGGACCAGCGCAACACCGACGACCCCACGGGGCGCAACCTGCAGGCCGCCTTCGCTCTCGCCGCCTCGGGCCGGGTGGACGAGGCGCTCGCCGCGATCCGCCAGGAGATCAAGCTCCAGCCCGGCGATCCCCGGCCGCGCGCGGCGGAGGTGATGACCCTCCTCAACGCCAAGCGCCCGCAGGAGGCCCTGAAGGCGGTCGACGGCGCCTTGAGCGGCGAGCCCGGCAATCCCGACCTCCTCTATCTCCGCGGCGCCGTGCGGATGGCCCTCCGCGACCTCTCCGGCGCCGAGCAGGACTTCCGCCAGACCCTCCAGGCCAAGCCCGACCACGTGGCCGCCCTGAGCGACCTCGCGGTGCTCCTCAGCTCCAACGGCAAGAAGGAGGAGGCCCGGCAACTCCTGAAGAAGGTGCTGGAGATCCGGCCGGACGATCCGGTGGCGAAGGCGAATCTGGCGAAGCTGGGGTCGTCGTAACGACACCACGCCTTGTCGGGAGGGTGGGGGCCGCCCTGGAAGGGCGGATATTCACCAGCCTGGGGTTTCAACCCCAGGTGGACGCCAGATCCGCTCCCCGATCCCTAAAAAAGCGAGATACATACCGGCCCGCCGCCCCCCCCGCCTGGGGTTGAAACCCCAGGCTACTCAATACCCGCCCCTCCAGGGCGGATCTGGCTCCGGACGGCTCTACTCCACCACCAGCTTCCGCCCCACCACCACCCCCTCAAACACCTGCACCCTCCCCGGCCGCCTCACCGTGAGGCGGTCCACCTTCTCCGCCTTGCCCAGCCCGAAGTGGACACCGAGGTCGTTCTGCGAGGCGTAGGAGGAGCCGGCCTTCACGTCGCGGATCTGCTTCTTGAGCCCCGCCGCCTCCAGCTCCAGCCGGGCGCCGAGGCCGAAACGGTTGCCGGAGGGGGCGGCGAAGTCCACCTGCAGCCAGTGCCCACCCGTGCTCATATTCTCGTAGACCTCGCAGGGCTCGTTCAGGTCGTTGACCGCCACGTCGAGGTCGCCGTCGCCGTCGAGGTCCCCCACCGCCAAGCCGCGGCTCACCCGCACGGCGTCCATGCCGGTCGCCTTGTCCTCGCGGAATTTGCCGGTGCCGAGGTTCTCGAACACCAGGTTCCGCTGGGCGTAGGTGCTCCCCTCCAGGAACTGGGGGGCGTTGGGGTTGATGTTGCCGTTGGCGATCACCAGGTCGAGGTCGCCGTCCTGATCGAAGTCGGCGAAGGCGACGCCGAAGGCCAGGAAGAGGAGCGAGGGCTCGGCGATGCCGGCCGGCGAGCGGCTGTCGACGAAGGTCCCGCCGCCGAGGTTGCGGTAGAGGCCGTTCGTCTCCAGCTCGTAATTGGTGACCACGATGTCGAGCAGGCCGTCGCCGTCGTAATCCCCCATGTCGATCCCCATCCCCGCCTCGGGGTGCCCCGGCTCGCCGATCGCCGTGCCGGAGAGGACCGAGATGTCCTCGAAGGTGCCGTTCCCCTTGTTGTGGAGGAGGAAATTCGGCTTGTTGTCGTTGGCGACGTAGAAGTCCTGCCAGCCGTCGTTGTCGATGTCGCCGAAGCAGATGGCGAGCCCCGGGCCCGCGATGCCGGCGAGCCCCGCCGCCTGGCTGGCGTCCTCGAAAGTGCCGTTGCCCTTGTTGCGGAAGAGCTGCACCGGCTGGCCGTGGTAGATGTCGGGATGGCAGTACCCCCGCAGCTTGCGCTTGGGATCGCCGCAGAGCGGATTGTTCGACGGCGAGAAGTCGACGTAGTTGACCACCACCAGATCGGCGTCGCCGTCGTTGTCCACGTCCGCGAAGGCGGCCGCGGCGCTCCAGTAGGGATCGACGATCCCGGACTGCTTCGTGATGTCCGTGAAGGTGCCGTCGCCGTTGTTGCGGAAGAGCTGGACCCCGCCGTAGCCGGTCACGAAGAGGTCGAGGTCGCCGTCGCCGTCGACGTCCGCCGCCGCTCCCCCGCCGCCGTACCAGGCCAGCTTGATCCCCGATTTCTCCGTCCAGTCGGTGAAGTGGCCGTTGCCGTCGTTGCGGAAGAGGCGCGAGCGCGGGGCCTCGCCGGTGTAGCCCGGGAGGGGGCCGGCGTCGACGAAGAAGAGGTCCTCGTCGCCGTCGCCATCGAAGTCGAGCATCACCACCCCGCCCACCACGCTCTCCGGCAGGAGCCACTGGCCCGCGGCGGCGCTGTGGTGGCGGAAGTCGATCCCCCAGGCCTTGGAGACCTCGCGGAGCTTGATCCCTTCGACGCTCGCGGGGGTGGTGAGGAGCAGCAGGACGGCCAGCAGCGGACGGATCTTCACGGCTGGAAGAGCCTACCATCTCGCCCGATCGGCTACCATCTGTCCCCATGAGACCGCCGTCGAAGCGTATCCCCTGCCTCCTTCTCGCCGTCCTGCTGGGCCTGCTGGCGGGGACCGGCGCCGCGGCCCGGGCCGCGGCGCCGAAGCCCACGCTGACCCTGGAAGCTGTCAAGGTCGAGCCCGCCTCGCCGCGCCCGGACGCCCTCTGCCACCTCGCCGTGACGGTGAGGAACGCCGGTGCTCAAGCGGCCTCCTCCCTCGAATTCGTGGTGAAGGTCAACGGCCAGGAGCTCGCGGCCTACAAGAAGCGGCTCTACCTCATCCCCGTCGAGCCCGGAGCCGCGCGGGAGATCCGCCTGTTCAACTTCTGGAGCACCGAGGCCGGACGCCCAGCGCCCGCCAACGGCAAGCTCAACGTCGAGGTCACGCTCGCCCGCGCCTCCTGGGTGCGGAAGGGAGCCCGCGACGGCGCCGAGGTGTGGACCCCCGCGGGGCAGGTGGAAGGCCTCCCCGCCAGCAAGAACGTCTCTCTGACGATGGCGAAATAACGATGAAGATCCCCATCCTGCTTCTCCTCCTGACTCTCGCCACCTCTCCACTGGCCGCCCAGTCGAAGATCGCGCCGCCGTCCCAGGCCGTGCAGCAGACGATCCAGAGCGCTCTCCAGAAGGCCCAGGCGGGGGATCTCCAGGCGGCGGTCGCGCTGCTGGAGCCGCTCAACAAGCCCGGCGCCCATCCCGCCGCCCTGTCTCTCCTCGGCTCGCTCTACCTGGAGACCGAACGCCCGAAAGAGGCCCTGGCCCTCCTCGGACCGATCGCCGAGACCGATGCGGCGGGCCCCCTGATCCTTCACAACGCCGCCCGGGCGGCGCTCGCGCAGGGGCAGACCGAGAGGGCCGAGAGGTATCTCCAGCGCGCCGTGCAAAAGGTCCCGGACTCCCCCGCCGCCCGCGATCTCGGGCTGCTGCTGGGGAGCGACGGCCGGGTCTCCGAGAGCTATGCCCTGCTGCGCCCCTGGGCGGCCGCCCATCCGGACGACGCCGACGCGGCCCTCGCCGCCGCCTTCGGCGCGGTCGAGCTCGGGCGCGCCGCCGACGCCGCGGAGATCCTCAAGACCCTGCCGCAGGACAACCCGCGCGTCCAACTGCTGCGCGCGCGGACGCTGACCCTTCAGAACGCCCCCAAGGCCGCCATCGTCATCCTGGAGCCGCTCGCCAAGGGGGGGCCGCCCGCGCTGCTCCCCGAGGTCCGGCGCAACCTCGCCAGGCTCTATCTCGGGACCGGCGACTCGAAACGGGCGGTCGGCCTCCTGCAGGGGAACGTCGGCGACGACGTCGCGCTGGCGGTCCTCCTCGGCCGCGCCCAGTATCAGACGGGCAACCTGGAAGAGGCGGTCAAGGTGCTGGAGCCGTTCGCCAAAGCCGCTCTGGCGGCCGGAGACCCCACCACACCGGGCGACCGCGGCACGGTGGCCGAGTTGGAGTTGGAGTACGGCCAGGCGCTCGTCGCCACCTCGAAGTGGCCCGAGGCGATCCAGGCGCTCGACCGCTCGACGAAGCTCAACCCCAACGTCCTCCAGGCCTGGCAGCTCCTCGGCCGCGCCCAACTCGCCGCCGGCCAGCGCGACGCAGCCGCGAAATCGATGGCGAAGGTGAAGGAGCTGGGGGAGAAGAAGCCCTGAACCTCACCCCTGTCCCCTCTCCCATCGCCCTCCCGCCGTCCGGGAGAGGGGAACGCAACACAACTCTTTGTGCTCGTAGGGCGCGCTGTGCGCGCCTTCGCCGTTTCTGGGGCGCACAGCGCACCCTACAAGCACCAACGCATCAGCCGAGTCCCCCTCTCCCGGCTGGCGGGAGGGCGATGGGAGAGGGGACAGGGGTGAGGTTTCCGGGCGGGGGGCCCGCCTACTCCACCACCACCCGCCGGTCCCCCACCACACCCTCGAACACCTGCACCCTCCCAGGCCGCCGCACCGTGAGGCGGTCGGCCTTCTCGGCCTTCCCCAGCCCGAAGTGGACGGCGAGGGCGTTCTGGGAGAGATAGGAGGAGGCGGTCTTCACGTCGCGGATCTGCCTCTTGAGGCCCGCCGCCTCCAGCTCCACCCGGGCGCCGATGGCGAAGCGGTTGCCGGAGGGCGCGGCGAAATCCACCTGCAGCCAGTGCCCTCCGGCGCCCTCGGTACTGGCGTTCTCGTAGACCTCGCAGGGCTCGTTGGAATCGACGATCGCCACGTCGAGGTCGCCGTCGCCGTCGAGGTCCCCCACCGCCAGCCCGCGGCTGGCGCGGACGGCGTCCATCCCCGTTCCCTTGTCCTCGCGGAACTTACCCGTCCCCAGGTTCTCGAACACCTGGTTGCGCTGGCGGAAGTGGCTGTCCGGATTGAATTCCTCCGCGTTGTCGCGGATGTGCCCGTTGGCGACCACCAGGTCGAGGTCGCCGTCCTGATCGAGGTCGGCGAAGGCGATGCCGAACTTGAGGAACGGCAGCGACGGCTCGGCGATGCCGGCCGGCCAGCGGCTGTCCACGAAGGCGCCGCTCCCCAGGTTCCGATAGAGGGAATTGGTCTCGTTCTCGAAATTGGTGACCACGATGTCGAGCAGGCCGTCGTTGTCGTAGTCCCCCAAGTCCACCCCCATGCCGGCCTCGGGCAGCCCCTTCTCGCTGAGCTGGGTGCCGGAGAGCAGCGAGATGTCCTCGAAGGTGCCGTTCCCCTTGTTGCGGAAAAGGAAATTGGGCTTGGTGTCGTTGGCGATGTAGACGTCCTGCCAGCCGTCGTTGTCGATGTCCCCGAACACCGCGCCCAGCCCGGGGGCCACGGCGCCGCCGAAGCCGGCGGCCTGGGTGGCGTCCTCGAAGATGCCGTCCCCCCGGTTGCGGAAGAAGCGGACGGGCTCGCCGTTGAAGTTGTCCGGCGCGCAGTAGGAGAGCAGGTGGCGGGCCGGATCGCCGCACGGCTTGGGGTGCTCCACGGAGAAGTCGACGTAGTTGGCCACCAGGAGGTCGAGGTCGCCGTCGTTGTCCACGTCGGCGAAGGCCGCCGCGGTGCTCCAGAGGGGATCGCTGACTCCTGACTTCGAGGTGGCGTCCGTGAACGTGCCGTCCCCGTTGTTCCGGAAGAGCTCGACCCCGCCATAGCCCGTGACCAGGAGATCGAGATCGCCGTCGCCGTCGATATCCGCCGCCGTGCCGCCGCCGCCGTAGACCGTCACCTTCAGGCCGGACCGCTCCGTCCAGTCGGTGAAATGGCCGTTGCCGTCATTGCGGAAGAGCCGCGAGCGCGGAGCCTCGCCGGTGTAGCCCGGGAGCGGGCCGGCGTCCACGAAGAAGAGATCCTGGTCGCCGTCGCCGTCGAAGTCGAGCATCACCACCCCACCCACCATGGTTTCCATCATGTAGCGCGCACCTGAGCCGCCATGGTGATGGCGGAAGTCGATCCCCCAGGCCTTCGAGACCTCGCGGAATTTGACGCCCTCGGCCGCGAGCGGCGTGGCAAGAAGAAGAAAAGCCGCGAGAGCCTTACCCGTGGTCACGGGGAGAACTTTAGCACCAGAGGGGTCATCTGCTAGGCTCTGGCGCATGCGAAACCTTGCCTGCTTTCTGCTTGCCGTTAATGTTTGCTCTTCTGCCTATGCCGCCCAGGATGCTTCCGTGGCCGAGCGGGTGGCGAAACAGAACGCTCTGTTCGAGGAAGTCTATGAGAACGGTCTGAAGAACGCGCCGGAGCGGGCGACCTCGATCGGCGACTACCGTTACAACGCGCTGCTGGGCGATGAGTCGCTGGCGGCGATCGCGCGGCAGCACGCGCAGAACGACGCCTTCCTGGCGCGGCTGCGCGCGATCCCGACCGACGGCATGGGGGAGGCCGACCGGCTGTCGCACGAGATCCTCGAGCGGCAGATCACGCGCGGGGACGTGAGCTACGAGCTCAAGAACTATAAGATGCCGATCAATCAGCAGGGCGGCATTCATACCGGGCTGGCCGACCTGCCGCTGAGCGTGCCGCTGGATTCGGTGAAGCATTACGAGGATTACATCGCGCGCCTCCACCAGATCCCGCGGGTGCTGGCGCAGACCACGGAGGTACTGCGCGCCGGCATGAAGGACGGCCTGATGCCGCCGAAGCTCGTCGTCGACAAGCTGCCGGGGCAGTGCGACGGCATCGTCAAGGAGGACCCGTTCCTGCTGCCGCTGAAGAAATTTCCGGCGAGCTTTTCGGACGCGGACAAGCAACGGCTGACGGCCGCGTTGACCCAGGCGGTCAACGAGGACGTCCTGCCGGCGTACAGGAAATTCGCCGAATTCCTGCGCTCCGAGTACGCGCCCAAGGGGCGGACGGCGCTTTCGATCGAGAGCCTGCCGGACGGCAAGCGGCGCTACGCCGAGGCGGTGAAGGCGATGACGACGATCGACATCACGCCGGAGGCCGTTCACGCCCTGGGCCTGAGCGAGGTGGCGCGCATCACGGCGGAGATGACCGAGCTGGCGCACGCTCAAGGGTACAAAGACCTCGCCGCCTTCCGCGCCGCGATCAAGAGCGATCCGAAGTGGACGCCGAAGAACGAGGAACAGATCGTCGCCGACTTCAAGCAGCACATCGACCAGATGCAGCCGAGGCTGCCGGAGCTCTTCGGCCTGCTGCCGAAGGCGCCGGTCACGGTCGAGGCCATTCCGGCCTTCCAGGCGGCCGGGGCGACCCACTACGTCCGCGGCACTCCGGACGGCAAGCGGCCGGGGCGCGTGGTGGTCGCCGTCGCCGACCCGACGCACCGTTCGCTGGTGAACGACGAGGCGGTCGCCTATCACGAGGGTGTGCCCGGGCATCATCTGCAGATCAGCGTGGCGCAGCAACTGCAGGGATTGCCGAAGTTCCGGCTGTTCAGCGCCGGATTCTCCGCCTACACGGAAGGCTGGGCGCTGTACGCGGAGCAGCTCGGCAAGGAGATCGGCCTCTACAAGGACCCGGTCTCCGACTACGGCCGGCTGAGCTCGGAGCTCTTCCGCGCGGTGCGGCTGGTGGTCGATACCGGCATCCACGACAAGGGCTGGTCCCGCGACCAGGTGATCGACTACATGCACGCGAACGACGTGAACGACGTCGTCGCGCAGTCGGAGACCGACCGCTACATCGCGTGGCCGGGGCAGGCGCTGGCGTACAAGATGGGTCAGCTCAAGATCCGCGAGCTGCGCGAGCGCGCGAAGACGCAGCTCGGGCCGCGTTTCGACATCAAGGCCTTCCACGACGAGATCCTCGACGGCGGAGCGCTGCCGCTCGACCTGCTGGAGGCCCGCGTGGACGGCTGGCTCAAGGCCCAGTCCCAGAAGGCGGCGCGGTAGCCGATCCCCCCGCCCGACCCCATGCAACCCGGACGCGAACGCCGACTGGTCACCTCCGCCATCCTCCTGGGGATGTTCCTCGCCGCGCTGGAGGCGACCGCGGTGGCCACGGCGGTCCCCACGGCGGTGGGCGAGCTCGGCGGGGTGGCCCACTACAGTTGGGTCTTCTCGGCCTACCTGCTCACCTCCACGACCACCGTCCCCCTCTTCGGCAAGCTCGCGGACCTCTTCGGCCGCAAGCGCACCTATCTGTGGTCGGTGGCGATCTTCCTGGTCGGCTCGGCGCTCTGCGGCTTCGCCCGCACCTTCCCCCAACTCATCCTCTTCCGCGCCGTCCAGGGGCTCGGCGCCGGCGGGGTGTCGCCGATCGCCACCACCATCGCCGGCGACATCTACACGCTCGAAGAGCGGGGGCGCATCCAGGGGATCTTCTCGGGCATCTGGGCCATGGCGAGCCTGATCGGACCGTTGCTCGGCGGCCTGCTCACCGACCATCTCTCGTGGCGCTGGATCTTCTACCTCAACATCCCCTTCGGCCTGCTCTCCGCCTTCATGATCCAGCGCTGGATGCGCGAGGAGACCGGCCGCACCGAGCACCGGCTGGACATCCTCGGCACCTTGAGTCTCACCACGGCGGTGACCCTGCTGCTGCTCGCCCTGCTCGAAGGGCCCGGCACCTGGGGCTGGAGCGACGTCCGCACCCTCGGCCTGCTCGCCGGCTCCGCCGCCGGGCTCGGCGTCTTCCTCTGGCAGGAGCGCCGGACGCCCGAGCCGATGCTGCCGCTCGACCTCTTCGAGAACCGGCTGATCGCGGTGGCGAGCGTCGGCAACTTTCTGATCGGCGCGCTCCTCTACTCCGTCACCGCCTACGTGCCGATGTTCGGCCAGGGGGTGCTGGGAGGCTCCGCGGTCAAGGCGGGATCGATCCTGGCCCCCATCCTGCTCGGCTGGCCGATCGCCTCCACCCTGGCCGGCCGCCTGCTGCTGAAGATCGACTACCGCCCCCTGACGATCTTCGGCAGCGTGACCGTGATGACGGGGTGCGCCCTGCTCGCCCTCACCCACGCGGGGACCACCGGCGCCTGGATCATGCTCGCGATGATGATCACCGGCTTTGGCCTGGGCTTCAACTCCATGCCCTACCTGCTGGGCGTGCAGAACGCCGTCCCCTGGCGGCGGCGGGGGGTGGCCACGAGCTCGGTGCAATTCTTCCGCAACGTCGGCGGCGCGGTCTCCGTGGCCGCTCTGGGCGCTCTGCTGAACGCCCGTCTGCAGGCGATCGCCGGCCCCGGAATCGACGCCAACGCCGTCCTGGAGCCGGCCAAGCGCGCCAACCTGGCCAGGCTGGACCCCGGAGCCCTCCACAAGCTCACCAGCGCCCTGCTCCACGGCCTCCAGGGCACCTTCGTGGCCATCGCGGCCCTGAGCGCGGTGTTCCTCGCCACCGCGCTCCTCTTCCCCCGCGGCTCCGCCCGGTCGCTGATGGACCGGGAGGAGGGGCGGATGGCGGAAGGGGAACCGGATATCTCAGCCTCCCAGGCTGGATAATCCAGCCTGGGAGGCTACGATTGTCCGAGCCCCTTGCCGCCCGGGATTGAAATCCCGGGTGGCGAGGCCGGAGGAGCTCGCAGTAGAGCTGGTCCCGCGGCACCTCCCTTGCACCCTCCCCACCTTATGAAGCCGAACGACGACAACGGCAGGCTCCCGCCTTCGGAACGGCCGCTCCGGGTGCTCATCCTCTCGGGCTCGGACCGCCGCGAATACAACTGCCCCGGCGTGGACTCCAAGAGCCGGCCCTGATGCTCCGCATGGCCGAGCGCCTCCCCCAGGGCTGGGAGATCGACCTGGCGTCTGGGCCCCCTTCGACGCCTGGACCGACACCTTCTCCACCTTCGTGGCGCAGAAGGGGCAGATCCCGCCCGGTCAATACCGCGCCTACGGTTACGAGCCCCCTGGCCACCGCTGGGCCGACCTCAAGCTCAAATTGCGAGATCCCCGCATCGGCACCGGGCATCCCCCCCAGGGCTCCTCACCGGCTGCGCAGGAGGAGATGGGGCTCAATCAGGATGCGACGCTGCGGCCGCGGCGGGGGGAGGGGGAACGGGTAAGGGAGGGGTGAGGCGAATTCCACCTACTCCCTATCGTCAAGTTGCTGTGACAACGCTGCGGCTGTGCTCAAATCATCGTCCTGGGTGACCAGTACCAACCCGAGCTTTCGAAACAGCCAGAGATAGGAAGCGTCGTAGACCGTCAGGTTTTCGCGATCGGCCAGCAAAAGCACCTCTGGAATCGAGACCTCGACCTCCTCGATCTCCATCCGTCCCAAGAGCGAGTAGGCTTCCAGCAGAGATGCTCGTTTCTCAGGATGGCGCCGGAGCTTCTTCCAACAAATGTTGGCCATTTCTTATGAGAAAAGAGTCGGCGCGACCAAAGCCGATTCGCCGAGCCGCTCTACGACCTGCGGTCCTTCGGGCTCTCCAAAGAGCACTCTCCGATAGGAGAAGCGTCTACTACGATCTTAGCGGGAATCCCGACCCTGGCGGACGAACGCGGCGGATTCAGCCGGAGTGCTGAGCTTCAGTGATAGACCTTTCTCTAATACCTGCCCAGGAGTGAGCCGGTCTTCTTCCGTGGCGGCCTTCTCCAGGATTCGCAGGAGCTCCCCTTGTAGGGACCGACGTGACTTCCTGGCCCGCTCTTCGAGCCGCGTGGCGACCTCTTCAGGGACGTTTTCAACTCTCAGTGTGACGGCCATTGATTCCTCCAATCCAGCCCTTCTCCATTGTACGCGAACCTCATACTGATGGACCACGAGGGCGCCTGTGCTAGCAGGCTCATCAGTTGTAAGAAGCCCCAGAGCTCTTGGCCTCGGCCACGTCAGCGTCCCAGTCGGTCACCCTGAGCTGGTTGGACACCCGGAAGACGGTCTTGCCTTCACGGACGCCGTTACGCCCGGCGAGGGCGTAGACCACGGTGGACGGCCTGCACAACGGGCCCAGGTCCGGACCGTCGTAGGCAACGGTCCGGGCCACCGCCTGCGGCGCGCCGTAAGGGTCGTTTCCCTGCTGCGTCCAGGTTCCGACCGCCACTTGAAAAGCCCGGCTCTTCATGAGCTCCCTCCTTCAGCTCCGCTCACGGTCTCACTTCGGACTCCCCGTGATCCTACCAAATCGTCTCCGTAGCACCAAAGTGCTACACTGAGGCACATGGTCAAGGATTTGAAATTGCGTCAGGCGGGTGGCTCGGTCAGCGCGACATTGCCCAAGGACATGGCGGACAGGCTCCATCTCGCGCCGGGAGACCGCGTGCTCGCGGTCGAGACCGACAACGGGATCCTGCTGACCCCCTACGACCCTCACGTCGAGCAGGCCCTTGAAATCGCGGCCCGCGCGGCCAAGAGATATCGCAACGCCCTGCGGGAGCTGGCGAAATAGCCGATGCGTGAGCCGGTCTGGGTAGACCGCCTGGTCATCGACGCGGTTCATCTCGATCAGTTGAGGGAGCACGGCGGGAGCCAGGGGCTTCGCGATGAGAATGCCCTGGAATCCGCCCTCGCCAGAGCGCGCAACAAGTGGGTATACGAGCCCGCCTCCGATCCAGCCCTCTTGGCCGCGGCCTATGGTTATGGCCTTGTGACCAACCATCCTTATCAGGACGGCAACAAACGCATCGCTTTCCTGGCCATGGTGATCTTCCTCGGCCTGAACGGCTGGGATCTCATCGCCCCAGAGGTTGAGGTGGTCTCCACGATGCTCGCGGTGGCAGCCGGCCGGTGCGCCGAGCCCGAGCTCGCGGAGTGGTTGCGGAAGCACATGGTCCCCCTCTCCTGAGCGCGCAGACTCCTGTCCTTACCCCGCGCACAAAGAGGCCAGAGGACGGCCGTCGCCCGCCGTCCCCGGCTCCCTCCTATTCCTTTTTCTTCAGCTCAGGACCGGCGGGTCCTCGCCGAGGGCCGTGGCGAGGTCGATCAGATGCTCCTGCTCGTCCTTGAGGATCTCCCGGATGTGCTCGGCGATGGCGAACTCGTTCAGGGCCTCGCACTGCCTCACCCGCCGGCGGTACTGGCGGATCGTCTCGCTCTCGTTCTCGAGGTCGAAGCGCAGGAGCTCCCGGTTGTCCTCGGACATCTTGACCGGCTTCGGCGACACCGTCGGCGTGCCGCCCAGGTAGTCGATCTGGTTCGAGATGATCAGCGCGTGCGACAGCTCTTCCGCGGCGTGCGTCTCGAGCTCCTTGGCGATGGACATGTACTCCGCCCCCTTGAGGACCTGGGAGTAGACCACGTAGGCGATGATCGCCTGGTACTCGCGGGACAGGTCCTCGTTGAGCGCGTCGATGAGCTCCTGCCGGCTCGCCGTGCCGGCGGGCGGGTTCGGGTTGGTGTCGGGCATAGGCTCCCTCTCTCTCCTCGTTCGTGTGAGCGGCGCGATTGCCGCCTGTGGACCGTCTGACCAGCGGATTTCTCCTGCGAAAACGGGGCCAGCGAGGGTCTGTTAGGATCTGCTTCCGAAGGGGGAATCGCATGGCGATCAAGGTCGGGGAGAGAATCCCCAACGTGAAGCTGGTTACCGTCCGCGACGGCAAGTTCGAGGACGTCTGGACGGAAGATTTCTTCAAAGGCAGGAAGGTGGTGCTGTTCGCCGTGCCCGGGGCCTTCACCTCGGTCTGCTCGGACCATCACCTGCCCGGCTTCGTCGAGCTCGCCGACCACCTGAGGTCCCGCGGCGCGGACGTGGTGGCCGGCACGGCGGTCAACGACATCGAGGTGCTCCGCGCCTGGTTCAAGCAGCAGGAGGTGGGGGACAAGATCGTCCCCCTGGCGGACGGCAACGGCGACTTCGCCCGCGCCCTGGGCCTGGAGCTCGACTCCCGCGCCTTCGGCATGGGCTTCCGCTCGCAGCGCTACGCCGCCGTCGTCGAGGACGGCGTCCTCAAGGCCTTGAACATCGACCAGCCGGGCGAGGTGGCGCGCAGCGGCGCCTCGTCGATCCTGCAGTCGCTGTGACCGGCGCTCAGAACCGCCAGCCGAAGCCCAGGGTGTACTCCGGGGAGCGGTACCGGTCGTCGAGATGGGCGGTGGGCCAGCGGTTGCGGAGCTCCGGGCGGAGGTAGAACCGCGGGGAGAGCTCGACCTCGGCTCCGATCGCGGCGTGCACCGTCGCCGAGTCGGCGGTCCCGCTCGAGAGGCTCTCCCGGTGGATGCCGGGCCCCGCTAGAACGAAGAGCCGGAAACGGTCCGCCTGGAGCAGGTAGGCCTTGGCCGAGAGGTCGCCGTTCCAGGCCGAGACGTCACCGGTCGACCGCGACAGCTCGGCCTCGACGGACCAGACCCGGGTCAGGGAGAAGCCTCCCCGAGCACCGAACGACTCGGTGTGCAGGGTGAGGCCTCTGGAGCCCGAGTAGATCGCGGACGCGCCGCCGAAGAGGTCGAGCGAGAGACCGCGCGGCTCCTCTTGCGCCATGGCGGCGGCCGGCAGGCTCAGGAAGGCGCAGGTCAGCAAGAGCGGGGTCGGGCGGAAGGGGACGGCTGGTCGGCTCATCGGTTCCTCCTCAGGAAAAAGACTTCGGGAGGTGCCGGAGCGCAAGCGGGGTGCCATGCTCCCCGCTCTCCTCGAACCCTTTGATTTGAAACAAGTTGTAGTCGAATGCGCCGGGCGGCCGGCGGTGGAAGGTGTGCGGCGCGGCCGACGAGTCGTTCTTTAAATACGACAGCGGATCAGGAGGCGTCCGGCCGCCAGGGAGCGGCCTGCACGCTCTTGAAGCGGTCGAGAAGGACCTTGCCCGCAGGGAAGCCGCGGGGCTTGCTGACGTCCTCGCAGCGGCAGGCGTGGACGGCCACCCTCCCCCCCTTCCGCGCCTTGCTGTAGCCGGCCGCGAGGGAGGCCGCGAGCTGCTCGGTCTCCTTGGGGCAGCGGTCGAGCCCCTCGGGGTTGCGCACCACGACGTGGGAGCCGGACTCGGCCGCGACGTGGAACCAGAAGTCCTTCGGGGCTCCGAGCCGCAAGGAGAGGATGTCGTTGTCCTCGGCGGTGCGCCCCACCAGGATGGTCATGCCGTCCGGCGAGACGAACCGGCGGGCGACGCTCCGCCCCTGCCACATCCCGTTCTCGGGATCGGGCGGCAGGGGCGGGGCCTTGCGGTCGGCACGGGGCACCTCAAACGCCTCAATCGACGGGCTCTCCCTCTCCCGCCAGTTGGAGGAGAGCCCGGCAGAACTGCTGGAATGAAGGTGATCGATTCGCGTCGCGGCCACTCCACTGAGTGCCTAAGTGAGCCCCCATCTTCTCAGCCCACTCCGGTTTGTCCTCGACGATCACGTCAATAACTTCCTTGAAAAGCTCCCAAGTTCCGCAAACACTATCCTGGACGTAGCTTTTCATCCTCTTGAGCCTGGCTTGAGGAAAGGCTCGCCGAATGGCCGCCGGATCTCCAAGATAAAAAGCCTCCATCTCCTCGATGGCAATCCGAAAAAGAACCACGGGCCTGGGATTGCATGCGTCCAGAGCAGCGAGCATCCGCCGCTTCAAATCCAGGCAGTCGTCGTCATCGAGGTCCAGAAGGACAAGGATCCGATCGGTCGCGGGATCGAGCACGCGGCCATACGCGCGCAGCTTGGCCGGCAGTTGATCAAGAAGCCCCTCGCGCCGAGGATGAGGGCTTGCATCAGGAGGGCCTGGTAAGCGGCCTTTGCCACGATGCGGAATAACGGTCAGCACATGCTGAGGCAGGAAACGAGGAAACCATCGCTTCAAGAAAGCGGCCTCCGAGGGCCCCTCTACCAGGACATGGAGTCTCAAATGGAAAGGTGCTCTTCAAAGTGATTGCTGTACCATAAGCTGCCCAAGGGTATTTCTTCCCGGGTCATCTCCACGATGATCGGCATGTCCGCCGTTCTCTTCACCTGAGTGTGACCGTGCTCGTCTTTCTCCATGAGCCAAACCTGCTCCGGCTTGAGCGCGTCCACGAAATACGGAGAGTGGGTGGTGACCAGGATCTGCGTTTCGCCGCGAGAATTCTCGGCACGCCGGATGAATTCCCGCGCCAAACCCTCAAGAAGCTTGTGATACAAGCCATTTTCAGGCTCTTCAATGCCGATGAAGGGGCTGGGCTCCGGGTCCTCCAGCAGAAGAAGGTAGGCGAACATCTTCAGTGTTCCGTCAGACATGCTCTGCTGATAAAAGGGATCGACGTAGCCTCTTTCATTGAACCGCAGCAAGAGCCGGCCATCAGGGCTCTTCTCATGAGCGATGGTCCGGATTCCTGGAATTCTTCGCGCTATCTGATCCAAGATATTTTGGAATTTTTCGGGATGAGCACGCTCCATGTACTGAACGACGTTGCCGAGGTTCTCTCCGGTGCGGTCCATATGCTTCTGAGCGCCCGCCGGCGGAATTTCCCTGGCGGCATCCGGGATGAAGTAAGAAAGATACCAGCTCTCGATATAAGACCGTAGCCCTACGATGCGCGGGTGCTCTTTCAGTTGACCTAGAGTCGTGATCCCAAGTCTCCCGACGTCGTCCAGCTCGACTTCGAGCGAGGTTGCGCCTTCTTCAGCCTCAGTAGCATCACCCGCCCAGACCCGGCCGGATCCGTTATCCAGGCGGAGGAAGGGATATGGGCGGCCATGCTTCTGGCCCTTGCGCCTCTGCCGCAACGACTCTTCCACCACTCCAGGGACACCCTCCACTTCGTCGACCGCGAAGCTATAAGTGATCGGACGAGCCAGAGGGGTCTGCCGGTAATAGAGATCGAACCGAATCGGACCCGTTTTTCCCTGGGTCCTCAGCTTGACGAAACCTCCCCGCTGAGGTTTGTCGCAGGCAGCCTCCACCCCCTCGCGAAGACAATCCGACAGGAACCCAAAGGCATCCAGGAGACTGGATTTCCCACTGCCGTTCGGTCCGATGAAGCAACTCAAGGAGGGTATCGGCGTTCCTTGGCCGTAGCCGGTTTGCCCCAAGCTGACGTCCGCGAGAGACTTGTAATTCTGGATTCTCAGACCGAGCAGTTGCGGCATCGGATCTCTCGTCGTCCTTATTAAGCCGGAAAGCAGTTTATGGCAGTGTTGGTGCTTATCCCCTTCTACAAAAGACTAGCACGAAGTCGAGGCTACCCCTTCGAGGAGCCGGATCCGCCCCCTCCCGATCGGGCGGGGGCGGAGCTGAGAGCTACTCCTTCACGATCTCCAGCAGGGTGATCTCGAAGACCAGCATGCCGCGCGGCTTGCCAGGAGCGCCGTCGTAGGCCTGGCGCGAGGGGATCCAGACGCGGCGGGTCTCCCCCTCGGTCATCCGCTGGAGGACGTCGGTCCAGCCGGCGATCACCTTGGTCAGCTCGAAGGTGGCCGGAGTCCCCTTGGCGAGCGAGGAGTCGAACATCTTGCCGTCGGTCGTCCACCCCGTGTAGTGGACGCGGACGGTGCTGTCGCGCTTGGGGTGGATCGTGCCGGTGCCGGGCTTCAGCACCTTCCAGGCGAGGCCGTTGGGGATCTTCTCGGCGTCGGCCGGGGGCGCGGCCACGTCGGGCGGCACCGGCGGCACGCGCAGGATGTCGAGCAGCTCGACGTCGAAGACCAGCATCCCCTGGGGCTTGTCGGGCTTCCCCTCGTAGGCGAGCCGCCGCTTCTCCCCCACCACCATGAGCTGCAGCCCCTCGGTCCAGCCGGCGATCACCCGGCTCAGCGGGAACACCGCCGGCCGGCCGCGCGCGACCGAGGAGTCGAACATCTTGCCGTCGGTCGTCCACCCGGTGTCGTGCACCTTCACCAGGTCGGTCGCCACGGGGTGCTCGGTGCCGGTGCCGGGGGTGAGGACCTTGGAGGCGAGGCCGCTCGAGGTCACCTGGGCGTCGGCGGGGGGCGCCGCCACGTCGGCGGGAGGGGGGATCGGCGCCGGCGGGGCCGCCGGAGCCTGGGGGGGCGCCGCGGCCAGGGGTGCGGCGAGCAGCAGGGCCGGAATCCAGGAGAGAATTCGTCTGTTCATGGGCGTAAAGCTATCGCGCCGCCCGCCCGGGGGACAACCAGCGGACCGGCGCAACTTGCGCCGAGTCCGTCCGTAGAAAAGAATCCGCTGTAGAGAGCCTCTCTCACGTCTCGGGACAGCTAAAGGAGACCCCGGATGCCCAGATCCAGAACCGCGCGCCTCGTCGGGATGGCCCTCCTGATGACGGCCGCCCCGGCCCTGGCCGCGGACGCCCTCAAGGTGACGCCGCCGAAGCTGGAAGTGCGCGAGCACAAGCTCGCCAACGGCCTCGACCTCTTGATGTACGAAGACCACTCGGTGCCGGCGGCGACCGTGGAGCTCTGGTACCACGTCGGCTCCAAGGACGAGAAGAAGGGGCGGAGCGGTTTTGCCCATCTCTTCGAGCACCTGATGTTCAAGGGCTCGGCCCACGTCGGCCCCGAGGAGCACAAGAACTTCATCGCCTCGATTGGCGGCCGCTACAACGCCACCACCGATTTCGACCGCACCCTCTATTTCCAGAGCTTCCCCAGCAATTACCTGGAGCGGGTGCTGTGGATGGAGGCGGACCGCATGAGCTCGCTCAACGTCTCGGACGAGAATTTCAAGTCCGAGCGGGACGTGGTCAAGGAGGAGCGCCGGCTGCGGGTGGAGAATCCCCCTTTCGGCCGCCTGTTCGAGGTGGTGCTGGACAAGACGTTCACCACCCACCCCTACAAGATCGAGCCGATCGGCAGCATGGCCGACCTCGACGCCGCCACCATCCAGGACGTGCGGGATTTCCACAGCCTCTACTACGTGCCCAACAACGCCACGATGGTGGTGGCCGGGGACCTCGACCCCGAGCAGGTGATCCGCTGGACCGAGAAGTACTTCGGCCCCATCCCGAAGGGGAAGCCGATCCCGCGCAACATCCCCAAGGAGCCGGCCCAGACGGCCGAGCGCCGCACGGTGGACTACCACCCGAACAGCCCCCTGCCGGCGGTGGTGCTCACCTACCACATCCCCGCGGCGGGGCAGGCGGACACCTACGCCCTCCAGGTGGCGAGCAACATCCTCTCGGCCGGCGAGAGCTCGCGGCTCTACAAGCGCATGGTTTATGAGAAGCAGATGGCGGTGGCCGCCGGCGGCGACGCGATCCTCCTCGAGGACCCCGGCGTCTTCTTCTACTACTCGATCCTCCAGGGTGGGCAGAAGCCCGAGGACGGCGAGAAGGAGCTGCTGGCCGAGGCGCAGCGGCTGCGCGACAAGCCGGTCTCCGGGGAGGAGCTGGTGAAGGCGAAGAACCAGATTATCTCCGGCCTCGTCTTCGGCCGCCAGACCGACCAGGACAAGGCCGATTCCATCGGCTACTCCAAGGTCATCCTCGACGACGTGACGTACGTGAACCGGCAGCTCGCCGAATTCCAGAAGGTCACCGCCGCCGACGTGCAGCGGGTGGCGCGCGCCTATTTCAGCCCCGAGAACCGTACCGTGGTCTACATGCTCCCCGAGGCGATGCGCCCGGGGACCAAGCCGGAAGGAAAGCCTGGCGCCGGCCAGAGTGAGGTGAAGAACCCATGAGAGCTTTCATCGCCATGAAGTCCCTGGCCGCCGCCGCGGGCCTGCTCCTCGCGCTCAGCCCCGCGGGCTACGCGCAGGCGAAGCCCTCGACCCCGGCGACGCCCCCGCCGCCGGCCCCGGCCAAGGAGATCCGCTTCCCCTCCTTCCAGCAGAAGACGCTCAACAACAGCCTGCGGGTGGTGGTCATCGAGGACCACGAGCAGCCGCTCGTCTCGCTGCGCCTGATGCTGGACGCCGGCAAGGCCTACGAGCCGGAAGGCAAGGCCGGGCTCGCCGAGGCCACCGCCTCGCTGCTCACCAAGGGCACGCCCACCCGCTCGGCGCAACAGATCGCCGGGACGATCGACTTCGTGGGCGGCCACCTCGACGCGAGCGCCGGCACGGAGGCGGGCTACGCCAGCGTGTCGGTCACCTCGGACCAGCTCGACCTCGGCTTCGACCTGCTCGCGGACGTGGTCCTCCACCCGGCCTTCCCGCAGGAGGAGCTCGAGCGCTGGCGCAAGCAGGCGATCAACGGGCTGCAGATCAGCCTGCAGGACGCCTCTTACGTGGCGGGCACCGCGGCCACCCGGCTGATCTTCGGCGACTACCCCTATGGCAGGCCGTCCGGCGGCACCCCCGCCTCGCTCGCCGGGCTCACGCGGGACGACCTGGCGGCGTTCCACAAGAAGCACTACATCCCGAACCAGACGATCCTCGCCATCGTGGGGGACGTCCGGCCGGAGGACGCCTTCGCCCGCGCCGAGCGCGCCTTCGGGTCCTGGGAGGAGGCGCGGCCCAGCTATCTGCCGGAATTCAACGTGCGGCCCCCCGCGAAGACCCGGATCGTGGTGATCGACAAGCCCGACGCCGTGCAGACCGAGATCCGCCTCGGCCAGGTGGGGATCGCCTACCGCGATCCGGCGCTGTTCACGGCCGAGGTCTACAACTCGGTCCTGGGCGGCAACGCCAGCGCCCGCCTCTACGAGGAGATCCGCCGCAAGCGGGGGCTCTCCTACGGCGCCAGCAGCTACTTCCTGGAGGAGTCGCAGCCGGGCTTCTTCCAGGTCTCGACCTTCACCAAGACCGAGACCACGGCCGAAGCCCTCGGGCTCGCCTTCGACGTGCTACGCGGGATGCAGGAGAAGCCGGTCCCCGAGCCGGAGCTCAAGGCGGCCAAGACCTACATCACCGGCGCCTTCCCGCTAGAGATCGAGACCGCCGACGGCATCGCCGGCAAGGTGCTGGAGGCGATGCACTTCGGCTACGGCCGCGAGTTCCTGGAGAGCTACAACGACCGTATCTCCAAGGTCAGCGCGGCCGACGTCCAGAGCTTCGCGGCCAAGAGCATCCGCCCCGAGTGGATGACGGCCGTGCTGGTGGGCAACGCCTCGGCCTTCACCGGCGCCCTGCGGAAGAAGTACGGGGAGGTCGAGGTCATCCCGATCTCCGAGGTCGACTTCCTGCGAGCGGACCTGCGCCGTCCCAAGAAACCCCAGGGTTGATCCTACCGGCCGGGCAGGCGCGAAAAACCTGCCCGGCTCCCCTCTCCTCAAGCCTCCTCCGTGGCACCCTCATTGCAGTAAAAACTGGGGATAGTGTCGAAGCTCCCTCCGGGGATTGCGATCGAGGAATGACGGCAAAGGAGGATGAAAGATGAAACGGCAGATCTTCTCGCTCACGATGGCCCTCGCGCTCACCATGGGTACCGCTCTGCTGGCCCAGTCGGGCGGCGGCAGCGGTGGCGGCGCCAACAGCGGCTCGGTGAGCGGCGGCTCCGGTGCCACCGGCACGGCGGGCACGGGCACGACCGGCTCGACCGGCAGCACGATGGACCAGACCGGTACGACCGGCACCACGAACCAGCCCGGCACCAGCACCACGGGCACGATGAATCAGCCCGGCAGCACCACCACAGGCACGATGAACAACCCGGGCTCGACGACGACGGGCACCCCGGAGCAGACCGGCGCCACCGGTACTACGACTGGCACGGCGACGGGCACGACCGGTACCACGGGTACTACCGGCACCTACAACGGCGCGGGCTCGACCACCGGCACCGGCACGACCACCGGAACGACGGGCACCTACACCGGCACCACGGGCACGACCACCGGCACCTATACCGGAACGACCGGTACCACCACCGGCAGCTCCGCCTACGGCACGTCCGGCATGAACGACACCACCGGCACCCGGGCCTCCGGCCGTTCCGGCCGCCTGCCGGGGACCGGCAGCGACATGCCTCTCGCCGGGCTGCTCGGCGTCCTCTCGCTGGCCGGCGCTCTCGGCCTGCGGCGGCTCCGCTAACTTCCTCTTGGCTTAGGGCCCGCGCGCGGCGCGCGTGGGCCCTTTCCCCGTCCGCGTGGCACCACCGTTGCAGTCCTCCTTCTCCCAGGCAGGATGAGCCTGCCGCGGGCCTCCCGGGGCCCGGCATCTGAGATACCACCACAAGGAGGCAAAGATGAAACGGCAGATCTTCACGCTTTTGATGGTTCTCGTCCTCGCCACGGGCGCGGTCCTGATGGCGCAGTCCAACACCAATACGCAGGTCCCCCCCAGCCAGCAGGTCGACCAGTCCGGCCAGCCCGAGCAGCCCGGCCATCCAGACGTGGACGTCGACACCGGCAAGAACGCCAACAACGGCGTCCTCAACGTCGACGTGAAGCGCCATGGGGATTCCGACACCAAGGCCGGCAACAACCCCAACGGCAACAAGGTGGACACGACCGCCACTGGGACGGCCGGCCAGTACAACGGCACCACCGGCACCACCACCACCGGCAGCTCCTATGACAACAGCGCCAACACGGGCGTGAGCGGGAGCTCCTCGAGCAACCTGCCGCGGACCGCGAGCGACATGCCGCTCGTCGGGCTGATCGGCGCGCTGGCCCTGGCGGGCGCCCTCGCCCTCCGCTCCAGCCGCTGACGCGGGCTCCGGGGGGCGCCGAGCGCGCCCCCCTTCACCGCCCCTGAAACCCCGCCCTTGAATCCCGCCTCTTTCCAGCGTACAACGCTCCCACATGGACGAAGCGGCGGTCCTCCGCGCGGCGCTGCGCCACGACGCGCTCTCGGCGCCCATCGGCTTCCTGCTCCTCGGGCTGGGGCTGGCGGCGGGCGCGCTCGCCCTGGCGCGGCGGAAGAGCGGCGATCCGGCGCTGGCCTTCTTCTCCCTCTCCACCTCGCTCTACGCCCTGCGGCTCCTCGCCGACACCCAGACGGCGCAGCTCCTCTACGCGCCCCCCGAGCCGGCGTGGCACAAGCTGATCAACTGCATCACCTACACCCTGCCGGTACCGGCCTTCCTCTTCTTCGAGCGGGTGATCGGTCCCGGGTGGAGGTCGTCCGTTCACCGGCTCTGGCAGATCCACGCGGCGCTGGCGCTGGTGGCGATTCCCTGGGAGATCGTCTCCCCCACGGCGGGCCCGGCGCTCGGGATCTACCGCATGCTGGTGCTGGTGGCGATCACGGTGGTCCTGGCCAACCTCTTCGCGCCCCGCCAGGAGCCGGACCGGGACCTCTGGCTGCTGCGCGGGAGCTTCCTGGTGGTGGGCGTCTTCATCATCCTGGAGAACCTCCGCGCCCTGGGGCTCACCCCCTGGCGGGACAACGCGGAGCCGGTGGGCTTCCTGATCTTCAACTGCGGCCTGGGGGTGATCGCCGCCCGCCGCATCTTCGACGCCCAGGAGCGGCTCACCTCGATCCGGCAGGAGCTCGAGACCGCGCGGCGTATCCAGCGCTCGATCCTCCCCGAGGAGGCGCCGCGCATCGCCGGCCTCGACCTCGCCGCGCGCTACATCTCCGCCACCGAGGTGGCCGGGGACTTCTACGACTTCCTGCCCGGCGAGGGGCGGCGCACCGGCGTCCTGATCGCCGACGTCTCGGGGCATGGCGTGCCTGCCGCCCTGGTGGCGTCCATGCTCAAGGTGGCCGCCGCGGCCGAGATCCCCCACGCGGCCTCCCCCGCGCGGGTGCTCTCGGAGATGAATCAGATTTTCCACGGCAAGCTGCGGAACCAGTTCATCACCGCCTTCTACGTCTTTTTCGATCTCGAGGCGGGGCGCCTCACCTGGTCCGGCGCCGGCCATCCGCCGGCCCTGCTCTGGCGTGGGATCGCAGGGACAGTCGAGGAGCTGGCGCCCGGGGGGCCGGTGATGGGCCGCCTGCGCCGGGCCGTCTATGGTGAGGAGTCGCTGCCGCTGGAGCCGGGGGACCGTCTGCTGCTGTTCACCGACGGCATCCCGGAGGCGCTGAGCCCTGCCGGCGAGCCGTTCGGGGACGAGCGCCTCCAGGCCCTGCTGGCGGCCCAGTCCGCCGGGTCCGCCGAGCAGATCGCCGAGGCGCTCCTGGCCCGCGTCGCGGAGTGGACGGGCCGGAGCGCCTCGTTTGACGACGACCTGACGTTCGTGGTGGCGGGGGTGACCGCGCTTACCGCTGAATCGCGAAGTTCACCGTCAGCGTGAAGTACACCTTCACCGGCCGGCTGCCGATCATCGCGGGCTTGAACCGGGTCTGCTGGATCGCCTCCACGGCGGCCCGGTCGAGCCCCATCGGCAGGCCCCGGAGGATGCGCACGTTGGTGGCGTTCCCCTTCTCGTCGATGATCGCCTCGACGATCACGGTCCCCTGCATCCCCGCCCGCCGCGCGGGCTCCGTGTAGCGCGGCAGGATCGGACGCAGCGGCACCGGCCGGCTCATCTCGGCGGTGAGGATCTGCGGCGCGCTGTCGATGGGAGGGAGAGGCTCAGGCGTCCCGTTCGGCGTACCGGTCTCGCTGTCACCGTCGTCCTTGGCGTTGGGGTCCCCCGGCCGGGCAGGCGCGTTGGGATCCGTCCCCTGGTAGTTGGGGCTGGTGTCCTGGGCAGTCTCCTGCGTCACGGTGTCCCGCGGCTTGTCCGGCAGGTGCCCGGGGTCCGGCTGCACCGGCGTCTCAGGAGCGGGCGGCTTGACCTCCGGCTTGGTCTCCGGGGGCTTCGGAGGCTTGATTCCCCCACCGCGCTGGATCTCGGGCGGCGGCAGGACCACGTCGATGAAGGCGACGTTGGTCTGGGGCTCCTGCACCGCGCCCACGCTCCAGTAGCTGGCGAACGCGAAGGCCGTCAGGCCCACCACGTGCAGGAAGATCGCGAGGGGCAGGGAGAGCCAGCGGCGCCGTTTCGGCTGCTTCTTGGCTTCCAGGTCGATCAGGGAGCTCTCGAACATTTTCCACCTCCGGACGTCGGTGTCTGTCGTCCTCGCCTCGATCCCCGAGGCGGGGGGAACATCGGGAGCGCTCCTGTGTTGTTTAGAAGGGGCGGCCCGGGATTTGGTTCCAGGCAGGCGTTGACCCATAGCCGCCGCCTGATATCTTTGGGCCGCGCGAGCCGCTCCCGCATACTGCTGGAGCGAGCGCAAGGAAACTTTTGATTCTTGTGGAGGCTGGAATGCCCGATTCAGATCCGAGCCTGACTCACGTGAGAACGGCTCTCTTCGTCGATTTCGATAACATCTACCTCGGCCTGCAGCGGGAAGATCCGACGGCGGCCGAGCAGTTCGCCACCGATCCCACCCGCTGGCTGCTCTGGCTCCAGGACAAGTTGCCGCTCCCCGAGGGGATCGGCCGGCGGCGCAAGGTCCTCTTCCGCCGCTGCTACCTCAACCCCTCGCAGTTCGGGCGCTTCCGCCCCTACTTCACCCGCTCCGCCATCGAGGTGGTCGACTGCCCGCCGCTGACCAGCGGCGGCAAGACCAGCGCCGACATCCACATGGTGATGGACATCCTCGACACCCTGGGCCACCCCACGCGGTTCGACGAGTTCATCCTGCTCTCCGGCGACGCCGACTTCACGCCGGTGCTGCTGCGCCTCTCCAAGCACGACCGGCGCAGCGCCATCCTCGCCGTCGGCCCCGCCTCGGTGGCCTACAAGGCCGCCTGCGACCTGCTGATCGACCAGGACACCTTCCTGGAGGAGGCGATCGGCGCCACCCTGAGCACGGCCACCCGTGCCGCCTCCGGACAGCCCAGCAACTCGGCGATGAGCGACCTGCTGCTCAGCATCGCCGACAAGATCTACGAGCGGGCGAGCACCAGCGGCGAGCTGGTGGCCACCGAGCTCCCCCCGATCTTCCGCGAGTTCTCCGAGTTCACCTCCAGCAACAACTGGCTGGGCTTCAACAGCCTGCGCAACATGACCACGGCGGTCGTCTCGATGCGCCGCGACCTCACGATGATCGACGGCGACCCCTGGCGGGTGGGGCTCCTGACGGAGGGCGAGGAGCCCGCGGAGGCGCCGGAGGCGGGCCAGGAAGCCGGCCGCGTGGCCTCCTCGCCGCGCTTCCTCACCATCGCGGACCGCCACCGCCTGATCGAGGAGATCCTCGCCCACGTGCGCTCGGTCGTGGAGTCCTCCGACGCGGCGGTGCCGATGGCCCGCGCGGCGCAGATGGTGATCAGCCGCTTCGGCGAGCAGGTGCTCGCCACCCGCTGGGCCGGCGCCGGCACCTTCCGCGACCTGCTCGAGGGGCGTGAGAACCCCGGCTTCGCGATCTCCGCCCTCAAGCCCGGCTACATCTACGACCCCTCGCGGCACCAGCTCCCGATCGACGGCCGGCCGGAGGAGTTGGTGGGCGATCCGCGGCTCAACGCGCTCGCCTACCGGGTCCACCAGCTCACCGACACCCCCTACCTGACGCGCGGCGACTACGCCCGCGTCTTCCGCCTCACCGCCGAGGAGGTCAACGAGCACGGCTACTTCCTCACCCGCACCTCGAAGGCGGTGCGCGACCGCTGCATCGAGGAGGGATCGCCGATCGCCCGCGCGAGCGTGAACTTCATCCTGCGCGGCATCACCTTCGGCGGCCACCGCTTCGGCCAGAACGGCCCGGAGGAGCCGCTGGAGCTGGCCTCCTGCTTCTTCCGCAACGTGGTCAGCCTCTGTGACAGCGCGGGCATCGAGCTCGACTCCGGAGAGCGGGAGATCCTCGCCGACTGGATCCTGGGCGAGTTGCGGGCCGAAGAGGGGATCACCGGTATGGCCGCTCCCTCCGCGGACCGGGAGGAGGCGGCGGTGGTGCCCGTGGGAGCCGGCGAGCCCGAGCCATGACCTGGCCGATCGAGGAGAGCGAGATCCGGGAGCTCTTCGCGCTCCCGGCCGCCGACCGCGCGGTGAATTTCTTTCAACTGGTCGTCGACTGGGAGGAGGCCTGGGGCCTCCAGGACGAGAACGGCTGGGTGGTGGGCGACGAGACCGACGCCCTCCCCCTCTGGCCGCACTCCGCCTTCGCCGAGGCCTGCGCCCGCGGGCCCTGGGAGGGGGCGGTCCCGGGATCGGTCTCGCTCGACGACCTGCTCGTCAACCTCCTCCCCCTCCTCGCGGCGGACAACCTGCGGGCCGCCGTCTTCCCCACGCCGGACTCCCCCGGCCTGCTCATGACCCCGGCCGAGCTCGGCGAGCGACTCGAAGAGGAGCTGCGGACCGGCGCCTGACGGCGCGGTGACGCGGGGCGAGGCCACCCGGCCTGCTACCATAGCGCTCATGGCCACGGCGGAGATCGCGATTCCGGAGCGGCTGCCTTTCCTGGAGAGCCTCTCCTGGTTCGACCGCGACTATCGCGATCTCCCCCCCCTGGACATGCTGCGCCGCTACGAGGCGGGCTGGCGCTATCAGGGGGTGCTGGCCGACCCGTCTCCGGACGAGTGGCGGTTCATCCGAGAGCTGGTCCAACGCTACGGAAGCTACCTCGATGTTCCGGCGTGAGCGGCATCGCAGGCTCCTGGAGCTGCTCGCGGCCTTCGACTCCGGCGTCCTCTCCCGCTGCCGGTTCCTCTTCGGCGGCGGGACGCGGATCGTCCTCGAGCTCGACGAATACCGCGAATCCCTCGACATCGACTTCCTCTGCTCGGACGCGGAGGGGTACGCGGAGCTGCGGTTCCAGGCCTCCTCCCGCGGCTACGACGCTCTCTTCAAGGCGGATGCGCGGCGGAGGCTTCACCTGCCGCGCGAGATGCGGATCGATCAATATGGAATCCGTTTTCCCGTCGAGATCGAAGGGGGATTGATCCGGGTGGAGCTCATCCGTGAGGCCCGAATCGGGCTCGACGCGGGGGTGAGGCCGGACTGGTCTCCTGTGGACTGTCTGGCGCTCAACGACTGCTGTGCCGAGAAGCTGCTGGCGAATTCCGATCGCTGGGCCGACCGCCAGGTCTTTTCGCGCGACCTGATCGATCTCGGCGCCCTCCGGGGGAAGGTCGGCCCCATTCCGAGCGCCACCTGGGCCAAGGTCGAGCCCGCGTACAAGGCCGCCACACGGGACGATCTGCGCAAGGCGCTCACCGCGTTCCTGGGTGACGCCGCCTATCAACGGCGTTGCTTCGAAGGGCTTCGCATCGCCGAGCCTGACGAGATTCTCAGGGGGATGGAAAACCTACTCCAGGATCTCGGCGGTCCGCCATCCCAAAGGCAGTAGAGCCGCGTGCTATCGTCGGCGCGATGGTGAAAAAACTTTCCGTCCACGCCTCCGGCCAGGGGCTCCACGACGTGACGGACGAGGTGCGCGCGGCCGTGCGGGAGAGCGGGGTGCGAGAGGGGCTCTGCACGGTGTTCATCCAGCACACCTCGGCGAGCCTGACGATCCAGGAGAACGCCGACCCCTCGGCCCGCCGCGACCTGGAGACCTGGCTCAACCGCCTGGTCCCCGAGCGCGATCCCCTCTACACCCACACCTCCGAGGGGCCGGACGACATGCCCTCGCACATCAAGGCGGCGCTCACCGCCACCTCTCTCTCGATCCCCATCCTGGACGGCGACCTCGGCCTCGGCACCTGGCAGGGGATCTACCTCTGGGAGCACCGCCGGCACTCCGGCGCCCGCAAGCTGCTGGTGCATGTAGGCGAGTAGGCCCTTCAGGGTCCGCACTAACTCGCCCCGCACCCACCGAGGTCAGACGCCCTGATGGATCGTCGAGCTAAGGCCCGGAACGGCGATGCAGTGAGTGGCGGCGGAGTTGGCCGCCGGAACTTCCGAGGCTCAGACCGAGACGGCGCCGCGGCGATAGCAGGACGAAGTATGCTTCGGCTGTAATTTCCTCTCTCCCCGCCTCACTGTTTCCAGTGAACGACGAGCACGGAGGCTCGGGCGTTCAGAACGTACCTGTTTTCACCGAAAGGAGGATGTCATGGCTGGTGTCGGAGAGATTTGGACGATTCAGGAACACAAGATCAAGAACGGCCCGATTATAGTGAATCCGGGAGGCTCAGCCCAGATCACCATCACTGTCGTTGGGACGCTGTACCACGTTGAGCTTCGTCTCCTGAATGGCACATTGATGACGTTCGACGAGCCTCTCATTGGTCTGACCCTTTCCCACACGTGGCAGGATGTCCCCAGCAACAGCAGTTACGGATTGCGGCTCGTGTTCGATGACGCCGTCAATCCGACGCAGATTGTGGCGGGACCTTTGGGCAGCGTGATCGAGCGGTGGCTTCTGCATCCATCAAAGCAGCCCGAAGACATGGGGACGATCACCGGAACGAAGGGTCCCTAAGGGTTGGTGGCCCAAGAGGTTTCGCTTCACCCACGAAACGTGCGATACTCCGTGTACACTGCAACGGTAAAGCTGTGGGGCGGCCCTATGTGACCGTCCGTGAGGGGCAGGGCCCAATACAAGGGGCGCTCTGCTTCTGATCTAGGTAGCCTCGTAGCGGAGGCCGGCGTTCAGACCGTACCTGTTTCCAACCGAAAGGAGGATGCCATGGCTGATTTCGAAGGGACTTGGGATGTCGATGAAACTACGTTTCACGGCAGCAAGCGGACCCTAAAGGACCGCCCGGTCCAGATCACGATCAAGAAGAACACAATAGACCCAACCCAATACGATGTGACGATCCCTCTCCAGGGTGGTAAATTCGAGGTCTTCACCGAATCTCCCTATATGGCTCCCAATGGTCAGACCATTTCCCACACATGGGTAACTCCTGGCAATGGCCGTTACGGAGTGCGGCTCGTGTTCGATCACAACGTCAATCCGGCGAAGATTGTGGGGGAGGAACCTGGGGATAGCGTGATCGAGCGGTGGCGTCCACATATGGTGCAGCCCGCAGACATGGGGACGATCACCGGACAGCGGGTCTCCCCTCTCGCCACCCCCTAGCGACGGGTAGCCTTGATGCCTCTCAGCCACCTGATCCTCGGGGTCCTGCTCCTCCTGGCCGGCTCTCCCGCCGCCGTGGAGATCCGGCCCGGCGAGCCCTTGGATCGCGAGATCGTTTCGGGGGAGAAGCAGGAGTACGCGCTTCCCCTGGAGGCGCACCGCTTCGCCCGGCTGGCGGTAGATCAGCGCGATATCGACTTGGAGGTGGCGGTCTACAGACAGGATGGCAGCCTCCTCACCGAGGTCAACCGACCCGGCGAGTGGCGGGTGGACGAGAGCATCTCGCTGCTGACGGAGGAGGCGGCGGTGTTCCGGATCGAGGTGCGGGCTCTGGCGGGAGGGGCGGATCCGGGGCACTATGACATCCAGTTGGAGGAGGTTCGGGAGCCCCTCCCCACTGACGTGCCGCGGATCGCGGCCGAGCGGGAGGAGGCGGCCGCGGACCGCTTGGCCCAGAAGCGCACGGAGGATTCTTTGCGGCAGGCCCTCGCGGCCTACGGCTCGGCCCTGAAGCGCTGGCGCGCGCTCGGCGACGAGCCGCGCCAGGCCGGCATCCTCTACCAGACCGGCGCTGTCCGCCGTTTCCTGAGCGATCCCGCCGGAGCGCTGGAGGCTCTGGGCCAAGCCCTCGATCTACAGAAAAGGGAAGGGGATCAGGCCGGTCAGGCGGCGACGCTCAACCAGATTGGGCTGGTCCATTGGACCCAGGGGCAGAGGGAGAAGGCGCTCGCCGCTTTCCAGGAGGCGCTGGCCCTGCGTCGCGCCGCCGGTCCGCCCGAGTTGGAGGCCCCCATCTTCAACAACCTCGGCCTCCTCCACTACTCGGCCGGGCGCCTGCGCGAAGCTCTGGCGGCTTTCGAGCAGGCCGCCGAGATCTTCCACCGCGCCGGAGATGGCCTGCGGGAGGCCACGGCCCTGGGTAACGTCGGCAGCGTCCACAAGGCGTTGGGCGAGCCGCTGAAGGCCATCGGCTTCCACGAGCGGTCGCTGGCCGTGGCCCTGGCGGTGAAAGACCGCGGCGTCCAGGCCGACGCCCTCAACAACCTCGGTCTGATCCAGAACCAGACCGGCGATCTGAAGGGCGCCCTGGAGCGCTACACGCAGGCCGTCTCCCTGTTCCACGACATGGGAGACCGTCGGCGGGAAGCCATCGCGCTCGCCAACCTGGGCCAGCTCTACGCCGAGCTTGGAGAAGGACAGAAGGCCCTCGACACCTTCGAGAGGGCCCTGGCGCTGGACCGCGAGGCGGGCGCCCGCTCCGGTGAAGGGGCGGTCCTCCAGGACTTCGGCCGAGCCTACTCCAAGGCGGGCCGGACGCGGGAGGCCTTGGCTTCCTTCGAGCGGTCTCTCACCCTGCGGCGCGAGACGGGCGACCGGCCCGGCGAGGTTCAGACCTTGAGCAGCCTCGGCCTCCACTACCGCGAGAACGGCCAGCCCGCCCAGGCGCTGAAAGTGCTGGAGCAGGCGCTCCGGATCGCCACCGACCTGGGCGACCGGCCGAACGAAGCCGCTGTCCGCCAGAACCTCGGGCTGGCGCAGGCCGCCGTGGGTGACACCGCGGCCGCTCTGGCATCCTTTTCCCGGGCTCGCGAGCTGGCGGCGGCGATCCACGACTCGGCCGGCGAGGCCGCGGCGCTGCAGGAGACCGCCCGCCTGGAAATCGCCCGGGGCGAGCCCGGGCCGGCCCTCGTCCACCTGGAGCAGGCCCTCGCCCGCATTGAGTCCCTGCGCGGCCAAGTGGCCGGCGACCGTCTCCGCACCTCCTACTTCTCCTCTTGGCGCGACGCCTACGACCTCTCCATCACGGCCCTCATGGACCTCCACCGGCGCCAGCCAGACGCGGGCCACGATGCCCGCGCCTTCGAGGTCTCCGAGCGGGCCCGCGCCCGCGGCCTGCTCGACCTGCTGCGGCAGGGCCACGTCGAGGTTCGCGGCGGGGCCGATCCCCGGCTCCTGGAGCAGGAGAGCCGACTGCGCATCGAGCTCGACGCCAAGCTGAAGCGGGAGAGCGAGCTGCTGGCGGAAAACGCCGCGGCGGAGCGGATCGAGGAGGCGCGTCGGGAATCCGCGGCGCTGCTCGCCGAGCAGGACGTGCTCGACGCGCGCATCCGTGCCGCGAGCCCCCGCTACGCCGAGCTGACCCGGCCCGCGGAGGTGAGGCTCGCCAGCATCCAGCGCCTCCTCGACACAGACACGGCGCTGCTCGAGATCCATCTGGCCGAGCCACGGAGCTACCTCTGGGTGGTCACCTCTTCCTCGCTGGCCAGCTTCGAGCTGCCCGGCCAGGAGGAGTTGGAGGCGGCGGCGCGGCGGGTCTACGAGGCCCTCACCTCTCCTTCCCCGCGGGATGCGGCCCGGCGTCGGGTCCATCTGGCGGCGCTGAGCCACCTGCTGCTCGCGCCCGCCTTGGAGCACCTGGAAGGCAAGCGGCTGGCCGTGGTGGCCGGCGGCGCCTTGCAGTACATCCCCTTTGCAGCCCTGCCCGATCCCCGTTCAGGCGAGCCGTTGCTGGAGACCCACGAAGTGGTGAGCCTCCCTTCGGCGGCCGTGCTCGCCGAGCTGCGCCGCGGCATAGCGGAGCGGCGGCCGGCCTCCCTGGACGTGGCCGTACTGGCCGATCCCGTGTTCCAGTTGGACGATCCCCGCCTGGCGCTGGCCCATGCCAAGGGCTCCCGGCCTACCGCGGTGGCAACCCTGGCGGCGGCCGTGAGCCCGGACCTGGAGCGTTCGGCCCGCGACGTGGGAGCCACCCGCTTCGAGCGGCTCTCCTGGACCCGGCGTGAGGCCGAAACCATCGCGGCCCAGGCCAAGGGACATACCGTCCTCCAGGCCCTGGATTTCGACGCCAGCCGGGAGACGGCCACAGGGACGGCGCTGGCGGGTGCCCGGATCGTCCACTTCGCCACCCATGGCTTCCTGGACAACGAGGCGCCGGAGCTCTCCGGCCTGGTCCTCTCCCTGATCGACCGCGAGGGCAAGCCCCGGGACGGCTTCCTCCGTCTGCACGACATCTACAATCTCAACCTGAACGCGGACTTGGTAGTGTTGAGCGGCTGCCGGACGGCGCTCGGCCGGGACGTCCGCGGCGAGGGCCTGCTGGGCCTCACTCGCGGCTTCCTCTACGCCGGCTCACCGCGGGTGATGGCGAGCCTGTGGCCCGTGCGCGACCGCGCCACCGCCGAGCTGATGCAGCGCTTCTACCGCGCCCTCTTCCACGACGGCCTGCCGCCGGTCGCAGCCCTGCGTGCCGCGCAACGGGCCCTGCGGCGCGATGTCCGCTGGCGCGATCCCTACTACTGGGCTCCCTTCGTCCTCCAGGGCGACTGGCGCGCCGCCCCCAAGCCCTGATCGGGCCTCGCTCCGGGATGGGAGCCTCTCTAAAAAAATTCTGATCTCCGGTGCAATTTGCGCCGGCTTCACATCACTCTCCTCATAGGGCCGGTTCCGCGCTTCGGGTGCGTGGTTCCGGAGCAGACCGAAACTTTGTCGAAGAGCAAAGATGTTAAGTAGTCGACTGAAACAATAACGAAAGGAGAACACACGTGAAGAGATTAGCTATGATCCTCAGTTCCATCGCTGTCCTTGTTCTTCTCATGGTCCAACACTCTAGCGCCCAGCCTCGCAGGTCAAATTCGTCTCTCTCTTCCAATGCTGTTATGAGTGCCTTTCCTAAAGGCGTCATTCTACCTTGGTATCCTGGTCCAACGGACAGGCCTCCTCAAGGCTGGGCTATTTGCGACGGAACACACGGTACACCAAATCTTCAGGGACTCTTTCTTGTCGGTGCAGAAAAATTTTCAGATATAACTCAGGTGGGAAAGACAACTGGCCAGGCGACGCATCAGCATAGTATCTCGGGTATTACAGAAAACGGCAGAGAATTTCACGACGCTTGGCAAGTGATCGCTGATCGCAGCAGAGCTCCCCAAGGCAACGGCCTAGATCACAAGCACAGGATAACAGGTACCACGGATGCGCAACCCAACATTCCTCCAAGCATGAAGATATTCTACATAATAAAACTTTAACCTCCGTGAATATGTCCGACGCCCAACCCTAAGCGGTCGAGCGGAGGATACCGCGCTATCGCAAGGTACCGCCGCTCACCGCCAGCAGTATTTACGCTCAACACACACCCGAAGGAATGACAAGGATAGGTATAGTCAAGAAGGTCGCTCCCCGGCTCTCACAGAACCGGACTTGTTGACCTCATCGAGAAGCTGCTCTCCGAGTACGAGTTGCTCGACGGCCGAATCCGTGCCGCGGGCCCGCGGTACGCCCGGCTGACCCGGCCCGCGGAGGTGAAGCTACCCGAGGCCCAGCGCCTTCCTCGACCCGAACACCGCCCGGCTTCGAGATCTTCCCCGCCGGCCCGGGACGGCTTCCTCCGCCTGCACGACATTTACAATCTCAACCTGAACGCGGATCTGGTGGTGTTGAGCGGCTGCCGGACGGCGCTCGGCCGGGATGTCCGCGGCGAGGGCCTGCTGGGCCTCACTCGCGGCTTCCTCTACGCCGGCTCACCGCGGGTGATGGCGAACCTGTGGCCCGTACGCGACCGCGCCACCGCCGAGCTGATGCAGCGCTTCTACCGCGCTCTCTTCCACGACGGCCTGCCGCCGTCCGCGGCCCTGCGTGCCGCGCAACGGGCCCTACGGCGCGATGTCACTGGCGCGATCCCTACTACTGGGCCCCCTTCGTCCTCCAAGGCGACTGGCGCGCTACTCCCATACCCTAATCGGGCCCTCGCTCCGGGATCGGAGCCTCGCTGAAGAAATCCTAATCTCCGGTGCAATTTGCGCCGGCCTCGCATCACTCTCCTCATAGGGCCGGTTCCGCGCTTCGGGTGCGCGGTTCCAGGCCAAGCTAAAAAGATTACCGAAGAGGAGAGACCGAACTATGGCAAAGGAATCGATCCACAGCATCACGTCCGTCCGCTAGACCGCCCCGCCCCGTGAGCAGGCATACAGAGGCGTTAGATCTAGTCGGAGAAGCGTAAGGTTGGGCGACCGAACTGAGAGGATAGGAATCCTAGGCTTAGTTTCCCTCGGATAACGCAGCAGAGAGGAGGAAAACATGCTAAGACACGAACAGTTTTGGCTCACGGTTCTTGGGTGTTTTATAGTGCTGGGAGGCATGACTACCAACACGGTAGGTGCTGCACAGCAATGTCAGTTGCGGCAAGATAATTTCGGTGAAAGCAGACAGACCAAGCGACATTGCCAGGGGAAGAATTGCTCGGGAGTTAATACACCCTGGGACTGTGGCACGACAGACGTCGAAATCACCCCCTCTCCGGTCCATGGCAAGGTCGGCACTCCCGTTGAGATTCGTATAGACGCCACCAGTGCGTGTAACGGTCAGTCCGTGAAGGACTTCAAGGGCTCGATCAAATGGGAAGCTGGCAGCACATGCGATCTCTCTGATAGCTGGGGCTACGTAAGCCACACGTATCGTACCGGTGGCAGCTATATGATAGAGATCGAGATGACATATACTTGTTACGATACCGGCAGTGGCAAATATGAGCACAGTGACTGTCAGTCCACGGGAAGTGTGCCGGTGTATATCAATCCGTAGAGGCCCTAACTTTGCCCGGCACCAACGAAGAACCAAGCTGCCACCAAGTAGCCAGAGGAGCTTGCGCTCCCCCCAGCTCTCACAGACACCCTTTATACATAAGTCGTCTGCTCAGCTAGCCCGTAGGGCGGCCGCCCTACGGGCTGCCGGTCCCACCCAGGGGCTCTGACCGGCGCTGGTGGGCGCCCGGATCATCCACTTCGCCACCCATGGTCTCCTGAACAACGGCGCCGGAGTTTCTCCGGCCTGGCTCTCTCCTTGACCGGCCGCGAGGCAAGCCCCGGGATGGCTTCCTCGGCCGGCACAACATCTATAATCATCGCGCTATGAAATTCTGGCCCTCCCTGGAACACCTGGAGATTAGAGAGGGGCCCGGCGGCTGGAACGCGCGATGAGTGAGCCGCTGGCCTCCCCGTTCCAGGGCGATCTCGTGGGCCGGATCGTGGCCGGGGAACGCCAGGCCGAGGAGGAGTTGGTCGGGCATTACGGCGAAGGCTTGCAATTCTTGCTGCGGCGCTGGACGCGCGACGCCGTCACGGCGGAGGACCTCTTCCAGGAGACCGTGCGGCTTGCCTTGGAGAAGATCCGCGGCGGCGAGGTGCGAGAGCCCGGCAAGCTGGCGGGCTTCCTGCGCTCGCTGGCGAAGAACCTGGCGATCCACCACTACCGCCGGGGCGCCGTCCGCCAGGAGCGGGAGCGCGATCTCGACTCGGCTCCCCCGGTGGCGGCCGGCGAGCCGATGGAGCCGCTCACGCACCTGCTGCGGGCCGAGAAGGCGGCCCTGGTCCGCCAAGCCATCGCCGAGTTGCCGCGGGAGCGCGACCGGCAGGTGCTGTTCCGGTTCTATATCGCGGAGGAGGACAAGGAGAGGATTTGCGCCGATCTGGGACTGGGAAGCCAGGAGTTCAACATTGTGCTCTTCCGGGCGCGCCAGCGCTACCGCAAGCTGCTCGCAGAGCGTCTCGGCGAGACTGGGGGGTGAGGCTAGGTATGGATCACGAGCGGATCGAGGCACAGAACGTCATCGAACGGTACGTGATGGGCCGCCTTGCTCCCGAGGAGGAGGCCCTCTTCGAGGAGCACCTCCTGGAGTGCCGCGACTGCCGCCAGAGCATCGAGCGGGAAGAGAGCTTCCAGGGCTCCCTCCAGACCCTGGCTGCGGCGGAGGCGGCGCGGGCCACGGCATCTGTCCAGATGGGCGCGTTCGCCTGGCTGACGCGGCGGCGCTGGCTACCGGCGCTGGCGGTCCTCCTGCTGCTGGGCCTGCCCGCCGTGTGGCTGCTGCGCGAGCAGGCTCGGCTGCGCACGGAGGTCGCCCACCTCCAGGCGGCTGCGGCCGAGCGCCGGCAAAGGCCCGCGCCGCCCACCCCGGGGCCGGTCTCCCCGCGGTCCAGCGACACCGAGCAGCAGCTCGCGGAGCAGCTCAGCGCCGAGAAGGCCGCCCGGGCCGAGCTAAGCGAGCGGCTCACCCGCCTCACCCAGCCCCAAGTCAACACGCCCATCTTCTCCCTGGGGTTCTTGCGTGGCGAAGACCAGACCGCCAACCGCGTGGAGTTGGGCCGCGAGCCGGAATGGATCGTCCTCTCCGTGGAGCTGCCGGCTGTGGAAGCCCCCTCCTACCGCGCCACTCTCCTCAAAGCCGGCAAGGCCGTCTGGAGCGGCGAAGGGCTCTTTCCCACGGCGGACGGTACGGTGACGATTACCCTCTACTCCCCTCTTCTCGAGCCTGGCCGCTACCGGCTGCGCCTGCAAGCCGTGGACGCCCGGGGCCGTGCCTCTGCCGCGGGAGAAATCCCGTTCCAGGTGAGCCGTTCCTCTCGCCAATAACCGCCCGGCCCCAGGCCCCGCTCCGGGACGGATGGGCGGTTCCCCTCTCCCGGTGAGGGAGGAGGGAGGGACGGGAGAGGGGCAGGGTGAGGCCCTAGGGATAATACCCGCTGATCGTCCGCGCCTCCACGCCCGGCCGCGCCACCTGCACGCGGACCGCCCGGAAGGCCTCGCCCGGCGTGGTGTTGCTCGACTGGTACGAGATGCGGTAGCGCGAGCGCAGGTCGCGCTGGATCTCCTGGTAGACGCGGTCGAGCTCGCCCGTCCCCCGCACGAAGAAGCTCCGGCCGCCGGTCTCCGCCGCCAGCTTCGCGAGCTGCTCGGAGGCCCCCTCCCTCGGCAGGTCGATCCCGATCGTGTAGACGGCGACGCCGGCCCGGCGGGCGCTTTCGAGGGCGTCCGCGAAACGGAAGGAGCTGGTGTGGTCCTCGCCGTCGGAGAGGAGCAGCACGGCCCGCTGCCCCTGCGCTCCCCCGAGGTAGTAGAGGGCGAAGATCAGGCTGTCGTAGAGCGAGGTCTCCTCGTCCGCGCTCAGGCTGGAGAGGCCGTCCTCCAGCGCCGTGAGGTCCGAGGTGAGCCCCACCGCGATGCGCGGAGAGCGGTTGAAGGTGATCACCGCCGCCTGGTCGCGCGGCCGCAGCGTCCGGCGCAGGAACTGGAGCGCCGCCTGCCGCGTGGGCTCCAGGCGCGGCAGCATGGAAGCGGAGTTGTCGATCAGCGTCACCAGACGCAGGGGGGCGTCCTCCACCCGCTCGACCTGCCGGACCGGCTGCCGCACGCCGTCCTCGAAGACCTGGAGATCCCCGGAGGCGATTCCCTCGACCGGCTTGCCCGACCGGTCGACCACGTTGGTGTAGAGCTCGACGAGGCGGATGTCCATCGTCTCCGGCGCCACGGGGGAGTTGAGCAGCGCCAGGTCCTCGGCCGAGGTGCCGTCCGCCAGATAGGCCACGGCGCGGACATAGCCCATGCCCGCCGAGTCGGGCAGGACGAGCAGTTGCGAGAACGGCGGCTGGTAGAGCGTGGCCACCCGCGAGTCGCCCAGGTAGAGCTCGACGCGGTCGAGCGTCTGGTCCTCGGGAGCGTCCACCCGCACCTGGGCCCGCAGGCTGTGGTGGTAGACCTTGCCCGGCTGGGGCTCGATCAGATGCACCGCGAAATGCTGGCCGCCCGAGCCCAGCTCCAGATCGTCGCGGGCCACGACCTCCCCCCTGGAATTCATCCCCGCGGCGGCGATCTTGTGGCCGCGCGGCGTCCGTCCGAGATCGATCTGGGCCACGAAGGGGGGGTGATTGCGCGTCAGCAGCGGCCGGCCGTCCAGGGTGAAGGCCACGCGGTCGATCTGCTCCGCGTCGGGGAGCCCGGCGGCGCGGTCCACCCGCGCCTCGAAGGGCTGGACGCCCGCGATCAGCTTGCCGGACGGAGCCACGATGTGCAGCCCCGGACGGGGGGCCGCGAGCGCGGCGTCCGCCTCGTCGAACAGCCGCCGGACCTCGGGAGAGATTGCCGGCGCCGGACGGGCCGGAGCCATGGCGGCCGGCACGGCGGCGGGAGCGCTCCCAGCCGCCGCGGAGAGGCTCGGCACCTCCAGATCGCGCTCCCCCACGAACGAGCTCCCCGCGGCCGGAGCGTCGAGCTGCACCTCCAGCTTGTACTCTCCTGGCTTCAGGCGGCGCTCGAAGGCGAGCGGCCGGTCCCCCGCCGCCCTGGGCGGAGAGTCGAAGCGGTAGCGGAAGCTGTCCACCATCTCGCTCCCCCGCAGGATGCGGCCCGAGACGTACACCTCCCGCGAGCCCTCCAGCATCCGGGCCACCTGCTCGGGCAGCTCATCTGGAGCGATCAGGATGCGGACGAGGCCGTCCCCCTGCCGCCCGGGGAAGTCGACGTCCAGACGGGCCGGCAGGGCCCTGGCGGCGGGACGGAACGCGGGGGTGGCGGGCTTGAAGCCGGCGACCCACTCCCGCGGTTTCGGGTTGGTGACCGCCCGCTGCACCACGACGTTGTAGGAGTCGCGGCCGACCCGCCGGATCCAGGTCGCCGCCTCGGCCATCTGGGCGTCGGCGGCGCACTCCCCCAGCTCGGGCAAGGCGAGGTTCGGCGTATCCCCGGAGCGCCAGAGCCGGGCCGGACGGTTGCCGTCGACGTGGAAGACGAGCGTCATCCGGTAGCGGAGCTGGAACTGCGGCTGATAGGTCCAGACCTGCAAGGTCTCGCCGGCGCAGCGGCTCTGGAAGACCTCGCCCGGCTCGCCGTTGAGCAGGAAGACCCGCCGGCGGTCGTCCTGCGGGTCGCTCCAGCGCTCCTTCGCGTCCCGCAGCCGCTCCTCCCACCGCTCCCGCGCCTCGTTGCGCGGAGTCTCGGGATAGGGATCGCGCACCTGCCAGAAGCGCTGGACGAAGGCCTCGCGGTCCGCCGGGGCCTTGAGCCCCAGATAGACCTCGCGCTCGCGCGGCGTGATCAGGGGATCGACGTCGTCCAGCCAGGACTGGGATTGCGCATCCTGACCTCGCAGCGTGGAGACCGCGAGAAAGTTGAAGCCCAGGGACAGGAGAGAGAAGAGAACCGCTCGCCGCATGACCCGCACCCCCCATGGCGGGTGATGCGACGGCCTTCGAGCTCTCCCGCCGAGAAGTGCGATGTTAGCAAAAGGCGTGCCTTACCGCTTCCCATCCACCTCCTCGATCAACACATCCGAGGCCGGCCGCTCCTTCTTGAGCCGTGCCGCCACTCCCTCCGCCTCCCGGAAGGCGCGGAGCACGTTCAGGCCGGCGAGCTTGCCGAGATCCTCGTCGCTCCAGCCGCGCCGCATCAGCTCGGCGAAGAGATTCGGATAATCGGCCACGCTCTCCAGCCCCAGCGGGACGCTCTCGATGCCGTCGAAGTCCGAGCCGATCCCCACGTGGTCGATCCCCGCCACCTGCCGTACGTGCTCGACGTGGTCCGCCACCTGCTCCAGGGTGGCCCGCGGCGCGGGGTGCTGCTTGCGCCAGGCCTCCGCCTCCCGCTTCACCCGCTCGGGATCGCCGGGATAGAGCGCCTTCAGACGCGCCTCCTCGGCGTCGTTCAGGGCGTTCCAGCCCCGCACCGCCTCCGAGGCGAAGGAGGGGACGAAGGTCACCATCACCACCCCGCCGTTCTTCGGCAGCAGGCGGAGGACGTCGTCCGGCACATTGCGCGGATGGTCGTCCAGAGCCCGGGCCGAGGAATGGGAGAAGATCACCGGCGCCGCCGAGACGGCGATCACCTTCCGCATCGTCTCCGGCGACACGTGCGAGAGGTCGACCAGCATGCCCAGCCGGTTCATCTCGCGCACCACCTCCTCGCCGAAGCGGGTGAGCCCGCCGTGCTGGGGGGCGTCGGTGGCCGAGTCGGCCCAGTCGGTGTTCTTGGTGTGGGTGATCGTCATGTAGCGGGCGCCCGCAGCATAGAGCTGGCGCAGAGCGGCGAGCGAGTTGTGGATCGAATGCCCCCCCTCCATGCCGATCAGCGAGGCGACGCGCCCGGCCTTGTGGATGCGCGCGACGTCGTCCGCCGTGAGCGCCAGCTCGAAGGTGTCGGGATAGCGCTCGACCAGCCGGTGGACGTCGTCGATCTGCTCCAGCGTCGCCTGGATGGCGTCCGCCCCCTGGATCTCGACCGGAATGTAGACCGACCAGAACTGGCCGCCGAGCCCCCCCTGGCGCAGGCGCGGGATGTCGGTGTGCATGGGGGGATCGAGCTTCGCGGTGCCCGCCCGCAGGTCGATCTTGTCCATGTGGTTCTGGAACCGCTTGCGGTACTCCCACGGCAGGTCGTTGTGGCCGTCGACGAGCGGCACCCGGCTCAGCAGCTTGCGCGCCCGCTCGACCAGGGCCGGGTCCGGAGCCTTGTGGGCCGCCTCCTGCGCCCGCGCCACGATAGATCCCGCCAGCAGGGCGAGCAGGAGGATTCCAGACAGACAGATCTTCCTTCGCATGATCTCCTCTCCTTGTCGGTCGAGCGGATTCTACCCCGGGAGGAGGAGCCGGCTCAGTAGTCGAGCTTCATCGGCAGGCGGTGCTGGACCGCGAGCGCCGCGAGCTCGGAGAAGACCGCGAAGCCGAACCGCGCGCTCGTCTCCAAAGGCGCGCCGTGCTCCGCGCCCTCCTGCCGCCACTGCGAAAGCGTCTCCTCGCCGGCTTTCCAGGTGGCCTCGTTAAGCGCGCGCAACTGATCGGCCAGGAGGTTGACCGAGCCGACGACCGCCGAGTCACCGGCGAGCGCGGGGACCGTCATGGGCAGGTGGATCTTGGCGGGAACCCAGATCTCGGTATTCCCGAGCAATTGGCAATACTTGGAGTCCGCCTTGCCGGCGAGGGACCCGAAGATCGGATTCTCCTCCCACTTCTCCGCCGTCTCGGGATACTTGGTCGCCCCGCGCTCCTCGTAAGCGGCCCACAGGAGCAGGGCACCGTAGCAGTCCCACGCCGGCTTGTCCGTGAAGTACTCGCGGTTGGGATCGTCGTCCCAGCTGACGGGCACGCCCGCCCGCCGGCTGAGCTCCGCCTGCCAGCGGGCGACGCCGCGGCCCACATCCTGCCTCGGACGGAAACGATCGATCAAGCGCCCGAGGAAACCCCGCTCCGGCTCTGCCATCCGGACGACCTGGACGTTCATGCCGTTCTCTCGTCCGTACCGCTGGATGATCGTTTCCCATTGGCCCGTGTAATAACGGGAGAGGGGTCCGACATACACGTCAAGTCCCATACGCCGTTCCGCTTACCGGCTCCCCGGCACCGCCGCCTGCTGCGGGTAGTAGATCGGCTCTTCAGGATCACGGTGCCAGTCGTACTCGGCACCCTTGGCCGCCGTCTCGGCGACGGCACGGCCGGCGAGGCGCTGGACGAGATAGAACGCCATGTCGGTGCCTGCGGAGACACCCGCGGAGGTGATATAGCGTCCGGCGTCAACCCAGCGCAAGACGTTGTCCCACTGGACGCGCGGTCCGAATCCGGTCACCCAGGCGAAAGACGCGTGATTGGTGGCGGCCGGCTTGCCGTCGAGGACGCCGACGGCCGCCAGGATCGCGGCCCCGGTGCAGACGGAGGACAGGATCGCCACCCGCTCGTCCATCTGCCGCACCCAATGGAGCAGCGCGCGCCGTGGCTCCGGCTGATCGTCGGCGAGCAGGACGCGTACGCCAGCGCCTCCGGGGATCATCAACAGATCGATCTTCTGATCGAGCGCCTCGTCGCGGAAATAGTCCGGCGCCACGCGCGGACCGTTGGCGCTCTTCACCGGCGCCGGTGTCCCCCCTCCGTCCGGCTTGCATTCATTGGAAATGAATACCACCTCGAACGGGTACGGCGGCGGGCTGAAATAATTGGTGCCGATGAAGCGCGAGATGCTGAACGCCTCAATGAACCCCCATACGTCGAGGGGCTCGAAGCCGTCGAACACCAGAATGCCGATGCGCAGTGTGCGGGGGAAACGGTTTTCGTTGCTCATGGCCTCCTCCTGATCCTCACCCTTTCTCAGACGGCGTAAAAGCTTCCCAACCGGTGAAGCGTCTGCTGGATCGAGACCCAGACGACGAGCTCGATCCGCGCCTCGGGGGAGAGGGCCTCGGCGGCCTCGGCGAGGAGCGCCGGCGGCACCGTGGCGGGGCTCGGGGAGACCGCTTTCGCCAGGAGGAGCGCCAGGGCCGCCTTGCCGTCGAGCCCGGGGAGCGACGCCAGCGACCTGCGCGCGGCTTCGATTTCGCCGTCACCCTCCAGAGGCTCGGCGGCGAAACGGGCGACCGCCTGGAGCGTCTCCTCCGCCACGGGCGGGCTCGTCCGGAGGGCCAGCTTCCGGGCCTCGCCCACGAGAGTCTCATTGCCCACCACCGTGGCGTAGACCAGACCGGCGAGGATCTTGACGGGCAGTCCGAGCCGGCTCTCCGCCGGGTCCAGATTATCCCGCAGGACGGTGGTGATCGCCTTGACCGCCCGCCGGCTTCCGACCTTCGCGAGCAGCGGGAAATCATGGCCGGTCCGCGCCTCCAGCCAGGACCCCACGGCGGGCCAGCGCGACGGCACCCCGCGGGTCCAGGACCCTTCGAGCTTGAGGGCGGCCGGCACATAGCGCAGGAAGGCCAGCTTGGTGGCCAGGGTGTCCCGGCCGCCGGCACGCGGCTGGAGCGCGGGATCGGCCGTCTCCTCGGTGGCGACCCGGTGCTTGCCGGTGGTCCAGCCGGTCGGCAGGAGCACCGGGGAGACCTCCTCCACGGCGGCCTCTTCCAGATCGACCCCCAGGGCATCCATGAATTTGTTGAGGAAGCCCGCGAGGGCGACCCCCAAGGCGATCCCCTCGGCGTCCCGCTGGGAGAAGTGACAGCGGAGCTCGTGCCGGTGCTCGCGTGTGAAGGCGCAGGGGACGCTCGCCAGCGCCTCGGCCGCGGCGGCCGCCGCGCTCTCGGCCGGCGAGCGGCTCCCCCTCAGCATCTCAGGCGGCGCGCCGCGGCGCAGGGCAAAGGAGCAGGTGTGGGCGGTGCAATAAGAGCAACGCGCGGTCCAGCTCGCGGTGTAGAGAGCCAGCCCGAGAGGCACCACCGGCGGCCCCCAGCCCCAGACCGAGAAGGGCAGATTGAGGAGGTTCGGCACCAGCAGGTTGTAGCTCCGGAACCCGGTGGGCCAGATGGCGAGCAGCGAGTCGCAGTTGGGCACGACCCCGATGACCAGCCGGACAAGCTCAAGGAGCGGACCATACTCCCCGCGCAGCCGCGAAAGACCGATCGAAGAAGGTTGCAGCGACCGGGCCAACGTGTCCGGCGCCGCCATCGTCTCGAGACTCATGGAGCTTCCTCCCCACCGTCCCGCCTCCGAATCCTCCACCGCTCACTGCCGGAGGCAGGACAGGCGACCTGACGGAGCCAGCACGTTCCTGATTTTGCTCTTTTGTATCCCACACCCCGGGGACCGTCAAGAGGCGGCGGCGGAGAGCCCCCTGGAACTTCGATCGAGGCGGAGACGTCTAAGCCGTTATGAAGAACACGCCGATGACCCGCTGCGTCCTCGCGCTCGTCCTCAGTCTCATCGCGACGACCCGTCCCGGGATCGCCCAACCTCCTGCAGAGACGCCGGAGCCGACTCTGGAGCTCGACCTCGGGTCAGGCTACCAGTGGGTGGGGCCCAATCTGATCCTCGTCTCTTTCGCGCTGCGCAACACCGGAACGGAGCCCCTGGTCGTGGCCCAACTCCCCGGCCTGTCCTTCAGCTTCTCCTGCTCGACCGGCGGTGCGGTGCTCGGAGTCATCGCGGGTGGTATCGCCTGCGTGAGAGAAGGCGCCTTTCTGGAGCTGAGACCGGGCGCGGCCCTCCTGGGGGAGAAAGTCGTGGAGATTCCGGAAGAGTGCGCGGGAGACGTCACCGTCTGGGGCGAATTCCAGACCCTGACCGCAGGTTCCTGGGACCTTCCAGCGCGCCAGGCGAGAATCACTTCCAAAAATCTCGTCATCGGCAAGCCGTGAGCCAGTCGATGAGAGGGACGACGGCGGCACTCGCTTCTCCGCTATGATCCCGGGCAATGGACGAGACTCGCAGCTCCCAAGACGCCAGCGAATTCGGTCCCGAACCGATGTGCATCGCCCGGCCAGCGGGCAGACAGATAGGAGCCGTCCCGGACGGTGAATCCCGCCGCGAGATTCCTCAGGCTGTCACGAGTCATGGACCAAAAGTCGTGCTCAAATCTGTGACTCCTGACGTCCGCGCCACCCTCCGCGGCCTCTCCCGCCGCAGCGACGCGCGGGCTTTCCTGACGATCGCCGTCGACTGGGGCGTGGTCTTCCTGGCGGCGGCGGTGAGCGAAACGTTTTTCCGCCCATGGCTGATCCCCCTCGCCATGGTTGTGATCGCCCGGCAGATGAACGCGATGTTCGAGCTCCATCACCACGCCATCCACGCCAACCTCTTCACGCGGAAGGCGTGGAATTCAAGGCTTCAGCTCCTCTATTCGCTCCCTCTCACGACCACGATCGCCGCCGACCGGGACGATCACATGGATCACCACCGCACCTACAGCCCGGCGGATACTCTGACCTGGGGCACGGGCTACGGCCTCGACCCGGCGCGACGGCACGACCGGCGATATATGATCTGGTTCCTGTGGATCCGGCCGTTCCTCGGGCCGTTGCAGCTCGCGGATCTCCGAGAGGTCCTGACCTCGAAGCGCTGGCGCGACCCGGCCTACCGCAATCCGGTGGCGGCGTTCTGGATTTGCGCCATCGCGCTCTTCCTCATCGCCGGCCGGCTTGATCTGCTGCTCTGGTACTGGCTCGTGCCGCGTTTCACGGTCTTTCCGATCCTCTTCTTCTGGGACGACATGCTCGGCCACTACAACTGCCCGCGCACCGGCACGCGGGAGATGCGCGGCCTGTGGTTCCGTCTCTTCGGCGCCCACGGCACGAGCTTCCACAACATCCACCATCTTTATCCCGCGATCCCCTGGTTCAACATGGAGAGGGCGACCCGGCTCGTCCTCGACGAGTCCGAGGTGGACGTGGCCTACGGCTTCGTGGACGGCATGCGGCAGCTTGTGATTTCTCGCAGGAGACAGTCCGATCCGCTATAGTCCTCCAACCATGAAGCTCGCGCTCTTCGTCGGCCTCGGCGTCGCCTGTGCCCTCTACATCGCCTTCCTGGTGGCCGCTGTGCTCCGGGCGCGGGCCAGCGGCGAGTCCCGGATGGCTCCCAGCCTCTTCGAGCTGGCGCTGGGATTCGTGGCCTGCTTCTTCGATACGCTGGGGATCGGCTCCTTCGCGCCGACGACCGCGGCGCTCAAGCTGCGCGGCCTGGTCGCGGACGAGAAGATCCCGGGCACGCTGAACGTGGGGTACACGCTGCCGACCATCGCCCAGGCCTTCATCTTCATCGCCATCGTCACCGTCGACCTGCGGACCCTCGTGCTGATGATCGGGGCCGCGGTCCTCGGCTCGTGGCTCGGCGCGGGATTCGTGGCCGAGGCGCCCCGGCGCAAGATCCAGATCGGGATGGGCTGCGCCTTGCTGGCGGCGGCGGCGATCTTCCTGATGCAGATTTTCAACCTGACCCCGTCGGGGGGCGAGGCGCAGGGCCTCGCGGGATGGAAGCTCGCCGCGGCCCTCGGCGGCAACTTCGTCCTCGGCATGCTCATGGAGGTCGGCGTCGGCCTCTACGCGCCGTGCATGATCCTCGTCAGCCTGCTCGGCATGAGCCCGCAGAGCGCGTTCCCCATCATGATGGGCTCCTGCGCCTTCCTCATGCCGGTGGGCAGCGTGCGCTTCATCCGCAGCAGGTGCTACAGCCTGCGCACGACGCTCGGCCTCGGGCTGGCCGGCGTGCCGGCCGTGCTGATCGCGGCCTTCATCGTTAAATCACTGCCGCTCGCCGCGCTGCGCTGGCTGGTCGTCGGAGTCGTCCTCTACGCGGCGCTCTCCATGCTCCGCTCGGCGGCCGTCGAAAAGCGGGCCCGAATCGCGGCCCCCACCCAGGACGTCGTGCCCAACGGCGCGCCGCCTGTTCTTTGATCTCTCCGCCTCCTCCGAACAGGCCAACGGAGGAGGTGCCGGCCGACGGGTGCGGCCGCCCGAGCGGCGCGCCCGCCAGCGCCATCCGAGCCTAGTCTGAAATACCGAAAGGCCCCGTTTACCCCCTTCGCAAACCCAAGCGGCTCTAGGACGAATCAGATTCGGGATCGTTTTTACGTCTTCTAGGGGTATGAGCCGACGACTTCGCTTCATCCCAGAAGACGGTGCCCTGGTCGAGGTCACCTGCCGCACCCTCCAGAACCGCTTTCTCCTCCTCCCCCGAAAGCAGACCAATGAGATCATCGCCGGCGTCCTCGGACGCGCCCAGAAACGCTACAAAGTCCGCTGCTGTTTCTACGTCTTCCTGTCCACGCATTACCACCTGCTGCTGGACGTCGACGACGCCCGCCAGTTGGCTCGTTTCATGGGTTACTTCAACTCCAACCTCGCCAAGGAGGTGGCGCGGCTCGTGGGCTGGCGCGACAAGATCTGGTCACGGCGGTACCAAGCGATCCTGGTCAGCGGAGAGGAAGGAGCCCAGACCGCGAGGCTGAAATATCAGCTCGCGCATGGCGCCAAGGAGGACCTTGTCGAACGGCCTCAGGATTGGCCAGGCGTGCACGCGGCCCGGGCGCTGGTGGAGGACGCGGACCTTCAAGGGTACTGGTTCGACCGGACTCAGGAGTATGCCGCCCGCCAGCGCGGAGAGGACTTCGACCGTCTCCAGTACGCGACGATCGAAACCGTACACCTCTCTCCTCTCCCCTGCTGGAAGCATCTTCCGGACAAGACCTGGAAGAAACTCGCCCTCAACCTGCTCCACGAGGTCGAAGAGGAGACGGCGATCCGGAGAGCCAGAACGGGGAAAAAGCCTCTGGGAGTCGCGGCCATCCTGGCGCAGCACCCCTTCGACCGCCCGGAGAGCCCGAAGAGATCGCCCGCGCCGCTCTTCCACGTCGTGAGCTCGCAAGCGCGCCAGATTCTATGGGAGGCCTACGCGGGATTCGTGGCGGCCTTCCGGACCGCCTCGGAGAAGCTCCGGGCGGGAGACCGTGGCGCCGTCTTCCCCCGCGGCAGCTTCCCGCCGGCCCTGCCGTACGTGAGCGGGTGAGCATCGCCTCGGCGCAACGGACCTGATGAATGACGGAAGGGCCCTGGCGACGGGGGAAGTGTGTCCAATCGGCCGATTTTGAGCGAATTTTCAGCGAACGGTGACGGTTAGCGCTGGGCAAATAGAGCCAGTTTGAGCCTCTCGGGCAAGGGAAAGGCCCGAGCGGCGACTCTGGAAGCCCGAAGGTTCGGTTGGCCGGCCTTGTATTTTTCAGGATCTTTCCAGAATCTCCAGAATCGCCTGGCACCAATTCCTCCTCCAATTCCTCCGGGGCCACCATTCCGACGACCCTCAAAAAGTGGCCGCCTTCACCTCGGAACGGTGGCCGCCTTCGCGTCGGAATCCCTGGCCGGATTCGCTCGGAATCGGAATCCGCAGATGCTCCTTATGCCCAGGCACCTACATTACAGAACGCTCCCCACCAAATGGGCTTTGCGAAGAGCTTCGTGTCCCCAGCCGCGTCTAGCGTCTCCATAGCCCTGTCGAAGATATCCGTCAAGCCTTTCGATTCAAGAAATTCTTTCATCTGTCTCCCTGTCGACTCGCGAATCCACTTCTGAGCCTCTGTAAGGCTCTCGAGCCTCGGCCTTCTGGTCGCTAGATTACTGTAGAATCGTGTCATCAATAAGGCTGTCGAGATATCCGGCACATGCCAGAGGCTAGAAATCACAGTACTGCAGCCTGCACATAGAAACGCATATGGTAGCCCTAGGTACTCCTCGGCATTTTCGACAAATATCTTGCCGGTCTCGCATGCCGAAAGAACTGCCATGGAACCGGGCTTAACTTTCAATTTGCCTACGATCTGATCAAAGCTCAGAAACTCGTGAGGCGAAATAGCCAACCCTGTCTCAATGGTATTAGTAGCACCAAATATTCCATGGCAGCTGAAATGTAAAACGTCGAATTCTCGTCTATCTGCAAAGAGCTCTTCCGACACATTGGCCTCTTCAATCCGATGGACGCTCAGACCTGGCAAGCTCCCAATGGCTGCAACCTCGGTCCTTGAGAATGGTATATCCGCGTACTGCGAGCTAACCGTCTCTACGCTGGAAGACGAACCCGGGGGAAGCTCCGCAATACGAACTAAGGCTCGAGCGTTGGGTACGTAGGAGACACGCACCCCTTCGCACAGATATTCGTTCGAGTCCGTCTGCATAAGATGGAGCGGAAGGAGATGGAATATCCAATGCGGAGAGATCACTACATGATCTGCGGTACGCCAATCGGTCACGCATCCGAGATATTTCCACAACCAACTTCCAAGGTACCGACCAATATCATCAACGCATTGAAACCACCTAGCTCGCTCCTTACGACGAAGTTCGTAAGAGTCAAGCCAATGTTTCTTCGCCCTAAGAAGCCACCGCAGTTGCTTGACTGGAATCTCGCAAATTGATACCTCTTCCTTCCTGAGGACAACTATGTATGTCGCCTTACGGGTTACGTACATATCGAGAAAAACTCCTCGGCTACCGATGATGTCCGTAAGCCTTTCGAGGAGGTCTGGGCTACTCTCTTGCGATAGTAACGCGAATCGGCCATCGGTCTTCGCGAGGTGGTTACGAAACGACACAAGCTCCCTTTGAATATCCCTCATCCGAGAGAGCAACTCTAGACTAGAGCCCTGACCATAATTGGCTACAGGGTGCATCCCGTCTTCATGAGCCAAGAGGTCAGGTTGATCATGCCACATAGAGGCCTCTAAGCTCCGTAATTCGGAAAGATACAAATTGTATTTCTCCGCCATTTTTGGATCATTAGGTTGAATAACTTGCAGGTCGATCTTCTCCGTAAGCGTTCTTGCTTTGGCTCGTTCGATGCTTGAGAATACATCGCTTGTCAAGCCAGAGTCTGCACATACCTGAACCAGCCAATCAAACGTCTCCGAGAAACCCTCGCTCAGTCGTCGTCGGTAACCAAGACCTGCCTGTAGGTAGTACTGACCCTCAGCTTCTGTTGCTGCTGCGCGAAGCGCTACTAACGCCTCCGCCGGCCTCTTCAACTCAACGAGCGTGATTCCAAGGCCGGTAAGGCTATCAGCCAAGTCACTCCTGAGGTCTTCGGTCTTGGCCAACTCCACCGATTGTTCATTTAATGGCAAAGCATACTCTGGTTTGCCCCTGGAACGCCAATAGATCGCCAAATTTCTGAGCTGCCGGGATTGATAAAAGCGGTTCCCTGATTTTTGTACCAACTCGAACGCTTCGTTCAAGCCGGACAGTTCAAGGTCACGCATAAGATCAGCGAGTTTACGACGTGCAGAGTTGATGTCCGTTTCGCCGGGAAATAGCTTACGCAGCAGAGCGATCTGCTCTGGAGATAGAGGTTCCGCAGATTCCAAGAAGGCAGCGCTTTGAGCATGGGCAAGCGCCAAATTGTTCAGGACGCCTGAGTGAAGCGCGACTACTTCAGCGTGAAGAACAGGGTCAATATTGTCCTCCGCGTCGGAGAGTTCCGCGATGATACTCGTGAAAATCCTTACAGCGCGTGGCGTCTCTCTGAGATCCTTCAGAATGCACCCTAATATATTTAGCCGCTCAAGTTGAGCAACTCTGTCCTTTTGCTGCTCCACGCTAACACCGGCTTTTAGGCTACCGCTCTCACCATGCTCCAAGGCGATATTAATGAACTCCAGAGCCTTCGAGAAATCGCGAAAATCTGAGTGCGCCAATGCCAGTCGAGTGGCAATCTCAGGAGCTAACTTCTTCCATTTCGGATCATCGCGGTATTCAAGGGCTTTGGGGAGCGTATTGAGGAGGACCTGAATCGCTTCTTCGATCTCGCCCACGGGCAGCGCGTCGTCGTAGAGCTCGACAGCCGCGACGATCTGACGCGGCTCATCACACAGGGCAGTAGCGGCCTCGTGCATCAGCGCCGAATGGATATAACGCTTCCGAGGCGAGTATTCCTTGGAGCTCATAATGAGAAGATCTTTGACAAACCGGTTGGGACGGCTCGCAATACTCTGGCGTACCGACTCCCGCGCCGCCGAGAGGCTTAGCGCCCCATCCGCGACGGAGTTTGTGATTCCTGCCAAAAACGTTGCTTCATCCCGCTCTGCAGTTCTTCCTTCTTCAGCTCTAAGATAGTGGCTAAATTGGTCGAGGTTGTCGAAGATATGAATCCGACCCGGCTCTGATCTTTTCTGATCAGGAGGCAAATCAGCTTCGTAGAGCTCCATGAAGTGGGCTGTGACTTTCGCAATAAGGTTATAGTCAGGACTCTCTTCAGGACGTAGCAAAGTCAGGCTGAAGTCACCTGTCAAGTCGTCCTCATAGAGCAGAATGCTCTTTAGAAATAACGTATCAAATGGAGGCAGGGGCGTCGCTATTGGGTGGAACATATTTTCAGCAGGGCCCTTGCACTTGGGGCAAATCTCTGTGTATAAGCTTCCTTCGGCTGCTGAGGCCTTGAGGTCTGGATCGTGCCTTCCGCTTATGACACACCAAACTGTTCCATAAAAGGCCACCATGCAGTTGTTGCAGGCGAAGTTCGCCACCCCCGCGCGGGAACCGCTATAGTGATCTTGTTTCACCATTTCGGTCAAACACTTAGCCAAGCCAACTAGGCCTTGTATAGTGTATGACATATCGTACCTATGGAAGACTTGGAGAAGTTGTTTCAGGCGTTCGAGTGATTTTCTTGGGACATCGCGCGCATAGGAAATTGAAAGGTAGCTGATCAATACATCATCGAGTGGACTAAGGTCCCGCGCGGCTGTTGACAAGAGTATTTCTAGTAGGTTCTCTGAGTCACGGCCAGCCGTCGTCAACCCAAACTCAATTGCCTTTAAGTTTCCGAGCCTGACAAGAGCAGCAACCGCAAGGCGGCGAAAACTCCGACATTCAGAGAATATCTTGAGGGTATCTTCTAGATACTCATCGAGAAGCGACATCTAAGATCTCCTTAATCCGGCCGTCGAACCGATTGGGTAATCGCAACTTGTATTGCCTACTAATATCTCTACTTCTTAAGAGACCACATTATGCTAGAGACTTCTGCACTGCCCTACCCTGCACCTGTGCCCCGCAGCGGGAGGGCGGGGACTCTGGTAGAAATGCCCCCTTATTCCCCTTTATCCCGGAGATCCCGGGCGACGATCGAAACGTCCTTGAGCTCACGGATGTTGCCGGTCATCGTTCTGTCCTCTCGCCACCATTACACGTGCCGGCTTCCCGCTGTTGCCGCCTTCGCTGAGCCATACCGCGATCACAGTAGTTCCCGGAACCAGGTGTCACCCGAACGTCGACGCGCCCGCGAGCGCCTTATACTTTCCATGCCTCGATCCACAGCCCCGCGACCTCCGGCTGCCGGCAGCGAAAGTGAACCGCGAGCCCCTCGTTCAGGAGCTGCAACGAAAAGGGCGGGACGGCGATCACCTCGGCGTCGAGGTCCGCCAGGGCCGCCTGGAGGCGATCGAGGTTGGTGGGGTCCGGCAGCAGGGCCAGGTCCAGATCGCGGCTAAATTCCGCTGCGCCGTACAACACGCAGGCCTGGCCGCCCATCAACAGGTGGGTGACCTGATGTCCGCGGATCGTAGAAAGGGCTTTGCGGATCGGGCTCGGGATCAAGAGAGCCTCCCATCGCGACGTAGTGGTGCCAGAGCCGGGCGCTCTCTTCCCAGCGCTCCCGGGGAGTCATCCGGTACCAGTCGGCCCACTCCGGCTCGCAGATGTCCTCGATCGCAATCATCGGTGGAATGCTAGCACGGCTACCCCCGCCCCCCCTTGGAGTAGAGCGCCTCGTGGGCGGCGCTTCCGGGTCGGGCTTGGTGGAGCTCGCCGGCGTCGCGCAGGCGGCGGAGGGTGGTCGAGACGGTGCGGGCGTCCAACGGCCGCTTCAGGGCGCTGTGGAAACGGCGGTTGGTTCTTGCGCCACCCAGGCGGCTCCGGCCAGATCCGCCGCCGGCAGCGCCGCCGCCTTGAAGGACTCGAAGTGCTGCCTCACCTTGTCGAGCTCGGCGGCGTGCGCGGCGCTCCGCTCGCGATGATGGGCCTCCTGCTGCTTGTGGAACGCCACCTGCTGCTCGTGATGCGCGATCCTCGCCTCCAGCTTCGCCAGGATCTCCGCCACGGAAGACGCCGTGCTCATCCTCGTCTCCTTGTAAGGCTACAGCGGTCAAGGCTCTCCTGGGATGCCCACGACATCGCGACATCTTGCACCAAGGTCGGCCCGCGACGCGGCAATCTGGAGATCGTCCGGGAAAGATGGTCTGACAACGGCGCAATCTCACCCTATCACTGTCGCAAGGCAGGAGAACGTCGCGACATACCTCAGAGCTCGATCTCATTGCATGGAAAAAATGGCGCATGGCTGCCGTAGGGGTCCCGATCTTCCGAATCTTCTGCGCCATTGTAGGCTCATATCGCCGCAAGATAGCCCAGAGTGGCGCACGTCAAGCTTCAATCGTCGCAAGATGCCGCCATGTCGCAGCTCCGTGCCCATACATTGTCGCAATGTCTTGATATGTCGCGACGACTACGCTTGATGTGATGCACGACTTGCCCCGTCTCGCGCCTGCGCGTCTCAAATTGACGACAACGCAAAGCCATGTCGCGACGATGTATCGCGACATTGAGCCGAATACGCTGGCAATGTCGCGTGACGGTGCAATCTTGCGGCAATAGATCGCCAGAGGAAGGCGCCGCGTCGGGCGGGGGTGACGCCGTAAGGGTGTGTTGCGCCAATGTCCCCTTACAATGCACCACCGTAAGCTGACAATGCGCCATTGCAAGGATAGGTGGCGGGTTGCAGGCTTATCTCGCGTCAGCCGTGCTCCGCTTGCGTCTCCTCGAGCCCGAGTCGCTACGTTCTCGGTCGATGACGCGAGCCTCTCCCGCTCCAAGGGCCTGGCCCAATCTGATACTGTAGAATTTCACCGACTGAGGAGACGTCCCATGGACCACCCCGCATCCTTCCGGCCGGAGGACTTCGCCGTCTATGACCCTGGGAGGATGGGCAAGACCACGCTCTTCGAGTCCGACCGCATCCTCGTGGGCCTGAATTCCTTCGAGCCCGGCCAGGAGCACCGGCTGCACGCCCACGCGGGGATGGACAAGGTCTATTACGTGCTCTCCGGCCGCGGCGCCTTCCTTCTGGAAGGACGGGAGGAGCCCATGGAGGCCGGGATGATGCTGGCCGCCGCCGAGGGGGTGCTCCACGGTATCCGCAACACCGGGAGCGAGCGGCTGCTGGTGATGGCGATTTTGGCGCCTTCGCCGTAAGGGCGCCATCCCCTAAGCGTTACCGTTGGCGTGTCAGCTTCGGCGTCGTCGTCCCCGGCAGGTTGGCCCTCATCACCCCGGCCCTCTTCTCCCGGCCTCCCCCCCTTCCCGACGGGAGAAGAGGGGGAAATCAACTTGGTTTCCTGGAGCCCCCTCTGTTCTGAAATTAGGGGAGGGGCCTGTAGGGGCGGCCCTATGTGGCCGCCCTGGGTGGGGGGCCTGCTCCGGCCATGCGACCCACCCACCCAGGGCGGTCACATAGGGCCGCCCCTACGGAATTTTCACCTCTCTCGGGTGCCGCTTGCGGCATGAGGGTCTCCCCCTACTTCGCCGTCTTGGCCGGCGGCGCGGGGACCGCCACAAGCCCCTTCCCCTCTTCCACCGTCACCACCCGGTCGACCGGCACGTTGGCGAGCTGCTGCTTGAGGCCGCTCGGCCAGTCGATCTCCAGGGTCTGCACGGTCTTGTCGGCGCCGAGGCCGAAGGTGGGGGCCATCTGGCTCTGCGAGCAGTAGGAGGAGCCGCTGCGCACCATCGCCCACTGCTTCCCCCCGGCGCTGGTCACCCGCACCACCGCCCCCAGACCGTCGCGGTTCGACTTCGTGCCCACCGTGCGCACCCGCAGCCAGTGATTGCGGTTGCCGCCGTCGTTGCGGTAGACGTAGGCCGGACCGCCGTTCGTGGTGACCACCACGTCGAGGTCGCCGTCGTTGTCGAGGTCGCCGTAGGCGGCGCCGCGGGCCACGATCGGCCGGGCGAGGTCCGGGCCCAGGGCGGCGGCCACGGACTGGAATTTCCCCTTCCCCAGGTTGCGGAAGAGGAGCGGCGCCTGTTTGTAGGTCACCTTCGGCTGCACCCGGTTGATCTCCTCTTCCAGGTGGCCGTTGGCGGCGAAGATGTCCGGCAGGCCGTCGAGGTCGTAATCGAAGAAGAAGACGCCGAAGGTCAGGGTCAGCAGGCTCGCCTGCCCCACCGACGAGGAGGGCGCCTCGTCCACGAACACGCCGTTCCCCTCGTTGTGGTAGAGAGCGAGCATCTCGTTGGTGAAGTTGCCCACCAGCAGGTGGGGGCGGCCGGAGCGGTCGTAGTCGGCGGCGTCGACGCCCATGGCGCCGCGCGCGGTCCCCTCCTCGGAGAAGGCGACCCCGGCCGCCACCGCCTCGTCCACGAAGGTGCCGTTCTTCTGGTTGCGGTAGAGCCGGTTGGGCTGGGTGTCGTTGGCCACGAAGAGGTCCGGCCAGCCGTCCGAGTTGTAGTCGAGCACGGTGACGCCGAGCGATTTGCTGTTGGGGTCGGCGACGCCCGCCTTCTGGCTGACGTCCTCGAGCTTGCCGCCCCCGAGGTTGTGGTAGAGCTTCGGCGCCACCCCCTTGTAGGACTCGGGGGTGCAGTAGGATTTGGCTGTGCCGTCGAGCGAGCACCAGAGGTCCTTCTCCTTGCTCCACTGGACGTAGTTCGCCACGAAGAGGTCGGCCTTGCCGTCCCGATCATAGTCGAGCCAGGCGGCGCTGGTGCCGAAGCTCGCGTTCCTGATCCCCGCCGCGGCCGTCACGTCCTTGAATTTCCCGCCCCCCTCGTTGTGGAAGAGCCGGTCGCCGTCCAGGGAGGTGATGTAGACGTCCTCGCGGCCGTCGTTGTCGTAGTCGGCCGTGGCGACGCCGATGCCGTAGGTCTCGAAGTCGAGGCCGCTCCCCCGGGTGGCGTCGGTGAAGGTGCCGTTGTGGTTGTTGCGGTAGAGGGCCGGCAGCGACTTCCGCCTGCCCGCCTGCCAGTCGCGGCTGTTGATCAGCAGGATGTCGAGCCAGCCGTCGCCGTCGGCGTCGAACAGGGCGACCCCGGCCCCCATGGTCTCGGGCAGGTACTTCTTCCCCGCCCGGCCGCTGTTGTGGATGAAGCGGACGCCGGAGGCGGCGGTGGCGTCGGTGAACCGGATCCCCGTCGGCGGCGCGGGGGCCGCAGGCTTCGGGGGCGGCGCGGCGGCGGCCAGGGCCAGGGCGGCGAGGGTGAGGGCGGACAAGGCGAGAAAGCGATTCAAGGGTTCAATCTCCTGAGTTGACCCGGATTAAATCCGTTCCATTCCACACGTCTTTGCCCCTCGGAGCCGCCTGCCCTCCGAGGCCTCACCCTCGGTCCCTCTCCACGTCGTGGAGTGGGAGGGCCCAGAGATCGATATCTTCCGGGTCCGGCAAGGTCGGCTCCTCTACGTTCCCCCTCTCCACGAAGTGGAGAGGGGGCCAGGGGGTGAGGCTTCGGAGGGCAGGCCGTCCCGAAGGGCAACGTCACCCTCCCGCGATCGCCGAGCCCTCCGCGGTCCGCGGGATGCTCTGCAGCGGCACGCTCTCGTGCTCGTGGATGGGCTGGCGCTCGTTGTTGTCCTCGGGGCTCAGCAGCCGGCGCTTGGCGGTGATCGCCTGCGACGACTCGTCGGCCTTGAAGCGCTGGAAGAGCTTCTGCTCCCGCGCCGCCTGCTCGGTGTTGCCCAGGGCGCGCCAGCAGACCATGGCGGTGTAGTGCATCTGCACGTCCTCGGGATCGACCAGGCCGACGCGCTGGAGGGCGTCGAGCGCCTGCTTGTACTGGCGCTTGAGGAAGAGGATGCGGGCGATCTGGTTGAGCACCACGCGGTCGCGCGGGAACTTGGCCTCGACCGTGCGCAGGGAGGCGAGCGCGCCGTCGTAGTCCCCCTGGGCCTTCTGGATCATCGCCTTGAAGAAGTAGCCGCGCGGCAGGCCCGGGGTGATCGAGATCGCCTTCTCCACGTAGGGCCTGGCCGCCTCGACCTCGCCTTCGCGGATCAGCGCGCGGGCCACGTTCAGCCAGCCGTCCGCGTAGCCCGGCTCGGCCTCGGTGGCCTTCTTGAAGGCGAATTCGGCCCCCTTGAGGTCGCCCTGGTTGAGCAGGCCGATCCCGTAGTCGTTCCAGCGCTCGCGGTCCTTCTTCTCCGCCACCTGGCGCCACTGCGGCGTACCGTTTGTCCCCGAAGAAGCGCCCAGCGGCAGCTTGGCCTCGGCCGAGGCGACGGTGACGATCGGCAGGCTGGGGATCTCCCCCTTGATCTTGCCCGAGACGTTGGCCGGGACGTTCTTCGGATCGTAGGACCACTCGGCGCTGTTGGCGTGGGCGCTGATCAGCCGCTCCTGGCCCGGCTTCGGCTGGCCGGCGTAGGCGAACTGGGTGTAGGAGTGGGCGAACTTCCGGTAGTTGAGCTTCGCCGTGAGGGTGATCGGACCCACGGCGTCCTCCGGGATGCGGATCCGGTAGTGGGCCACGTCGGCGGCGCCGGGGGGGATCAGGCGCACGTAGAGCACGCTGCGCGCCTGCCAGGCGTTGCGCTTGTCGATCGGGTTGCCGTCGCCGTCGAGCTGATAGGACTTGTAGAAGTGGGCTCCCGGCTCTACCGGCCCCTTGCCGTCGTCCTGCACCATGCCGCTCCAGTAGACGACCTTGCTGTTGGCGTCGCGTCCCTGGAGCTCCAGCCAGACGTCGAAGGCGTCCACCGTGCCACCGGGGAAGAAGTGGCCGATGGCGCGGGTGCGCACCACCACGTCCACCCGCACGGTGGAGCCGGGCTTGAGGGGCGGGGCCGCCTTGTCGATCGGCGCCGCCACCTGGCCGACGTCGCGGATGAACACCGTCCCCGCGGACTCGGCCTCCTCGCCCACGGCGAAGGTGGTGTTGGCCTGCGGCCCGCTCTCGGTCTTCGGCGCCGCGCGGCGCACCATCGCCGTCTCCCCCTTCCCCTCGTCCTCGGGCGAGACCGCGAAGATGTCGGTGGTGATGAAGCCCGACTTTAGGAACTTCTCGATCACCTCCATCTGCGTCTTGTCCTGGTTGACGTAGGCGAGGGCCATGTTGGCCGCCGGGAAGCGGTGGGAGTGGACCTTGCCGCCGCGGTTGCCGGGGTCGTTCGACTCGACGAGCGGCATGTGGCAGTCGGAGCAGGCTTTCGACTCGGCCGGATAGTAGAAGGAGCGCGCCCCCTGGCCCGAGACGCCGCTCGCCTGCCAGTTGTCGTAGTCGTTGAAGCCGCGCGCCCAGCGGTAGGAGTTCACCGGCACGTCGAGGTGCACCTTGTGGCAGGCCGAGCAGAACTCCGCCGAGCTGCGCATGAACGGCTTCATGAAGGTGCGCCGGTGCGGCTCGGGCTGGAGGTAGGTCAGGAAGTGGTCCATGTTGCGGATCACCGGGTTCTTGCTGCTCACCAGCTCGTGGAGCGGCGGGTACTCCATGGTGAAGTCGCCGTTGCCCATCGAGCTGTGCACGCTGGTGATGGCGTGGCAGGAGGTGCAGGCGAGCCCGGCCTGCGCCTCGGGGGTGTCGATCTGCTCCTTGATCGGCCGCTCGAAGCGGCCGTTGAAGAAGACCGCGTGGTCATGGCAGCCGGCGCACCACTTGCTCGGCTGGGTGCCCACGACGCTCTGCATGTACTCGATCGACTTGCGGTAGAACTGGTTGTTGAACGAGGCGAAGTGGTGGGCCGAGCTGTTCCACTGCTGGTAGATGTCCTTGTGGCACTCGCCGCACGCCTTGGAGTCCATGAAGAAGTTCGACGGGATGATGCCGCCCACGTTGGTCTTCGCCGACGACGGGAAGAACGGCGACTTCGGCCCGCCCCCCTCCTGCTGCATCGAGGTGGGGACGACCAGGGGGTTGACGATGCGGGCGTTGGAGTCGGGATTGGCCTTGCGCCAGAGCGCCGCCGCCTCCGGAAGGACCACCAGCAGCACGGCCGCGGCCACGAACGCCTGGCGGAACCGGGGCCAGCCTCCGCCGGCGGCGCTCCGCCGCCAGAGCCAGACCCCGAGGGCGATCACCCCCAGGCCGGCCGCGGCGATGTGGGCCCAGAGGACCGGCCGGTGGGCCAGCACGTTGCCCGCCACCGCCAGCCAGAGCCCGGCGACGAGGGCGATCCCGAGCAGGACCGCCGCCGGGAGGATGCCTTGCCGCAGGTCCGGCCGGCGGGCGAGCAGCACCCCGAAGGCGGCGGCGAGCGCCAGGCCCAGCACCAGATGGACCAGCACGTTCGTCATGTAGAAGACCGTCGGCGAAGCGAACGCCGTGATGTAGGCCGTATTGACCAGCAGCACGACGAAGAGCGCCGCGGTCCATTTCGCCAGGCTGCTCCGTGGGGTCTCCATTAGCTGAGCTCCTTGGTTCCAGGTCTGTCCCGGGCCCCTGCAGAATCCAAAAAAGTCGTTTCCCGATAAGGATATCAAATTTCCGTTGCTTCAGCGGACACGCCAGAGCTTGTGCTGCTGGACGGAGAGCCGCCACGGTGGATTCTCCTTGCAGAGGCGGATGCACCAGTCGAGGGTGCGGGGATCGACCTCGGCCCCCTCGAAGGCCGGCGAGATGAGGTAGTGGTCGGCCTCGACCGCCGTCTTCGGGACCGCCTGGCCGTAGCCGCGCACGTATTTGACCTCGCTCGCCCGGCGCTGGCGGACGGCGTGCTCGGCCACCTTGGGGCTGACGGTGATCCAGTCGATCCCCTCCGGCAGCGGAAAGCTGCCGTTGGTCTCGATCGCCAGCTTGTAGCCGGCCGCGTGGAGGGCGTCGATCAGCTCGCGGTCGACCTGGAGGGCGGGCTCGCCGCCGGTGAGGATGGCCCAGTCGCACGCCGGGGAGAGCTGGCGGAATTCCTCCAGGATCTCCGGCAGGGTCATCCAGCGGCCGGACTCGAACTCGGTGTCGCAGTCGAAGCCGTGCGTCTCCACCTTGCAGGCGAGGTTGCAGCGGGAGAGGCGCAGGAAGAGGTTGGGGGTACCGGCGCGGACGCCTTCCCCCTGCAGGCTGTAGAAGATCTCGTTGACGAGGTAGCGGTCCATCAGGGGGGTACTTTACCGCGCCCATCCAGATCTTGCCCTCGGGGCGTCCCGCCCTCCGAGGCCTCACCCTCGGGAGGCCTCGAAGGGCAGGACGACGAAAGGATCTCCTCCAGCGCCCCCCGCGCCCGCTCGATCTCCCGCTCCAGCCGCGCCACCAGCGGGCCGAGATCGCCGGTGCGTTCGGCGCGGAGCCGCTCCTCGAGGACGCGGCAGGCCGCGGTGACCTGGATGGCGCCGAGGGCCGCGCTGCTCCCCGCCAGCCGGTGCGCGGCCGCTCCCACCTCGGGCCAGCGGCCCTCCTCCGCTCCCTGGCGTACGGCGGCGAGATCGGCGGCCGAGGTCGCCAGGAAGGTCTGGATCAGGGTGCCGACGAGCTCGTCTCCATCGCGCAGACCGCGCAGGCCGTCCAGGACCGCCCCGTCGAGGGGGTCCGGGCTGGCCGCCACGAGAGCGGCCTCCAGCGTGGCGATCTGCACCGGCTTGGTCAGGTAGCCGTCCATGCCCGCCTCTAGGCAGCGCTCCCGGTCCCCGGACATGGCGTGGGCGGTGAGCGCGATGATCCGCGGCTGGCGGCCGGCGAGCTGGCTCCGGATGCGGCGGGTGACCTCCAGACCGTCGAGCTCGGGCATCTGGACGTCCATCAGGACCACGTCGTAGGAGCGGCTCTCCAGCGCCTCCAGGACCTCCCGCCCGTGGCTCGCGAGGTCCGCCTCATAGCCCAGGTGCGCCAGCAGGCCGGCCGTCACCCGCCGGCTCACCGGATGGTCCTCGGCGAGCAGGATGCTCAGCGGGTGGCGGCGCGCCAGGCCGCGGTCCAGCCGGCCGGGCAGGACCGCCGGGCGGCGGGGCGGCGGGGCGGCGGCCTCGCCGGGGATGGTGAAGTGGAAGATCGAGCCCTGGCCGACCGCGCTCTCGGCCCAGATCCGCCCCCCCATCAGCTCGACCAGCCGCCGGCTGATGGCGAGACCCAGGCCGGTCCCCCCCCGCTGGCGGGCCAGCGAGCCGTCGAGCTGGCTGAAGGGGACGAACAGCCGGTCCAGCTCCTCGGCGGGGATCCCGATCCCGGTGTCGGCGACGGCGAAGTGGGCCTCGAAACGGCCGTCGTCCAGCGGGCGCACGGACAGCTCGACCCGCACCCCTCCTCCCGGCGTGAACTTGACGGCGTTGCCCAGCAGGTTGACCAGGACCTGGCGGGTGCGGGCGAGGTCGCCCACCAGGCCCCGCGGCATCCCGTCGCCGGCCTCGCCGGCGTCCGAGCTGAGCGCGATCCCCTGGCGGGCCGCGAGAGGAGCGACCATCTCGAGGCTCTCCTCGATCACTCCCCGCAGGCTGAACGGGGCGCGCTCGATCGTCATCCTCCCCGACTCCATCTTCGAGAAATCCAGGATGTCGTTGATCAGCACCAGGAGGGCCTCGCCGCTGGCCCGCACGGTCTCCACGTAGTCTCTCTGCAGGGCGCTGAGGGGGGTCTCCAGCAGCAGATGGGTGGTGCCGATGACGCCGGTCATGGGGGTGCGGATCTCATGGCTCATGTTGGCCAGGAACTCGCTCTTGGACCGGCTCGCCGCCAGCGCCTCCTCCTTGGCGGCCTGGAGGGCGGCCGTGCGCTCCCGCACCTCCTCCTCCAGGGTGAGGCGCAGCCGGTCGAGCTCCTCGTGGACGCGCTGGAAGCGGCTGGAGAGGGAGTAGCTCATCGCCACCAGGAGGGCCGCGAAGCCGAAGGGGGGGAGCGAGACCGGGCCGCGCCGGAGCCCGGGGAAGACCTGGCAGGCCAGCTCGATCCCCGTGGCAACGGCCAGCGCCAGCCCGCCCGCGGCGAGGATGCGCGCTCCCTCGCTCCCCCGCCACGCCTCGCGGGCGATGAGGGCCACCGCCGCCACCAGGAGCGGCAGCAGCCAGAGCGAGCGGAAGCTCTGGCTGGCGACCACCAGGCGCGGGTCGGGCCAGAGGCCGACGAACAGGGCCAGCGCCCCGTGCGAGAGCTGGTAGGCCCGCAGCGGCCGGGAGATGGGCCGGGAGAAGAAGGTCCAGAGGAACTGGATGGCCGCCATCGCGGCGGCGTGGCCGGTGAGGTCGCTGGCCCGGACCGCCAGGTCGTAGCGATCCGTGAGCTGATAGATCCAGTAGGAGCTGGCGAAGGTGTTGGCCGCGAAGCCGAGAGCCAGGAGGCCGAACCAGAGATGCCCGGCCTCCCGGCGCCGCCGGACGTAGAGCAGGAGGTGGTAAGCGGCCGCCACCGCGAACAGGACGGCGAGGAAGAGGAAGGGGACGTCCGCCAGCAGGGTGCGGTTCCACTCGGCCGCCGTCTGCCGCAGGGCGTGGTGGTCGCCGGGCCCCACGAGGGCGTCCACCGCGGCGCCGGCGGCCGGGCGGAACGGCAAGGCCGCCAGCAGCGCGAGGCCGCCGCCGAGGGTCCAGCCGCGGAGGCGGCTTTCGCTGGTCATGTATGTCCGCTAGTATATATCCCACCGGGAGATGAGCCACATCATGAACGAACCATCCTTCGGGACGCTCATCGGGGTCCTCGTCGTCGACGACCATCTCATCGTCCGCAAGGGCGTCCGGGCGCTGCTCATGGACGCCGAGAACATCACCGTCGTGGGCGAGGCGGCGGACGGCCTGGAGGCGGTGACGGAGGCGAGGCGTCTCCGGCCCCAGGTGATCCTGATGGACCTCAAGCTCCCGGGCCTCGACGGGGTGCAGGCGATCCGGGAGATCCTGGCCGAGCAGCCGAACGTGGGGATCGTGGTGCTGACGGGAGCCGACGCCGACGAGCAGATCCTCGCCGCCGTCGAGGCCGGGGCCCTGGGCTATCTGGCCAAGACCGCCGAGCGCGAGAGCTTCCTCCTGGCGATCGCGCGGGTCGCCCGCGGCGAGCTCTGGCTGCCGCCGCGCCTGACGCGCAAGCTGCTGGGCCACCTCAAGCCCCGTCCCAGCAGCAGCCCTGCGGAGCCGCTCACCGGGCGGGAGACCAGCGTGCTCAACCTCCTGGCCAAGGGTCGCACCAACCAGCAGATCGCCCAGGAGCTGAGCATCGCCGAGGCCACCGTCCGCACCCACGTGAGCCACATCCTGGACAAACTCGGGGCCAGCAACCGGGTCGAGGCGGCTCTCCATGCCCTGCGGGTGGGAGTCGCCACCCTGGAGGAGCCTTGAGCCGCCGCGTCCTGGTGGTGGACGACGACCCTGTCAACCGTCTCGTCGCGATCGCCCAGGTCCAGGCGCTCGGCTACTCCGCCGACGGCGCCGACAGCGGCGAGACGGCCCTCGCCGCCCTGGCGCGGGAGCCGTATGACGCCGTGCTGCTCGACTGCGAGATGCCGCGGCTCGACGGCTACGAGACCTGCCGCCGCCTCCGGCGCCAGGAGGGGGACAACCGCCAGTACACCCGGGTAATCGCCCTCACCGCCCATGCCGACGCTGGGGAGCGGGAGAGATGCCTCGCCGCCGGCATGGACGACCATCTGTGCAAGCCCGTGCGGGGCGAGGAGCTGGCCGCCGTGCTGGAGCGCTGGCCGCAGGACGGCGCCCCCCTCCAGCCCCCTCCGGAGGCGGCGCCCGACCTCATCGAGGAGCGCCTGGAGGCCCTCGCGCGGCTCGGCGAGGCGACCGGAGAGAACGTGCTCGCGCAGGTGGTCGCGAGCTATCTCCAGCAGGGGGCGAGGGATCTCGCGGTCCTGCGGGAGTCCCTGGCCCGCGGCGATGGCGCGGCCTTCGCCGCCGCCGCCCACTCCCTGGCCGGGAGCTCGGGCATCCTGGGCGCATCCGGGCTGGCCGTGAGCTGCGCCCGGCTCGAGGAGCTGGCCCGGCGGGGGGATCTGGCGGCCTGCGGGCTCCGGCTGGATGCCGTCGAACAGAGCTTTCGACAAGTCTCAGGCAAGATCCGTCAACATTTTGTGGAGGCCACCCACAACAATTGTTGATCCCAAAATCCGCTCCTGTAGGACGACAGGGGGAGGGAAATGGGAGAAGATCCCTTTCGATCAAGGATCGCAGTGGACGGCGGGGTAAACCCGGCGTCAGCTGCTCTCCCCTCAAACGGGCCTGCAGGGCCCGCTTTTTTTGCTCTTACGGGTCTCTTCCAGCTCCCGCGAGATCTCTCGATTCTTGAAGAGATGATACGGGCCGCGCCCGTCCGGAAGATCTGTTGCCGGACGGGCGGGTGTGAGTGGGTATGGCCGTCTCGACATCAAGAATCCTCGGTCGGCGGCAGGAGCGATCAGACTCCGAAGGGGTCTTCGTGACAGCCGCAGACCGTCTGGCCCGAGGAGTTGATGAAGGGCCCGCAGGTCTGATTGGGGACGCAGAAGACCACCGCGCAGAACGAGGCGCACTTGTCGGGCGCGGCCAACGGATTGCCCGGCGACGGCGCTGGCTGCGCGGCTAGGCTGAGGGTGAGGGCCGTGAGGACGAGGGACAGCTTGGCTTTCATACGATCTCCTTTTTCCGGGAGAGAGGGACAGTCCTCCCCCTATCCCAGTGCGCCGGGACTGGCGGTGCGCGCCCCGGTCCCGCGCGCTCCCCAGTTGCTGAGCCGGTCTGTCTCTATTGGGAGCCAGCCTGTCCCGCCAGGACCGGCTGCGCCTTCCGGAAAGCCTCGTCGGCCTCCTCTTCCCACGGCCACTGCCCGAAGCGGTCGGGGTAGATGAGCTGCAGCACCGAGAATTCCTCCTCGCCGTAGAACCAGAGCCCCCAGCCGAAGCACTCGGGATGGAGCTGCCGCGGCACGGTGCGGAAGAGGCACTCGTAGCCCTGGAGGAAGTCGGACGAGCGCGTGCCGTCGGTGAGCCACAGCCCGTCCCGGACGGCCCTCCCCACGAGGTTGATCAGCTCCTGGCCGACCTCCAGGGGAAGGCCGAAGACGGCGACATCCGGATGGCCGAGGGTGGTCTGCATCCCCACGGAATAGCTGAAATTCGGCCGGCCCTCGTCGGAGAAGACGTTGAGGACGTGCCACCCATAGGCCTTGACGTCCGCGACCAGCTTGGCCTCGGCCTGGCTCATATTGTCTGCAGGGCTCATAAGCGTTCCGCGGCATTCTAACCCAACGCGTCGAGGCCTCGGTGGGGGGGAGAGGCCCTCATGCCGCAAGCGGCACCCGAGAGGGGTGAAAATTCCGTAGGGGCGGCCCTATGTGGCCGCCCTGGGAGGGGGGCCTGCTCCGGCCCTGTGATAGCCGGGCGCCATCGCGAGCAGGACGGGGTTGATCGCTGAGTCAGGGTAGACTGCGT
>JBJMHA010000054.1:0-5653 GCA_045807625.1 Thermoanaerobaculia bacterium | reverse complement strand
TGCAACCTTCCCCAAAGAGGGCGCATATAAAAAACTCGGGGATCCATATAGGTACCGTGTTCGTCAACACGCGCCCCTTGAGGGCGCGATGGGGTCCCGGGAGGGTCCAAACGGCGGAGGAATCCGTCCAACCAGACCCCTCGTCTGTCCACGCGCGCACTTTGGGGGCGCGAGCGCGCACCGTCTCCGTCCAAGCGCGCACCTCGTCCGTCCAGACGATCCCCTGGGACCGCCGGCGTCCTCGCCGGCCCCCGCCCCTCCCGAGGGCTCTCCTTCGGGGGGCGGCCGGCACCTTGATAACGAGGCGCGGCTGAGCGCGTCCGACACTGAAGATCTGAAAAAAGGAGGCCACCTCATGAAAAAGCATCTTCTCCGTACCTTCGGCCTGGCTGCCGTCCTCTCCCTCTCCGCCTTCACCGTACGGGCCCAGACCGGCTGGGTCTTCGAGGGTTGCTGGAGCCCCTTCATCACGGGCACCTGCTACGACGTCTACCGGGACGCGGCCGGAGCCTACTGGCGCTGCAAGGCCTGCGGCACCACCACGAAGCCCAGCTCCAAGACCTGCTTCCAGGTCAGCCCGTACTCGACCGGGTACTGGTGCTCCTGACTCTCCTGGGCCAGATCGCCGGCCGGAGAGAGCCGCCCCTCCGGGGGCGGCCCCGCTCTCGGCTCTGATCCGGGGCCTGCTCCGGCCCCGCGCCCCCACCCACACCCAGGGCCGCCACCGCAGGACCCGATGCCCCAAATCGCGTCCACCTGAGCCCGATACCCTGGCGCACCCCATCTCCGGTATCATCCAGAACCTCTGAAACCACACCCTGGAGGTGGGCCCGGCCCCGGCCGGACCTCATCGGGAGACCCATGCCGTCGAAGCGTGACGTTCTGGAACAACTGAAACGGGACGAGCTCCTGGCCGCCGCCGACCGGTTCGAGCTCGAGATCCGCGACCGCCGCGTCCGCGACGAGATCGTGGAGGCCCTGGCCGGATCGCGGAAGGCCGGACTGGCCGAGATCCTCGAAGAATTGCCCCGCAAACGGCTCAAGGAGATCTGCCGCTCCCTGGGCCTGGACGACTCCGGCCGCGAGAAGGCGGTCCTCATCGCCCGCCTGACCGGCAAACCCGGCGATGCGAAGCCGGAGCCGGTGGCGGCTCCGGCGCCTCCCACCAAGACCGCGGACGCCGCGCAGACTGCCTCCGGCCGCCCCCGGGACCGGGCCGGCGCCAAGAAGCCCTCCAAGGCCGCCTCCAGCGCCAATCTCGGCTTCGAGGACAAGCTCTGGGCCGCCGCCGACAAGCTCCGCGGCCACATGGACGCCTCCGAGTACAAGAACGTCGTCCTCGGCCTCATCTTCCTCAAGTACATCTCCGACACCTTCGAGGAAAAACGAGCGGCCTTGGAACTCGATCCCGCATCCGATCCCGAAGAGCGAGACGAATACCTTGCCGACAACATCTTCTGGGTCCCCGAGGAGGCCCGCTGGTCCGGCCCGAACGGCATCCAGGCCCTGGCGCGGAACCCTGCCATCGGCCACGCCATCGACGAGGCCATGAATGCCATCGAGAAGGAGAACTCCTCCCTCAAAGGCGTCCTCCCCAAGGATTACGGCCGCCCCGCCCTGGACAAGACCCGCCTCGGCGAGCTGGTGGACCTCATCTCCACCATCGGCCTCGGCGACGCCGCCAGCCGCTCGAAGGACATCCTCGGCCGGGTCTACGAATATTTCCTCGGCAAGTTCGCGGCGGCGGAGGGCAAGAGCGGCGGCGAGTTCTACACGCCGCAATGCATCGTCAAGCTCCTCGTCGCGATGCTCGAGCCCTTCCGCGGCCGGGTCTTCGATCCCTGCTGCGGCTCGGGCGGCATGTTCGTCTCCTCCGAGCGCTTCGTGGAGGAGCACGGCGGCCGACGGGACGACCTCGCCATCTACGGCCAGGAGTCCAACCCCACCACCTGGCGCCTGGCGCGCATGAACCTCGCCATCCGGGGTATCGACGCCAACCTCGGCCCCGAGCCCGCCGACAGCTTCCACCGCGACCTCCACGCCGACCTCAAGGCCGACTTCCTCCTCGCCAATCCCCCCTTCAACATGAGCGACTGGGGAGGCGAGCGCCTGCGGGAGGACAAGCGCTGGGTCTACGGCACGCCGCCCGCCGGCAACGCCAACTACGCGTGGATCCAGCACTTCATCTCCCATCTCAAGCCCACCGGAGTGGCCGGCTTTGTAATGGCGAACGGCTCCATGTCCTCGAACCAGTCGGGCGAAGGGGAGATCCGGAAGAAGATCGTCGAAGCGGATCTGGTTGACTGCATGATCGCCCTGCCGCCACAACTCTTCTACACCACGGGCATTCCCGTCTGCCTCTGGTTCCTCGCCCGGGACAAGAAAAACCACAAATTCCGCGACCGCCGGGGCGAGACCCTATTCATCGATGCCCGCAAGCTGGGGCAGATGACGGATCGGACCCATCGGGAGCTCACGGATGAGGAGATCGCGGAGATTGCGCGTGTCTACCACGCTTGGCGGGGTGAGAAGGAGGTTGGGCGGTACGAGGATAAGCCGGGGTTCTGTAGAGCTGCCAAAGTTGAGGAGATCGGGGGGCATGGTTATGTGCTCACTCCCGGTCGCTATGTTGGAGCCGCAGAGTTGGAGGATGACGATGAGCCTTTTGGTCAAAAGATGAAGCGCCTTACGGCTGTCTTGCAGGAGCATTTCGCAGAATCCGGGCGACTTGAGAAGGTAATTCTGAGAAGACTGCAAGGGCTTGAGTATGGCGGGTGAGACTTGTCCATCTGGTTGGCGGCTGGTCAAACTTGGTGAACTCGGAGAGGTCAATCGAGGTCGCTCAAGGCACCGCCCGCGATATGCGTCCCACCTATATGGAGGTCCCTACCCATTCATTCAGACTGGTGACATCAGGGCTTCAGGAGGAAGAGTTACTCGCCACTCTCAGACTTATAGCGAAGCAGGACTCGCCCAGAGCCGTCTTTGGCCCGCAGGAACACTCTGCATTACCATCGCTGCGAACATCGCAGAGACAGCCATCTTGACCTATCCGGCCTGTTTTCCAGATAGCGTAGTGGGTTTCTTGTCAAATCCCAGCCTGTGTGATGTCCGATTTGTAGAGTACATGTTTCGCTTTCTGCGCCAAGAAATTCAATTCCAGGCAACAGGTAGCGTGCAGTACAATATTAATCTTGCCACGCTTGGGCGGCTGACCTTCCCTGCGCCTTCCTTGGAAGAGCAAATTCTTATTGCTGGTCTTCTTGGTGCCCTCGACGACAAAATCGAGCTGAACCGCCGCATGAACCAGACGCTGGAGGCGATGGCTCGCGCGATCTTCAAGTCGTGGTTTGTGGATTTCGAGCCCTTCAACGCGGTGCCTTTGGACTCTTGTACCCTTGTTCCCTCAGGCTGGAAGACCTGCCCGATCGGTGACGCGGTAACCGTCTTAGGTGGATCAACCCCGAGTACTACCGAAGCCCGGTACTGGGGAGGAGACTACAATTTTGCAACACCCAAGGACCTGTCAAACCTTGTTGATCCGATACTTCTCGATACGGAAAGAACTATAACAGCCGAAGGCCTGAGCAAGACAAATTCAGGCCTCCTGAGCCCTGGAACCGTCCTATTGTCCTCCCGTGCACCCATAGGATATCTAGCCATAACAGAAATTCCAGTGGCGGTGAACCAAGGGTTCATAGCAATGGTGTGCGATCGCGAACTGCCGAGCTTTTACGTTCTTCAGTGGGCTCGCCACAATATGGAGACCATCATCGGTAACGCCAACGGAACGACCTTCCTTGAGATCAGCAAGCAGAATTTTCGTCCCATTGAAGTCATAGTCCCGCCAAAGGCCGTACTCGACCGATTCGTGGACTTGGTCGCCCCCCTCTACAGGCGCATAGCTTCAAATCTGAAAGAATCAAGGACTCTTTCCACCCTCCGCGACACTCTCCTCCCCAAGCTCCTCTCAGGTGAGATCCACGTCAAGCAAGCCGAGAAACTCGTGGCGGAGGTTGTCTGATGAGTTGGCCTCTTTATCAGCGTGTCGCCCTGAAGCGGGATCTTCCCGAGCAGAGCTCCAAAAAGGCGTCCCGTCCTGCCTTGGAGCGCCGAACAAAATCCGGCCCAACGGGCCGAGAGAGCCCAGCCCAGGGCCGAGGCCGAAGGCCGATGCCCTGGGTGGAGAAGATGACCCTTCGTTGCGGCCTGAAAGGCCGCGGGAGCTTTTCAATCCCACGCGGTATCGAGCCGGGTTCTCGCGGCCTTTCAGGCCGCAACGAAGGGATGCCCCTTTTCCCAGGGCATCGGCCTCCGGCCTCAGCCCTGGGCTAGGGTCTCCCGGCCCGTTGGGCCGGAGAGGTCGATCGACAAAAACCGGAGCCTGGGCTCCAGTCCGCGCCCCTGCGGGGCTAGTCTTCAGACACCACCCTCGAGGCCCGGCGTAGAAACCCGGAACGAATTTGAGGGATGTAGTCCTAGTACCAGGTCCCTGAAGCTCGTTCCTGGTTTTGCATCTGGTGGGGTGCGGGTCCTCCACCGACTGAGAAGATGTCTGGTAGGTCAGCGAGGGGGCGTCCGTCCGGCCCAACGGGCCGGGAGAGCCCAGCCCAGGGCTGAGGCCGAAGGCCGATGCCCTGGGTGGAGAAGATGACCCTTCGTGCGGCCTGAAAGGCCGCGAGACCGTTGGGCCGGGGCTCAATCCCATACGTAGCGTTCATCAAACTCGACCTCATAAGCCTTGAGGAACGCACGGAGCTCCTCTTGAAAAGACTTGACCCGGTGATGCTCGGGTTGGTTGCGGATGTAAGCCCGAACGTCTTCGATTTGTGATTGGCTCACCGAGAACGCCCCGAACCCCGCCTGCCAGAAAAATCTCTCAAACTGAGGGCCCCGGCGGCGAAGCCAGTCGTTCGAGCTCTTCTTGAGGTGGCCGACAACGTCGCTCAGCGCCTGAGTCCGTGAGAGAAGGAACAGAGCGTGCAAGTGGTCGGGCTCGGTGTTGATTTCGATCGGGGAACAGCCGAGGCCTTTGAGTGTGCCCCCCAGGTAGGCATGGAGGTCGGGACGAATCTCGTCAGGCAGGATTCGCTCGCGGTTTTTTGTGGAAAAGATGAGGTGTACATAGATTTTGGACAGGGATTGAGCCATGGTGTCCTGACTCAAGCACCTGACTACCCATCTGTCAAGGCGGGCTCTCGCGGCCTTTCAGGCCGCATGAACATGGGCGGCCTTTTTCCCAGGGCATCGGCCTCCGGCCTCAGCCCTGGGCTGGGCTCTCCCGGCCCGTTGGGCCGGGTTTTGTCAGGCGCTCTTGTCTCCACGGCTCACCCGGCAACCACGAGGAGCCCCGAGGTGAGTGGGTTTGCGGCTCGGGAGACGACCGCTCCGACGATGGTTTCGTGCTCGGTGAGCCGGGCGCCGCCGGTGATCCGGTAGAGCCCCCGCCCCACAAGGCGGCCTTTTCCCAGGCATCGGCCTCCGGTCTCAGCCCTGGGCTCGGACTACGTCCCTGAAGCTCGTTCCGGTTTTGCATCGGGTGGGTGGGGGGCCTCCGCCGGCTGAGACGATGTCTGGTTGGTCGCGAGGGGTCGTCCGTCCGGCCCAACGGGCCGGGAGAGCCTAGCCCAGGGCTGAGGCCGGGGGGCGGGGC
>JBJMHA010000053.1:0-31310 GCA_045807625.1 Thermoanaerobaculia bacterium | reverse complement strand
TGGGTGGGGGGCTGGTCCGGCCGGGAATTCCCCCCACCCAGGGCGGCCACACAGGGCCGCCCCTACAGAGCCGTTTGATTTACTAGTCCCCGTCGCCGCCGTGCACGAGCGCCTTCAGGGCCTCGTACCGGGCGAGCTGGTCGGGGGTGAGGAGGGCCGAGAACTTGGTGTCGAAGTCGTCCAGGGCCGCCCTGATCTTCTCCCCGTTGGCGTGGACGGCGAGGGCCGCCTGGCCGACGTCGCAGGGGTTGGCGTTGGCCGCCGAGACCGCGGCATGGAAGGCGTCCTGGAGCTTCTGCTCCTGCTGGCGCAGCGGATCGAGCGCGGCCTTGAGGTCGGCCGCGAGCTTCTGGGTGGCGGTGACCTGGTCCGCCGTCAGGTGGAGATAGCGGGCGAGGAGCCGGGGGTTGTGCAGGATCTCGCCCGGATCGCGCGGCCCCTTCGGCGGCTGGGCAACGAGCGGGAGGGCGAGGAGGAGGGTGGCGGCGAAGGCCAGGATTGAGGCGGCGCGACGGCTTCTCATAGAGCGGTCTCTCCTTTCGGTCGGGGGGCCAGGCGGCCCATCACGTTCTTACCCCTGCAACCCGCGGCGGGCCGTTTTCCTGCGCCCTCTCATGATAGCGTTTCAGATTCCGGGGAGGATCGATCCAATGTCGGAAGGCCAGAGCTTGCAACGGACGCCGCTGTACGGCTGCCACCTGGAGGCCGCAGCGCGGATGGTCGATTTCGCCGGCTGGGAGATGCCGGTCCAGTACACCGGGGTCATCGAGGAGCACCGCGCCGTGCGCACCGCGGCCGGTCTGTTCGACGTCTCCCACATGGGCGAGGTGCGGGTGAAGGGGGCCGGCGCCGAGGCCTTTCTCCAACGTCTGACTCCCAACGACGTCTCCAAGCTCGTCCCCGGACGGGCCCACTACAGCGGCCTGCTCACCGAGAACGGGACCTACGTCGACGACATCCTGATCTACCGGCTCGGCGCCGAGGACTTCCTGGTGGTGGTCAACGCCTCGAACGCGCCGCGCGACTTCGAGTGGATCGCCTCGCGGGCCGCAGGCGTCCAGGACGTCGAGGTCGCCAACGAGAGCGACCGCTACGCCCTGCTGGCGCTTCAGGGGCCGCGGGCGGTCTCCATCCTGGCGCCGCTCGCCTCAGCCGAGGTCACCGGGCTCAAGTACTACGGCTTCGCGCAAGGGACCGTGGACGGCGTGCCGGCCCTGATCTCGCGCACCGGCTATACGGGGGAGGACGGCTTCGAGCTCTACCTGGCGCCGGAGCACGCGCCGCGGGTCTGGCGGCGGCTGCTCGACGGCGGCGCCGTCCCCGCCGGCCTCGGCGCCCGCGACACCCTGCGCCTGGAGGCGGCGATGGCCCTCTATGGCCATGAGATCGACGAGACGACGACCCCCTGGGAGGCGGGCCTCGCCTGGGTGGTGAAGATGGACAAGGGGGACTTCCTCGGCCGTGACGCCCTGGCCGCGCAGAAGGGACGGGGGATCCCCAGGAAGCTCGTCGGCTTCGAGGTGCAGGGGCGGGGAATCGCGCGCCAGGGTCACGCGGTTGTCTCGGAGGGCGGCCCCGTGGGCGTCGTGACGAGCGGCACCTGGAGCCCCACGTTCGAGAAGGCGCTGGGGCTGGCCTACGTGCCGCCGGAGCTGGCGGCGGTGGGAACGGCCCTGGCGATCGACGTCCGGGGCAGGGCCCTCCCCGCGGTGGTGGTGGAGACCCCCTTCTATCGCAGGGCCCGATAGGGCTACGATCCTGGTGGTATAAACCGGCCAAACTGGAGGGCGAAAGAGGAATGTATCCGCGCGACTATCTCTATTCGAGGGAGCACGAGTGGCTCCGCGTCGAGGACGATCTCTGCGTGCTCGGGATCACCGAGTTCGCGCAGCAGGAGCTGGGCGAGGTGGTGTTCGTGGAGCTGCCGGAGATCGGCCAGGTGTTCGACGCCAACGACGAGCTCGGCACGATCGAGTCGGTGAAGGCCGTGGCCGAGGTGTTCACGCCCGTCGCGGGCGAGGTCGTCGAGATCAACGAAGCCGTGGTGGACGATCCCGAGCTCCTCAACGAGGACCCCCACGTCGAGGGCTGGTTGATCAAGATCCGGTTCTCCTCCGCGGACGATCTGAAGACCATGATGAAGGCTGAGGAGTACGAGGAGTTTGTCCAGAGTGGAGAAGCTTAAGGGCTCCCCCGGAGCGGCCGGCGCCGCCGCTCCCGGGGACCTCAACGGTGGTACCGGCGGCGCTGTCCTCAACCCCACAGACACCTTCGTCCGCCGCCACCTGGGCTCGCACGAGGAGGAGGTCCGCCAGATGCTGGAGACGGCCGGCGCCGGCTCGCTGGAGGAGCTGGTGCGCGAGACGGTCCCGGCGTCCATTCTCCGTACCGAGCCGCTCCACCTCGCCGGGCTGCCCGAGGACCGCGAGCTGGGCGAGCAGGAGCTCCTCGCCGCCCTGCGCCGCGTCGCGGGGAGGAACAAGGTCTTCCGCTCCTTCCTGGGGATGGGCTATTACGGCTGCATCGTGCCGGGGGTGATCCAGCGCAACATCCTGGAGAACCCCGGCTGGTACACCCAGTACACCCCCTATCAGTCCGAGATCTCGCAGGGGCGGCTGGAGGCGCTGCTCAACTTCCAGACGATGGTGGCCGACCTCACCGGCCTGCCCATCGCCAACGCCTCCCTGCTCGACGAGGGGACCGCCGCCGCCGAGGCCATGCACCTCTGCTACGCCGTCTCCGACGGCAAGCGGAACGTCTTCTTCGTGGCCGAGGACTGCCATCCGCAGACGATCGGGGTGGTCCAGACCCGCGCCGAGGCCATCGGCGTCGAGGTCCGGGTGGGCGATCCGGCGGCGATCGACTTCGGGGCGGGCGATACCTTCGGCATCCTCCTGCAATACCCCTCGACCGACGGCCGGGTGGTGGACTACGCCCCCCTCGCCGAGCGGGCCCATGCCGCCGGCGCCCTCGTGGTGGTGGCCGCCGATCTGCTGGCGCTTACCTTATTACGTCCGCCGGGAGAGTTCGGCGCCGACGTGGCGGTCGGCTCGGCGCAGCGCTTCGGTGTTCCCATGGGATACGGCGGCCCGCATGCCGCCTTCCTCGCCTCCCGCGACGAATACAAGCGCCAGCTCCCGGGGCGGATCATCGGCGTCTCGCGCGACCGCCGGGGCAAGACCGCCTACCGCATGGCGATCCAGACCCGCGAGCAGCACATCCGCCGCGAGAAGGCCACCAGCAACATCTGCACGGCCCAGGTGCTGCTCTCCATCATGGCGAGCATGTACGCGGTCTACCACGGCCCCGAGGGGCTGAAGGCGATCGCCCGCCGGGTGCACGCCCTGGCGGCGTCCTTGGCCGCGGGGCTGGCCCATCTCGGCTACGCCGTGGGCCGCGACCCCTTCTTCGACACCGTGCGCGTGGGCACCGGCGAGCGCTCGGCCGACGACCTCCTGGCCGCCGCCGAGGCGCGGGGGATCAACCTCCGCAAGCTGGGGGAGCGGTCGGTCGGCATCTCCCTGGACGAGTCGGCGACCGCCGCCGACGTCGAGGATCTCCTCGCCGTCTTCGCCAGTCAATCGGGCGGCGACAAGGCCGCCGGCCTCTCGGCCGAGCGGCTGGCGGAGGGGGCGGATCTGGGATTCCCGGCGCCGCACGCCCGGCGGTCGGATTATCTGACCCATCCGGTGTTCAACGCCTTCCACACCGAGCACGAGATGCTGCGCTACATCAAGCGCCTGGAGGCGCGCGACCTGTCGCTCGCCACCTCGATGATCCCGCTCGGCTCCTGCACCATGAAGCTCAACGCCACGGCGGAGATGGTGCCGGTGACCTGGCCCGAGATCGGCGGCATCCATCCGTTCGCGCCCGTCAGCCAGACCGAGGGGTATCAGGAGCTTTTCCGCTCGCTCTCCGCGTGGCTGGAGGAGATCACCGGCTTCGCCGCCTGCTCCCTGCAGCCGAACGCCGGCTCGCAGGGGGAGTACACCGGGCTGATGGTGATCCGCGCCTACCACCACGCGCGCGGGGACCGGCACCGCGATGTCTGCCTGATCCCCGTCTCGGCCCACGGCACCAATCCGGCCTCGGCGGTGATGGCCGGATTCAAGGTGGTGGTGGTGGCCTGTGACGAGGGGGGGAACGTCGACCTCGCCGACCTGCGGGCCAAGGCCGAGGCGAACCGCGACCGCCTGGCCGCGCTGATGGTGACCTACCCCTCGACGCACGGCGTGTTCGAGGAGGGGATCCGCGAGATCTGCCGCATCGTGCACGACCACGGCGGGCAGGTCTACCTCGACGGCGCCAACATGAACGCCCAGGTGGGGCTCTGCCGCCCGGGGGACTACGGCGCCGACGTCTGCCATCTGAACCTGCACAAGACCTTCTGTATCCCGCACGGCGGCGGCGGCCCGGGCATGGGGCCGATCTGCGTGGCCGAGCACCTGGCGCCGTTCCTGCCCGGGCATCCGGTGGTGCCGGTCGGCGACGGCGAGGCGATCGGTCCGGTCTCGGCGGCCCCCTGGGGGAGCGCGAGCATCCTGCCGATCTCCTGGGTCTATATCGCCCTGATGGGCGGCCGGGGCCTCACCCGCGCCACCGAGATCGCCATCCTCAACGCCAACTACATGGCGGCCCGCCTGCGCGAGCACTACCCGGTGCTCTATACCGGAGGCAAGGGGCGGGTGGCCCACGAGTTCATCCTCGACCTGCGGCCGTTCAAGACGACCGCCGGCATCGAGGCCGAGGACGTGGCCAAGCGGCTGATGGACTACAGCTTCCACGCGCCGACGATGTCCTTCCCGGTGGCCGGCACGCTGATGATCGAGCCGACCGAGAGCGAGTCGAAGGCCGAGCTGGACCGCTTCTGTGACGCCATGATCCGCATCCGCGAGGAGATCCGGGCGATCGAGCAGGGGAAGATGGACCGCCAGAACAACCCGCTCAAGAACGCCCCCCACACGGCGGACGACATCACGGCGGACGACTGGGACCGGCCCTACGGCCGCGAGCAGGCGGTCTTCCCGGCCCCGTGGGTGCGCGAGCGGAAGTTCTGGCCCTACGTGAACCGCGTGGACAACCCCTGGGGGGACCGCAACCTGATGTGCACCTGCCCGCCGATGGAGTCCTATGGCTGATCGGCGGGCGGTCCGGCGCGGAGACCGGTGACGGCGCCGTCTCCGCGCTCTGGTGAGGTCACCCGGGGGGACGCCGTCCTGCTCGGGCTGTTCCTGGCCTGCTGGGCCCTGAGCCTGCTGAGCTTCACCCGCGTCGTGTGGCTCGCCGGCAGCCTGCCGCTGACCCTCTACGGCTACTACAGCGTGGCGGTGGCGCTGGGCTGGGGGTTCGGCATCCTCTACGTGCGGCGGACCTGGGGGCTCCCCACCCCGGTCCGCCGGCGCTTCCTCCTCATCTACTACCTGGGCCCGCCCGCCATCCTGGGGGTCCTGCGCTCCATGGCCCCCTGGCCCGACCAGAGCGCGGCGCCCTTCGTGCCTCTGTACGCGTTTGGGGTGTTCAGCATCCTGTTCCTGGTCCCGGTGACGATGAGGTTCCCGCGGCCGATGCGGTAAAAAAGCGCTTGTAAGTCTCTGACCCGCAAAGGTTTGTCAGAAGGGCCCGGATTTTACGTCTTCTTAGGGGTGAACGGTGTTTTCCCCGAGGAGGGCGGATGGCCAGGAACGACCCCAATTACCGGTTGTTTTTCTCTTACCCCGAGATGGTGGCGGATCTGCTGAAGGGCTTCGTCCACGAGGACTGGGTCGCTCAGTTGGATTTTGGGACCTTGGAGCGGGTGAACGGCAGCTTCGTCAGTGACGATCTCAAGGACCGCCGCAACGACGTCATATGGAGGCTCCGCTGGCGTGGCGGCGGGGAGGACTGGTTCTATCTCTACCTGCTGCTGGAATTCCAGTCGACCCCCGAGCCCTTCATGGCGGTACGGCTCCTGGTCTACGTGGGGCTCCTGCTGGAAGAGCTGATCCGGACGCAGAAGCTGAAGGCCACGGACCCGCTGCCGCCAGTCCTCCCCGTCGTGCTCTACAACGGGAAGAGGCCCTGGAGGGCTCCCGTGGAGCTGGCGAGCCTCTTCCCACCCGTTCCGGAGAGTCTGGGCCGGAAGCTCCCTAGACTGGAGTACCTCCTCGTGGACGAGAACCGTCTCCGTCCCGAGGAGCGGGAGCAGGAGGGCAATCTGGTTTCCGCGCTGGCGCGGCTGGAGACGAGCGTCGACACCAGGGAATTTTCCCGTTCCGCCCGCGACTTGGTGCTCCTGCTCCCCGGGGAGGAGCACCGGGAGCTGCGGCGCATTCTCGGCCGCTGGGCCACACAGGTCATGCGGCGCCTCTTTCGAGGCGTTACAATCCCGGGAGTCGAGGACTTGGAGGAGGTGGCCATGTTGGAAGAGACCTTCAAAGAATGGGAGCGGAGAGCGAGAAACGATGGCCGTCTCGAAGGGACCCGGCACACTGTGCTTCACCTGATGACCCGGCGCTTTGGCCGGGTACCCAGACGGGTGCGGGAGCAGGTCAACGCCATCTCCTCTCTGCGGGAGCTCGAGAAGATCACTGACAAGATCCTGACCGCCGGCTCTCTCCAGGAGCTGGGGCTCGGCTGATGGTCGACCCCACCCTCCACCTCGACAGCCTCGTCGCCGACCTCGCGGAGCGGGGATCGGCGCTCGTCGCCTACTCCGGCGGGGTCGACTCGGCCGTGGTGGCCGCCCTGGCGTTCCGGGCTCTCGGCGAGCGCGCCCTGGCGGTGACGGCGGCGGCGGAGACGCTCGCCGGGGCGGAGCTCGACCACGCCCGCCGGGTGGCGGCGGAGATCGGCATCCGGCACGAGGTGGTCACCTACAGCGAGCTCGACGATCCCGAGTTCGTGGCCAACCCGAGCTACCGGTGCTACGTCTGCCAGGGGATGCGGATGGGCACCATGGTCCGCCTGGCGGGCGAGCGCGGCTACGCGGTCGTCTGCGACGGTACCAACGCCTCCGATCCCGGGCCGGACCGGCCGGGGCTCCGCGCCGTCCGCGAGCGCGGCGTCTACTCCCCTCTGCTGGAGCACGGCGTGACCAAGGAGGCCACCCGCGCCATCGCCCGGGCGCTCGGGCTCTCGGTCTGGGACCGCCCGGCCAACGCCTGCCTCTCCTCCCGCATCCCGCACGGGCAGGTGGTCACCCTCGGCAAGCTCCGCCGCATCGAGGCCGCCGAGGACGTGCTGGCCGAGGCCGGATTCCGCGTCGTCCGCGTGCGGCACGACCAGGGGGCGGCCCGCGTGGAGGTCGGTCCTGAGGAGGTTTCCCGCCTGACGGAGATCTGGAGCGAGATCGAGCCGCGCCTGCGCTCGCTCGGCTTCGAGCGGGTCGCCTACGACCCACAAGGGTACCGCCGGGGCGGGGCGGATCTGGGGTCCCGGGCCCAGTGAATCCCGAGCAGCTCAAGCGCCTGCTGGAAGCGGTGGCCGCCGGAGAGCGCTCTCCGGACGAGGCCCTGCGCGACCTCGCCGAGCTCCCCTACGCCGACCACGATTTCGCCAAGCTCGATTTCCACCGCGAGCTGCGCAACGGCCTCCCCGAGGCGGTCTACGCCGAGGGGAAGCGGACGGACGATCTGAAGGCGATCGCCCGCCGGATGACCGGAGCCCACGTCCGGGTGCTGATCACCCGTCTGCGCCCGGATGCGGCGGAGGAGCTTCTGGCGGATCATCCGGAGGCGGTCTACCACGAGCGGGCGCGGATCCTCACGATCGGCCGGGGGGAGCCGCGCCCGGGCTCGATCACCGTGCTCGCCGCCGGCACCTCGGACCTCGGCGTCGCGGAGGAGGCGGCGGTCTGCGCCTCCTGGTTCGGGCACGAGGTCGAGCGCTGCTACGACGTGGGGGTCGCCGGCATCCACCGGCTGCTGGGCAACCTCCCGGCGATCCGCCAGGCGGACGTGGTGATCGCCGTGGCCGGCATGGACGGCGCCCTCCCCACGGTGGTGGCCGGCCTGGTCCCGGCTCCGGTGGTGGCCGTGCCCACCAGCGTGGGTTATGGATCGAGCTTCGGCGGCCTCGCCGCCCTGCTGACCATGCTGAACGGTTGCGCGCCCGGGATCGGCGTCGTGAACATCGACAACGGCTACGGCGCCGCGGTTTTGGCCAGCCGGATCGCCCGTTCCGCCAGCATGGCGTCGCCGTAGGAGTAGAAGCGGTACCCCTCGCGGACCGCCTCGGCGTACGCCTCCAGGACCCGCTCCTTGCCGGCGAAAGCGGAGACCAGCATCAGCAGAGTGGAGCGGGGGAGATGGAAGTTGGTGAGGAGCGCGTCCACCACCTGGAAGCGGAAGCCGGGGCTGTCTGGATTGCCGGGATAAATGAAGAGGTCGGTCGCGCCGCTGCCGGCCCGCACCTCGCCGCCTCCCGCCAGCGCCGCCCCTTCGAGGGTACGGACGACCGTGGTCCCCACCGCCACGATCCGCCGTCCGGCCTCCCGGGCCCGCCGGACCGCCCCGGCGGTCTCCTCGCCGATATCGTAGCGCTCGCGCTCCATGCGGTGCTCCTCGATCCGCTCGGCGCTGACCGGCTTGAAGGTGCCGATGCCGACGTGGAGGGTCACCCGGGCGGTCTCGATCCCCGCGCCCTCGATCTCCCGCAGGAGCTCGCTGGTGAAGTGGAGCCCCGCCGTGGGGGCCGCCACCGCGCCGGGCCGGTGGGCGTAGACGGTCTGATAGCGCTCGCGGTCCTCGGGAGTGTCCGGCCGGTGGATGTAGGGAGGCAGGGGGATGTGCCCCAGCCGTTCGAGGTGGGGCTCGATCGGTTCTGAAAACTGCAACCGGTGGCGGCCGTCCTCCCGCTTGTCCACCACCTCGGCGGCGAGCCCCTCGCCGATCTCGATCCGGGCGCCGGGCCGGGCCCGCCGCCCCGGCTTGACCAGGGCGTCCCACTCGCGCTCGCCCACCGGCTCCACGAGCAGGATCTCCATCTTCCCGCCCCCGGCGTTCCGGCCGTAGAGCCGCGCCGGGATCACCCGCGTGTCGTTGAGCACCAGGAGGTCCCCCGGCCGCAGGAGGCGAGGGAGATCGCTTACCCGGGCGTGCCGCTCGAGCCCGGCGCGGTCGAGCACCAGGAGGCGGCTCTCGCCGCGGGGGGCCGGCTCCTGGGCGATGCTCGCCGCGGGAAGGTCGTAGTCGAAGTCGCTCGTCAGCACCGTCTAGACGACCGTGACCCGGCGCAGGACGTCGACCGCCACCGCCAGGGCGACCAGCATCAGGGCGCCGGCGCTCCAGAAGGGCCAGCCGGGGCCGGCCGCGCCGAAGATCCAGGTGCCGGCCGGCGGCCCCAGGATGCGGGCGAGGGCGCCGAAGGAGCGGGAGAGGCCGATCGTGCTCCCCTGAGACTCCTCGCCGGCGAGGCGGCTGAGGAGCCCCGTCGTGGAGGGGTTGTGGATCCCGTTCCCCACGGCGAGGAGGAGGAGGCTGACCAGGAGGAACCAGAGCTTCATTCCGACCGGCAGGAGGATGAGCCCGAGCGCCATCAGGACGATCCCTGAGAGGATCAGCCGCCGCTCGCCGAACCGGCGGACCAGCCGGCCGAGCAGCCCCCCCTGCACGATCACCAGCACGATTCCCACGAAGACGAAGAGCCCCGAGGTCTCCCGGTAGCCGAAGCCGAAGCGGGCCTGGCAGAAGAGGGCGAGCGTCGTCTCCATCATCGAGAAGCAGAGCATCACGAGGAAGAAGAGGACCATCAGCCCGCGCAGGGGGGTATCCCGCCAGACCGCCAGGAGGTCCGAGAAGCCCAGCCACGATCCGCCGCGGGCGGCCGCGCTGCGCCGCAGCTCGGGCGACAGCGACTCCGGCAGCGCCGCGGCCGCGATCAGCAGGTTGAGCGTGGAGAGCCCGGCGGCGACGAGCGGCACCAGCCGCGGGCCGAGATGGGCCAGGGGGGAGAAGAAGAGCATGAAGCCGAGCGCCGGCCCGAGGACGAAACCGAGCCCGAAGGCCGCCCCCACCAGCCCCATCGCCTTCGAGCGCCCCTCCGGAGTGGAGACGTCGGCCATGTAGGCCTGGGCGATGGCGTAGTTCGCCGCCGCCACCCCGGAGAGCGAGCGGGCCAGGAGGAGCACGGCGTAGGAGGGGGCGAAGGCGAAGACCACGTAGGAGAGGGCGCTGCCGGCGATCGAGCCGAGCAGCACGGGGCGCCGGCCCACCCGGTCCGAGAGGCGCCCGAGCAGCGGCGCGCAGAGGAGCTGGGTCAGGCTGTAGGAGGAGAAGAGCAGCCCGATCCGCAGCGGCGTGGCATGGAACTCCTGCGCGTAGAAGGTCAGGAACGGCAGGATCATGCCGAACCCGATCAGGTCGAGCAGGATGGTCAGGAAGACGGTGAGGAGCGCCCGTTTGCGAGGGGCGGCCCGGGGGGTCTCGAGGTCGCTCACGGCGCCGGGAGCATACCACCCCCTCCCTCGCTCTGGGCGCGGGGGTCGAGCAGGTCCCGCAGGCCGTCGGCCAGCAGGTTGAAGGCGATCACCGTCACCGCGATGGCGACGCCGGGGAAGGTGGCGATCCACCAGGCCTGGATCAGCACGTCGTGCCCTTCGGAGATCAGGTTCCCCCAGCTCGGGGTGGGGGGCTGGATCCCTAAGCCCAGGAAGGAGAGAGAGGATTCGAGGAGGATCAGCTCGCCGGTCAGCAGCGTCGCCCGGATGACCACCGGCGTCCAGGCGTTGGGCAGCAGGTGGCGCCAGAGGATGGCGAGCGGGTGCTGCCCCAGGGCTCGGGCGGCGGTCACGAAGTCCCGGCTCTTGAGGCCGAGGAGCTCGGCCCGGAGCAGCCGGCTGATCCCCATCCAGCCGGTGGAGCCCATGAGAGCCACGATCGCCGCCGGGCCCAGGCGGAAAAAGGCGGCCAGCGCGATCATCAGGAACATCCAGGGGAAGGCGGTGAGCGCGTCGACCGCCCGCATCAGCAGGCTGTCCACCAGCCGGCCGCCGAGCGCGGCGGCGGAGCCCACAGCGACGCCCAGGGTGAGGGCCAGCATCACCGCGACCACCCCCACGGCGAGCGAGACCCGGGCGCCGTAAAGGATGCGGGAGAGGAGGTCACGGCCGAAGCGGTCGCTGCCGAGGAGGTAGAGCCGGCGGTCGGCCACCCCGCCGGGCGCCAGGTTGAGCACCTCGGCGGCGGGGAGCGTCTCGGCCGCGCCCAGGCGCTCGATCTCCAGCCCCGCGGGGGTGCGCCGCACCCGGTCGGCCAGCCGCCAGGAGCCGTCCCGCAGATGGACCGCCGCCAGCTCGGTTCCCGGCGGCCGGTAGCTGCCGGCTGGAGGGTCGAGCTGCTCGTCCGGCGGATAGGGCGCGAGCAGAGGCGCGGCCAGGGCGGTCACCACCAGGAGGGCGATCAGACCGCATCCCCAGAGCAGGGAGGGGGACCTCCTCCAGCCCCCTCTAGGCATCGCGCACCCGGGGGTCGACCAGCGCGTGGAGCAGGTCGGCCAGGAGGTTGCTCAGCACCACGGCCGTGGCGGCGAGCGCGGTGGCGCCCAGGATGAGCGGGTAGTCGCGCGTGCCGACCGCCTGGAAGAGCAGCCGGCCGAGGCCGGGCCAGGAGAAGACCACCTCGACCACCACCGCCGAGGAGAGCATCCCCGGCAGCGTCAGCGTGAAGACCAGGATCAGCGGCACGATCGCGTTGCGCAGGCCGTGCACCCAGACCACCCGGCGCTCGGAGAGCCCCTTGGCCCGGGCGGTCCGGATGTAGTCCTGGCTCATCACCTCGATCAGGCCGGCGCGCACGTAGCGGGCGGTCGAGCCGGTCGAGGCGAGGGCCATGACGACCGCCGGCAGCACCAGGTGGCGCGCGAGGTCGAGCAGCCGGCCGGCCGGGCTCATCAGGTCGGCGTCCACGGAGTGCATGTGCCCCGCCGGCAGCACCGGCCAGACGTAGGAGAAGAGGAGGATCCCCATCAGCCCCAGCCAGAAGACCGGCTGCGAGTAGAGGAGGAGGGTGCCGACCCGGATGCCGTGGTCGACGGCCGAGCCCCGCCGCCGGGCCGAGACGATGCCGAGCAGCAGGGCCAGGCCGTACTCGACGGCGAGCGCGGCGAGCGAGAGGATCACGGTCGCCCGCAGGGCCTCGGAGATTGCCGTGGAGACGGGCCGTTGCTGGGAGATGGAATTCCCCCAGTCCCACCGCGCCACCGAGCCGAGCCAGCGCAGGTACTGCTCGGGCAGGGGGCGGTCGAGGCCGTAGATCCGCTCCAGGTTCCGCTGCTGCTCGGGGGTGAGGACCTTCTGCCCCTCGAAGAAGTGGATGGGACCGCCGGGGAGCAGGTGGACGAAGACGAAGGTGAGCGAGAGGACCAGCAGCAGGATCAGCAGCGAGGCGGCGAGGCGCCGCAGGAGAAAGCCGAGCAAGTCTCTCCGGTCAGCCCCCAGGAGCGACCCACCACTCCTGCAGGTTGAAGAATGAGAAGGTCGCCGTGGGGTGGACGTTCCTCACCCGCTTGTTGTGGGCGGTCAGGCGCTGCGACTCCCAGAGGAAGGTGAGCGGCTGGTCGCGTTGGACCCTCTGCTGGATCTGGTAGAGATAGGGGCGCTCGGCCGCCAGGTCCGGCTGCGCCTGCGCGACCTCCAGCAGGCGGTCCATCTCGGGGTTGCGGTAGCGGGGGTAGTTGCTCCCCTCCTGGATCGCCTGGGTGTGGAAGTTGCTCCGCAGGTCGAGGCTGGTGTCGATGGTGTAGCCCATGATCGATGCCTCGAATTTGCCGGACTCCATCGCGGTGCCCAGGGTGTTGAACTCGATCTGGCGGGGCGTGGCGCGGATACCCACCTTCTGGAGCTGGCTCTGGATCATCACCGAGGCGTCCGCCCGGAGCTGGTTGCCGGTGTTGGTGATCAGCTCGAAGGCGAAGGGCTTGCCGTCCTTATCGAGCACGCCGTCGCCGTCCGCGTCCTTCCACCCCCTGGCGGCGAGGATGCGCGCCGCCTCCTTCGGGTCGTAGGGCAGCGGGTGGACCGACGGGTCGTGGGCCCAGACCGAGGTCAGGATGGGGGAGTCGGCGACCTTGCCGTACGGCCCCAGGACGGTCTGGACGATCGTCGGGCGGTCGATGGCGAGGGTCAGCGCCCGCCGCACCTCGGGGTCCCGGAAGAGCGGGTTCTCGTTGTTCCAGACCACCGCGACGTAGAGGTTGAACCAGTAGGCGATCAGCTCCAGGTTGGGATCGGCCTTGACGCGCGGCACGTCCGTGGGGGCGATCTGCGGCAGGTAGTCGATGTCGCCGCTCAGGAGCTGGGTGAAGGCGCTCGCCTGGTCGGGGACCAGACGCATCACCACCCGGTCGAGATAGGGGTGCTCCTTGTCGTAGTACCGCTCGTTGCGCTGCAGCACGATCTGCTGCTGCGGCTGCCAGGAGGCGAGGGTGAACGGGCCGTCCACCACCAGGTGCTGGCGGAACCAGTCGCCGCTCTTGCGCCAGTCCTTGAATGGCAGCTTCTCCCAGGCGTGCCTGGGGAAGACGGGCCCCTCGTTGGCGTCGAGGAACTGCTTGGCGTAGACGCGCGAGTAGTGGAAGCGCACGGTGTGCGGGTCCACCGCCTCGACGCCGGTGAGCCAGCGCTTCGAGTCGATGAGCTCCCAGGCCACGTCCGGATCCCTCTGCGCGATCCAGGTCCAGCGCACGTCGTCGGCGGTCACCGGCACGCCGTCGCTCCACACCACGCCCTTGCGCAGATGGAAGGTGAGCGTCTTGTGGTCGGGCGACCAGTCCCAGGACTCGGCGAGCTGGGGCTTTAAGGTGGCCGGGTGCTGCTGGAAGTCGGCCTGCTCCTCGACCAGGTGGAGGAAGAGGCGGAACACCATCTCGTTGGTGGTCTGGCTCGACGGCAGGATCAGGCTGTTGACCCCGCCCGGCTCGGCCGGCCAGCCGGTCACCACGGTGCCGCCGCGCCGGGGCCCGGAGGCGGCGGTCTCGGGAGCCGTGGCGCGGTCCGGGGCCTGCCGGCAGCCCGCGACGAGCAGGGCGGCGGCGAGGGCCAGGGCTCGGAAGGAGGATGTTCCACGCATGGAGGCCCGGCCATGGTACTCGACGGCGGGGGGAAAAAGAAGGGGCGCCCCCGGGTGCTATCCTTGAGCCGGCATGGCACGCGTGGTCCCGTCGTCCTCCTCCCGCAAGCTCCTGATCGCCTCGCTGGTCTTCGGGGCCTTTGTCCTCTGCGACATCACCCTGTTCGGCTGGCTGATCTTCCGCTCGCTCTCGCAGCGGGAGGTCGAGCGCGTGCTGCTGGAGACGCGGTCCGAGGCCGAGAAGCTGGCCCAGCAGATCGCCCGCCGGGCCGAGCGCGAGAAGGACCTCTACACGGCGGTGGCGGTCGAGCGGGAGACCCAGACCTACATCGACCAGGTGCTGCGCCAGCGGGAGCTGGTGCGCCGGGTGGAGATCCGCGACCGGAACGGGGTGCTCGTCTACCAGGGACGCAGCGAGGCCCGCGTGCAGGAGAGGAACGAAGGGAACCCACCCACGATCTCCCCCCCGATCCTCAGCTCCCCCGAGCTCCAGCAGCCCATGCAGACGGCGCCGCGCATCGAGAAGAAGACCCGCGAGGCCGAGGCCTCCTTCGAGGTGCCGGACATCCGGGTGCCGATCGGCACCTACGGCCAGCTCGAGATCGGCATCAGCCCCGTCGAGCTCAGCCGCCGCATCGAGGTGCTGCGGGCCGACCTGATCCGCCAGACCACCCTGATCGGCGTCGCCTCGATGCTGCTGCTGATCTCGGCCTACGCCGCCGTCTGGATGGTCCTGCGGCGCTCGCAGCGGCTGGAGGTCCAGACGGCCCAGGCCGAGCGGCTGGCCTATCTCGGCACCCTCGCCTCCGGCCTCGCGCACGAGATCCGCAACCCCTTGAACTCGCTCAACCTCAACATGCAGATGCTGGAGGAGGAGATCGACGAGCACGGCTCGGCCCCCACCGGCAAGCGGCTGCTGTCGATCACCCGCTCCGAGCTCAGCCGCCTCGAAAGGCTGGTCTCGGACTTCCTCGCCTATGCCAAGCCCCGCCCCCTGGAGCTGGAGGAGGTGCCGGCCGCGCGGCCGCTCGAACGAGTGCGGGAGGTGCTGGCGGGGGAGATCCAGAAGCGGCGGGTGCAGGTCGAGATGGAGGACCGCAGCGGCGGCGCCCGCGTCCGCATCGACCCGGCGCAGATGAACCAGCTCCTGCTCAACCTGGCCCAGAACGCCTTCAACGCCGCCGAGGAGGCGGGGCGGCGCCCCTGGCTCCGGCTCGCCGCCAGCCGCCAGGGCCCGTCCGTGCTCCTGGAGCTGACCGACAACGGCATCGGCATGACGGCCGAGGAGCAGCAGAAGATCTTCGACCTCTTCTACTCTACCCGCAAGGGGGGGACCGGTCTCGGGCTCGCCATCGCCGAGCGGATCGCCAGCGCCCACGGCGGCCGGCTCACGGTGCGCAGCACCAAGGGGCTGGGAACGACGGTCGCGGTCGAGCTCCCCGCCGTTCACCCCGAGCCCGCCCCCGGCCGCGTCGCCTCGCCGGAAATGGAAAGGGCGCCCACCTAGGGGCGCCCACCTCACCCCAACCCCTCCCCTGAAAGAGAGGGGCTTGAGGTCAGCTGATCTCGATCTTGCGCGGCTTGGCCTGCTCGGCCTTGGGGACGGTGATCGTCAGCACGCCGTTCTCGCAGGCGGCCTGCACCCCCTCGCCGTTGACCTGCTGCGGCAGGGCGAAGGCGCGGCTGAAGGCGCCGTAGGTCCGCTCGATGCGCTGGAAGCTCTCCTTCCGGACATCCTTCTCGAGCTTCCGCTCGCCCGACAGGCGCAGGACGTTGTTCTCCAGGGTGATGTTGATGTCGTCCCGGGTCAGGCCCGGCAACTCGGCCTGGAGGCGATAGCCGTCCGCGGTCTCCTGGATGTCCACCGGGGGCACCCAGGTGCGGTTGGAGACCTCCTCCCCCTGGGCCTCGTTGAAGAAGCTCTCGAACAGGCGCGCGAAGGGCTCACGGCTCAGATAGGCCGCGTTCGGATTCCAGCGGGTCACGTTGTTCAACATGGTGATTCCTCCTTGATTTCCTCTCGATCCGTCTCGGTTTGGGATTGGCGGGCCGGCGTCGTTCCATTCCCCGCCATCGAGGACAATGATAGGCAGCCGCTTAGATCTTGTCAATATCCCGGGCGCAAGATCTTAGTCCGAATATGTGAGAAGCAGTCCGCTGGCCAGCAAAAAGCCCCTGCCGGAGGGGCAGGGGCTTGGAGAGTAAGGCGAAATCTAAGCCAAGCTCTGATAGATATCAGGATCCGGACATCTCCTCGATGTCCTCGGGAAGTGCGAACTGGTCGGGGTCGTCGTTGCCGCAGGCCTGGCAGAGGACCTCGCTGAGCCTGCCGTCCTCCCACTCGAAGACGTAGCACGGGGTCTCGCACTCCAGGCAGATCAGGTACTCGGGGCTCGCCATGGCCGTCCTCCAGTCGTCAGGGGCAGGGTCCGGGAGGATTCTAGCCGGAAGCGCTGGATGGCCGCGGCGAGGGCCCCCGGGCACTCCAGGTGGACGGCGTGGCCGCAGTGGGGGAGGATCTCCAGCCGCGAGCGGGGGATGGCCGCCGCCATGGCGCGGGCCGTCTCGGCGGTGAACAGCCCGTCGCGCTCGGCCCAGATCAGCGCCGTGGGCATGGGCAGGCGGCCGAGGTTCGCGTCGTTGAAGGTGTCGGCCTCGGAGAGCCCCGCGAGCACGTTGCGCACCGCCTTCGAGGTGTAGGCCTTGAGGAAGGTGGCCTTGGACAGCCGCATCAGCCAGGGGACGCGCACGAACAGCGCCTTGTAGAGGCGGTCGACCCCGGCGAGGTCGTCGACCCGGATCAGCCGCTCGACGTTCTCCCAGTCCTGGTCGCGGTAGCCGCCGGCGTCCACCAGCACCAGGCGGGAGATCTTCCGGGGCTGGGCGAGGGCGAAGCGGGCCGCCATCCAGCCGCCCAGGCTCAAGCCCATCAGGGTCACCGGCCGGGAGCCGAATTCGCGCTCCATCAGCTTCTGGAGGATCTCGCCCGAGCCCGCGACCCCGATCCCGAATTCGGGGTGCTTCGTCCCCCCGAGGGCCGACAGCTCGGGCACCACCATCCGGCAGCTCCGCCGCAGCCGCCGCATCACCGGCGCCCAGGTGGCGGCGATCGACCCCAGGCCGTGCAGCATCACCCAGGGCTCCCCGTCCTCCGGGCCCATCACGTAATAGACCAGCGACACCGGCCCCACCTCCAGCACCCGCCGCCGGGCGCCGCGCAGGCCCAGGTAGAGCGCGGTGAAGAGGCTGACGAGGCGGAAGAGCATGGCGGTGGGATTCCCCAGCAAGAAGGATACCCGAGGATGGGAATGCGCCGCCTCCCCTCCACGTTTTCATTGACCTGCGGAGCCACCTGTGGTACTTTCCGCCGTCCACGCGTCTGTGACGACTCTGGGAGCATTTCCTATGTACGCAGTGATTCAAAGTGGCGGTAAGCAATACCGCGTCGCCCCGGGCGACGTGATCGACGTCGAGCTCCTCGGCGAGCCGGGCGAGAGCAAGTCGTTCAGCTTCGACCAGGTGCTCATGGTCTCGGGCGACAACGGTCCCCAGCTCGGCAAGGCGATCGAGGGCGCGACCGTGACCGCCTCGCTGGTGGGCGAGGTCAAGGGCCCCAAGATCCGCGTCTTCAAGAAGAAGAAGCGCACCACCTACCGCCGGACCACCGGCCACCGGCAGCACATGCACCGGGTCCGCATCGACGAGATCCAGTTGCCCTCCTCCCGCTAGGACGGCAGATCCAAGAGGTATCCAGCTCATGGCACATAAAAAAGGACAGGGCTCCAGCCGCAACGGCCGCGACTCGAACCCCCAGCACCTCGGGGTCAAGGCGTTCGGCGGCCAGCAGGTCACCGGCGGCTCGATCATCGTGCGGCAGCGCGGCACCAAGTTCTTCCCCGGCCTGAACGTCGGCCGCGGCAAGGACGACACCCTCTTCGCGAAGCTCGACGGCGTCGTGAAGTTCCAGAACCGGGGCCGGCGCGGGACGTTCGTGCACATCCTGCAGCCCACCGAGACCCCCGACGCGGCCGGCTCGGCCGAATAACCTTTCGGGAGCCGGACCCCGCCGTCCGGCTCCGCGGCTTCTCCCAATCGACCCCCCTAAGGCGACCTTGATCTTCCTCGACGAAGCCAGGATCCACGTCCGGGCCGGGCGTGGCGGCAACGGCTGCGTGGCCTTCCGGCGCGAGAAGTACGTCCCGCGGGGCGGCCCTTCGGGCGGCGACGGCGGCGAGGGGGGATCGGTCTGGGTGGTCGGCCACGCCAACCGCAACACCCTCTACCATCTGCGCTTCGCCTCGCTCTACGCCGCCGACCGCGGCCGCCACGGCGAGGGGTCCAACCGGGCCGGCAAGGACGGCGAGGACCTCGAGGTGGCGGTGCCGCTCGGCACCGTGGTCTACGACGAAGAGACCGGCGAGATCCTGGGGGAGATCCTCACCGACGGCGAGCGCCTGCGCGTCGTGGCCGGCGGCCGGGGGGGCCGGGGGAACGCCCGCTTCGCCACCGCCACCAACCAGGCGCCGCGGCGGGCCGATCCCGGCCAGGAGGGCGAGGAGCGCCACCTGCGGCTGGAGCTCAAGCTGCTCGCCGACGTCGGCGTCATCGGCCTCCCCAACGCCGGCAAGTCGACGCTGATCAGCGTCGTCTCGGCGGCGCGGCCGAAGATCGCCGACTACCCGTTCACCACCCTGATCCCCCAACTCGGCGTGGTGGCCGAGGGGCCGCTCTCCGAGCCCTTCGTGATCGCCGACCTGCCCGGCCTGATCGCCGGCGCGGCGCAGGGGGCCGGCCTCGGCATCCAGTTCCTCCGCCACATCGAGCGCTGCCGGGTGCTGCTCCATCTGGTCGACCTGTCGAATCCGGAGGGGAGCGCCGCCGAGGACCTGGCCACGGTGGAGCACGAGCTGGCCGGATTCAACCCCGAGCTGCTGGAGCGCCCGCGGCTGATCGTGGGGAGCAAGCTCGACGCGGCCGTCCCCGAGCGCCGGGAGGAGCTGCGCCGGGCGGCGGCGGAGCGCGGCCTCCCGTACCGCGAGATCAGCTCGGCCACCAACGAGGGGATCTCCGGCCTGATCTCCGACCTCTCGCGGCGCCTGCAGAAGATCCCATGAAGATCGGCCTCTTCGGCGGCAGCTTCGACCCCATCCACCGCGGCCACGTCGAGCCGGTCCGCGCCGTCTGGCGCGAGCTGGGGCTCGACAAGGTGCTCTACCTGCCGACCGCCCGTCCCCCGCACAAGCCGGGGCGGGCCCTGGCGCCGGCCGTCGCCCGCTACGTGATGACCGAGCTGGCCCTGCTCGGCGAGGAGGGGCTCGAGGTCTCCCCCCACGAGCTGACCCTCGACCGGCCGGCCTATACCATTGAGACCCTGGAGCACTTCCGCCGCGCGATGCCGGAGGCGGAGCTCTACCTGCTCATCGGCGCCGACTCGTTCGCCGACCTCCACCACTGGGTGCGCTTCCGGGAGATCCCCGCGGCCGCCCGGCTGGTGGTCCTGGCCCGTCCGGGGTGGGACTTCGAGACCGCCCCCCTCCACCCGGAGGTCGCCGCGCTGGCGCGCGAAGGCCGCGCGCTGCTGTTGCGCCAGCCGCCGGTCGACGTCTCCTCGACCCATCTGCGCGAGCTGCTCGCCGCCGGGCTCCCTATGCCGCCCGGAGCGGTGCCGGAGCTCGTGGTACGATACCTGCACAAGTACGACCTGTACCGATGAATCCAGAGCTCATCACCACCCAAGCCCTCGACACCCTGGAAAGAGCCCGTGAGGCCGTCGCCGCCGCCGACGACCGGAAGGCGCTCGACCTCAAGGTCCTGCACCTGGCGAAGGTCACGGACTTCACCGACTACTTCCTGATCTGCAGCGGCACCAGCGAGCGCCAGGTGCAGGCGATCGCCGACGCCGTGCAGGAGAAGCTCCGCGCGCGCCGCGTGCGCCCCCTCAACGTGGAGGGCTACAATCGGGCGCAGTGGGTGCTGATCGACTACGGCGATCTCGTGGTGCACGTCTTCCTGGAGGAGCCGCGGCGCTATTACGCGCTGGAGAGGCTCTGGGGGGACGCGCCGGACGTGACGGCCCGGCTCCGCGCGTGAGCGCGGACGCGGCCTCCCCCCTCTCCCTGTCCCGTCTGTTGCGAGACTTCCCCGCGCTGGCCGAGAGCCTGCGCGGGGTCGACCGCGCCGCGCCCACCGAGGCGCCGGTGCTGATCCTCGGCGAGCCGGGGAGCGGCCGCTCGACGCTCGCCCGCGCCCTCCACGGCGCCAGCCCCCGGGCCGCTGGGCCGCTGACCGAGGTCGACCCCGGCGCGATCCCCAGCACCCTCTTCGAGAGCGAATTCTTTGGCTACCGTCCGGGGGCCTTCTCCGGCGCCGACACCCCGAGCGAGGGGCGGGTGGCGCGGGCCGAGGGGGGGACGCTCGTCCTCGACCACGTCGAGGAGCTGCCGCTCCCCTCGCAGCCGAAGCTCCTGCGCCTGGTGGCGGAGCGGCGCTACTCCCCGCTGGGCGGCGCGGAACGGGAGGCGGACGTCCGCTTCGTGGCCATCGGCTCGGAGGACCTCCCCCGGCGCGTGGCCCGCGAGACCTTCCGCCCCGACCTCTTCTACCGCCTGGAGGTGCTGGCCTTCCGGGTGCCGCCGCTGCGCGAGCGCCGGGCCGATCTGGCCGCGGTGCTCGACCATCTCCTGGCCGACCTGGGGGAGCGCTTCGGGGTGCGGGCGCCGGAGCTCTCCCCCCGCGCCCGCGCCTGGATGCTGGAGCACCCCTGGCCGGGCAACCTCCGCCAGCTCCGCAACGTCCTGGAGCGCGGCCTGATCCTGGCCGAGGGGGGCCCGGTCGATCCCCCGCGGCCCGAGGGGCTCCTCGAAACCCGTCCCCGCCCCCTGATCGAGGTGGAGAAGGAGCAGATCAAGAACGCCCTCGCCTACACCCGCGGCCACCAGGGACGGGCGGCGGACCTGCTGGGGATCAGCCGCAAGGCCCTGTGGGAGAAGAGAAGGCGGTATGGCATCCCGTAAGACCTTCTCTGCTGAGGCGATGGTTGCTTCATCCGACCGATCCGACCGATCCGACCGATAACGCCTACCAACGCCTCAACGTTTCGAGCACCGGCACCGGCGGCGCCTCCCCCTCCCGCCCTTCCAGCCACCCCTCCCACCGCCCCACCTGAGCCAGCAGATCTGAGATATCGATCCCCAGGGCCTCGGGCGCGAACGGCTCCAGGTTCCGGCGGGCCTTGGCCAGGGTGCGGCGGGGGCCTTCCGTCCGTTTCAGATCGAGGTGCTGGTGCAGGGCCGCGGCGACCTGGATGAGCCCCTGGAAGAGACCCCTGGGCTCAGGGCTCGTCGAGCGCCAGATCTCCTCCCAGGCCTCGTGAGCCGCGAAGAACCGCCCCTGGTTGAAGAGGTCGATCCCCGTCCGGAAGAGCCGCTCGCGCTCCTCCGGAGAGAGATCGGGGTGCAGCGCCCTATCCAAAATCGGACTTGGGCTCGGGCTCGGCGAGCGTATCCAGCAGGTCCGCCGGCAGGCTCAGGCCCGGGTGGACGCTCTTGCAGAGCTCGCGCAGGCGGCGCAGCTCGACCTCGGGGAGCTGGCGGAAGACCTCGACGACCGACGGGTCGAGCTGCTGGCCCGCCACCCGCTGGAGCTCAGCTGACGCCACGGCGTGCGGGCGCGCCCGCCGGTAGGGGCGGTCCGAGGTGATGGCGTCATAGGTGTCCACCACGGCGAAGATGCGGGCGCTCAGGGGGATGGCCTCGCCGGCGACCCCCCGCGGATACCCCTGGCCGTCCCAGCGCTCGTGATGGCTGTAGATGATGTCGAGCGCCGCCGGCTGGAGGAAGCTCACCTCGGCCAGCATGTCGAACCCCCAGGTGGGGTGCTGCTTCATGATGTGCCACTCCTCGTCGGTGAGCGGTCCCATCTTGCGCAGGATCTCATCCGGCACCACCATCTTGCCGACGTCGTGGAGCAGGGCCCCCCACTCGATCGCCTTGATCTGCTCGCCGTGCTGCCCCATGGCCCGGGCCAGCGAGACGGCGTAGAGGGCGACCCGGAAGGAGTGGCCGGTCGTCTCGTGGTCCCGGGCGTCCGCCGCCGTCACCACCGCGCCCACCGCCTCCACGTACGACCGCTCGCGGGCGCGCTGCGACTCCTCGACCGTGGCCACCAGCCCGCGGAAGGTCTCCTCGATGAGCTGCACCTCGCCGCCGCCGCCGGCCGGGGGGAAGTCGCTCTGGAGCTCCCCCGCGCGCGCCATGCCGGACATCGTCTCGGCGAGCCGCCGCAGGGGGAGGGTGATGCGCTGCACCACCCAGAAGGCCGCGCCGGCCGCCAGGAAGCCGGCGGACAGGCCGATCAGCAGGAGGTTCCAGCCGATCTGGCGGGCGAGCTGTGGATCGTCCGCCACCATGACGAGGCGGACTACGAGGATCAGGGCGATCCCGAGGACCGCCGCCGCCACCGCGGCGATGAGCCGGAGGGACTTCGTGCGGAGATTCAAATCGGACGACTCCATTCTCCCGGAGCTCCAGCGCTCCGGTCCCAATCCCAAAGAAGAACGCGAGGCGAAGAGCCTGCCGGCCAGCGGAGGCAGGGCTCCGTGCGGGTCCGTTTTCTCTCGCTCCTGCGTAATTGCGCGTAGTATACGCTGGCCCGGGCCGTTTGGCGATCCTCCGGACGCGGCCTCGTCCGGGACCGCCGCCCCCAGAGAGCCGGGAAAGGCTCCCGCGATGGGAGCCCCTGGCGCTCCAGCGGTCCTGGGTCCGAACAGTCTCATGTAACCAAGAAGGTGCTTGCAAGCCAATTTTTCGAGCCTCTTCTTCTGTGACAATCCGAAAACACTCCGGGAACAGGGCCCTTCAGTCTGTCCCTCCAGGGCTATCCAGGGTTTCCTCCAGACATGAAAAAGGGCCGCCCGGCACTCCGGGCGGCCCGCGAGCGGCGGCAGGCGTCGGCGCCTACTGCGCGAGGAAGACGTTCTGCTGGATCTCCTTCTTCCCGATCGTCGTGTCGCGCAGGATGACGTCGGAGAAGTGGAGATTGTTGAAGTAGTTGATCCACGGGGCCGGGAAGGTGTTCAGGTAGAAGAGGCGGTCGCCGTCGCGGCTGCGGGCGAACTGGTCGGCGATCACCGTGCGCACCAGCTCGCCGACCACGGCGCCCGGGAACGGCGGCTCGGAGATGCCGCCCACCCAGGGGTCGATGTCGTTGACGTTGGTGTAGGCCGCGGAGAGGCGGCGGGTGATCTCGGGGTTCCCCGGGTTGACGTCGGCGATGGTCGCCTTCGGAGCCAGGCCGTAGGCCACGCGGACCGCGTTGTAGTCCGGCAGGCCGTGGTCGCGGCCGCGCTGGATGTTGAGCGCCGCGAGGTCGAAGCTGCCCGGCTGCGGGTCGTTGATCAGGAAGTTGCGCACGTCGTCGACGATGAAGGAGTCGAAGGCGTTGGCGTGCTGGTGCGCCGCGCCGCGCAGGAAGGGCTCGACGCCGCCGCTGCTGAACACCTTCTGGGGGTTGAAGAAGGCCTGCTTCAGGGTCAGGTCGCCGTCCGGGAGCGGATGCAGGCTGGCGTCGAGCCGGTTGAGCACGTGGGTCAGCAGGGTGTGGCCCATGCGGTACGAGGCGGTCGAGAAGACGGTGCTGATGCCCGGGTTCACGTCCGCCTTGTAGCCGGTGTAGGCCGGAATGGCGTTGGGGCCGATCAGCACGGGCAGGAACTCGTTGTAGGTGATCGCCTCGATCTCGGCGCCCACGATCATGCGGGCCCGCTGGAAGATCTCCTCGTCGGTCAGCGGCCGCTTGCTCTCGGTGCGGATCTTGCGCGCCCAGTAGTTGTGCTCGCGCATCCAGACGGTGTGCATCGAGAACAGGTTGGTGTTCTCCTCGCACCGCGGGTCGCCGCAGATGTGGCGGTCCTTGCCCGGGATCGGGTTCGGCATGTCGTTGACGTTGTGGGGGAGGTACTCCTCATGCCCCGGGCCGTCGACGGTCCGCAGCTCGCCCGAGCCGTCCAGCTTGCGTATGTCCTTCGCGCGCGCCGGGTCCGAGCCGTAGACGTTCGAGGCGTCGATGAACGAGGTGATGCTGTTGGTCTGCACCCGCCCGTTTTTCGCGTCGGTCCCCGTGGCGGAGTCGAACTGCGAGCGGCAGAAGACGATCACCGCCGTGCCCGTGTTGTTGGGGTCGAAGCTCGTGTCCCCGGCCGGCACGGCGACGTCGGCCTCCTGCGAGCAGAAGGGCGCCGCGCTCAGCGTCTGGGGCTCGGTGAGGTCGAGGTCGTGATCCATGAACTGGCCCCACATCCAGAGATAGTTGCTGGCGTAGGCGTGCGGCGGCACGTTCGGCTGCGCCACCACGGTGTTGCTGATGAAGCGCGGAGCCGGACGGTTGACGCCGCTCATCGTCGAGATGCTGTCGCCGTACGCCATGGGGATGTTCTGGAACAGGGTGCCGTGCGCCGCTCCCCACTTCGGGTGCGCGGCGTTGTTGCCGGTGCCGTCGATCGCGCGGAACGGCCCCTTCGGCAGGGTCCGCGTGTTGGGCGACTCCGCCGCGAAGGCGGGCAGGCTGGTCAGCAGCAATACAGCGGCCAGGGCGGTGCTTCGAGATACGCTCATGAATTCCTCCTACCGGAATAAGGGCCCTACAGAGTGGAACACCCGCGGGCCCGGCCCAGGCCCGCTCCGCGATGAACCGATTGAGGCCGCTGTCCGTATGTATGACGAGGATCGGTCTGCATCCTCGAGTGAATCCGGACGGGCTTCCGCCTACCTGAGTGTCGTGCCGCGATCAAAGCGTGACACGATATCCTAGATCTCGTGCGCCTCCCTTTTCTCCTCTCCGCCTGGACCTTCGCCGCCCTGCTGGCGGGAGCCGCCGCGGCCCGGAGGGAGCTCACCGCGAGCCACCTCCGGGACGAGGCCCAGGCACTCAAGGCCGCGCAGGCGAACGGCGGCGCCATCCGCTTCATCGCCCAGGCGCGCGCCACGAACGGCGGCTGGAGCCTGGAGACGCGCCGCCTGCCCATGGATCCGCCCGCCTCCATGGCCCGCTTCGACGGGCCGAACGGCGTGCCGGTCCCCTTCGTCCTCTTCTACGACGGCCGCCGGACCGTCTCCCTGACTCTCTTCCAGGGGGACCGCCGGTCGATGGTCTCCTATGAAAGCGACAAGCTCGCCGACTGCAACGAGCTCTTCGTGAGCGCCGCGGCGGCCGGCGCGGACACCGCCGCCCTGGCCGGCTTGCGGCTCGGCGACCTCCCGGTGAAGGAGGCTCCCGCCGCCACCACTCCGGGAGGGCAGGACGTCCTGCGCATCCAGGGCGGCGATCTCGGCCACGGCTTCACCCTCACCGGCGCGCTCACCCTGAGCTGGGGGAGCGCCCGGCCGGAGGGCTCCGGTCCCCACGTGCTGCTCTGGGGGGCGAAGGCGGTGGCGCCGCCGGCCGGCTGGAGAGCGTCCGGCCGGGTCACGATCACGGCGCCGGCGCCGGACAGCGTCCTGGCGAACGGGACCCCCACGATCGCCGCGACCTTCGCCAAGGGTGGAGGGGCGGTCGATCCCGCCGCGGTGCTGCTGAGGCTCGACGGCGCGGACCGCACCGCCCAGGCCGAGATCGGCCCCTCCGGCCTGACCTTCACCCCGCCGTCCCGGCTGCTGGAGGGGAAGCACACCGCCCAGGTGATCGTCCGGGCCCCAAGCGGCCGCGACGAGGAGGCGTCGGTGAGCTTCACGACCGATACCGTGCCGCCTTCGATCGCCTTCGCCTCCCCGCCCAAGGTGGTGGCCGGCAATCCGGCTCCCATCATCCGGCTGACCTACTCGGACCTCACCTCCGGCCTCGACGCCAAGACCTTGAAGGTCACCCTCGACGGCGAGTCGATCGACTCGATCTGCGTCGCCAACCTCGCCTCGGGCGTCTGTATCCCGCAGGCGATCGCGGAGGGCTCCCACCTGCTGACCGCGACGATCCTCGACCGCGCGGGCAACGCCGGCACGGCGAGCTTCGCCTTCACCCTCACCCTGAACGGGGACTCAGAGTAGCTTCGAAACCCACCCGCCCACGAAGTACCCCACCAGGGCGACGCCGAGCCCGACCACGAACATGTCGAGCCCCGAGCGGAAGACCCCGCGGCCGGTGAAGATCGACCGCGCGGCGCCGACCAGGAAGTGAGAGAGCATGGCGATCACGAACGAGAGCGCGATCGCCGGGGTGCCGTGGGTGAAGAAGAACGGCAGCACCGGGATCAGGGCGCCGAAGGCGGTGGCGAGGCCGGTGGTCCAACCCTCGCGCAGGGGGGAGGCGTCCCGGTCGCCGATCTTCAGCTCCTCGCGCACCTGCTCCTCCAGCATGCGCTTGGGGTCCTTCATCACCTCGGTCGCGAGGTCTTGGGCGGTCCCCTTGTCCATCCCCTTGAGCTCGTAGATCAGCGCCAGCTCATCGCGCTCGACCTCGGGCATCAGCTCGATCTCGGCGCGCTCCATGGCGATCTCGTGGGAGTAGACCTCCTGCTCGCTCTTGGCGGCCAGGAAGCCGCTGGCTCCCATCGAGAGGGCGTCGGCGATCAGGCCGGCCACCCCGGCCACCACGATCGCCTGGTGCTGGGCCGCCACGGTGGCGCCGATCACCCCGGCGACCAGGCCGAAGTTGGCGGTGAGGCCGTCGTTGAAGCCGTAGATCACGTTGCGCAGGAACCCCCCGGCCTCGATGCGGTGCCAGGGCTCGGTGCCGCGGTTGGCGATGTCCCCCAGGGTGGTGGCGTGCTCGGCCGACTCGCGGGCGAGGAGCAGGGCCTCATGCTGACCGGCCGCCCCCGCGGGCGTCGAGCGGTACATCTCCAGATAGGCGCGCACCTCCCGCCCCTCCTCGATCAGCAGCAGGGGGAGCAGCGCGCGGGGGCCGAGGGTGCGGCCCAGAAGGGCCATGGCCCGCGCCCGCAGGGTCGGACGGAACGGTCCCACCGGCCGGCCGCTCGCCGCCAGCAGGTCCCCCCAGATCTTGGTGTGGCGGTCCTCGACGTGCGACAGGCGCTGGTAGAGGTCGCGTTTCCGCGGATCGCGCTCGATCTGGCTCAGCAGGTGGTAGAGGTATGCCGCGTCCGCCTCGTCCTGCCAGTGGTGCGCGAAGGCCTCGAGGTCCGGAGGGGGAATCGGCGCGGCCGGGGGGGCCGAGGTCGTCTCGGGAGATGTCAGGGTCATGCTCGATCCTCGCAAAGAGAGCACATCGTATCGTCTGCCGCTCGCAAAGGCGATGCCGGTCGGCAAACCCCGATTCCCATAAACTACCCCCATGCCGCCCCCCACCCGCTCCTTCCTGGAAGCCCGCGACTTCCTGATCGCCCACCGCGGCGACTACGCCGCGGCCGTCTCCGGCTTCCGCTGGCCGGAGCTCGACCGCTTCAACTGGGCCCTCGACTTCTTCGACGTCCAGGCCCGCGGCAACGATCGCACGGCCCTCTGGACCGTCGACGACGAGGGGCGCGAGACGCGGCTCAGCTTCGCCGACATGGCCGAGCGCTCCAACCGGGTGGCCAACCACCTGCGCGCCCTCGGCGTCCGGCGGGGGGACCGCGTCCTGGTCATGCTCCCCAACGTGGCCCCCCTCTGGGAGATCATGCTGGCCGTCCTCAAGCTGGGCGCGGTGGTCAGCCCGGCCACCACCCTGCTGGGGAGCGCCGACCTCCAGGACCGCATCGAGCGGGGCGAGATCCGCCACGTGATCGCCGACGTTCCCTCGGCCGAGAAGCTCGCGGCGGTGCCGGGCGATTTCACCCGCGTCGTGGTGGGAGACGAGGCCGCCGGCTGGCATTCCTACGCCGAGGCTTATAACGCGCCGGCCGATTTCCAGCCGGACGGCGAGACCCGCGCGGACGATCCGTTCCTCCTCTACTTCACCTCCGGCACCACCGCCAAGCCCAAGATGGTGCTGCACACCCACCAGAGCTATCCGGTGGGGCACCTCTCGACGATGTACTGGATCGGCCTGCGCAAGGGGGACGTCCACCTCAACATCAGCTCCCCCGGCTGGGCCAAGCACGCCTGGAGCTGCCTCTTCGCGCCGTGGAACGCGGGCGCGGCGGTCTTCATCCATCAGCTCCCGCGTTTCGACGGCCGCAAGACCCTGGCGGCGCTGGCCCGCCACGGCGTCACCACCCTCTGCGCGCCGCCCACCGTCTGGCGGATGCTGATCCTCGAGGACCTCAAGGCCTATGCGGTCAAGCTCCGCGAGGTGGTGAGCGCGGGCGAGCCGCTCAACCCCGAGGTGATCGTCCAGGTGCGCGAGGCCTGGGGGCTGACCGTCCGCGACGGCTACGGCCAGACCGAGACCACCTGCCAGATCGGCAACCCGCCGGGCGAGGAGGTGAAGGTGGGGGCCATGGGCAAGCCGATGCCCGGCTACCGCATCGACCTCCTCGATCCGGACGATCAGCCGGGCGACGAGGGGGAGATCGCCATCCGGCTCGACCCCCGTCCGCTCCCGCTGATGGCGGGCTACCTGGACAACCCGAAGGCCAGCGCCCGGCTGCTCGGCGGCAGCCATTACCGCACCTCGGACGTGGCCAGGCGCGACGCCGGCGGCACTTTCTGGTACGTGGGCCGGGCCGACGACGTCTTCAAGAGCTCCGACTACCGGATCAGCCCGTTCGAGCTGGAGAGCGCGCTGATCGAGCACGAGCTGGTGGCGGAGGCGGCGGTGGTGCCGAGCCCGGACCCGATCCGCCTGAGCGTGCCCAAGGCCTACGTGGTGCTGAAGCCGGGCGTGGAACCCTCCCGGGCGGTGGCGCACGCCCTCTTCCGCTTCTCGCGCCAGCGTCTGGCCCCCTTCGCGCGCATCCGGCGGATCGAGTTCGCCGAGCTCCCGAAGACCATCTCGGGCAAGATCCGCCGCGTCGAGCTGCGGGCGATGGAACAAGAGCGTCACACGGCCAACGCCCGCGGGGAGCACGAGTATTGGGAAGACGACTTCCTCGACTTCGACGCCGGGCCGTAGGAGCGAAAAGGCCGGCGGTCGGCGTTTCAACTCCGGCGGACGAACGAAAAAGCCCGGCGGCTCGTCCGCCGGGCTCGGCGGAAGGCTCGCCGGGGGCGGCGGATGGCTCGCCGCGCGGAATGGTTCGTCCGCCGCGCGGGGCGGAAGGTCCGCCGGGGAGAATGGTTCGTCCGCCACCCCCGGCGGTCGGATTCTTGACCCCGGCGAGAGGCTTGCCGCGCGGAATCTTTGAACCGCCGACTCCGGCGGAACAACCGCCGCGGTAATCATGAGAACCGCCGGGCTCGAAAAGCCTCCCGCCGGCCCCGGCGGACCGACCGCCGCGCGCGGCGAGCCAACCGCCGGCCCCGGCGAGCCAACCGCCGACCGCGGCGGATCAACGATTCCGCGCGGCGAGCCTCCTGCCGGCCGCGGCGGACGAGCCGCCCGCCTTGTGAGCTCAACCACCGCGCTCTCGAGGACAGCCCGTCAGCGTTTTGCGGCTCCCGCCGGGGGTTTCGCCTCAGGCTTCGGAGCCGCCGTGGGCTTCGCCGCTCTCGTCCGCTCGTCGTCCTCGTCGAAAACGTCTCCGATCTGCTCCAGGAAGGACTTCTTGCCGCTGACGAAGACCGCGCCCCCGGGCTTGCGGGAGAGGACCGGGCGGAGCACGGTCGCGGCCTGGAGCGAGACGACGCAGAAGAGGAAGAGCCAGAGGACCATCCCGCCGCGCGCCCCGGTGGCCCGCAGCCCCTGCCCGAGGAACCTCCAGGCCAGGCTGAGCGCGATCAGCCAGAGGAAGAGCTGGAGCAGGGTGGCCGAGCCCAGATGCCGGCTGCTGGACGAGAACAGCCAGTTGATGGGCAGGAGCGCCAGCAGGACCAGCGCCAGGGTCCCCGCGAAGCCGGCGAGCACGGCGAGGAAGCTCCGCCGCGTCCATTCCGCCCCGGCCACCGCCGAGAACACGTAGAGGCTCGGCAGGCAGAGGAGCAGCGTGAACAGGATGATCAGAGGCGCCTTGAGGGCCGCCACGAGGATCTGGTCGCCCCCCTGGAAGAACCCCGCCGCCGCGCCGTAGAGCGCGTAACAGAGGGTCGAGGCGGCGATCATTCGGAACGGCGAGCCTTTCCCGCCGTCGCGCGCCCGGTCGAGGAAGGCGAGCGGCCGGATCAGCAGCTCGTTGAAGACGCCGGTGAGACTACGCGGTTGTGGAAGCTCGGAAATCGATTCCATGGAATCTCCTCCAGGTCAGAGCCATGAGGCGAGATGCGGCAGGATGTCGGTAAAGATGAATTCGTAGACGTTGCCGTCGAGGGCGTCCGGACGCAGGAAGACGACGGGCATGTAGACGCTCCCCACGAAAGGCCGCAGCGCCCACGCCACCTCGCCCCCCACCAGCGCGAACGCCGCCACCCACACGGCATAGACCGCCCGCAGGGTCTTCAACGGCGCCTCGATCCGCCGCATCGCCTTCCACAGCGCCACCGTGCCGCCGAGGCCGCACCCGCCGACCAGCGCCGTGTGCAGCAGATAGAGGAGGTTGTGGGCCGTGCGGGCCGAGGGGCTGGGCTCCGGCGCGCTGAGATTGAAGAACCAAGCGACCGGAGCGAGCGACGCGAGCAACAGGCTCCCCGCCGCCAGGGCCAGGAACGTGAGCACCGCCACCTGCCCAAAGCGCAGGGGCAGTCCGAGCACCACCGCCGCCGTCCAGGCAAAACCCACCGTGAGAGCCGAGGTGAGCAGGAGAACGAGAGGCAGCTTCAGAGAATCATAGAAGGCGAGCTCCGCCCCATGCCACATCCCTAGCACGGCGCCATAGACCGCGGCCCCGAGGCTCATCGCCACGCACAGCCGCACCCAATGCCGCAAGAGGTTCCGCCCGGCGACCACCTCCGCCAGCAGGGCGTCCACACCGTGCAACAGCTCCCATCCAGGAATCGCGATGCGCTCGTCGATCAAGAGGCTCAGCCTCGCTTTCAAGGGGACTACGGGGAGGTATACGGAGGAGGGGAGCGCCGCGTTGGGCCGTGAAAGGCGGACCGCAGTGAAGGCCGTGACCCGTAGAGACGTTCCCTCGCGCCAGGCGAAGCCTGGGAAGGGGGGAAGGGGCATGCAATAGACAGAGCCTGAAACCCTTCGTAGTGGACCCAGTAGGTCCGAATCCTACCCGGCAAGGGCTAGCCACCCACCGGAAGCGAGTCTTGCGTGGCCCTAGTGAGTCTTCCAGCCACGAAGCGTAGACAGCGAGTGTGCAGGCCGTGGTTACCAGCCTCGAGAGACTGTAACGGGGAGCCGACGTAGTGGGATAAG
>JBJMHA010000052.1:0-159354 GCA_045807625.1 Thermoanaerobaculia bacterium | reverse complement strand
TGCGGCCGCCGCTTGCTGACCTCGTCGAGAAAGGCACGGACGGGATCGCGCGGCATCGCGGGAGCCGCGGCCGGAGTCGCCGGTCGACCGGCCGGCGGCGAAACCGCGGCAGCCGGCGGCGAAACCGGAGCGGCCGGTGGCGGCGCAGGACGCGCCGGAGCCGGTGCGGCTTGAGAAGCGGCCGGTGGCGGAGCGCTCCGCGGCGGCGAGGGCATCGGAGCTGCCGGACGGGGAGCCGCCTCGGCGCGCGGCGGTGCCGGAGGAGGAGAGGGCGGAGCGGCGGGCCGGGGCGCCGGCTCGGGAGCGCGGCGCTGGGGCGCGGGCGCCGGAGCGGCCCTCGGCGCGGCGGCGGGCCGGGCGCTTCCGGCTTCCGCCGTGGGGAGCGATCCGGAGAGGAGCTCCTCGATCCGCGTCAGCTTCGGGAGCTCGGCCGCGCGCAGCCAGGCGATCTCGACCGCCAGGGCGCCGGTGTCGCTGCGCCGCACGATCGGCTCGCTGGTGAGGAGCTGATTGAGCAGCCGCAGCAGGTTCTCGTAGCCGCTCGCCCGGGCGGTCGCGGCGAGGGTGGCCGCCTCCTCGCCGGGCAGGTCCACCTGCTCGGGGGTGCCCCCCATAGCGAGGTGGAGCGCGTCGCGGCAGAAGGCGAGGAACTGGCCGTAGACGTGGCGCGGGTCCCACCCCTCCTCCTCGATCCGGCGCACGGCCGACCACACCGACCCGGAGTCCCCGGCGAGGATGCCCGCGAGCAGGGTCTGGAAGAGGGCCGTGTCGAGCCCCCCCAGCAGGCGGATGGCATCCTCATCCGCGATCGCCCCCGAGCCGAAGGTGGCGAGCTGGTCGAGCAGGGCGACCGAGTCGCGCACGCTCCCCTCGCCGGCGCGGGCGATCAGCCGCAGCGCCGTGTCGCTGGCGCGGATCCCCTCCGGCTCGCAGATCGACCGCAGGTGGGCGGCGAGCACCGGCGAGGGGACGCGCCGGAAGTGGAATTCCTGGCAGCGCGAGAGGATGGTCGCCGGCACGGCGTCGATCTCGGTGGTGGCGAAGATGAAGGCCAGGTGCGGCGGCGGCTCCTCGACGATCTTGAGCAGGGCGTCGAAGGCCTGGCGGGAGAGGCGGTGGATCTCGTCGAGCACCACCACCTTGTAGCGGTCGCGCGCCGGGCCGTACTTCAGGCTCTCGGTGAGGTCCCGGACCTGCTCGACCTTGGAATAGGTCGCCGCGTCGACCTCGATGACGTCGAGGTCCGAGCCGCGGGTGATCTCGATGCAGGAGGTGCACTCGTTGCAGGGGTCGGCCGCGGGGCCGCGCTCGCAGTTGAGCGCCTTGGCCAGCACGCGCGCCGCCGTGGTCTTGCCCACGCCGCGGATTCCAGAGAAAAGATAGGCCTGAGCGATGCGCCCTTCCTGAAGGGCGTTACGCAAAGCGGTAACAATCGGTTCCTGGCCGACGAGGCTGGAGAAATTCTGCGGGCGCCATTTGCGCGCGAGGACCTGATACGTCATGGGAGATGGCAGTGGTCTACGAAGGGTTCCGGTGAAGCTGCGGCACTCGACCGCATACCTTATCGCTGCTCCCTTCCGGGCCTGACGAGGTTCGGTACTGGCCGATGCACAGGACCCGAACCCTTCGTGGGCCACTGCGGAGGCCCTCATGCTACGTCGGGGGGACCGGGGAAGTCAAAGACGCTCAATGACGGCTTTCAGTCGCACCCCTGAGATATGAAACAAGATAAGTCAGTCAGGAACGGCGCGAGAGAATGCCGCCTGACTAGCGCCATCTCAACAACCGAATCGAGGTCCTCCCCATTCCCGCTCCTGAAGAAAGGCCTACCAGTCAAAGACCAGGCTGTCGCGCCGGACAGACTCAAGCACGACCTGATGGTCGTCAAACGTGTAGTAGATGGCGAAGGTGGTTCCGTCGGGAAAGCTGATGCAGGTTGCGTACAGCCCACCTCTGGAAATCTGAATGCCGCTCTCGGGATCGCGGCAGAGCCTGAAGTCGATGGCTCGCATGGCATCATCGAAGCGCCGGACATCCGCGACGATCTTTGTCCGCTCCCTCGTGAAGCGTAGAGATTCCACGAGGACGCGTTTGGGCTTATCGTCCAAGCTCGGCTGCTAACTGACGACCGTACTCGAGCTCCGCCTCGGTGAGGGGACGGTCGGAGAGGAATACCGTTTCGTAGGGGATCGTCTCCTTGTGGCGAGCCATCTGCCAGCCGATATCGGCATGTGACAGCGCGCTGACCTGACGGTTGGTCCGCCCCCACAGGTATTGGATGACCTGGTTCACGATGCCGAGTTGGTGGTCGGAGAACAAACCTTCCAGCCTGGGTTCGCGGAGGGCCAGAACCCGTTGCTGGTCATGGTCGATCTTCCTCTCCCGCTTGATCCGCACTTCGCCGCGTTCTTGCATGTCTTCCAAGGTTGGCTTGAGCCTGCGCGCTCCCGGCCCGTGCTGGATCCGCATGTACTCCTGTCCCGTGATCGGCTCTCCCGTTTTGGCGTAGGAGATGAAATCCGAATAGAACAGGATCTTGTTCAGCTTGGTCTTGCCGAAATTGGGATCCTGCTCGCATCGCTGCGAGATATAGAGGATCAGCTCCCGGAACTTCCGGTCGTCGGGTTGGATGGCCATAATCTACCTCCACCCCTTCAAAGGGTAGAGCTTCTCGAGTATTTCTCAAGGTATGGCGTAAGTCAAGCGGAGAAACAGCCTTCCCGCTGGAAGGCGAATTCCCGTCGTGTGAGGGGGAGCAGCAAGGGAGAACCTCCTGAAGCTCGTGACGCTTCCGACCCGCGGGTCCACGGTTCGGACCCGATCTGTGGGATTTACGCCCCGCGGGTCCAAAACGACGCAAATCGGGTCGGGAGCGTTGCCCCGAGGGTCGTAATCCTCACAGATCGGGTCCAAAGCTCCACAGATCGGGTCGGAATTGTCACAGATCGGGTCCACGCTTTCGCCCCGCGGGTCCACGTTGTCACGACCCGGGTCGGCTCCGTCGCCCCGCGGGTCCACTGCGTCACGGCGCGGGTCGGGCCGGCCGGATTTTGCGTTGTGCCCCTTCTCGGGTAACATACGCGTCCCGTCTGGCGGGGGGTCTCCTGTGGAAAGACCGGAAGATCAGGTCTGGATGACGGAAGCCCTCGCCGAGGCGAGGCGCGCCGCTGATAGTGGAGAGGTGCCGATCGGTGCGGTGGTGGTCCGGGAGGGTGAGGTGCTGGGGCGAGGCCACAACCGCCGCGAGACCGACGGCGATCCGCTGGCGCACGCCGAGATCCTGGCGATCCGGCAGGCGGCGGCGGCGATCGGCGGCTGGCGGCTCTCGGGATGCACGATGTACGTCACCCTGGAGCCGTGCGCGATGTGCGCCGGAGCCCTGGTCAACAGCCGCGTCGAGCGGCTGGTCTACGGGGCGCCCGATCCGAAGGCCGGCTACTGCGGCACCCTGGGCAACCTGGTCCAGGACCCGCGGCTGAACCACCGGCTGGAGATGACGGCCGGCGTGCTGGAAAGTAAGAGCGCCGCGCTGCTGCGCGGCTTCTTCGCGTCGCTGCGGCGCAAGCCTTGAGCGGCGGGGCTCTTTGAGTTTTTGAAAGATCGGGAGAGATGTCCGAGTGGCTTAAGGAGCACGCTTGGAAAGCGTGTGTAGGGGAAACTCTACCGAGGGTTCGAATCCCTCTCTCTCCGCCATCGATCTCAAGCGCAGACACAACCGGAGAGGTGCCAGAGCGGTCGAATGGGGCGGTCTCGAAAACCGTTGACCGGGCAACCGGTCCGTGGGTTCGAATCCCACCCTCTCCGCCATTCGTCTTCCCGGGAGGACGGGCGTTCTTGACGCCCTTCCCCGAAGTGCATTACTTTACGGGTTTCGTGCCGATCGAGCGGGCGGCTCCGGATGGGCCGGCGGTCCCGCGATCCATGACACCGATTTCGAAGAAGGCGGTTCCCAGTGAAACGGACCTTTCAGCCCAACAATCGCCGGCGCAAGCGGACGCACGGCTTCCTGGTGCGCATGCGCACCCGTCACGGCCGCGCGGTGATCGCGCGGCGGCGCCGCAAGGGACGCCACAGCCTGAGCGTCTGATGGCGGACGGCCGGCGCCCGCCGGGCTCCCAAGAGGGCGCGGCGGGCGAGCGCCTGACCTCCGAGGAGCGGCTGCGGCGGCGGACGGACTACCTCAGGTGCTATCGCACGGGTCGCCGGCGGCATGGGCCGTTCGCGATCCTCTATTTCGTTCCGAACCAGCTCGGGCACCCTCGCCTCGGGATCACCGCCAGCCGCAAGGTCGGCAAGGCGGTGATGCGCCACCGGCTCAAGCGCAGGATCAAAGAGGTCTACCGACGATGGCAGGACCGCGGCAGGCTGCCCGCCCTCGACCTGGTGATCCACCTGAAGCCCGAGGCCGGGAAGAGCGACTTCCCGGGATTGCGCGCGGAGCTGTTGCGATTGCTCGGCGGACTGCGGGAGCGGCGGGAGCCGGCCGGGTGACGCGCCTGCTCGTCTTCCTGCTCGGCGTCTACAAGCGGCGGATCTCGCCGCTGCTGCCCCGCTCCTGCCGCTTCACGCCGACCTGCTCTGAATATGCCCGGCTCGCCATCCTCAAACACGGTCCCTGGCGCGGGAGCCTGCTCGCCGCCGGCCGCATCCTGCGCTGCCAACCTTTTCATCCGGGCGGAGTCGACCTGCCGTAGCGGCGCGGCGGGTGGTCTCATCCCTAGAACATACGACCAAAGAGGGCTCTGACTTCCGTGGAAACTCGCCGTCTGCTTCTCGCCTTCGTGCTATCGCTGGCCGTCGTCGCCATCTGGTACACCGTCTTCCCGCCAGCCAAGCCCAAGCCGCCGGAGCTCCCTCCGGCCGCGGCTCCCAAGGCGGTCCCCGCTCCCGGCGCCGCTCCGGCCGTGCCCGGCGCGGCTGCTCCCGGTCAGCCGGGCCAGCCCGGCCAGCCGGCGGTGTCCCAGGCTCCCGTCCCCGCCGCGGCGCCGGTCCAGGCCGCGGCCGAGGAGCGGATCACGCTCCAGGCCGGCCGGAGCCGCGCCGTGCTCGGCAACCGGGGGGCGCAGCTCCTCTCGATGGTGGTGCCCGAGAAGTCGGACCCCAAGGGCGGCACCCTGGAGATGGTCCGCCAGCGGGCCGGCATCGCCTATCCCTACTCCCTCACCTCCGCCAACGGCGCCCAGCCGAGCCCGCTCAACCAGGCGCTGTTCCAGGCCGAGCGCGCCCCGGACGGCCGCTCCGCCACCTTCCGCTACAGCGGCCCCCTCGGCACCGCCGAGAAGACCTTCCGCTTCGACGACCGGGGCCTCCTCGCGGTGGACGTGAAGGTGCCCGGCCGCTCGGACTGGGGGGTGCTGCTGGGCCCCGGCATCCGCAACCCCACCGCCGACGAGATGAAGAGCCGCTACGAGCACCGGCGGGGGACCTACAAGAAGGGTGACGAGATCGAGATGCCCGACCCCGGGGGCACGTTCGACCCGGTCGAGGTCTCCGGCACCGCGCTCGCCTGGGCGGGGCTGGACGACACCTACTACCTCGCGGCCCAGGTGCCCCAAGGGCGGATCGACCGCGCGATCTTCTGGCCGATGCTGGTGCAGCCCGCCGAGAAGGGGGGTGTCGAGCAGTTCCTGCCGGTGCCCGGCAAGGACGACATCACCGGGGATCAGAAGAAGCTTCCCCGCGAGTTCTTCCTGATCCTGCGGCCGGCGGGAGACCAGATGTCGCTCGCCTCCTACTGGGGGTCGAAGGAGTACGACCGGCTGCACGCCCTCCACAACGGGCTCGAAGGCACGATCGAGCTGGGCAGCCTCAAGCCGCTGGTGCTGCCGCTCCTCTACGCCCTGCACTGGATCTACGACCGCGTGGTCGGCAACTACGGCTGGGCGATCGTCCTGCTGACGATCGTGATCAAGATCCTGCTCCTGCCGCTCACCCACAAGAGCACGATGTCGATGCGCAAGATGCAGGAGCTCAACCCCAAGGTGCAGGCGATCCGCGACCGCTACCGCTCGAAGCTGCGCGACAAGCAGGGGAAGCCGAATCTCGAAGCGCAGCGCAAGATGAACGAGGATGTGATGGCGGTCTACAAGGAGGCGGGGGTGAACCCGGCGGGCGGCTGCCTGCCGATGCTGATCCAGCTCCCGATCCTCTACGCCTTCTACCGCCTGCTGTCGACGGCGGTCGACCTGCGCCACGCCCCCTGGCTCGGCTGGATCCAGGACCTCTCGGCCGCCGATCCCTACCTGGTGCTGCCGATCGTGATGGGGATCACACAGTTCCTCCAGGTGCGCATGGGGCCGCAGGCGGGCGATCCCATGCAGCGGCGGATGTTCCAGATCATGCCCGTGGCGATGACCGTCTTCTTCCTCGGCGTGCCCAGCGGGCTGGTGCTCTACTGGCTCACCAACAACGTCTTGACCATCATCCAACTCCAGGTTTACAACCGTTTGCGGGAGCGGGAGGCATCATAATGAAAACCCCTGATTCGGATCCCGCGAGAGACCTAACCGCTATGAACGACGTCAAGAGACGCTTCTTTTCCGGCGACACCCTGCAACAGGCCCTGGTCCAGGCCGCCAACTACTTCAACCTCGATCCCAGCTACGTCGCCTACCGCAGCCTCGAGAAGCGGCACGGCTTCCTGAAGACCCGCCGGAAGGTGGTCATCGAGGTCGATCCCGACAACCCGCGCCGGGATTCCCCGGCGCCGATCCCCGAGAGCGGCCGCTCCCTCCCTCCCCCGCCGCCGTCCTCCTACCTGTCGCGGCCGGCGCCGGCCGCGGCCGCCGAGCCCTCGCCCTCCCCGGGCAACGAGGCGCCGCCGCGCGCCCCGGCACCCCGGGAGCCGCGGGAGGCGCGTCCGCCGCGGGAGCGGGAGCACCGTGGAGAGCCTCGCGGCGGCGAGCGGGGCGGAAACCGCGGGCCGCGCGGGGACCGGCAGGGACGAGGGGACCAGGACCGCCCCCGCCGCCGCGAGCGGGACCTGCCGCCGCGGTCGCCGCGCCTGCCCGCCGCGGAGCCGTTCCGTCCGGCGGAGGGCGAGGCCGGGCTGGTGACCCTGCCCGAGCGCCCGCGCGGCCTCGCCGAGCGCTACCCGGCCGCGGAGGGTCCGATCGCCGAGGCGGCGTCGAAGGCGGCGGGGTTGCTGGTGCGCGTCGCGGGGCTCGACCTGACACCCCGGGTTTTCCAGGGGGAGGAGCGGCTGGAGGTGGACCTCTCGGGGGACGACGTCGATTGGTGCTTCGCCGACGACGGCGAATTCCTGATGGCCCTCGAGCACCTGCTGCCGCGGATGATTCGGAGCTTGAGCGGCGGCGAGACCACCGTGGTGCGGGTGGATTGCGACAACTTCCACGAGATCCGGGAAGAGCGGCTGCGCAGCCTGGCGCAGCGGGTCGCCGAGGAGGTCCGCCGGCGCGGCAAGCCGCGGATCCTGGAGCCGATGAACCCGGCCGACCGGCGGATCATCCACACCACCCTGGCGGACGACCCCAACGTGATGACCGAGAGCGAGGGGGACGGCTACTTCAAGCGGATCATGGTGCGGCCGGCGCCGACGGCGTAGAGAGGAATGTTTCACGTGAAACAATGTTCCACGTGAAACGGGGCATCGATGCCACCCTCTTGAAGGCAGCTCTGCCCTTTCACCCGTCTGCCCTCCGAAGCCTCACCCCCTGGCCCCCTCTCCACTTCGTGGAGAGGGGGAACGTAGCTGAGCCGGCCTTGCCGAATCTGGAAGACTTCGATCTCTGGGCCCTCCCTCTCCACGAAGTGGAGAGGGATCGAGGTGAGGCTTCGGAGGGCAGGACGCCCCCGAGGGCAAAGATGTGTGCAATGGTAAGCCTCCATGGCCTTCTCCCTCCCTGAGATCTCCCGCGCCGACTTCGCGGACGCCCTCCGCCGGCTCTCGCCGGAGCCGCTCGACGAGCAGGCGGTCAATTCGCTCTACTCGCACTACCGCGAGCTGGCGCTCTGGAACCGGCGGATGAGCCTGATCGGGCCGGGGACGGCCAGCGAGATCCTCGCCCGCCACTACGGCGAATCGCTCGCCGCCCTCCCCCTCCTGCCGGTGGACGCCCGGCGCGGGCTCGATCTGGGGTCGGGAGCGGGCTTCCCCGGCATCGTCCTCGCCGCCGCCCGGCCGGGGTTGGAGATGACCCTCGCCGAGGCCCGCGAGCGCAAGTGGGCCTTCCTCTCCGCCGCCGCCCGCAAGGCCGCGTTGCCCTGCCGGTGCCTCGATGTTAGAGTCCAGCTTCCGTTGCCTGCCGGTCTTCCGGAGAGCATCGACGTGATCACCTCGCGGGCCCTCCGGCTCGGTCCGGACGTCTGGAACGCCCTCGCGAGCCGGTTGGACGCGAACGGGCGCGTCCTCCTCTGGGTGGGTGAGCACGATCCCGAGCTGCCTGCGGAGCTCGTCGCCTGCGGCAGCCTCCCGCTCGCGGGGAGCGAGAAGCGGCGCGTCCTGGCGCTGCGCCGCGCCTCCCCCGGGCCTTGACACCAGGAAAGCCATGATTCTCGCCATCGCGAACCAGAAGGGTGGGGTCGGCAAGACCACCACCGCCATCAACCTCGGCGCCGGCCTCGGCGCCCTCGAGCGGCGCGTCCTGCTCGTCGACTGCGATCCGCAGGGGAACGCCACCCGCGGCCTCGGCGCCCGGGCGGAGCCGCCGCACCTCTACCACGCGCTGGTCGGCGAGGCGCCGCTCTCCGCCGCCATCCGCCCCTCGGGCTTCCCCAATCTGGATCTCGTCCCCGCCCAGCGCGATCTCGTCGGCATCGAGGTCGAGATGGTAGGCGAGCCCGGCTGGGAGCAGCGGCTCAAGACCATCCTCGCCGAGGCCGCGGACCAGTACGACACGATCCTGCTCGACTGCCCGCCGTCGCTCGGCCACCTGACGGTCAACGCCCTGGTGGCGGCGGACGGCGTGCTCGTCCCCCTCCAGTGCGAGTACTTCGCCCTCGAGGGGATCAGCGATCTGCTCGCCACCATCCAGCGCATCCAGGGGAGCCTCAACCGGCATCTCCAGATCGCCGGCATCCTGCTCACGATGTACGACGACCGCACCAACCTCTCGAAGGACGTGGCCCAGGAGATCCGCTCCCACTTCGCCGGCAAGGTCTACGAGACGGTGGTGCCGCGCAACATCCGCCTGGCCGAGGCGCCCAGCCACGGCCTCCCCATTTTCCAGTACGACATCAAGTCGCGCGGCGCCGAGGCCTACCTGGCGGTCGCCCGCGAGATCCTGCGGAGGGCGGCGTGACCGGTCCCGCGGGCAAGAAGCGGGGGCTCGGGCGCGGCCTCGACGCCCTGATCGAGAAGGCCGAGCCGAAGCCGGACGAGCCGGTGCGCACGCTGCCGGTCGCGAGCCTCCACCCCAACCGCTTCCAGCCGCGCACCTACTTCGACGAGGCGGCGATCGAGGACCTCGCGGCCTCGGTCCGCGCCCAGGGGATCATCCAGCCGCTGGTGGTCACCCCCGAGGGGGAGGGGTACGCCATCATCGCCGGCGAGCGCCGCTGGCGGGCCGCCCGCAAGGCCGGGCTCGAAGCGGTGCCGGTGGTCGTCCGCCAAGTGGCGGACGACCGCGAGCTGCTGGAGCTCGCCCTGGTCGAGAACCTCCAGCGCAGCGACCTCAACCCGATCGAGGAGGCCGAGGCCTACGCCGCCCTGCAGGAGAAGTTCGGCCTCTCCCAGGAGGAGGTGGCCACCCGGGTCGGCAAGGCGCGGACGACCGTCACCAACGCGCTGCGGCTGCTGCGCCTGCCCGACGAGGTGCTCGACCTGCTGCGCGAGGGGCGGCTCACCGCCGGCCAGGCCCGCCCGCTGCTCGCCATCGAGGACCCGGAGGAGCAGATCCGGCTCGCCGACCGCGCCGTGCGCGACGGGCTCTCCGCCCGCGACCTCGAGCGCCTGGCCGCCGAGCCCCAGCCGCGGGAGACACCGCAGCCCAAGAAGCCGGACCGTCCGGTCGAGGTCCATACCGCCGCCGCCGAGGAGCGCCTCACCCGCCGGTTGCAGACCCGTGTCGAGATCAAACGGCAGGGCAAGGGGGGGCGTGGCCAGCTCCGCATCCACTTCCACTCGGAGGAGGAGCTGATGCGGCTTTTCGACGTACTGATCGAGCGGGGAGAGAGCCGATGATCTTCAAGTCGGAAGGCAAGCAGGGGGACCTCAACGGCTTCCTGGACGGCGGCAGCCATCTCCAGGGGGAGCTGCGCTTCGACGCCTCGTTCCGCGTCGACGGCAAGCTGACCGGTCTCGTGGAGTCGCAGGGTGATCTCATCGTGGGCGAGGCCGGCGAGGTGGACGGCGAGGTCCGCGCCGGCCAGGTGTTCGTCTCCGGCACCGTCAAGGGCACCATCCATGCCCTCAAGAAGGTACAAATCGCGCCCAGCGGCAAAGTCTTCGCGGAGATCGATACTCCCGCGCTGATCATCGAGGACGGCGCCACCTTCGAGGGTCGCTGCTCGATGAATCGCGACGCCACCCGGACGGCCGGCCCCAAGCGGGTGGCCTCCTAGGATCTCAGCGCGCCCGCGCCAGCCCTTCGTAGGAGGGGAAGAACGCCACCGGGTTGCTCGCCAGGAAGCGCTTGTCAAAGGCGGCGGTGAGCACCTGGCCGTCGAGCTCGCGGGAGACGGGGAAGCCCAGACCGTAGAGCAGGGTCGGCGCCACGTCGACCAGCCGGGCGCCGGTCAGCAGGGCGTTCGGGCGGATCCCCTCGCCGTAGAGGAGGAGGACGCCGTCCGGCGCCCCCTGGAATTCCCCGCCGAGCGCCGCCCCCGGCGACATCTGCCCCCAGACCCGCCGCCACCCCCCCTGCGGATTGACCCCGTGGGAGGAGACCACCGCCAGCAGCCGCGGCCCCGTCTCCCGCCGCCAGACCGCCGCGAGCTGGTCGTCCAGCCACTCGTAGTAGGCCACCACCCTCTCGGTGGCCGCCCGGGAGATCTCCTCCTTCGGCTCCCCCTCGAGCTGCACGGCGCTGAAGCCGCCGAACCAGCGGCGCGACACCTCCCGCAGCCCCGGCAGCAGGAGGAAGACCGCCTCCACCCGCGGGCTCCGGCCGGCCAGCGCCAGCGCCGCGGACTGCCGGCGGCGGTCGGCGTCGAGCGCCTGGAGGAGCGGCCCGGGGGCGCGCGGGCCGAACCGGCTGAGGAGCGCCGGGTCCGCCGCTTGGGGGGAGGCTGGGAGGAGGGAGCCGTCGGTGAGCGCGAAGGCGGCCTCCCCGTCCTCGGGTTGGATCGCCGGCCACCCCACCACGCCGGCCGGCACGCCGAGCCGCGGCAGGATCTCCCAGAGCGCCAGCGCCTCGCGGCGCGGAACGCCGGGCGGCAGGGGCTTTTCGCCGAGGGTGCCCCAGCGCGTGAAGGAGATCCCCGAGGGGAGGAGGTCGAGGCGGGCGCCGGGGGCCAGGGAGGGGGCCGGGAAGGCCCGCCGGCCGGTGATGCCGTGCTTGAACGGGTACTTGCCGGTGGCGAGGGTGGTCCACAGGGCGTCCCGCCGGGTCGGGGAGAGCGAGCTCAGGCGCCCGTAGGCGCCGTTCTGCAGCACCGTGGCCAGGAACGGCAGCCGCCCCTGCCCCGCCAGGGGGAGGATGGCGTCGAGCGTCGCCGCGTCGAGGCCGATCACCCACAGCCTGGGACGCTGGCCCGACTCCACCACCGCGGGCCGCGGGGTGGGCACCGGCCGCGGCCGGAACGCCTCCCGCCGCTCCACCATCGCGTACACCGAGAGCGCCGCCATCAGCGCCAGCCCCCAGCGGCTGCGCGGGCCGTAGCGGCGGTGGCTCAGCGAGTGCAGCAGGGCGGTGTAAAAGGCGATCAGCGCCCCGAGGGTGAGCCAGAGGGCGGTCTTGATCAGCCGGTCGTTGATGCCGGGGGGGAGGAAGTAGGCGAAGTAGGAGGCATGGGTCCAGTCGATCACGGCGGAGAGGGCGAGCGCCAGGGTGAGGCTCCACGGCAGGACCCGGCGGGCCCGCCCCGGCCGCCCCCAGGTGAGCGGCAGGTGGAGGGCCAGGCCCACCGCGCCGACCAGCGCGCCGTAGATCAGGCACCCGCGCAGCACCGGGGCGAAGGCGAACGGCAGGCGCGGGTTGAGGAAGAAGATCAGCCCGGCGAGCTGCACCCCGGCCAGCGCCCCGGGGGCGAAGCCGCCCCCGAGGACCGCCAGCCAGCCGCGCCTCAGACGATGAAGATCGGCCGGTCGAGCTTCTGGTGGAAGTGCCACTGGTAGGTATAGCCGGGGAATTCCAGCGGGACCGTGTACTCGACGTCCATGAAGATCCGGTCGCCGTCCCGCGTCACGTGGACGTCCCCCTTGTCGAGCGGGATGTCGAGCTGTTTCGCGCGGGTGACGATCGCCTTCGCGATCTCGTCCGGCGGCGTCCGGGCGGCGGCGAACTTCGCCTGCTCGTCCATGAAGTCATAGAGCTGTGTGCTCTGGATCTTGACCGGCACCGCCTTCCAGGCGATCAGGGTCACGAGACCCAATCCGAGCAACCAGAGGATACACCCCAGATTCCCCTCGCCCCGTTCGGACCTCCGTCGTGGCATGGCTCCCTCCAAGTAGGATCGTTGGAGGTAGTTTATCGCACGATTCGAAAGGTTCTATCCCACCGCGTCTCGCGGAAGAATTTCAGGGCCACCCGGCCGACCTGCCGCGCCTTGCCCGCGTAGCCCGGCGCCTCGAAGGCCTCCTCGTCGCTGGCGGACGACCAGTAGACCAGGAACGCCCGCCCCTTGAGATAGCTCTCGGGCACCGTCCCCCAGTAGCGCGAGTCGTTCGAGTTGTCGCGGTTGTCCCCCATGCAGAAGTAGCTGCCGGGGCCCACGGTCTTGGGACCGAAATTGTCCCGCACGCGCTTGGGGTGGTAGAAGAGGTCGCGCGGATAGACCTCCGAGTCGGCGTAGTAGGTGAATGCCGAGTCGTCGAGGTGCTGGCCGTTGATGTAAAGGTCCTTGTCGATGATCTTCAGCGTGTCCCCCGGCAGCCCCATGCACCGCTTGATGAAGTCGCGGCTGGGGTCCTCGGGGTACTTGAACACCACCACGTCGCCGCGCCGCACCTTGCGGATGGGCAGGAGCCTCTCCTCCAGCGGCGAGGCCGTCGGCCCATAGATGAACTTGTTGACCAGGATGTGGTCGCCGATCAGCAGGTTCTTCTCCATCGAGCCGGAGGGGATCTTGAACGCCTGCACGATCCAGGTGCGGGCGAAGGTCGCGAAGATGACGGCGATGAGCAGCGCCTCCAGGTATTCCCGGAGCAGGGATTTCTCGGCGTGCATACCGCGGCGCTACCGGATCAGGCGGAAGGTCCTCTCCCAGCGGCTCTTCGAGAAGAAGCCGACCGCCGTCTCCGCGAGGTCGCGGATCTTCGCCCCCCACCCCTCCCACTGGCCGGTGGAGGTCTTGCCGCCGTAGGACCAGTAGACGAAGAGCGCCCGCCCCTTGACGAGGTGGGCGGGCAGCGGCCCCCAAAACCGCGAGTCGTAGGAGTTGTCGCGGTTGTCCCCCATGCAGAAGTAGTGGCCGGCCGGCACCACGTAGGGGCCGAAGTTGTCCCGCTGGCGCCACTTGGGGTCGACGAACAGGCCCACCGGCTCGGGGTTCTTGTGCACGGCGTAGCTGGAGTCGTTGGCCGCCTTGCCGTTGAGGTAGAGCTGGGCGTTGATCACCTGGACCGTGTCCCCGCCCACCGCCACGCAGCGCTTGACCAGGTCGAGCTTCGGGTCCTCCGGCGAGCGGAAGACGACGATGTCGCCGCGGTGCACGGGGCGGAACGGCAGCGCCTTCTCCTCGCCGGCCGCCGTGGGGCCGTAGATGAAGCGGTTCACGAACAGGTGGTCGCCGATCAGGAGGGTGTCCTCCATCGAGCCGCTCGGGATGTAGAACGTCTGGACAACGAAGGTATTCGTGAACAGCAGGAACACCGCGGCGATGATCAACGCCTCGAGATATTCGCGACCGACCGACCGTTCTTCCGCCATGGCGCCGGCTACTGTACTCGAAAGGGCTCCGCGCCGCAAAAGACCGCGCGGGGCGCCAAATCCTTTGCGATGCCGGCAAATCCCCGTCCGGCCTGGGTTTCTTCCCCCTTTCCTGATCTCCCCCGCCTGATCCCTTGCCGCCAGGCGCCCGGCCCAGGGCCCGTCTGAATCCGGTAAGCCTTTTCCTTCCAGATATTTATCTCTGTCGACGCCACTTGGCGCGGGGCTTGATCTCCAGCCCCGGCGTCAACCCGAGAGGAGGTGGCGACCAGAGACGCGGACCTGGAAAACACACGGAAAAAGGGGATTCACGAAACCGTCGCAAAACGAACGCTTCGCCAACGGAAAGAAAAGAGAGAAAACCCATGAGATACGCTCATCACACCCACCGCTTCGCCGCCGGCCTGCTGGTCCTCGTCTTCCTCTTCACCTCCCTGCCCGCCCTGGGCGCGGAGGCCAGGCCCAGGATGGTCAACGTCAACAGCGCCGACGCCTCGCAGCTCGCCCTGCTGCCGCGGGTCGGCCCGAGCGTCGCCCAGCGGATCGTCGACTACCGCAAGCAGAACGGGCCGTTCAAGAAGGCGGAGGATCTGATGCTGGTGCAGGGGATCGGCGAGAAGACCTTCCAGCTCCTCAAGCCCTACGTGGCCACCGCGGGCGAGACCACCCTCAAGGAGAAGGTGAAGGGGAGCAAGTCGAGCTCCGGCTCCAAATCCGAGGGCAAGGGCTCCGCCGCCAAGAAGGAGTCCCGCTGAGGAGAGCCGGACGGGGCGGGGCCTCCGGGCTCCGCCCCTCCGGCCTCCCGGGGAGGCACCCATGACATCCCATGCGAAAGGCTTCCAGCTCGCCGAGCTCGCCGTGTCCCTCGCCGTGCTCACCCTGCTCGTGCTGCTCGGCGCGCCGTCGCTGGTCCAGGCCTCCGGCGACCTGCGGCTGCGCCTGGCGGCCGGCGAGCTGGCGGGGGTCCTCCACCTGGCCCGCGCCTCCGCGGTGCGGCTCGACGCCAACGTGGCGGTGAAGTTCCGCACCGAAAAGGACGGCACGGTCACCTTCACCCTCTACCGCGACGGCGACGGGGACGGCGTGCTCAACCGCGACATCGACTCCGGGGTCGACCGTCCGCTCGGGCCGCCGCGCCGGCTCGGCAACCTCGGGCGCGGCGTCGGCTTCGGCTTCCCGCCGGGGCCGCCGCCGGAAGACCCCAGCTCGCCCGGCCACCCGCTGAGCACGAGCGATCCCATCCGCTTCAACCAGTCGGACCTCGCCTCGTTCAGCTCGCTCGGCACCTCGACCCCCGGCTCGCTCTACCTGACCGACGGCGTGAAGCGGCTGCTGGCCGTGCGCGTCGCCAACCGCGCCGGCAAGGTGCGCATCCTCACCTGGGTGCCCGAGAGGAGGATCTGGCGTGATTGACTCCCGGTTTTGGGTTGGGGATCTGTGGCATAATTTTGCCGTAGTTATGGCCAAGACCAAGAATCTTCTTGAGACTGCCACCCTCACGATTTCTACGAACCCACTAGTCGAGGACCGGCTGGAGCGGTTAGTCTTGACTGGCGCCTACGGCAAGAACTCGGCAGAGGCGGCCGAACGTCTCCTTGCGCTGACTCTGCACACCCTGGATAAGCAGGGGGAGATTCCGCCACCTCCATCAGGAGGGCGTCCGCGGCGCCCCGTGAGCAGGGAGGGCGAGTCATGATTATCGACTCTCAAGATAAGTGGAGCAGGCCAGGCAGCGCCAGCCCTATCTCAGGAGCCCGGTTCCAGCGCGATGCCGTCTGTCTGCACTTTGAGCGGGCGGAACGGCTCTACGACCTTTGGGAGAGTCCTGTCTGCATTGTCGTTGATGGTCCCTACGGTGTCGCGGGCTTCCCGGGAGATCCGCCGACTCCAGGCCAGCTCCCGCGGTGGTACGAGCCCCATATCGCTGCCTGGAGCCGGCGCTCGACCCCGCAGACCACTCTCTGGTTCTGGAACACGGAGATCGGCTGGGCGACCGTCCATCCTCTCCTTGTCGCCCACGGCTGGGAGTACCGGAGCTGCCACATCTGGGACAAAGGCCGGGGCCACATTGCAGGCAATGCAAACTCCCTGACTCTCCGCAAGTTTCCGGTGGTGACGGAGGTCTGCGTCCAGTATGTCAAGAAGGCGATGTTCCGTGTGAATGGCGAGGGCCTGTCTATGCAGGACTGGCTGCGCCATGAGTGGCGGCGGACGGGGCTTCCGTTCTATCTGGCCAATAAGGCGACAGGGACGGCGAACGCGGCGACGCGAAAGTATCTTACCGGCTGCCATCTCTGGTACTACCCTCCCGTCGAGGCCTTTGAAAGGCTTGCGGCCTATGCCAACAAGCACGGCAAGCCAAGCGGCCGTCCTTATTTCAGCGTTGACGGAAAAGAGCCGCTCTCGGGCGCAGCATGGGCCAAGCTGCGGGCGAAGTTCTATTGTGAGGTCGGGATCTCGAATGTCTGGAATCTGCCCCCTGTCCGGGGTACGGAACGTCTCAAGGAAAAGTTGCGCAGCGTTCATAACAACCAAAAGCCGCTACAACTTATCGATACCTGCATCAAGGCCTCCACCGACCCGGGGGATCTGGTATGGGAGCCGTTTGGCGGGCTGTGCTCGGCCGCGATATCGGCTCACCGGCTTGACCGTGCCTGCGTTTCCGCGGAGATCATCTCGGAGTACTACACCGCAGCTTGCGACAGGCTTCTCGCCTATGACTCCGAGTGACGTTCCGCCCCCTCCAGGCAGAAGGCTTCCCGAAGACTGGGAGCATTTCGAGCTTTACCAGAACATCCGCTCCGCCATCGCCACCCTGCCGGCCTACTTCCGCACGGAGACACGCATCTCGGGGATCAACGTCACTGATCTCCAGACGTTGAACACTGCCCTTGGCGCTACGATTGAGGAGCAGGTCGTCACAACATTGAACGCGGTCCGGCACGTATGGGACCCTGAAGAGCGCTACGCGCTCTACAATTTCGTACGGCAAGCCCAGACGTTCCCGGACGTGTTGCTGAAGAGAGCGGCCGACGGTGACATCCTGCTGGGGATCGAGCTCAAGGGCTGGTACGTGCTGGCCAAGGAGGGGGAGCCCAGCTTCCGGTACAGGGTGACTCCCGCTGCTTGCGCGGACGCGGACCTCGTGGTGGTGGTGCCATGGGTTCTGGCGCAGGTCATCAGCGGCTCGCCCATGGTCTACGACCCTTACGTGGAATCGGCACGCTTCGCCGCCGAGTACCGCAACTACCACTGGCGTCATCTCAAGCAGGCTCGCATCGACCGCACTATCCGCAACCCGGAGAACGTCCGTCCCTATCCCAGCAAGACGGATCCGATAGGAGATGTCGCCGTCGGAGACCAGGGAAATAACTTCGGCCGGTTCTCACGGACCGGCATCATGGACGATTACTTGGCGCAAATGAAGCGCCGGATGTTGTGCGGGGTGCGGATCGAGCACTGGCTCTTGTTCATGCAGGCGTTCCAAGAGACCCGAGTTGAGGACGAGATCCGCGACCGGATCGTCGCACTTCGAGACCGCATTGAGCGGGAGACGCTCACCGCCGAAGGGCCGAGCCCCATCCTCGCGATCCTGGCTCAGCTCGAGCGGCTCGCCGGGCTCAGTTAGCGGCGGAGGGAGGCGGGCTTCCGCGGCCTCCCGGATTGACTCGCTCGGAACGAGTGCAGTACCTTGGATTCATGCGCGCGATCGCCGTCCTCACCACCGTTGGAACCGAAGAGCAGGCCTATCTCATCGCGCGCGAGATCGTCGCGCGGCGCCAGGCCGCGTGCGTCAACGTCGTCCCCGGCATCCGCTCGATCTACCGCTGGAAGGGGAAGATCTGCAAGGACGGGGAGCTGCTGCTGATCGTCAAGACCCTTGAGAGCGAGCTCGCGGCGGTCCAGGAGACCATCCGCGAGCTGCACAGCTACGAGCTTCCCGAGATCCTCTCCTTCAACGTCTCATACGGCGAGCGCCGCTTTCTCGAATGGATCGCGGGGAGCGTCGACAAGACCGCCGACTTCGCGGACGAGGACGAGGAAGAGGACGAGATCGCCTACGCGGCGGTCGATCCCGACGACCTCTGAGGGCCTCTACACCGCCTCCAACGCCTGCTCCAGGTCGGCCAGCAGGTCCTCGACGTTCTCGATCCCCACCGAGATCCGCACCATGCCGTCGGTGAGGCCGAGCTGGGCCCGCCGCTCCGGAGGGATCGAGGCGTGGGTCATCGAGGCCGGGTGCGAGATCAGGCTCTCGACGCCGCCCAGGCTCTCGGCGAAGCTCATCAACTGCACGCGGTCGAGCATCGCCTTGGCCGCCTCGTAGCTCCCCAGCTCGATGGTGATCATCGATCCGAACCCCGAGGCCTGCCGCTTCTGGATCTCGTGGCCGGGGTGGTCCGGCAGCCCGGGATAGAGCACCCGCTCCACCTTGGGGTGGTCCACCAGGTACTCGACGATCCGCCGCGCGTTGCGCTCGTGGCGGTCCATGCGGACGACCAGCGTCTTGACCCCCCGCATCACCAGGAAGCAGTCGAACGGCGACAGGATCGCCCCCGACGACTTCTGCGCCAGCGAGAACCACTCGGCGTCCTCCGGGCGCGAGGAGATCAGCACGCCGCAGATCGAATCGCTGTGGCCGTTGAGGAACTTCGTCGCCGAGTGGACGACGTAGTCGGCGCCGAGGGCGAGCGGCCGCTGGAGATAAGGGGTGAGGAAGGTGTTGTCCACCGCCACGCCGGCGTTGTGGGCGTGGGCGATCTCGGCGACCCGGGCGATGTCGGTGATGTCCATCACCGGATTGGTGGGAGTCTCGATGTAGACCATCTTCGTCTGGGGGCCGATGGCGGCCTCGACCTCCTCGAGATCCGTGGTGTCGACCCAGGAGAAGGAGACGCCGTAGCGGTCGAGGATGCGGGTGAAGTAGCGGTAGGTGCCGCCGTAGACGTTGCGCGACACCACCACGTGGTCGCCCGCCTGGACCACGGTCATCAGGCAGGCGATGGCGGCCATGCCGGAGGCGAAGGCGTGGGCCCTGACCCCCCCCTCGAGCTCCGCCACCTGCTCCTCCAGCGCCTCGCGGGTAGGGTTCTGGACACGGGCGTATTCATAGTGCACCGACTCGCCCAGGTGCTCCTGGACGTAGGTGGACGTCTGGTAGATGGGCACCGCCACCGACCCGGTGCGCGGATCGGGCTTCTGGCCGGCGTGGATGGCGCGGGTGGAAAAGCCGAGGTTCTTCGGATCGCCTTTCAAATGAAACCCCTCGATTCGAGAAATGTTGCAAGGGAAGGATAAAAACGGCGCTGAGGAGAGCCGCCTGGACGGGAGGCATTCTATCAGGCGCGAACAGGGCTGAGGGAGGCCCGGGGAGCGGGGATAAGATACCGTCCATGAGCGACCCTCAGGCTGATGCCGCCGACTCCTTCTCCCCGATGCGCTGGGAGGGCCCCGGGCTCCGGCTCCTGGAGCAGACGCGCCTCCCCGTCGAGGAGGTCTGGATCGACTGCGATACCCCCGAGCAGGTGGCGGACGCCATCCGCCGCCTCGCCGTGCGCGGCGCGCCGGCGATCGGGGTCGCGGCGGCCTACGGCCTGGTGCTGGGGATGCGGACGGTGCGCGATCCGGAGCGGCTCCGGGCGCGTTTCGACGAGGTGTCCGCCCTGCTCGGCGGCACCCGGCCGACGGCGGTCAATCTGCGCTGGGCCTTGGAGCGGGGGCGCGAGGTCTTCGAGCGGAGCGTGGAGCGGGGCCCGGAGGCGGTGGCGGCCGCGCTCCTCACCTGGGCCCGCGAGCTGCACGCCGAGGACGTGCGGATCAACCGCCGGATCGGCGAGCGGGGTGCCACCCTCTTCGCGGAAGGGGCGCGCGTGCTCACCCACTGCAACGCCGGAGCGCTCGCCACGGCCGGCTACGGCACAGCATTAGGGGTGATCACCTCCGCCTGGAGGGATGGCAAGCTGGGGCAGGTCTGGGTCGACGAGACCCGGCCGCTGCTGCAGGGGGCGCGCCTCACCGCCTGGGAGCTCAAGAAGCTCGGCATCCCCTTCCGCCTGGTGACGGACAACAGCGCCGGCATCCTGATGTCGCGCGGCCTGGTCGACGGCATCGTGGTCGGCGCCGACCGCATCGCCGCCAACGGCGACACCGCCAACAAGATCGGCACCTACACGGTGGCGGTCCTCGCCCACCGCCACGGCGTCCCCTTCTACGTCGCCGCCCCGCTCTCGACGATCGACCGCGCGACCCCCAATGGCGAGGGAATCCCGATCGAGGAGCGCCAGAGCAGCGAGGTCACCGAGGTCTTCGGCACCCGCATCGCCCCGGACGACACCCCGGCCCTCAACTTCGCCTTCGACGTCACCCCGGCGGAATTGATCACCGCGATCATCACCGAGATGGGGGTGCTGCGGGCGCCGTATGAGCGGAGCATCGCGGCGGCGTTCGAGAGATCCTGAGCGGCGCGGTTATACTAGGGTCGGAGAATCGACATGCTGGCCATCATCAAGGAACACATCGACGCGACTCCCGGCGTCTGCGGCGGCAAGCCCAGGATCGCGGGCCATCGAATTCGGGTCCAGGATGTCGTCATCTGGCATGAGCAACAGGGGATGTCGCCGGACGAGATCGTCTCCGCCTACCCCGGCATCACCCTGGCCGACGTTCATGCCGCACTCGCCTACTACTTCGATCATCGGGACGAGATCCAGCACGACATCGAGGAAGAACGGCGATTTGTGGAAGAGGTGCGGCGGAATACGCCGAGCCTGATCGAAGAGAAGCTTCAGCGCCGCCGTGCCGGCTGAGATCCGGTTTCACCTCGACGAGTGTGTGGCCGGTCCAAATCACGCAAGTGTGCGCGACGTACAACGGCCAGACGTCCTGTGAATGCTGCTGCTATTATGAAGAGATAAACTAGAAACGGATGGTGGAGGTGGTGGGAGTCGAACCCACGTCCGAAGAACACGTCTCAGGAGCTTCTACGTGTGTATCCTTCTATCCTAAGTCTCGCCTCCGTGCTCTGGAAGAAGGCCAACCTGGCACGGTAGCCAGCCTTGCTTTATATCAGGATGCGCCGCAAGGCATACGCACCCATTGATCCGCTTTAGCGTCGTTCCGGTGGGCGCCGCGAATCAAGGCCCACCATCGGAACGTCACGAGCCCTTTTTAGGCCGCGAGGGCGAAGTTATCGTTCGCAGTTATTTTTTCCAGTGTTACGAGCGGAAGCTCGACACGCGACCCCTGCTCCGCTTTGTTCCCCGTCGAAACCGGTACACCCCCAAATTGGCAAAGAACCGTGCTGCAGACACCAGTATAAACCAGGACGGGGCGGAGGACATTCCCCGCGACGCTCCGTCGTACTCTTAGGGCGAGCCATCTCCCGGTACGACAGTCTGCCTCCGGCCGCGACGACCCGCCTCCCGGTACGGCGGTCCGTCGTACCCGGAGAAAAACCGTCGTACCGGGAGGCAGTCCGTCGCACGCGGCGGCAGTCCGTCGCAGCCGGAGGCGGACCATCGTACCGGGAGGCAAACCGTCGTACGCAGCGGCAGACCGTCGTCTGCGGAGGCGGCTCGTCGTAGCCGGAGAAAAACCGTCGCGGCCGGAGGCGGACGGTCGTAAGGTTACGACGGTCCGTCGTAGCGGGAGGCGGATCGTCGTATGCGGGGGCGGATCGTCGCAGCCGGAGATAAACCGTCGTACCGGCAGGCAAACCGCGCTCAGGCGTCCCGGCGCTCTCCTTCCTGGGCCGCCAAGGCCTCCAGGAACTCGTCGGGACCGCTGGTGCGCAGGCGGGAGATGACCAGGAACCAGCCGCCGAGGGCGACCACGGCTCCGAAAGGCGCGATCGACAGCAGCTTGGGGAAAAAGGGCCAGACGACCGTGAGCAGGCCTCCCGCCACGGCCAAGAGGAGGACCAGCACCGCCTGGGTCTGGACGTAGTAGACTGACGTCTCCGGCCGGAACGTCACCCGGGAGCCCCTCTCCGCCGGCCGGACCTCGACCGGACCGCTCAGCAGCCCCCGGCGCAGCCCGGCCAGCACGGGGAGGTGGAGCCGCCCGCCTTCGCCGTTTTCCTGGAGCTCGGCGCCCCAGTCCTCGGCCGTCCGCCGGAGGGCCGAGAGGGCTCCCGCCGGCGGGAGGCCCAGGTCGATCGCGTGCTCCACCGCCATGGGGGGAAGCATAGCCCAGAGATCGCGGCAGACGACTGTGGCTTCTGAGGCATCGGATAAAGATAGAATGCCCGGGTGCCTGACAAAAAGAGCCCAAACTCGGAACCGCGACGAGAACCGTCCGCCGCTAAGACAAAAGAAGAGCAGCGCCAACTCCAGGAATTGGCGGCAGGAAGTCCCTGGAGCTTGACCTTGCGAGACTTCCTGGCGAGGGTCGAAGCCCACTATGGGCTCCGGCTTTGTCGCACGTCGGCCTTCCATCCCCAAGGCGGACGGATGGAGATCTGGTATCTCCAAAGCGAGGACAAGGAGACGGCGGCGCATCTTCCAGGGATCGATCTGGACGAGGAGCTCGACCCGGTCACCACGGGGAGCCTTTGCCGGAGACTGGGGATTCCCCCGGAGGACTTCGGGCTGCCTCCGGAGGAACCCTGGGACGAGAAGGATCTCGACCTGGAAGACTAGGCGGCGCGCAGCTCCAGGACCGGGCGCGGGTGCCGGGCCGCCGGGAGCTCGATATCGCGGATCGGCTCCAGCCGGGCCGTCGCGTCCTTGTACATCTGCCAGAACCGCCTGGGCGCTTTGGGGATCTTGGCGAACGGCTCCGAGCCGTCCCGATCGGCGACCAGGATGTGGGCTGAGAGGATGCGCTCCACCTCGTGGAGCAGCTCCTTGACATCGTGCGCCTGGGTGGCGATGTCGTGCTCCAGGCACTGCGCGATGAGCCACTCGCCGTTGCGGAAAATCACGACATGGATCTTGTGCTCGTCAGTGGGGGGCATTGGGCGCGCTCCGAATTTGATTCCCATCCATGCCGGATTGTACCCCAACCGCGCCCCGTCACACCTGCACCAGCGGCGGCATCTCCAGCCGGTTCATCGAGGCGAAGTAGTGGAGGCGCCCCTTGAGGTCGGCGACGCTGCCCTGGCAGCGGTCCAGGACGTCGGGGCCGAGCAGGAGGACGAGGTCCATCCCCGACTGCGCGACCACACAGGGGAGCTTGTCGCCGATAATCGCCCCCAGGTCCGGCGAGATCTCGTCGCGGTGGACGTAGTCGATCGGCACTCCCATCTCTTCCTTGCAGTCGCGCCACTCCGACTTCTCCCCCGCCAGCCCGTGGGTGATGGAGCAGAGAGTGCAGCCCTTGATCTTGAGGACCTTCTTCGCGCTGTCGAGGAACGCGTTGAACGATCCCGTTTCGGCGTTGAAGACGAACAGGAGACGGTCGACCTTCCGCTTAGAAGTCATTCGCGATCCCTCCCTGGGTCCTGAGTCCTGAAAAAACAGCGGAGGGTTCAAATGCAAGAAAAATACCTACGCGGCGGCTTCCTCGACCTGGATCTCGTCCAGGAACGTCTCGACTGTTTCGAGGAAGGCGGGGACGTCGGGGATCTGGTTGATCGCCTGGCGGAGCTTGCGGCCGTTCGGCAGGCCGTGGGTGTACCAGCCGGTGAACTTGCGCAATTTGTGGAGGGCGAACGTGGAGTGCTCGCGCTCGGCCACCATGCGGAAGTGGTCGAGGATGAGGTCGCGCCGGTCGGCCAGGTTGGCCTCGCGCACCGGGCTCCCCTCCAGCCGCGAGGCGATCTGCCGGAAGATCCACGGGTTGCGGGTGGCGCCGCGCCCCACCATGACGCCGTCGCAGCCGGTCTCGGCCAGCATGCGCAGGGCGTCCTCGGGCTCCTTGATGTCGCCGTTGCCGATCACCGGGATCGAGAGCGTCTCCTTGAGGCGGGCGAGATGGCTCCAGTCGGCCTCGCCGGTGAACATCTGGCGGGCTGTGCGGGCGTGCATGGCGACCGCGGCGACGCCGTTGGCCTCGCAGACCCTCCCCAGCTCCAGGTAGTTGCGCCGGCAGTCGTCGAGCCCCAGGCGGAACTTGACGGTGAGCGGGATCGAGATGACGTCGCGCACGGTGCGGACGATCGTCTCGGCGAGCTTGAGGTCCCCCATCAGGGCGGCGCCGGCGCACCCCTTGAGCACCTTGTTCGCCGGGCACCCCATGTTGATGTCGCAGATGTCGGCGCCGAGCTCCTCGACCACCAGGGCGGCCTCGCGCATGGTGGCGGCGTCGGAGCCGTAGATCTGGATGGCGAGGGGGCGCTCCTCCTTGCTGAAATGCATCAGCTCGCGGGTCCGCTGGTTGCCGTTGACGATCGCCTTCGAGGAGATGAACTCCATCGACACCACTCCCACGCCGCCGATCCGCCGCACGATCAGGCGGAAATCGCGGTCGGTCACTCCGGCCATGGGAGCGAGCCAGAGCGGGGGATCGATGCGGAGGGGGCCGATCGGGACCATAGACGGGGATTGTAACCCGTTCAGCGGCTTGGAGATTCCGGACAGGTGGAGGTCAAACGCGGCGCTCAAACGACAACGCCCCGCCGGGGAGGACCGGCAGGGCGCCACTATCGCGACGGGAAGCGGCTCAGGAGATCTTGACGACGTTCTTGGCCTGGAGACCCTTCGGGCCCTCCACCACGTCGAAGCTGACCTTGTCGCCCTCGCTCAGGGTCCGGAACCCCTCGGCAATGATGGAGGCGTGGTGGACGAAGACGTCCGCGCCGCGCTCCCGCACGATGAAGCCATAACCCTTGGCGTCGTTGAACCACTTCACGGTACCTTGCTCAGCCATACTCTTGCTCCTTGCAACAAATGAAACAGGGTTGTTGTTCTCGCCGCCCGGTCAGGCGGCCTCCTCCACCCCACAAGGGGGCAAAATCATTCCTTCAATGACGAGCCTCCGTACGGCTCTTCTCCTCCTGAACGACCCTGCTGAAATCCATGGTTGCGCATACAAAGAGTCGACTGGAAGGGGGCGTTATTCAGAAACGGGTTTGCGGGTGAACCGGTTGCTGCAAGGGGAGAGCGTCTGGCGGGCTGTGTCTCGTAAAACCGCGTCCAACCTTGTTCCGTGTGTCCCAATCGGTAATTTCCAGTGACTATGCCACTTCTCCAAAAAGAAAGCAAGGGGATGTCCCCCCCTCGCCGGGAGGTAAGATCCCGGCATGTCGACCCGCATTCCCAGAAAGCTCGATGCCGTCGAGGTCCGGGTGCTCGGCTCGCTCCTGGAGAAGGAGCAGACGAACCCGGAGACCGTGCCGATGACCGTCAACGCCCTGCTCGCGGCCTGCAATCAGAAGACCAACCGCGAGCCGGTGATGCAGCTCAGCGAGGACCAGGTGGTGACCGCCCTCGACTGGCTGCGCCAGGAGGTGCTCGCCTGGCGCTCGGAGGGGGCGCGCACGGAGCGCTGGCAGCAGAGCGTCTCGCGCCGCTGGGGGCTCGACCGCGCGGGCAAGGCGCTGATCACGCTCCTCCTGCTGCGCGGCCCGCAGACGGCGGGGGAGCTGCGCACCCGCAGCGAGCGCCTGTATCCGTTCGCCACCCTGGAGGAGGCCGAGGAGGCGCTCCGCCGCCTGGCCGCCGAGGACGAGCCGCTGGTGATGGAGCTCCCCCGGCGGCCCGGCCAGAAGGAGGCGCGCTGGGCTCATCTCATCGGGGAGGCCTCCCCCGAGCCGGAGCCCGAGGAGATCTTCGAGGCCGGCGACTCTGCCGCGCCCTCCCCCCGCGCCGCGCTCGCCTCGCGGGTGGAGCGGCTGGAGGAGGTGGTGGAGCGGCTGGCGGCGGAGCTCGAGGAGCTGAAGAAGCAGTTGGGAGCCTAGACCACCTCGATCCTCACCTCCCCCTCCAGCACCTCGCCGACCTCGGCCGCCTGGTGGCCGGCGGCGAGGAGGGCGGCGAGGAGGGCGGGGGCGTTCTCCGCGGGCACGGCGAGGAGGAGCCCGCCCGAGGTCTGGGGGTCGAAGAGGATCTCGCGGCGGATCTTGTCGAGCCCGGCATAGTCCTTCAGGGACTCGCGGACGTTGTCCTCGTTGGGCACCGTGCAGCCGGTGGTCACCCCGGCCTTGATCAGCCGGTAGACGCCCTCATGCACGGGCAGCCGCTCGAAGACGAAGCGGAGGCCGGCTCCCGAGGCCTTGGCCATCCCCAGGGCGTGGCCGGTGAGGCCGAAGCCGGTGACGTCGGTGGCGGCGTGGGCGCCGTGCTCCAGGGCCAGCCGGCTCGCCACGTCGTTCAGCCGCTCCATCTCGCGCAGGGCGGGCTCCAGGCCGTCCTCGTCGATCTTGTCCGCCTTGAAGGCGTTGATCAGGATGCCCGTGCCGAGCGGCTTGGTGAGGAGGAGCCGGTCCCCGGGCTTCGCGCTGGCGTTGGTGAGCAGGCGGCCGGGATCGGCCTCGCCGATCACCGAGAGGCCGAACTTGAGCTCGGGGTCGCGCACCGAGTGGCCGCCGAGCAGCACGGCATGGGCGTCGACCAGGGCCTCGGCGGCGCCGCGCAGGACCCCCGCGAGCGCCTGGGCCCCCTCCCCCTCCAGCTCCGGGAAGCAGCAGAGGTTGAGCGCGAAGAGCGGGCGGCCGCCCATGGCGTAGACGTCCGAGAGGGCGTTGGCGGCGGCCACGCGGCCGAAGCGGTGGGGGTCGTCGCAGACGGGGGTGATGAAGTCGGCCGTGGCCACCAGGGCGCGGTCGCCGAGCAGGTAGACCCCGGCGTCGTCGGCGGTCTCCGCGCCGACGAGGATCCTCTCATCCCGTCCGGCGAGCCGGACGAGCGGGCCGATCATCGTTGACAGGTCCCCCGGACCTATCTTGGCCGCTCAGCCGCCGGTCGTCGCGCAGGCGGTGAGGCGGAACTTGCGCCGGAACAGTGCCATGGCGGGGGATTGTATATGGAGACGATGAAACCGCCCTCGCTTTTCTACGTATGTGGAAGAATCAAAGGAGAGCCTGTATGAAACTTGTGAAAATTCTATTTCTCGCCCTGTCGCTCGCGGCCCTCCCGGCCCTCGCCCTCGCGAAGCCGGCCGCCAAGCCGGCCCAGGCCAAGCTCCAGCCCTGCAAGGTCCCCGGGGAGAAGGGGCCGGTCGACGCCCGCTGCGCCACCTATCGGGTCTGGGAGAACCGGGAGGCGAAGTCGGGCCGCAAGATCGGCCTCAAGGTGGTCGTCCTGCCGGCGCTCTCCGCGGCGCCGAAGCCCGATCCGATCTTCTTCCTCGGCGGCGGCCCCGGCGAGGCGATCGCCGAGGAGGCGGGTTACATCGGAGACTTCCCGTTGCGCAACGACCACGACCTCGTCTTCATCAACCAGCGCGGCACGGCGGAGCCGGACAAGCTGGCCTGCGAGCTCGGCGGCCACGAGGACGACCTGCAGAGCTATCTCGGGGAGATGTTCCCGGTGGCGGCCGTCAAGGAGTGCGAGGAGCGGCTGGCGAAGAGATACGACCTCACCCGCTACACCACCGATGCCGCCGTGGACGACTTCGCCGAGGTGCTGGCCTGGCTGGGCTACGGCAAGATCAACGTCGTCGGGGGCTCCTATGGCACGCGGACGGGGCAGGTCTTCGCCCGGCGCCATCCCGGGCAGGTGCGCACGGTCACCCTGTCGGGCGCCGTGCCGATGGACGAGAGGCTCCCCATCACCCACGCCGCCGCCGGCCAGCGCTCGATCGACCTGCTCGCCGGCTGGTGCGAGAAGGACCCGGCCTGCAACGGCAAGTTCCCGGGCTTCCGCCAGGAATTCCAGTCGGTGATGGACCGCCTCCGGCGCGAGCCGGTGACGGTGGAGGTCGAGAGCCCGAAGACCCACAAGCCCGTCCAGGTCAGGATCGCCTGGAACGTGGTCGCGGACGGCGTCCGCTGGGCGCTCTACAGCCCGCGGACGAGCGCGCTGTTGCCGTGGATGGTCCATCAGGCGGCCATGGGGGACTTCAAGTACCTCGCCCAGGCCAGCGTCAATTCCCGCCTCAACGCCATCGCCGGGCTCACCATGGGGCTGTTCTTCTCGGTCACCTGCGCCGAGGACATCCCGTTCATCGACCCGGCCCAGGTGGCGGCGCGCACGGCCAACACCTTCCTCGGCGATTACCGTGTGGCGCAGCAGACGGCGGCCTGCGGCGTCTGGCCCCACGCCAGGATCGAGCCCGGCCACAGCGAGCCGGTCCGGACCGACCTCCCCGTGCTGGTGCTCAACGGCGAGCGCGACCCGGTGACGCCGCCCGATTTCGGCGTGCGGGTCACCCAGGCCATGACGCACGCCACCCGCATCCTGGTCCCCTGGGGGACCCACGGCGGCGACGACCCCTGCACGGACAAGATCCAGGAGGACTTCATCGAGAAGGGCTCGGGTGAGGGGCTCGACCTCTCCTGCGTGAGCAAGATCCAGATGACGCCGTTCGCGCTGGAGGCGCCGAAGGAGGAGAAGGCGGCGGGCCAGTAGAAGTAGAGATAGAATCCGCGCATGGGCAACGGAACGGGTAGGGAAGGACGCCAGACGGCCCTGATCACGGGGGCGTCTGGCGGCATCGGGCTGGAGCTGGCGCGTCTGTTCGCGGCCGGCGGCTACGACCTGGTGCTGGTGGCTCGCAGCGCCGGGCGTCTGGAGGAGCTGGCGGGCGAGCTGCGGAGCCGGCACGGCGTCACGGCGCGGGTGCTGGCGAAGGACCTCGCCCGCCCGGAGTCCCCGGAGGAGGTCTTCCGGGAGCTCGAGGCGGCCGGGGTCGCGGTCGACGTGCTGGTCAACAACGCGGGGCTCGGGACCTTCGGGCCGTTCGCCGAGACCGATCTCGGCAAGGAGCTGGAGGAGCTCCAGCTCAACGTCGTCACCCTCACCCACCTCACCAAGAAATTCCTGCCGGGGATGCTCGCGCGACGGCGGGGCGGCGTCCTCAACGTGGCCTCGACGGCCGGCTTTCAGCCCGGACCGTGGATGGCGGTCTACTACGCCACCAAGGCCTACGTGATCTCCTTCTCCGAGGCGCTGGCCGAGGAGCTGGGCGGCACCGGCGTCACCGTCAGCGTGCTCTGCCCGGGCCCCACCGAGACCGGGTTCCAGCAACGGGCCGGCATGGAGGCTTCCAAGCTCTTCTCGGGGCTCCTGAAGGTGGCCGGCGCGGCGCCGGTGGCCCGCGCCGGCTACGAGGGGTTCCGGGCCGGGAAGCGGGTCGTCATCCCCGGCCTGCTCAACAAGGTGGGGGTGCAGTCGATCCGCCTCACCCCGCGCGCCCTCGCCACGAAGGTCATCAAGAAGCTGCAGGAGCGGCGGCACTGATTTCCGGGTCCCGCTGATAGACTCCGCCCCGCCGTTTCAGTCACATCTGATATTCAGAAGGAGGGTCTTGCATGTATCACAAGCTCTCGACGTCTCTGCTCGCCGAATTCATCGGCACCTTCGCGCTGATCTTCATCGGCGCGGGGGCCGGGGCCCTGAACGCCGGGCTGGTGGCGGTGGCCTTCGCCCATGGTCTGGTGGTCCTGGGCTTCGCCTACGCCTACGGGCACATCTCGGGCACGCACATCAACCCGGCGGTGACCCTGGGGGTGTGGGCGGCGGGCAAGATCGACGCCGCGCGCGCCGGCTCCTATATCGTCTTCCAGATCCTGGGCGGCATCGCCGGCGCGCTCGCCCTGCGCTGGGTCCTGGGCGGCACCGGGACCGGCCTCGGCCTCACCCAGCTCGCACAGGGGCTCGACGTGAAGGGGACGGCGATCACGATCACGCAGCTGGTGGGGATGGTCCTCGAGGCGATCCTCACCTTCTTCCTGGTGAACGCGGTGCTGAACGCGGGCATCAGCGGCAAGGCGACGATCCCGGGTGGCCTGGCGATCGGCCTCACGCTGACCTTCTGCATCCTGATGGGGGGCCCGCTGACCGGCGCCAGCCTCAACCCCGCCCGCAGCATCGGCCCCGCGGTGGCCACCGGCAACTTCAACGACCTCTGGGTCTACCTCGCCGGCCCGGCCCTCGGCGGCGTCGTCGCCGGCCTGCTCTACAAGACCGTCTTCGAGGAGCGGGAGGCGGGGCGGCCGCGGAAGAAGTAGGTCTGCCGGAATGGGGCCGCCCGGAGGGGGTGGCCCCGCTTTCTTCTCACTCCCCCGGCTTCGGCAACACATCCGGCCACCATCCCCCCGGCACGTTCACCGGCCAGGGGCAGGTCTGCTGGATGTGGAGATCCTTCAGCATCGGGCTATCGTAGGCGAGGTTGAAGCCGAAGGCGTCCTCTCCCGTATGGCCGCCGCAACGGTACTGGGAGGCGCCCAAGGCCATGAGGATCAGGAAGGCGACCTCCACGGCGGCGTAGGTCCGGGTCCACCGCGTCACCCGCGGCGCCAGCCGGGAGCGGCCGAGCGCGCCCCCCCAGAGGACCACCGGCAGGATGGCCGCCTGGAACAGGATCAGCCCCTGCCACATCATGATCGTCGTCGGCGAGAGGGAGTAGACGATCACCGCCGCCACGAAGCAGATCCGGGCGTACCCCTTGAGCCACGAGCGGCCGGCCGTACCCGGGGCGAGCCACGCCCGCCAGCGCCTCCGGCCCCGCCAGAGCCGGACGTTCGCGAGCAGGGGGATCACGATCGTGAGATCGAGCACCTTGGCGAGGAGGGTGAGCCCCGGTCCGAGCCAGCGGTCGGAGCGGAGGAAATCCGAGAAGTTGAAGGCCCCCATGTCCCGGGTCACCGAGAGCGAGGCGTAGCGCAGCCAGTAGAGGATCCCGCGGACGAGCGGGAACACCAGGAGCAGCCCCCGTCCGACGAACCCCTTCCTGGCGTCGGTGACGAGGGCGGGCTGGCTCATGACGTCGATCGCCCAGGGGATCAGGGGGATGGCCGCCGCCAGCCCGCCGAGGACGGCGCCCGGCCAGTGGATTCGGAAGTGGCGGCGCCACCAGAGCAGGAGGGAGGCCACGGCCAGCAACAGACAGGAGGCGTGGATCTGGAACGCCAGCCCGATCCCCAGCACGTGCAGGAAGGAGGGCCAGAACCGGGCCCGCTCCCGCTGGACGAGGGCGCTCCACAGGTGGACGGCGCCGAAGAGGTAGAGATAGTTGGGGTTCCAGAGGAACGAGGCGAAGTAGAGCTGCCAGGGATTCAGCCAGTAGAAAAGGGCGAGCAGCACCCGCTCGTAGGGGGAGAGGATGCGCTTGAGCGCGCTGTCCAGGATCAGGTAGGCGGCGGCGTGGAAGAGGAGGACGAGGGCGCTCGCCGCCCGGTGGTCCCGCCAGAGGAAGAGCGGCAGCCCCACCAGCAGGCTGGTGATCGCGCCCGGCTCCTTGCCCCCCGTGGACATGGGGTTGCCGTAGGGGATCCATGTCCCCTTCGCCGCCAGGAGCCACCCGCGGGCCAGAAGATTGAGCTGGTCTCCCGCCACCTGGCTCCGGGCCAGAAGCCCCAGGGCGATGAGGAGGCCGAGGGCGAACAGCGTCCAGACGGCGCGGGCGGCGGCGGCTGGCGAGAGGCGGGAGGGGGGGCGAGGGCTCATGGGGGCGCGGGGAGTGGCGTGAACGCCGGGAGTAAAGATACTCTGTCTGAAATGGACCCGAACAGGCCGGCCTCTTCCGGCCGCTCCGGCCGCGCCGGACCAACGCGGTGGCTTGCGTGGGCCGCGATCGCGGCGGCCTACTCGCTGGTGACCTTGATCTACCTGCGCCCGGTCTGGAGCGTGGGCGGGGACCGCCTCGCGCCCAGCCTGGACGATCCGCTGTTCAATCTCTACGTCCTCAAGTGGAGCGCCCACCAGATCCGGCTCGGGCTTCCCGGCCTCTGGAACGCCAACCTCTTCTATCCCACGCACGGGACGCTCACCCTCTCCGACCACCTCCTGGGGCCGGCGGCGCAGCTCGCCCTGTTCCTGCTGGTCGTGCCCAATGCCATCGCCGGCTACAACTTCCTCCTCTTCACCGCGTTCGTGGGGACGGCGCTCGCCGTCTGCTGGGTCTGCCGCCGGGCGGGCCTCTCCTGGCCGGCGGCCGTGCTGGCGGGCTGGATGTACACCTTTTCGCCGTTCCGCCTGACGCAGGTGGCGCACCTCCAGCTCCTCATCGCCCAGTGGGCGCCCCTGACGCTCTGGTTCTGGGACCGCCTGCTGGCCGAGCGGACGGTCCGGAACGCCGCGCTGTTCCTCGTCTTCTATCTCCTGCACGTGACCGGCGGCTGCTATCTCGCCTACATGATCCACGTCCCCCTGCTGGCGATCTTCGTCAGCCGGGCCCTGGCGGAGGGGTGGGGGCTCCTCTCCCTCCGTTCTCTCCGCGTCCTCGTCCCGGTGGCGCTGATCGCCGGGGTCGCGGTGGCCGCCCTCTTCCTGCCCTACCGGAATTTCTCGCGGTCGCTGGGGCTCGTGCGCACCGAGGGGGAGATCCGGGAGCTGGGGGCGACGCCGGCGAGCTATTTGAGCCCGGCGCGGGAGGGCCTCTACTTCGGCCCCGAGGTCCGAAACTTCCTGCGCCGGGCCGGCGTGCCCCTCGGAGCCCTCTACAAGCCGGAGCGGGTGCTGTTCGCCGGCTTTCTCCCCACCGCCCTCTTCCTGGTGGGGGTGGCCGGCCGGTGGCGCCGGCGCCGGGAGGAGCCCTTGAGCCCCTGGGAGAGGGGGCTCGCGCTCTCCGGCCTGCTCTGCTTCGCGCTCACCTTCTCCTGGGTCTACGCGCCGCTGATGCGCGTGGTTCCGGGGATGAACGGCATGCGGGTCCCGGCGCGCTTCTACGCCTTCGCCTCGCTCACCCTGGTGTTTTTCGCCGGGCGCGGCATCGACCTCCTCCGGGAGAGGGTGTCCGGCCGCCGGTCCCGCGCGGCGCTCGTGGCGCTCCTCGGCGCCGGGCTCCTCGTGGAGCTGGCGCCGCAACCGCTCCGGTGGCGGGCCCTGGACCGGGAGGAGGAGTTTCCCGCCGTCTATCGCTGGATCGCCGGCGAGCCGTCGGTGCGGTCGCTGATCGAGCTGCCGATCCACAGCGACACGCGGGAGAACGCATACATCTACCACTCCACCCTGCACTGGAAGCCGCTCGCCAACGGCTACAGCGGCTACATGCCGCCGGAGCACGAGCGGCTGGCCGGGACCATCCACTTCGTGCCGGAGCAGGACGGGCTCGGCCTGCTGCGGGAGCTGGGGGTCTCGCACCTGGTGATCCACGCCGAGTCCCCCCGCAGGGTGGCGGTCCTGCGGGACTGGGACGCCCGGTTCGCGTCGGGGGAGGGGCGGCAGGTGGAGCGGGTCTATCAGGACGAGGATACCTGGGTCTACCGGCTGCTCCCGCCTCCCGTGAGCTCCAGGAATCCGAAGCGCGCCGGCTTGTGAAAGTCGGCGGGACGGGTGAGCGTCGGCGACCAGCCGCTGAATTCGGGCGCGCCGCCGCGGGGGCGCTCGATCCGGTAGAAGTTGGCCCGCCAGATCCGCGGCGGCTCCGGGGAGGGGGAGACGGCGCTCCAGGGGATCGAGATCCAGGCCCACCAGTCCTGCCGGTCGCCGCCGGGCCCCGCCGCCCACTGGAGCCCGGGGCAGTCCCAGGACGGATCGCCCGTCATGTCCGCCCGTGACGACGTGGGGTTGTGGATGGTGGCGTCGAACAGGGTCCCGAGCGGGCTCACCTCGAATTCGAAGTAGCGGACGGGGTCCGCCTCCCCGGGAGCCAGGAAGACCTCGACCGCCTCCTCTTGATAGATCGGATCGTTCCGCTGACGGAAGGTCCCCCAGGCGTCGAGGTCCGCGCAGTCGAAGCGGACCTGGAGGGCGATGTCGTCCCAGCAGAGGCGGAGCCGGGTCTGCTGGACGGCCGGACCGCTGCCGTCGGCGAGCTCGAAGGGGGGCAGGGGCGGGACCTCGTCCCAGGACCCGGAGCCGGAGCGCCGGGGTACGGGCCAGCGGGGGAGGGTCATGGTGTGGGATTCTAGCGGGCGGGCGCTGCGATACACTCTCCCGCGCGACCGACAACCTCCATGGCGAAGCCCTTTCTCACCCCGGAATCGAAGACGGCGCTCTCCGAGGCGGTGCGCGCGGTCGAGTCGTGCAGCAGCGCGGAGCTGGTGATCGCGGTCCGTCACCGGACCGGCTCCTATCTGCACGCGGACCTCCTCTTCGGCATCCTGGCGGGGATCGCGGCCCTGGCCTTCCTGCTCTTCTCGCCCTGGGTCTTCCCGCCGGTCTGGATCTTGATCGATCCAATAGTCGTCGGCGGGCTCGCGGGGGCGGCCGCTTCGTGGAGCACCCTCTTGCGGCGGAGCCTCACCCCCCTCTCCATGCGCCGGCAACGGGTCGAGACCGCGGCCCGATCCACCTTCGTGGAGCGGCGGGTCCACGGCACGGCCGGGCGGACGGGCATCCTCCTCTACGTCTCGGTCCTCGAGCGGGAGGCGGCCCTCGTGGTCGACGTCGGGGTCGAAGCGCTCGCCGCCATGGACGGCTGGAAGGCGGCGGTGGGGGAGATCGAGACGGCGGTCCGGAACAAGGAGGACGGCGTCGCGGTGGCGGCGCGCCTCAAGGGCCTCGCCACCAGCTTGAGCTCCGCCCTGGTGCGCGGCGCGGACGACGTCAACGAGTTCCCGGACGAGGTGTGCTGACGTGAAGCGCCTGGTCCGCCGGCTGCGAGGCCTCCTTCCCTGGATGGGCTTCCTCCTCCTGCTGCTGGAGCCCGCGGTGGCGTTCGCCCGGGCGGGAGGCGGCGAGAGCTACTCGGGCGGCGGCAGCGGCGGCGGCGGAGGAGGCGGGGACGGCGGCCTGATCTATCTGCTGATCCGGCTCTGGATCTGGCTGCTCTTCCGGCACCCGGTGATCGGCATCCCGGTGACGATCGTGCTGGTCTACGTCTTTATCCAGTACAAGAAGAAGCACGCCACGGCCACGGGGCAGAGCTGGGACTCGGCGCCGCCCAAGGAGCCCCCCGCGCCGCAGGCCTCGCGCGACCTGGACGACCTGCGGACGCTCGACCCCGAATTCTCGGTGGTCCTCTTCGACGACTTCGCCTATGCCCTGTTCGCCCGCGCCCACGAGGCGCGCTCCAGCGAGCGGGACCTGGAGGCGCTCTCCCCCTACGTCTCCCCGGCCGCCCGGGGCCACCTCGCCCAGCGGTTGCCGGTGGGGGCGCCGGTCTCGAACGTGGTGGTGGGCGCCATGCGGGTGGTGGCCCTTTCGATCCCTCCCACCACCAACGCCACGCCGGGGGGACCGCCGCCGCGCGAGGTGGTGACCCTCGAATTCGAGGCCAACATGACGGTGGGCCTTCCGGTGGACAAACCGGGGGCCGAGCACACGCACTACGTGGAGGAGCGCTGGCGCCTGGAGCGCGACGCCACCGTGCAGAGCAAGCCGCCGGAGAAGGCGCTCTCCTTCCAGTGCCCCAACTGCGGCGCGCCGTTCGGCCCGGAGGGGGGGGACCGCTGCCAGTACTGCGGCCAGGTGGTCTCGGGGGGCCGCTTCGACTGGAGCGTCGAGTCGATCGACCTGGTCCGGATGGAGGAGCGCCCTCCGGCCCTCACCTCCGACGTCCAGGAGGTGGGGACCAACTGGCCCACCATCTTCCACCCCAAGCTCAGCGCCCGCTGGGCCGAGCTGGTGCGCGAGGACCCCGGCGTGACCCCCGAGGCCCTCAACGCCCGGCTGCAGCTCATCTACGGCGAGCTCAACGCCGCGTGGTCCCGCCGGGACCTCGGCGGCGCCCGGCCCTACGTCTCCGACGGCCTCTTCGACTATCTCCAGTACTGGATCACCGCGTACGAGAAGCAGGGTCTGCGCAACGTCCTGGAGGGGATGCGGATCGTCGAGTGGAAGACGGTCAAGATCGCGCGCGACCGTCACTACGACGCGCTGACCGTCCGCCTCTGGGGCTCGGGGCGCGACTACACCGTCCGCCAGGCCACGGGGGACGTGGTCACGGGCGATCCCAAGCACGACCGCTTCTATTCGGAATACTGGACGCTGATCCGCGGCGCGAACGTCAAGGGCGCGCCGCGGGCCGACAAGAGCTGCCCCAACTGCGGCGCGCCGCTCGACGTCAACATGGCCGGCCAGTGCGAGCACTGCGGCGCCAAGATCACCAGCGGCGAGTTCGACTGGGTCCTGTCGAAGATCGAGCAGGACGATTCCTATACCGGTTAGGAGGAGACCCCGGGCAGCTCCGCCCGCTCCTCCGGCGTCAGGAAGGCGGCCTCGACCGCGGTCTCCTGCATCCGCCGGACCTCCGCCGCCGAGAGGCCCAGCTCCTCCGAGGCCACCCGGTACTCGTGGGCGAGGTCGAGGCCGCTGATGCTGGGGTCGTCCGTGTTCAGGGTGCAGCGGATCCCCCGGCGCAGCAGGGCCGGCAGAGGGTGGGAGCGGTAGTCCCGCACGGTGCTGGTGTGGAGGTTGCTCGTGGGGCAGACCTCCAGCGGGATGTTCCGCTCGGCGAGCAGGTCGAGCACGGCGGGATCCTCGACGGCCCGGATGCCGTGGCCGATCCGCTCGGCCCCCAACCCCAGCACCGCCTGGCGGACGCTCTCGGCGCCGGCCGCCTCGCCAGCGTGGGCGATGGTGCGCAGGCCGGCCTCCCGCGCCTCCTGGAAGTGGCGGACGAACAGCTCGCCGGGGTAGTTGGCCTCGTCCCCCGCGAGGTCGAGCGCCACCACGCCGCGCTCCCGGCCGCGGATCGCCGCCGCCAGCTCGATCCGGCCGGTCTCCGGCCCGTAGTTGCGGGCGATGATGCCGATCAGCTTCGCCTTCACCGGGACCGTCGCCAGCCCCTCCTCCAGCCCATCGCAGACGGCGTCCACCACCCCGAAGGTGTCGAGCCCGTGCGTTTCGCCCATGAAGTACGGGCTGAACCGCAGCTCGATGTAGTCGATCCCCTCGCGGGCCGCGTCCTCCAGGTTCTCCCGCACGATCCGCCGCACGGCGCCGTAGTCGACCATGGCCCGCCGCAGGAGCTCGAACTTGGCGATGAAGTGGACCAGGCTCGGCTCGCGCTCGAGGATCTGGACGTGCGGGCGCAGCTCCTCGACCGTCCAGGCCGGCAGCTCCAGGCCGTGTTGCCGGCAGAGGTCGAGCACGGTCTCGACGCGGACGTTGCCGTCCAGATGGCGGTGCAGCTCGACCAGCGGATATCCGTGGCGCATTCCGGCCTCCCTTGGGCACCGAATCTTATGCCGTATGTCCGTCTACCAGAGCGCCGTGACCAAAGACTCGCGCCGGCAGCGCCTTTGGCGCCGTACTTCCTTCTGGAGGCAACTCCACCGGCTGCTCCAGAAGAGCCGGCGGTGGTGGCCGCTCCTGTTTTGACCTAGAGGCAGGAGGCCCCGGAGCAGGTCCGGAGCCGGGCCAGCCGCTTGGCGAGGTCCTCGCGGACGGCCGCCGACGCGGGGTCCGCGTGCAGGCTGCGCATCTCCGCGGGATCGCTCTGGAGGTCGTAGAGCTCGCGGTCGCCGTTCTTGTATTCGGCGTAGAGCCAGCGCGGATCGCGCACCGCGGCGAACGGCGGCTTGCCCTTCCCCTCGCCGTATCCCTCGATCAGCAGGGTCCGGTCCTTCCCCTGATTGGGATCGAGGGCGAGCGGCAGCAGCGGCCGGCCGTCCATCACCCGCCGGGCCTTGGCGCCGGTGAGGGCCACGATCGTGGGCGCCAGATCGACGTTCGAGACCATCTGCGCCGCGTGAGCCCCGGCCGGGAAGCCGCCGCCCCGGCTGCCTCTGCCATCGAAAATAATGAGCGGAACGCGGATCGACCCTTCATAGGGGAGGTACTTCCCCTCGGGAATCCGGTGCTCGCCCTGGAAGAAGCCGTTGTCCGAGGTGAAGACGATCACCGTGTGGTCGAGCTGGCCGGTGGCGTCGAGGACCCTGACCAGGCGCTCGACGAGGTCGTCCACGGCCAGCAGCGAGGCGAGCTCCGCGCGGTAGGTCTCCGTGATCAGCGCCCGCTTCTCCGGGGTGAACGAGGGGAGGTTGCGGACGTGGGCGGGCTTGTCCGCCACATCCCCCTCGTTGTAGGAGGCCTCGAACGGCAGCTCCTCGTGGGCGAACTTGCCCCGGTGGCGGGGGGCGGCGCGCGGGGGCGTCTGCCGGTGGCCGAGCCGTTCCAGGTGCGGCACGGTCGGCGCCACGGTGAGGAAGAACGGCTGGCCCGTGCCCTCCAGCGAGCGGAGGATCTCCTCGGCCTTGGCGGCCAGCACGTCCGTCTGATAGTCCTTCGGCGACTCCATATAGCCCACCGGCTTGCCGCCATCGCTCACCGTGTAGCCGTACATCCGGTAGGTCGAAGGGTCGATCAGCCCGAACCAGCGCGACCACCCCGGCGGCGGCGCCGGGGATTCCACCCCGTAGTTGTTGAGGTACTTGCCGACGTGGGCCGTGTAGTACCCCGCCTCCTGGAGCCAGGTGGCCAGGGTGTTCGAATGATCGAGATGGGGATATCCGCCGTGCGCTCCGCCGTTGGCCAGCACGCCGTGGTTGTGGGCGTACTGGCCGGTGAGGAAGGTCGAGCGCGAGGGGCAGCAGAGCGAGAAGTCGACGAAGCTGTTGTCGAAGGTGGTCCCCTGAGCCCCGAGCAGGGCCAGGGTCTTCGGCAGCGCGCGCATCTGATCCAGCCGCTGGTCGTCCGTCATGATGACCAGGATGTTGGGGCGGCTCGCGGCGGCCCGGGAGGCGGCCTGCGCCGCATCCGGCGCGCCGGACCCCTGGAAGAGCGCCAGCGATCCCAGAATGATGAGAAGACAAAGAGGGACGGCCCAGCGTAGGGATCTCATGACACGATTGTACGGTCCTTCGTATGAATCCTTGGCATGGATGGAATGAGGCGAGCCGTCCGGCCCGTTCTCGGAAGGAAGACCTCTCGTCCGCGAGGAGACCCCGCATGAGCCACCCCCACCGCCCCGCCCCGCCCCGCTGGACCGCCTGGCTCCTGGCCCTCCTCGTGGCGGCCGGCACCGCCTGCGCCCAGAGCCCCGCGGAGCACCCCGCCGCCGGCGCGGGCGGCCCGGCCGCCGTGGCTCCGCTCAAGCGCAAGCCGGCCAATGTGATGTCCTGGGAGAAGGCGGACTGGCTGGAGCGCGAGGGGCGGGCCGAGAGCGAGAAGCCCGAGCTGGTGCTCCAGCTCATGGATCTCAAACCGGGGATGACCGTCGCCGAGATCGGCGCCGGCACCGGCTTCTTCAGCCGCCGGATCGCCAAGGTGGTGGGGCCCACCGGCAAGGTCTACGCCGAGGACATCCAGCCCCAGATGCTCGACCTCCTCAAGCAGCACACGGCCGCGGAAGGGGCTCGGAACGTCGTCACCGTGCTCGGCACTGAGACCGATCCCAAGCTCCCCGCGCGCGGCGTCGACCGGGTCCTGCTGGTGGACGTCTACCACGAATTCCAGAAGCCGGAGCCGATGCTCGCCGCCATCCGCGGCTGCCTGGCGCCTGGGGGGACCGTGATCCTGGTCGAGTACCGCCTCGAAGGGGACACCGCCTCCCACATCAACATCAAGCACCGGATGTCCGTCGAGCAGGTGCTCTCGGAGTGGACCGCCGCCGGCTTCACGCTGGTCCGCCGGAGCGAGGACCTCCCCTCTCAGCACGTCTTCATCTTCTCGGCCCGCCGCGGCGCCAGGGCGCCGGCGTAGGCTTCCCACCCTTCGGCGCGGGGCGGTCTGGGCGCGGACCGTCTAGAATCCCTTTGAGGAGGGCCGACATGGAGCCGCAGCCCACAGAGCCTGTCATCCTGGCCGCCACCGACTTCTCCGCGACCGCCGCGGCGGCGCTCGACTGGGCCGTCGAGCTCGCCCGCCAGCAGGAGGCGCGCGTCGAGCTGATCCACGCCGTCACCATCCCGCCGTCGATCCCGGGCTACATCCCCTCCGCGGACACCGATTTCCAGGAAGAGGTGATCCGCGCCGCCGAGACCCGGCTGGCCGAGGCCGCCGCGGGCCTGCAAGACAAGGGGACCGGGATCACCACCTTCCTCCTTCCCGGCACGCCGTCGCAGGTGATCCTCGAGCGGGCCGACGCGATCTCCCCCCTGGCGATCGTCCTCGGCACCCGCGGGCTCACCGGGCTCCGGCACCTGCTCCTGGGAAGCACCGCCCAGCGGGTGGTCCACGGGGCGCGCTGCCCGGTGCTGGCGGTCCACCCGGGCGACCTCGGCAGGCACCGGACGATCCGCACCATCCTGGTCCCCACCGACTTCTCGCCCGCCGCCGAGCTCGCCATCACCACCGCCCACCGGCTGCTCGCGCCGCTGGAGCAGGACGCGAAGCTGATCCTGCTCAACGTCTTCAACCTGCCGATCGAGTACACCGCCTACGGGCCGATCCCGACCTCGGTGAGCTTCCTCCAGGACGCCGGCCTGGAAGCCGAGCGCCGGCTCTACGAGGCCGCGCAGGCCTTGCAGCGGGAAGGGCTGACCGTGGAGACCATCGCCCGCGAGGGGGACCCCGGCCACGTCATCGCCGAGGAGGCGGAGAGGCGCGGCGCCGACCTGATCGCCATGGGCACCCGCGGGCTCACCGGCCTGCGGCACCTGCTGCTGGGGAGCACGGCCGAGCGGGTGGTCGAGTACGCCCCCTGCCCGGTGATGACGATCCGGCGGTAGAGCCCCTCATCATCCCGGCCCTCTTCTCCCGTCCCCTCCCGCCCTCCCTCACCGGGAGAAGAGGGAGAAAAACAAACCCCTTATTGGCTAGATCCGACGGATCGGTCGGATCGGTCCGATCCGTCGGATGAGAAAAAACCCTTCCCGGTTTCCCCTCTCCCGGTGAGAGAGGGCGGGAGGGGTCGGGAGAGGGGCAGGGGTGAGGGTTCGGCCTTACTTGATCCACACCGTCTTGATGTTCACGAACTCGCGGATGCCGACCTCGGAGAGCTCGCGGCCGTAGCCGGAATTCTTCACGCCGCCGAAGGGGAGGCGCGGGTCGGACTTCACGATCCCGTTCACGAAGACGTTCCCGGACTCGATCTCGGCCGCGAGGTCCTCGCCCCGCGCGGCGTCGGCGGTCCAGATGCTGGCCCCGAGACCGAAGTGGGAGCGGTTCGCCAGCTCGATCGCCTCCGCCGCGTCGCGCGCCCGGATCACCGCCGCCACCGGCCCGAAGGTCTCCTCGTCGAACGCGGCCATACCGGGCTGGACCCCGGTGAGCACGGTGGGCGCGTAGAACCACCCCTTCCCCTCCAGCCGCCTGCCGCCGGTCCGGAGCTGGGCGCCGGCCTCGACCGTCCGCCTCACCTGATCGTCGAGCGAATCGAGCAGATCCTCGCGCGCCATCGGGCCGACCTCCGTGCCCCGTTCCAGGGGATCGCCCACCTTGAGCCCCTCCATGGCACGGGTGAATTCCTCCTCGAAACGGTCGGCGATCTCCTCGATCACGATGAAGCGCTTGGCGGCGATGCAGCTCTGGCCGGAGTTGATCGTCCGCGCCTTCGCCGCCTGCCGGCCCGCCTCGGCGGGATCGACGTCCTCCAGGATGATGAAGGGGTCCGATCCCCCCAGCTCCAGCACCGCCTTCTTCAGGCACCGCCCGGCCTCGGAGGCCACCTCCATGCCGGCGCGGTCGCTGCCGGTGAGGGTCACGGCGCGGATGGCCGGATCGCCGATCAGATACTTCGTCCGCGCCGAGGAGACCAGGAGGGTGGTTACCACGCCGTCCGGCACCCCCGCCTCGCGGAACACCGCCTCGATGGCGAGTGCCGAGCCGGGGACGTTCGCCGCGTGCTTGAGCACCGCCACGTTGCCGGCCATCAGGGCCGGGGCCGCGAAGCGGAAGAACTGCCAGTAGGGGAAGTTCCAGGGCATGATCGCGAGCACCGGCCCCAGCGGCTCGTAGCGGATGAAGCTTTTCGAGGCGTCGGTCCCCACGGTCTCCGTGGCCAGGAAGCGCTCCGCGTTCTCCGCGTAGAAATCGCAGACCCAGGCGCACTTGTCGACCTCGGACTCGGCGGCGGCGAGGGGCTTGCCCATCTCCTCCGTGATCATCCGGGCGAGGCCGTCCGTGTCCTCGCGCAGCCGGTCGGCGACGCTCGACAGGTGGGCCGCCCGCTCCGCGAAGTCGAAGCGGCGCCAGGACTGGAAGGCCTCCCCGGCCGCCTTCAGCCGCTGCTCGACCTCCCGCTCGTCGTGCTCGGGGTACTCGCGGATCAGCTCTTCAGTGGCGGGATTGACGGCTCTGAACATCGGGATCCTCCACGTCTGCCCACACTCACCCCGGAGGTCCTTCCGAGGAGGCGCACAGCGGCCCCGGAAGCGCTGCAAGCTCCGGGCCGCGATCTGGGGCGAGGGGAAAACGATGGCGGAGAGGGAGGGATTCGAACCCTCGGTCCGGGTTTACCCCGGACAACTGCTTAGCAGGCAGCCCTGTTCGGCCACTCCAGCACCTCTCCGAGAAGGCCCGGCAGGGAGACGGTATTGTAGGGGGATGGGGGCCGGGAGTCAAAGAGAAGCCACATAGACCCTCTTGCCCTCGGAGCGGCATGCCCTTCGAGGCCTCACCCCCGACCGGCCCCTCTCCACAAAGCGCCACAAAGCGGAGAGGGGAGAAAGACCCGTCACCCGGGCCGTCGGGCGCAGGCACAATCGTTCCAGCCACGTTCCCCCTCTCCACGCAGTGGAGAGGGGGCCAGGGGGTGAGGCTTCGGAGGGCAGGCCGCTCCGGCTCACCCCGCCGCCGCGATATACACTACTCCTCGCCCGCCGGGGCCCTACCGTGGAGGGAGCGCAGATGCCCGAAACCGCCGAGACCGCCGCCGCCAAAGACGTGGACCAGCTCGCCATCAACACCATCCGATTCCTCTCCGTCGATCAGGTCGAGGCCGCGCAATCGGGGCATCCAGGCGCGCCGCTCGGGCAGGCGCCGCTCGCCTATCTGATCTGGACGCGGTTCATGCGGCACAACTCGGACAACCCCGACTGGCCGAACCGCGACCGCTTCGTCCTCTCCTGCGGCCACGCCTCGGCCCTGCTCTACTCGCTCCTCCATCTCGCCGGCTACGGCTTATCCCTCGAGGAGCTCAAGCGCTTCCGCCAATTCGGCTCCAAGACCCCGGGCCACCCCGAGCACGAGCTGACCCGCGGCGTCGAGGTCACCACCGGCCCGCTCGGCCAGGGGATCAGCAACTCCGTGGGCATGGCGATCGCCCAGCGCATGAGCGCCCAGCGCTACAACCGCGAGGGCTTCCCCCTCTTCGACTACCGGATCTGGGTCCACACCAGCGACGGCGAGATGATGGAGGGGGTCCCCCACGAGGCCTGCTCCCTCGCCGGCCATCTCAAGCTCAGCCAGCTCAAGGTCTTCTACGACGACAACAAGGTCTCGATCGACGGCCCCACCTCCCTCGCCTTCTCCGAGGACGTGGGCAAGCGCTTCGAGGGCTACGGCTGGCGCGTGCTGCGCGTCGAGGACGGCAACGACCTCCAGCGGCTCACCGCCGCGATCCAGGCGGCCGAGGCCGAGGCGGACCGGCCGACGCTGGTCATCGTCCGCACCATCATCGGCTACGGCAGCCCCAACCGGCAGGGGACCTCCAAGGCGCACGGCGAGGCCCTGGGACCCGAGGAGACCGCCCTCACCAAGAAGAACCTCGGCTGGCCGCTTGAGCCCACCTTCTACGTGCCGGACGAGGCGAAAGTCCCGTTCGACGAGGCCCGGAAGCGCGGCCAGGCCCTGGAGCGCCAGTGGAACGAGCTGCTCCAGCGCTACCGCGAGGCCCATCCCGAGACCGCGGCCGAGCTCGACCAGCGGCTCTCCGGCAAGCTCCCCGAGGGCTGGGAAGACGCCGTCCCCTCGTTCGATCCCAGCGAGAAGCCCATCGCCACCCGCGCCGCCTCGGGCAAGGTGCTCAACGCCATCGTCCCCAAGCTGCCGCAGCTCGTGGGCGGCTCGGCGGACCTGACCCCCTCGAACAACACCGCCATCCAGGGGCGCACCGACTTCGAGGCCGCCAACGCCGAGGGGCTCTACCTCCGCTTCGGCGTCCGCGAGCACGGCATGGGGTCGATCCTGAACGGCATCGCCCTCTCCAGGCTCTGGATCCCCTACGGCGGCACCTTCCTGGTCTTCTCGGACTACATGCGCGCGGCGGTCCGCCTGGCCGCGCTGATGAAGCTGCAATCGATCTTCATCTACACCCACGACTCCATCTTCCTGGGCGAGGACGGCCCCACCCACCAGCCGATCGGCGAGCTGGCCTCCCTGCGCGCCATCCCCGGCCTGACCGTGCTCCGTCCGGCCGACGCCAACGAGACGGCCGAGGCCTGGCGGGTGGCGATCGAGCACCGCCACGGCCCGGTCGCCTTCGCCCTGACGCGCCAGAACCTCCCGATTCTGGCGGAGACGAAGGAGAAGGCCCGCGAGGGGGTGAAGCGCGGCGGCTACGTCCTCCACGATCCGGAGGACGGAGAGCCGGAAATCCTCCTCCTCGCCACCGGCTCCGAGGTCTGGGTCGCCCTCGAAGCCGCCAAGCAACTCGCCGGCAAGGGCCGCCGCGCGAGAGTGGTGAGCCTCCCCTCCTGGGAGCTGTTCGACGAGCAGCCGGACGACTACAAGGAGTCCGTCCTCCCGAACAAGATCCGCAAGCGCTTAGCCATCGAGGCCGCCTCGCCGATGGGTTGGGGGAAGTACGTGGGATTAGATGGCGAGGTCCACGGCATTGAGCGCTTCGGGGCGTCAGCGCCGTACAAGGAGCTTCAGAAGGCGTTCGGGTTCTTGCCGGAGGATGTGGTGAGGCGGGCGGAGGCGGTGTTGGGGAGGTAGGAGTATGAAGAAGGCCGATCCTACTTCAGACAACGAGCTCCGCCCCGAGTATCGGCGTGAAGATCTCGGGACGGGCGTGCGCGGCAAGCACTACGAGGCCTACGTCAAGGAGGTGAAGGAGGACTTGCCGAAGCGCCCGCAAAGGCGTAAGCTGAGCGCAACAAGCGTGGTGCTACCATGATCGGAACCCGAGAGATCCCGAGCGAGCTTTAACAAAGAACGAAGGAGGATTGATGACATGGCCAGACTGCCGAAGTACACGCTCTCATTCGACCGGAAGAAGCAGGATTGGAGGCTGGAGAACGATGCCACCGACCGTGTCGTCCGGCGTTTTGACACCAAAGCCGAGGCTACCAAAGGTGGTGTCCTGGAAAAAGCCGTGGGAAGTACGGGAGGATCGGTCAAAATTGAAAAGAAAAAGGGCGGCTATGATGAGGAGCGGACATACCCACGCAGTAGGGACCCAAGAGAATCCAAGGGGTAGACCTGTCGATGCCACCGCTACCAGCTGCCGAGATATTCCCCTAGTGTCGAGGCAATGTATGGTCGAATTGACTTGACTCTTAGAAGGGTTGCAGTAGATGACGGTAGAGGCTGCGAAATCAAAATGCCATACACTGTCCCTGTTTCATTCGACAAGTTTATAGAGAATATATCGCTGACCGGCGATCACCACAGCACCGCTGAGGCGCGCAGAGGAAGAATCGTTTCGCTCCTGGGCAATATTTTTACCATTGTCGATTCCTTTGCAACAGGCTCCATTCCAAGAAAGACTGCATTGAAGACGCATTCAGATTTGGATGTCTTCGTTGTTCTTCATTACGAAAAGCACATCAAAGGCAAGTCGCCGAAGGCTGTCCTTCAATCGGTCCGCGATGCCCTAGGTGAGTACAGGACTAATGTTCGCAAAAACGGCCAAGCTGTCACCCTCTATTACGAGTCGTGGCCGAACGTGGACATCGTACCGGTCTCTGGCGTGGTGAATTATGACAAATCAATCAGTCACTACGAAGTTCCTGATATGAATTCTGGCAAGTGGCTCACCTCGCGCCCAAGAAAACACGCAGATGCAATCGATGCAAAGGATTTAGAGCTAGGCAGTAAATTTAAACCGCTCCTCAGGATGGCTAAGGAATGGAATCTGGCGCACTCAGACTGGATGCAGTCGTATCACCTAGAAGTCATTGGACTTCGTGGAACAACTTGGCTAGGAGGTGAATGGCCCTGGTTGTTATTTAAGTTCTTTGAGGCTGCAGCCAAGCTTGCTTCATCTTATCTGTGGTACGAGGATGGCTTCGCCGACGACTACTTGGATTATTCTTCTCGTAGTGAAGTAGTAAAACGGCTGGAAATTGCCAGAGATAAAGCGCGTGAGGCTTGGTACTACACTTACGAAGGACGGTCTGAGCACGAGAAGGCCATCCAGATCTGGCGCCAGATTTTTGGCAATAGGTTCCCCGCCTATGGTTAGTCAAACATCGCTCATTCTTGTTCGTCAAAACGAACCGCTCCAAATTAAGAGGCTGCGAGCCCAGAGGCATATCTACGGTCATGCCAAGCTCATATTAGCTCTTCAATCAGTAATGGTCGTCGCCATTCCCGCTCTTGGTGCACTCTTCGTCATCTACAGGCCAGAGTGGAAGGCAACATTAGCATTCTATGGGATCTCAATTGCCATCCTTGATTCAGTGGTCCTCGAACCTCTCCATAAGCGACTCCGGCGACGAGCAGCCAAAATTCAAGAGGCATTTGACTGTTATGTCCTAGAACTACCATGGGACAAAACACATATTGGATCTCCAGTTGAAGAGGAAGATATTCATTCTGCCTCGACAGCACACCATCGCGGACGACCCGACGACCAATTGCTCAACTGGTATCCTGCCGCTATTGCGGAAATACGCTTACCGCTGGGTCGCATTATTTGCCAAAGAGCAAATCTCCGTTGGGATGCAGATCTCAGACGGCGATGCCGATTCGCTCTTGCGAGCCTCCTGTTTATCCTTAGCATAGGCATTTCCTGGGCTGGCCTGCAAGGCGGCACGACGCTCGAACTACTCACCTTAGGAGTTCTTGCTCCTTTGGCTCCTATTTTACTCTGGGGTATCAGGGAGTTTCAAAAACATGGAGAGGCTGCAGAAACAACTGAGCGCCTACGAGAGAAAAGCAATGATCTATGGAAAAAAGCTTTGGAGGAAAAGCTCTCTGATACCGATCTACTCTCCCAATCTCGCCAGCTACAAAGCGAGATCTATGATCGACGATCGAGCGCTCCGATGATCTTCGACTGGATCTATAAGCTGCTTAGAAGCAGGTTGGAGGATCAGATGAGCGTGGCCGCCGAGGAGCTTGTCTCTCAGGCAAAGTCATCGTCCGTCTCTAGGCCATAAGGCCGCCGCTTGGACTACGACTTGGATATGACGATGCTCCTGCCGCCCCTGGCGGGGGCTTTGGGTAGCGCTGACGCTATATCCAGGGGCTTACGCCCACCCTCTCATACACATCTCTGCCTCCAGCCCGCAGGGCGACAGGAATTAGCCCGGCGGCGTAAGCCCCGGGAAAACAAGGGATTTCCCGGTCGTCCATAGCCCCGCCAGGGGCGGCAGGTCTTCTTCGCCAACGCCGGATCTCGCGGAGCAAAGAGCGCGTACGTCGAGGAATTCCTGTCGCCCCTGGCGGGGCTTCGGAGAGACTGAAATGCTTCATTCCCCGGGGCTTACGCCGCCGGGCTACTTCCTGTCGCCCTGCGGGCTGGACCTTCACCTCGATACCCAGCCTCCTCAGACGCGAGCGGCGGGGTCAAGGGCGAAGCCGCGTAGCGGGCGACGAAGTCGACCCTTGACCCCGCCAGATCGCGTCGAGACAATCCGGGCATCGAGGCGAACCAGCGCGAGAAATACCCGGATCGAGGGCTTCACAGTGCCCCACGGTCAGGCCCCACGGCGGAATAAATCAAAAAAGCGGCCACGGAATTACGCGGGGCTCGACACCGGCCCTTTGGGCTTGATCTCAAATCCCAAGGCGATGGAGATTGCCAACGAATGCCGTAAATGGATGAGAGGGCAGGCCGCGCGCGGAGTATGGGTTCTGCGCGGGATGTAGGGTCAGGTGCCCGTGCCGAACCCCTTCTCCTCCTGGATACGCGCGATCTCTTCGGTCAGCTCTTCAATGCTGAGGTCCGGCAGGAGGGTCGATCGCTCCTCCGTGTAGTTTCCCGAGCCGGGATCGTACTCTCGCAAGAAACGGACCGCGTTGACCCAGCCGAGTGCGTCAGCGAGAGCGCGAAAGCCTCGCTCGCGAAGCTCACTGTGATTGGTAATCAACTGTTCCACCAAACACCTCCTTCACCAGACGTACTGGATCAGAATACCGAACTCTAAGGGCACTCTCGTTCCTTCTCAGGCGGCTCAAGAGAGGGTAGTCGACCGTCACGAAGACGGACGCGGACGAGAGCTCGGCTGAAGCCACATGGAGGCTGTCGAACTTGGAGAAGCCCAGAGATACCAGAAACGCGGTTCGGGGTCGAAGCTCTGGAACCTTCACAGGTACCAGGGGACCGCAGGAGACCCAGTCGGCGACAGCCTCTCGCCGTGGCTTGACGGTGTTATAGGAGTTCTCCAGGGTGTGAACCGCGGAGCGGAGGAGGATGACCCGGTCGGCAGGAGCTCCGAGTAGTGCCAGAATAGCCTCTGTCTCAAGGCGCACCACAGGATGCTCTTGCCGGTCGAAGGGACGCTTGAGGCAGCAGAGATCGAGGTAAACCCTCACGAGAGGATGATACCTGATGCCGTAGCCTTTGGGGTCCTGCGGGCACGGCCCGAGTCTCCCGACTATCCACTGCTCAAGCTCCAGTGATCCCCGGGGCGCCTACCGCCCGCCCCGCACGCCTGTCGAGCAGGGACATCAAGGACCGCAGGGGCAACGCGGGGCAGGCCCGTCCACTGGATCTTCGGCATTTATTCCAATACGGTTACTTAAGCGGCCTCTCCCGCCCGGGATTGAAATCCCGGGCTACCGGCGGCCGTCCCGTCCGGGACTACCTTGGAAGCCCCGGCAAGGGGCGACCGTGGGTAGCCCGGGATTTCAATCCCGGGCGGGAGAGGCCGCGGACGCTCCGGGAAAAGACGACGCTCGCCTAAGTGGACCGTATTGGCGTTATTCACCGAAGGTCATGCGGGCCAGCTCCTCCTTGAGCCGGCTTTGCTCCTCCGGATCACGGGTGGACGCGAGGCGGTCCGCCAAAGCGAAGAAGCGTTTCTTCTCCTGCTCGCGAGCTTCAAGGCCTGTCTCGATGAGCTCGACAAGGATCCGGTTGGCACTCGTATGGCTCGACTCAGCTAGAGACTTGACGCGACGGGCAGTGCTCGGGGGTAGGCTCACGCTCTGGCGGACGGGTTTGTCTGCGGTTGCCATGGCTCGAGGATAGACCACCATGCACCAGGGCGCACCGGGGCGTTCATGGCAGCGCGCGCGCTTGGTTAGCGCTGGTTCCCGGCGGCGGCCTTCCGGCCACCGCCGGGTGGACGAGCTATCGAGCGTGCGCCGCCCAGTAGACGGTCTGGGGGCCGGCCGGGACCGAGTAGCCGTTGATCCGCAACGTCCAGGTCCCTGAAATGGAGCCGGTGGCCCGGGCCTTTTCGAAGACGCTAGGGGTGCTCAGGCTCGAATATTCCGCGCCCGTGGGAGAGACCAGGTACAGGTCGATATCGTTGTGAGCCTGGCTCACGGACTCGGGCCACCAGAGAGCCCCGTCGAGGCTCGTCAGGGTCCCGGTGATGGCAAGGGGGATATTGATCGTCTGGCCATTGGAGATCGAGACGCTCCCGCGCCAGAGATTCCCCCCTGTCGGCATGATGATGAGCCCGGCGCCGTTGTCGTTATCGAAGTTGACGTTGTTCCCAGCCAGGATCATATGGACATAGATCTGGCCGGGCGAGCCGGCGTCCCCCTGATTGACGAGCCAGTTGCGGAAGAGGGCCGCCACCCCTCCCGCGTAGGGGGTCGAGCCGCTCGTGCCGGTGAAGACGTGCAGGGCCGTGTCCGAGGCGTTGCTGGCCGTTTCTGTGTTGGTCGTCGCCTGAATGTCCGGCTTGATCCGGCCGTCCGGAGCCGGGCCACGGCTTTGATAGCTCTGGAGCGCCAGGGTCTGCACGTCCACGGCTCCGACGCCAATCACCTTGTGAGCGATGGCCGGCACGTTGACGGTGCTCGCGTTGGGGCCATTGTTGCCGTTCGCCGCGATCACCGCCGAGCCCGCGTCGAAGGCGTTGTCCGCGGCGGTCGAGATCGCGCTCGAGTCAGTTCCCGTGGCCTGCATCTCCGCCACGATGATGCGGTCGGCGGCCGCTACCGCGGCCTGGAAGCCCCGCACCGCGGCCGCCGAATCCAGGCCGGTGCAGGTGTAGACCTTGAAGCTGTCCACGGTGATGGCCGTCACTCCACGATAGTCATTCCCCTGGTTGCTGTTGGCCGTGAGGATGGCGCCGGTCGACGTCCCATGGTTCCAGCAGTTGTCCGTGGGATCGAGGCCCGTCCCCGTGGCGCAGTAGTCGGCCGTCCCATTGACGCAGTCCCGGCGGAAGGAGACGTGGCTCGGGTTCGAGAGCTGCACGTGCGTGAACCGCATCCCGGTATCGAGCAGGCCGATGAAGCCCGAGGTCAAACCCAGGTTGAAATAGGGATCGCTCGAGATCTCCTCCCGGCCGTCGATCACGTCGTTGAGGGCATTCCCATCCCCGATGGGAGGCTTCTCGCCGCCGGACTGCGGCTCGATGTAGATGACGTCCGACCGCTGGGCAAGCCCTTGGACCCTCCCCAGAGGCATCCGGACCAGGATGGCGTCCGTCAGCCAGAAGCTCTCCATGAACTGGGCATGGAAGCGCGGCCCGATCTCCACCATCCGCTTGCGATGAATCTTCGCTCGCCGGGCCTTCAGAGTCTCGACCATCTCCGCTCTCCGCAGGAGCCTCTCCTGGTTGGCGGGTGAGCTCCGCGGCTCGTCAGGTAACAGCTCCGGGAAGGTAGGGAGCTTCAGCGTGTCCCGAAAATTGATGATGATGAGCTCTTTCGCCGCTGGACCGCGGCGCTTGAGCATCTCCTTGAGCAGGGGGTGGATCTTCTCCGGCGGCGTGGGCGGCTCCTCGGCGGGCTTGGCCACGGGAACGAAGCCCGTCGAGAATGCCGTGGGCGGGATCGCCTCGGTCTTCACGTTGGTCGGCTGCCCGTCCTCGATCGTGACCGACACGATCTGGTTGAGGTCCCGATCCTGGGAGAAGGCGGGAGCGGCCAGTAAGAGGGACAGGAGCCAGAGGTGCGGAAGAGAGAAATTGCGTCGGACGGCCGAAGACAGGTGATTCAGCATGGAGAGCTCCTTCGCGAGTCGTTCTGCTGTTTCGGTGTTCCGTCCACTCTGACGAACAGTCCAGAGATAGCGAAACAGCTTGCTGTGAATTTCCGCAGATGCAAAGCAAATGCCGGGCCGATCGCGAGATGGTGCGACGCGGGTAAGTCCTCTTCTCCTCTGCCCTTGAGGTCCAATCCCCCTGGAGAAAACCGTCCTCTCGCGGGGGCGGTCTTTGCTTGCCAAGGCGGACGATCCCTCCCCTCCGTGGCGGTGCCGTGGCGGTGCCAGGCGCTTAGATAATTCTCCTTCCTGGCACCTGGTACCCAGGGGAGAGCGAGCCGGGGATCGCGAGGACCCTCAAAGTGCGCGGAAGGACGGAAGAGGTGCGCGGCTCCGTCCCCGAGGTGCGCGAGTGGACGAATGAGGGGTCTGCTTGGACGGATTCCTTCGCCGTTTGGACCCTCTCCGGACCCGGCCGCGCCCTCACGGTACCCGCGTTGACGAACAAGGTGCTTATATGGGCCCTCAAATTTTTTATATGCGCCCTCTTTGGGAGGGTTGCATCCCCGCGAGGGAAGGCAGCTTCCCCTTCGGGGACGGAACCTTCCCTCGAGAGGGTCCACGCGATTTTCGGGAGGGACGGTACCTTCCCCCTCGGGGACGGAGCCGGGAAGCTCGGGGGACGGTACCTTCCCCAAAGAGGGTCCTCACGATCCCCGGGAGGGACGGTACCTTCCCCCTCGAACGTCGTCAGCGCCCCAAAGAGGGTCCTCACCTTCCCCTCGAGGGGAAGGCAGCTTCCCTCTCCGAGCCCGCGCGCTTCCAGGAAGCGCCTGGCGTGCTCCCGCGCCGTCGGTCCAGGCGTGGAGATCGCGCTCTCAACCAAAGCCCTGTCCGGAAGTAGGATTCCGCTCGGGAAGCCATGCACGACGATCGTCCGAGCAAAACCGCCTTCCGGGTCGCCTTGCGGCGGGCCGCTCATCAGGTCCTGGACGATCCCAGGGTCTTCGAGGACCCTCTCGCCCTGGCGATTGTGGGAGCCGACGCCGGAGAGCTGAGGTCCGACGACAAGAACCAGGAACGGGTTTCCCGGGCGATGCGGGCCTTCATGGCGGTGCGGAGCCGGTATGCGGAGGATGGTTTGGCGGCGGCCTTCGAGGATGGGACCCGGCAGTACGTGGTCCTGGGGGCAGGCCTCGACACCTTGGCCTACCGGAATCCCTTTTCCGGGTTGCGCGTCTTCGAGGTCGATCACCCGGCGACGCAAGGGTGGAAGCGGCACCGGCTGGAGGCGGCGGGGATCGCCGTCCCGGAATCGATGACGTTCGCTCCGGTCGATTTCGAGCGCCAGACGCTGGCCGAGGGGCTCGCCCGGGCGGGTTTCCAGACCGATCAGAAGGCCTTCTTCTCCTGGCTCGGCGTCGTCCCCTACCTGACGCGGAGCGCCGCGCTGGAGACCCTCCGGTTCGTCGCCTCCCTGCCTCCGGAGAGCGAGATCGTCTTCGACTATGCTCTCCCTCCCGAGTCGTTGGACCCCGTCCGGCGGCAGGCCCTCGAGGCGCTGGCCGCGCGGGTGGCCGCGAGCGGCGAGCCGTTTCAGACGTTCTTCGATCCCGCCGAGCTCGAGTCGGAGCTGCGGCGGATGGGGTTCGTATCCTTCGAGGATCTGGGAACGGAGGAGATCAATATGCGATATTTCAGCGGCCGCTCGGACGGTCTGCGAGTCGGCGGCGGGATCGGCCGATTGATGAGGGCTCGGGTGGGATACCCCAGCACCGGCTGACTAGCGCCCTCAGAGTTGCGCGGTATGACTGTTGGTGATACCATGCTGGTCATGAGTAGCGCCAAGGTTGCAATATCCCTCGATCCGGAGGCTCTGAGAGAGGTCGACCAACTCGTGAATAGGGGCGTCTTCCCCAGCCGGAGCAAGCTCATCCAGGACGCTGTCGCCGAAAAGCTTCAGCGGCTCCGCCGCGTCCGTCTGGCTCGCGAATGTGCCAAGCTCAAGCCCGAGGAGGAGCGAGCGGCGGCCGAGGAGTGGTTCGTAGGTGAGGTCGAGTGGCCCGAATACTGAGGGGCGACGTCTTATGGGCGGACCTTGATCCTGTCCGTGGCCGAGAACAGGCGGGCCGGAGGCCTGTTCTTATTCTCAGCCAGGACATCTTCAATGAGCGCTCCGAAACCGTGATTGCCCTGGCCATGACAAGCCAGGAGCCTTCGGCCGGATTCCCTTTGAGCTTCGAGATCCGGTCCGTTCAACTTCCCAGGCCATCCTGGGTCAAAATCAGCCAGATTCGTACTCTCTCGACGGAGCGCCTCGGAGCCCGTCTCGGCCGTATTTCTCCTGAGGAGCTTGCCCACATACTTGAAGGTTTAGACGAGATCATCGGCGACTGAGGTTGCCTGATGCTTTCGCAAAATTTTTTCAAGCCCCGCTGGGCTGACGCGGTCATCGCCCTCGCTCTCACCGCTGCAGCCTGGCTGCTCTATGACCCGATTCTCCGGCTCTGGTGGACGTACGATGATTTCTATCATTTCCGCCACCTGATCACCGGCCGTCCATGGTGGTATTTCTTCGATAGCTCGGAATACCGGCGGCTCGAAGCCAAGGTCCTGACGCCACTGCTCTTTTTCTCCCTGGACCTGGACCGCCGGCTCTTCGGCCTCAACGCCTATCCGTTCTATCTCTATCAGCTCGTGGCGTTCGCGCTGTGCCCCGCGGCGATCTATGGCGTTTTGCGGATCTGGCTCCAGCGTCTCGGGTCGGCGGTGCCGCTGGTGGAGGGGCAGGGGGTTCGCTGGACCCGCGGGAGTGAATCTCATCCCGGTTGAATTTCCAGCCTTGAGAATCCCCTTGTCCGGAGAGACGGCGCAACTCTTCGATGTCCGCCTTTGCGGTTGGGTCCAGAGAGGATGGGTCAAGGGTCATCATCCACCTCGCGTCGCGTTGTCGGCGAAAATGGCGGAGGGGGTGGGATTCGAACCCACGGGCCGCGTGAACGACCGGCGGTTTTCAAGACCGCTGCTTTAGACCGCTCAGCCACCCCTCCGTGAGGCTTTCAACAGCTTACTTCGGCGGCGTTATTCTCGCGCAACAATCCTCTCCAGCCCCCCGGTCCAGCGGCGCAGGGGCTCGGGGATCACCACCGAGCCGTCCGCCTGCTGGTAGTTCTCCAGGATGGCGATCAGCGTGCGGCCCACCGCCAGCCCCGAGCCGTTCAGGGTGTGGACGAGGCGGGTCTTGCTCCCCCCCTCGGGGCGGTAGCGGATGTTGGCGCGCCGGGCCTGGAAGTCCACGCAGTTGCTGCAGGAGGAGATCTCCCGGTAGGTCTGCTGCCCGGGGAGCCAGACTTCCAGGTCGTAGGTCTTGGCCGCGCCGAAGCCCATGTCGCCGGTCGAGAGGGTCATCACCCGGTAGGGGAGCTCCAGGAGCTGCAGCACCCGCTCGGCGTGGCCGGTGAGCTCCTCCAGGGCCTGGAAGCTCGTCTCGGGCGTGGTGAGCTGCACCAGCTCGACCTTGTTGAACTGGTGCTGGCGGATCAGCCCGCGGACGTCCTTGCCGTAGGAGCCGGCCTCGCTGCGGAAGCAGGGGGTGTAGGCGGTGAAGCGCACGGGCAGGCGCGATTCGTCCAGCGTCTCGTCGCGGTAGATGTTGGTGACCGGCACCTCGGCGGTGGGGATCAGGTAGTAGGGGTACCCCTCCAGGTGGAAGAGGTCAGCCTCGAACTTGGGGAGCTGCCCGGTGCCGAACAGGGTGTCGGCGTTGACGATGAACGGCGGCAGGACCTCCGTGTAGCCGTGCTCGCGGGTGTGGAGGTCGAGCATGAAGTTGATCAGCGCCCGCTCGAGCAGGGCGCCCGCCCCGAAATAGACGGTGAAGCGGGCGCCGGTGAGCTTGGCGCCACGCTCGAAGTCGAGGATGCCGAGTGCCGGCCCGAGGTCCCAGTGGGACTTGGGTGGAAAGTCGAAGGCGCGCGGGGTGCCCACGGTGCGCTCGACGCGGTTGGCGGTCTCGTCCTTGCCCACCGGGACGCTGCCGTCCGGCAGGTTGGGCAGGCCGTGCTCGATGGCGAGCAGCTCGGGGTCGATCGTCTGCAGGCGCCCTTCGAGCTCCTCGATGCGGCCTTTGAGCTGGCCCACGGCGGCGATCTCGGCTGCGGCGTCGCCGCCCCGCTTCTTGACCTCGCCGATGGCGCGGCTGGCCTCGTTGCGCCGCCGCTTGAGGTCTTCGACCTCGACCAGGGCGGCGCGCCGTTCGGCGTCGAGCATCAGCCAGGCGTCGAGCTGCGCCGGGCTGCTATTGCGGTTGAGCAGGCCCTGGCGGACCGTCTCGGGATCGTCGCGTAGGAGGTCTCGGGAAAGCATGGCGGGGGGAAGTCTACCGCAGCCTCCCCAACGCTCCACCCCTCTCCTCCGTAGGAATAGCAGCGAGTCAGCGATAACATCCGGCCAGCCGTTCCCGGCGAAGCCTGTTTTGACCGCCCTTGGGTCCGCATGAACGAAAAGACCGTTCCATCCTCGCCTCGGAGCGAGATCCTCAGAATCCTGGCCCCTCTGGCCGCGCTGGCGGCGATGGCCTCGTTCGCGGCGCGCGAGGCCGATCCGGCCGGCGCGGCGGAGAGCGCTTACCTCGCGGTGCTGGCGGTGGCAGCGCTGCTGCCGGCCGGGTTCCTCGCCCCCTGGCCCGCCTGGGAGGTGGGGATCGGATCGGCCCTCGCCGCGTCCGTGGTCTGGGCCCTGCCGCCCGGACCGGGCCGGGGCGCGGCGATGATGGCGCTGCTCGTCGCGGTACTGGCCGTGGTTGCCGCCCGCGCGCTGTTTTCTTCTTCGGCTGTTCTCTCCCCCTCGCCCGGGGAGGGAGGGGGGAGGGGACGGGAGAGGGGGCCGGGGGGTGAGGGTTCGGGGGGAGGGGGCCTGAGCTTTTTCATCCCCCTCGCCCTCGCCGCCCAGGTCCTGCTGCGGGGGGATCTCCTCTTCGCGCCGCCCCCCCTCTTCCGTCTGATCGTCGCCCTGATCGTGCTGCCGGTGGTGGCCGGATTCGCGATGTCGGTCCTGGCGCGGCGGCATGGGATAGCCCTGGCGCTGATCGCCGGCGGGGCGGCGGCGGTGCTGGCCCCCGGCTTCAACGTGGCCTCGACAGTGGGGCTGGCCGCGCTGGCGGCCGGGAGCCTCCTGGGCTGGGAGGACGCCGGCCCGGCTTTGAAGGCGGCGGCCTGGATCGCCCTGCTGGCGCCGATCGCCTGGGCCCCCGCCCCGGGAGCGGTGGCGGCGGTGTGCGGGCTGGCGCTCTGGCGCCCCCGGATCGCCCTGGGGCTCGCCGTGGCCGTGGGGGTCGGGACGGCCTGGTATTTCCATGAGCCGGTGCCCGGGATCGCCCGCCAGGCGGCCTGGCTGTTCCTGCTGGTGCCGGCCGCGATCCTTCCGGACCGGGAGCGGATCGCCGCCGTGCTCGCGGCGGTGCTGCTGGCCGGGGTGGTGCCGCCCATCCCGGGCGCCGCCACGCTCGCGGCCCCCATGGCGCTGGCGGCCCTCTCGCTCCGGCGCGACGCCGCCTTCTTCATCCCCCAGGGGGTGTGGACGGGCGCGATGGCGGCCGGCACGGCGCTGCTGGCCGGATACCCCTGGCTGCGGTCCGAGCCCATGCCCACCTATCTCTCCCTGCTCGGCCTCGCCCCCGGGCCGGTGCTGGCGGCGGCGGTGGTCTGCGTGGCGCTGGGGCTGATCGGGCTGGGGGTCTGGATGGGATGGGGCTGGGGGGAGCCGCTGCGGTCCGCCCGGCTGGCCGGGCTGGCGGCGGCCTGCCTCGCCCTGGGGCTGCTGGTGGGGCTCCCCGATTTCGGCACGGCGCTGCTCGCGCCGGAGGTCCCGGTGGTGCTCGACGCCGGGCATCCGGTCTGGGAGGCTCCGGTCTCGGGACGGCGCTCGATCGGCAGCGTGGTCGTCGAGTCCAGCCTCTCGAACGGCGCGGGTCTGGCCCCGGGGACGCCGGTGGCGATCGTCCGCCTGCGAAGCTCCGGCCGCCCGGAGGCCAACTGGGTGCTGCGCGCGGGGGAGGGGACGGGGGAGTGGGCGGCGCGGCGGCCGGACGTGGCCCGCGCCGGCGTGAAGGCGCCCGGGCCCTGGGTCTCCTGGGTGGCGGGGGGCTTCATGGGCCAGCGCTACCGCTCCCGGTGGACCCTGGAGCGGCCGGAGAGCGCCTCGTCCCTGCGCATCGAGCGGGCCCCGGGCGTGCCGCCGGACCTCGCGGTCGCCGTCTATCAGTTGGAGATCCGCCGTTGATCTGGAGGAGAGACAGAATCGTCGGGACCGCGGCGGTCCTGGCGTCCTGTCTCGTGGGCTCGGCTCTCCTCTCCCGGCTGCTCCCCCTGCCGGCGGACGACCCCTTCCGCGGCACCCTCGTCCTCCTGCCGGTGATCCTGGGGGCCCTGCGGGAGATCCACCGCTGGAGCACCCGTCTCGGCGCCCGCGGGCTCGGCGCCGGGGCCACGGCCGGGGAGCTGGGCGCCCTCGGGGCCTTGATGGTCCTGATCCTCGCCCGCTCCCATCTCTCGCTGGCCGGCATGGACGAGGGGCTCGCCGCCGGCCTGGCGCTCGTCCTCGGCTGCCGGGTGGCACGCCAAGCGGTGGCGCTCCGGCCGCTGCTGGGGGAGCGGCTGCCGCGGCGCCCTTCGGTCTTCTTCTTCCTGCTGCCGCTGTTGGCCTACCTCGCCATCCTCCCCTGGTCGACCCGGCACCGCCAGCCAGACGGCGACGAGCCGTTCAACCTGCTGGTGACGCACAGCCTGGCCTACGATCTCGACGCCGACCTGACGAACAACTACGCCCAGGGGGATTGGCGCCACTTCATGGCGCGCCCGATCGAGCCGCAGCCTGGGGACCCGGTGGGGCCGCGCGGCGAGCGCTACTCGCGCCACAACGAGCTGCTGCCGATGGCGCTGGCGCCCGCCTACCGCCTGGCCGGGCTGATGGGGGCGCTCGCCATGATGGCGGCGATGACCGCCGCCCTGGCCTGGCTGACCCTGCGGCTGGCCCGCCACTACTTCCCGGACCGTCCCGGCGAGGCGCTGGCCGCCTGGGCGCTGGCCGCCTTCACGCCGCCGCTCCTCCTCTACTCCTATCAGGTCTGGGTGGAGGTGCCGGGCGCCCTGCTCACCCTGCTGGCGCTCGACCGGATCTTCTGGATCGACGACCGGCCGGAGCAGGACGGCCGGGCCTGGGGGCTCAAGGAGTGGCTGGGGCTGGGGCTGCCCGTGCTGCTGCTGCCGCTGCTGAAGATCCGCTTCGTCCTGGTCGCCGGCCCCCTGCTCGCGCTGGGGTGGTGGCACGCCGGCCGCCCGCGCCGGCCGCTGCTGATCCTCGCCGGGCTGCTCGTGGGGGTGGCGGCGGGGATGCTCCTCTACAACCAGATCGTCTACTCGAACCCGCTGAAGATCCACACCTGGGAGGAGGTCGACCCCCACCACTATGGGCCGGCCTCCTACCTCAAGGGGTTCTCGGGGATCTTCTTCGACGCGGCGTTCGGCCTTTTCGGCTGCGCGCCCGTCTGGCTGATCCTGCTGCCGGCGGTGCTGCTGCTGCTCGCGCGGCGCAGCCCGCTGCTGCTCCACATCGCGGCGCTGAGCCTGCCGTACCTGGTGGTCGTGGTCCCCCGCCTCGAGTGGTATGGCGGCTGGTCGCCGCCGTTCCGTTACGCCCTGATCATCCTCCCCCTGCTGGCGGTCGGCCTGGTGCCGCTGCTGGCGGGGGCGCGGGAGCGGGCGGGAGCCCAGGCGCTGCTCGGCGGGCTCGGCGCGCTCACCCTGGTGCTGACGCTGGTCTGGCTGGCGGTGCCGGGGTGGACCTACAACTTCGCGGACGGCCGCTCCTACGCCCTCGACGCGCTGAGCGGCCGGCTGGGGCTGGACATCGCCCGTTTCTTCCCCAGCTCGACCCGCCCCCGCGCCGCCACCTGGGCTTGGCCCGTGGCGGCGTTCCCCCTGATCTCGCTGCTCTGGTGGGTGCCGGGCCGGAAGCGGCCGGCGGGGTCGGCGGCGCTGGCGGGGGTCGCCCTGGCGCTGGGCGCCGCGGCTCTCCTCCCCGCGGCGGCGGCCCGCGTGCCGACCCGCGTGATCGAGCTGGAGGACCCGCAGGTGCGCAAGAGCGGCGGGCATCTCCACCCCGACCGCTGGGTGATCGAGCGGACGCGCTACCGGGGCGGCTGGGTGCTGCGCGTGGGCGAGCGTCTGGAGGCGCCCGTCGAGCCGGGAGGGCGCCGGGTGAGGCTGCGTCTCGCCGCGGAATTCATCCGCAATCAGCCGGTCCCCTTCACCCTGGAGATCAAGGAAGGGGACCGCCTCCTCGCCTCCTGGACCCCCGGCCGCTCCCGCGTCTGGGAGACGGTCGAGGTGGGTCCCGTCGACTGGCGGGCCGGCCAGCCGCTGGTGCTGGCCGCGCTCGGGACCGCGCCGCCAGGGGAGCTGAACGGGGCGATCCTGGATCGGGTGGAGATGGAGTGGCAATGACCCTCTCCGCCGTCGTCCTCACAATGGGCCGGAGCCCTCTCTTCGTCCCCTGCCTGGAGGCGCTGCGGCGGGAGGGGGTGGAGATCGTCGTCGTCGATCAGGGGGTTTCGATCGACGTCCCCGCGGGGCTCGCGGACCAGGTCCTCCGCCCCGGGCGCAACCTCGGCTTCGCGGCGGGGAACAACCTCGGGCTCTCCGCGGCCACGGGGGATCTCGTGGCGCCCGTCAACGACGACCTGCTCGTGGAGCCCGGCTGGGCGGAGCGGCTGCTCGCGGCGCTCGCGGCGGACCCCCGGGCGGGATCGGCGCAGGGGGTGAACCTGGTGCTCGACCATCCGGACCTCGCGGACGGCTGCGGCATCGCCTGGAACCGCTGGTGGCAGGCGGTGCAGGTGGGCCACGGCGAGCCGGCGCCGGGTCCGGAGGGCGCGGTGAGCGAGGTCTTCGGGGTCTCGGCCACGGCGGCGGTCTATCGCCGGGAGGCCCTGCGCGAGGTGGCGCCGGACGGCGAGGTGTTCGACAACCGGCTCGGCTTCTATTACGAGGACGTGGACCTCGCCTGCCGCCTGCGCGCCGCCGGCTGGCGGGCGCTGCTGGTGCCGGCGGCGCGGGCCCTCCATGCCGGCTCGCTCACCGGACGCACCATGAGCCGCCAGCGTTGGATGCTGGTCTACGGCAACCGCTGGGTGGTGGTGAAGCGCTATCTCGGCGGCGGCTTCTGGCCCCGTGTCCCTCTCCTGGCCGTCCGGGACAGTGTCGATCTCGGGCGGGCCCTGCTGCGGAGGGACACGGAGCTGGCCGCGGGGATCGTCTCCGGCTGGCGGCGGGCCCTGCGCGGCGGCGATCCAAGATAACCTCTCCCCGTGAACGCACCCCCCCGGCTCACCGGCGTCGTGGTCCACTGGCGCAACGAGGACCTCCTCGCCGAGCTGGCTGCGGCCTGGCCGCGCGATCCGCGCTTCGAGCTCCTGGTGGTGGACAACGGCTCCTCGGCGCCGCTGCCGGAGGGGGTGCGGGTGCTGCGGCCGGGGCGGAACCTCGGCTTCGCGGGGGGCGCCAATCTGGGGATCGCCGAGTCGAAGGGTGAGATCGTGCTGATCCTGAACCCGGACGTGGTCCCCGAGGCGGGGGCGCTCGACCGGCTGCTGGAAGGGCTCGCGGCGAATCCGGACGCGGCGGGACTGGCGCCCAAGCTCCTTGGGCCGGCGGGGGAGCCGCAGGCGGCCTGGCAGCTCCGAAAGATCCCCTCCGCCTGGGAGCTCCTGGCGCACGCTTTACCGGTGCCAGGCGCTTGGGGAAAGGAGCCCGAGCCGCCGGCCGGAGCCCCGGTCGAGCAGCCGGCGGCGGCGGCGCTGGCGCTCCGGCGGGAGGCGCTGGCGGCGGTGGGCGGATTCGATCCGGGGTTCCACCCCGCCTGGTTCGAGGACGTGGACCTCGCCAGGCGGCTCCAGGAAGCGGGGCTCGCGATCCGCTACTGGCCGGCGGCCCGCTTCCGGCACCGTCTGGGGAGCACGGTGCCGCGCCTGGGATACGGCCCCTTCCTCTTCATCTACTACCGGAACCTGACCCGCTACCTCGCCAAGCACCACGGCCGCGGCTGGGCGCTGGCGGCGCGGGCGGCGCTGATCCCCGGGATCGCCCTGCGCCTGCTGGCCCTCCCCTTCCGCCGTCCCAGCCGGGCCTCCTCGCGGCGGGAGGCGCTGGCCGGGCTCCTCGACCTTTTCGCGGGCGCCCTCTCGGGCTGGACCCGGCCGCGCCGGCTCGCGGAGGCGGTCCCTTGAGCGAAGGGAGCCAGGCCGTGGCGGTCTGCATCGTGACCCACGACTCGGCGGCCGACCTGCCGGGGTGCCTCGAATCGATCGCCGCCCTGGATCACCGGCCCCTGGAGATCGTGGTGGTCGACTGCGCCAGCCGCGACGGCAGCCTGGAGACGGCGCGGGCGCACGCTCCGGAAGGGATTCCTTTCCAGGCGGTGGGCTTGAGCGAGAACCTGGGCTTCGCCGGCGGGATGAACGCCGCCCTGGCCCGCACCCGCGCCCCCTGGGTGCTGAGCCTGAACGCCGACGCCCGCCCCGGGCCGGAGTACGTGGCCCGGCTGCTCGACTGCGTCCGTATGCATCCGGACGTGAGGATCGGCGCGGTCACCGGCCGGCTGATCCGGCCCTCCGAGCCGAGGCGGATCGACGCCTGCGGCATGCTCCTCACCCGCAACTGGCGCCATCTCGACCGCGGCTCGGGGGAGGTGGACCGGGGGCAATGGTCCCTGCCGGAGCGGGTCTTCGGAGCCACCGGCGCCGCCTCGCTCTTCCGCCGCGAGGCGCTCGACGACGCGGCGGTGGAGGGGGAGGTCTTCGACTCCCGCTTCCATTCCTTCCGCGAGGACGCCGAGCTCTGCTTCCGCCTGCGCGAGCGCGGCTGGGAGGTGGCCTACGAGCCGGCGGCCCTCTGCGAGCACCGCCGGTTCAACCTGCCGGAGCGGCGGTCCGCCATGCCGGCGGCGGTCAACCTCCACTCCCTCAAGAACCGCTATCTGCTGCGGATCTATCACCAGACGGGGGGGAACCTCCTCCGCACCTTTGTCCCGGCCTTGGTCCGGGATGTGGCGGCGCTCGGCTGGGTGCTGCTGCGGGAGCGCTCCTCCCTCGGCGCCTACGGGTGGCTGTGGAAGAACCGCCGGGAGATCTTCCGGAGACGCCGGATCATCCAGGGGCGACGGACGGTGCCGCCGGAGGCGATCGACCGGTGGTTTTCTGTCCAGGGGGAGCCCCTTTGAAGCCCCTCTCCGTCGCCCTCCTCGGCAGCCGGGGCATCCCGGGGCGGTACGGCGGCTACGAGACGCTGATGGAGGAGCTCGCCGTGCGCCTGGTCGCCCGCGGCTTCAAGGTGACCGTCTACTGCCGGTCGCATTCGACGCCGCGGGACCTGAAGAGCTGGCGGGGGGCCGACCTGGTGGTGCTGCCCACGATCCGCACCAAGTACCTGGACACGCCGGTCCACACCTTCCTCTCCTGCCTCCACGCCGCGTCGGCCGGCTATGACGCCGCCCTGGTGGTGAACTCGGCCAACGCCCTGTTCGTGCCCCTCTTGAGGGTGGGGGGGATCCCGGCGGCGCTCAACGTCGACGGCATCGAGAAGCGGCGGGCCAAGTGGGGGGCCTTCGGCCGCGCGGTCTATGCCTTTTCCGAGCGGCTGGCCTGCGTGGTGCCGGACGCCCTGGTCACCGACGCCGAGGTGATCCGCCGCCACTACCTGGAGCGCTACGGCGCGGAGTCGGTGCCGATCGCCTACGGCGTCGACCCCCGGCCGCCGGCCGAGACCGGCGTTCTTGAAAGACTGGGTATCGCCCCCAGGCAATATTTTCTCTACGTCAGCCGTTTCGAGCCGGAGAACAACCCCCACCGGGTTGCCCAGGCGTACCGGCGCGTGGGTGGCGATCTGCCGCTGGTGATGGTGGGCGGGGCGCCCTACGCGGGGAAATTCATCGCCGGCTTCAGCCGCGGCGCCGATTCGCGCATTCTCTTTCCGGGGGCGATCTACGGCGAGGGGTACCGCGAGCTGCTGTCGCACGCCCTCGCCTACGTCCACGCCACCGAAGTGGGCGGGACCCACCCGGCCCTGGTCGAGGCGATGGGGTACGGAAATTGCATTTTAGTGAACGACACGCCGGAGAACCGCGAGGTGGCGGCCGAGGTGGGGATCTGGTTCCGGGCCGAGGAGCCCGGGACCTTGGCCGAACGGATGGACTGGGTACGGGACCATCCGGAGGAGGCGCGGGCTCTGGGGAGGGCGGCCGCCGAGCGGGCGGCCCGCCTCTTCTCCTGGGAGCGGGTGGCCGACCAGTACGCCGGCCTGCTCCGGCGGTTGGCAGGACGGCCTCCGGAGAGCTATGCTGGGGAGGCATAGACGAAAGTACCCGCTCACACGTTAGAATAGATACTTGGTTATGAGTCGGTCGGTGCTCTCTCGATAGAATCCATGCTCAAAGAACGAGCTCGAATTCTCGCGGTCGCGATCTTCACTCTCGATCTGCTGCTCGTCTCGGCCGCCTTCCTCTGTGCCTATGGGCTGCGGGACGTCGTGCTGCCGCGCATGGCGCCGGGGACCTTCCCCAGCCGCCTCCACTCCCTGGCCGACTACCTGCCGCTGCTGCCGCTGGCCCTGGTGATCTGGGGCGGCCTGCTCCTCAGCTCGGGGCGCTACCGCTCGCACCGCACCGTCCCGCTGCTCGACGAGGCGTGGGCGATCATCCGCGTCTGCGTGAGCGGCGCCATCCTCTTCACCCTGGCCCTCTACCTGAGCCGGTGGGACGAGAGCCTGCTGGGGGCCGACCGCATCAGCCGCTTCTGGTCGCTGCTCTTCGCGGGCTTCTCCTGCCTCTTCCTGCTCACCGAGAAGCTGGGGCTGCGGCTGACCTCGCGCTACGTCCGCTCGCACGGCTTCAACTACCGGACGGTGCTGATCGTGGGCACCAACGACGCGGCGCTGCGGATCGCGGACTCGATCCACGGCCACCGCTTCTGGGGGTACCGCATCCTCGGCTTCATCCGCAACGGGCACGCGTGGGAGGAGTCCTGGCCCTCCCGCTACGCGATCCTCGGCGAGATCGAGGACATCCCGCGGATCGTCGAGAGCCACGTGGTGGACGACGTCATCTTCGCCGTCCACCGCCGCGAGCTGGACCGGCTGGAGGACCTCTTCCTGAGCCTCCAGGAGCAGGGGATCCGCACCCGCTTCGCCATGGACCTCTTCCCCCATACCCGGGCGCGCGTGGAGCTGGAGGACCTGGACGGCGTGCCGCTCCTCTCCTTCGCCACCACTCCCACCAGCCAGCTCCAGCTCATGGCCAAGCGGGCGCTGGACGTGGCGCTCGCCTCGTTCCTCCTCCTCATCGGGCTGCCGATCGCGGGGACGATCGCGCTGATGATCAAGCTCACCCAGGGGGGCAACGTCCTCTTCCGGCAGACCCGCTGCGGGCTGAACGGCCGCTCCTTCACCCTCTACAAGTTCCGCACGATGGTGGCGGACGCCGAGGAGCGCCGCCGCGAGCTGATGCATCTCAACGAGATGAACGGCCCGGTCTTCAAGCTGAAGAGCGATCCGCGGGTGACGACGCTGGGGAGGCTCCTCCGCCGCTTCAGCCTCGACGAGCTGCCGCAGCTCTGGAACGTGCTGCGGGGGGACATGAGCCTGGTCGGCCCGCGGCCGCCGATCCCCGAGGAGGTGGCCCAGTACCAGCGCTGGCAGCGCCGCCGCCTCGCCATGAAGCCGGGCCTCACCTGCCTCTGGCAGATCAGCGGCAGGAACGACGTCGATTTCGATCGCTGGATGCAGCTCGACCTCGAGTACATCGACTCCTGGACGCCGATGCTCGACCTCAAGATCCTGCTGAAGACGGTCCCGGTGGTGCTGTCGGGGCGGGGCGCGTCGTAACCAGCCGCGCGCACGTCTCCTCGATCCGCCGCGCCACCTCGTCCCAGTCGTACCCGGCCGCCCGCTCCAGGGCGTTGGCGCGCAGGCGGCTCCATTCCGCTTCGTCGGTGAGCAGCCGGTCGAGGGCCGCGGCCAGGGCGGCGGGATCGGGGGCGGCGCAGACCCCCTCGACGCCGTCGCGCACCAGCTCGGGGACGGCGCTCTCGGGGGACTCGCAGTAGACCACCGGCAGCCCGGCCGCCATCGCCTCCAGGGGGAAGAGGCCGAACCCCTCCCGCTCCGAGGGCTGGACGGCGATCCGCGCCCGGCCCAGGTGGCGCCAGACCTCCTCGCTGGTCTCCACGTGGCCGCGGAAGTCGACGCGGTCGGCGATCCCGAGCTCGTCCGCCAGCTTGACCAGGGCCTCCCGGTAGGGGCCGTTGCCGAAGAGGGTCAGCAGGGTGCCGGGGTGCCTGGGGGCCAGGAGGGCCACGGCGCGCAGGAGGAGGTCGATCCGCTTCTCGCGCAGCAGGCGGCCGGCGTAGATCAGCGGCGGCCCTTCTCCGTGGTGATTCTCCTCCGGCCCGGCGGCCCGCTTCACGTCGGCCACGTGGATGCCGCAGGGGACGAGCTCGACTCCACCGCGCCGGCGCTTGGCGGCGAGCCGCTCCTGGGTGAGGCGGCTGGAGGCGGTCACCGCCGTGCCCATCTGCCCCGTGCACCACTCGATCGCCTTGTAGACGGGAGCCTTGAGCCGGCCGACGTACCCCCGCCAGTAGTCCCCCCAGTACTCGTACCAGCTCACCAAGAGCGGCTTGCCGGCCAGCGCGCACTTCAGGGCCAGGGGGAAGATGTGGACGTAGGGCATGTTGGCCGTCTCGACCACGTCGAAGCCGCGCACGTCGATCCGCGGCACGGTCAGCGCGAATCGGATGGCACCTCGCGTGCTGCGCTGGCCCGCGGCGTTGTAGAGACCGTCGAGCACGCCCAGCGACCGCACCCCGGGGCCGTCCGGCGCCGCGGGCGGCTTGCGGAACCCGGCGAGCGTGACCTCGTGACCCCGCCGGCGGAGCGCCGCCGCCAGCTCGTGGTTGCGGCTCTCGACGCCGCCCATGAAGTCCGGATAGACCGTCTCGTAGACGATGAGGATCTTCAAGCTACTTCCACGGACTATTTCCAAGGGATAAGCGCCGCGATCTCGGCGGAGCGGCGGTTGATCGTCGACAGCAGCACGCCGCAGGCGAAGGAGAGGGCGGCGAGGAGGAAGAGGGCGGCCGAGAGCACCGCCAGCGGCAGGCGCGGCACCAGGCCGGTCGTCACGAACTCGGCGATCACGACCCCGCCCCCCAGGAGCGACAGGACGAGGAAGAAGAGCGCCAGCAGGCCAAAGCAGGTCATCGGCTTGTAGTCGCGGAAGAAGGTGAGGATGGCGAGCAGGATGCGGTAGCCGTCCCGGTAGGTGTGGAGCTTGCTCGGGTTCTCCTTGGGGCGGGCGCGGTAGCGCACGGGCACCTCGGCCACCGGAAAGCGCTGCACCGAGGCCTGGAGCGACAGCTCGGCCTCCACCTCGAACCCCTGGGCGATGAGCGGCGTGGCCTCCAGGAAGCGCCGGGTGATCACGCGGTAGCCGGAGAAGAGGTCGCGCGTCCTCACCCCGAACAGCACGCGCACCAGGAAGATGAACAGCCAGTTGCCGAACGAGTGGCCGGCGCGGAAGGCCCCCTCGTCGTAGGTGGCGAGCCGGGTGCCGATCACCATCTCCGCTCCCGCGTCGGCCGCGGCGATCAGCTTCGGTGCGTCGTCGGCCGGATAGGTGTCGTCCCCGTCGACCATCACCAGGTAGACGGCGCCGGCCGCCCGCGCGTAGCGGAATCCCGAGAGGAGGGCGAACCCCTTGCCGGGACGCGGCTCACGGATCACCTCCGCCCCCGCCTCCCGCGCCCGCTCGGCCGTATGGTCGCGCGAGGCGTTGTCCACCACCACGATCTGGGCGTCCGGCAGGGCGGCCCGGAAATCCGAGACCACCTTGGTCACGGTGAGCTCCTCGTTGTGGCAAGGGATCACCACCGCGACTTGCGCGGGCTCTGGAACGCGAGCGGAGGAAGGCAGCTTTTCAGTCACGGCGACGCGAATCCTACTTCAACCCCGCCTCGCGGCCATAGACGATCCACACCACCACCAGCCCCCAGAGCACGATATTGATCAGGAACGGCGCGTCGCGCAGGATCACCTCGGTCGGATTGCGCTCCCCCGGGCGCTGGTACATCAGGTAGAGGTAGCGGAAAATCCCGTAGAGGACGAGCGGGATGGTGAAGACCAGGTCCTGGGTGTGGTACTTCTCCACCGTTTCCGGGGCCACGCAGTAGAGCGCGTAGGAGACGACCGAGGAGGCGGTGACCACGTTGATCATCTGGTCGAGGAAGGCCGGGCTGTAGTGGTCGAGCACCGGCCGCTGCCCCGAGGCCTCGTGGGACAGCAGGGTGATCTCGTGCCGGCGCTTGGAGAAGGCGAGGAAGAGGGCCAGGAAGATGGTGCAGAGGAAGAGCCACCGCGACACCTCGATCCCCGTCGCCGTGGAGCCCGCCTCCACCCGCAGCACGAAGCTGATGGCGATCGACATCACGTCCAGGATCACCATGTGCTTGAGCCACAAGGTGTAGAGGACGTTGAGGACGAAATAGGTGCCGAGCACCAGGGCGAACGGCCGGCCCAGGCGGGCTGAGAGGAGGGCCGCGGCGGCGACGAGCACTGCGACGGCGAGGACGGCCACCGGCACCGCGAGCGTGCCGGCGGCGATCGGGCGCAGCCGCTTCAGGGGGTGGCGCCGGTCCTCCTCGCGGTCCCGGATGTCGTTGATGAGATAGACCGCGCTCGAGGCGCAGCAGAAGGCGACCAGGGCCAGGACGGCGCGCAGGGTCACCCGTGAGTCGAGCAGCATGCCGCCGAAGACGAGCGGCGCGAGCACGAAGACGTTCTTGGCCCACTGGGCGGGCCGCAGGGATTTCAGGAGAGGTCGAATCACGGGGCGTATTCTAAGGGAGAGAGCTTGAACGACACGTCCGGAAAGGCAAGCCGCGGCCTCCTCCTGGTAGCCCTCGCCGCCCTGGCCCTCTGGCTGTGGGCCGCCATCCCCCTCGCTTCGGGGCAGCGGACGCTCTACTTCCGCGACGTCTTCACCACCCATCTGCCGGTGAAGGCCTTCGGGGCGGCCGAGCTGCGGGAGGGGCGCATCCCGGCGTTCAATCCGGCCTGGGGGCTGGGGCAGCCGTTCCGGGGGAACCCCAACGCCCTGCCGTTCTATCCGGGGAACCTGCTCTACCTGATCCTGCCGTTCTGGAGCGCCTTCAACCTCCACTACGCCCTCCACTGGCTGCTCGCGGCGCTCGGCATGGCCGCCCTGGCCCGCGCCCTGGGGCAGGGGCCGGCGGCGGCGCTGACGGCCGGCATCACGTATGCCGGATCGGGATGGATTCTGACGACCTTGAGCTTCTACAACCTCCTCGCCGTCTCCGCCTGGTGGCCGCTGGTGCTCCTGGGCGCGGCGCGCGGCGGCCGGCGGGGAATCGCCCTCGGGGGGATCGCCTGCGGCATGGCCCTGCTGGCGGGGGAGCCGGTGACGGCCGCACTGGGGCTCGTCCCCCTCCTGCTCGTCGCTTGGCAGCGGCAGGGATTCCGGCGCGGCGCGATCGCGGTGCTCGGGATCGGCATCACCGGCCTCCTGATCGCCCTGCCGCAGATCGTGGCCACGGCGCGCATCCTCGGCTTCACCTCGCGCGGCGCCCTGGGGCCCGCGGGGGTGGGCGCCGGCCGCTTCCACCTCGGCCTCGCGCGGCTGCTGGAGCTGGCCGTCCCCTTCCCCTTCGGCCACCCCTGGGACCTCGGCAAGGGGGGGTACTGGCCGTGGGACGAGCAGCCGGGGCTCCCCTACATCCTCACCATCCACTTCGGGATCGTGGCGCTCTGGCTCGCCCTGCTGGGCGCGCGGCGGGCGCGCGCCTGGGGGCTCCTGGCCGCCGCCGGGCTCGCCCTCGCCTGGGCCGGCGCCCTCGGCGGCGATGCCCTGGTGGTGCTCACGCACGGGCTGGTCCGCTATCCCGAGAAGCTCCTCTTCTGGCTCGCCCTAAGCGTCTCCCTGCTCGCCGGCTGGGGGCTCGAAAGGGTGCTGGCGTCGCCCCGGGCCTGGCGGGGGGCCGCGGCCGGCGCCGGAGCCGCGCTGACCCTGGCGGTCCTCGTCTTCCTCGCCGGATCGCGGCTCGCCGACTGGCTGGCGGCGGGAAAAGTCGATCCCGAATTCGTCTCCGACGCTCCGGCGGCCCGGGTGGGGTCCTGGATCGTGGCGCTGGTCCTGGCGGCGGCCCTGCTCGGCCTCGCCTCCGTGGCTGCCCGCCGCGGCAGCGCCGCCGGCCTCGCCGCCTCCCAGCTCCTGGCGCTGCTGCCGCTAGCCGGGCTGGTGATGACGGCGCGGGTGGCGGACTTCCCCCCCTCCCCCTGGCTCCGCATGCTGAAGCCGGGAGCCGAGGTCGTGCCCGGCGGCCCCTCCAGCCCGCCGGTCCCGCCCACCTATCGGGCCCTGGTCCAGACCGCCGCCTTCGACCTCGGCCCGGCCCCCGGAGCGCTCTATACCCTGCGCTACCCCTTCGGCCAGGACCTCGACGGCCTCTACTCGCCGCTCTCGGCCTCCGTGCTGCTTCACCTCCCCCGGCTCGACGCCGACGCCCGTGCCAACTGGATGCGGGCCTTTGGGGCCGGGGTGGCGGTGCTGCCCGAAACGCCCGCGACCTCCAGGCTCCAGCTCCTTGCCGTGGGGAACCGGTTCGGCGGGACCAGCCGCCTCTTCGCGGTGCGCGATCCCGCGCCCTCCGCCTGGTGGCCGCGGTCGGTCACCGCCGCCCGGAGCGCCGGCCAGGCCTTCCAGTACGTGAGCCGCGCGCCCGATCCGGTGGCGGACGTCATCGCCGCCCGGCCGGTCGCGCATCACCCCGGCGCCCGGGTGTCGATCCGCGAGGAGACCCCGGACCGGATCGCGATCGACGTCTGGGGGGATGGCGGCCTCCTGGTCCTCCGCCGCGCCTTCCAACCTCTGTATCAGGTCACGGCCGGGGGGCGCCCGCTGCCGACCCTGCCCGTGAATCTGAGCCTCCTCGGGATCGAGGTGCCGCCCGGGAGCCACCGCGTGTGGGTGGAGGTCACCTACGGACCGGAGGCGCTGGCGGGGTTGGTGGCGGGGTTGGTGTTGCTGGGGGCTTTGGTGATGGCGTGGCGGCGGCCCTCATCACCGGGAGAGGGGAACCGGGAAGGCGGTTTTCCTCATCCGACTGATCGGACGGATCCGTCCGATCGGTCGGATCAACGATCTGACAGATCAGACCGATAAGGGCTTTTTGCTAATCTCCACCCCCATGTCCCAGCCCTCACGCTGGCGAGTGGGCCTCCTCTACCTGGGCCCGCTGCTGCTGCTCCTCCTCGCCGCCATGCTGCCGCTGATCCGCGGCACGGAGACCCTCATCCTGCGGGACGTGCTCAACTCGCACCTCCCCATGAAATGGTCGCAGGCCGAGGCGATGCGGCACGGGTACTTTCCGATCCTCGACCCCTACCGGGCCGGGGGGCAGCCGCTGGCGGGGAACCTCAACGCCGCGCCGTTCTATCCGGACAACCTGCTCGTCTTCCTGGGCTCCACCTTCTGGGCCTTCAACGCCCACTTCTGGCTCCACCTGCTGCTCGCGCCCTTCGCCTTCTACTGGCTGGGCCGCGCCTGGGCCTTGAGCCGCCAGGCCTCCTGGGCGGCGGCGGTCTGCTGGACGGTCTCCGGCTTCTTCCTCTCCCACCTCAACTTCTACAACCTCATCGCGGGGGTGAGCCTGGCGCCGGCCCTGGTGGCCGCCTGCCTTGACTTCATCCGCGTTCCCGCCCGCCGCCCCTGGCTGGCCCCGGCGGTGGCCCTGCTCTGGACCCTCTTGCTCCTGGGCGGCGATCCGCAGACGGCCGGTCTCGCGGGCCTCCTCTCCCTCGCCGCAGTGGCTCTCGCCTGGCGGGACCGGCCGGCGGGCTCGGGGGTCGGCGCGGTCGCCCTCCTCGGCGCGGCGGTCCTCTGCGGCACCCTGATCGCGCTTCCCCAGATCGTCGAGCTGATGCGGATCTTCCCCTACTCGCTCCGCGGCTACGCCGGCTACAGCCCGCGGTCGATCACCATCTCGAGCTGGGATCCGCATCAGGCCGCCGAGTGGCTGATCCCCTTCCTGTTCGGCCGGCCGGACGTGCTCGGCAACGGCTACTTCTGGGGGGACAAGTTCTTCACCGGCGTCCCCCCCTACTACCTCTCCCTCTACCCCGGGCTTCTCACCCTGGCGCTGGTGGCGGCCTCCGGCCTGCCCCGGAGGCGGCCGGCGGCCTGGGCCTGGGGGGGGATCGGCTTCGGCGTCTTCCTCTCGCTCGGCCGGTTCAACCCGGTGGCCTCGTGGCTCCTGATCCACGCCAAGTCGTTCCGCTACCCGATCAAGTTCTGGCTGCCGGTGGCCCTCGGCGCGGCCCTGCTCTGCGGCCTCGGCTTCGAGCGGCTGCGGGCCGGCGAGGGGAGCCGGGCCTTCCGCTGGACCCTCCTGCTCCTGGCCCTGGGCTTCGCGGCCTTCTGGCTCTTCCTCGGCCACGCGCGGGGGCCGGCGGAGACCTGGCTCGACACCTTCATCCCGCGGCCGGCGTCCTTCATCGCCAGCGAGCGCCTGCGCTGGGCCGGCCTGTCGTTCATCTCGCTGGGGATCCTCGCCGCCCTCGGCATCGCCCTCCGGATCTCCCGCCGCTCCTGGACCCTCGGCGGGGCGCTGCTGCTCGCCGTCCACGCCGGGGCCCAGCTCTGGCTGCTGCGGCCGCTCTATCCGATGGACGCGGTCGAGCCGTACCTGGTGCCGCCGCCGGCCCTCGACTGGGTGCCAGCCGATTCGCTGGTGGTCCATCCGGACTACAACTATCTCCTCGGCCCCTCCAGCCTCCGCCAGGGGACCTTCCCCGAGGCCCACACCCGCTGGCTGGAGCGCCGGTCCTTCTACGAGCTCTATCCGTTCAGCGGTCCGCTCTGGGGGCTGCGCTACGAGCTGAACACCTCGCCCGAGGGGTTGGACACCTACCTCGCGCGGCGGGCCCAGACCGAGGTCCAGCACGCCAAGAGCCCGGAGCGGTTTCAGATGCTCGCCGCCTGGGGCGTGGGCCGGCTGCTGATCAACCATCCGCTCGATCCGCCGCCGCACGCGCGCCTCCTCACCCGCATCCCCAGCTTCGGCCGCGAGCTCCTGGTCTTCGAGGTGACCGGCCGCGCCCCCGAGGCCTTCCTGGCCCGCCGGGTCTTCCAGGCGCCGGACATCCCCGCCAACTACAAGCGGCTGACCGACCCCGGCTTCGATCCCGCCACCGACGCCGTCCTCTTCGGCAAGATCCCGGGACCCCAGGTCACGGGAGGCGGCACGGCGCGCATCCTCCGCCGAGGCCCCGAGAGCTACGAGATCGAGACCGCCGCCGGCCCCGGAGGCGCCCTCCTGGTCGTCCAGCGCGCGAACCTCCTCTTCCAGGCCACGATCGACGGCCGCCCCGTCGAGGTCCGCACCGCCAACGCCTACCGGATCGGGGTCGAGGTCCCCGCCGGCACCCACCGGGTGCGGCTCTTCGTCGACCGCGGGCCGCTGCGCCGGTCGGCCGCGGGGGCGGTGGTGGGGTTGCTGCTGTTGCCGGGGCTGGGGTGGTGGGGGCGGCGCAATGCGCGTCCTTCTGCTGTGATGTCGCCACTCCAGGGAACATGAACCTGGAGGTGGAAGGCCGGATGCCTTCCGAGAGGAATTCAGGCGAGGTTGTGGAACACCTTCTGGACGTCGTCGTCCTGCTCCAGCCGGTCGACCAGGCTGAGCACCTCGGAGGCGTGATTTTCCGGCAGCTCCACCGGCGTCACCGGGATGTACTCCGACTCGGCGGAGAGGGGGGTGATGCCGCGGTCCTCCAGGGCTTTCTGGAGCTGGCCGAAGTCGGCGAAGCCGCAGCGGAGCACGAGCTGCGGCTCCCCCTTCTCGCCGGTGCTCTCGCCCATCTCCTCCAGGCCGTGGTCGATCAGCTCCAGCTCGAGCTCCTCCTGGTCGATCCCCGCCGGGTTGAGGCGGAAGACGCCCATCCGCTTGAAACCGAAGCCGACGCTGCCGGGAGTGCCGAGGGTGCCGTTCCCCTTGTTGAAGTGCATCCGCATGTTGGAGACGGTGCGGGTCGGGTTGTCGGTCGCGGTCTCCACCAGGATGGCGACGCCGTGCGGGGCGTAGCCCTCGTAGAGGATCTCCTGGAAGTCCGCGGCGTCCTTGCCCGAAGCGCGCTTGATCGCCGCCTCGACCTTGTCCTTCGGCATGTTGACCGCGCGGGCGTTCTGCACCACCCGCCGCAGGAGCGGGTTGTTCGCGGGGTCGGAGCCGCCCGCCTTGACGGCGATGGTGATCTCCTTGCCGATGCGGGCGAACGCCTTCGCCATGCGGTCCCAGCGGGCGAACATCGTATGTTTTCTGGTTTCGAAAATGCGTCCCATGGTCTTTTTCCGCGAGAAGAAGCTTTGTGGTGAAGCCGGACGACGAGCCGGCGAAGGGTAAATCTAGCCCGATCCCCGGGGGTGAGTAAAGGGCGCCTCCGTGAGAAGATCCGCCCATGCTCGCCGCCGCGACCATACCCTATGATCCGGAGGAACAAGATTTCACCCTCGAGGATCTCCGGGATCACCTCGCCGCCCACCTTCCCTACGAGTGCGCGCTGACCGAGTGGCAGGGGTTTTCGGCGGCGGTCCCCCAGGTGCGGGTGGCCACGGCGGTCCCGCTGACCATCCAGATCGAGGACGATCCCGAATTCGTGCCCGAGGAGCTGGCCGGTCTGGCCGATGAGGCGGAGGGGGTCCTCTCGGAGGATTGGATCGAGCTCCTCCGCCGCTGCACGGCCCGGCTGGACGTGACGGAGGCGGACGAGGAGACCGCGCTCGACCCCACCCAGCCCGACGTCGAGGCCGTCCTCATCGAGATCGCCCGCTTCGTGGACGGCCTGGTCCACGACAACGTAAATGGGGAGTGGCTGGTGCCGGAAGGGTAGGCCCTACGCCCGGTCCGCCGCCGGCTCCGCCGCCGCCCTCGCCTCTTCCCCCTCGGTCAGCCGGGAGGTGAGAAAGCTCGTGGCCAGCATGACCGCCGCCGCAGCCCAGAAGGGGTAGCGGACGTTCATCTCATAGAGCGCGCCGGCGGCGTTCGGACCCACGACCCGGGCGAAGGACCCGAAGGCCTGCTGGACGCCCATGATCTGCCCCATCTCGGCTCTGGCGCCCCGGCGGGAGACCAGGGCGGTGGTGGCGGGGAAGAGCAGCGCCGTCCCCACAGGCACCAGGAGGACCACGACGGCCAGCAGGGCGAACCGCTCCAGACTGGTGAGGTCGAGCAGGGCGGGAACCGGAATCAGGGCAAGCCCGAGGACCAGGCAGATCGAGCCCATCCGCGTCACCGCGATCTCGCCGAAGCGCCGGACCGTCGGACCGAGCAGCAGGGCCCGCATCACGATCCCGATCGCGCCGATGTAGCTGTAGAAGTAGCCGATCGTATCCTCCGTCACACGGTAGACTTTGCCGAGGTACAGCGCGAGAACGCCGTTCATCCCCATGAAGGCCAGCATGCCGATGGCGTAGATCCAGATCAGCAGGCTCACCGGCGAGCCCGGATCGCTCAGCACCTGGAGGACCGACTTGCCCAGGGGCTGGCGCTTGGGCGCCGGCGCGTTCGCGGCTTCCTGCTGCTTGGATTCCGGCAGCCATTTCCAGGCGAATACGAGGTTCAACGTGCAGAGCAGGGCGGCGAGGAAGCCGGGCCATGAGGGACCGAGGTGCTTGAAGGCGAGCGATCCCAGGGCGGGGCCGATCATCACGCCCGCGTTGGTGGCGGCGCTGATCCAGCCCAGCGCCTCCGCCCGCTTCTCCGGCGGCACGGAATCGCTGACGTAGGCCTGCACGACCCCGGTGGTGCCGCCGCCGGCCCCCTGGATCAGGCGGAAGACGAAGAGCAGGAAGATCGAACTCGCGAGCCCGAACAGGGCGAAGGCCACCGCCGAGGAGGCCAGCCCCACCAGGAGCGCCGGCCGCCGGCCGTAGCGGTCGGAGAAGCGCCCCCAGAACGGCGCCGAGAGGAGCTGCGCCAGGGAGAACGCCGAGAAGATCAGGGTGACCACGAGCGGCCGTGCCCCCATATGGGTGGCGTAGAACGGCAGCAGCGGCGTGACGAGGAGGAATCCGATCATGTCCACGAAGACCGTGGCCATGAGGACCCAGAGCTGTCGCATGGAGCTGGACTGCATGGTTTCGCCTTATTGAGCCTCGCCCTGACCCCAGAGGAGGAACGCCGCCGCGCTGGCGGTCATCAGGAGCACGCCGTAGGCCGCCGCCATCCCGAGGTCCTGGAGGCGGAGGCTGGAGAGGATCTCGATCGAGATGGGGCGGGTGTCGAAAGTGTAGAGCACGATGGAGACGATGAAGTCGCCGAGAGCGGTGATGAAGGCCAGGCCCGCGCCCGCCGCCAGGGCCGGCCGGAGCAGCGGCACGGTCACCCGGGCGAGCCGGCGCCAGCGGCCGGCGCCGAGCGAAGCCGCCGCCTCCTCCAGCGCGGGATCGAGCTGGCGGAAGCCGGCGAGCGCCGCCCGGCCGGTCAGCGGCAGGTCGCGCACCAGATAGGCGAGCGGCAGGATCCAGGGGGTGCCGATCAGCACGAAGCGGCCGATCCAGGGCTGGCGGACGCTGAAGGTGGTGGCGAGCGCCACCGCGAAGACGGTGCCCGGCACCGCCCACGGGATGGCGATCATCCCCTCCAGCACCCCCCGCAGGCGGTCGCGGCGAAGGGCCGCCAGCCGGGCCGCGGCGAAGCCGAGCGCCAGGGCCAGGAGGGTCGCCACCACCGCCATCCAGAGTGAGTTGACCACCGGGCGCAGGCGCTCAGGCGTCGTGAAGAGGCCGGCCCAGTTGGAGAAGTTGAGCACCGGCGGGAAGGGCTCGGCCGTCCAGGTGAAGGCCGGCACCAGCGAGACCAGCAGCAGCACGGCGTGGGGCAGCAGGAGCAGCGCCGCCAAGAGCCAGCCGAAGAGGCCGGCGGCGCCGCGGGCGAGCGGGCTCCGCAGGCGGCGGCGGGCGGGCGCGATCCCCCGCACGCCGGTGCCGGTCGAGGTCACCCGGTCGGCCCAGCGCATGGCGCCCAGGGCCAGCAGGGCGAGCCCGGCGAGCATCACCGTCTCCACCTGGGCGAGGGTGAGCTCCCCGTTGAGCTTGGAGGCGACGATCTGGGTGGTCATCACCCGGAAGCCGCCGCCGAAGAGGTAGGGGGCGGAGAACGAGGCGAGCGCCGTCATGAAGGTGAGCAGGGCCGCCCCGGCGAGCGCCGGCCAGAGCAGCGGCAGGGTCACCCGGAAGAGGGTGCGCCGGCGCGAGGCGCCCAGGGAGGCCGCGGCCTCCAGCAGCGCCGCGTCCAGCCGCGCCAGGCCCGCGCGGGTGAAGAGGTAGAAGTAGACGTACATCGAGTAGGCGTGCACCAGAAGGATCGCCCCCGGGCCGGCCAGCCGCCAGGGGGGATCGTGCAGCCCGAGCAGCGCCTGCACCGCCCGCGAGGCGAAGCCGCTCTCGCCGTAGAGGAAGAGGAAGGCGATCACCCCCACCAGCGGCGGCAGGGCGACCGGCAGCGCCACGATGGCCCCCAGGACCCGCCGGCCGGGGAAGTCGGTGCGCTCGAAGAGGAAGGCGAGCGGCACCCCCACCAGCGCCGAGAGGAGCACCGAGGCGGCGGAGATCCACAGGCTCCGCCAGAGGGCCAGCCACTCATCCTGCCGGTGGACGAATTCTCCGAACCCGTGGAGCGACCAGGCCCCCGGCCCGCCGAGGGCCTCGATCAGGGTCATCAGCAGGGGATAGCCTACGAGCCAGGCCAAGAGGGCGGCGACGGCCAGGGCGGGGAGGAGGGGCGCGCGTTTCACGGCTCGTCTTCTACGGCTGGGAAGGGGCCAAAGTTCAGCGGTCTCTCCGGAAGATTCTCGGCGCCGGTCCCCGGGGCTCGGGCGCCACCCGCACAGCGTCCCCCACGGCGGCCGCGCCGGAGGGGGCGAGCACCTCCACCTCCCCTCCGGGCGCCAGCGCCACCTGATAGTAGGTCACAGGGCCGGCATAGCGCCGTTCGTTCACCCGGCCGGCGAGCGCCTGGGGGTTGCCGGCGGCGGCGAAGGCCAGCGACTCGGGGCGGACCACGAGCGCCGCCTCCTCGCCCGGCGTCATCCCCTCCGCCTCGGGGGAGCGGGCGGCGGACCACCGCACCGGACCGGCCGCGTCTCCCGGCGGATAGGGCACCCAGACGGCGCCGTCCCCTTCGAGCACGCAGGGCAGCACGCTCGCCCGTCCCACGAAGGTGGCCACGAAGCGGGTGGCCGGCCTTTCGTAGAGGTCCTCCGGGGAGCCCACCTGATGCAGCACGCCGTCCTGGAGCACCGCCACGCGGTCGCCCAGGTGGAAGGCCTCCTCCTGCTCGTGGGTGACGAGCACGGTGGTGATGCCCACTCGCTGGATGGCGGCCTTGAGCTCGCGGCGGGTACGCTCGCGCAGGGCGGGGTCGAGGTTCGAGAGCGGCTCGTCGAGCAGCAGCACGCGCGGCTCGGGCGCGAGGGCCCGGGCGAGCGCCACCCGCTGCTGCTGGCCGCCCGAGATCTCCCCCACCCGGCGCCCCTCGAATCCGGGGAGGTCGACCAGGGCCAGCGCCTGAGCGACCCGCTGGGGCCGGCGGGCCGTCTCCGCCCTGTCCGCCGAGCGGCCGGCGAGGCCGAAGGCGACGTTCTCCCCCACAGTGAGGTGGGGGAAGAGGGCGTAGTGCTGGAAGACCATGCCGAAGTGCCGGCGCTCGGGAGGGAGGGGGGTCATGTCGGCGCCTTCGATCAGGATGCGCCCGCGGTCCGGCGTCTCAAAGCCGGCGATCAGCCGCAGGGCGGTCGTCTTGCCGCTGCCCGAGGGGCCGAGCAGGGCGACGATCTCCCCCTTCTCCACTTTCAGGGAGAGGCCTCTCAGGACAGGATTGCCGCCGAAGCTCTTGTCGAGCCGGTCCAGGGTGAGGAAGGGCATGGTCCCGGGCGTCAGGGGTTCGGGGCCGCGCTGCCGTGGCTGCGCACGGTGCGGTCCCAGGTGGTCATCCACGGCTGGCCGTTCCTGGCGATCATCTCCCAGTCGACGCCGGCGGGAACAAGGTCGCGCAGCACCTCTTGCGCCCACTGCGGCAGGCGCTCCGGGGGGATGTCGGTGCGGGCCGGCAGGCGGAAGGCGTCGCGCGCCGCGAGCTCCTGCCCCTCGACGCTCCCCACGTATTCGATGAACGCCTTGGCCTCGTTCGGGTGCTGGGCCCCCTTGACTAGGCCGACCGAGTCGTCGATCACCGGCGTGCCGCTCTTCGCGAACTTGTAGCCGAGCGGGGCCCCCCGCTTGGCCTGCCAGAGCATGTCCGTGAGCTCCCAGACGGTGATCAGCCCCTCCTGGCGGTTGAGCTTCTCCATCAGCAGGGCCGGGTTCTGGACGTACTCCTTGGTCTGGCCGTCGAGGGCGCGCAGCCACTGCCAGCCGCGCTCCTCGCTGCCGGTCTCCTTGACCGAGCGGGAGAGGATCATGCCGAAGAGGGTGCGCATGGTGCCGCTCGCCAGGGGGTCGCGGATGAGGATCTTCCCTTTCCAGCGTGGATCGAGCAGGGCGTCCCAGTCGGCGGGCGCCTCCTCGGGTTTGACCGCCTTGTTGTTGTAGACGAGCACCGGCGCGGTCCGGTAGGAGCCGAAGTAGAGGTCCCCGGCGGCGCGGCTGGTGGTGGGGACGGCGCCGGCCCAGGCCGGGCGGAAGGGGGCGAGGAGCCCCTCGGAGGCGCCGCGCGCGAAGATCGTCTGCGGTCCGCCGAACCAGATGTCGGCCTGGGGGTTGGCCGCCTCGGAGCGGACGCGGTCGTAGACCTCCTGCGAGCCCATGTCGAGCCAGCGAACGTCGATGTCGGGGTGCTTCGCCTCGAAGCTCTTCTCCATCAGCGTCAGGAGATCGCGCCCATGGGGCGAATAGACGACCAGCGGCTTGCGACCGTCGCCGCAGCTCGCCGCGAGGAGGGCGAGGAGGAGGAAGGGGAGATGGCGGAGGGTCTTCATGGCCGGAGGGATCTTATCGTCACCGGCTCCCCTTGAGCCCCAGCAGGTTCGCGAACAGCCGGTAGGCCCCGGGGACCCCGGCCGGGAGCTGGCGGAAGAGGGCGAGGCCGGTGTAGACGTAGACCCCCTTGCCCGCCTTCGCCACCAGCAGGCTGCCGCGGAGGTCCGGGGTGTCCGGGTCCTTCATCGAGAGCAGGGGCGTGAAGGCCGGGTCCCAGGTGTGGGCGAAGTTGAGGCCGCGCTCCTGGATCCACCCCTCCCAATCCGCGGGACCGATCTTGTTGGGGACGTTGAAGACCGGGCTCGCCGGGTCGAGCAGGGTCACCGCGGCCGTTTCGTCCGTCACCCGCTCGCGGGTCATCTCGACCGGATAGGGGGGGAGCTTCGCCTCGAAGTACCCCGGGCTCTGGTACTGCACGATCACCGTGCCGCCGTTGCGGACGTAGTCGAGCAGCCGGCGGTTGGCCCGCGCGAGCACCGGGTCGATCTCGTAGGCGCGGCTGCCGATCACGATGGCGTCGTAGCGGCCGAGGTCCCCCGAGACGAGCTGCTCGTCGCCGAGCATCTCCAGCGGCACCCCCACCTGGCGCAGGAATTCGGGGACGCGGTCCGACGCCCCCCGCACGTAGCCCACCCGCTTGAGCGGGGGAAGGCGGAGGTCGGCCGTCTGCACCGCCAGCCGGGCCGGCACCGGCCGCGGCGTGTCGCGGATATGGGGGTAGTCGATCACCGGCACCGCGAGGTCGAAGCGGCGGCCGTCGTCCAGCACCGCCGCGAGCCGCAGGGTGTCGCGGCCGGGCTTCAGGCTCTTGGGGGCGTTAAGCACCAGCTCCAGGTCGAGCGGCTCGTTGGCGGCCTCCAGGGTGAACGGCCTGGGCTCGGCGGTGGGCCCGCCCGTATCGCCGTGGGCCTCCAGGCGCCCGCGGACAGCGGCCTTCTCGTGGGAGAGGAGACGCACCTTGACCCGCCGCGGCTCGCGGCTCTGGACCGGCCAGACCAGGAGGTCGTCCGCCGCCGACACCTCGACCGCCGGCACCACCCGGAGGGGCCGGCGCACCTCGCCGCTCGCCTGGTCCCGGTGGAGATGGACCACCTCGCGGTCGAGGGTGACCGGCACGCCGTCCAGGGTGAAGCGGAAGCGGGCGGTGAGCGGCGGCGGACCGAAGGGCTCCCCCCGCTCGGCCGGCAGGGCCGCGGACCAGTCGTAGAGGGCTCCCTGCAACGGCTTGCGGAGGAAGTAGGGGACGGTCGGCGGCGCCGCGGCCGGCACCGCGGGCTTGAGGTCCCAGGTGCCGAGGGCGCCCGCGGCCAGCTCCTTGGCCTCGCCCGGCACCGGCTGGCCCCCCCACTCCGGAGCCGGCACCAGGGCCACTCCGGCGGCCGAGAGGGAGTGGCCGCCGCCGTTCCAGAGCGAGGCCTGGACGGGGAAGGGCTCGCCCGCCGTCAGCTCCTCCTCGGAGGTGGTGGCGTCGACCGCGATCCCCGCGGCGGCGGCGAGGCCGGCCGCGGCGACGTCGATCTTCTCGTCCAGGAGCTCGCGCGTCTGGAGGTCCTCCGGCGCCAGCGCGGCCCGCGCCGCCTGGAGACCCTTCAGGATGTCGACGAAGGCGGGCACCGCCGCGTCGAGGCGGGCCGGGGTGAGGGCGGCCCGGGTCCGCTCGGCCGTGGCCTGCACGGCGTCGAGACGGTCCTGCACGCTCTTGCGGCGGCCGGCGTCGGCGACCGTAGCCGCCAGCGAGGAAAGGCGGATGTCGATCCCGTCGAAGAGGCTCTTGGCTTCTTTCCCCTCGCCACCCTGCACCCAGGCGACCCGGGTCTGCTGGGGACCGAGGCGCTGGATCTGCCCCATGTCCTGCGAGCGGTGCATGCTGCGGCTGGCCATGGCGAGCTGGTAGATCGACTTGCCCGCGAGGGGGTCGATGCCGCCGGTCGGCAGGGTCATGGTGCTGGCGTTGGGATCGAAGTAGGTCGAGCGGTAGAGCACCTGCGGGGTCCAGGGCGGGAGCCCCTCGGCCGCCAGCTCCGGCAGCGCCTTGGGATCGCCCGCCAGAGGGAAGGCGGCGAAGGCGGTCACCCCGGCGGCCTGATGCTGGCCGTGGTTGGGATGGGGGACGCCGGGGAAGACCGAGACCACCACCTGCGGCTTGAAGCGGCGGATGACCCGCACGGCATCCTCCACCAGCACGTCCTTGGGCCAGAGGCGGAGGGTCTCGTCGAGCGAGCGGGTATAGCCGAAGTCGTAGGCGCGAGAGAAGAACTGCCGGCCGCCGTCCACCGCGCGGGCCGCCAGCAGCTCGCGGGTGCGCAGGAGGCCGAGCGAGACCCCGAGCTCGGGGCCGATCACGTTCTGTCCCCCGTCGCCCCGGCTGAGCGACAGGTAGGCGGCCTCGCCGCCCAGGCCGCGCGAGACGAGGGCGATGAGCGAGGTGTCCTCGTCGTCCGGATGGGCGCCGATCACCAGCAGCCGCTTGTTGGCCGACAGCTTGGCCAGGGCGCGGTCGACGTCCGGCAGCCCGCCGGTCGCCGCCGGCTCCAGCGGGCGCGGCGTGGGGGCGACCTGCGCCGCGGCCGGCAGCAGGACGAGGAGAAGGAGGAGGATTATGGGGAACGGCTTCGCGAATCGTCGCGTCATCGGTTTCGGGGCTCCGGGGAATCAGGCCGGCCGGAGGGCCGGACGGGCCAGGAGTCTAGCACCGGGCTCGCTCCTAGACAGTCGGCAACTCCCCTGCGTACAACTTGTTGGAACACGCAACAGTGGCTTCGAAGCCCACCTGAAACGCGCGGCAGTCCGGAATCCCGCGCAGACCGGATCGATGAAGTTTCCTTGAAGGAGCACCATCATGATTTGTTCTGTCCGACGTCTGGCTCCAGCGCTGCTGTTCGCGCTGACCGCACCTGCCGCTCTCCAGGCGGCGATCTACATCCCCAATAAACCGGCCGACACCAACGACGGCGTCTGCGACGCCGCCGACTGCTCGCTGCGCGAGGCGGTCACCGCGGCCAACCAGCACCCCGGCGAGGACGTCATCCTCCTGCACGCCGGGACCTATACCCTCTCCGCCTCCGGCCCCGCCAACGGCAACCTCCAGCTTCAGGGGGACACCGTCCTGCTCGGCGACGGCGCAGCCCGCACCATCATCGACGGCGGCGCCGCCGGGGGCATCTTCTTCATCCCCAGCGGCGTGACGGTCCACATCCAGGACGTGACGATCCGCAACGGCCGGTCGGCCGGCGCGGGCGGCGCCATCCGCAACAACGGCGACCTCACTCTCCTGCGCACGGCCCTCACCGGCAACGCCAGCGTGGCGGGGTCCGTCGGGTCGGGCCTGGGCGGCGCCATCGTCTCCGACGGCACCAACCCCTCGCTCACCATCGCCGACAGCACGATCGCCAACAACACGGCCCAGGGCGCCGGGGGCGGCATCGCCGGCGGCGGGGACGTCGACCTCAGGAACGTCACGGTCTCCGGCAACCGCTCCACCGCCGACCTCGGGGGCGGCCTCTACTTCTTCACCAACATCCGGGCGACGATCAACAACATCACGGTCGCCGGCAACACGGCGGCGGTGAAGGGGGGAGGCATCCTCGTCGAGACCAACATCTTCGTGGGCGTCTCCCCGCGGATCACCAATTCGATCGTCGCCGGCAACACCGCCCCGGTGGGCCCGGACTGCGCCGGCGGCCTCGACACCGCCTATGACCTGGTCGGCAACGGCGCCGACTGCGTAGGTCCCTCGGCGGCCAACCACGACAAGGTGGGGACGGCGGCGAGCCCGATCAACGCCAGGCTCGGCCCCCTGGCCGGGAACGGCGGCCCCACCCCCACCCTCGCCCTCCTCGCCGGCAGCCCGGCGATCGACGCCGGCAACCCGTCTCCTCCGGGCTCGGGCACCGGCGCCTGCGAGGCCACCGATCAGCGGGGGGTCCGGCGGCCGGGCGGCGCCGCCTGTGACATCGGCGCGTTCGAGGTCACGGCGGCCTGCGTGGCGGGCGGCAATACCCTCTGCCTGAGCAGCGGCCGCTTCAAGGTGACCGCCAACTGGCAGACCTCGACCGCCAGCGGCGCCGGCACCGCGGTGACCCTGACCGGCGACAGCGGCTACTTCTGGTTCTTCGATCCGGGCAACGTGGAGGTGGTCGTCAAGGTGCTGAACGGCTGCGGCGTGAACAACCGCTACTGGGTCTTCGCCGCCGGCCTGACCGACCAGCGGGTCGATCTCACCGTGACCGACACCCAGACCGGCCAGGTGAAGATCTACACCAACCCGCTGGGCACGGTCTTCCGCACCATCACCGACACGGGCGCCTTCGCGACCTGCCCGTAACGGCTTCCCGAGAGGCGCGGTCCGGGGAGCCCGGGCCGCGCCGCCCCTTGCCAAGTGCGGTATCCTCGGGGGGCTATGGAAACGATCGCTCCTACCGCAATCTTACCGTCCGAGCGCCCCGCCGTGCTGGACGAGAAGACTTTGAACAACTACCGCCGGCTGGGCTACCTGCTGGCGGATCTCGATCCTATGAACCGCATCGAGCCCGAGGCCCAGCCCGGCCTGGAGGGCTCGGACCCCGCGACCGCCGAATTCGCCCGCCACTGCTACTGCGGCACGATCGGCGTCGAATTCATGCATATCCCCGATCCCGAGCGCCGGCGCTGGATCGAGGAGCGGATGGAGGCCGAGGCGCCCGAATTCGACCGGCGGCGCATCCTGGACCTCCTCACCCGCGGGGAGACCTTCGAGCAGTTCCTCCAGTCCCGCTACCTCGGCACCAAGCGCTTCTCGATCGAAGGGGTCGAGGCGCTGCTCCCCTGCCTCGACCAGATGCTCCAGGGGGCCGTCGAGCACCGCGCCCAGCAGGTGGTGATCGCGATGAGCCACCGCGGCCGGCTGAACGTGATGGTGTATTCCGTCGGCCGCTCGCCGGCCGAGATCCTCGCCGGCTTCGAGGACGTCGATCCGCGCAGCACCTTCGGCGGCGGCGACGTCAAGTACCACATGGGAGCGACCGGCGACTACACCGGGCCGGACGGCCACAAGGTCAACATCCACCTGGTCTCCAACCCCAGCCACCTGGAGGCGGTCGATCCCGTGGCGCTCGGCCGCGTGCGGGCCAAGCAGGTGCGGCTCGACGACGACAAGAGGCACGAGAAGGTCTTCCCCATCGTGCTCCACGGCGACGCCGCCTTCGCCGGCCAGGGGGTCCTCGCCGAGACGCTGAACATGGCCGACCTCCACGGCTACCGGGTGGGGGGCACGGTGCACGTGATCGTGAACAACCTGATCGGCTTCACCACCGAGCCGAAGGCGCTCCACTCCTCCCGCTTCGCCTCCGACGTGGCGCGGCGGCTGCCGGTGCCGATCTTCCACGTCAACGGCGAGGACCCGGACGCCGTGGCGCGGGTGGCCCAGATGGCGGTCGACTACCGCTTCGCGTTCAAGAGCGACGTGGTGGTGGACCTCATCGGCTTCCGCCGACACGGCCACAGCGAGGTGGACGACCCGACGATCACCCAGCCGCTCCTGTACAAGAAGATCGCGGCGCACCCGCCGCTCTGGAAGCTCTACGCCCGCTCAGTCCGCCTGCCGGACGGCGAGGCGGAGCGCCGGATGGAGGCGATCCGCGCCGAGCTCGACGCCGCCCACAAGGCGGCCGCGGCGCTGGAGAAGAAGCCGACCCTGCGCACCCTGCCCGCCTACTGGGACCGCTACAACGGCGGCTGGTGGAAGCCGGAGTACGAGGTGCGGACGGGGCTCTCGGCGGCGGAGGTCGCCGCGCTCACAGGCCCCCTCACCACCGCGCCCGAGGGGTTCCACGTCCACAAGAAGATCCAGGCCCTGCTCGCCCAGCGGGCCGAGATGGGGAATGGCAAGCGCCCGGTCGACTACGGCATGGCCGAGGCGCTCGCCTTCGGCTCGCTGGTGAAGGCCGGCACGCCGGTCCGCCTCTCCGGTCAAGACAGCCGGCGCGGCACCTTCAACCAGCGCCACTCGGTGCTGATCGACATCGAGGACGCCTCCGAATACACCCCGCTCGAGCACGTGGCTCTGGGTCAGGCCCGCTTCGAGGTCTACGACTCGATGCTCTCGGAGGCGGCGGTGCTCGGCTTCGAGTACGGCATCGGCCGCGACTTCCCCGAGGCGCTGGTCTGCTGGGAGGCGCAGTTCGGCGATTTCGCGAACGGCGCGCAGATCATCATCGACCAGTTCATCTCGGCCGGCGAGGACAAGTGGCACCTGCTCTCCGGCGTGACGATGCTGCTGCCGCACGGCTACGAGGGGCAGGGGCCGGAGCATTCGAGCGCCCGCATCGAGCGCTACCTCCAGCTCTGCGCCGAGGACAACATGCAGGTCTGCCAGCCCTCGACCGCGGCCCAGTACTTCCATCTGCTGCGCCGGCAGGCCCTGATCCCTTGGCGCAAGCCGCTGGTGGTCTTCACTCCCAAGAGCATGCTGCGCCACAAGGACTCCTCCTCCAGCCTGGAGGAATTCGCCCGCGACCGCTTCGCGCGGGTGGTGGACGACCCGCAGGCGCAGGACGCCCAGCGCGTGCTCCTCTGCACGGGCAAGATCGTCCACGAGCTGCGGCGAGAGCGGGAGCGGCGGAAGGACACCTCGACGGCGATCCTGGCCCTCGACCAGCTCTACCCCTTCCCGAAGGAGGAGCTGGCGGCGGCGCTGGCGCGGCATCCCAACGCCCGCAGCGTGATCTGGGTGCAGGAGGAGCCGGCCAACATGGGGGCGCTCTCCTTCGTCCAGCCGCGGATCGAGCACCTGGCCGGCAAGCCGATCCGCTCGGTCAAGCGCTCGGCCAGCGGCAGCCCCGCCACCGGCTCGGCCAAGGCCCACGCCATGGAGCAGCAGACGCTGCTGACGCTGGCGTTTACGACCTAGGCTCTACCTCCCCAACCACGCCACCAGCGTCTTCCGGTACTCCTCCCGCTCCGGTCCCGAGCGGGAGGGCTCGCCGGGGGTGCGGCCGGCGGCGAGGCGGGACTTGAGCCGGGCGGCCATCTGGAGCTGCTCAGGGGTGAGCACGGCCGGCATGGGGCCGCCGAAATGGCTCCAGGTATTGAGCGCGATCGCCTGCGCCTCGGTGAGGTCGAGGTAGTAGAGCTCGGGGTGGACCACCCGTAGCGAATGCTTGGGCTCGACGTAGTCGGGACGGCCGGAGCGGACCTTGACCTCCGAGGCCGGCAGCCCGGACCTCTTCGCGGCTTCCGGACCCGGCGCGATGTAGGCGTAGAACGACCCCTGCTGCTTCAGCGCGTCGGCGAGGCGGACGAGGTCGGTGCGGGCCGGATCGTAGGCGACCTCCACGACCTCGTTGCCGCCGAATTCGCCGATGCGGGTAGCAACCACGCCCGGCACCTTGCCGACCGTCGCCTCGCCGGTCCAGTAGCAGTACATGGAGAAGGTCGCCGTCTTCGGGGCCGGCTGGGCGGTGAGAGCACACATGTGCCCTCCCAAGAGGACGGCGGCGAGCCAGAGAGCGTTGCTGCGGACCATCGTTTCCTCCCCGGGGCCCAGAGGCGGCCCCTCGGGTAGACTACGCGAGAGCCCCGCGCTCCGGATTCTCCGGCGGGGTGGTCCCGTTCTTGCTGCCCTGCCGCACTGGAATCCGGTCCGGCGAGGGTGTGCTAGGGTACGGACCCAAAACATTTCGCGAGAAAGGGCCCCGGCATGGCAATTTCCGAAGTCCCCCCGCAAGAGTACCCCGACATCGTCGGGGCGATCCCGGAGGAGCCCCAGGCCGCCGCGTTCCGGCCGTTCATTCCGGCCTCGGTCACGCTGCCGGAGCTCACGGTTCTACCGCTGATCGTCGGCACGTTCCTCGGCATCGTCTTCGGCGCCTCGTCGCTCTACCTGGTGCTCAAGGTCGGCCTCACGGTGAGCGCCTCGATCCCAGTGGCGGTCCTCTCGCTCGCCATCTTCCGCGGGTTGCGCGCGGTCGGGCTCCGGGGGGCGTCGATCCTGGAGAACAACATCGTGCAGACGGCCGGATCAGCCGGCGAGTCGATCGCCTTCGGGGTCGGCGTCACCATGCCGGCGATCATGATCCTCGGCTTCGACCTGGAGATCACGCGGGTGATGCTGGTGGCGGTGCTCGGCGGCCTGCTGGGGATCCTGATGATGATCCCGCTGCGCCGGGCGCTGATCGTCCAGCAGCACGGGCTTCTCAAGTATCCGGAAGGGACCGCCTGCGCCGAGGTGCTCAAAGCCGGCGCCACGCCCGAGGAGCGGGCGATCGCCGCCCGCGCCGCCGCCCTGGCCGGCGACGCGCCGGCGGCCGAGGAGGCGGCGAGCGCCAGCGGCGCCAAGGCCATCTTCACCGGCTTCGGGATCGGCCTCGTCTATTACACGGCGATGAAGGTCTTCTATCTGTGGAAGGAGGTACCGGAAAAGGTTTTCCGGAAGCCCTTCGAATCCGGCTCGGTTTCCGCCGAGCTCAACCCCGCGCTGCTCGGCGTGGGCTACATCATCGGCCCCCGCATCGCCTCGATCATGTGCGCCGGCGGCGTGCTCGCCTACCTGGTGCTGATCCCGGCCATCAAGTTCTTCGGCGGCACGGCGACCGGCGTGATCCCACCCGGCACGGTCCCGATCTCCGAGATGACCCCGAACGCCATCCGCGGCGCCTACGTGCTTTACATCGGCGCCGGCGCGGTGGCCGCGGGCGGCATCATCAGCCTGTTCCGCTCGCTGCCCACGATCTGGCACGGCCTCCAGGGGGGGCTCGCCGACGTCCGGGGACGCTCGGGAGCCAAGGGACAGCCCGCTTCGACCGTCCTGCGCACCGACCAGGACCTGTCGCTCAAGCTCGTGGCCGGCGGCATCGTGGCGCTGATCGCGGTGATCATGATCGTGCCTCAGCTCCACCTGCAGTGGAACCTGCTGGGCGCTCTGCTGATCATCCTCTTCGGCTTCCTCTTCGTCACCGTATCCTCCCGCCTCACCGGCGAGATCGGCTCCTCCTCGAACCCGATCTCGGGGATGACCGTGGCGACCCTGCTGCTGACCTGCCTGATCTTCTTGATCATCGGCTGGACCGGCCCGACCTACTATGTGACGGCGCTGTCGATCGGCGCCATCGTCTGCATCGCGGCCTCGAACGGCGGCACCACCTCGCAGGACCTGAAGACCGGCTTCCTGGTCGGCTCCACGCCGCGCAACCAGCAGATCGCCATCCTCTTCGGCGCCCTCGCCTCGGCCCTCGTCCTCGGGCCCATCCTGCTCAAGCTGAATGACTCCGGCACTGTCTACGTGCCGCTCGCCGACCAGACCGGCCATATCGCCCAGGGGTACTCGCCCGATCTGCGGGTCGACCCGGCGACCCTCTCGACCTTGAAGACCGAGCGGCTGAAGGGCCCGCAGGGGGTGTCCGACTCCGGCACCTACCACTCCTGGCAGAAGACCGACGCCACCGGAGGCCCGGCCGGGCGCTACCTGGTCAACGACGCCGGCGTGCCGGTCTACCTGGTCGATCCGGGAATCAACGGCACCCAGCACGAGTACACGGCCCCGAACGGCGCGAAGGTGGCGGTCAGCAACAAGTTCGACGCTCCCAAGGCGACCCTGATGTCCTACATCATCAAGGGTATCCTCAACCGCCAGCTCCCCTGGGGGCTGGTGCTGCTGGGGGTGATGATCGCCATCGTCTTGGAGATGTCCGGCATCCCCTCGCTGGCCTTCGCGGTGGGCGTCTACCTGCCGCTCTCCTCCTCCAGCCCGATCTTCATCGGTGGCATGGTGCGCTGGCTGGTCAACCGCTATACGGCGAAGAAATTCGCCGGCCGGAATCTGACTCCGGAGCAGCTCACGGCCGAAGGGGACAAGAGCCCGGGCGTCCTCATGGCGTCGGGCTACATCGCGGGGGCCGCGATCGCGGGGATCGCCATCGCGTTCAGCCAGGGCCTCCCCTCCCTGACCAACTTCAACACCCGGATCACCAACGCGATGACGACGTCCAACCCATTCTTCGAGGGGGACTGGTCCAACACCCTGGCGCTGATCCCCTTTGTGATCCTGTGCCTCCTACTCTATCTGGCGGGACGGGAGGCGATCCTGGCGAACCGGTCCGCTCGCTGAGCCGGAACCGGAGACGTGCGGAGGGCGCGGCATCACGCCGCGCCCTTTTTCATTGCGCGGGCTTCACCCCACCTGCCGGTAGCGGATCACCCGGGGGAGCGAGCCCATCAGGTTCTTGATCCGGCCACGCAGCCCTTTGTAGTGCTCCGACTGGCCGTGCGCGTCCAGCGCCTCCTCCGATTTCCACTCCTCGACGAAGACGAGCTCGACGTAGCTCTCACCCTTCAGCGAGCGCAGCAGATCGTAGCGGACGCACCCGGCCTCGCGGCGTGTGGGCTCGATCATCTCCCGAAGGACGCGCTCCATCTCATCCTCTTTGCCCATCTCGGCATAGAAGGTGGCGATCACGTGAACGGTACCCTGCGGCATGCGGTCCTCCCGGAGAAACGGTATCCGGCGCGGGAGTATACCCGGTCAGCCGGGCACCAGCCGCAACTTATGGACGGGCGGCCCCGGCAGGAACGGCGTCGCCTTCCCCTCCTGCCAGGCGTCGACCCCCTTGTTGTAGTAGGGGGAGAGCGGATGCCCGCTCTGGCCGCCCGGCATGTGGAAGATCCCGGTCTCCTCATGGCCGGGGGAGACCACCATCCGCTCCGAGGCGCCGAAAGCCGGCCCCTGCACGCGGGGCATGTGCTCGTCCCCCGGGAGCTGGCGCGCCGGCACGTCGAGCCAGCGGCCCAGGAGGGGCACCGCCAGGCTCAGCGGATGCTGGATGCGCACCGTGTTCCGCTCCCCCCAGGTACGGTCGGCCAGGCTCCGCCCCTGGCTGTCGAGATACTTCAGCGCGGCGTCCACGGCGGCGAGGATCTCCTCGTCCCAGCTCCCATACCGGGGATCGAGCAGGTTGGGCGGCCGTTCGGTCGCGATCTTCCACAGCGCCCCCTCGAATTGCGCGGACGGCCGGTAGCGGTCCTCCTCGGGGACGTCCCCCTGGCCGGTGATCGAAGTGAAGACCTCGTCCTCCAGAAAGCCGCGGAACGCCCGCGCCATCCGGTAGGCGGCCGAGCCCACCGAGGCGTGCCCCGTCCAGGTGCTCTCCACCAGCCGGCGCATCTCGGCGCGCCCGGGATGGCCCTTTACCGCCGCGGGGCCCAGGGCCCGCAGCAGCAGGCCGCGCCAGCGTTCCAGGAGCAGGGCCCGGTCGTCGAGCTGTACCCCCAGCAGGTCGCGCGGCGTGGCGCGCTCCCGCGCCATCAGGTCCTCGCGGATCTGCCACGCCCGCGCCCCGAGGTCGTAGCCGCCGTTGCCGAGGACCCTCAGCGCCTCGCCGTCCACCACCCGGGCGTTGGCCGTCCAGATCCGGCCGGAGGGGGGATTGACGATGCGCGGATACTCCTCCGGCGCCAGCCAGCCGTCCCAGCGGCGGGAGCCGTCGGCCCAGGAGGTGGGGGTGCGGCCGTCGAAGCCGACGCGGCGCGGGATCTTGCCCAGGATCGTCCAGCCGATCCGCCCCGTCTCGTCCGCCACCGTGAAGTTCTGCGGCGGGATGCCGGAGCGGTTGGCGACCGCCATCGCCTCCTCCAGCGTGCGCGCCGTCTGGAGCTTGTCGATCTCCAGGTTCACCGCCTCCGGGAAGTGGGCGGTCCAGGCGAGCGCGCGGGGGCGGCCGAGGTGGTCCTCGCCGATCACCGGCCCCCCCACCGTCTCCCTCACCTCGAAAAGGTCGTCCCTCCCCCCCTTGACCCGGATGCGCTCCTGGATCTTCTCGAAGCGCTTCGGCCCGTCCGGCGCGCGGTAGACGTCCGGGTCTTTTGGATCGATCAGAAGCTCCACGAGGTCGGTCCAGTCGCCGTAGCTGTTGGTGAACCCCCAGGCCACGTGGCCGTTGCTCCCCACCGCGATCGTAGGGGTGCCGGGCAGCGTCACGCCGGTGACTTGGAGGGTGCCGCCCAGGCCGTCCGGTCGGACGATCGAGGCCCGGTACCAGGTGTTCGGCACCCGCAGCCCCAGGTGCATGTCGTTGGCGAGCAGAGCGTTCCCGTCCGCCGTGTGGGCCCCCGCCACCGCCCAGTTGTTGCTCCCGGTGGCAGCCTCCTCCAGACCGTTATCCTCCGGCAGACGGAGGGACGCCGCCTTGTGGGCCGCCGGCCGCTTGCGGAGGTCGAACACCTCCGGCCCGGGGATCGGCGGCGTCACGAAGGCCGGTCCCACGATCGGGGCGTCCCACTCGGTGCCGGGCGCGGCCATCAGCTCGAACATCGGCGCCGGCAGGGTGTCGTGGAGTTGGCCTAGCGCGGACTCCCGCCGGCCGAGGTCGTCGTTCAGCTCGAAGAACATGGCGTGCACCGCCAGGATCGAGTCCTCCGGCCGCCATGGCGCCGGTTTGACGCGCAGGGCCAGGTACTCGAACGGCTTGCCGCCCAGCGAGGAGAGACCGGCGTTCACCCCGTCGGCGTAGGCCGTGAGCAGGGCCCGGTCCTGCGGCGAGGAGGCCGCCACGATCCGCTCCGCCAGGGCCCGGAAGCGGTGAACCCGGTGCCGCCGGTCCACCTTCACCGCCGCCGGACCGAAAATCTCCGCCAGCTCGCCCGCCGCCTGCCGCCGCAGCAGGTCCATCTGGAAGAAGCGGTCCTGCGCGTGGACGAACCCCAGAGCGCGGGCGGCGTCCAGCCGGTTGGCGGCGCGGATCGTCGGCACCCCGAGCTCGTCCCGCTCGACCTCGACCGGCGCCGCGAGCCCCGCCACCCGCCGCTCGCCGTCGAGCCGCGGCAGGCTCGTCCTCATCTGGTCATAGGCCCAGAAGCCCCCCGCCACCAGGACCAGGACCAGCAGGACGACCAGCGCGGTTAGGGCCCGTAGGACGCGGCGCAGGACGGGCCATCCGCGGCGGGGGCGGGCCATCGGTCTGGACGGGGCTCTGCGGAGGGGTTGGGCCATGGATCTCCTCTCGTTCTTCCTTCTGGACGCTGGACAGCACCTCAAGTCTCCCCGACCGGAGCCCGCGCCGCAAGCTTCTCAGAGAGACTTCAGCATGAGGTTGACAGCTATGCCAAGCTATTCTAGAATCTGTACTAGCAAAGTTGTTTAATTTTGAATTTCTCTGTATTCGTTCCCCGCTCGGTCATTGAGACCCTGCGGATTGCCAAGGAGCTTCTATGTTGAAGAAGCAGCTCATCGTCTCCCTCCTGCTGGCCTTCTCGATGATCGGCAGCGCGCACCTGAGCGCCGCCCAGGAAACCAAGGCGAGATCCAACGACCCGATCGCCCAGATGCTGAGGCAGGGGTGGAAGATTGTGCAAGATGGGGTCCTGCAGCGTGACCGCGGGGCCAACCAGGTGGAGACCTTCGTGTTCGGAGCGCCGGGCTTCATCTGGAAGCTCCAGGACCTCCAGAACCAGCTCCACAACCTGCGCCTCGCCTATCAGGCGGATCCGACGCTGGAGCTGCGCAAGGCCATCCTCAGCCACCGGCAGGAGATCGCCAATACGCAGAAGCTGATCGCGCTCGCCCAGGCCGCCGAAGCCGCGGGCGAGACCGCGATCAACGACAAGATCTCCTGCAGTCTCAACTTCAGCTATAACGCGAGCGCCGCCGCCCTGACCGCCAGCCAGGGCGTCACGGCCACTGCGAGCGCGAGCTTCACCGGTACGTGCGGGTTCACCGGCGAGGTCTATGCCTACTCCTACTCCACGGTGACCGTGAACGGCGCGCCCACGACCCAGACCCTGACCGACGGCCCCCGAACCGGCGCGAATGTGACCGCGAGCTCATACACCAGCCAGAACGGCGGATCGACCTGCACGTCGTACGCCTACGCCAGCATGACCAGCAGCAACCTGAGCCCGTCCTCTTACACGATCTCGGCGACGAACAACCTCTGCCCGCCGGTATCGAACCCCGTGCCGACGATCAATGGGACGAACTATATTTACGTATACAGCGGTTGCATCACCACCACCTGGACCTCCTCCGTCTCCGGCGGCACATCTCCCTACACCTACCAGTGGACCTGGAACGGCGCCGCCGTGGGCACGGGGAGCAGCTACTCGCGCTCTACCTGTGCCGGTAGCGTCTACAGCTATACCTCCAACACTTTGGGCTTGACGGTCACCGACAGCAGCAGCCACACGGGCAGCACCTCGAAGACCGTCGACGTCGAGAAGGACCCGGCCGGTGGCACGGGTTGCCTGGTGACGGGCGACTCCGTCGTCTGCCCCTGACCCTCTGCGCCCTCCTCAGTCTTGAACGGGACCGCTCCGGCGGTCCCGTCCTCTCTTCCCTCTTCCGGGGATAGACTCTCCCCGCCATGGCCGACGCCACCTATCCCGACCTCCGCGCCTTCCTCGACCAGCTCCGCCACGACGGCGACCTCGCCACCGTGGAGGCGCCGGTCGACGCCCACCTGGAGGCGGCGGAGATCCACCGGCGGGTGATCGCGGCCGGCGGGCCCGCCCTCCTGTTCACCAACATCCGGGACCGCGACTTCCCGCTCGCCACCAACCTCTTCGGCACGCAGCGCCGGGCCGAGATGGCCTTCGGCGCGCGCCCCCTGAAGCTGATCCGCCGGCTCGTCCACCTCGCCGAGACCCTCCTGCCGCCCACCCCGGGGAAGCTCTGGGGCGCCCGCGGCCTCGCCCGCGAGGCGCTACGGATCGGCTCCTCCCGCAAGGGCTCGGGACCGGTCACCGAAGTGATGACCTCCGACGTACGGCTCGACCGCCTGCCCGTGCTCACCACCTGGCCCGAGGACGGCGGCCCCTTCGTCACCCTGCCCCTGGTCTATACCGAGCACCCGGACGGCAAGGGGCACAACCTCGGCATGTACCGGCTCCACGTCCACGGCGCCCGCACCACCGGCATGCACTGGCAGATCGGCAAGGGGGGCGGCTTCCACTACGCGGTGGCCGAGTCGCGGGGCCAGGCCCTGCCGGTGACGGTCTCCCTCGGCGGCCCGCCGGCCCTGATCCTCGCCGCCATCGCCCCCCTGCCGGAGAACGTCCCCGAGCTGATGCTCGCCTCGCTGATCGCGGGCGAGCGCCTGAAGCTCGCCGCGCCGGGCCCCGGCCCCCATCCCCTCGTCGCCTCCGCCGAATTCGCCCTGATCGGCAAGGTGCCGCCGCGCGTCCGGCGTCCGGAGGGTCCCTTCGGGGATCACTACGGCTACTACTCGCTCCAGCACGACTATCCGGTCTTCGAGATCGAGCGGATCGCCCGCCGCCGGGACGCGATCTACCCGGCGACCGTGGTCGGCAAGCCGCGGCAGGAGGACTTTTTCATCGGCGACCTCCTCCAGGAGCTCCTCTCGCCCCTCTTCCCGCTGGTGATGCCCGCCGTCGAACAGCTCTGGTCCTACGGCGAGACCGGCTACCACTCGCTCGCCGCCGCCGTGGTGAAGCAGCGCTACAAGCGCGAGGCGATGGCCTCGGCCTTCCGCATCCTGGGGGAGGGGCAGCTCTCGCTGACCAAATTCCTCCTGGTGACCGACCGCGCCGTCGACCTCAAGGACTTCCGCGCCGTCCTCACCCACCTCCTCGAGCGCACCCACCCCGAGACCGACCTCTACGTCTTCTCGAACCTCTCGATGGACACGCTCGACTACACCGGCCCGGTGGTGAACGAAGGGTCGAAGGGGGTCTGGCTCGGCCTGGGCGATCCGGTGCGCGAGCTCCCCCGCGGCTTCACCGCGCCCGAGATCCCGCAGGGGATGACGGACGTCCACGTCTTCTCCCCCGGCTGCCTGGTAGTGGGCGGCCCCGTCTATGCGGACGATCCCGCCGCCGCCGCCCGCTTCGCCATCCATCCGGCCTTCACGGGTTGGCCGCTGGTGGTGCTCACGGACGAGCCCCGCCGCGCCGCCGCGAGCCCGATCAACTTCCTCTGGACCACCTTCACCCGCTTCGAGCCGGCGGCGGACATCCACGCCGCGGCGACCGGCCTGGTCCGCCACCACGTCTCCTACACGCCCCCCATCCTGATCGACGCCCGCATGAAGCCCTGGTATCCCAAGGAGCTCTTCGCGGACGAAGCGACCGCCGCCACCGTCACCCGGCGCTGGAAGGAGTACTTCCCCGGCGGCGGGGTGGAGATGGGGGATTCGGGGGTGGGGCATTTGACTCTTTCATGACCCCCCACCTCCTCATCACCCTCATCATCACTGGAGCCGCCATGGTGCTCCTGCTCACCGAGCGGCTGCGCGCTGACCTGGTGGCGCTGCTCGTGGTGGTGGCGCTCGGCACCTCGGGCGTGCTCACCGCGGAGGAGACCTTCTCCGGATTCAGCCGCTCGGCGGTGATCACCCTGCTCGCGATCTTCATCATGGCCGCGGGCCTGGAACGGACCGGCGTCACGCGCCGGGTCGGGGACCTCCTGGTGCGCGTGGCGGGGACGAGCGAGCAGCGGCTCGTGGTCACGGTGATGCTCGCCGGCGCCTTCCTCTCCCTGGCCATGAACAACATCGCTGCCGCCGCCGTGCTCCTGCCGGCGGTCTCGGGCGCGGCCAAGCGCTCGGGGGTGAACCCCTCCCGGCTCCTGATGCCGCTCGCCTTCGGCACCATCCTGGGCGGCATGGCGACCCTGCTGACCACCGCCAACATCGTGGTGAGCAGCCTGCTGCGCGACCGCGACCTCCCCGGTTTCGGCCTCCTCGACTTCGCGCCGGTCGGCCTGCCCATCGTCGCCGCCGGCATCGCCTACATGGCCCTGTGGGGGCGGCGCCTGCTCCCCACGCGCTCGCCGGTCGAGCTCTACGAGGACATGCAGCGCCAGGAGGAGAGCCTCGCCGAGGTCTACCACTTGGGCGAGACCCTCGCCCGGGCCGGCGTGCCCACGGGCTCGCCGCTGGTGGGCCAGACCCTCGCCGGCAGCCGCCTGCGCGAGGCCCACGGCGTCAACGTGCTCGCCATCGAGCGCGAGGGGCGCGTCCTGCGCGCCCCCGCCGCGGACCAGGAGCTGCGGGCCGAGGACGTCCTCCTGCTCTCGGATGAGCTCGAGGGGTCCGGGGCCCGCGGTCTCGATTCCCTGCCGCCGCGCCACTGGCGCGAGCGCGACCTCGAATCCCGCTCGGTGGTGCTGGTGGAGGCCGTGCTCTCCCCCCGCTCCGCCCTCATCGGCCGCACCCTCCGCGAGACCCGCTTCCGCGACCGCTACGGCATGAGCGTGCTCGCCCTCTGGCGGGCCGGCCGCTCGCTCCGCGCGGGGCTGACCGACCTCCCTCTCCAACTCGGCGACGGCCTCCTCCTCCAGGGGGAGCGCGAGCGGCTGCCGGTGCTGCGCGCCGAGCCCGACCTCATCGTCCTCGACCGCGGCGTGGACGAGCCGCCCCCCTCGCGCCGCCGGGGGTGGCTGGCCGTGATGGTGATGATCTCCACGCTCGTGCTCGCGACCGTCACCCATCTCGGCATCGGCGAGGTGATGCTCGGCGGCGCCCTGGTGATGATCCTCACCGGGGTGCTCTCGATGGACGACGCCTACAAGGCGATCGAATGGCGGAGCATCTTCCTGGTCGCCGGCATGCTCCCTTTAGGGATCGCGATGACCAAGACCGGCGCCGCCGACCTCATCACCCACGGCCTGCTCGCCGGGCTGGGCGGCTGGGGCCCGCTGGCGATCCTGGCCGGGCTGGTCGCCCTGGCCGTCCTGCTCAACCAAGCGATGAACGGCGCCGCGGTGGCGGCGGTCATGGCCCCCATCGCCATCCAGACCGCGCAGCGGATCGGCGCCGATCCCCGCGCCTTCGCCATGGGGATCGCGCTCGCCTGCTCCTTCGCCTTCCTCACCCCTCTCGGCAGTCCGGTCAACATCCTGGTGATGGGCCCCGGGGGCTACAGCTTCCGCGATTATTTCCGCGTGGGCCTGCCGCTGGCCCTGCTCCTCTTCGCGGTCGTCCTCGGCCTGCTGCCCCTAGTCTGGCCCCTCACGCGCTGATCCACCCTCGCCTCCCGGCGCGCCTGAGGTGAGGGCTTCGCTTCGGTTTTTTCGTTCAAGAAATATTCGCGCAATTTTCCGCGCGGACAAAACCGAAATCCGAACGATGTTCTCTCAGGGGATCCCGATGAAAACGATAACCCGCTTCCTGCTGATCACAGCTCTCGTCGTGAGCGCCGGCGCTCCCGCCGCTCACGCTTTCTGGCCGGACAATCACGTCAACCAGGCCGAAGACTGGATTTTCGATCCATACGTAAATCCCGCCAACAACGTCTGGGGCGCGCCCGCTTCGATCACGGTCGATCCCGGCGGAACCGTTCATGCCACCTCCAAGTGCGGCTCCTTTACAGCCCTGCTCTTGAAGGCTGCCTACCCGGGCGTGATCACGGACTCGGTGTTGAGCGGTCTCACTGGCTCGTCCTCGCCCGACGCCCTGCAATGGTATACCGCCATCGCGACCGAGAAGGCCTCCACGAGCGGCATCAAATTCCACAAGCGCACCAGCGTGGCGAGCATCCAGCCGGGCGACATCCTGGCCTCCGCCTACACCACCAGCGGCGACACCGGCCACGCGATGACCGTCAAGAGCATCACGCTCACGGCCGCCGGGACCACCCTGACCGCGGACAAGTCGGACAAGGGGATCCCGGGCGTGGGAAACGTGAACAAATATCAGGTCACCGTCTACGATTCGACGAGCTCTCCCCACGGCGGCTACGCCTCGAACCCGGCGCCGGATACGCGCTACAAGCAGACGCTCCCGAACAACACGGTCCAGTGGGTGCAGGACGACGGGATCGGCTCGGGGACCATTGTGATTTATGAAGAGGTCTCAACGGGCCGGATCGTGGCCTGGGCCTGGAACGTGAGCCCGACCACCACGTCCTATTACTATGCGTTCACGTTCACTCCCACGGGCAGCTACGACGTACGCCCCATCGTGGCGGGCTACCTTGACGGGCCCGGGCTCTGAGCCGCTCGCTCCTTTGCCTCGGTGTGCCGCCGGAAAGCCTGCGCCGTCTTCCGGTTGACCCTCACCGCGTTCTCGGGATTGAGACGGGTGAGCCACCAGAGCAGCCGGGCGTAGAAGGGGAAGACGATCATCGGCCGGTTCCTCTCCACGCCCCGCAGCACCTTCCGGGCCGCCACGTCGACGTCCACGTACTTGAAAGGGATCAGCGACTCGATCCCCTTCTGATTGGTGCCGACGTAGGTGCCGTGATCGAAGATGCCGGTCTGGATGTAGGCCGGACAGACGGCGCTCACCTTGACGCCCAGGTCCGCCCCCTCCGCCCGCAGGGTGAGCGAGAGGCCCACCACGCCGAACTTGCTCGTGGCATAGGGGGATCCGAGGGCCATGCCGCCGATCCCGGCCAGCGAGGCGACGTTGACGATGTGCCCCGATCCCTGGCGGATCATCCGGGTATAAGCTGCGGTGGCGCCGTGGATCACCCCCCACAGGTTGATGTCGATCACCTTGCGCCAAACGTCCAGAGGAAGGCTCTGCGCCTCTCCGGCGGCGGCGATGCCGGCGTTGTTGAACAGGTAGTCGAGCCGGCCGTGAGTGGCGATCGTCTCGTCGAGCAGCCGCTCGAACGCCGCCGCGTCCCGCACGTCGAGCGCCGCCCCGGAGGCCCGTCCCCCGGCGGCCGCGATCCCCGCCGCCACGGCTCGCGCCCCCTCCTCCTGAACGTCCGTCACCACCACGAAAGCCCCGCGCCGTCCGAGCTCCTCGCACAACGCCTTGCCAAGCCCCGAGGCTCCGCCGGTCACCACCGCCACGGCGTTTCGAAACGGGATCGCCGCCATCGTCCATCTCCCTTTGAATAAGGGGAGGATAGCACCCGGATTTCGCGCTAAGCTTTCTCCTTTCAGGAGGTACTTATGAAAAGACCGGCCAAATTAATCGTCCTCGCGGGAATCCTAGCTCTCACGGCCTGGCTCAGCCCGAGCCGGAACGCGGACGCGGCGGGTGGCGGGTGCGCGGATCTCGACGGCACCTTCTGCTCTCCCGACGGCGCGACGACCCACTGCCAGACCTGGGGCGCTCCCTTCAGTGGGACCTGCTTCTGCTCGGGCAATTCCTGGATCTGCAACTGACTCGCTCTCCCACGACGAGACGGTGACGAGGACCGGCCACCTTCGGCCGGTCCTTTTCTTTTATGACACCATAGCCCCCGCGCGGTGGAAGGAGGTGCTTCATGCCGGAAGGTCCGCTCTCTCCCGAAATCCTGCGGCAGATCGACGCGTGGTGGCGCGCGGCGAACTACCTCTCCGTGGGACAGATCTACCTGTACAAGAACCCGCTGCTCAAGAAGCCGGTCACCATCGAGGACATCAAGCCCCGCCTGCTCGGCCACTGGGGGACCACCCCCGGCCTCAACTTCGTCTGGGTCCACCTGAATCGCGTCATCAAGGAACGCGACCTCAGCATGATCTACGTCTGTGGCCCCGGCCACGGCGGCCCGGGCATCGTGGCCAATGCCTGGCTCGAAGGGACCTACAGCGAGGTCTATCCCGACGTCTCCCAGGACGAGGAGGGGATGCGCCGCCTGTTCAAGCAGTTCTCGTTCCCCGGCGGCATCCCCAGCCACGCGGCCCCCGAGACCCCCGGCTCGATCAACGAGGGGGGCGAGCTCGGCTACTCCCTCTCCCACGCCTACGGCGCCGTGTTCGACAACCCGGACCTCATCGCCGCCTGCGTCATCGGCGACGGCGAGGCCGAGACCGGCGCCCTGGCCACGAGCTGGCACTCGAACAAGTTCCTCGACCCCGTCCACGACGGCGCCGTGCTCCCCATCCTCCACCTCAACGGCTACAAGATCGCCGGCCCCACCGTGCTCGCCCGCATCCCCCACGAAGAGCTCGACGCCCTGATGCGGGGATACGGCTACAACCCCTATTACGTCGAAGGGGACGAGCCCGAGGCCATGCACCAACGGATGGCGGCGGTGATGGAGGAGGTGTTCGACGCGATCCGGCGCATCCAGGAGGAGGCCCGTGGCAACGGCTCTAAGGAGCGCCCCCGCTGGCCGATGATCGTGCTCCGCTCCCCCAAGGGGTGGACCGGCCCCAAGATCGTGGACGGCAAACCGGTCGAGGGGACTTGGCGCGCCCATCAGGTGCCGATGGCCGAGATGGCCTCCAACCCCGGACACGTGAGGATGCTCGACGAGTGGATGCGGAGCTACCGCCCCGGAGAGCTGTTCGACGAGCGCGGCCGGCTCCGCCCGGAGATCGCGGCGCTCGCCCCGGAAGGCGAACGGCGGATGAGCGCCAACCCTCACACCAACGGCGGCGCCGTGCTGCGCAACCTCCGCCTGCCCGACTTCCGCGACTACGCGGTGAAGGTCCAATTCCCCGGCGCCACCCTGGCCGAGGCGACCCGGGTCCAGGGGGAGCTCCTGCGCGACGTCCTCAAGCTCAACACCGAGGCCCGCAACTTCCGCATCTTCAGCCCGGACGAGACCGCCTCCAACCGCTGGAACGCCGTCTTCGAGGCCACCGACCGCGAGTGGGAGGCCGAGATCGAGCCCACCGACGAGGACGTCGCGCACGACGGCCGCGTCATGGAGGTCCTCTCCGAGCACCAGTGCGAGGGGTGGCTCGAAGGCTACCTGCTCACCGGCCGCCACGGCATCTTCTCCTGTTACGAGGCCTTCATCCACATTATCGACTCGATGTTCAACCAGCACGCCAAGTGGCTGAAGACGGTCCGCGAGATCCCCTGGCGCCTGCCCATCGCCTCACTCAACTACATGCTGACCTCCCACGTCTGGCGGCAGGACCACAACGGCTTCAGCCACCAGGACCCGGGGTTCATCGATCACGTGACCAACAAGAAGGCCGAGGTGGTGCGCGTCTACCTGCCGCCGGACGCCAACTGCCTCCTCTCGGTGACCGATCACTGCCTGCGCAGCCGCAACTATGTCAACGTGATCGTCTGCGGCAAGCAGCCGGCCCCGCAGTGGCTGGACATGGATTCCGCCGTCAAGCACTGCACGGCCGGCCTCGGCATCTGGGAGTGGGCCAGCAACGACCGGGGGGAGGAGCCCGACGTGGTGATGGCCTGCGCCGGCGACGTCCCCACCCTGGAGACCCTGGCCGCCGTCGACCTCCTGCGGCGCGAGTGCCCCGAGCTCAAGATCCGCGTCGTCAACATCGTCGACCTGATGACCCTGCAGCCGCCGAGCGAGCACCCGCACGGCCTGCCGGACAAGGAGTTCGACATGCTCTTCACCCGCGACAAGCCGGTCATCTTCGCCTTCCACGGCTATCCCTGGCTGGTCCACCGCCTCACCTACCGGCGGACCAACCACGACAACCTCCACGTGCGCGGATATAAAGAAGAGGGAACCACCACCACCCCCTTCGACATGGTGGTGCGCAACGACCTCGACCGCTTCCACCTCGCGCAGGACGTGATCGACCGCCTCCCCCAGCTCGGCGCCCGCGCCGCCTACGTCCGGCAGATGACGCGCGACAAGCTGATCGAGCACAAGGCTTATATCGAGGAGCACGGCGACGACATGCCCGAGGTCCGCGACTGGAGCTGGCGAGACAAGGGCGCGCCGTCGCGCGGCGGCAAGGAGACCAGCAACGACGCGGAGGGGACGGCGGGGGATCAGTAGGCCCTCATCACCCCGACCCTCTTCTCCCGACCCCTCCCCCCTCCCTTCACCGGGAGAAGAGGGAGAGATCCCTGTAGACTACCCCCAATGCTCGAACGCATCTTCCACGTCCGCGCGGCGGGATCGACCCCCGGCCGGGAGGCCCTCGGCGGGTTGACGACCTTCCTCACCATGGCCTACATCCTGGCGGTGAACCCGGTCTTCCTGGTCGCCGCCGGCATGCCGCGGCAGGGGGCGATCATCGCGACCGCCCTCTCCGCGGCCTTCGCCACGCTGCTGATGGCGTTCGTCGCCAACTACCCGATCGCCCTGGCGCCGGGGATGGGGATGAACGCCTTCTTCGCCTACGGCATCTGCCTGGGGGCGGGGGTGCCCTGGCCGACCGCCCTGGGGCTGGTCTTCTGGGCCGGCGTCATCTTCGTCCTGCTGACCGTGACCGGCGCCCGCAAGGTGCTGGTGGACGCGGTGCCGGAGGTCATCAAGCTGGCGGGGGCGGTGGGGATCGGCCTGTTCATCGCCTTCATCGGCCTCCAGCACGGCGGCCTGGTGCGGGGGGACAAGAACACCCTGGTCACGATCGGCGACCTGCACTCCCCGGCCGCCCTGCTGACCCTCTTCGGCCTCGCGGTGTCGCTGGTCCTGATGGCCCTGGGGCTGCGGACGGCGATTTTCTGGGGCCTGGCGGCGACGTTCGCGGCCGCCCTCGCCACGGGCCAGGCCGCGCTGCCGGCGGCGCTGGTCTCCGCGCCCGGGTTCGACCTGCCGGGATTGCGGATCGACCTCCTCGGGGCCTTGCGGGTGCAGTACCTGCCGCTGATCCTGGTGCTCCTCTTCTTCGCCCTTTTCGACACCCTGGGGACGCTGATGGGGATCGCCCACCAGGCGGGGTTGCTGAAGGGGGGCGAGCTCCCCCGCATCGGCCGGGCGCTCGCGGTGGACGCCCTGGGGATGGTGGGGGGCGCGCTCTTCGGCACCTCGCCGGTGACGGCCTACATCGAGAGCGGCTCGGGGGTGGGGGTGGGGGCGCGGACCGGGCTCGCCAGCCTGGTCACCGGGGTGCTGCTCCTGCTCTCGCTCTTCCTCACGCCGCTGGTCGGGATGATCAGCCACGCCGACGCGGCCGGCCTGACCCCGATCACCGCGCCGGCCCTGATCCTGGTGGGGACGCTGATGGTGCGCGCGGTCAAGGAGATCGACTGGTCGGACATGACCGAGGCGGCGCCGGCCTTCTTCACGGCGCTGCTGATGCCGCTCACCTTCAACATCTCGCACGGCTTGGCGGCGGGGATCATCGTCTACGCGCTGGTCAAGCTGGCCGCCCGGCGGGGGCGCGAGGTGCACTGGCTGATGTACGCGCTGGCGGTGCTGTTCCTGCTGCGGTACGCATTCCTGCCGGCGTAGGCCCCGCCGCATGTAAGATGGCCGGGTGAGAGGACCTGACTCTTGGTAACCCGCAACCCCTACTCTCGCGGCCCGATGGGCGGCGGCTTCGGCCTGGGCGGGCCGGTGCCCCGGGACGTGGTGGTCATCCTCGGCGTCCTGTTCGTCACCTTCGCCCTGCGCTTCTTCGAGTCGACGAAGATCGTGCCGGCCGTGCTGGAGCTCACCTCGCTGACCTGGCGGGCCGGTTGGGTGTGGCAGCTCGCGACCTATCCGTTCATCGGGGTGGGAGGCCTGCTCTTCCTGCTCGACCTGCTGATCCTCTACATGTTCGCCCGCGACGTCTACTTCGGGCTCTACCGCAAGCACTTCTGGCGGTTGATCCTGTGGAGCTCGATCGGCGGTGCGCTGGTGGCGGTGGCGGTCGACGCGCTGCTCAACCTCGCGGGGCTGCACTGGGCCCCAGCGCCGTTCGCGATTATGCAGGGGCAGTGGATCCTCTCGGCGATCATGATCGCCGCCTTCGCCACCGCCCACCGGGACGCCACGATCTACCTGATGTTCATCCTGCCCATCCCGGCGTTCTGGATGCTGGGGGTGGAGATCGCCTTCGCCTTCATCGCGTTCCTCTTTACCAAGGACCTGCCGGGGTTCTTCGGGATCTGCGCGGCGGTGGGGCTCTCCTATCTCTACGTCAGCTCCAGCGGCTCGCTGCGCGGCGGCCGGCGGTCGCTCCGCGAGATGCGGCTGCGGCTGGAGAAATGGTGGATCCAGCGCAAGCTCGACCGCGCCCGCCGCAAGCGCGGCTTCAAGGTGATCCCGGGCGACAAGGGGCCGAACGTGCGCAAGGGGCCCTGGGTCAACTGAGATGGAACTCGACCTGGAGGAAGCGCTCGACGTCCTGAGGCGTACGCCCGCCGTCCTGGAAACCCTGCTGCGCGGCACCAGCGCCTCCTGGCACGCGGGGACCGAGGGGCCCGAGACCTGGAGCCCGTCGGACGTCGTGGGCCATCTCATCCACGCCGACGAGACGGACTGGATGCCCCACGCGCGGATGATCCTCGAGCAGGGTGAAGGCGCGTTCGAGCCGTTCGACCGCTTCGGCCAACTCACCCGCTTCGCCGGCTGGTCCCTGGACCGCCTCCTCGACCGCTTCGCGGAGGTCCGCGCGGAGAGCCTGGAGGCCGTGGAGAGCTGGCGGCTGACCGACGCTCAGCTCGCCCTGCCCGGCCGCCACCCCGAGCTCGGGGCCGTGAGCCTCCGCCAACTGATGGCCACCTGGGTCGTTCACGACCTGAGCCACCTCGCCCAGATCGCCCGCGTCATGGCCAAGCAGTACAAGGAAGGGGTGGGGGTGTGGGCGGCGTATCTTTCGATTTTGCAGAGGTAAGGGGGGAAGGAGGCCGGAGTGCGCCGTGGCACACCCCGGCCGGCAGGGTCAAGGCCGCTTCGACTGTACGAAGTAGACGTCGTAGGTCGGCACGGGACGTTCGCGGCGGCCGTTGCTCCACAGGGCCCGCCCGCGCAAAAGGAACTGGTTCCCATAGCGGTCCAGCCTTCGGACCAGCCGGTGCTCCAGGCTGATCGACGTGATGCCCGCCTCGGAGAGCGTGCGGAGCTCGCCCGGGTCCGTCTTGCCGTTGTGATTCCAGTCGGTCCAGATGCGGAGATCGAAGAAGACGGCGTCCTGCGCGTCGATGACTCCGTTGGCGTCGCCCCCGTTGGCGAGCTCGTCGTACTGTGTGAGCGCGTCGTAGCCGGTGGGCGCGAAGCTGCCGTCCACGAGGCGAGTGTGGTTGCCGAACAGCTCGCCGGCGTCGTCGATCCCGCCGTTGTGATTGAGGTCGAGGGCCAGGAACGACGTCCCCGACCCGCGGGCGGTCCACGCCGTCCAGACCGGCTGACCGTTGTTGAACAGGTCGAAGCGGACCGGATCCTGCGGGCCGCTCAGCCGGAAGCCCCCGCCGTCGAGGTCCAGGAGGATCGGGCTGCCGCCGTTCAGGGCCGGGCATTGACCCGAGACGCAGGTGGTGTAACAGGGCTGCTGGCACGAGGGGTCGACGGGGTAGTTCTCATGATAGGGGTTGTTCTGATTGTCGGCCTCCGTGCAGTCGCCGCTCGAAATAGAGTGCGGCGTCCCGTCCAACTGGGCCATGATGTCGCTGCAGCCGGGATCGAAGATGTCGCCGAGATGATAGTAGTGGCCGAGCTCGTGGGCGATGATCTGGTCGTACCCGAAGGAGCTGCACTGGACGATGTTGCCGCTGGCGTCGTACGCCTGTTGGTAGACGTCGACGTAGTTGCCGCCGGACGGGCCGGGGAACGCCGCGCACGCGCGGTTGTTCGTGGGATGGAATCCGGTGTGATAGGCGACGTTGAGCTGGGCAAAGGGAGCCCCCGACACTGGGGTCGTAGTCGGATAGGGGAACCCCGGATGGTCGAAGGAGGCAGAGGAGGAGGAGCAGCCCTGCCACATGCTGGCCGCCGCCGAGAGGGCGTTGGGAGCCGCGGCCGACATCGCGGAATTCGGGACCAAGTAGACGTAGTCCGCCGTCGGCTGGTTCGCGGCCCCGTTCGTGGGCGGATAGCAGGTCGCGTGCACCGCGGCGGGTGCGAGGGCCAGAAGGAGCGCGCAGAGGAGGGAGCGGCTCATGGCTGCACCCCCTTCCCCCGCTTGGCCTCGATTGCGGCCAGCAGGCCGGCCTTCGTCTGCGCGGCGGCGCTCTTCTCCTGGCCTCCGGCGTACTGGGCTGGCAGGCGGAGATCCCCGCCGGCTCCCACAGGGACGATGTCACCAGGATTGAGGACGTGCAGGAGGGTCCCGGTGGGATCGGCCGGCGGCAGCACGAAGAGGAAGACCTCACCGCCTACGTCCGGCGGCTCGGCATAGCGGGGATCGGTCTTGCAGAGCTCGACGCTGCCGATCTGGAAGCGCGCGACGGGCACAAAGAAGTAGTACCGGGCCTTGTCCAGGCGGCGGCCGAACGAGCGCTCTGGCTCGACCTGGATCAGTTGGCCGGGAGCGCCGCTGTAGAAGCCATACGCCTTGTCTGTAACTCGGCCGAGGAGGGCCACGTCGGAGTGGGTGACGGCGTCGTCCAGCGTCGCGCGGGGTGGCGGCATGGGCGTCTCCTCGAACACGGGCCCCACCTCGCGGCATCCTCCGGAGGCGGTCTTCTGCAGGAGCTCGGTGATCCGGCCGGTGTATTCGCCCCAGATGGCGGGGTTGGGCTCGCCGTTGGCCGTGACCGCCACCGAGGCGTCGATCCAGATCGGCAGCGTGGCGTGGTTGAGCGTGAGCGTCTTGGGGATCGGATAGGAGCTTCTAGCGGGTAGTGAGCTCTGGGGGAGGGCCGGGGCCGTCAATAGGCCGGCGAGAAGGAGGGAGCCGGCGACAGCGATCGAAGGACGTGTCATAGGGTTCCTTTCTCGATTGGACTCCAGGTTTGAAGAGGAACGACCTACAAGCGTGGCAGGCAGGTCCAGCTTTCGCGACTACGATTCGTCGCGATATTTGAAATTTAGCACAGCTAAATATTCATGGTGAAGCCTTGGGTATTTCTGGCTTCACCCCCTTCGGCAGCAGCACCCAGAGCTTCCCGCGATGCTTCATGCGGCCGGCGAGGGCCTCGGCCTCAGGGCCGAAGCCCCAGAAGAGGTCGCCGCGCACGGGGCCGCGGATGGCGCCGCCGGTGTCCTGGGCGACGAAGAGGCGGTGCAGCTTGCGGTCGGGCTTCTGCAAGTCCGGGTCGGGCGCGCCGGCCGCGAGCCAGAGGGGCACGCCCAGCGGCAGGTAGTTGAGGTCGACCGCCATCGAGCGGCCGGGGGTGAGCGGCACCCCCTCGGCCCCCATCGGGCCCTCCCCCTTCACCTCCTGGAAGAAGACGTAGGAGGCGTCCTTCTCCAGGACGTCGTCGATCTTGTCCGGATGGGCCTCCAGCCAGGCGCGGATCGTCTGCATCGAGACGGCCTGGGGGTTGAGGGCACGGCTCTGGATCAGCGCGCGGCCGACGGAGGTGTAGGGGTGGCCGTTCTGCGCGGCGTAGCCCACCCGCATCTCGCCCCCCTCGGCGAGCTCGACGCGGCCGGAGCCCTGGACCTGGAGAAAGAAGGCGTCGACCGGATCGTCCACCCAGACGATCTCCAGCTTGCGGCCGGCGAGGGCCCCCTCGTCGATCGCCTTGCGGTCCGCGAAGGGGAGGAGGGATCCCTTCTCGACCTTGCCGACGATGCGCTTGCCCTTGAGGTCGTCGCGGAAGCGGCCGAGGTCGACCGTCACCAGCTCCGGCGGCCGGCCGTAGAGCGGCACGGTGTAGCGGCCGTGGCGCCGGCGGCTGCCGTGGAGCAGGGGCTCGTAGTAGCCGGTGAAGAGCCCCAGGGGGTTGCGGTGGTTGCGCGCCGACCAGGGCTGGAAGCGGGACTCGAAGAGGCGGCGCGCCCCCTCGCGGTCCCCGGGCGGAATACGGGCCGCCTCGGCGCAGAGCGGCCGCCAGTCCGCAGCCCTGCCGGCGAAGGCCTCGCTCCCCTTGTCGCTCACGGGCGTGCCGTCCGGCAGGGCGGCGATCCTCTGGCAGGAGCGCAGGAAGGCGGGCAGGGCCTCCTCGACCGCGTCGTCCCGCCATCCGGGGAGGTCCTGGAAGGCGGCCGGCTCCAGCACCAGCCGGTCCTCGGAGGGGAAGATGTCGAACAGGTCGACGATCCCCTCCCGGCCGGCGGCCGTGCGGGTCAGCCAGAAGCCGGCGATCAGGGAGCCCACCACCAGCAGGACGACGAGGAGCAGGACGATCGTGCGGCGGGACATGCCTTGGCTCAGACCCCCATCTCGCGCAACCGGCTCAGCATGCGCTGGACGTGGGTGCCGCGCCAGTAGACGCGTCCGCATTCGGGGCAGGCGCGGAAGGTTTCCTGCGTACGCGCCACCCAGGGAGGGACGCGGGCGCGGGCCGCCTCGGCGTCCAGGGGGGCGAGGGGGACGTTGCAGCGCAGGCAGCGGCCGAGGAGGCGATCGGGGTCAGGGCGGAGCCCCAGCTCCGCGAGCACTTGGCGGAGCTGCTCGGCCACGTCGTCGGAGCGGATGAGCAGGTGGTTGCGGGCGAGCCGGCGCTCGGTCAGGCGGCGGTCGCGGGTGAGGATCGTCCGCCCCTCGGCCACGGCCCGCTCGACCAGCTCGGGGTCGTCGAGCGCGGGGTCGTAGGTGACGTCCACGTCGAGCGCGCGGAGCCAGCGGGCGAGGGCGCCGAGCATGGCGTCGGCGAGGAGTCGGGGGGCTTGGGGCTGCAGGTCGCTCAAAATCGAAAAGCCCGGCTGGGCCGGGCTCCGCGGATGACGATGGCGTCAGGTTGGTAGCGCATACGGGATTCGAACCCGTGTTACCGGCGTGAGAGGCCGGCGTCCTGGACCCCTAGACGAATGCGCCACGTGTCCAACGAGGACTTCCATCGGACCCGCGAAGGGTACCACAGACATTCCGGGGCGTTCAACCTCGTTGCGCGAGACATTATTCCGTCACCCCTCGGGGGCCACGGATGCACCACGCTTGTAGTACTGTTAACGTTTTCAGGAGCGCGGACCACCGCGCCCGTTTGAGGGGATCTCTTTGATCGTCAAGCTGGTCGCAGCCACCGGAAGCCCATCGCTCGTCATCACGGCGGGGCGCCCCTTCACCGTGGGCCGGGTGGCGTCGTGCGACCTGGCCGTCCAGGACCCCACCGTCTCCCGCCGTCACGCCGAGCTGGAGCTCGCCGGGGCGGGGGTGCGGGTGCGCGACGTGGGATCGACCAACGGCACCTACCTCGACGGCGTGCGGGTCATCGACGCCCTGGCCACCCCGGGATCGCGGGTCGCCTTCGGCAAGGTCGACTTCGAGGTGCAGGCTCAGGAGCCGGTGGCCGAGGAGGAGTTCGCGGGGGAGGGGTCGCTCGACGCCACCATCCTGCGCCAGATGCCGGTGCGCGGCCGGGCGGACATCGCCGCCCAGCTCGCCGAGGGGCCGCAAGGGGCCTCCCTGCTCAAGATCGCCGGCGACTCCCCCGAGGACCGCCAGGCGCACAAGCTCAACCTGCTGCTCGACATCGCCAAGGAGCTCTCGCAGCAGACCGAGGCGGACCGGCTGCTCGACCGCATCGTCGGCCTCACCTTCCAGGTGATGAGCGTCGACCGGGTGGCGGTGATGACCTTCGAGAAGGGGGAGCTGGTCCCCCGCGTCTGGCGCAGCCGCGTGGAGGCGCCCGCCGGGAGCTGGGTGGTGCCGCGGGCGATCGCCCGCAAGGCGATCGAGGACCGGGTGGCGGTGCTGTCGGAGAACATCCTGGCCGAGGACGCCACGGCGGCCGGCATCGAGAGCGCCCTCTGCGCGCCGCTGCTGGGGAGCCAGGGGACGGTGCTCGGCATCATCTACCTGGACAGCCTGGGCCCCGGCCACGCGTTCAGCGAGGAGGACCTCGAGTTCTTCACCGCCTTCTCCGGCATGGCGGCGGTGGCGATGGAGAACGGCCAGCTCATCGAGCGCATGCGGCGCGAGGCGGTGGTGCTGTCGAACTTCCAGCGCTATTTCGCCCCCGACCTCGCCCGCCAGATCGCCGGCCAGGAGGGGGAGATCCAGCTCGGCGGCGCCAAGCGGCAGGTGGTCGTCCTGTTCTCGGACATCCGCGGCTTCACCCCCCTCTCCGAGCGCATGAGCCCGGACGAGATCGCCGGGCTGCTCACCGACTACTTCACCGAGATGGTGGAGATCGTCTTCCGCTACGGCGGCACGCTCGACAAGTTCATGGGGGACGCCCTGATGGCGCTCTGGGGGGCGCCGATCGTCCGCATCGACGACGCCGACCGCGCCACCCGGGCGGCCATCGCCATGCAGCAGTCGCTGCGGCTGCTCAACGTCCGCTGGACGGCCCAGGGGCGGCCGGCGCTGGCGGTGGGCATCGGCCTCAACGCCGGCGAGGTCTTCGCCGGCAACATCGGCAGCGAGCGGCGGCTGGAGTACACGGTGATCGGCGACGCGGTGAACGTCGCCGCGCGCCTCTGCTCCCAGGCCGGGCCGGGGGAGATCCTGATCGCCGAGCCCCTGCACGCCCTGTTGAGCCAGCCGCCGCCGGTCTCCTCGCTCACCCCCATGCCGCTGCGGGGGAAGTCGCGGCCGGTGCCGGTCTACCGGATCGAGTGGCAGGACGTGCCGGTCGACAGCGAGATCACCGGCAGCCGCCCCGTGGCCACCCTCTAACGCGCGCGCAGCGCGCTATGGGCGCCGCGGAGGATGCGGGTACAATCGGGGCCAGCCCTGAGAGGAGGACGTATGGCCGAGCCTGAGATCGCATCCACCACCGTTCCGGACCACCGGATCAACGCCGTCCCGCGCGCCGAGGCCCCCGCCAAGGCGCCGCGGCAGAAGATTCGGGAGATGGAGCTGGTGATTACCGACGTCCTCTGGGAGACGCCGGATACCGTGACCCTCAATCTCTTCGCCAGCGGCGAGCGGATGGACTATCAGGCCGGGCAGTTCATCACCATCCGGCCGCAGCAGTTCCCGGCGCTGCAGAGCCTCTGCGCCTACTTCGAGGACGTGAAGGGGAAGAAGGAGCCGGGGCGGGCCTACTCGCTGACCTCGGCGCCGCACGAGAAGCAGCTCGCGATCACCGTCAAGGCCGAGACCTACGTCAAGGGCCAGACCAAGTACCCGCCCCTCCTCTCGCCGTTCCTCACCTACAGCGTGCGGCCGGGGATGGGTTTCAAGGCGACCGGCATCGGCGGCCCCTACGTGCTGCCGCCGGACGTCGACACGCGCTCGGACCACATCGTCCACGTCTGCGCCGGCTCGGGGATCGTGCCGAACTATGCCCTGCTCAAGTACTGCCTGGAGACGGGGATGAGCCAGCGCCACACCCTGATCTACGGCAACAAGACCTGGGACGACATCATCTTCCTGCACCAGCTCCACGCGCTGGCCGACCGCTTCCCGGACAAGTTCCGCCTCATCCATTCGATCTCGCGCGAGAAGCGGACCATGCCGGGGCTGGACATCCGCCATGGCCGGGTGGGCGAGGAGCTGCTGCGCGAGGTGATTCAGGACCCGGGCTCCTGCGAGATCTTCAGTTGTGGCCCGGGCCTCTCGAATTTCGAAAAGCAGGCCGCGCGTGAAAAGGGCGAGGAGCCCCAGCCGCGCTTCCTGGAGACGGTGCTCGCCGGCCTGAAGAACATCGGCGTGCCCCCGGAGCGGGAGCACCACGAGAGCTACGGGTAGGGACTGAAAGGACCCAAACGGCCAAAGGGACCCAAAGGACTGCAAGGACGAGCAACACCATCTCGGTTTACGGTCCTTTAGGTCCTTTTGGCCCTTGATGTCCTTGCCTCCGGCTCCTCGCACCGATCTGCCATAAGGTGCGCGGCGCGGAGTATCTCCATCTGGTGAAAGCGATTCAGGGGAGCTGCTTTCAGATCGGCAACAACCGCGGCCACGTCAACGGCTGGGTGGGAGCGAATGCGATCTTTGGGCGGTTGGTGAGGGTGGAGCCGTGACCGGCCGGGCCAGCGTAGGTTAATCAAACGCCTTTGGGAATTTGGAGGAGCAGGGTTCGCGCTCCTGGTAGGGTTCGGAAGGGATATATTCTCTCCACTCGCGCTCCGTCAGATTACGGCCAGCGACTCGGCAGGCGATTTTTAGAAGATGATTGATCCTAAGCTCCCAATGGAGGATACCTAAAGAGCTGCTGGTCAGCAGGCCGTCACCATTGGGCGTAAAGCTGAATCGACCAATCGGGCGATCATCAAAATCGCCTATCTCGACTGGTCCCGGGATCAGGTTGCCTTTGACGTCGGAGTACCAGATCTCAACGTCGCCATCTTTGGTACGTCCTGCGAGACGCAATCCATTAGGGCTGCTTATGAGGTTATTAATCTCCATTCCGGTGCTTTCGAGCATCATCTCCCGGCCGGGCGCCCAAAGTAGAATACGGCCATTGGAGCTTGCCATAGCCAGCCTGCCGTCGGATAAAAAGACAAGAGCTGTTACCGGCTCGCCACGACTTACCGGAAGATCAGGGAGCAATCTCGGAACCTGGCTCTGGGAAATGTCAAAGATTCTTACCTTGCCGTCCGACCCCGCTGTAGCAATTAAGCGCCCGGCATGATCGAATGCCAATGAGTTGACTCCTCCTCGGTGATTCACCAATGCAAGTGGCTTACTGCTCGTCGCTCGCAGATCCCATAAACGAGAATTTCCGTCCTTATCACCGGCAGCGATCCAATGATTATCCGGACTTATCGCCAGAGCAGTGATTTGACCTGAATGGGTAGCCTGGAACGGAAAAGAGATCGGCGTTGACGGCTTACCGTCCGCATCAAGGTGCCATGCGCGCGGGCCTTCTTCATCAAGAGTCCCAACCAGCCAGCGGCCATCAGGACTGAAGGCCCAGAGGTAACCACTTGGATCATAGATATGTTCTTCTAGACGCCAAGAGCCATGCGGTCCCTGCAACCTAAAGCCAAAATTTTTGTATTGAAGCGCTAGCCCGCGAGGAGATAGGGCCATCGAAGGCCCTGTATAGAATCTGGCGGGCTCGATTTCGGTAGGATTCGCATTAAAGACACGCGGTGCTTCGCTGCCGCTTTGGGATATTACAGCATTTCCTTGTAGTGCCAGTGCGTGAATGGGGCCGCCTGGGAAGTCTGCAACTTCCTGCGGCGCGGATTGGCTCGAAGCCCTCAACCACACTTCGCCATTCGCATAACCAACAGCTATCCCTTCGCCGCGGCCAGCAAGAGCTACGGCAGTTATCTTCCTCATGCCAGGGTTATTCCCGATTTTTTTGTCGTTGCCTTGGAGCAGCCTGCAATTAGCCAGATTAGCAAGATGGAAAGCGAGTGAGCGATCTGATAGATCTTCATTTGATAGATGGTCAGGAAGTTGGGCCAAAAAGCCCTCGCCTAGATACTCAGGCTCGATATGGCAGCTAAGGGACTTAATATCATCAGGATTGTTGATTTTCCATGCCGTGGCCCAGACTCTCTCGTCATTTTTTACTTCCTCCGCCAGCCATTGTGAATCTGAGCTGAATGCCAAGGTCATAATAGTGCCGGCTGTCTCGCCCTGAAGTGAGCGAGGATTTAGTCCCACATTGTTGAGGTCCCAGATCTGAATGCGCCTTGGCGCGGCCGCAGCCAGCCAGCGGCTGTCGGGACTAAACGCGAAGGCCTGACAGCCATCCATCTTGACTGAGACCACAGCAAGGGGACTGGCTTGGGAAAGGTTCCGGATACGCCAGCTAGAATCTTTGCTGCGGGTTAGAAGCCAACGGCCATCTGGACTGAAGGGATCGTTATCCTCAATCCAATCTTCTCCCTCTAGATTGATCTTGTTCACTCCGGTAGCGCTTCCAAAATGGTAGAGATGCGAGTCGCCATTGACGTCGGCAGCAAGCAACCATTGGCCCCCGGCATTCACTGCCAGGTGACGTACCGAACCGCTGAGCTGATCATACGGAATGGTAATGATCGCCTTAGGACCCGCGGCCGACTCCAGATTCCATAGAGAGATTTCCCCGTTTGTGCCGGCAAGCGCCATACGCGTGCCATCGGAACTTAAAGAGGCAGCGCGGATTTTTCCAGTTGCAAGAGGGAAACCTTGGGAACGGATTAGAACATTTCGTAAGGTGCGCTCGGCTACGGGCAAGTGAGGTTGGCCACCCTCCCGGGCTAGTTTAGCGGCCCGGATGGAGAGCAGTAGACTGAGCATAGGATCTTTGCTGAAAGCGAGGCGCGACCGTTGGGCCAGTTGCTCCGCGAGAGCTATCTTTCTCTGTCTTTCGGACTTCCGCCACTGGCGTAGTGCAATGCCTCCGGCAATGAACGCGACGACGAGGATTCCCATGAGCCCGACAGAGAGGTACTTGAAACGTCGGCCTGTTCGTACCTGGTCCTCGGCCCGCTGGTGCTCGGCGTCCGCTCGGCGCCGTTGCTCTTCCTCCAGAGCCTTGGCCTGAGCGAGCTCCCGCTGACGTTCTTGACCTCGCTGTGCAACACTCGCGACAAGGAGCTCCCGAGCGTCTGGTTCTATTTCTCCCGGGTGCCGTGCGGTCCACTCCTCAACCTGCGCCAAGCGGCCGCCTTCGAGCAAAAAAGACGGATCACGGTCTTTGTCCAGCCATTCAACCACCGCCTCATCCAGACGGCGGCGGGTCCTCAAGGCCTCCCGGTCCTGCTCGATCCACTGCTTGAGCCGGGCCCAGTTGTTGAGGAGCGCTTCATGAGCCAGCTCAACCGTAGGCTGCTTCTCCTGATCGGTCGTGAGCAGGCGAGCGTTCGTCAGACGGGATACGACGGTCTCAACCGGGCCGGTGGTCGATGCGAGCTCGTCGTGGCCCAGGCGCCGCTTGGTGGCTCTCCCTTGCTCGTCCACTTGGACAAGTCGCAGAAAAACCTGACGACAGGTCTCCTTCTCTTCCTCGGAGAAACCCTTATAGACCTCCTCCGCGTGCTTCTCCAAGGCTCCAGCCGCGCCGCCGATCTCACGATAGGCAGCGATCGTGAGGCGCCGCCCCCCCTCCTTGCGATCCCAGATCTGGAGCAGGGCGTGCTCGAGAAGCGGCAGGGAGCCCGGCTGGGATTCGACCTCGTTCAGGAGGAGGTCGGCGAGCCCACCTTCGAGCTCACAGCCGGCGAGATAGGCCGGGCGCTCGATGGCGCTTCGGAGCTCGTCGCGGGTCATGGGACCCACGAGGGACTGGCGGTCTGAGACGGCCGCCGCCAGATCCGGATAGGCGGCGCAACGACCGTAGAAGTCGGCCCGTAGGGTGAGGACGACCACGGTCCGGCCATCGGCTGCCGTGGCGGCGTGGAGAAGATTATTGATGATCGCCTGGCGTTCCGCCTCGTCGGGGCAGAGGGTGAAGACCTCCTCGAATTGATCCACGAGCAGGACGAGCCGACGGTCGGCCGGAGCGTCGCGCAGGGAGAGGCGGGTGGTGAGATGGAGCATGCGCGGATCGGTGCTGAGATCTCGGATGAGCTCGCGGAGGGCGGAGGGTGAATCTCCCAGGCGGGCCGCGCCGGAGAGCGCGATGGCGAGGCTTTCGAGAGGCTGCACGCCGGGCTTGCAGATTGCGATCGGCCAGATATCGCTACCTGGGAGCTTGCCACTCTTCAGGTAGGCGAGAAGGCCGGCGCGGGCCAGGGAGGATTTGCCGCTGCCCGAAGGCCCGATGATGGCGAGGAAGCGGCTGCCGGAGCGGTCGCGGAGCTTGCCGAGGAGCCACTCGGTCAGGGCCTCACGGCCGAAGAAGAAGAGAGCATCGCCGACATCGAAGACTTGGAGGCCGCGATAGGGACAGGCTCCTTCGGCCACGGCCTCCCCCGGATCGGAGCCGGGTGGCAGGCCCCGGATGCCGGCGATGAGGCGATGCAGGGCCTTCTCGTCGTCCAGGGTCTCTCGGAACTCAACCCAGGTGGTGGCGCGCAGGAAGGCGGGGAGCCGGCCGGGCTCGCCTCGCTCTGACCGGGGGAGGAGGATTGGAATCACCCGGAATTGACGGCTCCGGTCCGAGACGCGGCGAGCGATCGCCGCCCGCATCTCCTCGTTCTGCCAGGGGCCGGTGCCGCTCGGGCCGAGGCAGACGGCGCAGACCGCGCAATCCTCCAGAGCTTTTTCGATCGCCTCCTGCCAGGGCTCGCCAGGAACGAGGTTCCACTTGTCGAGCCAGGGCTCGAAGCCCCGCCTCTTGAGGATGCGCGCCAGCTCCTCGACCACCGGCTTGTCCGGAGTGGCGTGCGACAGGAAGACGTCGTACCTGGGTTTTTCCATGGGGTCCCCGGGAGCGGTTCGGCTGTTCGGTTGTTTGTTGTCGGCTTATTTTACCGTCTGGGGGAGCGGCCAGAAGCCTTTTGCGGCAAAGGACCCAGAGGACCGCAAAGACAACAAGGACGGAAACGCCGGGCTCAGCGCCTTTCCTTGGTGTCCTTGCGGGGCGGTGGCTCTTGAAGGCAGGAGGCGCCGCGCGGAGCCGGAAAGATCCGGCTCCAGAAGGGCGGGGCTCTGCGCCTACTCAGGCGCCGGACTCTCTGAACACCACCCGGATGTTGTCCGGATCGTGGGTGACGAAGGTCATCCGCCCCTGGTCGTCCTTCTGGAGGCCGCCGGGGATGTTCTTCTCGCGGAAGGAGATGTCGCGGTAGGCCGCTTCCACCGAGGGGACGTCGAAGACCAGGGTGGTCTTGATCAGCGGCCCCTGGCCCACGAAGCGCTCGTCGTTGAGGCGGGGGTCCTCGCTCGCCGGGGGTCCCAGCACCTCCAGCAGGGCGGCGCCGGCCTGGAAGACCGCGCCGCGCTCGTCTTCGCGGTTCCAGCTCTGGATCTGCGGCAGAGCCAGCGCGCCAGCGTAAAATTTCATCGCGCGCTCGAAATTCGAGCTGCGGATCACCACCCGAAACTGCCGGATCTCCATCGCGTTCCTCTCCTTGATCAGAGCCTGGGATCGGCCGGTCCAACCGGCCCCGATGGAGAGCATTTACCACACTCGGCGCGAGAGTTGTAGGGTGGTATCCTCTCCCGCGTGAAAGACCGCCGTTTCTGGGCCTGCTGCGTCCTCCTCGCGCTTCTGCTCCCGGTGCTCCTGCTGGCGCAGCGGCAGCCGGCTCCCCCGGCCGTGCCAACTCCCTCCGCACCGCCCGCCCCCTCCCGCTCCGCCGTCCTGCTCGAGGGGCGGGAGATCCCGGTGCCGGTGACGATCAACCCCAACGGCCCGGTGTTCGGCCTGACGCCGCTCGTCGAGGCGCTCGGCGGCAAGGTGACCAGCGACGAGTCCGGGGAGAGCATCACCCTCCGCCTCGGGGAGAAGGACGTGGTGCTGGGCGCCGGCAACGCCATCGTCACCGTGGGGGACAACATCGTCTCGCTCTCCCAGCCGCCGACGCGGGGGGAGGGGGGGCTCCAGGTGCCGGTCGACTTCCTCAAGAAGACCTGGGGGGATCTCCTGGGCTACGCCTTCGACTGGCACCCCGAGACCTCCCGGCTGACCATCGCCCGCCGGGGGAACCGCGAGCTGGGGGTGACTCTCGACGTCGTCCACCTCCAGGGGATGACGACGGTGGTGCTCCAGTTTCCCGAGGAGCCGCACTACCAGATCGACCGTTCGAAGCCGGGGATGATCACGGTCCAGATGCTGTCGGACCGGCTGAGCCCGCCGCCGGCCAAGGAGGTCCAGGACCCGCTGGTGCAGGGGGTCGCCGTCGATCCGCAGCAGGTCCGCATCCAGCTCGCGCCGGGGGCGCAGGCCGAGAGCTACGTGCTCAGCAACCCGTTCCGGCTGGTGTTCGACGTCCATCCGACCTCGTCGGTGGAGGTGCCGACCGCGCCCGTGCCGAGCGCGCAGCGGGCGCCGGGGGTCCACACGATCGTCATCGATCCCGGCCACGGCGGCGTGGAGACGGGGGCGATCGGCCCGGGCGGCGTGCAGGAGAAGGAGCTGACGCTGGAGCTGGCCCGCGAGCTGGCCGCCAGGCTCGGCCGCCTCGGCGTGCAGACCGTCCTCACCCGCACCGAGGACACCCAGGTGGCGCTCGACACGCGCTCGGCGATCGCCAACCAGAACCGGGCGGACCTGTTCATCTCGATCCACCTCAACTCCTCGCTCGGCGCGGGGGCCAACGGCACCGAGACCTACTTCCTGAGCCCGCAGGCCTCCGACCCGCGCGCCGCCAGCTCGGCCGCCGCCGAGAACACGCCGCCCGCCGCGCCCGTGACCTCGGACGCGGCCGGCGGAGCGGGCGCCCCCTCGGCGGCGGAGCAGCAGGACGTGGAGCTCATCCTCTGGGACCTCGCCCAGAGCCGGCATCTCGCGGAGAGCCAGCGCTTCGCCAACATGATCCAGGCGCAGCTCAACGAGACCCTCCAGATCAAGGACCGCGGGGTGAAGCAGGCGCCGTTCCGGGTGCTGAAGGGGGCCACCATGCCCGCGGTGCTGGTGGAGCTGGGCTTCATCAACAACCCGGAGGAGGAGAAGAAGCTGCAGGACCCCGCCTACCGGGGCCAGCTCGTGGACGCGCTGATCACCGCTATCGCGCGCTACCGGGCCTCGATCGAGGGGCAGCCGGCCGCCGCCGTCCCGCCGGCGCCGCCGGGAGCCGCGGCGCCTCCGAAGGCCGCCGCGCCGGCCCCGGTCGCTCCGCCGGCCGCCAAGCCGCCCGGAAAGAAGGGCCCGCCCGCATGAGCCGCCGGGCGGCGAGCTTCGTCCTGGGGCTGGCGCTGGCGCTGCTCCTGGGAGGAGGGCTGTGGTGGTGGCTCTCCGGCCGCCCCTCGCGGCATGCGGGGGGAACGGCGGGGACGGCCGCCCAGAAGAGCGAGCCGGTGAGCTTCAACCTCTATTTCCCGGCGGCCGGCGGCGGCCTGCGCCCCGAGAGCCGGGCGCTCCAGGTCTCGGTGGAGCCGAAGGACCGCATCCGCAAGGTGGTCGACGCGCTGCTCGCCGGCCCCAAGGCGTCCGGGCTCGCCCGTCCCTTTCCGGAAGGGGTGACCCTGGGCGCCGTGCTGCTCGGCCCGGACGGCACCGCCTACGTCGACCTGCGCTGGCAGGACCACGCGGATCCTCCGCCGGGCGGCTCGACGGAGGAGATCCAGCGGATCTACAGCGTGGTCGACTCGATCGTGCTCAACATCCCGCAGGCCTCCCGCGTGGTGCTGCTCTGGAACGGCGTCCAGCGGGAGACCTTCTCCGGGCACCTCGACCTCTCCGTGCCGCTGGTGCCGGACCGCGGGCTGCTGGGGCCGTAGGCCCCGGCCTCAGTGCCCGGCGTTCTCCATCCCCTGGAGCTGCACCACGCCGCAGGCCAGCCGATCGCCGGAATTGCCGGTGGGCTGGGTCGCGCAGTCGTCCGTTCCGGCGTGGAGGATCACCGCCTTGCCGACGACCGAATTGGCGCCGGAGAGCGAGATCTGGCCGGAGCTGAGCTCCAGGTGGCCGGTGCCGTCCGCGCCCACCTCGATGTTGCCGAAGTCGCCGGCGTGCCGGGGATCGGTGGGCGGGCAGGCGTGCGGCGCGTTGGTGGGGTTAAAGTGCCCTCCGGCGGAGGTGAAGGGCTTGCCGGACGGGTCTTCATGATTGCACTGGCCGTTGGCGTGAAGATGGAGGCCGTGCCGCCCCGGAGGGGCCCCCTTGAGGTCGGCCACCAGGCGGACGCCGTTGGCGGCCGGGGTGAAGGTGACCGTGCCGGAGAAGCCCGCGCTCCCCGGACCCGCCTGCAATGCGGCCGTGGCGCTCACCGGGGTGTTGGACATCATGGGCTTGTGGTCGGTCTGGTCCATGGCCGCCGCGCCGGTGGTCGTGGGGGCGGGCGCCGCGTCGTCCGCGGTCCGGGCCCTCTCGATCTTGGGACCGCAGGCGGCCAGGACGGCCAGTCCCGCGGCGGCGGCGAGGGCGAGTCTCGAAGCGCTCCTCCGTCGGTTCATGCTCTCCTCCTGGAAGGTCGATGAACGGCTCAGGGTAACTGCCGGGACGTTCTCACCCGGCGGATTGTAGCGACTTCAACTGCAGATGGACGTCCGCGAGGTTGCGGGAGAGGAGGATCTCCACCGGCGTCGCCGCCTCGTCGCGCGCCAGCCAGAGGTCGAGCTTCCCCTTCCACTTCTCGCGGTCGGGGGTGTCGATGCCGCGGATCGAGAAGTGGCGGACGTCCACCTTCCTGCCCCCCTGCATCCGCCGGCTCTCGACGCCGAGCGGGATGACGATGACCGGGTAGATCTTGCCATCCGACCAGATCTCCATCCGCCGCGGCTTGTCCGGCGGGTTCTGGCGGATGGAGTAGATACCGGAAGCGATGTCGAGCACCCCGCTCTGCTCGATGGGCGAGCTCTTCGACTTCGTCTCGCCGCGCCAGGAGTAGGAGCTCCAGGCCCGGATCGGCTGCAGGGTGCGGGTGTCGATCTCCGAGCCGTAGCGGAAGTACTCCCCCTGCCGGGCGGCGCTGGAGGTGATGGTGAGCTCGCTCTGCAGGTGCCCGTTGCCCATCGCCTTGAAAGTGAGGGCGCCCTCGCCATGGTTCGGCAGGAACAGCCCGGCGATGGTGCCGAGGAGGTTGCGGAGCTGCCACTGATAGTGGAATTCCTCGTTCTGGGGCCTCCCCTGTCCGAAGGCGAGGGGACCCACCGCCAGGAGCGCCAGGGCGCCGAGAAGAAGAGCTATATGCAATTTCGATTTCATCGAATGGCTACCTTATGAGGAATTTCCACGGCACACCCTCTCGCTGTGGAGATCCGCCTCCGCGGAGCGCTCCAGGGCGGAACGATGCCGCGGAGGTCACAAGGCTTATAACAGAAGCAAGCGGTCTGCCATGCCCGAAATCGAGGGTTGTAAAAAACTTCCTCAGTCTCCGCCCTGGAGGATCTCGCGGATCTTGGTGGAGAGCTCCCGGCCGCTGAAGGGCTTCTTGAGGAGGTTGGCGTCGCCGCCGAGCTTCGCCCCCTCGGTGAGGCCGGCCGGATAGCCGGTGGCGAAGAGGACCCGCATCTCCGGCCGCTTGAAGGAGAGGCGCTCGGCGAGCTCCACCCCGCTCATGCCGTCCATCAGGATGTCGGTGATCATCAGGTGGATCGGCCCCGGGTGCGCCTGGCTGATCTGGATCGCCTCGACGGCGTCGGCGGCGGCGAGCACCTTGTAGCCCCGGTTGCCCAGGATCTGGATGAGCGGCTGGCGGACGTTCTCCTCGTCCTCGACCAGCAGCAGGGTCTCCCACTCCCCCGTCTCCGGTCCCTCCCCGGCGCCCTCGGCGGCGGAGGCCTGCTCGGCGCTGGGGAGGTAGATGTGGAAACGGGTGCCGCTCCCAGGCTCGCTGTCGGCCAGGATCTGGCCGCCGCTCTGGGTGACGATGCCGTAGGCGGTGGAGAGCCCGAGGCCGGTGATCTCCATCCCCCCCTTGGTGCTGAAGAACGGCTCGAAGGCGTGCCGCCGCACGTCGTCCGGCATGCCGGGGCCGCTGTCGCTCACCTTGAGGAGCACGTAACGGCCGGGCTTCGCCCGCATGGGGTGGAGGGCGTCCTCCTCCAGGACGTCCGAGCTCATCGTCTCCAGGGTGAGCCGGCCGCCGTCCGGCATGGCGTCGCGGGCGTTGGAGACCAGGTTCATCACCACCTGCTCGATCTGCTCCGGATCGGCCAGGACACGGTCGAGGTCGGGGTGGAGCTCCAGCCGCAGCTCGATCTCGGGGCCCAGGAAGCGGCGGATGCGGTCCTCCATCCCGGTCAGCAGGTGGTTGAGCTGCACGATTTTGGGGTGGAGCACCTGGCGGCCGCTGAAGGCGAGGAGCTGGCGGGCGAGCGCCGCCCCCCGCTGGCCCACCTTCTCGATCTCCCGCAGGTTCTTGCGGGCGGGCTCGTCGCCGGGCAGCCGGGCGAGCGCCAGCTCGGTCTCGCAGGCGATGGCGGTGAGCAGGTTGTTGAACACGTGGGCGATGCCGCCCGCGAGCCGGCCCATGGCGTCCATGCTCTGCGCCTGGGCCGGGACCTCCTCGCTCTGGCGGGACAGCCGGCGGCTCTCGGCCAGCCGGGCGGCGTTCTTGGCCTCCTCCGGCGTCAGGTCTTCCACCGCCCTGACCGCCGGGTTGCTGCTGTTGGTCTGTGTCCGCATAGGGGATCTTTCCTTCGGCACCCTCGAGCTCCGATGCCGGTCCAAGAGACGGCGGGGCCCCCTGTCCCCCGGGGATGAGCCGCCGGTCCTGGTCCTGAACCATATGCAGAATCCGGTCCAGGTCTGGGCCGGCTACCCCGCCGCTCCCCGTTGCAGGCGGGCCAGGCAGCGGCCGGTGAGCTTGCGGATGCTGGTCGCGGAGTAGCCCAGCTGCTCGGCGATCTCGACCGGGCTGAGGCCCACGCCGAAACGGAGCCAGAGCGCGGCGCGGTGGCGACCGTCGACGCCGCGCGTGAGGCTGCGCAGATCGAGAGAGATCTCCCGCTGCTCCTGGTCCGGCGCCTGCGGCCTGGAGAGCTCCTCCAGCACCGGCAGGTCGACCGCCTCGACGCGGTCACCGCGCTTTCTTTTCCAGTAGTTGGAGCACTTGAAACGCACGGTGCCCAGCAGCCAGGCGTCCTTCTGGAGGATGGTGTCCCACTTGCGCAGGGCGTCGAGGATCGCCTCCTGGACGATGTCCTCGGCGTCCTCGGGGGGGATGTCGTAGCTCCGCAGGAGCCGCTTGAGGCGGGTGCGGACGGTCTCCAGCAGCTCCAGGAGCGTCTGGTCGTCAGGGGGAGGGAGGGGCTCAGGTAGGCTCACCAGCCCGGACTTTATCACCAGGCGAGGTAAAATCCGTCACCTTTCATCAGAACATTCCCAGCTCGAGACGTGCCGCTTCCGACATCATCGAGGGGTTCCAGGCCGGATCCCAGACCAGCTCGACATCGGCGGAGGTAACGCCGGGCGCCCCCGCCACCTTGGCCTGGACCTCGCCGGGGAGCGTGCCGGCCACTGGACAGCCGGGGGCGGTGAGGGTCATCTTGACCTTGACGGCGCCGTCCTCCTGGATGTCGATGTCGTAGATCAGCCCCAGCTCGTAGATGTTGACCGGGATCTCCGGGTCGTAGACGGTCTTCAGGGCCTCGACGATGCCGTTCTCGACGTCGGAGGGATCGGCGGTCACGGCGGCCGTCGCCGCCGTCTCGGGAGCCTGGGGCTGTGAAGAGACTTCCTGCTCGGTTTTCATCGTCCTTACTCCGTGGTGACGGGCTGATCCTTCGCGTCGAGCGCGGCCATGAGGGTATGCCAGGCGAGGGTGGCGCACTTGACCCGCATCGGGTACTCGCGGACGCCGGTGAAGACGGCGAGCTTGCCCAGGTCCTCCCCCGCGTCCCCCTTGGTGACCAGCTCGTGGAAACCGTGGAAGAGAGCCCGGGCCTCCTCGGCGCTGAGCCCCTGGAGCGCCTCGGTCATCAGGGACGCGGAGGCGGTCGAAATGGCGCATCCGGCCCCCTCGAAGGAGACCCCCTGGATGCGGTCCCCCTCGACGTCCAGGTAGACGGTCACCCGGTCGCCGCAGAGCGGGTTGTGCCCCTCCGCCCGGCGGTTGGCCGCCGGCAGCGGCCCGAAGTTGCGGGGGCGCCGGTTGTGGTCGAGGATGACCTCCTGGTAGAGATCGCGCAGATCGCTCATCCGAACAGCTCCCGGGCCTTGTGGAGAGCGGCGGCCAGGGCTTCCACCTCCTCGCCGGTGTTGTAGAGGCCGAAGGAGGCGCGCGCCGTGGCCGGCACGCCGAAGCGCTCCATCACCGGCTGGGCGCAGTGATGGCCGGCGCGGATGGCGATCCCCTCGTGGTCGAGGATCGTCCCCAGGTCGTGCGGATGGATGCCCGCCATCACGAACGAGAGCACCGCCGCCTTCCGGCGGGCCGTGCCGACGATCCGCAACCCGGGGACCTCCGCCAGCCGCTCGGCCGCGAGGGCGAGCAATTCCCCCTCCCAGGCCCCCACGGCGGGGAGCCCCAGGGCGGTGAGATAGTCGAGCGCCGCCGCCAGGCCGGCCGCCCCTTCGATGAACGGCGTCCCCGCCTCGAAGCGGTGGGGGGGCGGCGCGTAGGTGGTCCTCTCGAAGCGCACCGTCTGGACCATGCCGCCGCCGCTCTGCCAGGGGGGCATGGCCTCCAGGAGCTCACGCCTCCCCCAGAGCACGCCGATGCCGCTGGGCCCGTAGACCTTGTGGCCGGAGAAGGCGTAGAAGTCGCACCCCAGGTCCCGCACGTCCACCGTCAGATGGGGGACCGCCTGGGCGCCGTCCACCAGCGCCAGGGCACCCACGCGGTGGGCCATGGCGGCCATCTCGCGCACCGGGTTGACCGTGCCCAGGGCGTTCGAGACGTGGGCGAAGGCGGCGATCCGGGTGCGGGGGGAGAGGAGGCTCGCGAATTCGTCGAGGCGGACCTCCCCGGCGTCATCGATCGGCGCTACCCGCAGCCGCGCGCCACGCTCCTCGCACAGGCGCTGCCAGGGGACCAGGTTCGAATGGTGCTCCAGGCCGGTGATCAGCACCTCGTCGCCGGGGCCGGCGTGCCGTCGTCCCCAGGCCTCCGCCACCAGGTTGATCCCCTCGGTGGTGCCGCGCGTGAAGACGACCTCCTCCGCGCTGGGGGCGTTGAGGAAGCGGGCCACGGTCTCGCGGGCCCGCTCGCGCCGGGCGGTGGCGAGCTGGGAGAGGGTGTGGACGCCGCGCTCGACGTTGGCGTACCAGCCGCCGTAGCAGTCGGCGATCGTCTCGGCGACGATCCGCGGCTTCTGGGTGGAGGCGGCGTTGTCGAGATAGACGAGAGGGTGGCCGTGGATCTCGCGGGCGAGGATCGGGAAATCGGCCCGCGCCCGCGCCAGATCGTAGGCGGGTGCGGTGAGCCCGGGCTGGGTGGCCGGAATCATGGCGCTACACCGCCTGGCGGACGACCTCACCCATGGGAAGCCGGGCGAAGAGAAACTCCTCCAGATCCCGGCGGACCGGCTCGACCTTGATCCGCTCCACGATGTCGCTCGCGAAGGCGTAGGTCAGCAGGCTGCGCGCCGCCTCGGCGCCGATGCCGCGCGAGCGCAGGTAGAAGACCGCGTCCTCGTCGAGCTGGCCGACCGTCGAGCCGTGGGTGCACTTGACGTCGTCGGCGAAGATCTCGAGCTGGGGGTTGGAATTGGCGATGGCGTCGCGCGACAGCAGGAGGTTGCGGTTCGACTGCTTGGCGTCGGTCTTCTGCGCCCCCTTGTGGACGTGGATCAGGCCGTTGAACACCGCCCGCGACTTGCCGTCCAGCACCCCCTTGTACAGCTCGTGGCTGGCGCAGTGGGGCTTGGCGTGCTCGACCCGCATGTGGTTGTCCACGACCTGGCGGCCGTCGCCGAAGTAGAGGCCGTTGAGGATGCAGTCGATCCCCTCGCCGTCAAGGACGGCATTGACGTCGTTGCGCACCAGGGCGCCGCCGATCGAGATCGAGTGCGACCTGGGGACGGAGGCGCGCTCCCCCTGGACCTGGAAGGTCGCCAGGTGGAAGGCCCCCAGGCTCTCCCGCTGCACCTTGTAGTGATCGATCACGGCGCCGGGCCCCGCCACCATCTCGGTCACCGGGGCGGTGAAATACGCCCCCTCGCCGGCGTAGGTCTCGACGATCGCCGTCTGGCTCCCCTCGCCCGCGATGAACAGATTGCGCGGGAAGGACAGCGTCGGCCGCCCCTCCTCTCCTGAAGACAGGAAGAGCAGATGGATCGGCCCCGTCACCGCGCCGCGCGGCACCCAGACGAAGGCGCCGTCGCGCAGGAAGGCGGTGTTGAGCGCCACGAACGGCTGACGGTCGAATTTCGCGAAGCGGCCCAGCCAGGGCTCCAGCCGTTCCGGATCGCGCGCCAACACTTCGGAAAGACTGGCCACGATCACCCCCTGGGGCAACTCGCCCAGGAGGGACAGCCGGGGGGAGAAGCGGCCGTCCACGAACACCAGCCGCGCGGCGGCGTCGAAGACGTGCGGCGCGAGCCGCGCCGGGGCCACGGCGTCCGGGTCCCCGTCCGGCCAGCGGAAGGCCCCCTGGGCGACCGGGGCCACGTTGGTCAGCCGCCACTCCTCCTGGCGGAGGGTGGGGAAGCCCAGCTCGGCGAAGCGGGCGATCGCCTGCCGGCGCATCGCCGTGAGCCCGGCGGGCTCGTTCAGGCTCCGCTCGAAGCGCTCGAATTCGGCGGCGTATCCCTCGACGCCCGCTATGACGCTCTCACGAGTTGCGGCGACGGACATGCTCAGGCCCCCACCGGCTGCGCCGCCGGACGCTCGGCCACCATCCCCTCGAGCCAGGAGTACCCCTTCTCCTCCAGCTCCAGGGCCAGCTCCTTGCCGCCCGAGCGGACGAAGCGGCCGTCCACCAGCACGTGCACGCGGTCCGGCACGATGTAGTTGAGCAGTCTCTGGTAGTGCGTGATCACCAGGAACGAGCGGTCCTTGGCGCGCAGGGCGTTGACGCCGTCGGCGACGATGCGCAGGGCGTCGATGTCGAGCCCGGAGTCGGTCTCATCGAGGATGCAGAGCCGCGGCTCCAGCACCGCCATGTGGAAGATCTCGTTGCGCTTCTTCTCGCCGCCTGAGAACCCCTCGTTGACCGGCCGGTTGAGCAGCCCCTCCTCCATCTGCACCAACTTCATCTTGCCGCGCACCATCTTGAGGAACTCGATGGCGTCCATCTCGGGAAGGCCCCGGTGCTTGCGCACGGCGTTGAGCGCCGCCTTGAGGAAGTAGGTGTTGCCCACCCCCGGGATCTCGACCGGGTACTGGAAGGCCATGAACACCCCTTCGCGCGCCCGGTCCTCGGGGTCCATCTCCAGGAGGTCCTTGCCGTCGAACAGCACCTGGCCGCCGGTGACCTCGTAAGCCTCCTGGCCGGCCAGCACCCGGGCGAGCGTGCTCTTGCCCGAGCCGTTCGGCCCCATGATCGCGTGCACCTCGCCTGGCTGGACCGTCAGGTCGATCCCCTTGAGGATCTCGTTGCCGTCCACCGAGGCGTGGAGATTTCTGATCTCGAGCATTCCCGTCATCTCCCTGTCCATTTATCCGACGCTCCCCTCGAGGTTCACCGCCAGCAGCTTCTGGGCCTCCACCGCGAACTCCATCGGCAGCTCGCGGAAGACCTCCTTGCAGAAGCCGTTGACGATCATCGACACTGCGTCCTCCGTCGAGATGCCGCGCTGGTTGCAGTAGAAGATCTGGTCCTCGCCGATCTTCGAGGTGGTCGCCTCGTGCTCCATGCGGGCGGTGGGGTTCTGCACGTCGATGTAGGGGAACGTGTGCGCCCCGCACTGATCGCCGATCAGCATCGAGTCGCACTGCGAGAAGTTGCGGGCGTTGTCCGCGCCTTTCAGGATGCGCACCGAGCCCCGATAGGTGTTCTGGCCGTGGCCGGCGGAGATCCCCTTCGACACGATGGTGCTCTTGGTGCCCTTGCCGATGTGGATCATCTTGGTGCCGGTGTCGGCCTGTTGATATCCCTTCGTCAAAGCCACCGAGTAGAACTCGCCCACCGAATGGTCCCCCTTGAGGATCACGCTCGGGTACTTCCAGGTGATCGCCGAGCCGGTCTCCACCTGGGTCCAGGAGATCTTCGCGTTGGCGCCGTCGCACTTGCCGCGCTTGGTCACGAAGTTGTAGATCCCCCCCTTGCCGTTCTCGTCGCCCGGGTACCAGTTCTGGACCGTCGAGTACTTGATGGTGGCGTCCTTGCGGGCCACCAGCTCGACCACCGCGGCGTGGAGCTGGTTCTCGTCGCGCATCGGCGCCGTGCACCCCTCCAGGTAGGAGACGTAGGCCCCCTCGTCCGCGATGATCAGCGTGCGCTCGAACTGCCCCGAGTTGCGGGCGTTGATCCGGAAGTAGGTCGACAGCTCCATCGGGCAGCGCACCCCCTTCGGCACGTAGACGAACGAGCCGTCCGAGAACACCGCCGCGTTGAGGGTGGCGAAGTAGTTGTCCGTATAGGGCACCACCGAGCCCATGTACTCCTGCACCAGCTCGGGGTGGTTGCGGATCGCCTCCGAGAACGAGCAGAAGATGATCCCCACCTCGGCGAGCTTCTCCTTGAAGGTGGTCGCCACCGAGACGCTGTCGAACACCGCGTCCACCGCGACCCCGGCGAGGATGGCCCGCTCGTGCAGCGGGATGCCCAGCTTCTCGTAGGTCTTGAGGATCTCGGGGTCGACCTCCTCCAGGCTCTTGGGGCCCGAGCCCTTCGGCTTCGGCCCGGCGTAGTAGGAGATCGATTGATAGTCGATCGGCGTGTAGTGGACGTTGGCCCAGGTCGGCTCGGTCATGGTGAGCCAGTGGCGGTAGGCCTTGAGGCGCCATTCGAGCATCCACTCGGGCTCCCCCTTCTTGGCGGAGAGCCGGGCGATGATCTCCTCGTTCAGCCCGGGCGGGAAGGTCTCCTGCTCGACGTCGGTGACGAAGCCGAACTTGTAGTCCTGCGCCGCGAATTGCTCGATGGTGCTGGTTTCGGTGGTCTGCATGGCTTACCTCGATATCGGCAAAGTCCGGATGGACCGGAATTCAAACCTCTTGGAGCTGGGGCCCGGCGAACGTGCCGTGGCCGAGGGTGACCAGCTTCTGCGCCGTCTGCATTTTTGGCCGGGCCATCTCCGCCAGCGAGACCCCTTCGAGGGCCGTACGCACCGCCTGATTGATGCGGCGCCAGTTGGCGCTCACCGGGCAGAGCGCCTCGTGCGAGCAGTCGCTCTCGACGCTGATGCACTCGGTGATGGCGATCGGCCCTTCCAGGGCGGCGATGATCTCGGCCATCGAGATCTCCTCGGCCGGCCGGGCCAGGCTGTACCCCCCTTTGACGCCGCGGTGCGAGGCGAGAAGCCCGTCGCGCGCCAGGAGCTTGAGGATCTTGCTGACCATCGGCAGCGGCAGCCGCGCCTCGGCGGCCAGCTCCGGAGCGGCGTACTGGCGCTCCGGGTGCGCCGCGAGGTGCGTGAGGAGGACGATCCCGTAGTCGGTCTGTTTCGTGATGCGGATCATGCCGTCCCGCCCTTCTTGTCTGTCCGATAGAGAAAACAGTACCGGATCGGTACGAATTCCATCGAATCATAGCAGGGGCGGGGGGATTGTCAACCGGAGGGACAAGCACGGACCAACACGGACGACCAAGGACAGCCGGGATGGCGTCTTCCTGTTGTCCGGGCTCTGTCCGTGCTCGTCTGTGTTGGTCCGTGCCCCTCTAGAAGAACACACGCTGCACCGACCAGTACAGCCCCACCGCCGCGATCAGGCAGGAGGCGGGGACCACCACCCTCTGCCGGTACCAGGCTTGGCGCCGGAAGGGCAGGCCGACGAGCAGGAAGGCGATCGAGATCACGGCGAGCTGGCCTCCCTCGACCCCCAGGTTGAAGCTGAGGAGCGCGGTGAGGAGCTCGGAGCGCGGGAGGCCCATCTCGGAGAGCACGCCCGCGAAGCCCAGGCCGTGGAGCAGGCCGAAGCAGAAGACCAGGGCGATCCGCGACGGACGGAGCTCCGGGACCAGGATGTTCTCCACCGCCACGAAGACGATCGACAGCGCGATCAGCGGCTCCACGATCGAGGGGGAGAGCCGGACGACCCCATAGATGCTGAGAGCCAGGGTCAACGTGTGGGCCACCGTGAAGGCGGTCACCTGCTGCAGGATCGGCTTCAGCCGCCGGGAGAGCAGGAAGATGCCGAGCACGAAGAGGATGTGGTCCGGCCCCTCCGGCACGATGTGGGTGAAGCCCAGCGTCAGGTACTGACGCACCACCTGGGAGCGGGTGGGAGGCACGGCCGCCTTCGCCAAGGAGAAATCCGGGCTGGTGGCCCCGGCGTCCAGCCACTGCCAAGTCGAGCTCTCCTCGCCTTCGATCAGCAGGATGAGCGGATAGGTGCCGAGGCGCCCGAGCGCCCCCTCCTCCTTCCAGTTGAAGCTCCGCGAGCCGGCGGGGATCGGCCCCCGGAGCCGCAGGGTGGCCCGCTCCGGCGGATCATCCGCGGCCGGCGGCACGATCTCCACCCTGGGCTGGACCGGAGCGCCGTCGAACAGGATGGTCCCGTTGTCCGTGAGCGTGCGCAGGAACTTGCCGAAGCGCTGGTCGACCTCGGGGGTCAATCCCCGGATCGGACCATAGCGAGCTCCGCCGGCCGCTCCGGCCCCCTTGTCGCCCGGCCAGAGGTGGGTGGGGTCGACCGGGATGTCGATGCGGTAGGTGCCGTCCTTCAGGAAGGTCGCGTAGACCTGGATCTTCCCCAGCTCATGGGCGTGGGAGGCGGAGGCCGCGAGCAGGGTGAGGAGCAGGATCGTGAGCCGTCGCAAGGTGTTATCTCTCCTCCAACACTACGATTCCGGCTCTCTCACGGATGAATCCGCTGGAACATTGTTGGACGGCTTTGAACCATGAGTTTTGGGCTGGAACATTGTTTTTTGGCGTAGAACATTGTTTTTCGGGCTGGAACAATGTTCGGCCGGTTTTTTCAATGTTCAACGGCGTGGAGCATTGTTTTTCGCCGTTTCCTATTGTTATAGGCCGCCAAGCGATGTTTTTCCTAGATCAATCGTCCGAGAGGCCCCAGATCCAGGTTCAAATCGTCGGGAGCCAGCCCAAAGCGGGCGGCGATATCGTGGAGGGTCTCCTCCAGCTTCATCAGGGCGAGGCCGACATTCTCGGTCTCCTCGTCGGTGAGGGTCCCCGCCTCCATGCGGCGGATGGCCTGCTTCTCCATCAGCTTGCGCAGGAACTCGACCAAGGCCAGCACGAGCCGGGCGACCGACTTCTGCACCTCCTCGGGATCGGCGTTCCAGCGCGGGGCCACGGCGGCGGCCTGGCGCTCGATCTCGGCGCGCAGGGCGTCCAGCTCCTCGATCTCCAGGCGGACCGCCTCGCGCTGGCTCATGGCGCGGCCTCCGGCGCGAAGGCGTAGGGGGGCCAGGGGCCTGTGGCGGCGACCCGGCGCCCGCCGATCCGCTCCTTCGCCGTCTCCAGGGCGGCCAGGTAGGCGCCGGCCTCGCCGCGGAGGACGAGGTGGTAGGCGGTGCCGAGCAGGGGGCCGGCGGCCTCGTGGCGCTCGATCCGCTCGGCGCGCAGCAGGGGGCGGAGGGCCTCGCGGAGCGGCTCGATCTCGGGGAGCGAATGGGCCCTCTCGATCTCCCGCCGCCGGGCGGCGAGGTAGCGCGTTCCCGGTCCGCCGGAAGGAGCGGCTTCGGGCTCCGGACGGATCTCCGGCTCACCGAAGACCCGCAGGGTCATCTGCACGCAGCCGCGAACCAGGGCCAGGGCGTCCGCCACCTCGCGCTCGCGAGGTGCCAGCCGATTCGCGAGGGCGGATTCGTCCGCGAAGGCCTCGCCGAAACGGGCGGGGAGGAGAGCGCCGAAGACTTCGGCGAGCCGGCGGACCACGGCGTCCTGCCGCTCCAGGGTCGCGCGGTCGGGCTTGGGACGCTCGGGGATCTCGCCGAGCACGGCCATCAGCTTGCCTTGCGAAAAAAGCCGGAGCGGCTCTCCCGCGATCCCCTCGCCCAGCGGTCCGGAAGGCTCCTCGTCCACCAGGGCGTAGAGGTAGATCATTCCTCCGGTCCTTCTTCGGACACCTTGGGGAGGATGCGGTCGGCGGCGCAGAGGAGGGCGGTGAGGCGGAGGTAGATCAGATCGATGCCGGCGAGGCCGATGACCACCTCGCCGGTGAGCACGAGCCCCTTGTTGAGCAGGTGGTCGACCGTGTCGAGCAGGGAGGCCTCGCTGCTCTCGATCAGCTCCAGGGGCCCGCCCGGCTCGCTCATTCCGAGGGGGCCTCCGCGATGAAGTTGTAGGGGGGCCAGGGGCCGGTGAGGGTGACGTCGCAGGCCCGGGGTGCCAGGCGGGCCGCGCACCGCTCGACGATCGCCTCGAAATCGGCGCTCCGCTCGCGGGGAACCAGGAAGGCGGCGTCGAGCAGCAGGCCGCCGGACTCCGGCGAGGCCACCGGCTCGCGGCGGACGGCCTCGGAGGCCCCCTCCGCGAGCTCGGCGAAGACGGCGTCCATCTCGGAGCGGAGGCGTCCGACGAGCTCGCGGGTGGCGTCCTGCTCCAGCTTCTTGCGCAGCAGGAAGGCGGTGCCCGCGCTCCGCTCTCCGGCGCCCGCGCGCGCCTCGGCGGCGAGGACCTCGCGGCCGCGGGCGTCGTCGAGGCGCACCCGCACCCCCCACTCGACCTGGCCCTCCACGCGGTCGAGGACGCGGCCGAGCCGTTCCCGGTCCTCGCGGATGAAGGCCACCGCCCGCTCGTCCGAGGAGAAGAGAGTGAAGAGCTTCATCGGCACGGCGGCCCCGGCGGCGGCGAAGCATTCGATCACCGCCTCGTGGGCCAGGGCGCGGTCGGAGACCCAGGAGAGGTCGGAGAGCCGGCGCTGGATCTCTTCGCCGCCATACTCGGAGAGCGGCGCGCCCGCGGCGATCAGCCAGAGGCCGTCCCCGGCCGGCAGGGCCCGCAGCGGCGAGAGGCCGGGAAGCCCCGGGGGAGCCCCCGCGAGCGAGGGCTGCTCGGGGGCGCGCACCAGACAGTAGAGATAGGTCGCTTCGGTCATCCGGTGAGCTCTTCCCAACTCCGAATCCACGCGGCGAGCCGCGCGACGCCGCGGGGCGGCGGAAATTCGGCGGGGGCCTTGATGATAGCGCACCGGTCGAAACCCCGCAGGTGGAGACCCTTGCCGCACCGGGGGCAGTCCGCCGGGGGTACGGCGTTGATGATCACGGCCGGCACCGCGATGCCGAGGCCTTGCAGCGAGCACAGCAGGCGGACCGTCTCGCGGCGGGGGAGCTCGGCGGCCCGGGTCACCGCCACGAAGCGGGCGCGCGCCGGATCGCGGAGCAGGGCCTCCAGCCGCTTGAGGCCGCGGGAGAGCGCGACGAGCTCCTGGGCGAGGCCCCCCAGGCCCACGGCCTCGCGGTACTTGAGCAGCAAGGAGAGGAGGTAGTGGTCCCAGGAGAGGGCCAGCTCGGGCATCTCCAGCAGCCGCAGCGCGTGCCCCGTGGGAGCGGTGTCCACCACCACCAGGTCGTAGGCCGGCTCCTTGCCGTCGCCGAAGACGGCGTCGAGGAGCGAGGAGACGGCGATCAGCTCGTCGATCCCCGGCGGGGTGAGGTCGAGCAGGTCCTGGACCCCGCCGCTGTCCGGAGTGAGAGCGCCAGCCGCCTCGTCGACCTTGTCCCGGTAGCGCTCGCGCCACCTGGCGAAGGCCCTGCCCGCGTCCAGCTCCCGGGCCCGCAATCCTTCCGGAGCCCCGGGGACCGGACGCTCGTCGTCTCCGAGAGGAACCTCCAGAACGTCCGCCACGGAATGGGCCGGATCGGTCGAGATCAGCAGGACCCGCGCCTCCGGACGCCGTTCCATCAGGGCCAGCGCCACCGCCGCCGAGCAGGTCGTCTTGCCGACTCCGCCCTTGCCGCCGAAGAAGAGGAGCTGGAGGCCCGCTGGAGCGATCTCGTCGAGCCATTTCAGATCTTCCTGCCTTTTTCCCCCTCTCCCGGTGAGGGAGGGTGGGAGGGATCGGGAGAGGGGGCCAGGGGGTGAGGGTTCGGGGAGGGGGGCCGCGAGCCCCTTGGCGATGCGCCGCAAGGCCGCCTTCCCTATCGGCTCCCTCTCCTCCTCTGTCAAGAACCGCAACGTCCGCCCCGCCAAAGCCGTCCGGATCTCCGCGATCATCTCTCCGTCCCGCTCCATAACCCGGTTGACGATCACCTCCCGCACCGGGATCCCTTCCCCATCCAAGACGGCCAGAGCGTCCCGGGTCTCCTCCAGGGACAGGATCTCGGGAAGCATCACCCAGAAGACCTGGCAGCGCTCCAGGTCGCGCAGCCGCTCCTCGATCTCCCGCCCCTGCGCCGCGAGGTCGGCGGCCAGGGCGTCGCTCTCGTCGGGCCGCCAGACGCCGCCGAAGCGCTCGGCCATCCAGCGGTGGCGCTCCTGGAGGCGGTCGAGGACGCCGGCGAAACGGCGAAGAGCTTCGGGCATGGCGAGCAGGCGGAGGGTGTGGGCCGTGGGGGCGGCATCCACCACCACCTCGTCGCAGGCGGTCTGACGGGCCAGGCGCGCCACCTCCAGCCAAGCCATCAGCTCGTCGGCGCCGGGCAGGGAGAGGGCGAGGAAGCGGTCGACGTCCTCGGCGTCCAGGTAGGTTCCCCGCGCGGCGATCTCGCGCAGGGGCTCGCGGTGCCCGGCCATCCAGCGGGAGAGGGCCGGACCGGCGGCGAGCTCGGCGGCCAGGAGGGAGCCTCGGCGGGTGGGGATGGGAGTGGGCTCTCCGATCAGCTCAACCCGGAAGGCGTCGCCCAGCGAGGGGGCGGGGTCGGTGGTGACGGCGAGGACGCGGCGGCCGGATTCGGCGGCGGCGAGGGCGGCGGCGGCGGCGCAGGTCGTCTTGCCGACGCCCCCCTTGCCGCCGAAGAGACGCAGAGGGGGAAGGGCCGCCCTACGATTCGTCGTCGTTTCCCCGGAACGACACGTCCACCTCGAACCCGCCGCCGAGGGACATGGCGCCAGCCGGCTCGCCGCGTTTGGCATCGCGGATCTCGCGGAGGCGGGCCAGGATCTCGCGCTCCAGGTCCACGAAATCGGCCTCGTCCATCTCCCCCAGCTCGACCCGCATCTGGGCGGCCAGCAGCTCCTCGCGCAGCGACGTCTCGTCGTTCATCTCCTCGTCGACGGCCGAGGCCACCTTGTCAAGGACGAACTTGATGCCGCCGATGAGGAGGCTGTCCAGAATAATCATGAGGGGATCAACTATTCAGCCTCGGAGGCGCGCTCCAGCTTGAGGCGGATGTTGACGAAGTTGTAGGGCGGCCAGGGGCCGGTGTACTTGAAGATCAGGTTCTCGTAGCGCGCGTCGATCTCCTTGACCTTGGCGTCGAAGTCGGGCTCGCGGTCGCGGGCGACCAGGAAGGCGCCGTTGAGGATCATCTTGTCGCCGATCGGCTTGTTGGTGCGCGAGGCGACGCAGACGCCGCTCAGGGCGTCGATGATCTCCGAGACCAGCTGCTCCGACTTATCCTGGAGGAGGGAGTCGACCAGCCGGCCATACTGCATGCGGGCGAAGTAGGTGGACCCCTTCTGGTGCGAGATCTCCTGGCGCAGCAGGCGGAGGTTGTCGTCGTCCTTCTCGATCTCGCGGATGATCGTCTCCGGCTCCCAGAGCACCTTGAGGCCGAACTCCAGCTTGTCCTGCATCTTCACCAGCACGTCGCGGAAGGCGTCGTAGGCGCTGCGCAGCAGCTCGACGATATCCTCGGAGGTCTTGAAGACGGTGCTGAAGGACATCGGGATCACCGTGAAGTCGCGCATCACGACCTCGTTGACCCGCTCGTGGGCGAGCACGTTCTCCCGCGTCGGGTCGTAGACCTCCAGCGGCGTGTCGGAGACCACGGCGGCGATGTCCTTGTAGTTGACCGTGTGCACCTCGGCGGGCTCGCTGCCGATGCCGATCGGCCCGAAGCGGCAGGGGTCGTTCGTGTGGATGATGCAGTAGACGTACTTGCCGCTGCGGCCGCCGGCGCGGGCGGACGCCTCGGGGAAGGCGAGGAGGTCGGAGAGCGGGCCGTTGGCGGACTGCGGCTCGGTCTCCCTGGCGGGCGGGTCCGCGACCGGCTTTCGGGTCTTCTTCGCGGCCGGAGCCTCCTTCTTCTTGGCGGCGGCCTGCTTGCCCGCGGGGGGAGCGGCCGTGGCCTTCTTCGCTGCTGGGGCGACCGTCTTGCCGGCCTTCTTCGGGGCGGGCTTCTTGCGGGCGTCGGTCTTGTCGGCTTTGGCCATGAGTAGCGTCGCTCTCCTAGGTCGTCTTCGCTTCGAGCTGGCGGCGGACCTCCTGCTCGAGGTCCTTGGGGAGACAGGGCTTGGTCACGACGGCGTTGCAGCCCACCTCGCGGGCCTTGTCGTGCGCGGCGGCGAGCGCGTGGGCGGTCAGGGCGATGATCGGGATGTCGCGGGTGCGCTCGTCCTGCTTCAGGCGCCGGGTGGCCTCCCAGCCGTCGATGCCCGGCAGCGAGAGGTCCATCAGGATGATGTCGGGGTGGAGCTCGAACGCCTTCTCCAGGGCCTCCAGCCCGTCGGCGGCGGTGGCGACGCGGAAACCGCGGAACTCCAGGTATTCGGCGAAGATCTCGCGGCCGTGGTCGACGTCGTCGACCACGAGCACGAGCGGGGCTTGAGCGGTCTCTCCGCGGGTCATTCCGTCCTCGGCTTGCAGGGCAGGTACAGGGTGAACGTGGAGCCCTCGCCGAGCCGGCTGACCAGGGTGATGCGGCCGTCGAGGATGTGGGCGAGACGGCGGCAGATCGACAGCCCCAGCCCGGTGCCCCCCTGGCGGCGGGCGTAGGAGCTGTTGGCCTGCTCGAAGGCCTCGAAGATCGTCTTCTGGTTCTCCTCCGCGATGCCGATGCCGGTGTCGGTGACCGCGATCGTGATCTCGTCGCTCCCCTGCTCGTGGTCGAGGCGGATGGCGACCGACCCCTCGGGGGTGAACTTGAGGGCGTTCGACAGCAGGTTGAGCACGATCTGCTTGACCTTCTGGCGGTCGGTCTGGATCTCCGGCAGGTGGGGCGAGAGGGTGCGGTCGACCGCCAGGCGGGTGCCGGCGATCACCGGCTCGACCTCGGTCATCACCTCGTCGATCAGCTCGGGGAGGCGCATGCGCTCGATCTGCACCGGCATCTTGCCCGACTCGATGCGGGCGATGTCGAGGAGGTCGTTGATGACCGCGAGCAGGTGGCGGGCGTTGGCGTCGATGCGGCCCAGCTTGTCGTGCTGCGGCGGCGTCATGGCGCCCGAGACCCCCTCCAGCATCAGGTGGGTATAGCCCATAATGGCGTTGAGCGGGGTGCGCAGCTCGTGGGAGACGTTGGCCAGGAACTGCGACTTGGCGGCCGAGGCCTGCTCGAGCTGGAAGGCCTGGCGGCGGAGCAGCTCGTTCTGCTCGGCCAGCTCGGCCGTGGCCTCGCGGACCCGCTCGCGGAGCTCCTCCGAGTGGCGGGTGACCTGCTCGTAGAGGCGGGCCTTCTCCTCCGCCTCGGTGAGGTCGTGGAGGATGGTGACGATCACCATCTCCTCGCCGTGCTTGGAGGCCACCTTGCCCGAGATCGCCTCCACCGGGACGGTCTTCCCGGTCTGGGGATCGATCAGGCTCAAGGTGCGGCGCCAGTGCCCCTCCTGGCCGGCGTGGAGGCTGGAGACGAACAGGCCGGAGACGAACGAGGTGAACACCGCGTCGTTCGTCCGCACCCGCCGCTCGATCTCCACGTTGCGCTTGCCGCGCGGCACGGTGAACATGCGCTCGGCCGGCGGGTTCATGCGCGCGATGTTCCCCTCGGCGTCGGTGACCAGGATGGGGTCGAGCACCGAGTTGAGGATGAGGTCGAGGCGGTCGCGCTCGGCGCGCGTCGCGGCCTCGGCCACCCGCAGCCGGCGGTAGTTCTCCTCGATCTCCTCGGTGGCCCGGCGCAGGTCGGTGACGTTGCGCAGCACCGAGACCAGGCCGGTCTCGCCGAGGCGGATCGGCACCGGCGTGCTCAGCACCTCGAACAGCAGGTCCTGCCCCTCGGACGGATCGACCAGCAGCAGCTCGCGGCGGGTCGGGCCCCGCTCGGCGGCGTTGGTGAACAGCGAGGCCGAGAAGAGCATGTTGTTGAGGGCCACCGCCCGGCGCCACCCCTCGCGCTTGTCCTCGCCGGCTGTCAGCAGCATCTCGGCGCCCGCGTTGGCGACCAGGATGCGGCCGTCGGCGTCGGTCACCAGGACGGGGTCGGTGACGGCGTTGATGATCGAGAACAGCCAGCTCCGCTCCCGCTTGTGGCGCCGCTCCTCCGCCTGGGCGCGGCGGTACCAGAGCGAGGCCAGGCGGACCCCCAGGAGCTCCGCGGCCCAGAGGATGTCGTCGGGGACCTGGCCGTCCTCCAGGCCGGTCAGCAGGAGCAGGCCGGGGCCGACCTCCTCCTTGGAGCTGCCGAGCGGGACGGCGTGGAACGAGAGGTTGCCCAGCGGGGTCTCGACGGCGCGCAGCAGCGGCTGGCTGGATTCGTGGAAGACGACCGGCTCGCCGCCGGAGAGGGCCACCACCAGCGGGTGGGTGCGGTCCCCGAGGTCGAGGTTGAAGGCGTCGACCGAGGTGATCGACACCCCGATGCCGGTGAGGCCGAGGAGGCGGCCGCTCTCGCTGTCGGCCACCGCGCAGACGGCGCGCTCCACCCCGGCGTGCCGCACCAGCCAGCGCAGGGCCACCACCGCGCACGGCCGCGCCTCCTCCTCGGCGAGCAGGGCCTCGACCAGCGCGAGCTTGGGCCTGGCTCCGATGCCGCCGCCGGCCCGGGGGCGCGGACTGGGGACCGCGTCGAGGTGCGCCATGCTGACCACCTACGGCTCCTTCATTCCTTGGTCGAGGCGCGGGTCCGGCGGGCCGGCACCACCGCCTCCTCGCGCGCTATCGAGGCGGCGAGCTGGGCGCGCAGGGAAGCGTTCTCGGCCAGGAGATCCTCGGAGGTGCGGGATTCGAGCGCCGACGGGCGCGACACCGAGGGGACGTTCGAGACCGCCTCCGAATACTTGATGTAGGTGTCGATCGATGCGACCACCACGCGGGCTTCGACGGTCAGCAGGTCGATGCCCACCAGCGAGACGCGGACCCAGGCATCGATGACGATGCCCTTGTCGAGGACCCGGTCCAGGACGTCGATGAGACTGGTGCCACCGGAAGCACGTTCAACCGGCATGTTTATTTACCCCCTGATTTCTGCTTTTGGGATCGCGGTGCTCGGGTCCGCGCCGCCGGGCGCTCCGCCTCCAGCGCGAGAGAGGTGACTCTTGCTTCCAGCGCCCGCACCTGCTCTCGCAGCACTTCGTTCTCCACGGTCAACCGCCGGGCGGCGACAGAGAGATTGGGATCCTGGCGCCACCAGTCCAGCCCGATCTGCTCAGCCTTATCGATGGAGCAGACCAGCAGGCGGATGCGGATGGTGAGCAGCTCGACCTCCGCCAGGGAGACGCGGATGTCCCCGGCGACGACCAGCCCCTTGTCCAGGACACGGTCGAGGACGTCCACCAGCCCCGTCGAGCGGCGGTAGGTCGGTTCGATCGAAGAAGTCATGATCGTTCTTGGCGGCGAAGATTGAACCTGAGGCGAAGATCCTAGCCGACTATGGTTCCCGATTCAATGCAAGACCGCTGCCCCGGGCCTGCTACCATGGGAGCCGCTCAACGGAGGGGAGATGCTCATGGACGGAAACCGGTTGGCCCGTAAGGTGGGAACGTTGTCAGCCCTGCTGCTCGCGGCCGCCCTCTCCACCCTCCAGGGGGAGGAGAAGGGTGGCGATCTTGCCGCGGCCCGGGCCCTGTTCGAGAAAAATCTGCAAGCGATCCGCGACAAGAGCCGGGACGCATACCTTTCCTGCTATCTAGACTCGGAGCGCCTGGCCCGCACCGGCCCGGAGGGGGCTCAGCTCGGCTACGCCGGCCTTGCCGCCTCGGCCGGCAAGGGGTGGCCCGACCACATCGCGGCGGACGACATCCACCTGACCCCGGTCCAGCCCGGGATGGTCTACGGCACCTACCGCTACCGCGTCCGCTACGGCGGCCGGGAGGACGCCGGCCTCTCCGAGCGGCTGTTCGTGAAGACCCCCAAGGGGTGGAAGATCGCCGTCTCCACCGCCTTCTCCAGCCTCCCGGGCGTGCCGCCGCCGCCGCGGGCCCTGGTGGGCGGCACCCTGGTCGACGGCACCGGAGCTCCGCCGGTCCGTGACGCGGTGGTGGTCCTCCGCGACGGCAAGATCGACTGCGCCGGCCCGCGCGCCGCCTGCCCGGTCCCCTCCGGGGTGGACGTCACCGACCTCCAGGGCCTCTGGATCACCCCCGGCCTGGTCGACGCCCACGTCCACTTCTCCCAGACCGGCTGGGCCGACGGCCGCCCCGACTCCCTCGACCTGCGCGACCGCCACCCCTACGACCAGACGGTCGCCGACCTCTCCCGCCACCCCGAGCGCTTCGGCCGCACCTATCTCTGCTCGGGGGTGACGGGGGTGTTCGACGTCGGCGGCTACGCCTGGACCCTGGGGCTCCCCGCCTGGGCCGAGCCCGACCTGGAGGTGCCGCGGGTGGCCGCCGCCGGCCCCCTCCTCTCGACGATCGACCACTGGCTGAACCTGCCGGCGGAGCGGCAGTTCATGGTCATCACCGACGCCGAGAGCTCCCGCACCGCCGTCCACTACCTCGCCGAGCGGGGCTCGCAGGCGGTGAAGGTCTGGTACATCGTGGATGAAGAGCATCCGGTCGAGAAGCTGGCCCCGGCCGTCCACGCGGCGGGGGAGGCGGCCCACGCCCACAACCTGCCGCTGATCGTCCACGCGACCGGCTTGGCCGAGGCCAAGGAGGCGCTGCGGGCGGGTGCCAACCTGCTGGTCCACAGCGTCGGCGACAAGCCGGTGGACGACGAATTCCTCGACCTCGCGAAGAAGGCCGGAGCGGTCTACTGCCCCACCCTCACCGTCTTCCGCGGCTACTACCGGATGAACAAGGGCGCCGCCGAGCACAAAGCGCCGGAGATCGACGATCCCAACGGCTGCGTCGATCCCCGGACCCGGGCCAAGGTGGCCGAGACGGCCCAGGTGACCGCGCCCATCGCCGCCGACCGCGTCCAGCGCCTGGAGAGCCGGGTCAAGGACACCGAGCGCATCGCCGCCGCCAACCTGAAGCGGGTACTCGACGCCGGCATCCCCATCGCCATGGGCACCGACGCCGGCAACCCCCTGACCCTGCACGGCCCCTCGGTCTACGCTGAGATGGAGGCGATGCAGGCCGCCGGCCTCACCCCCCTGCAGGTCCTGACCGCCTCGACCCGCGGCGGCGCCACGGCCATGGGGCGTTCCAAGGACTTCGGCACCGTCGAGAAGGGCAAGCTCGCCGACCTCCTGATCGTGGGGGCCGATCCCACGGCGGACACCGCGAACCTGCGCAAGGTGCGCTACGTGGTGCGGGGAGGGGCGATGCGGTCGATCGCGGAGCTGAAGGCGTTGGCGACGGTGGAGGAGAAGGCGGGGGAGTAGGCGGGGTGCCCTTTGGGGCGTCCTGCCCTCCGAATCCTCACCCTCGGTCCCTCTCCACTTCGTGGAGAGGGAGGGCCCAGAGATCGAAGTCTTCCTGATTCGGCAAGATAGCTCCGCTACGTTCCCCCTCTCCACGAAGTGGAGAGGGGGCCAGGGGGTGAGGCCTCGGAGGGCAGGACGCTCAGAGGGCAAAGCTTCCCCAGGGAATCCCCACCCCCGCCCGCCTGTTTTCAATTCTTGGAGCCCCGCAGCATGAGCAAAGACGCACCCATCACCGGCGATACCGTCCCCACGAAATACTGGCACGCGCTCGACAACGGGCGCATCCAGTGCGATGTCTGCCCCCGGTTTTGCAAGCTGCTCGAGGGGCAGCGGGGGCTCTGCTTCGTGCGGGCCCGCCAGGACGACCAGATCGTCCTCACCACCTGGGGAAGGTCGAGCGGCTTCTGCGTCGATCCGATCGAGAAGAAGCCGCTGAATCACTTCCTGCCGGGGACGCCGGTCCTCTCCTTCGGCACCGCCGGCTGCAACCTGGCCTGCAAGTTCTGCCAGAACTGGGACATCAGCAAGTCGCGCGAGACCGACACCCTGGCCGACCAGGCGACCCCCGAGGTCATCGCCCATGCGGCCCGGCGGCTCGGCTGCGCCAGCGTCGCCTTCACCTACAACGACCCGGTGATCTTTCTCGAATACGCGGCCGACGTCGCCCAGGCCTGCCACGAGCAGGGCATCCGGACCGTGGCGGTGACCGCCGGCGAGATCTGCCCCGAGCCGCGCGCCGACTTCTACCGCCACATGGACGCGGCCAACGTCGACCTCAAGGGGTTCACCGAGGACTTCTACCGCAAGATCTGCGGCGGCGAGCTCGGGCCGGTGCTCGACACGCTCCGGTACCTCAAGCACGAGACGGACGTCTGGTTCGAGATCACCACCCTGTTGATCCCCGGCGAGAACGACTCGGACGGGGAGCTCGACCGGATGACCCGGTGGGTGGCGGCGGAGCTGGGGCCGGACGTGCCGATCCACTTCACCGCCTTCCACCCCGACTACAAGATGCTCGACAAGCCGCCCACCCCGGCCTCCACCCTCACCCGGGCCCGCCGGATCGCCCTGGCGAACGGCCTGCGCTACGCCTACACCGGCAACGTCCACGACGAGGGGGGCGGCAGCACGTATTGCCACGTCTGCGGCGAGCGGTTGATCGGCCGCGACTGGTTCGAGATGACCGAGTGGAATCTCGCGCCGGAAGGGGCCTGCGCCTCCTGCGGCACCCTCTGCGCCGGCCGCTTCCAGGCCGCCCCGGGCACCTGGGGCTCGCGCCGCCTGCCGGTGCGGCTGCGGGATTTCGCGGTGGTGGAGACGAGGGTCGAGAGGGCTTCGGGGCTGCGAATCCTCTGAGCCGTGTTCCCCTCTCCCGCGTGCGGGAGAGGGGTCGGGGGTGAGGGCTTACGGGAAGATCCCCAGATCCTCATAGCAGATGGCGATCTTGTTGATCGCGTCGATGAAGGCCGCCGTGCGCAGGTCCACCTTGTGGCGGTGGCGGATCTCGCGCAGGTTGACGTAGGCGTTGCCCATCGTATCCTCCAGGCCGGAGTGGACCAGGTCGGCCTCTTCGGCGCCGTGGGCGAGGTTGTCCAGCTCTTTTTCATCAAAGGGCTTGCCGGTGCGGTGGGCCATGGCGTCCAGGATCCGCCGGTAGGCCTTCTCCTCGCTCCGGCGCTCCATCCGGCCGAAGCGGACGTGCTGGAGGTTCTTCAACCACTCGAAATAGGAGACGAGCACGCCGCCGGCGTTGGCGTAGTGGTCAGGGACGATCAACACGCCACGCTGAATGAGCAGATCGTTGGCGTCGCTGGTGACCGGTCCGTTAGCCGCCTCGACGATGATCTTGGCCTTGATCCGCGGCGCGTTCTCGTCGGTGATCTGCTTTTCGAGCGCGGCCGGGATGAGGATGTCGCAGTCCAGCTCCAGCCCCTCCCTGGGGCTGCCCTGCCAGCGGAGCTCGGCGGGGAGGTCCAGCAGCTGCATCGACTTCTCGCCCCGGCGCAGGGCGTTCCACTGCTTCACGATCATGGCGGCGTCCAGCCCCTTGGGATCGTAGAGCACGCCGTCGAACTCGATCAGACCGACGATCACCGCCCCCATGCCCTGGAGAAAGGTGGCGGTATAGGAGCCGACGTTGCCGAGCCCCTGGATCACCACCCGCTTTCCGGCGATACCTTTCGACAGGCCGACCGCCTTCATGTCCTCCTCGATCTTGCAGACCTCCTGGGTCACGAAGGCGACGCCCCGGCCGGTCGCCTCGTCCCGGCCGCGGACTCCGCCTTGGGCGATCGGCTTGCCGGTGACGCAGGCCGCCCCCTCCAGCTTGTCCGGCGAGAGGGCGGTGTAGGTGTCGACGATCCAGGCCATCTCCCGGGCGCCGGTGCCGAAGTCCGGGGCCGGCACGTCGATGCCGGGTCCAATGAAATTCTTCTTGACCAGCTCGAAGGTATAGCGCCGGGTGATCCGTTCGAGCTCGTGCTTGCTGTACTTCTTGCTATCGATCCTGATCCCCCCTTTGGCGCCGCCGAAGGGGACATCGACCACCGCGCACTTGTAAGTCATCAGAGCGGCGAGGGCCATCACCTCGTCCTCGTCGACATCGAGGCTGTAGCGGATTCCCCCCTTGGTGGGGAGCTTGTGATGGCTGTGCTCCGCCCGCCAAGCGTCGATGACCTCGACCTCCCCGTTGTCGCGCTGCAGGGGGAAGGTGAAGTGATAGACGCTGTTGCAGGCCTTGATGGTGTCGAGAAGACCGCGCTCGTCCTTGTGTTTGGTGTAGGCGGCGGCCCGCTCGAAATTCCGGTTCACCTGCGCGAAAAAGCTGATCTTGTTGGCCATGCGAATGGGTTTCCCTTCCGGGTAGGATCGAAAAATTGGACGCTGCGGCCCTTCGGGGCCCAAACGACGGGGAGTGATAGCATTCTTACCTGGCCGCCGCAACCCCCGGCGGCACGGAATTCTCACCAAAGGATCAAAGCTCGACCTTGCTGATCGCCCTCGGGATCGCCGCCGCCGTCTTCCTCGGGCTGCTGTTCCTGCGCGAGCTGGTGGTCCGCCGGCTGGCCAAACGGGCCGAACGGTCCCCGAACGGCTTCGACGACCTCGTGGTCGGCCTTGGCCGGCGCAGCCAGATCGTGGTGATCGCCGTCGCCGCCCTCTACGCGGGGAGCCTCTACGTCACCCTGCAGCCCCGGCAGGAGCAGGTCCTCCGCGCCGCGGCCAAGATCGCGGTCTTCCTCCAGATCGCCCTCTGGGCCTCGGTCGCCATCGACTTCTGGCTCGCCCGCCAGCGGCGGCGGATGGACCACGACCCCACCTCCGTCGCCCTCGCCGGGGTGCTCCGCTTCGTGGCCAAGCTGACCCTCTGGGCGCTCCTGCTGCTGATGGCGCTCGACAACCTCGGGGTCAACGTCACGGCCCTGATCACCGGCCTGGGGGTGGGCGGCGTGGCGGTGGCCCTCGCCCTCCAGAACGTCCTCGGCGACCTGCTGGCCTCGCTCTCGATCGTGCTCGACAAGCCGTTCGTGCTCGGCGACGCGATCACCGTCGACACCCTCACCGGCACCGTGGAGAGCATCGGCCTCAAGACCACCCGCCTGCGGGCCGTCTCGGGCGAGCAGCTCATCTTCGCCAACAGCGACCTGCTCAAGAGCCGCATCCACAACTGGAAGCGGCTGGCCGAGCGCCGGGTCGTCCTCGCCTTCGGCGTCCCCTACCATACGCCGCCGGACGCCGTCGAGCGCGTCCCCGGCATGGTCCGCGCGCTGGTCGAGGCCCAGGACCTCACCCGCTTCGAGCGCGCCCATCTCAAGGGGCTCGGCGCCTCGTCGCTCGACTTCGAGGCGGTCTATTGGATCCTCACCCCCGACTACGGGATCTACATGGACCGCCAGCAGGCGGTCAACCTGGGGCTGCTGCGGGCCTTCGAGCGCGAGGGGATCGGCTTCGCCTCCGCCACCCCGACGGTGCAGGTCCATTTACCGGCAGCGAAAACCCTGGAATGAATTTTCCGTAAGAGCTTCCCGGGAGACTTGTGTCTTGAAAGGAGACCCGTGTGCGTAGACTGATCTGGATGTCGGCCCTCCTGCTGCTTCTGCCGGGGCTGGCCGCCGCGCAATCCGAGGGGGGGACGCGGCTGCTGCGCTACCCCGATATCTGTGGCAATACCATCGCCTTCGTCTATGGCGGCGACGTCTGGCTGGTCGACGCCGGGGGCGGCGTCGCCCGCCGGCTGACCTCGGGGGAGGGGGACGAGCTCGCCCCCAAATTCTCCCCCGACTGCAAGTCGATCGCCTTCACGGGCCAGTACACCGGCACCCGGCAGGTCTACGTCATCCCGGTCGACGGCGGCTCCCCGCGGCAGCTCACCTTCCGCAACGACATCGGGACGATCCCGCCCCGCGGCGGCTTCGACAACCAGGTGCTGGGCTGGACCCCGGACGGCAGGCAGGTGCTCTTCAACGCCCACCGCACCCCCTACAGCGAGCGTAACGCCCGGCCCCACCTGATCCCGGCGGCCGGGGGCATGGAGACGCCGCTCGCCATTCGCGAGGGGTCGGCCGGCGTGCTCTCGCCCGACGGCAACCGCTACGTCTTCGCGCCGATCATGCGGGAGTTCCGCACCTGGAAGCGCTACCGCGGCGGGCGCGCCCCCGAGCTCTGGATCTACGACCTCAAGAAGAGCTCCGCCGAGCAGATCACCGACAACCCAGCCAACGACTACATGCCGGTCTGGATCGGCGACACGGTCTACTTCGTCTCCGACCGCGACAAGGTCGGGAGCACCTACATCAACAACCTCTTCGCGTATGACACGAAGACGAAGGCGGTCCGCCGGCTGACCAACCACGACACCTTCGACGTCTACTGGCCGAGCAGCGCCGACCGCAAGCGGATCGTCTATGAGGACGGCGGCTGGATCTACCTCTTCGATCCCGCCTCGGGCAAGAGCAACCGGGTGGCGGTCCGGGTCGAGGGGGACCTGCCGCGCACCCTGCCCTATTTCAAGAACGTGGCGGAGGACATCGACGCGATGACCCTCTCCCCCACCGGCAAGCGGGCTCTCTTCACCGCCCGCGGCGAGGTCTTCGCCGTGCCGGCCGAGAAGGGGGAGATCCGCAACCTCACCCAGACCCCGGGCGTGCGGGAGGTGGCCGCCACCTGGTCCCCCGACGGCCGCTGGGTCGCCTACCTCTCCGACCGCTCCGGCGAGTACGAGGTGTGGGTGCGGCCGGCCGCCGGCTCGGGCGAGGAGCGCCGGGTCACTCACGACGGCGACGTCTGGCGCTTCCCCCTCTCCTGGTCTCCTGACTCGAAGAAGCTCGCCTTCGGCGACAAGAACCGCCGGCTGCGCTGGGTGGACGTGGCCTCCGGCAAGGTGACCGACGCCGACCGTTCGACACAGGGGGACATCCAGGACTACAAGTGGTCGCCGGACAGCCGCTTCCTCGCCTATACCAAGGTGGGGGAGAACCAGTTCCCCTCGATCTGGATCTACGCGCTCGACGACGGCAAGGCCCGCCAGCTCACCAGCGACCTCACCGCCGACGGCGAGCCGACCTGGGATCCCAAGGGCCGCTACCTCTACTTCTTCTCGAACCGCGACTACAACCTGACCTTCAGCGGCTACGAGTTCGACTACGTCTACACCAACCCCACCCGGGTCTACGTGGGGCTCCTCTCCAAGGAGGGGCCGCCCCTGCTGCTCCCCGAGAGCGACGAGGAGGCCGCCAAGGCGGAGGAGAAGCCGGCCCCCGCGGCCACCGAGGCCAAGGCCGCGGCCGAGAAGGTAGCGGACGACGCCAAGGGGGAGAAGCCGGACAAGGCCGAGAAGCCCGGCGTGCGGGTCAAGATCGACTTCGACGGCTTCGACCAGCGGGTGCGGGCAATCCCCGGCCCGCCCGGCAACTACCAGGCGCTTGGCGCCAGCGACTCCGCCGTCTTCTACTTGCGCGCCGGCAACCCCGGCGGCGGGCCGCCGTCGCTCCGCACGTTCAGCTTCAAGGACCGCAAGGAAGACACCGTCATGGACGGCGTCGGCGGCTACGACCTCTCGGCGGACGGCAAGAAGATCATCTACCGCCAGCGCGGAGACACCTTCGGCATCATCGACGCCCGGCCGGGGCAGAAAGCGGGGGACGGCAAGCTCGACCTCGAGAAGCTCACCCTGCGCATCCAGCCGCGCGAGGAGTGGCGCCAGGAGTACATGGACGCCTGGCGGATCTACCGCGACTGGTTCTACGACTCCAACCTCCACGGCGTCGACTGGAAGGGGATCCGGGACCGTTACGCCCAGGAGCTCCCCTCCATGTCCAACCGCTCCGACCTCGACTACCTGCTGGGCGAGATCGGCGGCGAGATCTCCGTGGGCCACTCCTACGTGGAGCCCTCGGAGAACACCCCCGGACCCAAGCGGGTCGACGGGGCGCTGCTGGGGGCGGAGATCGCCGCCGACCCCTCCGGGTATTACCGGGTCGAGCACATCTTCCCGGGCGAAAACTGGCAGTCGGACTTCCGCTCGCCGCTGACCGAGCCGGGCGTTCACGTGGAGGTCGGGGACTACATCCTGGCCGTGGACGGCACGACCACCAAGGGGGTGGACAACTTCTACCGTCTTCTTGAGGGGAAGGCCGACCGGGTGCTCACGCTGCTGGTGAACGGCAAGCCCTCGCACCAGGGGGCCCACACGGAGACCGTGCGGCCGGTGAGCAAGGAGCAGAGCCTCCGCTATCTCGACTGGGTGCAGTCCAACCGTGCCAAGGTGGACAAGCTCTCGGGGGGCCGCGTCGGCTACCTCCACCTGCCGGACACGGCGGTGGCGGGCAACCGCGAGCTGTTCAAGTACTTCTACCCGCTCGCCAACAAGGATGCCCACATCTTCGACGACCGCTACAACCAGGGGGGCTTCATCCCCGACCGGATGATCGCGCTGATCTCGCGGCCGCTGCTCAACTACTTCGTGGGCCGCGGCGGGGTAGCCAATCCGACGCCGCAGTTCGCGGCTCCGGGCCCCAAGGTGGCCCTGATCAACGGCCAGGCGGGGTCGGGCGGCGACGCCTTTCCCTACTACTTCAAGAAGATGGGCCTGGGGCCGCTGATCGGCACCCGCACCTGGGGCGGCCTCGCCGGCCTTTCGGGCAACCCGGCGCTGGTGGACGGCGGCACCCTCACCGTGCCCACCTTCCGCATCCTCACCACCGAGGGGAAGTGGGCGGTGGAGAACGAGGGGGTCTCGCCGGACATCGAGGTGATCGACGCTCCGGACGCCCTGGCCCGCGGCGAGGACCCGAGCCTGGAGCGGGGCGTCAAGTACCTCCTGGACCAGCTCCAGAAGAACCCGCCCCACAAGGTCGTGGTGCCTCCGGCCCCGGTCGGCGGGGCGCCGCACTGAGGGTTTAAGGACCAAGGGACGACAGAGACAGCAGGGACTCCAGGGACAAAAGGATCCAGATCAGCATCCTCCTGCTGTCCCTGAAGTCCCTGTTTTTTACCCCATCAGCTCCCGCAACAGCGCAAACCCCTCCGGCCAGAGCCCCAGATTGGAGGCCGAGTTGAGGTGCCCCAGCGGGCCGACGACCTCCAGGCGCGAGCCCCAGGCCTTGGCGAACTGTTCGGCGCGGTCGAGGGAGACGTACTCGTCGTCGGTGCTGGCGACCACGATGCTGGGGAAGGGGAGGCGCGCGAGGGGCATAGGGGCGAAGCCGGTCGGGCCCTTGGGATAGCTCGGCGCCTCCACGTCGCTGGGGGCGACGAGCAACGCCCCCTGGACGTTCCCCTGATGGGCCGCCGCCCAGTGCGCCACCAGGCAGCAGGAGGTGGAGTGACCGACGAGGACGGCCGGGCCGGGCTCGGAGGTGATCGCCTGGTGGAGCGTCTCCACCCACTCGTGCCGGTCGGGGGTCTCCCAATCCCGCTGCTGGACGCGGACGAAGGACGGATACTCGGCCTCCCAATGGGACTGCCAGTGCTGGGGACCGGAATTCCAGAGGCCGGGGAGGAGCAGGACGCGGGGCTCGGTCTTCATGGCCTCATCGTATATACCGCCTGAACCACTCCACAATCCGCTGATCGCGGTCCCGCCAGTGGAAGGGGAGGCCGTGGCTGTCCCCGGCGTACATGACCAGCTCGCAGGTCTTGCCGAGCGCCTTGAGCTTCTCGGCCACGGCGAGCGCCTGGTCCTTGGGGTTCGTCCGCCAGTCCGCCGTGCCGTGCAGGATGAGGATGGGGACGTTGATCTTCTCCGGCCAGTCGACCGCGGAGCGCTCGCGCAGCAGCGCCGGTCCGTTCCGCGAGAATCCCGGGATCAGTTGGCGATAGACGGCGTAGATCATCTCCGGGCGGTCCCGGCTGCCGGCGACGAGATCCGCCTCGCCGCTCACCACCGCCGCCGCTCTCACGGGGATGCCGGCCTTCAGCGCCAGGTAGGTCTCCATGCCTCCCCGCGACTCGCCGAGGAGGAAGACGTTGCTCATGTCCACATAGCCGAGGCTCCGGGCCAGCGGCAGGAGATTCAGGACGTCGTGGACGTCCGCGCCGCCGAACTCCTCCCGTCCCTCCCCTCCGTCCACGCCGCGGTACTGCGAGCCGAGCACCACGAAGCCGTTCGACACATAGGAGTAGAACCCCTCCTGCTCCCAGGGGGAGAGCTCGCCGAAGTCGCGGTTCCCGCCCCGGTTGAAGAGGATGAGCGGGAGCTTCCGGCCCGCGGTGTCCCGCGGCTTCCAGAGATAGGCGGTGACCCGCAGCCCGTCGCTCAGATAGGTGAGGCGCTGGCACTCGAACCCCTGGTAGGCCCGTCGGCGCTCGAATTCCTCCCGTGACGGCAGGAGGGGGCGGAGGGCCGCGAACGGCTGCATGGAGACCCCCATCCTCGCCGCCTCCGCGACCTCGCCGTCGTAGCCGCGCTCGTACCCCCGAAGCCACCGCTCATAGCTGACGGATCTGGGCGGGCAGAGGGTGCTTCCGAGGAGAGTGCCGTCGGGCTGTGCCAGGGCTCGAGGGGTGAGGGAGAGGAAGAGAAGGGTGAGGAGGAGGGAGGTATGGTGGGGCATGGGGTCTAAGCCCCTTCACACTCCTTGCCAGCCGGTGCGGCCCGGCGCCGCAGCACCGCCTTGATCCAGAGGAATCCCACCGCCAGGAAGGGGAAGGCGTAGACCAGGGAGCCCAGGGGGCCGAGGATGCCGTCCGGCGTGGCCTCGACCTCCGTGGCCAGCTCCCCTCCCCCCTCGGAGCCGCCGAGCACCACCCGTACGTGCCACATCTCGCCCTTGTCGAACGGGACCTTGGCGAGATAGCGGGCCCCCTCGTCGACCGGCTGGAGCTCGGCGTCGTAGAAGACCTCCGGGAGCCGCTTGCTGACCGGCTGGACGCCGATCCGCACGGACGTTTTCGCGGGCAGCCCGCGTCCCTTCGGAGCTTCGAGGACCACGAAGAAGGTCCCGACGCCGATGTCCGGGTCGGTCCAGACCGAGGCCACGTAGGGGCCGGCCCGCTGGTCGACCAGCACCGGAAACGGCGGCCCCTGGTGAGCCAGGGCGGGCAGGCCGCCCGGAAGGAGGAGCAGGAGGGGGAGGAGGGCTCGCCGCATCACATCCCTCCCATCGTGCCGCGCATCTCCATCGGCTGGCCCATCAGCCAGAGCGCGGAGCCCCAGAGGATCAGGCAGAGGCCGGCCCAGGGGAGGAACGCCGCCATCGCCCGCGCCGGCGCCTCGCGGCCGGCGATCCGCCAGGCCACGAGCAGCGAGCCGAGCAGGCCGAGCCCCAGGAACCCCATCTCCAGCGGATGGACCCACCCCGGAGAGAGGCCGCCGAGCTGCCAGGCGGGCCTTCCGAGCAGCGGCAGCCCGAAATCGGCGAGCGCGCTCTGCGTCACGGGGATGAAGGTGAGCAGGCTGGTGAGCAGGTGGAAGCTGTAGTGCGCCATCCAGATCCCCAGCCCCAGGGGGACCAGGGCATAGGCGAAGCGCGCCGCCAGCGGCAGGAGGGCGTCGCGGATCCCCGCCCCTCGGCGGGTCAGCCAGGCGGCGAGGCCCAGCAGGAGGGCGGGCTCAGCCACGAGAAGGAGCAGGAAGATCGCCCCGAGCACCGGCGCCTCGTGGGTGGTGCCCATCCGGGCCGCCAGCCAGGATTCGAGCGCGTAGACCGGACTGACCATGCCGAAGGCGTTCAGCAGCGCGCCGAAGGTGAAGACCACGGCCAGCGCCGAGAGGTCCTTGCGCTGGGAAAAGAGGCCGACGCCGGAGCGGGGCGGGTCGGACCACAGCTCGCTCCCCGGCAGCCGGGTAGCCAGGGCGACGTTGTCGTGGGGGCAGGCATGGACGCAGTCCAGACAGAGGGTGCAGTCCATGTTGCCCTTCTTCTCCGGTAAGAAGAGCATCAGCTCGCACCCCCGCTGCACGATCACGTCGGAATGCCGGGTCCCCGCTTTTCGAGTCCCAGTAATGCAGTCGAGCGTCTCACAGCGGGCGCAGACGTCCGGGTCGGCGACCTTCACCTCCAGGGGGGAGAGGGTCGAGGCCAGGAAGTTGAATTGGCCGATGGGGCAGACCCATTTGCAGAACGAGGCCTTCTTGAACAGGCCGTCCACGGCCAGGGCGCCGCCGAAGTAGGCGAGGATCAGCCCGGCCGTCCAGCGCGGGGAGCTCCAGAGGTCGAACAGCTCGTAGGCGAAGAGCACGAGCACGAAGAGGGCGAGCGCGAGCCACTTGTTCCGCAGCCGGCGCGGCCAGTGGAGCACGGGCTTGAGGAAGCGCCGGGCGATCTCGCGCGGCAGCATGAAGGGACACGCCATGCAGAAGAGGTTGCCGGCCACGAGGAGGGCGATCAGCACCCCGCCGCGGAAGTGGACCCAGGTCAGCAGGGTCGCCGCGTTGCGGGCCGCGAGCTGGGGGCCGAAGAGGCCGTGGACGATCATCAGCACGGCGAGCGCGAAGAGAGGGAGCTGCATCGCCGTCCGCGCGTGGCGCCAGCGCAGGAAGCGCCCCAGCACCGGCGCGCGGAGCCAGTCCGTCGCCATCCCCTCACGCCACGGCGGCGACGCGGGGCTGGACTGCGCAGGTGCATCGCATGTGGGCGGCTTCTCCCTGGGGCGGGAACATGTGGTGGTACATGGCGATCACCATCGGGATGAACACCAGCGTGTTGTAGATCAGGTGCAGCTCGACCCGGGGCACCCAGAGCTGGGCGATGCTCGTCGGCACCGGGCTGTTGAACAGGTTGTGGTGGAAGAGCACCTGCCCCTGGAGCAGCGCATGTTCCGTGTGATGCCAGAGCTGGATGGTCAGCGCCACATTCCACCAGGTCCGCGACAGGCCGGTGAAGCCGGGCCGCAGCAGCCAGATGCCGAACAGCATCACCACCGCGTAGGAGTAGTGGAGCACCTCGGACTTGATCAGCCAGGGGTACCAGAGGCCGAGGACGCCGCGCGCCTCGCTGGGGGCCCAGTGGAGCCCCCAGATCTGGAAGGCCTGGGCCAGGTGCTCGGACCAGTGGCCCAGAACGATGAGCATGAAGACCTGGAGGGACCGCTCGTGCCACCGGGTGTTGAGGCGCTCTCGCAGGGATGCCTGGGGGACGGGAACAGCGGCGGAGGCCGTGAGGTCCATGCGATATCTCCTTCCACTCACTCCTTTCTATAGAGGTGTAGGAACACCGGGAAAACGAGCCCCGCCCTCTCTCTTGGTCAAGGGTTGGCCTTGAATTTGCTCGCAATACGAGCAGATGGCCCCATCCTCTGGGGCCTCATCAAGGAGGACAAAACATATGCAGCACAGGTCTTTCATGCGTACCCTTGCCCTCGGTGCGGCCACCGCCGCGGCGCTCACCCTGGCGGCCGCCGCGGCCGACACGCCGGGAAGCGGCGTGACTTTCGTCAATGGGAGCAACCACCGCATCGACCTCTATACCCGCTACGGCTCCGACGCCGCGTGCGACGCCAAGCCGCAAGCCAAGAGAATCACCATCGACGCCGGGCAGAACGGCGTCGTCGATTCCGGGAGCTCCAGCGTCTGCTTCTGCCTGAAAGTCCCGGATCGCGGCACCTGCCCCAGCGGCGGGTGGGGTGAGGTGAAGGCGGGCGGCACCCGTCATCTGATGTAGGAATCTTCCAGGAAAGCCAAAGACCTCCGCGGTGGGCCGGGGCGCCAAATTGACCCGGCCCACCATCATTTCACACCTCTCCACGTGTCAGACCGACGCCCATGGCCCCCTCCCCTCCAACCCCTTCGGCTCCGTCCTCCTCGTCCGCAAGACCCGGATGGCGGTCGCCGTCCTCAGCGAGCAGACGGAGAGCCTGCGGTTCCGGGTGACGCACAGAGAGCTGAAGCCCTGAGGAACGCCCGGGGCCGCCTTGGGCGGTTGCGGGTATACTCCTGAGTCAGGAGATTGGAGGTCCCTATGGCCCGCGCTCGCACGGCTCAAATTACGATCGATCCCGAGGACTATCGGCGGTTGGAGTCACTCGCCAATCAACAGGGGGTCTCCGTTGCCGATCTCGTCCATAGGGCGGTTCGCGAGTATCTGAGCCACGCGGCCAGCCGGCGCGAGATCGTCAAGGAGATCCTGCGGCTCGAAATCCCCCTTGAGGAAGACTGGAGCCAGATCGAAGAGGAGATCGCCCGCGCTCATGCCGACGGTCTTCCTTGACACCAACGTCTTTCTCTACGCCGTAGGGGCCCAGCACCCGTTCAAGGCCCCGAGCCAACGCGCATCTTGGAGCGCGTCGGCGACGGAGACCTGGAAGCCGTCAGCAACACGGAGGTCATCCAGGAAGTCCTTTACGTGCTCGACCGAAGAGGCCTACGAGAAAAGGGTCTCAAGTTGGCTCGCCATATCGTCGGCCTTCTCGGTCCTCTTCTTCCGGTGAGCCAGACGGATATCTCCACTGCCTGTGGCCTGATCGACCGCTATCCGGCGTTGCCGATCCGCGATGCGATCCATGCCGCGACCATGCTCAACAACGGGATCTCCGAGATCGTCAGCGCTGACGATCACTTTGATGAGGTACAAGGGATCCGGCGCCTTCCGTTGGATACCTTCTAAGCCGGCGCACCACCCACCATACCCCCAGCCGTCCTGGCAAGGGAAACCTCGTACCGCGTTGTATACTCGCGAGTCGGAGGAAACCCCATGTCGAAGCGCAACACCCGTCTCACTGCTCCGCTGGTCCGCGACAACGGCGTCCTGCGTCCCGCTTCCTGGGACGAGGCGCTCGACCGGGCGGCGGGGGGATTCCGTTCGGCGGTCGAGAAGCATGGCCCGACGACGTTCGGGCTGTTCAGCTGCTCCAAGACCACCAACGAGATGAACTACCTGGCGCAGAAATTCGCCCGGACGGTGGTGGGCAGCAACAACATCGACAGCTGCAACCGGACCTGACACGCCCCCAGCGTCGCCGGTCTGGCGGCAGTCTTCGGTGCGGGCGGCGGGACCACCTCCTATCGCGAGGTGGAGGAGACGGACCTCGTCATCCTCTGGGGGAGCAACGCCCGGGAGGCGCATCCGATCTTCTTCCATCACGTGCTCCAGGCGATCCACCGCGGGGCCCGGCTCTACGCCGTGGACCCCCGCAAGACCTCGTCCGCCCAGTGGGCGGTCCCCGGCGGGCACCTGCCGCTCCACGTGGGCACCGACATCCCCCTGGCCAACGCCGTGGCGCGCGAGATCCTGGCGGCCGGCCTGGAGAACCGCAGCTTCATCGAGAGCGCCACCAGCGGCTTCGACGAATTCCGCCGCAGCGTCGAGCCCTGGACGCTGGAGCGGACCGAGCTGATCACGGGAGTCCCGGCGGCCCAGATCCGCGAGCTGGCCCATGCCTACGCCCGCGCCGACCGCGCCGTGCTCTGCTGGACCCTCGGCATCACCGAGCACCACAACGCCGTGGACAACGTCCGCGCGCTGATCAACCTCAGCCTGCTCACCGGCCACGTGGGGCGCTACGGCTCCGGGGTCTGCCCGCTGCGCGGGCAGAACAACGTCCAGGGGGGCGGCGACATGGGGGCCCTCCCCGACCGCCTGCCCGGCTTCCAGCACGTGGAGAACGACGAGCTGCGCGCCAAGTTCGAGCGCGTCTGGGGGTTGCCGATCCCGCCGAAAGGGGGGTGGCATCTCTCCGGGATGTTCGAGGCCATGGAGCACGGCGAGATGACGGCCCTCTACGTGATCGGGGAGAACCCGGCGAGCTCCGAGGCGGACCAGCACCGCACCGTCCGCCTGCTCGGCGGCCTGGAGACCCTGGTCGTGCAGGACATGCTGTTCACCGCCACCGCCGAGCTGGCCGATGTGGTGCTGCCGGCCGCCGCGGGGTGGTGCGAGTCCGAGGGGACGGTCACCAACAGCGAGCGCCGGGTGCAGCGGGTGCGCCAGGCCCTGCCGCCGCCGCCCGGCGTGCGCGATGACGTCGAGATCCTGCTCGACCTCGCCCGCCGCATGGGGCGCGACCTGGGCAACCCCACGGCCGAGGAGCTGTGGAACGAGCTGCGCGCCGTCTCGCCCGCCCACGGCGGCATGTCCTGGGCGCGGCTGGAGGCGGAGAACGGGCTCCAGTGGCCCTGCTACGACGAGTCCCACCCGGGCGAGCTCTACCTGCACGGGCGGCTGTGGGAGCGGCCGGTGGTGGGGCCGCGGGCGCCGTTCGCCGCCGTGGAGCACGATCCGCCGGTCGACGAGCTCACCGAGGAGTTCCCCCTCCGCCTGACCACCGGCCGGCACCTGGACTCGTACAACACCGGCGTCCAGACCGGGCTCTACGCCTCGCCGCTGCGCCGCAAGGGGGGGATCGACATCCACCCCGAGGACGGCTGGCGTCTGGGGGTCGCCGAGGGGGATCTGGTGCGCGTGACCTCGCGGCGCGGCTCCGTGGTCGCCCCCGCGCGCTTCGACGCCGGGCTGCGGCCGGGGCTCGTCTTCATGACCCTCCACTTCCCCGACCAGGTGGCCACCAACGAGCTGACGATCGACGCCGTCGATCCGCTCTCCGGCACCTCGGAGTTCAAGGCCACGGCGGTGCGGATCGAGCCCGTGGGCCGGCCGGCGCCGGTGCTCGTCTAGACGGGAGACAGGACACGAATGGATCTGCATTTCACCGCCCACGAGCCCGATCCCGAGGAGATGGAGGCCGTGGACCGCCGCCTAGCCCGTCTGCCCCTGAACGGCGGCCGCCGGCAGTACCTGCTCCCGGTGCTGCACGCCATCCAGGACCGCAAGGGGTGGATCAGCCCGGGCGCGCTGAACTACGCCTGCCGGCGGCTGGAGGTGCCGCCGGCCGAGGCCTTCGGCGTGGCGGACTTCTACGCCCTCTTCCAGACCCGCCCCCATCCGCCGGTGACCGTGCACGTCTGCGACGACATCGCCTGCCGGGCGCGCGGCGCCGAGGAGCTCTGCTCGGAGGTGGAGATGGCGCTCGGCCCCGCGGGGGAGAGCCGGGATGGCCACGCCACCTGGCACCGCAGCCCCTGCCTCGGCCTCTGCGAGCGGGCCCCCGCGGCGCTCGTGGTGGCGGCTGGCGATCCACCGCGCGATCAGGCGCTGGCCCCGGCCACCGGCGGGGACGTCCTCTCCGCCGCCGTGGGCGTCCCCATTCCCCAGCCGGACCTCGCCGCTTCGGTCCCGCAGGCCGGACAGCCCGGCCTGAAGCTGCTCGCCCGCGTCGGCCGGGTCGATCCCACGAGCCTGGACGACTACCGGTCCGCCGGCGGCTTCCTGGCCCTGCGCCGTGCCTTCGAAATGGGCGCGGCGGCGGTGGTGCGGGAGGTGGTCGAGTCCAAGCTGGTGGGGCGCGGCGGCGCCGCCTTCCCCACCGGAGTGAAGTGGCAGGGGGCGCGCTCGGCCGCGCTGCCGCGCTACCTCGTCTGCAACGCCGACGAGTCCGAGCCCGGCACCTTCAAGGACCGCGTCCTGATGGAGCACGACCCCTTCGCCCTGATCGAGGCGATGACCATCGCGGGCTTCGCCACCGGCTGCGAGCGGGGGTACCTCTATCTCCGCGGCGAATACCCGCTGGCCCTGGCGCGGATCGAGAACGCCCTCCAGCGCTGCCGCGAGCGCGGCTTTCTCGGCGACGACATCCTGGGGGACGGCGTGCGCTTCGACGTCGAGCTGCGGCGCGGCGCCGGGGCCTACATCTGCGGCGAGGAGACGGCGCTGATGAATTCCCTGGAGGGGCGCCGCGGCGAGCCGCGCAACAAGCCGCCCTTCCCCACCGAGGCCGGCCTGTTCGGCCAACCCACCGTGATCAACAACGTCGAGACCCTGGTCAACGTCCTCCCCATCGTGATCGAGGGGGGGAAGGCGTTCGCCGCCATCGGCACCGAGCGCTCGACCGGCCCCAAGCTCTTCTGCGTCTCGGGCCACGTGAAGCGCCCCGGGGTCTACGAGGCGCCGTTCGGGATCACCCTGGGCGAGCTCATCGAGCTGGCCGGCGGCTTTGGCGGCAACGGTCGCATCCAGGCGATTCTCCTGGGCGGCGCGGCCGGCGCCTTCGTGACCCCGGACCACCTCGACGCCCCGCTCACCTTCGAGGGGACCCGCGCCATCGGCGCCACCCTCGGCTCGGCCGTGGTGATGCCGTTCGACGACACCGTCGACCTGCGCCAGATCCTGCGGCGGATCGCCCAGTTCTTCCGCGACGAATCGTGCGGCCAGTGCGTCCCCTGCCGGGTCGGCACCGTGCGCCAGGAGGAGCTGCTGCACCGGCTGGCCACCGACCGGCCGCTGGGATCGGTCGCCGACGAGATCGCCCTGCTCAAGGAGCTGGGGCAGGCGATGCGCGACGCTTCCATCTGCGGCCTCGGCCAGACCGCCTCCGGAGCGATCGAATCCGCGCTCGCGAGGCTCCCCATCTATCAGGAAATCCCGCCGACGCAGGAGACGGTATGACTTTTCAGGATGCCCCCGACGCCAAGACGCCCGTCCCTCGCGGTCCGCTGCCGGTGGTGCCGCCCCCCCGGCCGCGCCGCGCGGTGGAGCTGACCATCGACGGCCAGAGCGTCGCCGTGCCCGAGGGGGCGACGCTGCTCGAGGCCGCGCGCCAGATCGGGATCGACACGCCGACCCTCTGCTACCTGGAGAACCTGACGCCGGTCAACGTCTGCCGCGTCTGCGTGGTGGAGGTGGAGGGATCGCGCACGCTGGTCCCCGCCTGCTCGCGCAAGGCCGAGCCGGGGATGGTGGTCCATACCGATTCCGAGCGCGTGCGCCTGAGCCGGCGGATGGTGCTGGAGCTGCTGGGCTCCTCGGTGGATCTGTCGACCGCGCCGCAGATCCCAGGCTACATGGAGCGCTACGACGCCCACCCCGAGCGCTTCGGCCCGCCGGCCCCGCCCGCCCGGGACCACGAAAGGGACCTCGCCCGCCCCGGCCACCACCATGCTCCGCACGACGGCCACGCGGCCAACGCGGGGCAGCCGGTGAAGGTGGACAACGAGCTCTACGTCCGCGACTACTCGAAGTGCATCGTCTGCTACAAGTGCGTGGAGGCCTGCGGCACGGACGCGCAGAATACCTTCGCCATCGCGCTGGCCGGCCGCGGCTTCGAGGCCCGCATCTCCACGGAATACGACGTCCCGCTGCCGGACTCGGCCTGCGTCTACTGCGGCAACTGCATCGGCGTCTGCCCCACCGGCGCCCTGATGTTCAAGAGCGAGTTCGACCTCCGCCAGGCCGGAGCCTGGGAAGAATCCCGCCAGACCGCCACCGACACCATCTGCCCCTACTGCGGCGTCGGCTGCACCCTCACCGTCCACGTGCAGGACGAGAAGATCGTGAAGGTCACCTCCCCCCTGGACCACGACGTCACCCGGGGGCATTTGTGCATCAAGGGACGGTTCGGGTGGGAGTGGGTGAACCGGCGGGAGTAGCCGGGGACTTGTTTCGGGCTTTCGGTCCGCCACGCCCGCGCACGTTCATCTGGTAAACGATGAAAGCGCCTAAGGTCAGCGACAGCAGGATGAAAGCGGCGGACCAGAGAATCACGAGAGCTACCCGCATCAGGGTCAACGATCTGCGGGTCCACAGGCGTTCGGCCTCGTACTCGGCCGTCCGCAGCTCATCGAGCCCAAGATCAGGACAATGATCCTTGAAGAGCGCCTTCGCTTCCGGGGTGCAGTTATACCCCTTGACGAATCGCTCCCCCGTAGTCGGTACCCGATATGTGTAAAGTGACAGCAGGATGAGATAGACGACGCTGGCAATGGAGAGCCCGGCCGTGCTGACGATCAAGACCTGATTGATCGATCGGCGTTTCGCCGACTTGAGGAATTGGAAGACGAAAACGAGGGCGATGAGCTCTGCCACTGCGGTCACGAGCACGATCCCCGGCGGCCAGGGAGGTGAAAAGTCGACCAGCGCGGCGGCGAACGGCACCGCGACCGCGCCGCCGACCGCCCAGGCTGAAAGGCCCCGGAATTCCGCCAGCAGCTTCTTGAAGTCGTCGAGCCCGCTCACCGCAAAGTCCGCCTATGGTTTCCGCAAAGTGTATCTGTTTACCGCCCTTTCGGGGTGCTGAAGCATACTCTCCGCCTTGACGGCACGTCTGGAAGAGACTTGTTCTTTCCCTGGAGGCATGGTCTAATCTTTTTCAGACATGCCGACTTACGAGGAACTCCTTCAAGAGAACTCTGAGCTCCGAGGCCGGATTGCGGAGCAGGAGCGTCGGATCGGACAGTTGGAGAAGATCATCGAGGAGTTGCGACGTGGCGGCAAACGCCAAGCCGCGCCGTTCTCGAAGG
>JBJMHA010000051.1:0-79350 GCA_045807625.1 Thermoanaerobaculia bacterium | reverse complement strand
CCTCGACCGGGACGATGTCGAGGCTACCAATTGGCCCGCCGAGCAGGCGATTCGGCCCGCCGTCGTCAACCGCAAATCGTGTGGCGGCAACCGCACGTCCGACGGCGCCAAGGCCCAGTCCATCTTGACCAGCCTTCTGCGGACAGGTCAGCAACGCGGCCTCAACTCACTGGCTCTTTTCAGCACGATTCTTCGCAGCCCCAGACCGCCTTCCTACCATGACCTGATGACGGCTTCAGAACGGTAAACAGATACTCTTGAGGTTAACCGTCAGGCAGGTGATAAGCGATGGCAGAAGAACTCTCCCCCGATCAGACGAGGCAGCAGATGCTTGACTCTCTGCCGACGGGAGTTGGTGAACTCTTTTATCTCATCTGGAGCGAGGTAGTTGCGCTCAATCTCAATTGGAACACATTTGTTGAACTATTTGGCAAAAGTCAAGAGCGGGTAGCGATACTCAACTATTGCGCGTCGTCATTCTTCTTTAGGGCCCAACTGCTATTTTGGGATGATGCCTTCCTGAGGCTTTCACGGCTCACAGACAACCCGGGAAATGCTCGGCAGGAGAATGCAACTCTATCTTTGCTTCTGAACCGTCTCCAGCCGCATCTTACTCCGGACTCCTATTCGGATCTCGCAGACCTTCTCCAGAAGATCAAAGTGGCTGTCGAGAAAATTCGCTTCCGAAGAAACAAAGCTATAGCGCACTCTGATTTGGCGGTGTTGATCGGCCCGAGAGATGCACTTGAGGAGGTAACGCGAACATCTGTTGACCATGTAATTGCTCTGGTAGCGGAGTTGATCAACCAGATTGAGGGGCTTTACGGATTGGGTGGGACAAGCTTCCACATACCCATAGAAGACGGAGGTGCCGAGGACTTGGTCTTCTGGCTGGAGTATGCCAAACGGTGTGAAGAGGAGGAGCGAGAAGATGATCTCGTGGGAGGCGGAGATTGACGGTTAACCCCAAGAAAGGTGCCATGCGAATATGAGGAACCGGGCGTGAGTTGAGCGTGCTTGGGCCTCGGAAAGGCTCCCGCTCCCTCGGCTGAGGCGCTCCACGGGCCTGACGAGGCACGAAATTTTCCGAATTCTCTGATCTTGCAGACCTGAGCCTCGCCAGATCTGTCCGTCCGGACACACCTCTTCCCAGACCAGGAAAGTGACGTCACCCTCTGTCGGCTCGTGAGACTCGCGAGCACTATCCGTCGACAAACGGCAGAGCCGGGGGGAAGCTCCCAGGTGGAAAGACGGCGTTGCGATCTCCCGCCCGGAGCTTGTCCGCAGCCTGCCGAAAGGCGGCGACGAACAGACGGTAGGCCTCCCAGAGCTCGCGGCGTATCCCCGCGCTCAGGGCATGGAACAGCGGCGCGGGCGATCTCTTCGGGTTCTTCGGACGCTCGTAAGGATGGCGGCCCAGGATCGCCGCGGCCCCCAGAGGCTCGCTTCCGCGTCTCGCTCTCCGGGCCGCGGTCTCTTCTACGATCTCGTGGATCAGGCGGATCGCGCGTCCTCTCCAGATCTCCGAGGACAGGTGCTTCCAACAGGGGAGCGGAGAGAGGCGCAACGTCTCGACGCTCGCGTACTGGAGACGATCGAATTTCTCCCCCCGGTTGCGGGCCGCGTATTCCTGGGTGCGATCGAACCAGTATCCCTGGGCGTCTTCCCCCTGGAGCAGAGCCTTGGCGACGTGGACTCCTGGCCAGTCCTGGGGTCGCGCGACGAGGCCCTCTTTACAGCCGTTCGCGAGGAGGTACTTCAGCCGCGCGATCTGCGCCCCCTCCTCGTTGCTGACTACGATGGCCTCGTATCTTCGCCCCCAGATCTTCTCGCGCCAGCGATGGAGCCGGCCGGCTTCCCTGGCGATGTTCGAGCCCACGTAGCACATGAACTGTGCGAGTTGGTGGGCATCGTCGACGTCGAGGAGAAGGTGGTAGTGAGAGGAGGCAAACATGTACCCGCAGATACGCATCTTGTAACGGCGCTGGGCCCGTCCCAGGATTCCGACGATGATCTCGTCGAGCGGGCGGCTGGGCCGAAGGAGGAAACGGCTGTGGAGGGTGCGGCAGGTGACCTCGACCAGGGCACCGCCGTCTGGGATGAAGCGGAGTCGTCGGCTCATACCCTAAGAAGACGGAAAATCGGTCCCGAATCTGATTCGTCCTAGAACCGCTTGGGTTTGTGAGGGGGGTAAACGGTAGGCCTTAGCTTTTAAGAACAAGCATTAGTTATGGGGGGGCTCGCTACGAAGGTGGGGCGCGTGCCGGGCGAACGGGTGACAGTGAGCTCAGGGAGGCGCCGGGCCGGCGGGCAGGTATATAATCGGTTGGCACTTACTTGGGTGCGATCGAACCAGTATCCCTGGGCGTCTTCCCCTTGGAGCAGAGCCTTGGCGACGTGGACTCCCGGCCAGGAGAGAACCTCCGGCCCAGTTTTTTCACTCCTCATCACCCCAGACCTTGGTTTCGTCCCCGCCGCATGGACCTGCTCCCCTGGAATCGGTACTATCCCCGCATGCCTACCTCTCAAGACGCGGGTTCCCGCTCCGCCCTGTCGCGAATCCTGCTCGCCGGCCTCTTGACCGGCGTGACGGACGGGCTCTTCGCGAGTGCTCAGAGCTTCTTTTACAATTCCACCCCGGCGCGCGTCTTCCAGGGGGTGGCCTCGACGCTGCTGGGCCCCTCGGCGCTCGAAGGCGGGGCCAGGACGGCGGCTATCGGCGTCTTGATGCATTTCGGCGTGGCCCTGGGATGGTCGGCGGTGTTCCTGATCCTTTACGAGCGCTGGCCGCGGCTCCGGGAACTGGTCCGGTCCCGGCTCGGACCGCTGAAGGTGGCCTCGGTCTATGGCCCGTTCATCTGGCTGGTGATGTCGCTGGTGGTGATCCCTCTCCTGGTGCACCGCCCGCCGGTTTTCAGGCCCCGCTGGTGGGTCCAACTGATCGGCCATATCTTCTTCGTCGGGTTGCCGATCGTTTCGGTGATCGGTTGGAAAGACAGGGTGAGAAAACCGGTCCCGATGGAAGCTTCCGGAGCTTCCCGGTAAGCTTCCATCGGCGGAAAGAAGCTTACAGCGTCACAATGGGAGCTTCCGGAGTGGCTCCGCAAGCTCCCCTGGGTGGAAGGAAGCTTACAGATCGGCGCTGGGAGCTTCCGGAGTCATCCTGGAAGTTTCCGGAGTGACCCCGTAAGCTTCTACCGGCGGAAAGAAGCCGGCAGAGTCGCGATGGGAGCTCGCAAAGTGATACCGGGAGCTTCCGGAGAGACCCGGTAAGCTTCCCTCGGCCGAGAGAAGCTCACCAAGCCGCGACAGGGGCTTACAGAAGGCCAATGGGAGCTTCCGGTGTGACTCGGTAAGCTTCCGCGGGCGGAGGTCAGCTTACAGAGTCGCAGTGGAAGCTTACAGAGAGACACTGGAAGCCTCCGGAGCAGCCCGGTACGCTTCCCTCGGCCGAGAGAAGCTTACAAAGCCGCGATGGGGGCTTACAGAGGACCGATGGGAGCTTCCGGTAGAGCTCGGTAAGCTTCCGCGGGCGGAGATGGGTTTACAGAGTCGCAATGGAAGCTTACAGACCGGCGCTGGGACCCTCCGGAGTAACCCGGTACGCTTCCCTCGGCCGAGAGAAGCTTACCAAGCCGCGATGGGAGCCTGCAGAGGGCCGATGGGAGCTTCCGGTGTGACCCGGTAAGCTTCCGCGAGCGGAGACGGCTGGAGCGCCCGGCAGGTGCGGCCTATGACCGGTACGCGAGCGACCGGCGCGCTAAAGCATCCGGCGCTCACCTTTCTCTTGTGAGGCCGCGTCGCCTCCGGCCCCCGATCGGCCGGGGAGAAAGGAATGAAACGATGCGCAGGATTCGTCCGGTCCTCTTCGTCCTCGCTTTGACGCTCACCTCTTTCGCCCTCGGTCCCAAGGATACATCCAGCTCGGTCTTTTTGTTGTCCTTGTCGTCCTTGCAGTCCTTTGTGTACTTGGGCCTTGGCGACGATCTCGCGAAATGATCAAATTCATGGTGGTGCTCTACCGGCGGCCGGAACTCAGCGAGGGCGAGTTCCAGGCCTATCTGCGCGACGTGCACGGGCCCATGGCCGAGGCGATTCCGGACCTCCTGCACTACACGCAGAATTTCGTCGCCCCTGACCCCACGCGAGAGCACCCCGGCTGGGATGCCATCGTCGAGCTCTTCTGGGCCGACCGGGAAACCATGGAAGCCGCCTGGGCTTCCTCCGAAGGCCAGGCCGCGACGGCGGACCTGGCCGAATTCGCCGATCTCTCGAGATCCACCTGGTCGTTGGTCGACTTCCACCAGCGCCGCTAGCACGCGCTGTTACGGCGGGTCGAGACGTCCGAACAGCCCGTCTTCCTCATCGTTCGGCCCCGCGGCGAAGAAGAGCGTGGTCTTCGGGCCGGCGGTGCCGCCATTGCCGAAGGCGATCCCCCAGAGGCCATCGATGACGATCGCCTTGCCGTTGGTTCCCTTGAGATGGCCTTTCGGCTCGAACGTCACCGGGTCGAACACATTGATCCGGCCATTGCCAAAGTTGCCGACCAGGAGCTTGCCGCTGAAGCGGCCGAACCCCGCCGGCGCCAGGGCCATCCCCCACGGAGCGTTCAGCGCACCTCCCGTAGCCACCCGCGCGAGCAGGCGGCCGGCGAGGTCGTATTTGTCGATGACGCCGAGACCCTCCCCCGCGACCTCTTCCTCGCCTTCTTCATCCTGTTTGGCATAGGCGACGAAGACGCTGCCGGCGAGCGTCTGGATCCCGAACGGGGCATAGCCCGCCGGAAGGCCCGGATCCGTGAAGGCGCCGGCCGCCGTCACGGGAGCGAAGCTGCCGTCGAAGACATCCACCCGGGCGTTGTGGAAGTCCGCCGCGTAGAGGCGGGTCCCGGCGGACGTCGAATCGATCGCGAGCCCTTTATAGCTCGCCCCGGCCGCGGAGCGGTCCACCACGACCACAGCCTGGGTGTTCGGCGCCAGGCTCGGGCTCCACGCAGAGATGGTCCCGTCCTCGCTGGCGAAGAGGAAGCGGGCGGGTCCTACGCTCGGGATGACGAAGCTCGAGCCGCCGTTGAAGACGATCCCCGTCGGCGCGCCCGGGACCGCCACGACGAGCGCGTTCTTGACGCCTTCGCCGTTGTAGAGCAGCGATTTGCCGGAATCGGCCGCGTTGACCCACCACGGTCCGGCCGCGCTCGCCGCGAGGCCCCAGCCGTTGACGAGGTCCGGGTCCACGTGCTCGGCGGGAACGCCGCCGTTCGAAACGAGATTCCGTTGGTGGTAGGAGTTGCCCGGCTCGGCTGCGAAAGCCGCCGAAGCGGCGAGCAAGACTAGAAGCGAAATGGCCACGACTCTGCCGCGGCGGGGGTCAGGAAACCTCATGACGTGCTCCTTTCTCGTCTGCGGTCCTCTGATGCACCCCTCCCGATCCGGAAGCACGAGCAACCGGCATGCCAGCGGCGGCGAGCTGCTAGGATGAGCCGCCGAGGGGAGAGACAGCGCATGCTGTACATGGTCCTGGAGAGGTACAAAGACGGCGCCGCGCCGGAGGTCTACCGCCGGGCGCGCGAGCGCGGCCGCCTCATGCCCGAGGGGCTGCGATACGTTGCGAGCTGGGTCGATCTCGATTTCAGGAGGTGCTTCCAGCTCATGGAGACGGAGGACGCATCTCTGTTCGACGCCTGGATCCGGGCTTGGGCCGATCTCGTGGAATTCGAGGTGATCCCGGTCCGGACGTCCGCCGAGGCGGCTCAGGTCATGAGAGGTGAGATGTAGAGATGAAAACCTTGCAACAGTGGCTCGGCATCGAGCTTCCGGTCATACAGGCGCCGATGGCGGGCGTGCAGGGGAGCGCGCTGGCGGTGGCGGTCTGCAACGCCGGAGGGCTCGGCTCCCTCCCCTGCGCCATGCTCGGCGCCGGCGCGATGCGCAAGGAGCTGGAGGCGATCCGTTCCCAGACCTCCAGCCCCTACAACGTCAATTTCTTCTGCCACGTTCCGCCCGAATTCGATGCCGGGCGCGAGGCGGCCTGGCGAGCCCTGCTGGCTCCGTATTACCAGGAATATGGGATCGATCCCGGCTCCATCGCCGGCGGACCCGGGCGCGCGCCTTTCACCGCCGAGGCCGCGGACGTGCTGGAGGAATTCAGGCCTCCGGTGGTGAGCTTCCACTTTGGCCTGCCCGCGGCCGGCCTGCTGGAGCGGGTGCGGTCCTGGGGCGCGAAGGTCCTCTCCTCGGCGACCACAGTGGAGGAGGCGCTCTGGCTCGAGGCGCGCGGGGTGGACGCCGTGATCGTGCAGGGCCTGGAGGCGGGCGGCCATCGCGGCCATTTCCTGTCGGGCGACCTGACGGTGCAGATGGGGACGTTCGCCTTGGTGCCGCAGGTGGTGGCGGCGGTGAAGGTGCCGGTCATCGCCTCCGGGGGGATCGCGGACGCCCGGGGAGTGGCCGCCGCGATGCGGCTGGGGGCCGCGGGGGTGCAGGTGGGCACGGCCTATCTGCTCTGCCCGGAGTCGACCACGAGCGCGGTACACCGCGCGGCGATCAAAAGCGAGGCGGCCCGCCACACGGCGCTGACCAACCTCTTCTCCGGCCGGCCCGCGCGCGGCATCGTCAACCGTGTGATGCGGGAGCTCGGTCCGATCCGGGAGGAGGCGCCCGAGCTCCCGCTGGCTTCCTCGGCGATCGCGCCTCTGCGGGCGAAAGCCGAGGGTCAGGGACGTGGGGATTTTTCGCCTTTGTGGGCGGGGCAGAACGCGAGCGGGTGCCGGGAGGTGGGGGCGGCGCAGGTGACGCGGGAGTTGGCGGCGGAGACCGGGTGATCATCGCTTCACGATTCGCCTTTCTGCTATGTTGCGCACCTGAAAGGAGGATGAGATGAAGAAGACACCCAAGAAGATGACCCTGCAGAAAGAGACGCTGCTGAGCCTGACCGACAGCCGCCTCCAGGCGGCCGGCGGGCGTCCCACCTCCCTGGATACGGTCTGCGAATTCTGCGACACGTACCAGCGCACCTGCACCGGACCCAATACCTGCGGGTGTTTCTAGCCCTTCACAGGGGGGCGGTCCTGTGTGGCCGCCCCTATGGGCCCTTTCGCCCCGCCAGCAGCACGTTCGCGTACGGCGTCCCCATCCCCATCGGTTGGACGTCGACCATCAATCCCAATCCCCCGAGCAGATCGCCCCATTCCGTGGCGCTCCGGTAGTGGAAGCGCTGGCCCCAGTGGCGGCGGAGGAGGGCGGAGAGGCGCTCCTGGGCGCGGGTGGCGGTGAAGCGCCAGCCGGCGTCGTCGTCGGCGTCGCGGAGGAGGAGGACGCCGCCGGGGTGGAGGACCGAGACGGCCTTGGAGAGCACGGCCTCCTGGTCCGCGGCCGGCAGGTAGTGGAGGACGTCGAGGAGGAGGATGGCGTCCGCCTGGGGGTAGTCGATCGTACGCAGGTCGCCGGTGTCGATCTCGGCCCGGTCCCCCAGGGCCTCGCGGGCGGCCTCGGCGACCTTGGGGCGCCCCTCGATGCCGTGGAAGGTGAGGCGCGGCGGCGGGGGAGCCCACCCCTCGGGGTATTTGCCCTTGGCCCACTGCTCGCGGGCGCCGAGGATCAGGGCGAAGGCGATCCCCCGGCCGCAGCCGAGGTCGAGCAGCCTCCCCTCGGGCGGCAGGAATCCCCGGCGCAGGAGGTTGAAGTAGATCGGATCGTGCCGCAGCTTGCCGCGCACGAATTCCCAGTGGAACATGCCCGGCTTCAGGTAGTGGCAGGCCGACTCCTCCAGCAGGGCCTCGATCTCGGGGTGCGCCTGCCGCCGCCGGGCCAGCCACCAGGCGAGGAGGGCGAAGAGGACCGCCAGCACGCCGCCGATGGCCAGGGTGCCGATCGTGAGGTCGAGCGCCGCCTGCCGGAGGTCGAGCTCTTTGAGGTTGTGGATGTGGACGTGAAGGTAGCTCTGCCCGCGCAGGCGCCGGCCGGTCTCGAGCTCCGCCAGGAGGAGGAAGGGGGTGATGCCCGGCAGGCTGATGTGGGCCGCGAGGTAGGTGAGCCCCGCGTTGAGCCGGAAGAGGCGGGCGAGCAGGATGCAGAGCGCCAGGTGCAGGCCATAGAGCGGCGAGACGCCGATGAACACCCCCAGCGCCACCGCCGCCGCCTGTTTCTCGGGCGACATCCCCTCGGTGCGCAGCTTGTAGAGGATGTCCTGGATCTCCCGGGCGGCGCGGCTCTTTTTCTTTTTTTCGTTCATGGATCCGGGATGAAGGTGGATCGCAATCCCCGTGCCGACAGGGCGTCGAGCACCCGGGGGAGGGCCTCCAGGACGACCGGATTGTCCCCCGGCTCGCCGGAGGCGCGGCCGTCGTGGAGGAGGAGGATGTCCCCGGGGGCGAGGCCGGCGAGGAGGCGGCGGGCGATCGCCGCCGGGTTCTGGTCGACGGCGTCGAAGCCGCGCCGGGTCCAGGCCACCAGGCGGAGGCCGGAGCGATGGAGCACCCATTCGAGCAGGGGGTTGCGCAGCCCGGCCGGGGCGCGGAAGAGCCGGGGGCGCCGGCCGGTGGCCGCCTCGACCGCCTCCTGCGCCCCTTCGACCTCCCGGCGCAGGAGCCCGGCGGGGTAGCAGGCGAAGAGGTGGGGATGGGTGTCGGTGTGGTTCTCCACCCGGTGGCCGCGGCGGGCGATCTCGGCGGTGAGCTCAAGGTGGGCCCGGGCGTGGCGGCCGATCACGAAGAAGCTCGCCTTCATGCCCGCCTGGTCGAGCAGGTCGAGCACCCTAGGGGTGACGCGGGGGTCGGGGCCGTCGTCGAAGGTGAGGGCGATCTCCCCTCTCTGGACAGCGGTATCGGGGAGGCGGAGGAGGTTGGGTCCGAGCATCCGGCTGCGCGGCCAGAGGCTGACGGCGGCGAGGGCCACGTGGTTGGCGACGAGGAGGCCGGCCACCGTCCGCCAGCGGCGGGGATCGGCGGCGAGGGCCGCGGCACCGGCGGCGTGCAGGGCCATCGAGCCGAGCAGCAGGGGCGTCGGCCGGTAGGGCCGGCGGTCCTCAGCCATAGTCCCCCGTTCCCAGGGCCAGGAGGGCGGCGCGGTCGAGCTTGCCGCGGGCGTTGCGCGGCAGGGCCTCGAGCAGGATGACGCTGCGCGGCACCTTGTGCGCCGAGAGGTGCCCGCGGCACCAGGCGACGACCTCGGAGGTGGTGAGGTTGCCGGAGCGGCAGGCGACCACGGCGCGCAGGATCTCCCCCCGCCCCTCGACCGGCACCCCCAGCACCACCGCCTCGTCCACCCCGGGGAGGCCAGCGAGGATCGCCTCGACCTCGCGCGGGTTGACCTTCTTCCCCTTGATGTTGACCAGGTCGTCCACCCGGCCGCGGAGGGCGATCTCCCCTTGCTGCCAGACGGCGAGGTCGCCGGCGCGGAAGCGGCCATCCGCCAGCCGCCCGTCGGGCTCGGGGAGGTAGCCGGCGGAGACGGCGGGGGATTCGACCACCACCCGGCCGCCGTCGCTTGGGGCCTCGTCCATCGGCTCCAGGGTGACCCGCACCCCCTCGACGGGGGCGCCGACCGTCCCCCGCTCGGCGGCCCCCCCCTCGCGGTCGTAGCAGATGCCGCCGCACTCGCTGGAGCCATAGAAGACGTGGACCGGCAGGCCGAAGGCCTCGCGGAAGCGGGCGGAGGCAGTGGCGGAGAGGGGAGCGCCGGCGGTGATCACCAGGCGGAGGGACTCCGGCCGGGGGGGCGGATCGCTCATCCGCGCCAGGGCGTCGAGGTAGGCCGGCACGGTGGGGAAGAAGGTGGCCCCCGTGCGCGCGGCGGTGACGAAGGGGTCGTAGACGCTCGCCGCCTCCGGGATCACCAGCACGGTGCCGCGCACCAGGGCGGGGAGGGCGAGGCTGGCGAGGCCGTAGGAGTGGGAGAGGGGGATGGTGGTGAGAAGGCGGTCGGCCGCCGAGAGGCCCATGGTGAGGGTGAGGGCGGCGTCGTCCGCCAGCAGCGCCTCGGCCGGGGCGGCGATGCCGCGCGGGGCGCCGGTCGAGCCCGAGGTGAGCTTGATGACGGCGATGTCCCGCTTTTCTGAAAAAATCGTAGGGAAGATCGGGGGGGCCGGCTCTGTTGTGTCGGTTGCCTCGCCGGGGGTGAGGAGAGACCACCCCTCCGGACCGCGCGGCCACCCCTCCGGACAGCGGAGGAGGGCGGGGGCCCCGAGGGCGCGCAGGACGCGCCGGGCCTCGGTCTCGGGGGTCTGGGCGTCGAGCAGCAGGGCGGCGAGGCCGGCCCGGCGGAGGGCGAGGAGAGAGGCGAGAAAGCCCGGACCGTTGACGGCGGCGAGGCCCACCAGGGTCCCCGGCGCGAGCGGCCGGTCCGCCAGGCGGCTCCCGGCGGCGCGCGCCAAGGCGTCGACGTCCCCCACGGTAGCCCGCCGCCCAGGGGAGATCACGAGCGGGGCGAGGGGGTCGCGCCGGACGAGGCGCTCGAACGCCTGGAGGATCGGATCTGGGGTGCTCAAGCCTGCCGCTCGTCTCCTTTCGGTTCGGAGGGGGGATGATAGCAGCGAGCCGGGACCGGGTCGCTAAGGATCGTCGCAAGAACGGGTTGGGATTGCCAGTGCCCCCCGGGGCACGCTAGGATTGGCGGCCCGGAGAACGGAAAAACCGCGGATTTTCCGCACGGCGGGCCCGAAGGGCCGCCGGATCTCAGAGGTTTGTGTTATGTCGGAAGCAATCGGCGCCACGCCGGACCGGATCAAGCGCCTGATCGTCGAGAGCCTCAACCTGGAAGGGATGCGGCCGGAGATGATCGAGGACGAGGCCCCCCTGTTTGGCGAGGGGCTGGGCCTCGATTCGGTCGACGCGCTCGAGCTGGTGGTGGCGCTCGAGAAGGAGTTCGGCATCCGGATCAAAAGCCAGGAGATCGGCCGCGAGGTCTTCTCCTCGGTCTCGACGCTCTCCCAATTCATCGAGGGACGGACCTGAACGACGCGGAGACGTGAGCATGCAGCGAAATCACCCGGTGGGCGAGGGGCGGCGGGTGGCCGTCACCGGGATCGGCGCCGTCTGTGGCCTGGGCTGGGGCGCCGCATCTCTCTGGGAGGGATTGCGGGCCGGCCGGCCCGCAATCGCCCCCTTCCAGCGTTTCGACCACTCCCGGCATCGCACGCACCTGGCCGCCGAGGCCGGCGAGCCCCCTGAATCCTTCGTCCGCTCCTGCCCGGGCTGGCGCCGCCTGTCGGTCGCTGACCGGTTCGCCCTGTTCGCCGCCCGCGAGGCGGCGGAGCGGGCCGGCCTGTCGCTCCCTTTGGGAGAGGAGGCCGAGGCCGGGGTCTACTTCGGCAGCAGCACGGGGGGCATGTACGAGAGCGAGCTGTTCTTTGAGCGTTTCCTGCGCGACCGGCGGGGGCGCCTCTCCTCCCTGATCCCCCAGCAGGTCAACGCTCCCGGCGACGCGGTGGCGCGCCACCTGGGGAGCACGGGGCCGGTGGTGACCTTCTCCTCCGCCTGCGCTTCCGGGGCGCTCGCCCTCGGCGCGGCGCTCGACGCGGTGCGCTCGGGGGAGGTGGAGGTGGCGGTCGCCGGCGGGTCCGACTCCCTCTGCCAGCTCACCTACGCCGGTTTCAACGCCCTGCGCTCGGTGGACGAGGTCCCCTGCCGGCCGTTCCGCGCCGGCCGCGCCGGCATGTCCTTTGGAGAAGGGGCGGCCGTGCTGGTGCTGGAGCCGCTGGAGCGGGCGCTGGCCCGGGGGGCGGAGCCGCTGGCGGTGCTGGCCGGGGCGGGCGCCTCCTGCGACGCCCACCACATGACGGCGCCGGACCCCTCGGGGGCGGGCGCCGCGGCGGCCCTGGAGGCGGCGCTGGCCGACGCCGGCCTGCCGCCGGAGGCGGTGGGCTTCGTCAACGTCCACGGCACGGGCACGCCGCTCAACGACGCCGCCGAGTGGCAGGCCCTGCAAAAGGTCTTCGGCGACCGGGCCGGCGAGCTGCCGCTGGTCGCCACCAAGGCACTGATCGGCCATCTGCTCGGCTGCTCGGGCGCGATCGAGGCGGTGGCCACGGTGCTCTGCCTGCGCCATGGCGAGCTCCATCCGGTGGAGAGGGCGGGGGAGGCGGACCCGGAGCTGCCGGTCAACCTGGTGCTCGACGAGCCTCTCCCCCTGCCCGGCGCGCGGGCCGCGGTCTCCACCAGCCTCGCGTTCGGTGGGTCCAACGCCGCGCTCGTCTTCGCGCCCTGGAGGGGTCAGGCCGGGGACCAGACCAGGGATCAGCTCGCTTGAGCGAGCCGGTCCTCATCACCGGTCTGGGGACTCTGGGAGCCTGGGGGGGCGGCTCGGACCGCCTCGCCGAGGCCCTGGCCGCAGGCTCCCCGCTGGCCCGCGAGATCGACCGTTCGGCCGGCTATCACCTTCCTGACGGCTCCCGGCGCGCCTGCCTGATGCCGCCGGGGGAGCTCGCCGGCTGGCTCTCGCCCGGCGAGGCGCGCCGCATGAGCCCCCCCTCGAAGCTCGCCGTGGCCGCCGCGCGCATGGCCCTGCGCTGCTTCGGGACCCCCTGCGAGGGGGACGAGGGGGGGACGGCGGTGGTGATCGCCACCGCCTTCGGCCCCTCCACCAACACCGAGACGCTGCTCAAGCAGATCCTCGACGAGGGGCCGGAGGCCGCCTCCCCCTCCCTGTTCATGGAGAGCGTCGCCAACGCCCCCGCGGCGCAGATCGCCATCGCCCTCAAGGCGCGGGGGGCGAGCCTCACGGTCTGCGAGCGCGAGGCGGGGCCGCTGATCGCCCTCGGCACCGGTGCCACCGAGATCGCCGCCGGCCGGGCCGGCAGGGTGCTGGCCGGCGCCGTGGACGAGATGACCCCCCTCCTGCACGCCCTGCTCGACCGCTTCGGCGCCCTCGCGCGTTCAGGAGAAGATGGCGAGGAGCTGGCCCGCCCCTTCGACCGCCGGCGGAACGGCTTCCTGGCCGGCGAGGGGGGGACGGTGGTGGTGCTGGAGAGCGCGGCGGGCCTGGAAGCGCGGGGGGGCCGGGCGCTGGCGCGGGTGCTGGCCCGGGGGAGCGCCTTCGATCCCACGGCGCCTCCCTCCGGATGGGGGCGAGGGCACCGGGTGCTGGCCCGGAGCCTGCGGCGCACTTTGGACCGGGCGGGCCTGAAGCCAGGGGACATCGACCTCGTGGTCTCCGGCGCCTCGGGATCCCGCGAGGGGGACCGGCTGGAGGCCGAGGTGCTCCGCGCCGTCTGGGAGGAGACCCCCCTGCCGCCGGTCGCCGCGCCCAAGGCGGTGACCGGGGAGTATGGCGGCGGCCATCTCGCTGCGGCGGTGCTGGCCGCGGCCGGCTCGCCGCTCGGCCCCACCCCGGGCTTCGGCGAGACCGATCCCATTCTCGGAGTCACACCTCTCGGCGGCTCCCTCCAGAAAGCCCCATCGGTCGTCCTCGCCACCAGCCTGGCGGCGGGGGGGGCGGCGGCGTGGGTGGTTCTGGGGCGGGGGTGAGCTAGAATTCCCCCACCCGGTGGCCGTTCGCCCTGGGGTACGATTCCTTCAGGAGAACGAGCTATTTTGGGAGAGATCCTTTGAGTCTGCGGATCGCCGGGGCGGTCCCCGCCTATCAGGCGGCGCCCTCGGTGGGGGCGATCGTCCGCGGCGCCCTGCTCGAGCTGGCGGAGGTGCTGGTGGTGGACGACGGCTCGACGGACGGCACGGCCGAGGAGGCCCGGCGCGCCGGCGCCCGCGTCCATTCCTTCCCGCGCAACCGGGGCAAGGGGGCGGCCCTCGCCTTCGCCTTCCAGGACCTCTTCAGCCATGGCTTCGACGGCGTCGTCACCCTCGACGCCGACGGCCAGCACCTGCCGGAGGAGATTCCCAAGCTGCTGGCGCCCGCCAAGGCCGGCGCCGACCTGGTGCTCGGCATCCGCGACCACCTGTTCAGCGAGATGAGCGCCCTGCGCCGCGCCAGCAACCGCCTCTCCTCGCGGGCGATCTCCTTCGCCGCCGGCCAGCCCCTCACCGACATCCAGACCGGCTTCCGCTTCTACTCGCGCCGCCTGATCGTCGAGGTCGGCTTCCCCGAGGCGCGCTTCGAGGCGGAGAGCGCCGTGGTGGTGCGGGCGGCCCGGCGGGGGTTCCGGGTGGTGACCGTGCCGGTGCGGCTCGGCTTCGCCGACGGCCGGACCACCAGCCACTACCGGCCGCTGCTGGACAGCCTGCGGATCGCCGGCGCGGTCACCCGCGCCCGCCTGGAGATGCTGCGGTGGGCACGGTCCTCGTGACCGGCGGCAGCCGCGGGCTCGGCCGGGCGGCCGTCGAGGCGCTCACGGCGGAGCCGGACACCGCGGTGGCCTTCACCTGGAATTCGGACGCGGGGACCGCCCGCGAGGTCGAGGCGGCCACCGGGGCCCGCGCCTTCCGCCTGGATCTGCGCGACCGCGCCCGGCCGGACGACCTGGTGAGTGAAATCGAAGAAGCGCTGGGGCCTCTCGTCGGGCTGGTCAACAACGCCGGCCTGCGCCGCGAGTCCCTCCTCGCCATGACCTCGGACGAGGACTGGGAGGCGGTGCTCGACGCCAACCTGGGCGGCCTCTTCCGCTGCTGCCGGGCGGTGCTGCGGGGGATGATGGTGCGGCGGCGGGGGGCGATCGTCAACGTCTCCTCCCTCTCGGCCCTGCACGGCGTGGCCGGCCAGGGGGCCTACGCCGCCTCCAAGGCGGGGATCCTCGGGCTCACCCGGTCGCTGGCGCGCGAGGCGGGCCGGCGCGGGGTGCGGGTCAACGCCGTGGTCCCCGGCTTCGTCGCCACCGACCTCACGGCGGGGGTGCCGGCGGAGAAGATCGCCCATCTGCGGGCCGGCGAGTGCCTGGCGCGCGGGGTCGAGCCCGCCGACGTGGCCCAGGCGGTCCTCTTCCTCCTCTCGGACCGCGCGGCGGCGATCACCGGCCAGACTCTGGTGGTGGACGCCGGGGCCTCGGCTTGAGCGGGATGCTCGCCCGCCTCTCCGCCGCCTGGGCCGAGCTCGTCGCCCGCCACCCCCGCCGGGTGCTGGCGGCGGCGGTCCTCTTCACCCTGGCGGCGCTGGTCCCCGCCTCCCGCTTCCGCATCGAGACCCGGCTGGAGGCCCTGCTGCCCGAGGGGGCTCCCGCGTCCGAGGACTACCGGACCTTCCTGCGCACCTTCGGCGGCTTCGAGAAAGTGTTCGTGCTGGTGCGCTCGCCCGGGCAAAAAGCGGAGCCTGAGACCCTGATCACCGCGGCGAGCGAATTGGCCGGCCGCATGCGAAAGAGCCCCCTGGTGGCCGACTCCCGGGCCGGGCTCACCGAGGAGGACGAGCGCTTCTTCTTCGCCCACGTGGCGCCGCGCATGCCGCTCCTCGTGCAGACCCCGGGGTGGCGGGAGGACTTGGGCTCCCGGCTGGAGCCCCAGGCGATCCACGACCGGGTCGCCGAGATGCGGCAGGCGCTGCGCAGCCCGGTGGGGGCCGTGGCGGCGCCGCTGTTCGCCGCCGATCCCCTGGGGCTGTCCGAGGGGCTGCTCGGGGCCGCCGCCTCCTCGCTCCCCCTCGATCCCCTGAGCGGCGCGTTCATCTCTCCGGACGGGGATGCCACACTGGTGATCCTCACCCCGGCCAGCGCCGAGGTCGATCCGGCGGGAGGGCGGGCCCTGCTGGCCGAGCTGCGCAAGGCCTACGGCGAGGTGCGCGCGTCGGCGGGGGTGCCGCTCGACTTCCGGGCCGTGGGGGGGCCGATCTACGCCGCCCAGGACGAGGCCCTGTTTCGCGCCGACCTTACCAGCTCGGCCTCCAGCACGGTCTTCGGGCTCGCCCTGGTGATGATCCTGGGGTTCGAGGGATGGTTCCTGCCCACGGTCATCCTGGCCGCCGTGGCGGCCGGCACCCTCTGGATGGCGGGCGGAGCGGCGCTGGAGCTGGGGAGCATCAGCGCCATCGGGGTTGGTTTCACCGCCGCCCTTCTCGGCATGGGGGTCGACTACGGCATCCACGGCTCGGCCCACTTCCGCGAGCTGCTGCGGCGGGGTGAGGGGGTGGCGGCGGCCCTGGCCGCGACCTTCCGGGAAACCGGGCCGGGGATCGCCACGGCGGCCGTCACCACGGCGGCCGGGCTCGCCGCGCTCGCGGTGGCCCACTTCCGGCTGCTGCGCGAGGTGGGGCAGGTGCTCTCGCTGGGGGTGGTGGCGACCCTGCTGGCCACGGCTACCCTGGCCGCCGCCCTGCTCGTCCTCTCCCCCCGCCCCTCCGCCCGTTTCCGACCCCTGCGGCTGTGGCCCCGCTTCGGCCAGCCGGTGCTGGCGGGGCTCGCCCGCGCCTCGGCGCGGCACTGGCGGGTTTCCCTCGTCCTCACGGCGCTGCTCACGGCGGTGACCGGCTGGGGGCTGTCGCGCCTGGGCCTCAACACCGACCTGCGGGCGCTGCGGCCGGCGGACCATCCGTCGACCGAGGCCGAGGAGTTGCTGGTCCAGAAGTTCTCCGTGGGGCTCGACACCTTCTCGGTGGTCCTCAAGGGGCGGACCCTCGGCGAGGCGCTCGACCGCGCCGCCGCGGCCCGCGAGATCCTGCGGGCCCGGCTCGGCTCCCGGGCGGAGATCACCTCCCCCGCCGACTGGCTGGTGCTGGGCGGCCGGCTCCAGAGGCGGCTGGCCGAGCTCCGTCCGCTGCCGCTGGAGCGCGCGGCGGGCGACCTTCAGCGCGAGCTGGCCGCGACCGGCTTCAAGACCGCCCCCTTCGCCCCCGCCCTCGACACCCTGCGGGCGCTGGGGAGGGGGGAGGACCCGGGCGCGCCCCCTCTCGCCACCTGGCCGCGCTGGATGTCGGAGCTGGTGCGCGCCGGGGACCGCGGAGTGGTGGCCGCCGTGCACGTGCGGCTCCCCCTGGGAGCCGGGACGAAGGGGGATTCCGAGGCCCTGGCGCGGGAGCTCGCGCGCCTCTCGCCGGTCCCCGGAGACGTCGCGCTCGCCTCCATCCCGCGGGTCGGGGCGGAGCTGCGGGACCTGGCGCTCTCGGACCTCGCGCGGTCGAGCGGCCTCGCCCTGGCCCTCGTCGGCGCGGTGGTCCTCTTCTCCTTCCGGGGACGGGTGCTCGACGCCCTGCTGGCGGCCCTTCCCTTGGTCCTGGGGTGCGTCTGGACCTTTGGCCTCTGGGGGGTGCTGGGCCTGCCGCTCGACCTGCTGTGCGCCTTCACGGTCCCCCTGCTGCTGGGGACCGGCATCGACCTCGGCGCCCACGCCGTCCATTGGAAGCGCCTGCACCCGGAGCGCGGGCTGCTGGGGGCGGCCGAGGACATGGGGCTGGCCCTCACCCTGGCGACGCTGACCACGGTGATCGGCTTCGGCAGCCTGAGCACCTCGCGGGTGCCGGGCCTGCGCCACGCCGGGATTCTGGTCGGGCTGGGGATCTCGGCCTGCCTGCTGGCCACCGTGGTGGTGCTGCCCGCCCTGGAGGCGCTGCTGGAGCGGAGCCGCCGGCCCCGCCCGGAACCGTGTGACAATAAGGTGTCATGAGCGTCGCCATACCCCGTGAGCCCCCCCCGCATGCGCCGGAAGGGGGTTGGAGCCGCCGTCTGCTGGGCCCCTTCCACGTTACGGGGGTCTTCTGGTTCCGTCTCCACCAGCTCGGGATCACCTTCCTCCCCGGCTGGGCGCTGGGGGGATTGGTCGACGTCTTCTCGACCCTCTTCTGGATCGCCCTGCGGAAGATCCGCGACGCCATCGCCTCCAACCTGGAGGCGGTGCTCGGCCCTTGCGGATGGTGGGAGCGCCAACGCCGCATCTACCGCAATTTCCGCACCTTCGCCTGGTGCCTCTCGGAGCGCTACGAGCGGCTGAGCACCGACCGGGCCTTCACCATCGAGGCCGAGGGGCTGGAGGAGTGGCGGGAGCTCGCGGGCAAGGACGGCGGCTTCATCCTGGTCACCGCCCACCTGGGGGCCTGGGAGGTGGGCTCGATGCTCCCCGCCTCGCGCGACGGCCGGCGCGTGCACGTGGTGCGCGAGCCGGAGACCGATCCGCGGGCCCAGCGGTTCATCGAGGGGCTGATCCGGCGCTGCGGCGGCGAGCTCTATACCACCCACTTCGCCGACGAACCCCAGCTCGGGGTCGACCTCCTGGACGCCCTGCGGCGGGGTGAGATCGTGGCGCTCCAGGGGGACCGCCCGCGCTCCGGCGGCCGCACAGTGGAGGCGAGCCTGTTCGGCCGCCCCTTCGCGCTGCCGGTGGGACCCGTGGCCCTCGCCCGCGCGGCCGGCGTGCCCGTCGTCCCCGTCTTCGTGCTGCGCGAGGGGAGGCTGCGCTACCGCTGTCTGCTGCGCCCCGCCATCCACGTCGCGCAGAGCGGGGACCGGCAGCGCGACCTCCGCGAGGCGCTCGAGCGCTTCGCCGCCGATCTGGAGGCGGTCATCCGCCGGGAGCCTTACCAGTGGTTCTGCTTCCGGCGGCTGTGGTGATGTAGGTGCTGATGGTGCCGGCCACCGCCTCCCCCGCCGCGATCTCGTAGATCGAGAGAGGGGGAGCGTTGCCGGTGAGCCGGGCGGAGACCTGGAACGGGCGTCCCACCGGGAGCGGAACGGCCGTGAAGCGCGCCTCGCGGATGCCGACCAGATAGCCGATCCGGGGGGCGGGGTCCTCCTTCCGGGCCAGGGTTTCGAGGACGGCCGCCGCCTGCGCCGCCGCCTCGACCGCCAGGAACGCGGGGGCGCGCCCCTCCATGGCGAGCGGATGGTCCGGAGGGATCTCGGCCGCGCAGACGATCCGCTCCGCCTCGGTCGCGATCACGCCCCGGATCAGCCGGGCGGGCGGAGCGTGGGGGAGGAGGAGGGGGAATTCGCCGGCCACTGCCGGCTCCTCCCAGTCTCCAACTCCGTTTCCGCCTGTGGCGACCGAGCCGCTGCTGACGGGATTTCCCTGACAGGTGATCTCGAAGCGGGCCCAGCCGCCCTCGCCGGGAGAGATGGCGAGCTCCAGAGTCTCCCCGGGGATTACCGGGCGGCGCAGCCTTACCGACCGCGCCGCGGTGATCGGAGCTCCCAGGGCCCCCTCGACGAAGGTCAGATGGGCGATGCCGGGGAGGATGGGATGGCCGGGGAAGTGGCCGGCGAACAGGGGGCTGTCCGCCGGCACCTCGATCCGGACGCGGTCATCTCTCTCCATCGTGCTCCAGCCGGTAGATCCAGCGGCCGGGGCGCATCTCCTGGCGAACCAGCCGGAACCGGCGCCCGAGCTTGGGGGACCGCCGCCATCCCTCCGCGTCCGGCTCGACCGTCTCGTAGCCGTCCGGCCCAAGGCTCCGTATCTCGAAGCGGAGCGCTTTCTTCCGGGCGTCCACCAGCCAGAGCTCGGGGATTCCCGCCGCGGCGTAGAGAGGTGGCAGACGGACGAGGTCCTTTTTCTCGGAGCTGTTGCTGACGATCTCGACCACCAGATCCGGGGCTCCCTCCATCTCGATCAGCCGGTCGGGCCTGCGGCGGGAGCGGGAGATCTCACGCACCCGGCCCTGATCGAGAGTGTCCCAGAGCACCACGACGACGTCGGGCTCGACGGACAGGTTGGCCTGAGGGCTGGAGATCCTGGCCCGGTCGATATAGACGTAGCCCCGACCCTGTCCGCTCACCAGGGAGTGGAGGATCGATCCGATCCCCGACTTGGCCGTGCCGTGGGTATGCAGCTCCTCGGGGCTCATGTCCACCTCGAGGTCGCCAGCCAGGAAGTCGATCCGTCCGTGCTTGGGAAAATGGCGCGAGACGGCCCAGGCCCGGAAACCGGCGAGATCCCGGGTCGCCTGGCGGGGGATATGGATGCTTTCTTCGCAGAGATTCCACATAGAGAGGTCCTCCGGCTCGTCTTCACGCTAGCACACCTCCCGGCACCATGGCCGCGAAGAGGTCGGGGAAGCGGCGGGGGAGGAAGGAGCAGCCGAGGAAGATGCTCCAGGCCCGGCGCAGCGGCTCGTCGTCCGTGTCGACCAGGAGCTCGGCCAGCCGGGCCAGGAGGGGGTCGACCGCCTCGGCCGTGCGGCTCCGCTCGAACTCGCAGAGGAGCGCGACCAGGTTCCCGTCTCCAGTGCCTGAAGGGAACGGACCGGCCGTCACGTCGAGCACCAGGTAGCGGGTCGAGGGGACGTGGCGCTGGAGGGCGGGGACGAGCGGCAGGAACAGCTCGCGGGCGTCGAGCGGCGCGGTCCAGCGGGTCTCGCCGTTGTAGAGCACGACCGGGAGCACGGCGGGCAGGCGCGCCTGAATCCCCCGGCGCCGCCGCAGCAGGGCGTGGTAGAGCAGGCCGCGGTCGAGCTCCAGGCGCAGGGCGGTGAAGGGATCGGGCTCCCCCTGCGGCTTGAGCAGCAGGTAGACCCAGTCCGAGCCCCCCTGCCAGCGCAGTCGCCAGATCAGGGGGCTCTCCGGCCGGTCCGGGTGGGCCCCGCCGTCCCGGCGCTCGAGGGTCCCGGGGTCGAGCCAGCCGACCCACTCCTCCGGCAGGAAGCCGCGAAGGAGGTCCTGGACCATCCGGGGTTGCGAAAAGAGAAGCGTGTATCCGGTGTCGTGTTTTCCGTCCATAGGCATCTTTTCATCCTCCTGCCTAGAGAAGACGGAAAAACGGGGTCAAAACTGATTCGTCCTAGAACCTCTAGGGCCAAATGAGCACCTTTTGGCGGCTGGAGAGGTCCGTCCCGGCCGCCGGACACGGCTCGGGAGGGTGCATTTCCGCCAAAACGTGCCACTCTTTTCTTGGGAGCTCCCGGTCACAGCCATGGGGGTTGTGGCCGGGACACCGGAGAGAGGAGGATCTTATGTTTCGTATTTTGCGTTGGACCGTTCTTGTCCTCGCCTTGGCCCTGCTCACCACCGCCGCGGCGCCGGCCGCGCCCGCCGGCCCCGTCCGTCCGGCGCTCACCGCGCCGGGAGGGGAGGGGGTGCTCGCCGTCGCCCGGGATTGGCTGCTGGCACGGCTCCGACCGGTTACGCCGCCGTCCTCCCAGAGGAGGCGCCTCACGCCGCCAAGAAAAAGTGGGTGCAGCGCGGATCCGGACGGCCATCAGGTCTGCCGGTAAGATCGTCTTATCAAGGCCTGGGGAGCCGGGATCTTCCCGGGCCTTGTCTCAACCGGAAGCTTCAAGAAAGGCCAATTTTTTGCTTCCTGGAGTTATCATGGGATGGGAAGGTCATGATTCCGGGACGCGTAGGATGAGGCTTCATCCCCCAGATTCATCATTACGGGCGCTCTCCAGGGCAGCCGTCGGCGGGCTCAGCGAGATCGCGGCCCATGTGGCCGGGTGCCGACGCTGCCGTGAGCGGATGAGGGCCCTCTCCGGCTCGCCGCTGGGGCGGCTTACAGACTGTCTGGCGCTCGTCCTCCCTTGGCGCTCGGAGGTGGAGCCGAGCTACGGTCCGGCCATCGACGCCGCAGAACGGCAGTTTCTGATCCGCGTGCGTGCCCTCTCGGCCGAGCGCGCCGCGGCTCCGGCCCGCCTCGCCGAGCTCCTGGCGCACTCGGCCGAGCAGCGCCTTCTGTTGATCCGCAACCATCCCGGTTTCCGGTCCTGGGGCTTCCTCGAGATCCTGATCGAGACGGCCCGGCAGAGGACCTTCCAGCAGCCGGCGGCTGGCGAGGAGCTCGCGCAGCTTGCTCTTCAACTGGCCGATCTTCTCGACGCGAGCTACTACGGCGAGGAGCGTATTCAAGACCTGCGGGCTCGCGCCTGGGGGTATGTCGGCAACGCCCGGCGCGTGGCCGCCGACCTGCAGGAGGCGGAGGAGGCTTTCCAAACCGCTTTCGAGCTGTTACGGACGGGGACCGGCGATCCGCTGGAACGGGCTCTCCTGATCGATCTACAGGCCTCGCTGCGGCGCGAGCAGGGGCGGCATGGGGAGGCCCTGCGCCTGCTCGCCCGGGCTCAGCGCATCTACCGCAGGGTGGGAGAGACTCACCGGGAGGGCCGCGCGCTGGTCAAAATGTCGACCGTGCACGAGCATGCGGGCACGCCGGAGCGGGCCATCCCTCTGCTCTACGAGGCACTGCGCAAGATCGACGCCGGGCGGGAGCCGCGGCTTCTGCTGGGGGCCCAGCACAACCTGATCACCTTCCTGACGGAGGTGGGCCGCCACCTGGAGGCCCAGCGGCTCCTCCTCCAGGCCCGGCCTCTCTACGACCGCTACGCGGACGGCTGGATGCGCAACCGGCGGCGTTGGGTGGAGGGGAAGATCGCTCGCGGGCTCGGCCAGCTCCGGGAGGCGGAAGCCTGCTTCGTCGCCGCGCGCGAAGGATTCATCGCGGATGAAAGGGTCTTCGAGGCCGCTTTCGTCGCTCTCGAGCTGGCCAGCTTGTACGCGAAGCAGCGGAGGACGGCCGAGCTGGCGCGGGTCGCCGGGGAGGCGCTACCCATCTTTGCCTCCAGGCAGAGCTACCCCCGGGCGCTGGCGGCGCTCACCCTTCTGCACCGGGTCGCTGCGGACGAGCAGGCGAGCCGCGAGGCCGCCATCCGCCTGATGGATTGCCTGGAGCAGCTCTGGGACCACTCCGGCCTGCCTCTCCAGCTTCCTGTCGTCAATCGAGACGTTCAGTAGAGCGCCACCGTCGAGCCGTCCGGCAGCCGGACCGCCGGCTGCGGCCGGCGCAGAGGGGCGCCGAAGAGCCGGCTCTCCGCCGCGCCAAGGAAGGGGAGTCTTTGCCCGCCTCCCGCCGCACCGGCCGGTCCGGGGAGGATCTGGGCCCAGGCCTCCCGGCGGGCGCGCCGCCGGAGGTGGATGGGGTCGAGCCCGTACCAGCCCGCCGCGGGCTCGACCAGGCGCGCCCCGCGCTCGCGGCCGAGCCGGCGCAGGCGATCGTCCAGCTCCCGCGCCCGGTCGAGGAGCGCCGGCCAGGGGGCCGGGCGTCCAGGAAACAGCAACGAAGCCGCGAGGCGGACCTGAGGGCCGGAGAGCCGCTCCAGGCGGGCCAGGGGGAGGAGGGTCATCACGGTTTCCGTTTCTTCCCGGGCGCCCAGCCGGTCGAGGCAGGTTTCCACCCAGCCGGCAATCTCCTCCACCCGGGCGCCGTAGAGCAGGTCGTTGCCGACGTCCGTGAGCAGCGCCAGGGTGGGGCGAGAGGGGCGGACCCTGAGCTCCCGCCAGAGGCCGCACTGGGCGATCCCGGGGAGGTGGCGGACGAAGAGGAAGCGGCTCCAGGTGCCCCAGGAACGGCCGTGGCCGCAGGCGGCGAGCGCCTCGACGGGACCCCCCGCCCGCCGCCGGACGCGGTCGAGCACCAGGGGCAGGGAGATCCTGAGATTGCTCGCTCCCAGCAGGACGGCCCGCAGGGCGGGCTCGCGCTCCGCCATCAGGGCTCCGCGGACCGGATCCGCCCGCGGAGCTCCGCGAGCGTCCGGCCGAGCCGCTCCTCCGCGGCGTCCGCCGCCAACTCCTCCAGCCGCAGCGAGGCGAGGGCCGCGATGAGCAGCGCCGTCTCCTCCGGGCTCCGGGGGCCGGGAGGGAGCCCGGCGTCGAACCGCTCCAGGTTCTCGGCCGCCTGCTTCACCAGCGCCTGCAGGACCCGGAAGGCGCCGTCCGCGAGCGGCGGCTTCCCCCGGTAGAGGTCGAGGCGGCCGCCCGGCCGGTAGCGGGGGAAGTCCTCCAGCCCCACGAAGCGCAGGAACCAGTCGGCGCGGAAGCGGCCGGTGGCGCCCACCATCCCGGTATAGTCCGCGATCAGCTCGTCGAGCAGGTTGTTGCGCATCGAGCCGAAGAGGCGGCGGGTGAGGTAGTGGGCGCACTCGTGGTCGCGGCGGAGGGCGAGGGAGATCTCGCGCCACTCCGTATCGTCCAGCCCCAGATCGGTGGCCGGCACGGCGCTGTAAGGCCCGTCCGAGAGCAGGATGAAGCGGTCCTGGTAGAGCTCGCGCCGGGGCTGGAGCCGCTGGAATTCCTCGCTCCAGGTGGCGGTCCCGCGCTCGGAGGCGGGCAGCGCCTCCCACCGGCGCCGCAGCTCCCGGACGCGGCTCCAGTTGTTGTAGCCCGAGACCATCAGTGCCCCCTGAGCGTCCGGGACCGGGTCCGGCTCGTTGCGCCTGGTGAGCGCGCGGATGAGGGCCGCGAATTCCGCCCGGCCGCGGGCGATCAGCAGGGGGATGTGGCCGGCGGGGCTCTCATGGAGCACCACCTCGATCGCCTCCGGCCGCTCCACGGCGAGTCCCGTGGCCTCCGGGATCTCATCTGGCGGGACGCCGCGCCGGGTGGCCGCCCGGTAGCCCTCGGTCTCGCTGATCCCCTGCCGGACTGGAAACCGGAGCTGGGGCAGGTGCTCGCGCAGGACGGCGAAGGCGCCGCGCGCGCGGGCCTCCCGCTCGACGGCCTCCCAGAAGGGGACGAAGGGCTCGTCGGGAAGGGGGAAGCGCACCTCCGAAGAGAGGGAGTCGAGGTTGAAGGCGTTCTCGTTGTAGACCAGGAGCTCCTCGACCTCCCCTGGAGAGGCGCCGAGCGAGGCGAGTTGAAGCGCTCTGCTCATGCTGGTAGCCTAAAGTACTTTGAGTGTGGAGCGTAGTCTCAGGTCGCCGTTGCTCGTTCTCCTCGCCGTGCTCGCCGGACCGGGAGCCCTGGCCCAGGGAGCGCCCCCCCAGGGGCTGGCCCTGATGGACGCCGTGCGGATGACCCTGGCGCGCGACCCCAACGTGGCGATCGAGGCGGCCCGGGTGGACGCCGCCCGCGGGGCCCTCCAGATCGCCTCCGGCCAGTTCGACCCGGTGGTCGCCTCGGGGCTGACGCAGACGAACGAGAATGTGCCGCAGTCCTCTTCCTCCAGCCGGGAGACCCGGACCTTGCAGAGCACCCTGGGAGTCTCCAAGCAGTTCCGCACCGGCCTGATCCTGGAGCCGCAATTCCAGCTCGACCGCTCCCAGGACGTCACCGCGGGCTCCGGACCGCTCGACACGGGGACGCTCAAGTTCCAGATCCGCCAGCCGCTGCTGCGCGGGCGTGGGCGCGCCGCGGTGCAGGCGGTGGAGCTCTCGGCCGAGCGCGAGGTGGCGGCGAGCGCCCTCGACCTGCGGTTCGCAGTATCGCAACGGGTCCAGGTGGTCGCCTCGCAGTACTGGCAGGTGCGGGCGGCGGAGCACAACCTCGAGGTGCTGCGGGCCAGCGAGCGGAGCTCCCGGGAGCTGCTGGAGAACACCCGCAAGCTGATCGCCGCCGATCAGGTGCCGGCGGCCGAGATCGTACAGTTGGAGGCGAGCCTGGCCTCCGCGGAATCGGCGCGGATCGGGGGGGAACGGGACCTCTTCGCCCAGAAGCAGGTGTTGGGGCGGGAGATCGGTCTCGATCCGGCCGAGATCGCCTGCCTGCCCCTCCCCTCCGACCCCTTCCCCGACGTCCGCCCCGAGGAGGTCCCTCCCACCGCCCGGGCGCGGGGATTCATCGACCTCGCCCTCCGCAGCCGGACCGACCTGGAGGCCGCCCGGCAGCGGCGGATCGAGACCGAGCTCCAGCGGCGGGCGGCCGAGAACGCCCTGAAGCCGCAGCTCGACCTGGTCCTGGCGCCCGGCTACTCGGGGCTCTCGGACGGCGGGGGGGCGGGCAGCTTCCTGGCGCCGCTGTTCCGCAACGTCCCCGGCGCCAGCACCGTGCTCTCCCTAGCGCTCTCCTGGCCCACCCTGAACCAGCGCGCCCTGGGAGCCCTGCTCGAGATCGACGCCGCGCGCCGGCAGAGCGACCTCGCGATCGAGCTGCTGGCCAAGGGGATCGGGGCGGACGTCCCGGCGGCGCTCGACGCCGTGGGCCGCGACGCCCTCCGGCTCGCCAAGGCGCGCGAGGCGGTGGGGCTGTTCGAGCGGGCGTTCACCAACGAGGAGAAGAAGCTCAGGGGGGGCACCTCGACGCTGCTCGACCTGATCACCCAGCGCGACCGGCTGACCGCCGCCCGGCAGAGCGAGGTGGCGGCCGAGCTCGCCCTCGCCCTCTCGCTGCTCGACCTCCGCTTCCGCACCGGGACGCTGGTGGGAGGGGCCGGCGGGCCCGCCGGCGAGGTCGAGCTCGCGCGTCTCACGAGCCTGCCTTCGCCGCAGGAGGGGGAGCCATGATCCTATCCGCGATCTTCCGCAAGGTTTCGCTCGAAAGGCTGTCCTCCCCCGAGCAGCTCGACCAGATGGTGCAGGTCACCGATCCCCGGGGGTGGATCGCCCTGGCCGGGCTCGGCGCCCTGCTCCTGGCGGCGATCGGCTGGGGGATCTGGGGCTCGATCCCCACCGAGGCGCAGGGGGACGGCATCCTGCTGCGGCAGGGGGGGATCTCCGACCTGGTCTCCAACGCCGCCGGCCAGGTCCAGGAGATGCTGGTCGCCGTCGGCGACGTGATCGAGAAGGGGCAGCCGGTCGCCCGCATCCAGCAGGACGCCCTGCTGCGGCAGATCGCGGGCGACCGCGCGAAGCTCGCCGCCCTGCGCTCCCAGTACGGGGACGCGGCCCGCATCTCCAGCCAGCAGAAGCAGCTCCGGGCCCGCGACCTGGCCCAGCAGCGGGCCGACCTCCAGCGCAGCATCGAGTCGCTGGAGAAGGACATCTCCCTGCTGCGCGACCGGCTCGACGCCCAGCAGGGGCTGCTCAACGACGGCCTGATCACCAGGGAGACCTTCCTCACCACCCAGCAGTCGCTCAACGCCAAGCGGGACCAGCTCGCCCAGGCGAGGCTTGACCTCAACGGCCTGGACCTCAAGCGGATCGAGGCCGACCAGCAGCTCGACCAGCAGCTCGAGACCCGCCAGACGGCGATCCGCGACCTGGAGCTGGAGATGAAGGACCTCGACGCCAAGCTGGGGGAGAACGTCAACGTGCTCTCGCCCTACTCCGGGCGCGTCCTGGAGGTGCTGGCCAACCGGGGGGACGTGGTCAATCCGGGCACCGCCATCCTGAGCGTCGAGGTGCTCTCGGAGAACCTCCAGGCGGTGCTCTTCGTCCCCGCCTCGGCGGGCAAGAAGGTGCAGCCGGGCATGGCCGTGCGGATCTCGCCGAGCACCGTGAAGCGGGAGGAGTACGGCTCGCTGCTCGGCAAGGTGACCTGGGTGGCGGAGTTCCCCTCGACCGCCCGCGGCATGACCCGCCTGCTTGGCAACGAGGCCCTGGTCACCAAGCTGATGCAGCAGGGGCCGCCGATCCAGGTCAACGTCGAGCTGGCGCGGGACCCCTCGACGCCGACCGGCTACCGGTGGTCCTCCTCGCGGGGGCCGAGCCTCAAGATCAGCAGCGGCACCCTCGCCTCGGGGGATATCGTGGTCCAGGAGGACCGCCCCTTCCGCCTGGTCATCCCCAAGGTCCGGGAGGCGACCGGGCTGTGAGGGTCCGCCGCTCGCCCACCGTCCTGCAGATGGAAGCGGTCGAGTGCGGGGCGGCCGCGCTCGCCATCGTGCTCGCCCACTACGGCCGCTGGGTCCCTCTGGAGGAGCTGCGGGTGGCCTGCGGCGTCTCGCGCGACGGCAGCAAGGCGAGCAACGTGGTCAAGGCCGCCCGCAACTACGGGCTGGTGGCCAAGGGGTTCAAGAAGGAGCCGCAGGCCCTGCGCTCGCTGAAGCTGCCGGCGATCCTGCATTGGAACTTCAACCACTTCCTGGTGCTCGACGGCTTCCACAAGGGGCGGGTCTTCCTCAACGATCCGGCGACCGGGCCGCGGGACGTGAGCGAGGAGGAGCTGGACCAGGCGTTCACCGGGGTGGTGATGACCTTCGAGCCCGGCCCGGAGCTCGAGCGCAAGGGGGAGCCCCCGCGGCTGATCCCGGCCCTGCGCCGCCGCCTCTCCGGCTCGCGGGCGGCGCTCGCCTTCGTCTTCCTGGTGGGGCTCGCCCTGGCCGTGCCCACCCTGGTCGTCCCCGTCTTCTCCAAAGTCTTCGTCGACAGCGTCCTCCTGGAGGGGCGCCGGGACTGGCTCCCCCCGCTCCTCTTCGGCATGGGGGCCGCCGGGCTGCTGATGGGCCTGCTGACCTGGATCCAGCAGGTCTACCTCCTGCGGCTGGAGACCCGCCTGGCGGTCGGCTCGTCGAGCCGCTTCCTCTGGCACGTGCTGCGCCTGCCCACGGAGTTCTTCAGCCAGCGCTACGCCGGGGACATCAGCTCCCGGGTGGCGATCAACGACCGCGTGGCCCAGCTCCTCTCGCGCGACCTGGCGACCAATGCCCTGGGCGCGGTGATGATCGTCTTCTTCGCCGCCGTCCTCTTCCAGTACGACGCCGTGCTGACCCTGGTGGGGATCGCGGTCGTCTCGCTCAACGTGGCGGCCCTCCGGTTCGTCTCCCGGAAACGGGTGGACGGCAACCGCCGGCTCGTCCAGGACCAGGGCAAGCTCCTCGGCACGGCGATCGGCGGCCTGCAGACGATCGAGACCCTGAAGGCCACGGGGGGCGAGTCCGACCTCTTCTCCCGCTGGGCCGGCTACCAGGCCAAGGTGGTCAACGGCCGGCAGGAGCTCGAGCGCTACACCCAGCTCCTCGACACCGTCCCACCGCTGCTCTCCGCCCTCAACACCGCCCTGATCCTGGGGATCGGGGGCTTAAGGGTGATGAACGGCAGCCTGTCGCTGGGCGGGCTGGTCGCCTTCCAGCTCCTGATGGCCGCCTTCATCGCGCCGGTGAACCGGCTGGTGAGCCTGGGCGGCAAGCTCCAGACGGTCGAGGGGGACATGAACCGGCTCGACGACGTGCTGCGCTACCGGCTCGACCGCTCGGCCGGCAGCGGCGCCGGCGAGCCGCCGCCCGCGGCCGGGCCGGTCCGGCTGGACGGCTTCCTGGAGCTGCGTGGCGTCTCCTTCGGCTACAGCCGGCTCGATCCGCCGCTGATCGAGAGCCTCGACCTCACCCTCAAGCCCGGCTCCCGGGTCGCCCTGGTCGGCGGCTCGGGGAGCGGCAAGTCGACGATCTCCCGCCTGGTGACCGGGCTCTACGAGCCGTGGAGCGGCGAGATCCTGCTCGACGGCAGGCGGCGCTCCGAGATCCCCTCGGCGGTCCTGACCGGCTCGCTCGCGGCGGTCGACCAGAACGTCTTCCTCTTCGAGGGGAGCGTGCGCGAGAACCTCTCCCTGTGGGACGCGACGGTCCCCCTCCCCGAGGTGGTCGCCGCGGCCAAGGACGCCTGCATCCACGAAGATATCGCGGCGCGCCCGGGGGGGTATGACAGCCCGGTTGACGAGGGGGGCGCCAACTGGAGCGGCGGGCAGCGGCAGCGGCTGGAGATCGCCCGGGCGCTGGTGGGGCGCCCCTCGATCCTGGTCCTCGACGAGGCCACGAGCGCCCTCGACCCCACCACCGAGAGCCGGATCGACGAGAGCCTGCGGCGGCGGGGGTGCACCTGCCTGATCGTCGCCCACCGCCTGAGCACCATCCGCGACGCCGACGAGATCATCGTGCTGGAGAAGGGGAAGGTCGTCCAGCGCGGCACCCACGACGAGCTGAAGGCGGTCGAGGGCCCCTACGCCCGCCTGATCAGCGCCGAATGATCCTGAGCGATCCGATGACCGCACTCCTCGATCGAGCCCTGGCGGAAAGCGAAGCGGTGCCGCTCGCGGGCAACGCGCCCCTGCGCCTGGGCTCCTCCCCCGGGGTCTGGCTCGTCGAGACGGGCACCGCCGAGGTCTTCGCCGTGCCGCGGGACGGGGAGGGTCCGCGGACGCACCTCTGCTCGGCGACGGCCGGCCAGGTGCTCTGCGGCGTCCCGGACGGCGCGCCCTTGGGCCTGCTCGCCGCGGGGCACGCCGGCACGCGCCTGCGGCGGCTGCCTGCCGACCGCCTGCGGGAGCTGGCCCGCGATCCGGAAACCGCCGCCGACCTCGCCGTCCGGCTCGACGGCTGGCTGGCCGGCCTCCTGGGCGGGATCTCCCGCGCCACCGGTCCCAAGGTCTTCGCGGAGCTGCGCCCGGGCGCTGAGGTCCATCTCGGCGAGGCCGGGAAAGCGGCGCGCACGCAGGAGGGGGTGGCGTGGGTGCGCCACGCCGAGGGGAGCTCCCGGTTGCTGGGCGAGGCGGACCTGCCCTTAAGCGACGGCGACCTCGTCCCGGTGCCGGAGGGGCTCTGGCTGGTGAGCGACGGCGAGGCGCGGATCGCCGCCCTCGGCACGCGCGATCTCCTGGGCGATGAGAGGCTCTGGCGAGGGCTCGGACGCTTCCACGCGCTCTGCCTGCGCTACGTCGCCCTCCAGGGGGAGAGATTGGAGCGGCAGGACCGCGAGCGCCTCGAGCGACGCTTGGACCTCGACCGCGCGAGCCTGCGCGGCGCCTACGCCCGGCTGGCCTCCATCCTGCTGCCGGCCGACGGCGCCGCCGCCCACCAGGATGCCGATCCCCTCCTCGCGGCCTGCAGCCTGACCGGCCGGGCCCAGGGGATCGCCTTCCGCCCTCCCGCCGACACATCGGCGGGGGGGAAGCTCGAGGACCGCCTCGCCCGGATCTGCGCCGCCTCGCGGGTCCGCTCCCGCCGGGTGATCCTGCGCGACGACTGGTGGCGGCGCGACAACGGCCCGCTGGTCGCCTTCCGCGCCCTCGATTCTGAGCAGAAGGTCAAGCGCCCGGTCGCCCTGCTGCCGCTCTCCCCCCGGAGCTACGAGCTGGTCGACCCCGCGGACGGTAGCCGGGTCCGGGTCGACGCCGCCGTCGCCGAGAGCCTGAGCGGCGACGCCCACATGTTCTATCCGCCGCTGCCCGAGCGGCCGCTCGGCCGGGGGGACCTGCTGCGCTCGGCCCTGGCGGGGCGCCGGAGGGACATCCTCACCATCCTGCTCATGGGGGCGGGCGGCGGGCTCCTCGGCATGCTCGTCCCCATCCTGACCGGCCAGCTCTTCGGCAACGTCATCCCGGGGGCCCAACGGGGCCAGCTCGCGCAGATCACCCTGGCTCTGATCGTCGCCGCGCTCGGCGGGGCGGTCTTCCAGCTCACGCGGAGCATCGCCGTCCTGCGCATCGGCGGCAAGGCGGACGGCAGCGTGCAGGCCGCCGTCTGGGACCGCCTGCTCTCCCTGCCGGCGACCTTCTTCCGGCGCTTCACCGTGGGGGACTTGGCGAACCGCTCGCTGGGGATCAACGCCATCCGGGAGATGCTGACGGGCAACGTCCTCACCCTGCTTCTGGGGGCGGTCTTCTCGGTCTTCAGCTTCGCCCTCCTCTTCTACTACAGTTGGCGGCTGGCCCTGATCGCCACCGTGCTCGTGCTCCTGCTCTCCGGGGTGACGGCGGGGCTGGTCTGGCTCCAGATCCGCCACCAGCGGGCGCTCCTCGACCTCCAGGGGAAGATCGCCAGCCTCCTCTTCGGGCTGATCAACGGCATCGCCAAGCTCCGGGTGGCGGGCGCCGAGGCCCGGGCCTACGCCCGCTGGGCCGAGCGCTTCGCCGAGCAGCGGCGGCGGACCCTCGCGGCGCAGCGGGCGGCCAACCTCCAGACCGCTTTCAACGCCATCTACGGAACGCTCACCTCGCTGATCCTCTTCGCCGTCGTGGGCTACGCCTCGACGGAGACGATGCCGGTCGGCGAGTTCCTGGCCTTCAGCGCCGCCTTCGGCCAGTTCCTCGCCGCGGCCCTCTCCCTGGTTTCGGCGTTTTCGAGCGTGCTCACTATGGTGCCTCTCTACGAGCGCCTGTCGCCCATCCTGGAGACGGTGCCCGAGGTCGACGAATCCAAGTCCGAGCCGGGGGACCTCGCCGGGGAGATCGAATTCAGCCACGTCTCCTTCCGCTATCAGAGCGACGGCCCCCTGATCCTCGACGACGTCTCCTTCCGGGCGGGCCCGGGGGAGTTCATCGCCCTGGTCGGCCCCTCGGGAGCGGGCAAGTCGACCTGCCTGCGCCTGCTCCTCGGCTTCGAGCGGCCCACCTCCGGCTCGATCTACTTCGACGGCCAGGATCTCGCGGGCCTCGCCGTGCAGTCGGTCCGCCGGCAGATCGGCGTCGTCCTGCAGACCGGCCGGCCGATCGCGGGGAGCATCATCTCGAACATCACCGGCAGCTCGAACCTGGGGATCGACGACGCCTGGGAGGCGGCGCGAATGGCGGGCCTGGAGGAGGACATCAAGGCGATGCCGATGGGGATGCACACCGTGATCTCCGAGGGGGCCGAGACCTTCTCGGGGGGGCAGAAGCAGCGCATGCTGATCGCCCGCGCGATCGTCAACCGGCCGCGGATCATCCTCTTCGACGAGGCCACCAGCGCCCTCGACAACCGCACCCAGGACGTCGTCAGCCGCAGCCTGGAGCGGTTGAAGGCGACCCGCATCGTCATCGCCCACCGCCTGAGCACCATCCAGAACGCCGACCGTATCTACGTCGTCGACGGGGGGCGGGTGGTGGAGGAGGGGAGCTACCAGGACCTCCTCCGCGGGAACGGCCCCTTCGCCCGTCTGGCGGAGCGGCAGATCGCTTAGCAAGGAGCATCCTCATGCGTAAGGTCCTCTTCCTTTTCGGCCAGCTCAATGACGACGACGTCGAGTGGATGCTCACCGCCGGCACCAAGCGGTTCGTCCCGGCTGGGAGCGTCTTGATCGAGCAGAGCGTGCCGGTGGACGCCGTCTTCATCCTGCTGGAGGGGACGCTCGCCGTCTGGCTCAAGAGACGCCGGGGTCCGGAGCGGGAGCTCGCCCGCCTGAGCGCCGGGGAGATCGTGGGCGAGATGTCCTTCGTGGACGCCCGCCCCCCCTCCGCCACCGTCAAGGCCGTGGAGGACTCGACCGTCTTCGCCCTCTCCAAGGCCACCCTCAACCGCAAGCTCGCCGCCGACACCGGCTTCGCCGCCCGCTTCTACCGGGCCCTGGCGATCTACCTCTCGACCACCGTCAGAGAGAGGCACCGGGATTTGGGGACGGGAGTGGGAGATGGCGAGGGGGACGAGGAGGACGACGCCGACGAGCTCGACCCCAACGTGCTCGACGGCGTCTACCTGGCGGGGGAGCGGTTCGACCGGATGGTGAAGCGGGTGATGTGAAAAGACGAAACTACGAATTAGCCATTGACAAGAACAAGGCCGGAACTTAGTATAGGTAGTCGGAGATATCACGCCTTGCCGGGCATTGTAAGGCCCGGTGCGGAGACCTCTGGTGATAAAGCGGAGCTTGCCCTGAGGCCAGATCGGTTTGTGATTTCAAAGTTTGAGGGCAGAATGATCCCATATTTCAAGAGCTTGGGTGAGGGCATTGAGAGGTCGTGGTTGCAATGCAACTACGACGAGGAGGCCTTCCCTCAATTGGTGCTCGATGAGTTGGAGCGGGATCCACCCGTCGGGCAGGTTGAGGTTGCGGAAATCATCGACTGGGTGTTCAGCCCTGCTCACGCTTTTGTGCAGCCGACTCCTCGCGCTTTCTTTGGCGAGCCGCCGGTCATGCTTTTTCAGGCGTCGCGGTTCTATATCGAAGCTTTATTTTGGCTCTCGGGAACCACGTCGCTCCATGAGCACGGGTTTTCTGGTGCCTTTGCGGTCCTTGCGGGAAGAAGCGTCCATAGTCACTGGCGTTTCACGCCCGAGCGTGCGGTCAATTCCCGCATGCTCTGTGGCCGGCTGGATCGCGTCTCAACAGAGATTCTACGTCCCGGCGGCATGCGGCCCATCAATTCCGGAAGCCGGCTGATCCATCAACTCTTTCATCTGGAGGTCCCGTCGGTCACGATCGTCATCCGTTCTTATGTAGATCGGAACCGTTTGCCTCAATACGAATATCTACTGCCGGGATTAGCCATTGATCCCGAGGACCGTGAGCCTCTGCGTACGCGGCGCCTGATGTTGCTCGAGGGTATGGCCCGCGGTCAGATCGATGGCTTGCGGAAGCACGCCTGGAATCTAGTTGAGAACGGGGACCTGGAGGCCCTTTATTACATGTTTTCTGCGCTCACCCGTCGGAAGGTGGACAGGGCGCTTCTTGAAGAGCTTTATGGCAAGGCCCGTGAGCATCACGGTGATGTCATAGATCTTTTCCAGCGTGTTTGCGCGACCGAGAGGCGGACCCGTCTCATGACCTCTCTGCGCTCCAAAACTTCCAATCCCGAGGTGCGCTTTTTGCTGGCACTGCTGATGTTGATGCCGGACCGCGAGGCAATCTTCGCAACCATCCGGTTGCAGTTCCCTGACCTCGACCCGTTGGTCGCGATCGAGGCTTGGCTTGCTGAGATCTCTGGTAAGGAGACCATAGGCTTCGATTTAAGTGGGTTGAACCGGGTCATTTTTCGCGGTCTGGTGGAAGGTCTGGACGTGGACGGCCTGCTGCAACGGTTGCGGGCCGAGCTCCGGGAGGAGTCCGTCGAAACGAATCGAGATCGATTGCTCGATCGCGCGAAAAAACTGGCTAAATCGGATCTCTTGTTCCCGCTCCTGTCGAACTCTCCGCTGAGATACGAATCTGTTTGAGATGAGGCCGGGTCATCGCGGGCGCAAGGTCGTCGTGATGTCGAATGGACGCAGCGACCGCCGCGAGGCGCTGAGGCCGGCCAGGGCCGCCGTGCCGAGCAGGACGACCGCCACCAGGGCGAATACGAGCGGATCACGGGCGCTCACGCCATAAAGCAGAGTGGCTAAGAACCGTGCCAGAACGAAAGCCGCCGCGAGGCCGAGAACCGTGCCGAGGACGGCGAGCTTCAGCGGCTGCAAGAGAAGAGCGGACAGGACGTCCCGGACGTCTGCCCCGAGAGCCATCCGGATGGCGATCTCGCGCGTCCGCAGTGACGAGTTGTAGGCGATCACGCCGTAGATTCCGAGGGTGGCGAGGACCAGGCCTGCCGTCCCGAAGAATAGGAACAGGAAGTTGAACAGACGGTTACGCGCGCCGGCATTCTCGATCAGCTCGGTCAAAGTGAACGACTTGAAGATGGGCTGGTTGGGATCGATCTCCGCAATCTGGCGCCGTAGCGCAGCCGCTGGGATCGCCGCTCCGCTGGCGGTACGGAAGACGACGACCATGCTGTCGTGTGGAATCTGTCGGAAGGGGGCATAGATGGCGGGCTCAGGATCGGTCTGCAGGTCGTTGATCCTGGTGTCGCCGACGACGCCGACGATCTCGTATGCAGTCTTTTTGTCGCCGCGGATTCTCAGCAGAATGCGGCTGCCGATCGGATCCCGATCCGCGGAGAAGAGACTGGCCAGCCGTTGATTGACGACCACCACGGGAAGCGCATCGGCATCCCTTTCCGTGATGTCACGCCCCTTGAGGAGCGGAATCCCCATCGTGCGGAAGTAGCCTGGAGCCACAGCACTGAAATGGGCGAACATACCAGCCGTCTGAAGCGTCGCGTTCGCCCGTTCGAGCTCGAAGACCTGGACATTGGTACCGAAAGAGTCGAGAGGTATCCTGCTGGTGGCTGCGACGGAACGGATACCAGGGTAGGTGCTCAGATGCTCGAGCAGCTGCGTAAAGAAACGGATACGGTCCGAGTCTTCCGGATAGTGCTTCTCTGGCAGTATGATCGAAAACGCGAAGGCGCCGTCCGGATTGAACCCCGGATCGACCCGTTGCAGCCTCGCAGAGCTCTTGAGCATCAGGCCCGCCCCGATCAGCAGCACGGCAGCCAGGGCGCTTTCGAAAAAGATCAAGGCTGCGCGGAACCGGGAGCCGCTGCGGCCCGAGGAGCCGCCCGATCCCTCCTTGAGCGTTAGCTGGGAGCTGGCGCGGGTCATCTGCACACCCGGCAACGCGCCGCACAAAACTCCGGCCGCGAACACGAGGAACAGAGAGAAGAGGAGGACCCAGCGGTCCACCTCGATGGTGCTCGCGAGCGGCAGCAGGCGAGGATCGCTGGCGAGCGCCGCCTTGACCCCCCAGCTCGCCAAGACCACGCCGACAATACCGCCAATCAGTCCGACCATCAGGCTTTCCAGTAGGAACATCCAGAGGAGGCTGCCACGCGTCGCGCCGAGAGCAGTCCGTACGGCCACTTCGGAGTTGCGCTCCGCAGCCCGTACCATGAAAAGGTTGGTGACATTGGTTATGGCGATCAGCAGGACGAGGAGGGCGGCCCCGAGCAGGAGGGTCAAGGCCGGCCGCACTCTCTTGACCATGCTCTCCCGAAGAAACTGGACGTTTGCGGACCAGCCGCGGTTTGACTCCGGGTAGATCCCCTCGAGCTGGCGGGCAAAGGTGCTGATCTCCTGGTTCGACTGGGACAGCGAAAAGCCGGGCTTGAGCCTGCCGATTACCATTAGATAGCGGCTCATCCGATCGACCCCTCCGGAGGGCGCCCGCAGAGGCAGCCACAGCTCCGTTGTCGCATTAGGAAACGCGAAGCTGGCCGGCATCACCCCCACGATGGTGTATGCCTCATCGTCGACCCGGATGACCTTGCCGACAGCCGTGGGATCCCCTCCGAAGCGCCGCCGCCAGAAATCGTGGCTCAGCACGGCAGCGAGAGCCTGCCCGGGCTCCTCGTCACTGGGGAGAAGGGGCCGGCCTTGAGCCGCCGAGATTCCCAGTAGCTGGAACAACCCTGGGGAGACGACTGCGACCGGCACAGTCTCCGGTTCCGCGCCTCCTGTCAGGTTGGCGTTCCTGGTGGTGACGGCCGAGAGCCCACTCACCGTCGCCAACTGCCGGCGAGCATCCAGGAAGTCGCCGTGTGAAAGCCCCGCCGCTTCGATGTTCTGCCCACTATTGGAGGAGTAAGCTCGGACCAGGCGCTCGGGATCGGTGTAGGGCAGCGGCCGCAGCAAGATCGCATAGGCGACGCTGAAGATCAGGGTACAGGCCCCGATTCCGAGAGCCAACGTGGCTACGGAGACGAGCGCGAATGTCGGCCGCTTCCGGAGCATGCGGAGAGTGCGCAAAAATTCGCGCCGTGCCATGAGAGAGCTCATCCTTTCCAGGTCTCCATTCCCATACCCCAACGTACCTCCACCTGGAGCTCAGGTAGCTCAGATGGTCTTCTAAGTGATCTTTTGTTGCACATGCAGATAAACATACGTCAACGAGGCCAAGCTGGAGAGCCGACGCTCCACCATATCATAGGCCCCTGGCTCCGGAACGGAAACCAGGGGCCTGAAAATCAATGTACTACACAATCAGACCGTCTCGAGTGCTAGGCGAGCTGTGGATTGTTGTTGTTGTTGTTGCCGCTGTCCTCGGTTTCCCCACCGGACACATCCTCGAGGACGTCGTCGTCCAACTCCACGTCTTTCTTGCTCTTCTCGTCGGCCATGTGCTACTCCTTTCTTAGAGTGCTTCGCTCTACATGGGCGAAGATCGTCATGCCATGGGTTGCTGAGCGCCTGTTGACCCGCTCGTTCCGGAGTGCCGCGCAGGAAACGGTGCAGCCTCTCCTGTTGAAACCGGAGCATGTACCGCTATTGGCGGCAGATGTAGCTCGACCAGACCATGCCCGGCAAGCATTTGGAGGTAGCCCATGAGCCGGGCCCGGAGCGTCTCGTCGAGCCCGTCGAGGAGCTTGCCGAGAGCTGTGGGCTGAGAGTGGCGGGACAACAGCTCATAGACGAACGGATCCAGCCGCACGCATTTGGTACCGTTCATGATCCAGTACCGGGGGGCGTCGGCTACCAGGATGGGGCGGTGGTCGGCCCAGTCGCGAAAGCTCCGCTGTGTGGGCTCACGATGAATCTTGCTCAATTGACCTAGATACGACGCCATCCTCCGGCGCTCGGCGATGATCTTTCCGAGATCGAAGGGGGAAGCCTGGAGAGCTCCCGGCAGGGAGAGCAGAGAGCAGTGCATCTTACCCTCCGGCACCGGCTCGCGCTCGCCGTTCTGATCGCGGAAGAAGCGCCATCCGTAAGCATCGTAGTAGATCATGCTGTGAAGGCTGTCCGTGCCGCCCGCCCAGGGCCTTCCCAAAACTTTCGGGAAGATTCTGCCTTGCGAATCGAAAGACGCATCGAGATCTTCGGTGAGCATCGCCTTGCTCTCTTCGTCCCGAGCGTCCTGATCCACCTCGTAGGCGAGCGCCCGCAAGATATCGACATCCTCGCGCTCGACCAGACGCACGCCGAATCGGGCAGGGTCCTTGGCCACCATCGCGGTGCCGGTCAAGAGGAAAGTCCCCAACCCCCCTGTCGACCAGTGCTCCTGATGCTCGCGGACGAAATTCCGGGTCTCCTCCTTCTCAACCGACGTTTCGGAGGGGAAGTCGGAAAATGCCATGAGCTGGACAGCGACACCGATCTCCGCGAAGTTCTTCATGGTCTCTCCCATGAAGGCAACCTTGGTTCCCTTGTCGATGAGGTCCAGGATCCGCTGGCTTCCCGATTCCATTCCGAACGAGACGCACACACAGCCGCTTTCCACCAGCTTGGCACAGCGCTCGCGCGAAAAAATTTTTTCCATGCGCAATTCCGCCGCCCATCGAATGTCAAGCCCGGCATCGATGATCGCATCCGAGAGCCGCTCGAGATATGCAGGCGACATCACGTCTACAGCGAAGTACACGAACCGCGCGCCCGATTCCTGCACTGCCGCGCTCAGGTCCACGATCGCCTGGTCGACGCGCCGCTCCCGCCACGGCGAGGTCGGCTTGGAAGTGTTCAGCCCATAATCGCAGAACGTGCAGCGGTTCCAATAGCAGCCGCGTGTCGGCGAGTAGTTGATACCGCGCTCCGGGGCCAGGTAGAGGTCCCACGGATAACGGTAGAGAGGGCGGCCGAGCGCGGAGACGTTCTCGTAGTGGATGTGGTCGGGTAAGAAGAGCCGGTCAGCAGCCCGGTCGTACGAGAGAAAGTTGTGAACCTTCATCCCGGGCACGACCCGTCCGCCGGCATCGGCGATCTGACATAGAGCGGTCTCCCCTTCACCGACCACGATCCCGTCGCAGACCGAGAAGAAATGTTTCATCATCTCCTTGTCCCGCGCATACTTGTAAAACTGGCTGATCGCCGTGCCGCCGAGCAGAACCTGTTTGTCGGGCCAGCGGCTCTTCACCCAGCGGGCAAGGTGCAGCGAATGGAACATCTGGTGGTCATAAACGATACTGATGCCAATGCAGTCGGCGGTAGAGAGTTCGATGTCGGCTGACAGCCGCGCATCGAGGAAGCGGTCGAAAACCTGGCAGATCCTGGCGGTTAGGCCGGCATCGAAGAGGTCTCGCAAATTGTAGGGCGAGAATCTTCCCCGATTGGACAGGTGGAAATTCGACAGCTCGCAAGGATAGCTGAGCGCACTCAGCATCTCCTGGTAGCGCAGGATCGTGGTCCTGAGCTGCTTGTACTGCGCAAAGTCGAGAAACAACTCGCGATTGCGCATGCCGAAGATCGCGTGCTGCAACTCGTCAGGGGAGACAGGCTTCTTGCGCCACAGGCCAAGGTACTCCTCTTGCTCCGCAAAGGTGAGCGCTCCCCGCCGTTCGAAGGCTGCGATGCGTCTCATCGCTTCATCGTAGAACGTGGGTAAGACGTCCGATTCGAACGTCCAGTTGACGAATTCAATGTTGATATCGCGGATTACGACGTCGGCGAAGCCATTGTGAGCCAGATGGCCGGCAAGGTAGGCGGTGGAGTGGTATGGGAGCGTGGGATCGTCTAGGGGCGGATGAGCTAGGACGAGTCTCATCGTAGATTCCTTGACCTTCCTGGGCCAACTCGACCCGAGGGATTTCGCAGCCGGCAATCTGGTACAAACTTTGCAGAGCCGCTAACCCGAGGACAGTATATACGAAAACCAAGGCCATACGCAAGGCCTCGGTGACTGCTTGGCTGGCTGGAGACCCGCGGGATGCCGTTCAGCGCTGGATAGCCGTCAGGACCGAGATCTCGGCAAAGGCCGGCAGCAGCGGGACGGTGCGACCATGCTCGTATTCACGGGCAATGTGCTCGATCTCCCCTTCCCCGTCAGGGAGATCGGTGGGCCAGTCTATCTCCAGCCAGTTGACCCCGCTCTGTACCAGGTTGGCTGGAGCGCTGAAGCATAGGGTCCTCCACTCGGAGGTGAGGGGGAGACGGGTCACGCAGGTGCCGTTGATCCGCACGTGGCACTCTCCTGGGGCCGCTGCACCCGTCCGCCGGCAGTTGAGCGTGAAGGCCACTTCGCGTGGCGCCCGGGCGACCCAGGGATGGCGCGAAGTGGGAGAGTAGGCGCGCCGGAATTGGGCGGGCCACTCGCGCCAGTCGAGATCCGACAAGGACGGGCGATAATATGGGTCGAGGAGATCGCATGGGCGGCCTGAAAGGCCCCTCTCATCCTTGCGCAACTCTTCGAGGAAGGCGCGGGAAGGCAGGCCATTGTTTTCCAGTGCCTCCGCGATGGCCGGCAGGAGCACCGGATGGAAGAGCTTTGGGATGCCCACGATGTAACGCGTCAGGAAAGGTGTCGCGACATCGGAGAGCCTCTCGCACGTCGCGCATGCCCAAGTGGGAGTGCGCCGCACCTGGACCTCCAGGTACACCCGCATCGCCTGCGCAACCTCGGGGGATCGTCGCGCCGCCTCATGGCAGAGATAGAAAATGAACGAGCCCGTCTGGCCCCAGTAGGAAGAGTGGAGAGCACCCGCAAAATGGGCCGTTGCATCAATGAGAGGAGAGGGCGGAGGGATATCGTTCACGAGACTCTCGATTCCAGGGAGCGAGCGGCCAGCATCAAGCAGGCTCGCCACCTCAAGCGCGGTTGCGGCCATCGCGACCCGGATCCCCTCCGCTGACATATGACAGTAGTCCAGGAACAAACGCCTTCCGGGTAGCTCCCCCCCCTGCCACGCTGCGAAGCAGGATGGCAGGTCGACGACGGCCACCCTCCCGGGCAGTGCGCATCCACGGAGGGCCTGCTGGATCACGGAATACGTCCGCGGCGTCTGGCGGGTAAAGTCCCATAGGCGTGCATCACGTGCCTTCTCGAAGCACGTGCGCGCGGTTGCCAAGTCTCCCGCGGCGCGCGCGCAGTCGGCGAGGAGGGTCCAACTGGAGGCCGAGGTACCACCGTCTAGATCCAGCATCTCGTGGGCCAGAGTTGCCGCTTCTTCGAGGCCTCGAGCGGCGAGCGCCGAAAAGGCCGCTGTGCGGCATTCCAGCCAACGCCGGTTGCGCCCGCGGGGCAACCAGGGCGCGTCCGCGTTGGCATCGATGCGCCAGTCCTCAAGGTTGATCTCCGGGATCACCAGCACAATGGGCAGGCGCTCTGAAAACTTAGCGAGTTGCTGCCGCAGAGTGTCAATAAACGCGGCGATACGCTGCTCGCGTTGCGCCTTGAGTCCGAGAGCTCCCTGCTCACGAAGGGCTCTCGCATCGAGGTGGCGGTTCCGCTTGTCGGGTTGAGCCCAGTTGTTACCGGCGAATACAACCAGGAGATCAGGCTCGAGGGCGGGCACCGCGTCGATGAGCCCCATCAGCTCCGGACCCATGAGGTTGACCTTGGCCAGATCGACGATTTCGACCGGCTGTCCCAGGGCCGTCAGCAAGGCGGCCTCGAGCGCCTTGGCTGGATTGAAGTCCGGATCGTAAAGGAAGCCGCGGGTCACCGATTCGCCCAACAGCACCACGCGTTTCCTCTCCCCCTTGAGTGGGATGGACTGGACATCCGCCCAATGAAGCCACTCATCGCGCAGAGCCGCCGCGCGCTCATACCCCTGCGGACCGGCCTCCCAGATCCCCAGGAGGCCCGGCCGGACGGATGACTTCTTTTCCGGTATGCTGACGAGCCCGAAACGTTCCAGGAGAAGGAGCGCGCTCTCGTTGCCGCTCAGCAAGCGCGCCATATCATCCGTCATAGATTTCAAGAGGCGGTCCTGCGGCGCAGGCATTGTTCCTCCGTTCAAAGCTCTTGGAAGCTACAGGAGTGTGTAGACCGTATACCCTATTCGCGGCTCCGCGGGCCGGCTCTTGGCGAGCTCGCTCCAGGTCGGCGGAATGGACTCCCGGTCGATGACGAAATCTTCAAGCACTAGGGCATCGATCTGCGAGCGTGCGAAACAGGCCAATGCGTCCTCCGGGGTGCATACGATAGGCTCTCCCCGCATATTGAAGGAAGTGTTGAGTAAGATCGGGCAACCGGTGCGGTCGGCAAAGCGCGCCAAAAGGGCGGCGAAGCGCGGGCTCGACTCCGGATCGACCGTCTGCAGGCGAGCCGAGCGGTCGACATGGGTGATCGCCGGCAGGTTGAAAGGAGAGATCACCTGGCAGGTCTCCAGCATGAATGGAGAGGAGTGATCGATGGCGAAGTGTTCCTTTGCCCGGCGCTCCAGGACGGCCGGGGCGAAGGGACGAAAGCTCTCGCGCATCTTGACGAGTGCGTTGATCCGGTCGCGCATCCCCTCGTCGCGAGGATCCGCCAGGATCGAGCGCGCCCCGAGAGCCCGCGGCCCGAACTCCATACGGCCTTGGAACCAACCCACGACCTTGCTTGCCGCCAGCCGATCGACGGTCGCCTCCAGCAACGACTCGGGGCTGCCTCGGAAGTCGAGCGCGTGGGCTCCGGTCCCGGTGAGCATATCCGCGATGTCGTCGACCGAGGTCGCGGGGCCCCAGTACATATGGACGAGCCGATTCTGGGCGGGGCGCTCGCCGGTCAGACGCACGTGGGCCAGGGCGGCGGCCCCCAGACACCCTCCGGCGTCGCTTGCCGCCGGCTGGACAAACAACTTGGCGAAAGGTCCGTCGCGGAGAACGCGGCTGTTCGCGACACAATTGAGCGCGACTCCCCCCGCCATGCAGAGATTACGGCTAGGCGCTCGGCTGTGGAGATACGTCACCTCGTCGAGGAGGATCTCTTCGAGCACCCACTGGGTGCTCCGGGCGACATCTTGATGGAAGTCGAGGATCTCCGACTCGGGGGGCCTGGGGGGCGCTCCGAAGAGCTCGATCAGGCGATCCGAGTACATCCGGTCGCGCCGTAGGAAGTCGAAATACTCGAGGTTGAGGCTGTATTGACCGGCCTCTCCCCTGGTCAAAAGCTTCCGTACTTGGGCGGCGTAGCGTGGCTCACCGTAGGGAGCGAGCCCCATGACCTTGTACTCCCCGTCGTTGACCCTGAAACCCAAATAGGAGGTCATGGCGCTGTAGAGCAGGCCCAGAGAGCTCGGAAAGTGAACCTCCTCGAAGATCTCGATAGCGGAGCCGGCGGCCCTGCCGAAGGCTGTCGTCGCCCATTCACCCACGCCGTCCACGGTCAGCACCGCAGCCTCTTCCAACCCCGAGTAGAAGAAGCTGCTCGCGGCGTGGGACTGGTGATGATCGAAGATTTCCACGCGGCCGGTATAGCCGAGCATACGCCGGATCTCCCGCTCGACCCGGTCGATGTGGTTCGGCAGCAGGTTTAGGACTTTACGGCGCATGGCGTCGGAAGCATTCGGGTTCAAAGCCATCCAGATCTGCCTGGACAGCTTTTTCTCCGGGCTTTCATAGTAAGCGACGCAGTCGACGTCGGACAGCGTGATACCACCCTGCTCGAGACAGAAGCGAAAAGCCCGACAGGGTATGCGTGGATCGTGTTTGACCCGCGAGAAGCGCTCCTCCTCCGCCGCAGCGATCAGCTCGCCATCGCGCATCAGACAGCAGGCTGCGTCGTGGTAATGGGCTGAAATTCCGAGAATGTTCAATGCCATGCAGCATCCTTCTCTGTCAAGAAGAGATCCAACATCTTACGGGAAGCTTAACATGTGCTCCCGAGGCGGGCAACCTGGTCTCGGCGAGGTACACTGGTATCCGGTGCGCCAGGAGAGCCATGAAGTGTCCTCAGTGCCAGTTCGAGAACCCCGCCGGCATGAAATTCTGCGGCCAGTGCGGGACCAAGCTGACGGCGTCCTGCCCCCAGTGCGGCGCCGAGGTCCCCCCCGGCTTCAAGTTCTGCGGTGAGTGCGGCTCCCCGCTGGGAGCCACCAGGCCCGAGGCTCCGGCTCCCGCCGTCCCCATCCCCCAGAGCTACACCCCACCCCACCTCGCCGCCCAGGTTCTCCAGTCCCGTTCCGCTCTCGAAGGGGAGCGCAAGCAGGTAACTGTGCTCTTCTGTGACCTAGTGGGCTCGACCGCGCTCGCCGAGCGGCTGGGGCCGGAGACCATGCACCTTCTGCTGAACCGGTTCTTCGAGCTGGCCCTCTCGGAGATCCACCGCTACGAGGGGACTATCAACCAGTTCCTGGGCGACGGCTTCATGGCCCTGTTCGGAGCCCCTATCGCGCACGAGGACCACGCCCGCCGGGCGGCTTTCGCGGCCCTGGGGCTCCAGAAGCTCCTCGGCGAGCACCGGGATGAACTCGGAGGGAGAGAGGACCTCAAGGTCCGTATGGGGATCAACACCGGATGGGTGGTGGTAGGGGGAATCGGCGATCAGCTCCGGCGGGACTACACGGCGATCGGCGACACCACCAACCTGGCGGCCCGCCTGCAACAGCTCGCCGAGCCCGGGACCATCCTGGTCAGCGAGGATACGAACCGGTTTCTCCAAGGAGCCGCCCGCCTGGAGCCGCTCGGGCCGCTCCAGGTGAAAGGCAAGGAGGCCCCCGTCCAGGCCTTCCGGCTGCTGAGCATCGGCCTCCTCCAGTCCGAGATGGCGGTCCTGGGCGGCATGGCGCGGTCGCCGTTCGTGGGGCGGCAGCGGGAGATAGCGACCCTGGAGGATCTGTGGGAGCGGGCGGCGGGTGGAGAGGGGCAGGTGGTGGGCATCGCGGCCGAGGCCGGCGCGGGCAAGTCCCGCCTGATCTACGAGCTCCGCCGCCGGCTGTGGGACCGCCCCGTGCTCTTCCTGGCCGGGCGGTGCATCTCCTACGCGAGCGGCGTCCCCTACCTGCCGATCCTCTACATGCTGCGCAACGAGTGGGGGATCGCCGAGGCGGACGATCCCTCCACGGTGGCCGCCAAGGTCGCCGCGAGCCTGGAACGGGCCGGGATGGACGCCGCCGAGTCGTTGCCCTACCTGCTCCAGCTCCTGGGGATTCACGAGGGGACCGAGAAGCTGGCCGAGCTGAGCCCGCAGGCGCTCCAGGCCCGGACCTTCCGCATCCTCCGCCAGCTCATCCTGGGCGCCGGCCAGGGGAATCTCGTCGTTCTGGAGATCGAGGACCTGCACTGGGTGGACAAGACCTCCGAAGATTTCCTCGCCTTCCTGGTGGAGGGGCTGGTCGCCGCCCGCATGCTGCTCCTCTTGACCTACCGCTCCGGGTACCGTCCGCCCTGGCTGGAGAAGTCCTATGCCACCCAGATCGCGCTCTCGCGCCTGAACGAGCAGGAGAGCCGGGCGGTGGCCCGGTCGGTCCTGCAACGGGTCGGAGCCCCGGAAGACCTGGTCGACGCCGTGCTGGACAAGGCGGAGGGGAACCCGCTTTTCCTGGAGGAGCTGGCGCGGTCGGTGCTGGAGCATCCGGACGTGACCGTGCCCGACACGATCCAGGGGGTGTTGATGGCCCGCATCGACCGCCTGCCCGAAGATCACAAGCGGCTTCTCCAGACGGCCTCCGTTCTGGGCCGCGAGCTCTCCCTCCCTCTGCTGGCGAGGGTCTGGGGGCAGGACGACGGTCTGACCCCGCTGCTCTCGGATCTCAAGCGGTGGGAGCTCTTCTACGAGGAGCCCACGGCCGAAGAGCCGCGGTATCTCTTCAAGCACGCGTTGACTCAGGAGGCGGTCTACCAGACGCTGCTGAAGAGCCGGCGGCAGGCCCTGCACGCGGCGGCCGGACGGGCTTTCGAGGAGCTTCATGCGGGCCGCATGGAGGAGGTCTACGACAGCTTGGCCTACCACTACTCGGAGGCCGGCGCCGCGCCGAAGGCGGTCCGGTATCTGGTCCTGCTCGCCGCTCAGGCCGCCGGGCGGTACGCGCACGCCGAGGCGGAGCAGGCCCTGCGGGAGGCCCTCGCGCACTGCGAGGCCCTGCCCGCGGCCGAACGGGACCGCCGCCGCCTGGAGGTCATCCTGCGGCTCGCGGAGTCGCTCCTGCCGCTGGCCCGTTTCCCGGAGACGCTGGAGCTTTTCCTGGCCCATCGGGATCTCGTGGAGCGTATGGACGATCCGGCGCTCGCAGGCCCCTTCTATTTCTGGCTGGCCCACACCTACAGCTACCTCGGGGACCAGGAGCGGGCCGCGAGCAACGCGCGTCTCTCCATCGCGGCGGCGCGGCGGCAAGGCGACGCGGCGACGGAGGGGAAGGCCTGGTACTTGCTCTGCCGGGACGCTTTCTGGTCGGGCCGGTTCTCGGAGGGAATCGAGCACGGCCGGGAGGCCCTCGCCCTTCTGGAGCGGAGCGATGAGCCCTGGTGGCAGGGGCAGGCCTACTGGGTGGCGGGGTTCCACCACTACGTCCTGGGGCAGCTCGACGAGGCATTCGATAAGATGAAGTGGGCCGAGGCGATCTGGCGGGCGCTCCAGGACCCCCGTCTCGACCCCTCCTGGAGCACCGGCTATTTCCACGCCTCGCTGGGTGACTGGGAGCTCGGCATCGAGGAGTGCCGGGGGGGGCTCGAGCGGGCCCAGGACCCCCTCAACACCGCCGCCGCCCTGGGATTCCTGGGCTATGCCTATCTGGAGAAGGGGGATCTGCCGCGGGCCATCGAGGCCCTGGAGGGGTCCACCCAGCGGCTGCGCGAGGCCGGCATGCAACAGCTCCTCGGCTGGTTCTCCGCTTTCCTCGCCGAGGCCTATCTCCGTTCGGGGCGGCCCGAGGAGGCGCTGGACTTCGCCCACGAGGCGCTGGCCGTCACCGAGGGGGTGCGGTTCCAATACGGCAGCGGCATCGCCCAGCGGGCCCTGGGGCGCATCGCCCAGGCGGAGGGCAACGCCGAGGCGGCGGCGGCCTGGCTCCACGAAGCCCTGGAGAGCTTCCGCTCGATCCAGGCCCCCTTCGAAGCCGGCCGCACCCGCCTCGACCTGGCCCGGCTGGCGGGCGCCAGATCGGCGGCGGCCGCGGCGGAGCTCGGAGAGGCCCGCCGGATCTTCACAGGGCTGCGGCTCCCCGGCTATGTGGAGAGGGCCGAGCGGCTCGCCGCGGAGCTCGCCGTGGCTCCCGCCCTGGAGAGGTCGGGCACGCCGAAGACGAGATAGGCCTTCGCCTCGGGCTCGCGGTCCGGACGGCAGACGACCTTGAGGTGGCTGAGGGCGCGGACGCAGAAGCCCCTGGGCCCCAATTCGTGGATCGGCCAGCGTTTCGGGGCCGTCCAGAAGGTGTCGTATCCGGGCCAGGCGAGCGCGGCGTCCCGCTTGGCGGGCGAGCAGAGCCCGCGGCCCACCAGGCGCTCGAAGAAGGCCTCCCAGCGCGGCTCCCGCGAGGGCTGGCGGGGGAAGGAGCCCTCGATGCCGATCCGTGGCAGGATCGCGTCCTCCACGTCGAACGAGAGATGGAGCCGTTCGACCCCCTCGAACAGAGAGCTGGCCTCCGCGACCGCGGGGACCGTCTCCGGGGCCAGGCTCCGGAGATAGCCGAGCATCCCGGCCGGCTCGAGGCCGAAGATCTCCAGCCGGATCGCGTCGCTCCCCCGGGCGCGCAGGCTGAACGCGTAGAGGAGGGTGGCCGGGGCCGGCAGGGCGCCGAGGCAGGCGAGGATCAACGAGCGCTGGCCGGCTGGAAGCGGCCGGCCCTGGAGAGCGGGGAGGAGCGTATCGGCGAGCCAGCCGGGGTCGGTACCGCCAGGGAGCTTGGCGCAGACCACGGGAGCGTCCGGCTCCCGGTCGAGATCGAGCTCCAGCCAGACCGCGCGGACGGGCGCGAGCGCTCCCTCGGCCCAACCCGACAGGAATTCCCGGGCGGAGGGGAACCGTGCCGCCAACTCGCGGGCCTCGGCGGCCGTGCGCAGACGCAGGGACAGATCGACCGAAGCGGCCTCCGGAGCGAGCCGGGCTTCCAGGGTCCCCTGGCATTCGCCGGGCAGTGTCGTCGCGAGACGGCGGATCCGTCTGACGGCTTCAGGAGCGAAGAGCGGCTCGACCAGCCGGGGCTCGAGGACTCCCAGCCAGTCCGCGGAGGTCAACACGGTTGCCGCGAGAAGCTTCAGCCCTTGCTCAGGCGGGAGGCCAGGTGTCGCCGCCGGCGGCCTGGTCGAGCTCGTCGTCCGAAAGCTCGCGGTCGCACGCCAGGAGCTCTCCAACGTCCCTCAGGGTGAGACGGTACCCCTTGCCGAGAGCCCAGAGGAGCGCCGCTTCCGGGTCGTGAAGCAGCGCCCGAGACTCGTCCAGCAGGCGAGGGTCCTTCCGCAGATCTTCCAGCAGACGGCTCAACTCGGTGCTGCCCATACTGTCTCCTTCCGTGAGATGCCTTCACCATGCGTCAATTCGAGGAGTAAAGCAACCCCCGGAGAGGTGGTGTATGCAAGATCCGTCCGGGGGTAGCCCCTACCCCTCCCGCGCCGCCGGGGGGTCCACCACGGTGAAGTGGAAGGTGGTGCCGTCGCCGGGGACGCTCTCCAGCCAGATGCGCCCGCCGATCTGATCGACGGCGGCCTGGACGATGGCGAGCCCGAGGCCGGTGCCGTCCGCCACCTCGGGGTGGGCGCGGACGAACTGCTCGAAGATCAGGCCCTGCATCTCCTCGGGGATGCCGAGGCCGTTGTCCGCCACCGAGATCCGCCAGTACCCCCCGTCCTCCCGCTGCACCCCGAGGCACACCCAGCGGTCCTCCTCGTTCGGATCGCAGTACTTGACCGCGTTGCCCACCAGGTTGATCAGCGCCAGCTCGACCCGCGTGGCGTCGACCTGGACGTCGGGGATCGGCTCCTGGATTTCGATGCGCACCCCCCGCTCCGCCGCCAGGGTCTGGAGCTCGTCGACCGTCTCGGCGATCAGCGCGCGCAACGACAGCCGCCGCCCCTGCGCCGTCTCCTCGCTCCCCTGGGCGATCGCCAGCGACTGGACGTCGTCGGCCACCCCTTTGAGGCGCCGCAGCGTCTGCTGGAGCGTGCGCAGCGCCTTCTCCCGGATGGCGGGATCGGCGTCCGCGTTGCCCAGGAGCTGGATGGCGATCTCCGCCGTGGTCAGCCGGTTGCGGAGCTCGTGCGCCAGGTCGCGGCCGAAGCCGCCGAGCAGGCGGGCGCGGTCGCGGCGGTCCCGGAATCCCTCTTCCCGGAAGGTGGTGGCGGTGATCGTGGTGATCGAGGTCAGCGCCCGGTGGAGCCGCTCGGCGACCTCGATGGCGTAGTCCGGCGGCACCTTGTGGCTGAAGCTGCGGGCGTCCTCGCGCAACGCCTTGTAGAGGATCTCGCCCAGGATCTCGAATTCGGCCAGGATCTCGTCGATGTCGTACCCCTGCTCGCGGCGGAGCCGCGCCAGCATGGCGAACTCGTCTTGGACGAGCCGCTCGGCGGCTACGTCGCCGTCGGAGCTGAGGTAGTCCGAGATCGAGCTCAGGACCTCGGGCATCCGGTTGAGCAGGGCGTCGGCGGGGAAGATCCGGCGGGGATGGACGTCCAGCCGCTCGAGGAGGCGGTCGAGCCAGGCGCGGGTCAGCTCCGTGGCACGGCGCTGGAGCTCGGTGCCCAGATGGGCTTCCAGAGGGAGGACATTCTTCTTCTCACGCATAGAGCCTCGCGATTCGCTGTCGGGGAGCTGAAACGGACCAGGGGGAATTCTAGCTCAGGAACCGTCGTAGCGCGACCGCCGGACGTGCTGCCGCAGGCCGTGGAAGATCCAGGGGATCGTCTCCGTGGTGCCGCGGTCGACCGCCCATTGCGGGGTGAGGCCGCCGGGGTCGGTGTAGAGGCGCAGCACGGCCAGGGTGCGGCCGGGCCCCAGGGGGGTGAGCGTCCAGGAGCCGTGGTGGTCCTTCACGTTGCCCGAGCCCGGCACGTACGCCCAGTCGATCGTCCAGCTCTTGCCCACCTCGGCCCGTTGCCGGAGGCGGACCCGGTAGTGGCGCTCCCCCGTTGGGGCGGGGAGCTTCATCACGTGCTCGGCCACGGCCGACCCGTCCGGCTGCGGCGAGGCGGCGGACTTCTGGAGGAAAGGCATGAACTCCGACCAGTGACTGTAGTCGGTGAGGGCCCGGAAGACCCGCTCCGGCGGCGCCTCGATCACCCCCCGGCCCACCCCCTCGCGAGGCTTGCCGGCGCCCGGGGAGGCGTTCTCCACCCAGACGTCCCCCGTCGGGGTCGGATAGGGGGTCCCGGGCAGCGAGAGGCCCGGAGCGGCGAGCGCGAGGAGGAGCAGGAGGGCGCGCGGGCTGGCCATGGCGAGATTTTGCCAGATTCGGCGTCCCCCCACCCGGCCCCTCATCACCCCGGCCCTCTTCTCCCGGTCGGAGGAGGGCGATGGGAGAAGAGGGCCGGGGTGATGAGGGGCCGGGTGGCCGAGGCCACGGAATTTGACAAAGTAGCCCTATGAGCCGCCGCCGTCTCCTCGGGCGCCTGATCGCGCTGGCGATCCTCGTCCTCCTCCTGATCTGGGTCTTCCCGCGCCTGAAGAACCTGCTGCGGATCGTCCAGCTCTACCGCGAGCCGGCCCCCGCGTCTCTCCTCGTGCCGGTCCAGGGGATCGGGCCCTCCGATCTCACCGACACCTGGGGCGCCGCCCGCAGCGGTGGCCGCAGCCACGAGGGGATCGACATCTTCGCCCTCCGTGGCACGCCGGTGACCGCCGCCACCCACGGCGTGGTGATCTTCAAGGGGCTGAACCTGCTGGGCGGACGGGTCGTGGAGGTGGTCGGTCCCGCGGGGTGGCGGCATTACTATGCCCACCTGGACGCCTGGTCCGCGGTCGGCATCGGCGACTGGGTGGAGGTGGGGACGGTGCTCGGCTACGTGGGCGACTCGGGAAACGCCAAGGGGACGCCGACCCACCTGCACTACGGGGTCTACGTCCGCGGAGGGGCCACGAACCCGTACCCGCTGCTGGTGCCTACGGCGCTGCGGCACCCGCCGTCACCTGCTCCCGCACCTTCCGGACCTCCTCGGCGCCGGCGCGGCGCCAGACGCCGTTCTGCCGCCGCTTCTCGATGACCCCTGGGGTGTAGCGCACCGAGGTCACCAGCTTTCCCGCGAGGTTGAAGACGTGGGCCCGCCCGCGGTCGCCCACCACCACCAGGGTCTCGCGCCGGGTGTCGTAGAGGAGGTTCTCGGGGCTCGCGCGGGCGAGGTCGGCCAGGGCCATGCGGGTGGGGCGGTCCCCCTCGGTGTGGCGCTGCTGGCCATGGCGGGTGCGGCGCTCCTTGCCCCGCCAGTCCTTCTCCAGCCGTCGGGCCACGGTGTTGGCGAGCCCCTCGATCCGCTTCTCGACCGCCTCGGGCCGGGTGCGGGCCATCCGCGGTTGTCGCTCCATCTGCCCCTCGATCCCCATCAGCACCCCCTGGGCCCAGTGGACGGCCTCCCCCCAGGGGATCTGGCCGATCTTGTCGAAGAGATTCTCCAGCGGCTCGCCCCCCGGGCCGATCCCCACCACGTTGATGCCGAACCTCCGGCGGTTGCGCGGCGCCCGGGTGGAGACGATCTGGAGGGAGACCGCGAACGGGTGGGGGATGCCCAGCGGATCGGGGGCCTGGTACCAGCCGGCGGTGATCTGGGCGTGGATGCGGTAGCTGTCCTCCCGCTGGCGGAAGGCGGGGATGAGGTTGCCCGCCAGCTCGGCCTCCGGCACCACCACGGCGAGGAGCTGCGGCGAGTCTTTGTAGAGAAGGTCCACCCGCGGATCGCGCCGCTGGAGGAGCCACTGGCCGAAGTCGGCGAAACGGGGGAGCCCGGCCGGGCCCCAGCCGGCGAAGACCTGCCGGCTGCCGGCGGGGGCGGAGTGCTCGCAGGCCGCCGTCTGGCAGCGCAGGCAGAGGACCCGCCCGGGCTGGAACAGGGCGCTGTGGTGGAGCAGGGCCTGCACCGCCTCCTGGAGAGACTCCGCGGCGTCGCGCCCCGCCCGGCCGAGCTGGCCGTCGCGCAGGGCGGTGGGGAGGCTGAGCCGGAGGTCGATCTGCTCCCCCCGTCCGGCCACCAGATGGCCGAGCGGATGGCGGTCGATCCGTTCGCGGACCTCGTCGATCAGGAGCTGAAGGGCCTGCTGGATGCGTTCGTCACGGTCTGCGGCGTCGGGCACGGCGTCCTCCCTGGCGGGCAGAGAGTTTAAACGCGGGGGTGGGTGGTGTATTCCCCGGCGGTCCTCCGAAAAAGCCCGGCGGGAGGCCTGGAGAGCGGAATTGTTCTTCCGCCGCGCCCGGCGGACGGTCCGCCGGGGTGATTTGTTGGTCCGCCGCGCCGGGCCGCTGATCCGCCACCCCCGGCGGTTGGCTCGCCGCGGGCGGCGGCCGGTCCGCCGACCCAGGCGGGAGAGCTATTTTGCGGAATTGTTGGTCCGCCGACCCCGGCGGTCGAGCCGCCGGGGTAAAAAGCTCGTCCGCCGCGCGCGGCGGAAGAACCGCCGGGGTAATTTGTCCTTCCGCCGCGCCCGGGGGGCCGTCCGCCACCCGCGGCGGATGAGCCGCCGACCCCGGCGGATGAACCGCCGCGCGCGGCGAGCCAACCAATGACCCCGGCGGACCGACCGCCGGTCCCGGCGGAAGAACGGCCGGGCTTTTTCGTTCAACCGCCCGGCTTTTCAGGCCAACCCGCGATCACGCCGGGACGGCCAACCCGCTTTCCAGGGCAGCAACCGCGGCGGAGGGATCAACGCGCGCCCCTGATTCCTGGAGCGCCCCGGCCACCGCCTCGACCGCCCGCCGGAGATAGTCGGGCCGCGTCACCGTGTAGCCCATGTGCCCGAGACGGAAGGAGGTCGCCTTCACCGCCGGATGGAGCCCGCCCGCGACCGTGACCCCGCGCGCGGCGATCTGCGGCAGCAGGGAGGCGTCGACCCCTTCGGGGAAGAGGAGGACGCTCAGGGTGTTGCCCGTCACCTCCTCGCTCTTGGGGACGAAGCGGAGGCCGAGGGATCTCCAGGCGGCGCGCAGGGCGGCGGCGGCGCGGCCTTGAGTCTCCAGGCGGGCCTCGAGGCCGTTCTCCAGGATCTCCCCGAGGCCGGTCTCCAGCGCCATCACCAGCGAGGTGGCCGGGGTGGCGAAGTAGCTGGGCTTGCGCTCCTCATAGGCGCGGTGGATGGGGAGCCACGTCTCCCAATCGAGATAGAGCGGCGGCTTGAGGATGAGGTCCTGCCGGGCGTCCAGGGCGCGCTCGCTCACCACCATCAGCGCCAGGCCGGGGGGAAGGCCGATCGCCTTCTGGGACGCCGTGAAATAGACGTCGGCTCCCCAGTCGGCCATGTCGAACCGCTCGCCGGCCGTGGCGCAGACGCCGTCGAACACGGAGAGAACGCCCGCCTCCCGGGCCAGCCGGCAGAGGGGCTCAGGGTTCACCCGCACCCCGGTCGAGGTATCCACGTGGGTGGCGAAGAGGGCCTTGAACCGGTCTCGCGCCAGGATCTCGCGGATCTTCCCGATCGCGGGCACCTCGCCCACCGGCGCCGTCACCTCGGTCACGTCGACGGCGTTGCGGCGGAGGATGGCCGTCATCCGTTCCGAGAAGTAGCCGGTGCTCACCACCAGCACCTTGTCCAACGCCTCTACGAGGTTGCCTGCCGCCACCTCCATGGCCAGGGTGCCGCTGCCGGTGAGGATGAACGGCTGGCCGGACGGTCCGGAGCGCCAGACCTCCCGCATCCGCTCGATCGACCGCCCGAAGGCCTCGATCAGGCGGGGGGACGTGTGGCCAGGAGGCGGCGCGGACGCCGCGGCGAGGACGCCCGGCGAGAGCTCGATGGGTCCGGGGATCATCAGGAGGGGGGTGGGGGTGGCCATGGGGCGGTATGGTAGCAGCGGGATCAATCCGTCGCGAGGAGCTCCGACAGGGTCTGCCGCACGACGGAGAGCTGTGTTTCGACGATGCCCCAGACCACTTCGTCCAGGATTGCGTCGTAGCCGTGGATCAGGACGTTTCGGAACGCGATGATGCGGCGGTAGTCCGAGATCTTTCCGGCGATCTCCGGATCGGATTTCTTGAGCTTGCCGAGCGCCTCGCCCAGGATCTCGAACTGGCGCTCCACGGCCGAGCGGAGCATGGGGTCGGCGGCGTAATCCTCGAACGTGCGGCTCTCGGTGAATTGGGCGATGAGCTCGGCGGCCTGCTGCATGTCGAACAGGTACTTCCGGGCTTCAAGCCGCATAGAGAAGCGTTCTCGACGGTTCGATCCCCTGCAGGAAATAGGGGTTCTTGATCGCGGCGGTCATCACCAGATCGACCGGCCGGCCGAACAGCCATTCCAGCGCTTCCAGCAGGCCGAAGTAGCGGTCCGCCAGCTCGCCGGGAAGCGCGGGCCTGAAGTCGACGAGGAAATCGAGGTCACTGTGGGAAGGATCAAACCGCTCGCCGGCCGCCGATCCAAACACCTCCAGCCGGCGGACGCCGAAGCGCTCACAAAGCTCGAGGAGCTCCTGCTGGTGACTGGTGATGATCGGTTGCATGGATCTCCTCAGGGCCGGCGATCGGCCGGTCCGCTTGGGATTGTACCGCCCCGGGGCCCATTTCGGAGGATGCCTGCGCTATATATAGACAATGTCCGCCCCCGATCCTCCCAAGCTCCGCGTCGGCGTCTCCGCCTGCCTGCTCGGCCAGGAGGTGCGCTACAACGGCGGCCACAAGCGGGACGCCTTCCTCGCCGACACCTTTGGCCGCTATGTGGAGTGGGTGGCGGTCTGCCCCGAGGTGGAGATCGGGATGGGCACCCCCCGGCCGCCGATCCGGCTGGAGCGGCGGGGGGAGGAGATCCGTCTCGTCATGCCCAACACGGGCGGGGACTACACGGACGCCATGCGCTGGTGGGCCGAGAGGCGGGTGGCCGCGCTGGCGGCGATGGATCTCGACGGCTACGTGCTCAAGAAGGATTCCCCGAGCTGCGGCATGGAGCGGGTCAAGGTCTATCCCGACCGGGAGGGGGCCCCGTCGAAGGACGGCCGGGGGATGTTCGCCGAGGCGTTGATCGTCCTCCTGCCGGACCTGCCGGTCGAGGAGGAGGGAAGGCTCAACGATCCGCTGCTGCGGGAGAATTTCATCGCCCGGGTGTTCATCCACCATCGCTGGCGGGAAGGGGAGAGGGAGGGGTGGACCCGCGCCTCCCTGATGCGCTTCCACGAGCGCCACAAGCTCCTGCTGATGGCGCGCAACCAGAACGGCATGCGCCGCCTCGGCCGTCTGCTGGGGGATTCAGGGAAGGAGACGCCGATTGGAGATCTCGCCGCCGCCTACCGGCAGGGGTTGACGGAGGTCCTGGGCCGGCCGGCCACCCGGCGCGGCCACACCAACGTGCTCCAGCACCTCGCGGGCTTCGTCTCGGACGCCCTGGACCCCGCGGACCGCGCCGAGCTGGCCGAGACGATCGAGCGCTACCGTCTGGGGCTGGTGCCGCTGATCGTCCCCCTCACCCTGATCCGCCATCACGTGCGGCGGCAGGGGGCGGACTACCTCCAGGGGCAGGCGTACCTGGAGCCGCACCCTTATGAGCTGATGTTGCTGAATCACGTGTAGCCCGCCCGGAATCTCCGTTCCTGGCGGGCGAGCGCCGCTTACTTGTTCGCGCAGCAGGCGTTCTTGGAATCGCTGGTGTCGGGCACGTCGCCGCCGCCGAGGATCGCCTTCATGTCCTTGTCGTGCAGGATGCCCAGCGTCTCGCGGGAGAGGGTCATTTTCTTGGGAGCGGTCTTCTTCACGGGGATCTCCTTCATTTCGAGTGACGGGCAACCGTTGCCTCGCCTTGCTAAAGAACGAAGGGAGATCGGGAGTCCCCTCACCGCCTGGAGGGATCGTCAGCGGTCCTATGAAACCAGTCGTCCGTGCACGAGCCTTTCCCGGAGATCCTCCCAGGCAATCCCCTGGACCGCTCCGGATTCGAGCTCCACGGCACGGCGCTCGAGCTCGGCCACCCAGGCGTCTTCCTCCTCCGCGTCCTCCTGCTCCAGGCTGTCGAGCAGCCGGGCCGCCACCTCGGCACGGTCGTGCTCGTCCAGCTTCAGGGCTTGTCGAACGACCTCATCCACCTCGGGCTTCATGGGGAAAGAGTAACACCTCTCCGGCTACTTCCCCTTCGGGTCCTTCTTCCGTTGCTCCAGCCGCTGCTGGACCCGCCGGGCGACATCCATCCCCCACTGCTGGCCCGCCTGCATGGACTCCTGGGCGATCACCGGCAGCATGTTGGTTACCTTGCGGCCGAGCGGGCTCTCATAGAACGCGATCAGCCCCTTGATGTCCTCGTGGGTCAGGTGCTTCTCGTAGATCGGCACGATCAGGTCGATCATGGTCGTGGAATCGAGGTCTTTCATCATCTCGTTCCAGAAGGACTCGGGCACCTCCGGGCTCGCCTTCTTGAACGTCTCGATCATCTGCCCGAGGATCTGCTGGCCGAGTTGGGCGGACCCGGTCACCTCCAGCAAATGCCGGATGTCCCGCCGTTTGGCCGCCGCGTCCTCTCCCTGAGCCTGCTGTGCCATCGCCGGTCCGGCGCAGAGGAGAGCCAGGGCCAGCATCGCGAAAATTCCTCTCTTCATGATGAGTCTCCGTATTGATTAGGACGAAAAACCGGACTTGCCGCGTTCTTCGCAGGGGCGGCCCTATGTGGCCGCCCCTACGGAATTCATGATTACCGCCCCGCCAGCTCCTTGAGCGTGGCCACCGCGTGCTCCAGCTCCTCCTCGGTGTTGAAGAAGTGCGGGGAGAGGCGGATGCCCGCGTTGGGCCGGAAGTCGCACAGGATCTCGCGGGCGATCAGCTCGTGGCAGAGGCGCTCGGCGTCGGGATGGAAGACCGAGACCGTGCCCCCCCGGTGCTTATAATCGCGCGGGGTGCGGATCTCGAAGCCGGCCTCCTTGGCGAGCGCGATCAGGTAGTCGGTGAGGGCCAGGGAGCGCTCGCGGATCTTCTTCTGGCCCACGCCCGCCACGATCTTGTAGCCGGGACGGCAGGCGTAGAGGGCCGGGACGTTCGGCGTGCCGGTGAGAAAGCGCCAGGCCGGCTCCTCGCGGTAGCGGATCGGGCCGGGACGGAAGGCGAAGGGCTCCTCGTCCGCCTGCCAGCCGACGAAGGCCGGCCGCAGCGAGCCGGCGATCTCCGGGTTCACCCACAGGTAGCCGGCGCCCGGGCCGCCGCAGAGCCACTTGACCGAGCCGCCCATCGCGGCGTGCACCCCCCAGGCCTCCAGCTCCAGCGGCACCGCGCCCGTCGACTGATAGACGTCGAGCAGCAGGATCGCCCCCACCTCGCGGCAGCGGCGGGCGATCGCCTCGGCGTCCTGCACGAAGGCGCTGCGGAAGAGGGTGTGGGAGATCGGCACCAGCCGCGTCCGTTCGTCGATGGCCGCCAGCAGCCGCTCGGTGGGGACGCCGATGCCGTCGTCCGACGGCACGGTGACGATCTCCGCCCCCTTCCGGCGCTCCCCGTCCAGGATGTACATGACGTTGGGGAAGTTCAGCGCGGTGTAGACGATCTTGTTCCGCTCCGCCGGGTAGTCGATGCAGGAGAGGAAGATCGCCGCCGCCACCGAGACGTTCTGGTGCATGGAGACCGCGCCGGGTCGGACGCCGAGCAGCGGCGCCAGCAGGTCGCCGGTCTCCGCCGACATCTCCCACCACCCCTCGCCCCAGGCCCGCACTCCGCGCTTCCCCCAGGCGTTGGCGAAGGCCTCCATCTCGTCATGGACGGCGCGCGGCATCGCCCCCAGCGAGTTGTTGATCAGGTAGGTCGTGTGCTCCAGGATGGGAAACTCGGAGCGCAGAGACAGCAGGTCGGCGTGCGGGGCGGCCATGATGCTAGCGCCCCGTCCACTGGGCCGGCCGCTTTTCCAGGAACGCCTTCACCCCCTCCTCCTTGTCGGCGGAGGAGAAGCAGAGGCAGAAGAGGTCGCGCTCGTAGGAGATGCCGTCCTCGATCGACAGCCGCTCGCTGGCCCGCAGCGCCTCCTTGGCGACCTTGAGGGTGAGCGGGCTCTTGCCGGCGATCTTGTTGGCCAGCTCCAGGGTCTTGGCCCGTAGCTCCTCGGCCGGCACCACCAGCTCGACGAGGCCGATCGACTGGGCCTCGGCGGCGGGGATCATGTCGCCGCTGAGGATCAGCCGCATGGCGTGCCCCGTGCCCACCAGGCGCGGCAGGCGCTGGGTGCCGCCGCCGCCCGGGATCAGCCCGAGGTTGATCTCCGGCTGGCCGAAGCGGGCCTTCTCCGAGGCGATGCGGATGTCGCAGGACATGGCCAGCTCGCAGCCGCCGCCCAGGCAGAAGCCGTTGATCATGGCGATCACCGGCTTGGGGAAGCTCGCCATGACGTCGAAGATCCGCGGGCTGCGCATGGCGTGGCGCTGGTCGAAGGGGGTGCGGCCGGCGAACTCGCCGATGTCCGCCCCGGCGATGAACGACTTCTCGCCGGCGCCGGTGAGGACGACCACCCCGACCCCGTCGTCGTGCTCGATCTGGCCGAGGATCTCCAGCATGTCGTTGCGCACCTGGTCGTTCAGGGCGTTCAGCTTGTCGGGGCGGTTGACGGTCAGGATGGCGACGCGCCCTTCGCGCTCCACCAGGATGGTCTCAGGCATCGCGAATCTCCTCCAGAATCGATGGGAATCGAGGGTTGGGCCGGAGGCGGCCGGGGTGGGCCGGTCTCCGGACGGGGGGATCATAGCGGAGTTACCGGTGCTTCCACTCCGGCCGCCGCTTCTCCAGGAACGCGGCGGCCCCCTCGGCCACGTCCTCCAGCGGCAGCAGCTCTTCCTTGTAGATGCGCTCCGTCTCGGCGAGCGCCTGCGGGAAGGGGAGGTCCCGGCCGGCGCGGACGGCCTTCTTGGCGAGGCGCACCACGGGCGCGCTCCTCGACGCGATCTGCTCGGCGATTTCGTGGACGCAGTGGTCCAGCCTGCCCACCAGGACCCGCCGGGTCACCAGCCCCAGGCGCTCGGCCTCCTCGGAGGTGAGCGTCCGGCCAGTGAGGGCGAGGTCGAGCGTGAGACCGGCGCCGATCCTGGAAGGCAGGAGCGCCGAGGCGACCGGCGGAAAGCAGCCGAGCTCGATCTCCGGCTGGGCGAAGCGGGCGTCGTCGCTCGCGATCATCAGGTCGCAGGCCATCGCCAGCTCCATCCCCCCTCCCAGACAGTGGCCGTGGACGGCGGCGATCGTAATAGCGTCCAGATCCCGCAGCCGGCGGATGGTGCCGTGCAGGCTGTCGAGCATGGGGCCGACCCGGTCCGGCGTGTGGTCCTGCACGGCCACCCCGGCGGAGAAGGCCCGTTCGCCATGCCCCCGGAGGACGATCACCAGGATCTCGGGATCGGCCGCCAGCTCGGCGATCCGCTCGCCCAGGAGGTCGATCGTCGGGATGTCCAGGACGTTGAGCGGCGGGCGGTCGATCGTGAGGGTGGCGACGCGGGAGTCGCGGTGGAGGTGGACGGTATCGGGGACAGTATCGGGGCTCATGGCTCTGCGAACCCGGCGGCGCGGACGAAGTCGATCCAGAGGGACCGCTGCTCGGGCAGGGCGACCAGGTTCTCGGGGTGCCACTGGACGGTGCGCACCCACCAGTTGCCACGGTCGAGCACGGCCGCCTCGACCAGGCCGTCCGGCGAGAGGGCCACCGGCAGGAAGCCATCCGCCAGGTTGCGGACCGCCTGGTGGTGGCGGCTGTTGACCAGAGGGATATCCCGGGTGAGCCGCTCGCCGATCGGCGCGTCCGGAGCGATCACCTCGACCGGGTGGGCGAGGAGGTCCGGGGCCTCCGTCTGGCTGTGGTCGATCGGGCTGGGGGCCTGGGTCGGCAGGTCCTGCCAGAGCGAGCCGCCGAGGTAGACGTTGAGCACCTGGAGGCCCCGGCAGATTCCCCAGACGGGGAGCCGGCGCTCGCGGGCGAGGTCGACGAGGCTCCACTCGAGCTCGTCACGCTCGACGTTGAGCTCGACCTCGGCGTCGGGGCGGATCGCCTCGCCGTAGCGCGCGGGATGGACGTCGAGGCCGCCGCAGAGGACGAGCGCCACGGCCTGGGCAGCGAGATCACGGAGCGGGATCTCCAGATCCGGGCTCACCACCTGGAGCGCCTCCTCGGGGACACCCACCGCGGCCAGCGCCTCCAGGTAGGGGGCGACCCGCTCGTCCGTATCGGTCGAGACCAGGATTTTTCGGGTCGATCCGCTCATGCGGCGGCCTCCCGCTCGACCAGCGCCGCGACCCCCATGCCGCCGGAGACGCAGAGGGTGGCGATGCCCCGCTCCAGCCCCCGCTTCTCCATGCCGTGGAGGAGGGTGACCAGGATGCGCGTGCCGGTGGCGCCGATCGGGTGCCCAAGGGCGATGGCGCCGCCGTCCGGGTTCAGCCGGGCGCCGTCGAAGGCCAGCTCCTGGTTGCAGGCGAGCACCTGGGCGGCGAAGGCCTCGTTGAGCTCGACCTCCTCGATCGCCCCCTGGTCGAGGCCGGTCTTCTCCAGCAGCCTGCGGACGGCGGGCACCGGGCCGATCCCCATGATGCGCGGATCGACGCCGACCACCTCCCAGCCCACCAGCCGGGCCACCACCGGGAGCCCGAGCTCCCGGGCCGCGGCCCGCGAGGCCACCACGATCGCCGCGGCGCCGTCCGTGATCCCGGAAGCATTGCCGGCGCTGACCACACCCCCCTTGCGGAAGACGGCCGGCAGCTTGTTCATCGCCTCCAGCGTCATGCCGTCACGGGGGTGCTCGTCGCGCTCGACCGTGACCTCCTCCTTCTTGCCGGCGACCTTGACGGGGACGATCTCGCTGTCGAAGCGGCCCGAATTCCGCGCCCGCTCGCAGCGGAGCTGGCTCTCCAGGGCATAGGCGTCGGAGGCGGCACGGTCGATCCCCATCTCGGCGGCGAGCTCCTCGGCGGTCTCGCCCATCACCAGCTTCGAGAGCGGATCGTTGAAGCCGTCCTGGTACATGCCGTCGACGATCTCGGCGTGCCCCATCCGGTATCCCCAGCGGGCGCGGGGGAGGAGGTAGGGGGTGTTGGACATGCTCTCGGTGCCGCCCGCGAGCACCACCTTCGCCTCGCCGGTCAGGATGGTGCGCGCCGCCGAGAGAATCGACTGGAGCCCCGAGGCGCAGGCCTGGTTGACCGTGAACGCCGGCCGGTCCACCGGCACGCCGGCCCGGAAGGCGATCTGCCGCGCCGTGTTCGGTCCGCCGCCGGCCTGCCGGCCATGGCCGAAGATCACCTGGTCGACGTTGGACGGGTCGAGCCCGGCGCGCTCCAGCGCGGCCTGGGCCGCGGCGGTGCCGAGGTCGGCCGCCGTCAAGGTCGAGAGAGCTCCGCCGAACTTCCCGATTGGGGTGCGCACGGGGGCGGCGAGGACGATGTCGGTGTCGTTGGCCAAGCGGTGTTTCCTTTCTGGAGCCCTCACCCAGGATCACACACATTTTCACCCGCCCCGCAGGGGCGGATATTCACCAGCCTGGGGTTTCAACCCCAGGTGGGGTGGCGGGGCCGCGTCTCGCCTGGGGTTGAAACCCCAGGCTGGTGAATATCCGCCCTTCCAGGGCGAAGGCGGGGACAAGCCCCGCCCTCTGAGAAAACAAAACCCTATTCCCTCTCACGAGGGTGGTGAGCCTCAATACCCCCGGAATTCCGGCTTGCGCTTCGAGATGTAGGCGTCGAGGCCCTCGCGAGCGTCGGGGCTCTCGAAGAGCTGCTGCTGGAGCTCGCGCTCGATGGCGAGGCCGCTCTCGAAGGGGACCTCGGCGCCGGACTGCACGGAGCGCTTGATCCTGCCGACCGCCTTGGCCGCCTTGTTCGGCGGGCAGAACTGCTTGGCGTACTCGTGGATCTGGCCGAGGAAGTTGTCCGCCTCGTAGATGTAATTGACAATGCCGATCCGCATCGCCTCCTCGAAGTCGATCAGGCGGCCGGTGACCATGAGGTCGATCGACAGGCTCTTGCCGACGCGGCGGGCCAGGCGCTGGGTGCCGCCGGTGCCCGGCAGCACGCCGAGGGAGACCTCGGGGAGGCCGACCTTGCCGCTGCCCTTCTTGGCGATCAGAATGTCCGCCGCCATGGCGATCTCGAGGCCGCCGCCGACCGTGTGCCCCTCGAGGGCCGCGATCACCAGCTTGGGGGTCTGCTCCAGCCGGTTCAGCGTCTCGTTGGCGTGCAGGCAGAAGTAGTACTTGAAGTAGGGGTCGGACGACTTCAGCATGTTGATGTTGGCGCCGGCGCAGAAGAACTTGTCCCCCTCGCCCTTGATCACGATCACGTAGACGTCCTTGTCGAAGCGCGCGCGCAGGATGGCGTCGTCGAGCTGGCGCATCATCTCGTGGGTGTAGGTGTTGGCCGGGGGATCGTCCAGGGTGAGATAGGCCACCCCGTCCCGTACCTCAAAGTGGACCAGGGTGCGCTGCTCGGTCGTCGGCTCCGCGACAGTGGGCTCAGCCATATTGTCTCCTCTCCTCAGGATTTGCGGGATTTGGGCTCCGGGCCGGGTGCGCCCGGGCAGGACATCGCGGCGTATTCTCCCATGAGACGGGGGAAGCGTCCACCGGGGGGCTAAGCCGAGAGCAGGCTCACCCGATGAGTTCCTCCATGCACTTGGAAGGCTGGCGTCCCGCTTGGCGGTGGCGCTGGAGGAGGCGGATGGCGGTGCGGCGATCGACTCCCTGGGCCTGCCGGAAGGCCTCCAGGCCGATCTCGCCCATTTCGAAGACGCGACGGACGCGCTCCTCCAGCGGCAGCTTGGCGAAGGCCTCGCGGTCCTCGCGGCGGAGGTCGTCGGCGACGGCTCTCATGGAAGAAGTATAGCGAGGGTGGCAGGAGGCAGCGCGGCAGGCAGAAAAACAGGGACAGCAGGGACTCCAGGGACAACAGGGACAGAAAAATCCGATGGGTGATCTTCTGATGTCCCTGTCGTCCTGTTGTCCCTGCTGTCCCTTGGCGATTCCCCTTGACGCCTTAGGGGAATCAATTTACTCTCTCCCCTGGACAGCTTAGGGGAATCCGATGGCCAAGATGGACCTGCTGCAAGGGACGCTCGACGTCCTGATCCTCAAGACCCTCTCCTGGGGGCCGCTCCACGGCTATGCAGTGGCGCGGTGGATCGCCCACCAGACCGGCGACGCGCTGCGTATCGAGGAGGGGGCACTCTATCCGGCGCTCCACCGGATGGAGCAGCGGGGGTGGATCGAGGCGGAGTGGGGGATCTCCGAGAACAACCGGCGGGCGAAGTTCTACCGGCTCACCGGCGAAGGGCGCCGCCAGCTCCACGCCGAGTCGGAATCCTGGCAACGCTACGCCGAGGCCGTGGGCAGGGTGCTCCACGCCGCGGGCGCTTGAGGAGGGGACGGCATGGCGAGCTGGCGCCGGGCTTTCCGCCTCCACCTGCGGGGCGGCACGGTCGAGCAGGACGTGGAGGACGAGATCGCGTTCCATCTGGAGATGCGGGCGCGCGAGCTGATCGAGGAGAACGGGCTGGAGTCGGGGGCCGCCCGCGAGGAGGCCCTCCGCCGCTTCGGCGAGATGGAGGCGGTGCGGCAACGCTGCCGGGAGATCGGCCGCCAGACGGCGCGGGGGCGGCGATGGACCGAGGTCGCCGCCGAGCTGCGGCAGGACGCCGTCTTCGCCCTGCGCCAGCTCCGCAAGGCGCCGGTCTTCGCGCTGATCGCGGTCCTCACGCTGGCCCTGGGGGTGGGCGCCACCACGGCGATCTTCAGCCTGCTCCACGCGGTGGTGCTGAAGCCGCTGCCGTTCCCCCACCCCGAGCGGATCGTCCAGCTCTGGCGGACCGAGCACGGGGAGGACCGCTCGCTCTCCGCCGCCAGCTTCCTGGGCTTCCGCGAGGCGCGCTCCTTCTCCGCGCTCGCCGCCTCCTGGACGTCCAGCTTCAACCTGACCGGCGACGGCCCGCCCGAGCGGATCCTCGGCGACCGGGTCTCGGCGGGCTACTTCGAGGCGTTCGGCGTCAAGCCGGAGCTGGGGCGGGTCTTCTCCACCGCCGAGGACCGCCCCGGGCGGGACCGCGTGGTGGTGCTCTCCGACCGCCTCTGGCGCGAGCGCTTCGCCGCCGATCCCAAGGTCCTGGGCCGCAGCTTCCGGCTCAACGGCATTCCCTATGAGGTGATCGGCGTCCTGCCGGCCTCCTTCGAGCTGCGCGCGGTCGATTCCCGGCTCTGGGTGCCGGTCGCCTTAACCCCGGAGCAGGCGGCCAACTTCGGCAACTGCTATCTGCGGGTGACCGGCCGGCTGCGGCCCGGCGTCTCCCAGGCGGCGGCGGAGGCGGAGGTGGCGGCGATCGGCAAGCGGCTGGAGCCGCTCGACCAGCCCTCCCGGCGGGGGCAGGGGACGCGCCTGGAGCCGTTCCTGGACCGCCTCTTGGGCGGCTACCGGCGGCGGTTGCTGATCTTGCTCGGAGCGGTCGGCTGCGTGCTGCTGATCGCCTGCGTCAACGTGGCCAACCTGCTGCTGGCGCGGGGTGGGGTGCGGGCGCGGGAGATCGCCGTGCGCGCCGCCCTCGGGGCCGGCCGCGGGCGGATCGTCCGCCAGCTCCTCACCGAGAGCCTGGTCCTGGGGCTGGCCGGCGGCGTGGCCGGGTTGGGGCTGGCCTATGCCGGCGTCCGTTTCCTCAAGGCGATCAGCCCGGCCGGCGTCCCCCGGCTGGCCACGGCGGGGATCGACGGCGCGGCGCTCGCCTTCGCCCTGGGGGTGGCGCTCGCCGCCAGCCTCCTCTTCGGGCTGGTGCCGGCGCTGCGGACCGCCCGGCCGGACCTGCAGAGCATGTTGAAGGAAGGAGGTAGGTCGGTCAGCTCGCCGCGCGACCGGGTACGCACCGGCCTGCTGGTGGCCGAGGTGGCGCTGGCGCTCGTGCTGCTGGCCGGCGCCGGGCTGCTGATCCGTAGCGCTGTCCGCCTCCAGGAGGTCGAGGTCGGCTTCGATCCCTCGGGCCTGCTGACGGCCCAGCTCTCGCTCCCCTACGCCGATTATCCAGCTCCGGACCGGGCGGTGAGGACCGTGCTGGAGGCGGTCGACCGGGCGGCGCGGATCCCGGGGGTGGCCTCGGCCGCCGCGGCGTCGATCCTGCCGCTGTCGCGGAGCAACAGCGCCTCCACGCTCGACGTCGAGGGGCTCGACGTGCCGGAGGAGGAGCGGCTGATCGGCAACACCCGGCAGGTCACGGCCGGATACTTCGCCACGCTGCGCATCCCCCTCCTGCGAGGCCGGGATTTCACCGCCCGCGACCGCGCCGGCGCGCCGTACGTGGCGGTCGTCAACCGCAAGCTGGCCCGCCTGGCCTGGGGGAGCGAGGAGGTGCTTGGGCATCGGCTCGCCTACTGGCGCGACGACAAGGGGCCGGTCTGGATGGAGGTCGTCGGGGTGGCGGGGGACATCCGGCAGGGGGACCTCGCGGACGAGACGCGGCCCGAGGTCTACCTGCCGCTGGAGCAGGCCAATTCCGACCTCCTGGGGGAGCACGAGCTGTCGGTGGCCCTGGTGGTGCGGGCGGCCGGCGATCCGGCGGCGGTGGCCGGGGAGGTACGCCGGGCGGTTCTCGCGGCCGACCCCCGGCTGCCGGTCTTCGACCTGCTGACCATGGAGGAGATCCGCTCCTCCCTGTCGGCGACCACCCGCTTCAACATGCTGCTGCTGACCGCTCTGGGGGTGATCGGCCTGCTGCTCGCCGTGGTGGGGATCTACGGCGTGATCGCCTACTTCGTGAGCCAGCGGACCCAGGAGATCGGGGTCCGCATGGCGCTCGGCGCGACCGAGGGGAGGGTGCTCTCCCTAGTGGTCTGGCAGGCGATGCGGCCGGTGCTGCTGGGCCTGGCCGTGGGGCTGGCGGGGGCGGCGGCGGCCGGCCGGGCCCTCGCCGGCCTGCTCTTCGAGGTGAGCGCGACCGATCCGGCGACCATCGCCGGAGTGGTCCTGGTCCTGGCCGCGGCGGCCCTGCTGGCGAGCTGGCTGCCGGCGAAGCGGGCGGCGCGGGTGGAGCCCACGCGGGCGCTGGCGCCGTGAAGGGATGAGGAAAGGGGGCCGGGCGGAGGAGCTCCGCCCGGCCTGGAGCAGGGTCAGTGGACCTGGAGGATCACGTTCCTCTTCATGTCGTCGATGCCGACCGAGAGGAATTCCTCGGGGATGACTGGCGGCGCGCCCGCGAACAGGTCGTCGGGGAGCCGCCCGGTGGACTGCAGCGACGCCTGGACGGCGGCGACGTTGACGGGACGGAAGTCGATGCAGCTCATCTTCGCCACCAGCTTGATGTCCGCCTCGCGGCGGGTGAGGTCGTTGAAGCTCCGCGCCGGAGACCCGAAGGCGGGGTCGTTGACGGTGATCCCGGTCAGGAAGCCCGAGAGGGCTGCCGGCAGGACGGGGGAGGCCGGATCGACGTGTACGAAGCGGGTGCTGGTCTCCCCGGTGTGGCAGCCGTTGCAGGAATTCAGCGAGGCCCGGTGGCGGCCCCAGTTCTCGGGCAGGTTCGCCAGGTTCAGCCCGGGCCCGTTCCAGAAGAAGCCCGGGCCGGGGGCCTCGGGACGGGCGCCCTGGAAGCTGCCGCCGCTGAAGATCAGCGGCACCGGCGGGACCGCCTGATCGAAGTTGGGCGGCACCAGCGGGGGGACGATGTTACCGAGGACCCAGTTGGTGAAGACCGGGGTGTTGTTGAAGCTGTCGTCGGCCGTGTCGTTCGTCGTGGTCTCGTTGAGCAGGCTCCAAGGGAACTGGGTGAGCTGGAACTCCCGGAGCTGCCAGGGGGCCTGCAGCGCGATCTCGTTCGAGCGGATCTGCCCGATGGCGCTGCCGTTCGGGCGGGCGGGGTTGGCGTTGGCCCGCACGAACTGCTCGGTGAGCAGCTCGAGACGGCTGTTGTAGGCCGCCGTGCCCGGCACGAAGTTGCTCAGGTCGACCCAGGCCTGGGCCCACGCCCGGACGGCCTCGCAGTGGCACTTGGGCACCCGGTACTCGAAGATCACCGAGAAGGGGAGGGCCTGGCAGCCGTTGGCGTTGATCACCGGGGCGCCGCCGCTGGCATAGCCGCCCTGGAGGGTCCAGCCGGGCCGGAGGACGAAGCCGAAGATGAAGCGGGCCTCGCCCGCGTCGAGGAAGTTGCCGGTGGCGTTGCCCGAGTAGCCGCCGCCGCCCCCGGTCGTCCGCCGCAGGTCGACGCGGGAGACGATGGCCAGCAGCCGCAACGGCGCCTTGGTGAGGTCGAGCTTGCCGCCGCCGCTCTCGGTCCGCCACTGGTTGATGATCGACTGCATCTGGAGCCGGCTGGGCACCGGGAACGAGTTGATCGTCTGGTTGGCGGTCCAGTTCTGCAGCCAGTTCTCGGCGAAGACCGAGGGGTCGATGCCGCTCGCCGGCTGGTTCGCCATCTCGGTGATCAGGTGGTTGAAGGTCCAGACGCCGAACGGGTTGCCGGCCCCGGTGCAGGGGTCGACGGTGCGGTTGGGGTCGGTCACCACGCCGGGATCGCGGATCATCAGCGACCTCTCGGCGAACTGGTTGGGCTGGTTGGCCGTGGTCGGGGCGGGCAGGACCTGAATGACCGCCGGGTTGAACCGCACAGCCTTGCCCGCCTGGAAGCCGGCGAGGTCGAAGGCGGCCTGGGCCCGCTGGCCCGTGAGGGTGCGGCCGCTGAACTGCGGGACCGAGCCCGCTCCGGCCTTCAACGCGTCCTCATCGGACTGGGCGCGCGCCGCGAGGTCGTCCTCGTCCACCGTGGCGATGGCGGTGAAGAGGCCGTCGCCGGCCGTGGCGTCCCCTTGCAGGCCGTCGTCCCGCAGGATCACCTGATGCCCCAGGTCGCCCAGGGTGACGAAAGACCGCGTGCCGTCCGCCTGCTTGGCGGCCAGGTCCTTGGACGCGAGCTGGACCATGACCAAGGCGTTGCCCACCTGCGGGAACGCGGCCGTCTTCTGGATGAAGACGTCGGCCGGCGGCGGCAGCGGCGCCTTCAGGCTGGCGGCCGCGGACGGCTCGTCCGAGACGGTTGTCGCCGCCGTTCGGAAGGCGGGGGTCCGGGCGGCCCACGTGGACGTCGCCAGGACCAGGATGACCAGGGTCAGATAGAACGCGCGCCGCCTCTCGCTCAATCTCCTCCAATGACTCATGAAGCTCCTCCTGCGGAACGACTCCGAGCGATCCGGGATGGATGGCTCTGATGATGACTAAATTCGAAGGTGCTAGAAGTCGTGAGAAGCGAGCCGAGGGCGAGGAGATCAGCCGCCGATCTGCATGAAGCTCACCAGGTTGCCGTAATTCCCCTGGGTGAGCCGGTGCTCGGCGGGCTTGTCCTGGAGGACGCGCAGGATCTCGTCTTCCAGGGCGGCGTCCGGGTCCGCGGCGCCGAGGAGGGGCCGGAGCGGGTGGACGCGGTCGGCGAAGAGGCAGAGGCGGAGCTCGCCGCGCGAGGTCAGGCGCAGACGGTTGCAGTCGGCGCAGAAGGTGTGGGAGAGCGGGGTGATGAAGCCGACCGTGCCCACGGCGTCCCGGAAGCGGAAGGCCTTGGCCGGGCCGGTGCGCGGGCCCACCTCGGTGGGGATCAGCGGCCCGAAGCGCTCCTCCAGGCGGGCGTGGGCGTCGTCCGCGGAGACGAAGGCCCCCGGCTGGAGATGCTCGTTGACGGCGGTGGGCATCATCTCGATGAAGCGGACGTGGAGGGGCCGGCCGAGGGTGAGGGCCGCCAGCCGCTCGACGTCCTCCCGGTTGCTCTGGAGGAGCACGGCGTTGAGCTTGACCGGATCGAGCCCGGCCGCGAGCGCCGCCTCGATCCCCCGCCAGACCTCTTCCAGGTCCCCCCGGCGGGTGATCTCGCGGAAACGGTCCGGATCGAGGCTGTCGACGCTGACGTTGACGCGGTCGACCCCCGCCGCCTTGAGCGCGGGCCCCAAGCGGGCGAGCCCGGTGCCGTTGGTCGAGAGGGCGAGGTTCTCCAGGCCGGGGATGGCCTTCACCCGGCGGACGATCTCCAGCAGGTCCTTGCGGACGAGCGGCTCGCCACCGGTCAGCCGCACCCGCCGGATGCCGAGCCGCACCAGGGCGCCCACCATCGTCTCGATCTCCTGAGGGGAGAGGAAGTCGCGGTCGCCGAACGGGAAGTCGGCGTCCTCGGGCAGGCAGTAGGTGCAGCGCAGGTTGCAGCGGTCGGTGACGGAGACCCGCAGATAGGTGAGCCGCCGCCCGAAGGCGTCGATCAGGCGCGTGGGCCGGGAGTCTTCAACGGGTACAGGATGAGGGGCCGCGAAGGCTGGGCCCACGGGTGGGGTGTCGCGAAGAACGGTAAGGCGGCTCATATAGAAATATCCAACCCCCGAGCCGCCGGCTCTTGGCCCCGCCTTTCCAAACACGGGAGGCGGCCCGGTTTCCCGGACCACCCTGTCGGCCTGCTCTCCCGCCATTTGTCTGGGGAGGGTCCGGGCAGGCTCGGTGGGCAGGCCTATTGTACGCGAATCGGGGGGATCTTGCAGAGCCTCTTGCGGACGCCGGCGTTTCCCTGTGAGAATGCCGCGTTTTCTTTCCAGGCATGCCGAACGGAGGGGCGGTGGCGGAGCACGATGGCGGCTACAAGCTTCTTTTCTCTCATCCCGAGATGGTCGAGGACCTGCTCCGCGGCTTCGTCCACGAGGACTGGGTGCGGGATCTCGACTTCTCCACCCTGGAGAAGGTCCCCGGCAACTACGTCGCCCCCAATCTGATGCCCCGGGAGAGCGACGTCGTCTGGAAGCTCCGCTGGAAAGGCGACCGCGTCCTCTACGTCTACCTGCTGATGGAATTCCAGTCGACCGTCGACTCCTCGATGGCGCTGCGCATGATGGTCTACCTGGGGCTGCTCTATCAGGACCTCCTCAAGCGTGGGGAGGTCACCCGTTCGGGCAAGCTGCCTCCCGTCCTGCCGCTGGTTCTCTATAATGGGTACGCGCCCTGGGGCGCCGCCCGGGAGATCTCGGAGCTGATCGAGGAGGTCCCGGGTGGCCTGGAGCGGTACCGGCCGCGCCTCCGCTACTGCCTGCTGGACGAGATGCGGCTGGCGGATTCGGAGCTGGAGCCGTTGCGCAACCTGGCGGCGGCGGTGTTCCGGCTGGAGAAGAGCCCAGGTCCGGAGGACGCCGACCGGATCCTGGAGGCGGCGATGGAATGGTTGCGGGAGCCGGGTCTGGAGGAGCTGAGGCGGTCGTTCGCCGACTGGGTGCTGCGGGGCCTGCTCCCCTCGCGGGTCCGTGGAGTGAGGTTCCCGAAACTTGCAGAGCTTGAGGAGGTCAGGTCGATGCTTGCCGAAAACGCCATGAGCTGGTCCGACCGATGGGAGCGGGAGGGGATGGAAAAGGGGCTCCAGAAGGGCCTTCAGAAAGGCCTGCAGCAGGGGCTCCAGCAGGGGCTCCAAGAGGGGCTCCAGCAGGGGCTCCAGCAGGGGCTCCAGGAGGGGCTCCAGGAGGGGCTCCAGGAGGGGGAGGCGGGCGCTCTCGCCAAGGCCCGTGAGGTCTGTTTGCGGGACCTCGAGCAGCGCTTCGGTCCTCTGCCCGAGGAGATCCGGCGGCGGGTGGACGCGATCGCTGCGATCGAGGAGCTCACGGAATTTGTCTTCCGGGCCGGCGCGGCTCCTTCTCTGGAGGCGCTCGCGAAGGGATGACCGCTCCGGGCGTTCCCTGACGCCGTCCGGCCACGGGCTGGGGCGCTCCTTGATTCTCCGGCCCCCTGTTCTTAGAATCCCTCTCGTCCGTACTATAGAGTAGGTCTGTCTCTGTGGCGCCCCGCGCATGATCACCGGCTATAACACCGACGTCCGCCACGGCGAGGTGGTCTTCCACGTCCAGACGGAGGACAAGGGGGTTTCGAACCCGTACATCGAGAGCCTCGTCTACGTGGGCGGCCAGGTGCTGGCCAGCAAGCGGGCCAGCTATGCCGAGATGATCGCGGAGGGCAAGGAGGAGAAGGACATCGTCGCCTTCATGGACCATCAGCACCGGACCATGATCGCGGCGATCCGCCATGGCAAGCTCGACGGCAAGCTGGCCGCCCTCAGCGCCAGCCGCACGACCGGTCCGGTGGCGGTGGCGACGCCGCCGACGGGCATGCAGCCGGTGGTCGTGCGGCACCCCTCGGGCCCCCTGGCGGCGCCCCCCGCTCCAGCGCCCCCCGCTCCGGCGGTGCCCGCGGACGTGGGGGAGACGGTGGCCCGCGCCCTCTCCGGCGGCGAGACGGTGGCGCGTCCCGCGACGCCCGCCACGGCGACCCCGGAGACGCCGATGGAGCCGATCGCCGCCCGTCCCGCCCGGCCGGCGGCCCCCGAGCGGACCCTCGACCAGGTGATCCTGGAGTATCTGACGAGCGAGGCCGACCAGGAGCAGCTCGTCCTGCTGCTGGAGGAGGAGCGCAACCTCGGGCTCGGCCAGCGCGCCACGCTGGTCCTGCGGGCCACCTCCAGCAAGAGCGGACGGGCGGTCGCGGACACCCAGGTCTCGGTGCGCATGATCTCGACGGTCGTCGAGCCGCGCGTGCTCGCCAACGGGCGCACCGACGACCGCGGGCTGCTGGCGCTCGGCTTCGACATCCCCGAGCTCGGCCGCGGCACCTCGGCGCTGATCATCAACGCCGTGAGCGCGATCGGGCGGGCGGAGCTGAAGCACCTGCTGTAGGGCGGGGCGCCCTCCCTCCCAGGATTGGACGGATCGGTCCGATCGGTCGGATCCGTCTGATCGCAGTCCCTGGGTCCCTTGACCTGTTATATAAAGAGGTCGTGGAAACCGCCGTCGCCTTCCTCGAGGTCGTGCTGAACGGCGAGCCGCACCGGGTACCGGAGGGAGCCACGGTGGCGGACCTCGTCGCCAGCCTCGGCCGGCACCCGCGGACGGTGGCGGTGGAGCGCAACGGGGACCTCGTGCCGCGGGCCCGGTTCGCCGAGACGCGGCTGGACGCGGGGGACCGGCTGGAAGTGGTCCACTTCGTGCAGGGTGGCTGACGATGGGTGCGGGAGCGGGACGTTGAAAGCTCGGGGCCCTCGGGAATGCGCGCAGACATCCGAGTGTTGGACAGGAGGACGGAGGATCGGGCTTGCGTCCGGGGCGTTGTCACCGTCCGTCTCTTTGCAGTAAGATCCAGACCGAACGGGCCGCTAGCTCAACTGGCAGAGCAGCAGACTCTTAATCTGCGGGTTCTAGGTTCGATTCCTAGGCGGCTCACCACCTCCCCTAACCCCCCATCCCTCCTGGCTCAGGAGGTCTCACTCGCGAAAGTGGCGGAACTGGTATACGCGCTAGACTTAGGATCTAGTCCCGAGAGATCGGGTTGGGGGTTCGAGTCCCCCCTTTCGCACCAAGACCAAGAGGCTATTCAATGAGGATGATCACCGGATGAGCGTTGTGCTTTCCTTGCAGGACGTGGGGCCCTGCCGCAAACAGTTGAAGGTCGAGGTGCCGGCGCCCGCCGTGGAGGCGGAAACCCAGCGTGTGGTGCGCGACTACGGCCAGAAGGTGCGCCTGCCCGGCTTCCGCCAGGGCAAGGTGCCCACCGAGCTGGTGCGCCGCCGGTTCGCCAAGGAGATCGACCAGGAGGTCAAGGAGCGGCTGCTCCCCCGCTACTGGCGGCAGGCGCAGGCCGAGAGCTCGATCGAGCCCCTGCTCCCCCCCGAGGTGGACGAGGTCTCCGAGATCCAGCCCGGCGAGCCGCTGACCTTCACCGCCACGGTCGAGACCCGTCCGGAGATCGCCCTGCGCGACCTCGACGGCTTCAACCTCCCCGATCCCGAGGTCGACCCCGGGACGATGGAGATCGAGGAGACCATCGAGAACATCCGCAAGCAGATGTCCGAGTGGGTCGCCGTCGACCGTCCGGCCTCGCGCGGCGACATGGTGGCCGTCGACGTCACCACGCTCGGCTCGCCGGAGCACCCGGAGGAGCGCACCGACTCGATCCAGGTCGAGGTGGGCGACCCCCAGGTCTGGGAGGAGCTGACGCTCGCCCTCCAGGGGATGTCCGCCGGCCAGGAGACCACCTTCGAGCGCCGGCACGAGCACCCGCCGGCCGAGGAGGGGGGCGCCCCGGAGGTGCACGAGCAGCAGTTCCGCGTCAAGGTCAACGAGGTCAAGGAGCGCGACCTGCCGCCGCTCGACGACGCCTTCGCCGCCAAGGTGAGCCCCGAATTCCAGAGCTTCGACGCGATGCGCGAGGCGGTGGTCGGGCGCCTGCGCCAGCAGAAGGACGAGCAGCGCCGCGAGGCGCGCCACCAGGCCCTGCTCGACCAGCTCCGCGAGCGCCACCCGATCGACCTGCCGCAGGGGGTGGTGCGCCGGGAGGTCGAAGGGATGGTGCAGGACTACGCCGAGAGCCTGGCGCGCCGGGGGGTGAACGTCGAGAAGGCCCCGATCGACTGGAACGGGGTCGCCGGCGAGATGACCCCCACGGCCGAGAAGCGGGTGCACGCCCGCCTGCTGCTCGACGCCGTGGCCGACGAGCGGAAGATCGCCGTCACGGAAGAGGAATTCGAGCGCACCCTGGCGATGTTGGCTCGGACACAGGGGGTTTCGACACCGGTGTTGCGCCGCAAGCTGGACGAGGACGGCCGTCTGACGTCGCTGCGCTCGCAGCTCCGGCGCGAGAAGACGATTCGTACCCTGCTCGGGGAGCCGGACGAGGAGACCCCCGCGGCCTCCGAGCTGACTTGAGGCTAAGAAGGAGAGAGACCCAGCATGCTGATTCCGATGGTGGTCGAGCAATCGAACCGGGGCGAGCGCGCCTACGACATCTACTCGCGCCTGCTCAAGGACAACATCATCTTCCTCGGCCGTCCGGTCGACGACGACCAGGCGAGCCTGATCATCGCCCAGATGCTCTTCCTGGAGGCCGAGAACCCGGAGAAGGACATCTCGCTCTACATCAACTCCCCCGGCGGCTCGGTGAGCGCCGGCATGGCGATCTACGACACCATGCAGTACATCAAGCCGGACGTGGCCACCTACTGCGTGGGGCAGGCCGCCTCGATGGCGGCGGTGCTGATGGCGGCCGGCGCCAAGGGCAAGCGGACGCTGCTGCCCAACAGCCGGGTGCTGATCCACCAGCCGCTGATCTCGGGGCTCCAGGGGCAGCAGTCGGACATCGAGATCCACGCCAAGGACATGCTGATGATGCGCGACCGGCTGGACGAGATCCTGGCGTACCACACGGGAAAATCGAAAGAGGAGATCCATCGCGACACGGAACGCGATAGGATACTGGCAGCGAAAGAGGCGGTCGAGTACGGATTGGCGGACCGGGTGATGATGCGGCGGCGGCCTGAGGCCGCGCCCGTCGCCGTCCGGTGACGCCTTTTTCGGGGTTTGCGGCACTGTAGATGCAAGGAGCTCCGAGTCGGGCCGGTGATGTGGCAGGGGAGGTGAAATACCCCCCGCCGCGGGGCCTGTTCTACTGGGCAAGACGTTGACAGGCGCCGAGCAACGCACCTAGCATCACGGAAAGCCTCGTCAGCGTCCGTCACAACGGAGGAGAAATGCCGAAGAAAGACAGCGGCGATGAAGTCCTGAGGTGCTCGTTCTGCAACAAGAGCCAGCGCGAGGTCAAGAAGCTCATCGCTGGCCCTACCGTGTTCATCTGCGATGAGTGCGTCGACATCTGCCTCGACATCATCGCCGAGGACCGGATGCTCGAGCAGCAGCAGGACACGACGCTCCCCAAGCCCAAGGAGATCAAGGCGCTCCTCGACGAGTACGTGATCGGCCAGGAACAGGCGAAGAAGAAGCTGGCGGTCGCGGTCTACAACCACTACAAGCGGATCGACTTCGCGGAGAAGTCGCACGGCGAGGTCGAGCTCCAGAAGTCGAACATCCTGCTGATCGGCCCCACCGGCACGGGCAAGACGCTGCTCGCCCAGACGCTGGCGCGCCTGCTCTCGGTGCCGTTCACGATCGCCGACGCCACCACCCTCACCGAGGCCGGCTACGTCGGCGAGGACGTCGAGAACATCATCCTCAAGCTCTACCAGGCGTCGGGGAACGACAAGGAGAAGACGCAGCGCGGCATCGTCTATATCGACGAGGTCGACAAGATCTGCCGCAAGAGCGACAACCCGTCGATCACCCGCGACGTCTCGGGCGAGGGGGTGCAGCAGGCGCTGCTCAAGATCCTCGAGGGGACGCAGTGCAACGTGCCGCCGCAGGGCGGGCGCAAGCACCCCCACCAGGAGTTCCTGCAGATCGACACGACCAACATCCTGTTCATCTGCGGCGGCGCCTTCGTGGGCCTCGAGGAGGTCATCGAGCGCCGATTGAACCAGAAGTCGCTCGGCTTCGGCGCCGACATCAAGGGGAAGCGCGACAAGAAGACGGGCCAGCTCCTGGAGCACGTCCTGCCCGAGGACCTGATCAAGTACGGCCTGATCCCCGAGTTCGTCGGCCGTCTGCCGGTGGTGGCGACGCTGGAGGAGCTCGACGAGGAGGCGCTGGTGCGCATCCTCCACGAGCCCAAGAACAGCCTGATCCGGCAGTATCAGACCATCCTGGAGTTCGAAGGAGTGGAGCTGAAGTTCACGGACGAGGCGCTCAAGGCGATCGCCCGCGAGGCGCTCAAGCGCAACGTCGGGGCGCGCGGCCTGCGCATCATCCTGGAAGAGCTGATGCTCGACCTCATGTACACCATCCCCTCGCAGCGGGACGTCAAGCAGATCCTCATCAACGAGGAGGTCGTCGGGAGCCGGATCCAGCCGATCATGCTGTACAAGAAGGCCGGCTGACGAAGGCTAAACAAGGAAGAATCGAGCACAAGCGACATGGCTGCATCATCATTCGTCACCAAGAAGCGCGAGATCCTGCCGCTGGTCCCCCTGCGGGACATGGTGGTCTTCCCTCACATGATGGCCCCGTTCATCGTGGGCCGCGAGAGCTCGGTGCGGGCCTTGGAGCAGGCGCTCTCGGGCACCACCAAGCGGATCTTCCTGGCCGCCCAGAAGGACCCCCGGATCGACGACCCCCTGCGCGACGACATCTGCGACACGGGCGTGGTCGCCACGGTGATCCAGAACCTCAAGCTGCCCAACGGCAACGTGCGGGTGATGGTCGAGGGGGTGCAGCGCGGCAAGATCCTGAGCGTCGCCGAGACCGACGGCGCCCTCAACGTCGAGGTGGAGACCTACGAGGTGAGCTACCCGATGAGCGAGGAGCTGCGGACCTACATGTCCAAGGTGCTCTCCGCCTTCGAGCAGTACGCCAAGATGTCCCACCACCTGGCCTTCGAGGGGCTGATGTCGACGCTCAAGCTCGACGACGCCGACCGCGTGGCCGACATCCTCTCGGCCCACCTGATGGTGGCCACCGCCGAGAAGCAGTCGCTGCTCGAGCTGATCAACCCCTATGAGCGCCTGCAGCGCCTTCACGACCTGCTCGACGTCGAGATCGAGAAGATCAACATCGACAAGCGGATCAACGTGAAGGTCAAGAAGCAGATGGAGAAGGCCCAGAAGGAGTACTACCTCAACGAGAAGATCAAGGCCATCCATCAGGAGCTGGGGCGCAAGGACGACCGCGGCGACGAGCTGACCGAGCTGCGCGAGAAGATCGAGAAGGCCGGCCTCCCCAAGGAGGTCCGGGAGAAGGCCGAGCAGGAGCTCAAGCGGCTGGAGGCGATGCCGCCGGTCTCCGCCGAGGCCACCGTCTCGCGCAACTACATCGACTGGCTGGTGGCGGTCCCCTGGCGCAAGAAGAGCAAGGAGCGCAAGGACCTCGACCACGCCGAGCGGGTGCTCAACGAGGACCATTACGGCCTCGAGAAGATCAAGGACCGCATCCTCGAGTTCCTGGCCGTGCGCCAGCTCATCGGCCAGACCAAGAGCTCGATCATCTGCTTCGTCGGCCCTCCGGGCGTCGGCAAGTCGTCGCTCGCCAAGTCGATCGCGCGGGCCACGGGCCGCAAGTTCGTCCGCCTGTCGCTCGGCGGCGTGCGCGACGAGGCGGAGATCCGCGGCCACCGGCGGACCTACATCGGCGCCTTCCCCGGCCAGATCATCCAGATGATGCGCAAGGCGGGGACGATCAACCCGATCTTCCTCCTGGACGAGGTCGACAAGATGTCGATGGACTTCCGGGGCGATCCGTCGGCGGCGCTGCTGGAGGTGCTCGACCCCGAGCAGAACGACTCCTTCATGGACCACTACCTCGACGTCGACTATGACCTGTCGAAGGTGATGTTCATCGCCACGGCCAACGTGACGCACTCGATCCCGCCGCCGCTCAAGGACCGCATGGAGGTGATCAGCCTCTCCGGCTATACGCTGAACGAGAAGCTGGCGATCGCCCAGCAGTTCCTGGTGCCGCGGCAGCTCAAGGACCACGGCCTGTCGCCGGAGAAGATCTCCTTCGACGCCGAGGCGATCCGGGTGATCATCGAGAGCTACACCCGTGAGGCGGGCGTGCGCAGCCTGGAGCGCGAGATCGCCTCCATCTGCCGCAAGATCGCCCGGCGGGTGGTCCGGGAGGGCCCGGGGCTCAGCCTCGCCGTCACCCCGGAGATGGTCTTCGAGCTGCTGGGCAAGGCCAAGTTCCGCGCCCGCCGCAAGAACGAGGAGTCGGAGATCGGCGTCGCCACCGGCCTCGCCTGGACCGAGGTGGGCGGCGAGCTGCTGGAGACCGAGGTCGGCCTGATGCCGGGCAAGGGGAAGCTGACGCTCACCGGCAAGCTCGGTGACGTGATGCAGGAGTCGGCCCGCGCCGCGGTGTCGTACCTGCGCAGCCGCGCCCACCTGTTCGGCATCGAGCCGGACTTCAACGAGAGCCTGGACGTCCATCTCCACGTGCCGGAGGGAGCGATCCCGAAGGACGGCCCCTCGGCCGGCATCACGATGGCGACCGCTCTGGTGTCCGCTTTGACCAAGATCGCCGTCCGCAAGGACGTGGCGATGACCGGGGAGATCACGCTGCGCGGCAAGGTGCTGCCGGTGGGCGGGATCAAGGACAAGGTGCTCGCCGCCTACCGGGGCGGCATCAACGAGGTGATCCTCCCCAAGGAGAACGAGAAGGACGTCGAGGAGATCCCCACCGAGGTGCGGGAGGCGATGGAGTTCCACCTGGTCGAGTCGATGGACGAGGTCCTGCGGCTGGCCCTGGACGGCACCATCGTCCCGCTGCCGAAGAAGGACGGGAAGTTCGCCGAGACGGCTCCCGACTCTCCGGTGGGCTCGGATTCCCTGGCCCATTGAGACTGACCTTGCTGTCCACGCCCCGCCGCCGTGCCGGCCTCCAGAGCCGGCGCGGCGGTGGGGCGGGGAATTCAGATTGAAAAGATCGTTGCCGGTGCAACCCGGGCTCCCACTGCTCAGGCGGGGCATGTGAAGGTCGAGACCGCGGAATTCATCCGGTCCGCTCACGGGAGCGGGGACTACTTGCGCGACGGGCGTCCCGAAGTCGCTTTCGTCGGACGCTCCAACGTCGGCAAGTCGAGCCTGCTCAACCGATTGCTGGGGAGGAACGGGCTCGCCCGCACCAGCTCCACGCCGGGGCGGACGCAGGCGGTCAACTACTTCCTGGTGAACCGGCGCTTCTATTTCGTCGACCTGCCGGGCTACGGCTACGCCAAGGCCGGCAAGGAGGCGCGGCGGGAGTGGGCGGCGCGGGTCGAGGGGTACTTCCGGGAGCGGCCGCCCGCGCTGGTGGTGCTGATGGTCGACGGCAACGTGGGGGCAACCCCGCTGGACGTGCAGGCGTATGAGTATCTGTCCGGGTTGAGCTCGGAGGTGCTCGTCGCCGCCACCAAGATCGACCGCATCTCCCGGGGTCGCTGGGCGAACGTCGTCCGCGACATCCGGAAGGTGCTGAATCTGAAGGAAGAAGCACTCATCATCCCTGTTTCCGCTCGCTCGGGAAGCGGGATCAAAGAGCTCTGGGGAGCGATCGCGCCCCACCTCGAGGCGAGCACGAGATGATCAGCGATACGAAGAGGAACGACATGGCAAAATCGCAACAGAATCAAGTGGAGAAGGGAAACATCGAGGCGCTCGACATTCGGGCGCTCAAGGAGATGAGCATTTCCCAGCTCACCCAGATCGGCAAGGACCTGGGCGTCGAAGGCGCTACCGGCATGCGCAAGCAGGAGCTGATCTTCAAGATCCTCCAGGCGCAGACCGAGAAGAGCGGCCTGATCTTCGCCGAGGGGGTGCTCGAGTGCCTCCCCGACGGGTTCGGCTTCCTGCGCGCCCCCGAGTACAACTACCTCCCCGGCCCGGACGACATCTACGTCTCCCCGAGCCAGATCCGGCGCTTCGACCTGCGCACCGGCGACACCATCTCCGGGCAAGTCCGCCAGCCCAAGGAGGGGGAGCGCTACTTCGCCCTCATCAAGGTCGAGGCGGTCAACTTCGAGCACCCCGAGGTCGCCCGCAACAAGATCTTCTTCGACAACCTGACGCCGCTCTATCCGCAGGAGCGGATCAAGCTGGAGGTCGGCGGCGACATGTCGTCGCGGGTGATGGACCTCACCACCCCGATGGGCAAGGGGCAGCGTGCCCTGATCGTGGCGCCGCCGCGCACCGGCAAGACGATGCTGCTGCAGTCGATCGCCCACTCGGTCGAGAAGAACCATCCGGAGGCGATCCTCATCGTGCTGCTCATCGACGAGCGGCCGGAAGAGGTCACCGACATGCAGCGCTCGGTGCAGGGGGAGGTCGTCTCCTCGACCTTCGACGAGCCCGCCACCCGCCACGTGCAGGTGGCCGAGATGGTGATCGAGAAGGCCAAGCGCCTGGT
>JBJMHA010000050.1:0-8965 GCA_045807625.1 Thermoanaerobaculia bacterium | reverse complement strand
GGGCAGGTTGCCCCGCCCCAGGATGTCCCACAGGTTGATCGTCTGGACGTCGTAGCCGGTCAGGTAGACGTTGAAGTCGAGGACCGGCACCGAGAGGTCGGACCAGACCACGACGTGGGCCAGGACCGCGGTGGCCGAGGCGTTGTTGATCGAGAACAGGGTGTTCTGCCCGCTCCCGTCGGGGGACGTGTAATCCACGGCGAAGTAGGGCAGCAGCAGCGTGGCCGCCGGCACCTCATCGATCGCGCAGATCACAGCAAGCGCCTGGCCGCCCAGGGCTAGCAGGCCCAAGAGAGCGAGACACAGTGCAGTCTTCTTCATGACAGACAATCTCCTAAGGTTAGTTTTGCTGAAGCTGAACCGATGTGAAACGTCGTGACAAACCGTTTCTCCACTCTCCTCGGAAAAGAAATCACCTCCTGTTCAAAGTATAGAGTGCTGCGAGCTCTATAACATCCGGGCCCGTTTGTCAGCCTTCATGGCGACTGTCGTCCCGGGAGTCGTCACTGCCTCAACTGCCTGCCTGCGGCCCGTGAGCGGCCACAACCGGAGGGCCTGAAGGCTTCGCCCCCCGCCCTCTCCGATGTTTTATGCTGCTGGACTATAGGAGCGTCCCGCCGGGCTGTCAAGAGGTAATTTGCCTCTCCCGGCGATTCTTTTCATACCGGTCTTTCAATGGCTCCCGCCGGCCGGCGCCACGTGCCAGGCCTGGATCCCGCCCCCGGAGGGGCAGCGGTCGGGGTCGAACATCGGCGACGCCTCGCCGGCGAAGTCGGCCACGATCTCGTCCTTGCCGTCGCCGTCGAGGTCGGCCAGCCGCACGTGGTAGCCCGCGCAGGCCCCCGGGAACGCCGGGATGCCGGTCGCCGTCTCACGGGTGAAGAACCCCTGGCCGTCTCCCAGGAAGATCCAGATGTCCCCATCCCCGGTCAGCGCCACCAGGTCGGTCTTGCCGTCGCCGTCGAGGTCGCCGTGGCCGAGCGCCGAGATCTCCAGCCGCTTGTCGAGGGAGAGCAGCCCCCGGCGCTTCCAGGTGCCGTCCTTCTGCGAATAGAAGACATCGATGCCGCTGTGCCAGGCCTCCCCCTCGTAGGCGAGGTAGCCGACGGCGAGGTCGTCCAGGCCGTCGCGGTTGAGGTCGGCGGCCTCGACCGAGCGGATGTAGGCGCCCTTGCGCACGTCCGCGAGGTCCATCGTGCTCCAGCCGCCGTCGGCGCGGCCGAGGTTGACCAGGCTCTTGCGCCCCTGGACGCTGGTGCCGGTCGCGAAGTCCTTGTGGTGGTCGCCGTTGAAGTCCCCCACCGTGACCGTGTCGCTGAAGATCTCGCGGCTCGAGGTCCCCTGGTCCTTGCGCAGCCAGGTGCCGTTGCCCTGGTTGAGGTAGACGACGACGCCGTAGGCCTCGGTGTTCTGGGTCGGCCGCGCCTGGTCGCGATTCATCAGGTTCAGCCGCGGCCCCTCGCCCACCGCCACGATGTCCGGCCGCCCGTCGCCGTTCCAGTCGGTCACCGCCAGGGTGCGCGAGGAGAAGCCCTCCTCGCGGCCGCCGCCGGGCAGGTGGAAGTCGAGCCCTTTGCCGATGTCGGTGAACCCGCCCTTGCCGTCGCTCTGCAGCGCCATCAGCCCCCGCAGGTGGACGCCGAGCGCGATGTCCGGGTGGCCGTCGCCATTGAAGTCCCCCACGGCGGCGCCGCCGTAGTCCCAGCTCAGGCGGGGGTACTTGGCCTCGCTCCAGCGCCGCCAGCCCCCCTTGCCGTCGCCCAGGAAGATGACCGGCGGGGTGAGCGTCTTGCGGGCCGGCGAGTGCACGATGTCCGGATGCCCGTCGCCGTTCATGTCGGCGATCTCGAAGCTGTCGCGCCACTGGCCGGTGGTGGGCAGCCCGTTGCCGAAGGGGACCAGCTTCAGCCGCTGGCTCTCGGGCGTCTCCACCTTGTAGCTGTCGGCGATCTTCCGGAGCTCCTCGGGGGTCAACGCCGCCGGCACGCCGGAGGGGCCCAAGCCCGTCGCGCGGTAGACCTTGTAGTAGAAGAACTGGTCGTCCTCCTTCACCACGTCGATGTCGATCCCCCAGGCGGTGCGCACCTTGCCGCTGGGCATACGCAGGAAGCGCAGCCCCGTCTTCGACAGCTTGTTGATGAAGTACTGCCGCCCCTCCTTGTCGACCAGCCACTTGCCGTCCGGCGGCTGCGGGCCGGTCTCCTTGGGATCGGCCGGCACGGTCTTGGGGGCGGCCTCCGCCTTCGCCGCCGGCTTCGCCTTCTTCGGCGGCGCCGCCAGGGCGGGCACGGAGGCCCCGGCCAGCGTGGCGGCAACGAGCAGCAGCGCCGGGGTCCCACGGCGCCACGATTGAACAAGCCTGGAGATCGACTTCATACCGCGAAAGCTCCTTTCTGGAATCACGTCAGCGATACCGCGCCCCAGCAAGAACCACACCAGCTCAGATTTCGTCTACGAAGGCGGCCTTGAGGCGTCTGAAGAGCAGAAAACCGGCGCATAGTAGCACAGCGGCGGCGAGGGCCAGGGCCCCGGTGCCGGGGACCAGCGCCGGCGCCCCGCCCAGGAACGACTGGCGGTAGAGCTCGACCAGGGCGGTCAGCGGGTTGAGCTCGATCCAGCTCCGGAAGCGCGCCGGCACGGCGGCGGCGGGATAGACGATCGGCGTCAGGTAGAACCACCCCGTGAACACCATGCCGAGCACCTGCGCGATGTCGCGGAAGAAGACGTTGACCGATCCCAGCAGGAGGCCGAGCCCGAGGGTGAGGGCGAGTTGCAGCGGCACCGCCAGCAGCAGCAGCGGCAGCCCCCCCCAGGCCAGCTCGCCGAGGAAGCCCAGCACGCCGAGGAAGATCAGCGCCGCGATCGCCTCGTGCAGCAGGGCCGCCAGCACCACCGCCAGCACCAGGATCTCGGCCGGGAAGCGCAGCTTCTTGACCAGGCTGGAGTTGTCGGTGATCGCGGTCGACGCCCGGCTGACCCCCTCCTGCACCGCCATCCAGGGGAGCAGGCCGGAGAACAGGAAGATGGCGAAGTGCCCGGTGCGCGCCCCCGCCAGCGAGATCTTCATCACCGTCGAGAAGACGAAGGTGAACAGCAGCAGCATCCAGAGCGGCTGCAGGAAGGACCAGACGAGTCCCAGCGCCGAGCCGGCGTAGCGCCCCTGGAAGTCCCGCTTGACGAGCTCTTTGAGGAGGAAGAGGTGGTGGCGCATGCGGAGGGGGATTATGCCCCAGTCCTCTATCTATGGGGCCGCCCGACCCGCCCGGGCATCCATGCCCGGGCGGACCCTCCATTGACAGCCCACCGGGGCGGGGATACTATCCTTGCTAGACCAACCTGCTATGCCATTCTGACATAGACAGCACTTTCAGACATGTCAACATGGCCGCTGAGAAGATTCGTCAAGTCCAGTTGGTGGGGCGCAAGATCCGCGAGCTCCGCAAGGAGCACAAGCTGACCCAGGTCGAGCTTTCGGCCCGGCTCGGCATCCAGCAGTCCGACCTCTCCCGCATGGAGAAGGGGGAGTACCGGGTCAGCCTGGACACGCTCTTCCGCATCCTCGCCGAGTTCAAGCTGAGCATCGGCGAGTTCTTCGAGGGGGTGGCCAAGGAATCCATCACGCCGCGCGACGTCCAGCTCGTCCAGGACTTCAAGGCGCTCACGGTGGACGCGCAGCGCGAGGTCGAGGACTTCATCGCGTTCAAACGGGCGCAGGTCTGGCGAGAGAACGACAACTGACAACCAACGCAGCCGAGAGGGATCGTTCATGAGGAACGAAGCGACAGGGCTGACTGACACCGCCTTCGAGGAGCTCAGGAACCGGGGCCTGAGGGCGATCGAGACGGGCGAGCTGGAGGAGGCCGCGGAGAGCTTCGCGGCGGCCTTGCGGCTCGCCGACGAGCAGGGGGACCCTAGGCGGATCGACCTCGCCCTCTGCAACTGGGCGGCGGCGGTGATCGAGCTCGGACGCGGCGACGGCGAGGTCTCCCGCCTGCGCGAGGTGCTGCTGCGCAACAGCGACCTAGTCAACTGCCGCATGGCGGCCTACGACATCGCGCGCTACTACGAGCTGAAGAAGAACTATAAGAAGGCCCTCTTCTACGCCCGCATCACCCGCGACCGCTCGGAGCTCCTGGGCCGCCGCGACTGGCTGGCGTCGAGCCACAACCTGATCGGCAACACGCTGCTCGCCGAGTGTTTCGTGGAGGAGGCCTGCGTCGAGTACGAGAAGGCGCTCGAGCTGTTCCCCCCGGAGCCCAGCCCGGCCCGCGGCCAGATCCTCGACAACCTGGGCTACTGCCGCATCCTCCAGCAACGCTACCAGGAGGGATACCGGCTGCTCTACGAGGGCCTGCGCCTGCTGCGCCGCTTCGGCGCCCGGCGGCGCGAGATCTCGGTCCGCCTCGACCTCTGCTTCGCCCACCTGGAGACCGGCCGCTACCAGCACTCGCGGCGGCAGGGGCTCGCCGCCCTCGCCCTCGCCGAGTCGCTCGGCGACACCGGCTCCATCAAGAACGCCCTCTATCTCCTGGGCGAGGTGGCGAACCTGAGCGACGACCTCGACACGGCGCGCGGGTATTTCGCCCGCCTGCACCGCGAATTCTTCCCCGACGCCGGGTATCTGCCCGAGTTCCTGCTCGCGGTCGACATCCGCCGGCTGGTCAATCTGCACGCTTGAGGCAACGGCCATGAACAGAACCCTGCATACCCTGATCTGTGCGCTCGGGCTCGGGCTCGCCGTCTCGGCCGTGGCTTTCGCCAGCCACGAGACGGCCCTGGGCTCCGACGGAACGGTCTATCAGGTGCGGACCGGCGCCTACGGGGACCTCTTCCCCACCGGCAAGGCCGCGGACAAGGCGAGCACGGTGGTGGCGCTCGACGTGACCAAGCCCGGGGCCCCGGTCCAGCGCGTCCTGGTCCCCGACAGCGCCGGCCCCGAGGTGGAGAGCTCCCCCTCGGTGGTGTTCGAGGACGACTCCCAGACCGTCTTCCTGCTCTGGGAGAGCGCGATCAACATCCATCCCATCCTCGAGCTGTCCGGCTTCGACGGCAGCCGCTGGCTGCCGTCGATCACGGTCACCGGCAACCCGTTCGCCGTCAAGACCTCCCCCCAGTTCACGATCACCCGGGACTCCTACGACCAGGAGGACGACAGTGGGGCCACCACGACGCGCCACCGGACCCTCCTGCACCTCCTCTGGCAGGAGCAGGGGACGGGGAGCCAGGTCAAGACCTTCTACACCCCGATCATCATCAACGACGGCGAGTACATCGGCTGGAATCCGCTGTACAACCTGGACGACTTCCTGCCCGCTCTCGCCGGGATCGCCGCGCCGGCCGACATCCAGACGGCCGTCTCCGGCGCGCCGCTGATCCAGAGCGGCCGGGACGAGCGGACCGTCGTGGTGGCCTACGCCTCGACGACGCGGGGGCAGATGGCCACGGTCGAGATCGACGTGCTGCCGGAGCAGCTCATGCAGCTCGCCGACAAGGCCCGCTCGCACATCATCGACATCGGCCGCGCCTCCTATCCCAACGACCTGCCGGGTCTGGCGGAGAAGGCGCGCTCGCACATCATCGACATCGGCCGCGCCTTCCACCCCGAGATCGGCACCTCGATCGCCGACCAGGTGAAGGTGGACATCCTGGCCGACACCTCGGGTGACCTGCCCGGGCTCGCCGAGAAGGCCCGCTCGCACATCATCGACATCGGCTCCAAGCTCTCCGGCCGCGGCCTGCGCCCCGCGGGCGACGAGCCGGCCTCGCAGATCGTGGAGGTCGACAGCGCCTCCCGGGCCGCGGTCGCGCCCGACGCGGCGCAGAACCCCTATCACCTGCTCCAGGTCCGCACCGTCAAGACCTGGCCGGCCCCCCGCGTCGGTCCGGGCACGGTGAAGCTGTTCGTCTCGCAGAGCGGCGAGGACATGATCGTCTCCTGGGCACAGGCCGACCGCATCCTCTACCGCAACAGCCAGAGCAGCAGCGGCTGGAGCGACCCGAGGACGCTGCTCTTCTCCGACAGCCTGGACCTCAAGAAGTCCTACGACATCCTCGACCAGCGGATCCGCAACCGCTGACCGGGCCTACCTGAAACAACAAACCCCGAGGCGCACGGAGGTGCCCCTCGGGGTTTTTGGCGTTCAGGGGGATCGTGCCCCCGGTCCGTCCTGCCCTGCGAAGCCTCACCCTCGGTCCCTCTCCACTTCGTGGAGAGGGAGGGCCCAGAGATCGAAATCTTCCTGAATCGGCAAGATCGCCTCAGTTACGTTCCCCCTCTCCACGAAGTGGAGAGGGGGCCAGGGGGTGAGGCCTCGAAGGGCAGACCGCCCCCGCCTCCTCAATCCGAGGTGATCTGGATCCCCGTCCTCACCGGCCGCGCCCGGAGCACCCGCCCCCCCGCCCGTTCCAGCGCCGCGGCGATGGCGAGCCGGCGGGCTGGCGGACCGAGGATGGCGAGGCAGCCTCCCCCGCCGGCGCCGCAGGCCTTGCCGCCCCAGGCCCCGGCGTCCGCGGCGGCCCGCAGGAGCTCCTCCAGGACGGGGGTGGAGATCCCCTCCGCCAGCAGGCGGCGGTGGCTCCACTCGCGGCTCATCAGCTCGCCGACCCGCGGCAGGTCCCCGGCCTCCAGGGCCGGCGCCAGCTCGGCCGCCGCGGCGGCGATCCCCTCGAAGAGGTGGGTGACCTCGGGCTCCGCCTCCAGCCTCCGGCGCACCACCTGCCAGTTGTTGCCGGCCGAGAAGTGGCTCTGCCCCGAATAGACCACCAGCAGGCTCTCCCCCAGGGCGCCGAGGTCGACGTCCAGCCGCCGCACCCGCTCGCCCCCGGGAAACGGCCGGATTTCCAGCGCGCCGCCGAGGATCGCCGGGTAGTGGTCCTGCATGCCGGTGGGGAGCCCCATCAGCCGCGCCTCCAGGTCCCGCGCCAGGGCCACCTGCCGGTCCGGCGGCAGGCGCGGGCGGTCGAAAGCCGCCTCCGCCGCGGCCAGGAAGGCGATCAGGATGGCCGAGCTGCCGCCGAGCCCGCCGCCGCGCGGCGACTCGCTCGCCAGCACCGCCTCGAAGGGGGGGAGGTCCAGCGCCGCCGCGGCCACCCCGAGCAGAGCCGCGTCCGGCTGGCGGGCCAGCTCATCCGCCGAGCCGGCCTCCACCACGCTCTCCCCCTGGCGCACCCCATACCCCGCCGGCCGGGGCTGGAGCCCCACCGTGACGGCGACGTCCACCGCCACGTTGACCGTGCGCGCTTGAGGATGGAAGAGGCCGAGCGGCCAGATGTCGAGGGTGCCGCCGGCCAGGTCGACCCGGCACCACGCCTTCACGGTGACCATCAGGTGATCTTCAGAAAGGGCGGATCAGCGGGCCAGCGACCCTTGAGATCCTTGCGAGGACCCGGAGCTCCCGGCGGCGAGCTGGGTGCCGGCCCCGAGGCCCGGCACCTGCATGCCGCGCGGCAGCACTCCGTCGCGCAGGCCGGCCCGGAGGTTGTCCCGCCAGGAGCGGAAGGAGGCCATCCGGGAGGCCGGGATCGGCTCGTCGCGGACGCTCTTGAGGGTCAGCGGATCGATCCAGGCGTCGCGCAGCTTGACGCGGTAGTCCAGGTGGGGCCCGGTGGCGAGGCCCGTGGCGCCGGTGTAGGCGATGATGTCCCCCTGCCGCACCCGCGCCCCCGGACGGATGCCCGGCGCGAAGCGCGAGAGGTGGAGGTAGGCGGTTATGTAGCCCCCACCGTGCTGCACCTTCACCACGTTGCCGCCCCCCTTGTCCCAGCCGGCGGAGACCACCGTGCCGTTGGCCGTCACCTGGACCGGCGTCCCCACGGGGGCGCCGTAATCGACTCCATAGTGCGGCCGGTACTCGTTGAGGACAGGGTGGAAGCGGTGGAGGTTGAACGACGAGGTGATGTGGGAGTAGCGCAGCGGCGAGCGGAGGAACATCTTCCGCATCGGCGAGCCGTCACCCTCGTAATAGACCCCGGAGTCGCCGTAGCGGTAGGCCTCGTGCAGCCGCCCGTGGTTGTCGTAGACCGCCGCCAGGATGGTCCCCACGTCGTAGGCCTTGCCGTCGAGCAGGACCTCCTGGTAGAGCACCTCGAAGCGGTCCCCCTTCTTGAGGTCCTTGGTGAAGTCGAGGTCCCACTGGAAGACGTCGGCCAGCCGGTAGGCGAGCAGCACCGGGCCGCCGGCCTCGCGGATCGACTCCTCCAGCGAGCCCGCGAGCGTCGCCTGGAGGGCGCGGACCGCGACGCGGCGCTGGAACGGCTGCCAGTCGCTCTTCCACTCGTTGCCGTGGCGGACCAGCTCGACCCGGCCGCTGCCGTCGAGCGTCATCTCGAAGGAGGCGAGGCTGGCGTCGGGGTTGAAGAAGGCCGAATAGCGGTTGCCGGCCTTGAGGCCGCGCAGGTTGACCTTGCCGGCCAGGGAGTCGGTGGCGTCGCGGAGCGCGGCGCCCTCGAGGCCGAGCTTGCCGAAGACGTCCGCGACCGTCTCACCCCGCAGGAGCCTCGACTCGACCGGGACGCGGGCATGGCCGATCCAGGGAGTGGCTTCGTCGGGGAGCGTGACGCGGGCGTTGAAGCGGGGGGTCGGCGGGAGAGGGTAGGGGGACCGGTTGTAGGCTTCGAGGCTTCGCGTGCTCAGGGCCACGACAGCGCCAAGGGCGATCAGCCCGAGCGGTAGAAGCCAGCGGAGGACGGTCGTGCCCAGATAGACCCTCTTCGACTGCATCCCGTGCAGACCTCCTGGAAGGGGTGGTGAAAAAGTACGGTCGAAAACTTGACTCGGCCTGCAATATACACAGGAATCGAGGACGGGCGCAACCGGGGAAAAATGGGGCGGGGAAAGAGGAACGCGTCCTGGAGGTCCGCGCTCTCTGGGGCGTCCTGCCCTTCGAGGCCTCACCCTCGGTCCCTCTCCACGAAGTGGAGAGGGGGCCAGGGGGTGAGGCCTCGAAGGGCAGGACGCCCCAGAGGG
>JBJMHA010000049.1:0-6709 GCA_045807625.1 Thermoanaerobaculia bacterium | reverse complement strand
AAGTTCCTGTCTTTTTCCCCCTGGGGCTTCCCTCTGCCAGAGCCGCCCGCCCAGCCTCTGGCGAATCCAACAAGCTCTGCTCGGCGCGATGGCCCACGCCATCTTGGGTGCGCTGAAGCTTAAAGAGCTGCTGCAGAGAGCCTCGCCGCTCTGCCGCTATTTCTTAGACTCTCCCCGCCGCCAAAGGAAGAAACAGGCCCCCCGGGCCATGAAGGCAGCCAGGGAGCTTGCTTCATAAGTTAGCGCCTATGCCACGAAGTGGAGAGGGGGCCAGGGGGTGAGGCCTCGAAGGGCAGGACGCTCAGAGGGCACTCAGCCCTGAACCACCCGCGCCGCCGGAAACCGCAGCCGGAAATCCTTGATGTAGAACCCCGCCACCAGCTTCCCCTCGTTCACGTCCGGAAAGGCCTTCGGCATCGCCCGGAAATCGAGCAGCCTGGCGGGACGAAGCACCCCCCGGCCGCTCAGCCGCGTTTCCAAGGCTTGGCCATCCCGGAACTGGACGACCGTCCGCCAGGAGGGGGGCGCCAGGGTTCCCAGCGCTGGAATCGCCAGGCCCCGGCCCGGCGCCACGGTGAGGTCTACCTCGGCCAGCCGGTCGCGCTGGACGATCACGCGCTCGGCGTCGTCCTCCCCCTTCACCACCTCGAATTCGGCGGTCTTTTTCGGGATCGCCCAATTCTCCCGGCCGCTGGCGGCGCTCGACTCGGTCGAGACCCAGATGCGGGTGATCGAGAAGAGGTGGCGCCGCCAGCGCAGGTTCCGTCCGGCCGCGAACAGCAGCTCGCGGTAGGGGCCGACCGGCGAGCTCCGGTAGTCGACCAGCATCAGGGCCCCGAGCTGGCCCTCGAAATGCTCGCCGACCAGCTCCGGCGGCAGGAACCCTCCGTTCCGCAGGAACCACGGCTCGAAGGTGAAGAGGAAGACATAGCCACTCCCCCGCAGGCGCCAGGGGGGCGGGACGCGGGGAATGGAGGGCTCGGTCACGGCGGCAATCTTATGGGATCGCCGGTCCCGGAATTGCAATGGCTTTCCGCGAGGTTCTTGCTTCCGGACACGGTATCGAGAAGGAGGACATGCCATGAAATGCCAGACCCCGGGATGCAGCGGTGAGCACGAGGCGCGGGCGATCAGCCACGCGGTGATCTACCAGGAGCGGACCCTCGTCATCCACGGCGTGCCGGCGGATGTCTGCCCCGAGTGCGGCGAGGCCGTGCTGGCCGAGGAGACCACGATGCACCTGGAGCTCCTGCTGCGGCGCAAGGGGCGGGCCAAGGGGACCGCCTTCGCCTTCGAGATCTGACAGACGCAACTCCGGACCGGTTCTAACGTACTCTCCTGTCATCCCACAGGAGAGAGACCGATGCGCAGAGCCGTCCTTGCCGTCCTGATGCTGGCCTTCGCCCTTCTTCTCGCGCCTTCTTCGTCCCACGCGCAGCAACCTCCGGCTCCGGCTCAAGGGCCGGCCGGCGCCACGGCGGCGCCGCCGTCCAGCGCGCCGGTCCCGGTGCCGCCGCCGAGTGAGAAGGCGATGCGGTTCTACCGGAGCGGCAACGTCCTGTGGGTGATCGCCACGATCTGGGGGCTGCTGGCGCCGGCCCTGCTCCTCTTCACCGGGCTCTCGGCCCGGATGCGCGACGCCGCCCGGGCGGCCGGCCGCAACTGGTTCTTCACCGTCGCCATCTACGGCATCCTCTTCACCCTGGCGATGACCGTGCTCACACTGCCGATCGACTACTACGCGGGCTTCATCCGCCCGCACGCCTACGGCCTTTCGGACCAGACGGCGGCCAAGTGGTGGAGCGACGCGGTCAAGGGGCTGATCGTCGGCTGTATCGCCATCGCCCTGCTCCTCTGGATCCCGTACCTGCTGCTGCGCAAGAGCCCCCGGCGCTGGTGGCTCTACTCGGGCCTCACCGCCTTTCCCCTGCTGCTCCTCCTCCTGTTCGTCACCCCGATCTGGATCGAGCCCCTGTTCAACAAGTTCGGCCCCATGAAGGACAAGGCCCTGGAGAGCCAGATCCTGGCCCTCGCCGACCGCGCGGAGATCGAGGGGAGCCGGGTCTACGAGGTCAACAAGAGCGTCGACACCAAGACGGTCAACGCCTACGTCACCGGCTTCGGCGGGTCGAAGCGGATCGTCCTCTGGGACACCACCCTGGCCAAGCTGGCGCCGCCGGAGGTGCTGTACGTGATGGGCCACGAGATGGGGCATTACGTGCTCGGCCACACCTGGCAGCTCATCCTCCTGGGGACCGCCCTGGCGCTGTTCGGCGCCTGGGTGATCCATCGCACGGCGGGCGAGCTGATCGCCCGCTACACCGCCCGCTTCGGCTTCACCGAGCTGGCGGACGTGGCCTCCCTGCCCTTGATGGCTCTGCTGTTCAGCATCGTCTCCCTGGTGCTGTCGCCCGCCATCCTGGCCTTCGGCCGACACGTCGAGCACGAGGCGGACCGCTTCGGCCTGGAGATCACGCGCGACAACCACGACTGCGCCACGGCGTTCGTCAAGCTCCAGCAGGAGAACCTGAGCAATCCGCGGCCCAGCCTGCTCTACAAGCTCTGGCGCGCCGACCACCCGCCGCTCGGCGAGCGCATCGACTTCTGCAACGAATACCGGCCGTGGGAGACGGGCCAGCCGCTCAGGTACGGGGACAAGATCCAGAAGTAGGAGGGTTGGGCGGCCCCGCGGACCGCCCACCAGGAGCCGCCGCTACTTCGGGCAGCAGCTCCGGAAGTTGTTGAACGTGAACTCGGTGCACTTCATCGCGGTGGTCAGGGCCGAGCCGGAGGTCGACTTGAGCTGCTCGTCGTCCAGCTCCACGAGGGCGGCGGGATGATCGGGCAGCAGGGCCCGTTCCTCGGCGCTCAGGCTGGCGCGGTAGAAGGGATCTTTCCAGGCACGGATGACGTCGGCTTTGTTCATGTCAGATCCTCCTGTGGACAGGGCCCGCCCGGTTTGAGGCGGCGGCGGGACCCATATACCGAATTCAGTATACATTCTCCCGGCTCGACTCCCGAAGGCCTCAGGGGTCCGGTGGCTCCAGGGCGAGCACCGAGGGGACCTGACCGGGGGCCGCGAGGCGCAGGAGGCCATAGCCGATCCCGGCGATGCCATTCATCAGGCCAGGGGATTCGACGCTCCCGCGCGTGCCGCAGAGCCAGCCGTCGCGCGCGATGCCGGCGAGGACGGATTGCGCCTGGCGGCCGATCGCGGCGTCCAGAGCCGGATCGCGGAGCACCTCCCGGGCCTGGAGGAGGAAGTCGAGGTTCCCCAGATCGCCGTGGCAGAGGCAGTGATTCTCGCCGAAGCCGCGGTCGAGAGTCTTCCGCACGGCCTCCTCCACCTCGTTCCGCAGGGCACGCTTCGCGTCCGGATCGCTCACCCGGGAGAGGGCCCGCAGCCGCGCGATCCCGACCCCCGGGGCGCCATAGCACCAGGCGATCGCCACCGTGCTCTCGAGCGGCGGCGGCGTCTCTCCCCCGCCGGCAAGCCAGCTCTCCAACTGGGGCCAGAAGGTCTCCCGCTCCCAGGCGAAACCCGCCAGGCCCGCGGCGAGGAAGCGGGGGTCCCCGGTGGCCGCGCCGAGCTCCACGAGGGCCGCGCCGATCCCCGCGTTGCCGTGCGAGAAGCCGATCTGCGGCTTCTCCTCCGCCAGCCGCGTGAGCCATCCCAACCCGGCGCCCGCCGGATGAGACCGCGCGAGCAGATGCTCGCCGCAGCGGATCGCCACGTCGAGCGCGCGGCGCGATCCCGAGGCGCGGTGGAGAGCGAGGAGACCGAAGACGGCGCCGGCCGCGCCGACGACGACGTCGAGATCGTCGTCGCCCTCGATTCCGGACGCAATGGGCTCGATCCCCGGCTCCGCCGCGGCCAGCAGATCGCGGTCCTGCCAGAGCGCTCCGAGATGGGCCAGGGCGTAGAGAACCCCGCCCCAGCCGGTGAAGGCGCCCAGCGAGAGCGGCGGCGTGGTCGCGGAGGGATTCCGCAACCGGGCGAGCAGGCTCTCCACGGCCGCGCGCGCCAGCCGCTCCCAGCACGCCTCGCCCGTGACCGCGCCGAGAGCCCCAAGAAAGAGGCCCACCCCGGGAAGACCGGCGTAGAGATCGTCCGCCATCGGCACCAGCGACCAGAGGCGGTCGCGAAACTCGAGGCCGATCCAGGTGGCGTGCCGGCCGTCGCTCAGGGCCATGGATTCGAAGTGCTCCCCCACCGCGCGGGCACCGTCCAAGGCGCGCTCCCGCAGCTCCTCCATGGCGAGGAGAGGACCGGGATCGACCGGCGGATAGCCGGTCCAGCCCACGTCGTCCCGGTTGAGGAGCTGGGTGCCGAGCGAGAGGCGGAGCAGCGTGAGCTGGCGTCGCAGATCCTCCTCCCCCAAGGCTTCGATGCGCCGGCGCACCGTGACGATCGCGGGCTCGCGGAAGAATCCCGCGATGCGCTCCCCCCGGCTGGTCCAGAGGTCGAGCGAGGAGGGGCGCGCCAGGAAGGCGGGGATGTCCCCGGCGCGCAGGTCGCGGTGCTCGGCGGGAATGGCCCGCGCCACCACGGGCTGATCGTCGATGCCGATCCAGAGGCGGTCGAACACGAGGTCGCGGTCGAGCGCGTCGCGGAGCGCGTCCGGATGGAAGCTCTCCGAGAGCAGCAGGCCGTAGATCCGGGTCGCCCGCAGCACGGCCCGCACCGGATCGTCCGCGAACCGGTCGAGGCGGGCGAGGAGCTCCCCGCGGTGCTCCACCAGCAGCCGGTAGACCGCGGAGAAGCCAGCCGCCATCTCCTCGGTGAATTCCGCCGCCTGCACCTCCCGGCCGTCGAGGGACGGGCGGTTGCTCGCCCCCTCCATGGTGACCCGCTCGCGGACCGCCCGCATCTCGTCGGTGCCCATGCCGCGCCACTGGAGCACCGGCTGCGGGCTGGGCTGGCCCGCCACGGAGGCGACGCCGCTCAGATCGACCGCCCCTTCCCCCTCGCCCACCTGGAACGGGAGGAGCCCGATGCGCAGCACCGACTCCCCCAGCGCGTCCCCCGCCAGCCGCTCGTCCGGCCGCGCGGGCTCGCTTATCTCCCAGCGCGGATGAAACAGCGATTCGAGGTCGACCACCACCGGCTGGTCGCCGGCCGCGATCAGGTTCTCGTAATGGCAGTCCGTGGCCTCCAGGGCGTAGAGCAGGGCGAGCAGGCCGCCGAGGCGGCGGTGGTAGAGGGCGACCTCACCCTCCATGGCACACCCGGCCGCGGCCACGTGCTCCATCCAGCCATAGTCGCCGCGGTCGAGCACGGTCAGCCGGTGGAAGGAAAGATTTTCGTTTAAGGATTCGACCCAGGCGAGGAGCTCCTGGAAATGGGCGTCGGCGGCCATTGGCCGCGGCTTGTAGACGAGCTGCGCGCCGGAGGCGAATTCCAGGATGCGCACCGACCGGCCGCCGCGGTGGCGGTCGCCGGCGCCGCCGTCGCACCCGGTCAGCGCTCCCGGGTCCCGGCCGTTGAAAAAGGTTTCCACGAGATCGGGCCAGTCTCTCACCAGGCGATCGAAAAGCTCCAGCGAGACCTCGACCCAGGCGTCCAGCTCCTCGGCCGCCAGCCGGGCGAGGACCGGATATTCGCTCAGGATCTCAAGGGCGATCTCGGGCCGGCGCAGCCGCTCGACGAAGGCGGCGAAGCGCTCCTCCGCCGTCTCGCCGGCCAGCAGGCCCTGGACCCGCGCCACGTTCAGCTCCAGCACCAACGTCCGCACCAGCACCGGCAGCAGGCGGTAGGCGAGCGGCTCGGTGGCCAGCCGCTCCGCCTCCGCGGAGGAGAACGGCGGGCTCGCCTCGCGACAGATCGCGGCGAGCCCGGCGCGGAGCCGGCCGCGCGCCCGCTCGACCAGCGGTCGGACCAGCTCCAGGAAACCGGCCACCGGATCGGCCCGCAGGCCGGGCGGCAGCGGGAGCGGCTCAGCCGTCGGCGGCGGCGCGGCGAAGGCCTCGGCCAGCTCCGTGAGCCACTTCGGCGTCTCGGGCAGGCGGGCCCCCACCGCGTCAGCGGGCTCGGCCAGCAGACGCTCGAAGGAGGTCTGGTCCAGCCCCTCGTCCGCGAGCCGGCGGGCGAGCGCATCGCCGGACTGGAACGCGGAGAGGTCCCGCCACTGCGCGAGACGGAAGCGGGCGAGCTCGTCCGGCTCGGCGGCCGCCGTCCCTTCCGGACGCGGCGCGGCGGCCCGCTCGGCGAGCGAGAGCGCGCGCCAGGCCGAAGGATCAAGCGGCCCGGCGGCTTGCACCTATTTGCAGCACCCGCGCGCCTGGCTGGAGGTGTAGGCGGTGCAGGTCTTGTAGGTCGTGAGGGTGGCGGCGCCCGCCACCTCCTTGAGCAGCCCCTCGTCCAGCTCGAGGATTCCGGACGGATGGTCGGGCAGGCCGGCGATCTCCTCGCGGCTCAGGCGGGCACGGTAGACGGGGTCTTTCCAGGCACGGATTAGTTCTACTTTGTCAGACTGACTCGCTAAGAGAAGCGTCGCTAGTCGTAATCCAGGCGTAGGATGGTTCGCGACGCTTCGTTCCCCCCTCAGTTCACCCCAGCGACTCCTTTCATCACGCGCCCAAGGGGGATTCCCGCGCCTTTATGGTCGTACAGAGACAGAGAGGCTCGCACTCGGGGCTTGACTCCCCGCTCGTCGACTTCCCCTAAAACTCTCCCTGAACCGAGGCTCTCGATGGCGCCTCCTACCTT
>JBJMHA010000048.1:0-33140 GCA_045807625.1 Thermoanaerobaculia bacterium | reverse complement strand
TAAAGGCGCGGGAATCCCCCTTGGGCGCGTGATGAAAGGAGTCGCTGGGGTGAACTGAGGGGGGAACGAAGCGTCGCGAACCATCCTACGCCTGGATTACGACTAGCGACGCTTCTCTTAGCGAGTCAGTCTGACAAAGTAGAATTAGGAGACCGATCATCATGTGCGGACGCTACACCCTGACCTCTTCGGGCGAGGACCTCGCCCTCGCCTTCGAGCTGCCGGAGCTCCCCTTCCTGCCGCCGCGCTACAACCTGGCCCCCACGCAGCAGGCGGCGGTGGTGCGCGTCACCGAGCCGGGCGGCCCGCGCCACCTCGACCTCCTGAAGTGGGGGCTGATTCCCTACTGGGCCAAGGAGGCGAGCATCGGCAACCGGATGATCAACGCCCGCGCCGAGGGGGTGGCCGAGAAGCCCGCCTACAAATTCAGCTTCAAGAAGAAGCGCTGCCTGGTGGCGGCCGACGGCTTCTACGAGTGGAAGAAGGAGGGGAAGGCCAAGCAGCCCTACCTGATCCGCCGCAAGGACGGCAAGCCCTTCGGCTTCGCCGGCCTCTGGTCGGCCTGGCGCGACCAGGAGCACGGTGGCCAGCTCGTCGAGACCTTCACCATCCTCACCACCAGCCCGAACGACCTGATGCGCCCCCTCCACGACCGCATGCCGGTCATCCTGAGCAAGGAGAATTTCGATCTCTGGCTCGATCCCAAGATGGAGGACGCCGAAAAGCTCCAGCCCCTCCTCGTCCCCTACACCGCGGACGACTTCGAGGCCTTCCCCGTCAGCCGCGCCGTCAACAGCCCGGCGAACGATCTGGCGGAGTGCATCGAGCCGCTGGTGGTGGAGTGACCTACAGCGCGTACGCCGTCAAAAAGATCCCCACCATCGCGAAGACCAGCGTCAGCTTGCCCGCGATGCCGAGGAGCATGCCGATCCAGGTTCCGAAGCCCACCTTGCCGGCCTGACGCAGGTTGCGGCGGGCGGCGTACTCGCCGGCCACGGCGCCCACGAACGGCCCGAGGATAAAGCCGGGGAGGCCGAAGAACAGGCCCACGATCGCCCCGACCGCCGCGCAGAACAGCGCCGCCCAGCTCGCGCCCATCCGCTGCGCTCCGATCTTCGCGGCGAAGACGTCCACCCCGAAGCTCAACAGGGTAAGGATCGCCAGGAGGGACAGGGTGAACCATCCCACCTTCTGGAAACCCTCCGCCCAGGCCGCCACCAGCAAGCCCAGGAAGACCAGCGGCGCGCCGGGGATCGCCGGCATCACCGTGCCGACGATGCCGGCCACCACCAGCAGGGCCCCCACCAGAAGGAGAAGGTTTTCCGCGCCGGCCATCGTCCCTCTACCCTTGCGGGCTCAGCTCGAACGGACGGCTCAGGCGCTTCCGGCAGAGCTCCACGAATCGCCGCTTGTGGAGCGCCCCGTCACAGAAATCATAGTGATTGGGAACGATCCATCGCGGATCGAGCGCCAGCACCCGGCGCAGGCTGGCGGGATTGAGCTCCGGCCGGGTGTTCAGGATCGCCGGCGGCAGATGGGTGTTGAAGAAGTAGCTCGCGTAGAGATCCCCCGAGAAGAGCAGGTCGTGCCGCGCGCTGTAGAAACCGCAATGCCCCTCGGTGTGACCCGGCAGGTGCACCACCCGCAAGCCGCCCCAGAAAGGCAGCTCGTCCCCTTCGCCGATGTATTCATCGATCAACGCCGTACGATAGCGGAACGCCCAGCGCCCCAGCGCCTCCAGCCGCCCGCACCAGCGCGTTACCCCCAAATAGGGATAGCGGCCGTCGACGTGGATCTGCTCCGCCGGATGCCCATAGACCGGCGCTCCCGTCCACTCCTTGAGAGCCGCGAGGTTGCCCGTGTGGTCGAGATGGCCATGGGTAAGCAAGATCCCCCGGATCGATTTTGGCCCGAGCCCCAACTGGCGCATCCGGCGGCGGATCAGCGGCGGCTCCCCCACCAGCCCGGTGTCGAGCATCCAGGCCTCGTCCCCCTCCACCAGGAGATGGCAGACGTTCATTACGCCGCGGATCGGATAGAGGCCTGGGGGCGCGTTCTTCAAGGCTCCTCCTGGGGAGCGGATCGACCTTTCATCTCGCGGTCGAAAAACTCCACTGTCGCATGATACGCCGCCAGCCAGCTCGCGTTACGCAGGAAGCCGTGGATCTCGTCCGGCAGCACGAGCTGCTCCACGTGTACCTTCCGTTCCCGCAGCGCCTCGGCCAGCCGCACCGTCTGGCTGAAGAAGACGTTGCGGTCGTCGTCCCCATGGATCAGCAGCACCGGCGAGCGCCAAGTGTCCAGCCAGGCGTTCGGCGACGACTCGAAGGCCAGCCGCTCCTGCTCGGGGGTGGGGTGATAGTCCGGGATGAAGCTCCGGATCCCCTCGTTCCAGTCGTGGACACCGTGGAAGTCCACCCCGGCCGCGAACAGGTCCGAGGCGCGGGCGAGACCGAGCGCCGTCAGATACCCGCCGTACGAGCCGCCCCAGAGGCCGATCCGATTCGGATCGACGTCCGGCCGGCCGCGCAGATAGAGCCCGGCCCCCAGCACGTCGTTGAGCTCGCTCGCCCCGCCCGCACCCTGCGCCGGCGCCTCGCGGAAATTCAATCCATAGCCGATCCCCGACCGGTAGTTCACCGCGAGCACCACGTACCCCCGGCTCGCCAAGTACTGATTCATCGCGTAGGCGTGGTTGTAATACTCGTTGTAGTGCCAGCCGAGCAGCATCTGGCGGTGCGAGCCGCCATGGAAGAAGAGCAGGGCCGGATGGCGCTCCCCTGACTTCATGCCCGGCGGCAGGAAGAGCTGGCCATGGATGCGCAGGCCGTCCGAGGCGCTGAGGATCACCGGCTGCGGCTCCACCAGCGCGCTCTCGGGGAAAACGGACGGGATCGACCCCGGCGCCAGGTCCCGCGCCGGACCGTCCCCGACTTCGATCACCGGCCGCGCCGCCTTGCGCGCGCCGGAGCTCAAGGAAGCGAGCGCCTTGCCGTCGCTCGTCATCACCGGCAGCCATTCGATCCCCTTGCCCTTCGTCAGCGCGACCGGCCGCCCCCCCGCCGCGTCCACCTTCCAGAGATGGCGGCGGTCGATGTCGTCCTGGTTCGAGCTGAACAGCACCTGCCGCCGGTCCGGGCTCAGGTTGACGGTCTCGACCTCGAAGTCGCCCGGTGTGAGCAGCGCCGCCTTCCCTCCCGCCGCCGGGACCGAGTAGAGATGATTCCAGCCGTCCCGCTCCCAGGGGAAGACGATGCGGTCCCCCGCGGCCCAGAGGAGCTGATTGGCCGCCACGATCCCCTCGCCGAAGGCGCTCCCCGGCCCCGGCTCGGCGCGCCAGACCGTCTTCGCGGCCCCCGTCGCGGCGTCCGCCACCAGGATCGACCACGGCTCTGCGGCGCGCGGAGTCGAGTAGAAGAGAGTCACCTTCGAGGAGGACGGGGTGCGGAGGAACGCCACCCGCGAGCCGTCCGGCGACCAGGCGGGATTGGTGTCGCTGTCCACGCTGGGAGCGAGCCAGCGCACCGTCTTGGCCCCGAGGTCATAGACCCCCACGAAGTCGTGATCTCCCCGCAGGCTCACGAAGGCCAGCTTCGAGCCGTCCGGCGAGAACCGGAGCTGCCGGCACCCCCCGCGAGTCGCCACCCACTGCACCGGCTCCCCCTTGCCAGTGAAAGGTACCCAGAAGACGTGCCCCTGACGGGTGAACGCGAAGCCGTCCCCCTTGGGCGAGACCGCCACGCCGCTCCCCGGACCGATCCGCGCCGGCTCGGAGCCGTCGAGCGCCACCCGCCAGATCGCCTGCTCGGCCCCCGCCGGATTGCTGGCGGGATTGGGATTCTCCCCCCGGCCGTTCGCGCTGCCGCCGCGCACGTAGATCAACGTCCTGGCATCCGGCGTCCACTCGAGACCGCCGACGTCCTGGCCGTCGTCCTCGGTGTAGCGGGTGACCTGACGCCCTTTGTACTCCGGCGGCTCGGCCACCCAGACGTTGCGCGCTCCCTTGGCGTTCTCGACCCACGCGAGCTTCGCGCCCGTGGGAGAGGCCAGGAGCTCGTCCGGGAACGGCGCGCTCAGCAGCCCTTCGAGGGTGACCGCAGGCGGCTTCTCCGGCGTCTGGGCGGCGAGCGGGAGGCAGGAGAGCAGGACGGCGAAGGCGGCGAGGAAACTGAGACGGACTCGGAGCATCGACCCCTCCAGGTTGGAGAATGATGAGCCAGAGGGATTTTTATCAGAGATCGGGGAGGGAGAGGTTGTGCCCTTTCGGCGTCCTGCCCTTCGAGTCCTCACCCCCTGGCCCCCTCTCCACGAGTGGAGAGGGGGAACGTAGCTGAGCGTCCTTGCCGAACCAGGAAGATTTCGATCTCTGGGCCCTCCCTCTCCACGAAGTGGAGAGGGACCGAGGGTGAGGCTTCGGAGGGCAGGACGACCCGAGGGCAAGATCTGTAAAAGCCCCTACACCTCCTCAAAGCACAACCGCCCGCCCCCCGCCCCACACCGCCCCTCGTCCGCCACCCGCCCGTCCGGCCCCAGGCAGGTCATGGTCAGGGCGCACCAGCAGAAGCCGTCGCGGGGATTGGGGACCTCGGGGTCGGGCTCGACGTCCACGAACATCCCCTTCCAGCGCAGGCGCGCGCAGCAGGCGCGGGGTCCGGTGCGGTCTCCGTTCATGGCGAGGTTCATGCGTCAGCCCTCCTCCTCGCTATCCTTCATCCTCAATAATCCCGGCGGCGGCGATCAGCGCCCGCTTCACGGCCACCTTGGCGAGCTGGACCTTGTAGCGGTTCTTCTCCAGCGCCACGGCGTTGTGCACCGCGGCCTCCCCGGCCTGCGCGGCCAGGGCGACGTCGATCCTCTTGCCCTTGAGCAACTCGGCCGCGCCCAGCGAGACCCACGGCATCGGCGCCACCTGCCCCAGCACCACCCGGGCTTGAGTCACCTTGCCGTCCGGCGCCATCTCCAGGGCCACGGAGGCGGTGGCGAGCGACCAGTCGAGCGAGGTGCGCTGGCGCACCTCGTAGCTGGCGACCTTGCGGCCGGCGGCCGGCGGCAGATGGACCTCGGTCAGGATCTCCCCCGGCCGCAGGTCGTGCTCGCGCTCCCCCGCCACCTTCGGGATGCGGTAGAGCTTCTCGAGCTCGATCCGCCGCTCCCCCTCGGGACCGAAGAGCACCGCCTGCGCCCCCACCGCCACCAGCACCGGCGCCAGCGTCGAGGGGCTCACGAAATAGGCCGGCCCCTCGTTGCCCAGGATCGCGTGGTAGCGGTAATCCCCCTCCACCACCATCGACTTGCCGTCCCGCTGGGCGAGCAGGCCGAAGCCGTTGCGGTAGTACCAGCAGCGCGGACGCTGCAGCAGATTGCCGCCGAGGGTCGCCACGTTGCGGATCTGCGGCCCGGCCAGACGCCCGGCCGCCGCCGTCACCGCCGGATACTCGAACCCCAGCGCCGCGTCGGCCGCCAGGTCGTCCAGCACCGTGAGCGCGCCGATCCTCAAGCCCCCGCTCTCGCTGCGGACGCCGGTGAGCCCGGCGATCCCCTTCAGATTGACCAGCCGCTTCGGAGTCTCGACGCCGTCCTTCATCAGGGCCAGCAGATCGCTGCCGCCCGCCAGCGGCGCCGCGGCGGCCGGATCGGTCCCCAGCAGCTTCACCGCCTGCTCGCGCGTCTCGGGGCTCGCGTATTCGATCGGATGCATCACGCCACCCCCTTGGTAGCCAGGGCGTCGAGAACCCGGCGGGGCGTCAGCGGCGCCCACGGGACCCGGACGCCGATCGCGTTCGCCACCGCGTTGGCGATCGCCGCCAGAGGCGAGACCATCGGCGGCTCGCCGACGCCGATCACTCCGCGCTCGTCGTAGCCGGGGCCGGCCATCATGCGCACCACCAGCTCGCCGACGTCGCCGATGCCGGCCATCTTGTAGGTTTCGAAATCGTGATTCAAGGTGATCCCGGTCACCGGATCGATCATTTTTTCCTCCGCCAGGGCGGTCGAGATCCCCATGATCAGGCTGCCGTAGACCTGGCTCTCCGCGGTCTTGAGATCGATGATCAGACCGCAATCCTGGACCGCCACCATCTTCTGGATCTTTACAATCCCGGTCTCCACGTCCACCGTCACGTCCGCCATCTGCACGCCGCCCACGCCGCTGTCGGTGAGATTCCCCGCGCCGGGATTGGCGCCGGTGGCGGTGACGGGCGAGCGGCCGAACAGCGCCATCGCCTGCCGCCAGGTCATTGATCGATCCGGGGAAGCCTTGACGCGGATCTTCCCCTCGGCCGCCTCCAGCTCCTCGGGAGCCGCCTTCAGCTCCGGCGCCGCTTTGGCGAAAACCTGATCGAGCGCGGCGAGCGCGGCCCGGCGGGTAGCCGAGGAGACGCCGCCCACCGTGGTGCTGCCGCCCGATGCGCTGGAGGACGGATAGCGGCTGTCGCCGATGCGCACCTGCACCGCGTCGAGCGGCAGGCCGAGCGAATCGGCGAGTACGACCGCGATCACCGTGCGGGTGCCGGTGCCGATGTCCTGCGACGAGATCTTGGCCTCGGCCGTGGCGTCCGGATGGATCGTCACCTCGCAATTGCTGCGGTGGCCGCGCCCGCCCCAGGTGTGGATCGACATCCCCAGCCCCCGCTTGAGCGGTCCGCGGGTGGCGTCGCCGCGCGGATGCCAGCGCTGGCGGAACCCCATGAGCTGGTCCGCGATCTCCATCTCCTCGCGGTAGGTCTTCTCCAGCCGGCCGGTGATCGAAAGGTTTTGCGCCACCACGTCGAACGGATTCATCCCCAGCGCGGCGGCGAGGTCCTCCAGCGCGCTCATCGTGAGATAGCACCCCTGCGGGTGGTTCGGCGCCCGCCAGGCCCGCGCGCTCGCCCGGTGCGTGGGCACCGCCGAGTGCTGCTGCTTCCGGTTGGGGATCTGGAAGACGTAGGGCAGCGGCGGATTCCCCGCGCTCCCCGGGCCGCCCGAGCCCCAGGACTTCGACGTCCAGGCGGTGAGCGTGCCGTCCTTCTTCGCCCCCACCTCGATCTCGGCGAAGGCCGAGGGGCGGTCGCCGGCCACGGCCAGCTCGGCGTGGCGGTCGAGCATCATCTTGACCGGCGCGCCGGCCAGCTTGGCGAGCTGGGCGCAGACGATCCCCCAGCGGTCGGCGCTGAACTTGCTGCCAAAGCCGCCGCCGACGTAGTCCGCGATCACCCGCACGTTGGCGGCGGGGATGCCGAGCCCCTCGGCGAGCTGCGAGGCCACGCCCGAGACCGCCTGCGTGGAGCACCAGGCGGTGAGATGGCCGGGCTCCGTCCAGTGGCAGATCTGGCCGTGGGCCTCCATGCAGTTGTGGGCCACAGGGGCCGCGAAATAACTCCCCTTGATCCGCACCTCGGCGGCGGCCAGGGCGCCCGCGGGGTCCCCCTCCGTCTCCTCCTTGCCGGGGTTGACCTGCGGGGCGGCCGCCAGCTTCTCCTCGGTGACGAAGTGCGGCAGCACCTCGTACTCCACCTTGATCGCCTTCAGGGCCGCCTCGGCGAGCGCCTCGGAGGTGGCGGCCACGGCGGCGACCTCATCGAAGGCCCACTGGATCTCGGCGCCGGGCTTCTGGACGGCGTAGACCGCCTTGACCCCAGGCATCCCCTGGGCCGGCGCGACATCGAGGGCGGTGAGGCGGGCGTGGGCATGCGGGCAGAGCAGCATCTTCCCCCACAGCATCCCCTGGGGCTTGAGATCGTAGGTGTATTTGGCCCGTCCGCTCGCCTTCGCGGGACCGTCCAGGCGGGAGATCCGCTGGCCGATCAGCCGGCGGTCCCCGGCCTCGGGCCACGCGGCGGCCTTGGGATCGGTCTTGGAATCAGCTTTGGGATCGGCCGTGTCAGCCATGGGCCTTCCCTCCCTTGGGTCCCTTGGGCTCGTCCTTCGCGTCCCCCTCGTCCCCGCCGCCGATCCGGATCTCCTCGTCATCCATATGGCCGGCCGCGGCGAGCACGGCCTGGCGCATGCCGGCGTAGGTGCCGCAGCGGCAGAAGTTGCCGGAGAGGCCGTGATGGACGTCCTTGAGCGTGGGCGAGGGGGTGTGGTCGAGCAGCGCCTTGGCGGCCATCACGAAGCCGGGCGTGCAGAAGCCGCACTGCTGGGCGTCGTGCTCGACGAACGCCGCGGAGAGCGGATGCAGCCGTCCGGGCCGCGCCAGCCCCTCGATCGTCTGGACCGGCTGGCGCTGGACGTCGATCGCGAGCTGGCTGCACGCGTAGACTGCCTTGCCGTTGAGGAGGACCGTGCAGGCGCCGCAGGTGCCGCGGTCGCAGACCCGCTTGGCGCCGGTGAATTCGAGCTCCTCGCGCAGGACGTCGAGCAGGGTGGCGCGCGGCTCGACCTTGAGGTCGTACCCCTTCTCGTTGACCCGCAGCCGGATGGGCACGGGCCCCGGCCCGAAGACCTCCAGGCCTCCCGGGACCGGCGGCGCCGGGGGCTTCTTCTTCGCCGCCTCCGCGATCTCCGAGACGAGCATCCCGGCCGAGCCGAGCGCTCCGGCGGCGGCGCCACCGCGCAGGAATTGGCGGCGGGAGATGCCGCCGGGTGGGGAGTCGTCGCGCTTGCCGTCATCCGCCATGCCGCACCCTCCTGAAGTGGGCTCTGAAGGTACAACAAAACGCCCTGCCATGCAGCCTTCTGGTTCTGTAGGGGCGGCCCTGCGTGGCCGCCCTGGGCGGGGGAAATTCCCGACAAGACCAGCCCCCACCCAGGGCGGCCACGCAGGGCCGCCCCTACAAACTCCGCTTCGTCCAGATGGCCGGCCCCTTCATGTCGCCACCGCCGCAGCCGGTCGAATCGAGATCGACGGTGCCCTCGATCTGCGTGGGATTGAGGCCGTTCGCCGTGCCCTCGCCGGTCAGCGATCCGCACCCGCTGCCAGTACCCTTCCAGTGGACCTTGAGATTGCCGTCGACCATCCCGCTGATGGCAGAGCTGCCGCCGAACAGGTTGACGGAGAAGGTCCCCGAGATCGCGTTGCCGTTCTGCGTCAGGGTCATGGTGGTGCCCAGGCCAAAGGGGGAGCCCATGGGCGCCCAGCCGCCGATCCAGAGCCCCGCCACCTGGGGGAGCGCCGCCGGCTCCGTGGGTCCATGCCCGCCCCCGCCGCACGACAGCACCAGCAAGCCCGACAGCAGGACGGCGAGTCTTCCGCGCATGGCATCTCTCTCCCGTGGTTGTTCCTTCAATCCTAGCACCGGCCGCTCCGGAGTAAGGAAAAAAGGACGGGGCTCCGCGCCGCCCAGGCACACGAGCCCCGTCAAACCCGGGACTTCCTTCGATTCAGTTGTCAAAGAACCCAAAACCCCCGCCGAAAGCCCACTCCCCCACACCCCGCCCGCTCTCCGCGGAGGAAAAGCCCACTTCCCCCCGTCCCATCCGCTCTCCGTTGGGGAAAAGCCCACTCCCCGCTCCCAAAAGCTCTTTCCGAACCTGGAAATGAGCATTAGAGACGCCAAATGGCTGCACATCCCGACCCAAAAGCCTTTTGCCGCCGGAAAAGGACTTTTGGCGAAGGCAAAAGACCTTTTCCCGCCCCACTCCCCTCTTTTGTCTCGGCAAAAGCCTCTATCTCTATAGAGAATAGGCCCGAAAGCCCACCCAATGCCCCAGCCCCTCTCCCCTACCCAAGACAAGAGCCACCCCAAGATCTTTCTCCGAAGGGGATTGACATCCCGTTCCCTGGCCCACTAGTCTATGTACATCATAGACGTTTGTCTAGAGGTTCTCGCGAGACTGGCTTCCAGCCGCGAGACCCTGGGCTCCTACAGACCGCAGGGCTCCGCCGTCATCTCGGTGTCGAGCCGCAGGGTGGGGGTCTCACAGACGGCGCGGGTTCTTTGACAAACGATGTACCAGAGGGAACGGGAGCGGGGCCGTTCCCTCTGGCCCTCCTTTACTCCGGAGGGTGGAGGTGTGGGTTGGCGCCGGGTGGGCGGGCGCGCGGGAGCGGAGGTGGGTCGGCGGCCCTTGCCTTCCTTTCGGGAACACTGGTGCCGATAACCTCGAAAGTAGCCCAGACCCGCGGGCTTGCGGACGGGCCGGAGCCGTGCTTGATAAAATCGATCTGGGTCGACCGGAGCGCCCCCGCCACATCCCAGCCTTTCTGAAAATTTTCATAAAACTTGGCAAAAAACTTCGCCGTCATCTTGTCGTCGACATCCCACAAGGAGGCGATGACTGCGGGTACCCCCGCGGCAAGGAAAGGGCGGGCCAGATTCTCAACGCCCTCGGTGCTCGAAATCCTGCCGGCCGCGGTGGAGCAACTGGCGAGCACCACCAGACGGGTTCGCGGGAAACGCTGGCGCAGGATATCTCCAGAGTAGAGCACTCCCCGATCCGGATCTCCGGCCTCCGGCGCAAGAACCATCTGAGACAGAAGGGGAAAATCCGTGTTGACTATGGAATGCCCGCCGAAGTGGACGATCTCGAAGTCTCCCGCCGAGCGCAGAAATGCCCGCCGCGTGGCATCTCTGCCCCGGAGCACTAGCGAGTCCGGAAAGCTTCGGTTGACAGCGACCTCGGCCTCCTCGGATCTCAGCCGAGGCAGAGACGGGTAGAGACCAAGATCGAAGTCCGGATCGGCGATCATGAGGGCACGTGGGCTCGCGGGTGTTGCGCGACGACGGTCAGCACTTAAGATCCGAATGCTGGGCGCGACCGAGAATACATAATCCTGGACCAGATACCGTCCGGTACGGGGATTGCGAAGCGAGGCGAAAGGTAAAGCGTGCAAGGCCCTGTCGGGGACGAAGACAAGCCGCTCACCCAGATAGAAGTCTCCTGCGACTGGTCCAAGCAGAAGGTCATACAGCTTCGCTGAAATGTCATCGAAAACCGCAGCTCGGCCGTTCAAGAGAGCTCGATGTAGCTTCTGAGCCAGATCCTCCAGAACATCCTTCCCGCCCTTGACCGTGGCCACCTTTGGCCTCGTACCAGGGCGCAGAATCCAAATGACTGTGCTCTGTGGCAGAAGCGCATATTCGATCACGGCGGTCTTTTCAGGCAGACTCACAAGGAGCGGTGTCGAGCCCGCGAACGTAAGCCGGGTCTCATCGATGTGCGACGGATCGGGTCCACTCTCCGGCTGCGTCAAAATCCAGTCCCGTAAAACGCGCGCTTTCGCCTGCTCGCTAAAGCGGAGCGCCGCAGCAGGGTCACGACGCCGCTCGAGTTGAAAGGAGATCATCGTGTCGATCATCTCTCGCGTTCGGTCGAAGTAGGAGATCCGTTCCTCCGGCGCCAATACCTTTTCCCGCTGTCTCTCCGACTCCGCGATGGCTTCAGAGAGGTCATGCTCCTCGTCGTCGAAGCGTCCCAAGCTCGCTTCAACGCGGGACCTCAAGTAGAGCGCCTGTCCCAACTGATAGTGGTAAGCGTTGATACGGAGGATCCGGATGGACGAGTCGAGCGCGGCGATGGCTTGCTCCGGTGATACGGCCCCCACGAGCTCAGCCTCCGCCAACCTGAGATCCCCTTCAAGGCTTCGCTGGGAGCGAGGATCTGAGATCCGTTGCTGATACGACCAAGCTTCCTTGAGATCTCTTGCGGCTTCCTCCTTCTTACCCAGCCTGGCGAGAATAGTGGCGTGCCAACGCAAAGCCTCCACAATTGCTGAGGCCTGGCCCGTAGCCTTGGCGCTGCGCAACAGCTCGTTCACGAATGCTCGGGCGATCTCCAGCCGGTCCTGCTCGCGCGACAACGAAGCGGCAGCGTGCCAGACCACCATCTGCGCCTGTGGTTTGTCGAGGGACTCCAACTCTTGCAGCGCGGGATAAAGCCGACGCCAAGCTTCGGCCGACTTGCCGAGATAGTTGAAATCCACCGCGACGAAAGCTCGCAGCCACGCGATGTTGGGCTTCTCGTCGAGACTCTGGAAATCCGCCAAGGCCGAATCGAGATGAGTCAGAGAGGCTGTCAGGCTACCTTCGACCGCATCGATCAGTGCCAATACCCAGAGAGCCCGGCCGTGGAGGGCTCTGTATTTTCCTGTCTCCAGCTCTCGTAAGAGAGCCGCCAGCCGAGCGCGCGCCTGCGGAAAGTCGAAGAGCCGATCCTGGCAGTAGGCTGCCTGAAAGGTGGCCCAGCCAGCGAAGGGGCTCCCCAAACGCGAGAGCTCCTTTTGGGCTGCATCGAATCGTGGCAACGCCTGGGAATAGGCTTCTCGCTGGCTCAGGGAGATCCCCTCACCGTACGCTTGAAAGGCTCGGCCCAACCGCCGCAGACTCTCGGGGTCGGCCGCCTCAAAGTGGTCGATCTGGTCGACAGTCTCGGCAATCATCGGGTCACCCTGATTGGCTACGAGAGCCTGCCCTACAGCACGCGCCATTGCCAAGCTTCTCTTGGCCGCCATGCCGCTCTGAGTCGCCCAAGCAGGCAGGACCCTTCCTTCAATATGTTCTCGAAAGCGTTGCGGCGAGCCTCTCACGATCGATCGCACCCGCAGGAGATCTCCTTGCCCAGCCTCCTCCTCAACAGCCTTAAGATCGGACGTCCAGTCCGCTCCCACTGCGGTCTCAGCAGGGGCCGAGGCATGAGCAACGGCTTCTCGGAGCCAACCGGGATCGCTCTCTTTCCTCGTCAGAGTCTGCCAGTCCGCGGCGGCCACGCGCCGCAAGGAGAGATGCTCGTAAGCCAAACCCCGGTTGAAACGGGCGGGCAGCAGAAGCGGATCGATCTCCACCGCGTGATCGGCCGCGGCGAGGGCAAGGACGAGGTCGTAGGGGTCGGCAAGGCCCGTACCGCGTTGGAGATGGGCCGCCGCCAGATCGCTCCACAAAGTGGCGTCCCTGGGAGCGATCTCTGTGGCCTCCGCGAGCTCGGAGATACTGCGGTCGCTGTCCTTGGCCAAGAGGGCCACGATAGCATCGTTCCTGAGCGTCTCGGCTGTACGGTTTGCTGCCAGCGCATCACCCGCCAGCTTCGCTGCCTTGCGGAAACCGACCGAGAGTTGTGGTGTCTCGCTTCCCGGCGTATACGGCGCCCAAGAGAGAACGGAGAGACGGCCTTCACCCGGGCGCGCACCGGCGAGGTCGGCTAACGCACCTGATACCGCCTCCGCCTTCCCCGGACCGCGCCCGCATCCCAGGAGCACCAGAAGAGCGAGTGACAGACCGCGGACCACCACTCTACCTGTAAGCCGAGACTGGTGAAAGGCAGGGGATTTAGTCCGCCTTGTCCGTCTATCCCAGCGTCGACAACGCTGGGGAGTCGCGGTGACGCCCCAAGCTACTCGTAGAGAGGAGAGTCCATGAGCGCAATCCATATCATCTTGCATGGGCTGATCGCCTTGGTCCCTGCAACCGACCCCGGCGGCGTGGTCAATCATATGACAGCACTGCTGGTCGATGCTCGAAACGAGCCTCCCGGGCTACCGTCCGGGTTCAAGGAATGCTTCGTCTCCCATCAATCCGTGCTCACGGTAAAGGTGGATGACTCAGCGCAGTGCAAACAGGCAGGCTGTACGTTCGAAGGGCAAGATGACTGCGTCTGTAAGCTCGACCGGACGGAGATCTCCCTGGCACCCGACGTCGATCTCCAGAAGCAGCAGCTCGCCAAGCTTCCGGCGAGCAGCCTCCCTTTCGACCAGCAGCACGCCAACGACTTCTCCTACGTCGCCAACATGTCCCAGCCCCCCTTACACCAAGAGCTCGACCCCAGGTTCTTGGAGCCGCTTCCTCCGCCTGAGTTGGCCGCGCGAATGACCTTCCCTTTTGCATCGATTGCCGCCTGCTCGTTGGGGACCCGGCGCGACGAAGGGAGTGAAAACGTGCATCCCTTGGGCTTCCGCCCTCTCCGCGCAACAGAGCAACCTGGTGAGGTCAATCAGGCCATGGCCCAGCGACTCGTTGCAAGCTATGAAATATCCCAAGGCCCTCTCATCCTTACCCTCAGCACTTTTGGGGGCGGAAATCAACGTCATTTGACGCTAAAGCCAATTGGAGACGATTATGAGATCATGCTCGTGAACATGCGTGGTGCGAAAAGTGATGGAACCATTCCTAACGATGTCTCCGTGGACGAAGCGTGCGACGACGGCGTCGGCCGTGACTTCGCGTTCTTCTATCAATTGGTAAAAAATCCACCCCCTTGGGAAAAGCGTCCGATTCCTCACATCAAATATACACGGTGGAAGAGCTCGAGTGACCTCGTGGTGGATGAATGTAGCCATAAGACCCACTTTCCGGACAGCCATCCGATTTGCGCCATGGCGACCTTCAATCATTAAAGAGCGAAGGAGGAAAACCTGTGAAGATTTCGACGCGAACCAAGACCTTAACCATCCTCGGCTTGCTCTTTCTGCTCGCAGGGTCCACGGAGGTCAAGGCAACCGAGGGTGTCTCCTCGACGGGGCGCTATGCTTTGGTGATCGGGAACAGCCATTACGACGGAGACGACGTCAGCGGGATCAAGGATGCCGAGCAGATGACTGAGTACCTGAAAGATGACCTCGGCTTCACAATCGTTGACGAGATCAAGGATGGTGACCTGACTCGAATGCAAAAAGGCCTGGACAGGCTAAGCGCGAGCATCGGACAGGCCTCCGTCGTGGTTTTCTTCTACTCCGGCCACGGTTTCCAGAACGGAACCGAGAATTTCCTGATGCCGATCCACGGCTCGGCAGACCCCCAGAACGCGCTGCCGCTGAATGCGGTCAAGGACGCTCTGACGGCTGCACCGCGAGCCGTCAAGTTGGTCTTCCTCGACGCCTGCCGCGACAACAAGTTCTTGCGCGATGACCAGCCGAAGGGTCTCAAAGCCGAGCGGACGCCAGCCTCCAGAGATACTCTGTATGCCTTTGCCGCCGGACCTGGGCAGACCACGCCAGCACGCACTGCCAAGGACTTTTCCGCTTATTCCACGGCGCTCTTGCACTACATCAGGGATCCTGGCCTGAAGATCACAGAGCTCCTCGACAACGTTAGACACGACCTGACCGGGATTGGCCAACTACCCCAGTTCGTGATCAACGGGGTCCCCTCGGACTTCTATTTGCGCGAGCCGGTCTATCTGCGGCCGAAGGTTGAGGAGGCAAACGACCAGTTGCTCGTCTTGCTCAATGGCGAGATCGTCCTCAATTCAAACGACAATACAGAGCAACCACTGCGCCTGAAGGCAGGCAGAAACGATCTGCGCCTTGTGGTTGCCAAGAGCAAGTCTTATCATAACAATCATGACTGGGATACACCCGAGGGCTGGAGCTACAGCCTGAAGCTTGGCTTTCGCGGAGAGGGAGAGATCTTCTGCTCCGGGCCGAATCAAAACGGCTATTGCTTCCAAGGGAGAGAAGATACACAGTTCAAAGACGGCCCCCATCACGGCAAAGCTTTCGTGGTGGCCCAAGCAACACTAGTCGTGGACGGTGGCACAGAGCCACCCAGGGTGACCCTGGAGGACAGTGACACCGACATCTGGAACCATAAGGCTCCTATTTGGGCTCGAGACCAGGATCGCCTATACGGCCAAAGCATCTCCTCGCTCAACCTGAGGCCGGAAGACATCCTCGACGTTCTCGCTCTGCAACCCCCGTGGAACGTCCTTCTGCGACCGCTCGTCCAACAGATCCTGACCTCAGGAACTCTCCTGGGGCACAAGATCGCGGATCCAAATCAAACCTTTGTTACCGTGTGGGGAAATAGGGTGCTCCAAAGCTCCGTCCAGGCGTGCATGACACAGCATAGAGACGAGCGGCTGAGCGATATGAAAAAGGGGATCGCGGCGGTGTTTTCCAGGGTTCCACGGCCGTTCGAGATCTTCGACCGTGGTCTGATCGACTGCGTCCGGGACGCGGAGCAGAAAAACGGAAGCCCGCTTCAGCCCAACGACATCCTTATTTGGACGGCCATTCAAGAAGGCAGCCGTGTCTCGCAGGGAACTCCCGTGAGCCTACCAGCCGACAGCCTTGCGGCGACGAAATCCGCCCCCATGGCATCGCGCCATTCGAGGAGCCTCCCATGAACAAGACAATCAGACTGGCGTTGCTTGTTGTTCTGTTTTCTCTCGCGAGCCGCACCGGATCGGCGCAAAGCCTGCCAACCCAGGCGCGACCGGACGAGGCGATGCTCGGTCCTTTTCCAATCGACCAAACCGTACAGGGGGTGCCGGTCTCTACAAACGCGTATGTATTTCTCGCGGTCAAGAAGGCAGACGACCCAATCGAGGTGGGCATACGCATCGTGGCCGATCTCTCTGACCTTCAGCGCAAGATAGGTGCTCTCGTTGACACGATACCCCTCCCGACGGACAACTGCGCTCATTTCGGTGTCGATAACGTCGCGGCGAGAATCTGGGGGAAGCAGCTCCTCATCAATGGTGACACGGGGATCCTGAAGCTGAACGGAGACGTTGACGTCTGGACGTGCGCAAAAAACCCCATCCCCTGCACCAAGCTGGAAGGATGGAACCTGGTGGTCTATGACTGCAATCCACCGATCAAGAACCGCAACATCAACCAGCCCTTCGAGGCGAGCCTCCCATTCCATCTTGAGTTAGTTGATCAGCACACTGTAGCCGTGAAGCTCGGCGACCCAAACGTCAACCTGGGAGGGCTTCTAGGGGGAGTGACCAACGGAATTCTGAGGATTGCGGGAGTCGACATCAACGCGCGGGCCAAGCAGGCGCTCGAAAGCGCTATCAATCCGGATCTTCTGAAGAAGTCAATCCCGCGGGAGCTCTTGCCTTTCAACCCAGTCTTTACGAAAGCTGAGCTCCTTGGCAACTCTGGCGCCCTAGCGGCAACCCTGGAGATGAATGTCTCAATCGACAACAATACCTTCGCTGAGCTTGGCAAGATTCTCCAAGGGGGCTCACAGCCAGTGAAATAAGGCCAGCCCGGCCCAGCCATCGTTAAGCTGGATATCGGTGAAAGACCTTGAACCCAGCCCGTTGGGCTGGGCTGAGGGAGCCCGGGCCGTTGGCCCGGAGGGCCCGCGCTTCCTTCAGGCCTGGTCACTCCAGCTCTGGAATCAGGATTCCGGCGCGAGGTCGGAATTGAGGCCCAAGGGGCCGCTCTTCCTCATCCCAGGGCATCGCCCTGGGATGGAGGCGGAAGATCCATCCCTGTTGCGGCCTGAAGGGCCGCGCTCTACGCCTTGGCCGTGCTACTCGTGAACCGGGTTGAGCTGGACGTCATCTTCCAGGTTTCCCCGATATCTGAGAACGAAATTGTATCCCTGCGCCATGTGCCCGCCGCCGGCGGGACAGCGCCCCTTGTTGGCGTATCCGTCGAAGAACATGGCGTGGCACTTGTTGCAATATCGCCAAGCCCCCTGGTTCAGGCCGTTGGCCGCGATGTCGTGCGGCAGCACGAAGACATAGCCCGCCGCCGCGTGCCCACCGCCAGCGGGACAGGCGCCCTTCTGCGGATAGCCGTCGAAGTACATCTCGTGGCACTTGGCGCAGTATCGCCAAGCCCCCTGCGCTTTCGGGGTTTCAGAGACATCGTGGGGCAGAACGAAGTTGTACCCCTGCGCCCGATGTCCGCCACCGGCGGGACAGCGGCCCTTGTTGGCATAGCCGTCAAAGAACAGCACATGGCACTTGTTGCAGAACCGCCATTGGTCTTGCACCGGAGCCGCGAGGGCCGGCGAGGCGAGAGTGTTGAGAATACCGGTGGCCATGGCGCCGGTCGTGCCGAGCCGGAAGGCCAGGTCGAAGAAACCACGGCGGGTGATTCCACGCTCAAAAGAGAAATCCGCGGGAGCTTTCCGGTCTTCGCACATCGCACCCTCCTGTTCAGGAACGGTTGAACGCCATCCGGCGGGCTCTCTGAGCCTCGGACCGCCTTTACAGGCGCTGACGGGTAGAATTTCGTTACAAGCCGAAGCAAATGGCGAACCCGTCGACTCTCCTTCGCAGGGCTCCGACTTCTCTGGGAGCCACCTTGCCCAAATAACCTCGTCGCGATACACTGGAACTACAAGTCTTCCCCGGAAGGAACTCGGGTTCTCGAATGGCGCTCCAAGCGGTCCGGAGCGAGATTCCTTCCAGTCCCTTGACGGAATAGTCCCTTTGAGGCATACTTATGGTCGAGGTGCTCGGCAGCGCCGAGTTTGAGGAGTGGTTCCTTGGGCTCGGCAGCACGGATGCCCGAGCCGTTGTTCGAGGGGTGGGGCTGCTCGAGGCCAAGGGTCCGGCGCTCGGGTTCCCCTACTCCTCGGCGCTCGCGGGAAGCCGGTTCGCTCTGCGCGAGCTCCGGGTCCAGAGCTCGGGACGGCCACTGCGGATCTTCTACGCCTTCGATCCCCGGCGGCAGGCCCTCCTGATCCTGGGCGGCGACAAGACGGGGGACGACCGGTTCTATTTGAGGATGATCCCGCGGGCTGAAGCGATCTGGGAACGGTATCTGGAAGAGCTACGTTGAGCGGCAAACAGGAGCAACGCCATGGCAACCAAGAAGTGGTCCGACATCAGAGCCCAGAAATTCACGGCCGAGGAGCTGCGCCAGATCGACCGGGAGGTCGAGAGCGAGCTGCTGGAGATGGATCTTCGCGCGCTGCGCGAGGCGGCGGGCCTCACCCAGGGGGAGCTGGCGCAGCGGGTCGAGATCACCCAGTCGCAGCTCTCGAAGATGGAGCGGCGCGAGGACCATCGGATCTCGACTCTCCGCCGGTATGTCCAGGCGCTCGGTGGCAGCCTGGAGATCTGCGCGGTCATCAACGGCAGGCGGATCAGGCTCGCGGAAGGATAAAGTCTTCCAGGCAAGCCGTGACCCTACACCGCGGCGGGTAGTCGACGGCGAGATCTGAGCGCGGGTTTCTGAGGAGGGCGGGCAGCCTTTTGACAGGCACAAGGTTGGAGTCTTACATTGGTCGCCTGTATCCGCGGGAGGGGTCATGATCAGGCGAGCTCGATATCTCGGAATCTTGTTGGCGGGCTGGCTGGCGCTCGCCGGCTCCGCGGCGGCTCATCCGGGCGTGGGAATCGTCATGGACCGCCGGGGCAATGTCTTCTACACGGATCTCACCCAGGTCTGGAAGATCAGTCCGCAGGGCCGGAAGTCCATCGCGGTGAGGAACGTCCACACGCACGAGCTCTGCCTCGACGCCGGAGACAATCTCTACGGCGAGCACCTGTGGTACGAGGGCGAGGCCACGGACCGGTGGGGGCATCGCGTCTGGCGGCTGGGTCGGGACGGCACCCTCACCGACGTCATCCCACCCCGGCAAGGCTTTCTTCGCGACTACAGCTTCGTGCGGGACGCCGCGGGCAACATGTACTGGGCCGACCGCGGCCCCCGCACGGTGATCCGCAAGCGCACCCCGGACGGAACGATCAGCACGCTCGCCACCTGTCCGAATTGCCGCAACGTGAGTTGGATGACGGCGACCGCGGACGGCACGGTCCGGTTCGTCGATACAGGGGACCTGCTCGAGGTAAGCCCTGCCGGCGCCCTGCGGACGGTGGCGAAAAATCTCCAGGAGCGGCTCCTCACGCAGCCGCAGGTGAACGAGCCGCACCTCCTCATGGGACTGTGGACCGAGGCGGCGCGAAACACCTACGTCGCCGTCTATGGCGCCCGGCTGGTAAAGAAGGTGACGCCCGCCGGCCAGGTGCAGGTGGTGGCGCGTTCACCGTTCCCGTGGTCCCCGACGGGCGGGCTCGTGGCGCCCAACGGCGATCTGTGGCTGCTGGAATGTTCCTACACCAACGCCGTGAGAGTCCGGCGGATCGGCCGCGACGGCAGTGTGACGGTGTTCTGATCCGCCGCGGCGCGACAGTATCCTGAACAGTACCCTGAGATGTCGCCGCAGCCCGAGCGGCACGCTGCGTTACACTCGCGCCGCCATGACCCTCCCCATCTCCTTCGCCGACGCCCTCGCCGCCCGCGAGCGCATCCGCCCCTATCTCCAGCCCACGCCGCTGCGCTCCTACGAGCCGCTCGACGCGGAGATCGGGGCCGGGATCCGCGTCCTGGTCAAGCATGAGAACCACCAGCCGACGAACGCGTTCAAGGTCCGCAACGGGCTCTCGGCTTTGACGTTGCTCTCCGCGGAGCAGCGGCGGCGTGGGGTGGTGGCGGCGACGCGGGGGAATCATGGGCAGGGGGTCGCGTTGGCGGGACGTCTGCTCGGGGTGCCGGTGACCGTCTGCGTGCCGGTGGGGAACAACCCCGAGAAGAACCTCGCGATCCGCGGCTTCGGCGCCACGCTCATCGAGCAGGGGCGCGATTATGACGAAAGCGTCGAGGTCGCCAAGGCGCTGGTCCGCGAGCGCGGGCTCCATCTGGTCCATTCGACCAACGATCCCGGGATCATAGCCGGAGCGGCGACGATCGGTCTGGAGGTCCTGGAGCAGGCGCCGGACGTGGAGGCGATGGTGGTCTCGGTCGGCGGCGGATCGCAGGCGGTGGGCGCCCTGGTCGCCGCCAGCGGGATGCGTCCCGGTTTGGAGGTCTTCGGGGTCCAGGCGGCGGGCGCTCCGGCGCAGTACGAGGGGTGGCGCGCCGGCCGTCCCGTGGCCCTGGAGCGGGCGGACACCTTCGCGGACGGCCTCGCCACCCGCGGGTGCTACGAGCTCACCTTCGAAGCCCTGCGCTCGGGGCTGCGCGATTTCGTGGTGGCGACGGAAGCCGAGATCGCCGACGCCGTCCGCCTCGTGCTGCGCGCCACCCACAATCTCGCCGAAGGGGCCGGCGCCGCCTCCTTCGCCGGGCTCCGCCTGCTGCGCGACCGCCTCGCGGGCCGCAAGGTCGCGGTCGTCCTTTCCGGGTCCAACATCGACGTGGAGACGCTGCGGCGGGTGGTGGACGGGGAGATCTGACGCGCGCGCCCTGGAAGCGGGAGGTCCCGCACTCCAGGGCTGATCGAAAGAAGGGTTTTCCTACGGCGCGGGGGTGAACAGGAGCTGGCCGCGGATCTCGCCGCCGGGGAAGGCACTGGTATGGACGTTGGCGTAGACCACGCCGGCGCGGATCCCTCGCAGGACCGCCGCCAGATCGCCCGGGGTCAGGCCCTGGGCGACGGCGCCGCCGATCACGTCACTGGCGTGGATCGTGCCGGTGATCGTGCCGTTGCCGGTGGGACAGGACTGGGTGCCGGCGGGCCCGTTGCCCAGGTTCGAGCAGAGGAAGATCATGATGCCGCCGTTCACCCCCCTCTGCGCGAGGTGGAGGTGGGACTGGGTGATGGCCCCCCTCAGATTGAAGTAGCTCAGCTCATAGGTGATCGTCGAGCCGTCCGCGCTGATGGTGGCGGTGAAATGCCCGCCGCCTCCCGTGGACAGGGCGGGCACCTCCTCGAACGCCCGCAGACGGGCCACCGCCGTGCCACCCTGCGCGTGGGCGGGCACGGCGGCGAGCACCAGCAACAGCACGGAACCGACAAGCACCGCGATCCTGGTCCTGCTCATCTAGCACCTCCTGAAGGTTGGGAACCTCTGAACAGACCTGAAGCAACCTCAGTATAGCGCGTTCCGAGGAAATTTCCTCCCCGGCCGGCAGGTCAGGCATCAAGGGCGGCCCGGCCCGTCTCCAAGGTCCATGTACGGTATCCTCCATCACGGCGCCCAACGCGACAGGTCGCCGGTCTCGAAGCCGTCGCTGAAGATGAGATTCATCGCGGCCGGCGACAGTTGCACCCGGGCCAGGGTGGCGGTATGCGCGGGGAGCGTGGCGGCGAAGCCCGTGGCGCTCCCCGCGCTCCCTGCGATCGATCCGGCGGCGGCGAGGCCGGAGCCGTCCAAGCGCCAGAGATCGACCGCTCCGGTGACGCCGCCGCTCACCGTCACCGTGACGTCGCGCGAGACGGTGTCCTTGTTGAGCAGGATCACGAAAACTTTTCCATTCACCGCGCGGACGGCGTAGCTCGCCACCCCGTTGACGTCGCTCGACACCGCCCGCACGCTGTCTCCGCTCACCTTCCCGCCCAGGCCGTCGTAGTTGCGGTAGAGACGGTAGGCGTCCTCCGCCAGGCTGCCGGCGTCCGGCGCCACCCAGCGGAGCGCCATGTCCAGACCCTCGCGGCCGAAGAGGGCGAGCGCCTCGGCCTGCGCCAAGGCGCCGGAAATCGTATCGTCCTTCCCCCACTTGTACTCGCTGAGCGCGAGCTTCATCTCCGGGCAGTAGGTGTCCCGCCAAGCGCGCATGCGGGGGATGAGCTGCACCACGTTGGGGCTGACGTCGGCGATCCAGGACTCCGAGATCCAGGCGGGGTCGTAGAGCTCCTTGAGCGAGCGCAGGCGAGCCGCCACCGTCGCCGCGCCGTCCTCCACCGATGGATCGCCGGAGAGGCCGGGGACCCCGTTCCCCTGCGGATAGAAATGAATATCGAGCCAGTCCATGGGGAGCTTGCCGGCCGCCGGATGCCCGGCGGGCAGACGGTGGGAGCAGGACTGCTGCATGTACCAGGCGGGCCACGCCAGATTGCCGTGGGCGGTGCGGTCGGCCCCGTTGATGCAATCGCCGGCCGCGGCGTCCTTGGCGGAGGTCCAGAAGTCGCACCACCCCCAGGTGTCGGGCCCGAGGATCTCGGCGCCCGGATCGCGGCGCTTGATCTCGGTCGCCGCCGCCAGCCCCTTGGTCCAGACCTCGTCGTAGCCCGGCGGCGCGGGGTGGGCGTCGCGGTGGGTGCTGTCCCAGAGCATCGGCTCGTTGTCAAGGTTGTAATAGCGCACGCCGGTCGAGGCGGCAGCGCCGAAGCGGGTCACCAAATGGCTGACCAGGTCGCCCACGTGGGCGCTGAGGTCGACCGGCACCGAAGTGTCCGACGGGCTGTTGCCGGTGATGTAGCGCAGGCCGGGAGATCCCGGAACGGCCGGACCGGACGGGTTGCAGCAGCGCGCCGCTCCGCAAGTGAAGGTGTTCGAGAAGGGGTCGCAGAGGCCGTTGCCGTTGGTCGAGCAGCCGGGCACGCCGGGGTTGACGTCGCACTCGGTGCCGGTCTGCGGGCCGTATTTGGTGGTCGAGAAGCCCGGGGTTCGGCTCGCCGATTTCGCCACCTGATCGATCGGCATCGTCAGCACCGTGGCGGCGCCGGCGGCGAGGGTGGGCATGACGAAGCCGTCCACCGACGTGCCGTTCCCGGTCCCCTCGCTGATGTTCAGGAAGTAATAATCAAAAGCCCGGTTCGAGGTGTCGACGATCCAGTTGTAGCGGGTCGTGGCGTTGCCGCCCCGCCGGTTGGCGGTGTAGAGGCCGGTTCCGAGCTGGTTCGAATCGGCCCAGTTGACGCCGTAGATCAGGGGATTGATCGCGCGCCGGTCGAACGAGGGGTCGACGGCCACCGTGACCGGTCCCGGGGGAGGAGGGGGCGCGGCCTGGACCAGCGCGAGGTCGTCGACGTAGGCGGTCGCCTGGTCGGAGGGGGAGCCCGCCTGGAAGACGATGCCGTCGAAGCTGGTGGACGTGACGCCCAGGTCCGCCCAGGTCACCGTCATCTGGGTCCAGGCGGAGGGGAGCGGCGTCAGGTCCTTGCTCCCGACCTCGGCGCCGTTGTTGTAGATCACCAGCCGCACGGCCTGATTGCCCCCGGCACCGTTGATCCCGCCGTTAATCCAGAACCGCACCGCCGTGTAGTCGGCCACGGCGGGCCGCGCCGCGCCGGGATCGCTGTGGAAGTAGAGCCCCTGCCAAGCGTCCGGCTCCCAGGAGATGGCCTTGGGCGCGCTCTGATAGACCGCCGTCTGCGCCAGGTTGCGCGTCGCCCATCCCCAGTCCTGCCAGCCGTTCTGGAGCGCGTTGTCGTAGACGGTCAGCACCGCCGCGCCGAGGGGAGCGGAGGCGAGCGCCAGGGCGGCGAGCGCGGTCGGGAGAAGCCGGCGGCGGAGGTCGGGCACCGCAGACTATCCTATAGCAAAACGTCGAAGTCTTGCCACCTCATGGCGACGGTCCTCAAGGTGTATCCTTGTAGCTATATCTGGAAAGGAAAACCCATGAGACGCTCATTCCGTTTCCTGCTGCTCAGCGTTGCGCTCGTCCTCGTGTCGTTCGTGGGCATGGACAAGGCGGTAGCGGACGTGACGGGGACCTGCGCCGTCCACTGCGAGAACGGAACCACGTTCTCGGTCCAGTCCACCAAGGCGGACTGCTGCACCTTCTACCTGGGGCTGTGCGGTGGGGGAGCTTTCTCGTACGCCACGTGGACGGTTCCGGGCACGCCCGTCTTCTATTGCGCTCCTCCTCTCGACGAATAGGAGCCTGCACCGCAGGGCCGAACGCGCTCCAGCAACGGCAGCCAGAGCAGGGGAGCGTCCGGCCCCGCCAGGCGGGCTCTCGCTACAGCGACTTCAGAAACTCCATCAGATCGCCCTTCTGCGCCGCGGTCAGGTGCAGCCCGAAGTGCCCGTCGTAGTGGTCGACGACGTCGCGCAGGGTGGCGAAGCGGCCGTCGTGGTAATAGCCCCCCTTGCTGTGGGCCCAGAGCCCCTTGAGCGGCGTGGTGCGGTAGTGGCCGTCCGGCGAGCGGTCGGCCTGGAAGGAGTCGATGCCGATCTCCTCGGGCGTGTGGCGGTTCCAGCCCGGCTCGGTGTAGAGGGGCGGGACGTGGCAAGTGGCGCAGCCCGCCGCGGTGAAGACGGTCTTGCCGCGCCCGGCCGCCGCCGGGTCGAAGCTGCCGGGCGGCGGGGCCGGAGCCGGGATGGCGAGCTGATAGAGCTGCAGCGACGCCAGCTTGGGCGTAATGAAGTCATGATCGCTCCGCACGTCGCCGAAGCCGTTGCGGGCCGCGATGGGGAACTTCACGGGATCGTTCAGACGGGGGTCCCAGAACCTCCCCTGGCCGTGCATCTCGAGGTTGGCCACGAAGGCGTTCCAATAGGTGACCGATCCCCAGCCGGTGAAGGTGTGGCCGTCGACGCCGGCGAGGCCGAAGGCCGGCGGGATCAGCGTCGCCGCGGTCTTGCCGTCCGGCCGGAAGGCCTTGCCGTCGAGGAAGAGCTCGGCGTCGAACCTCCCCGGTCCCCAGCTCTGGAGGACCGTGCGCACGGTGGCCACGTCCACGCCCAGCAGGCTGGCCACCGGCTGGAGGTTGGGGGCGAGATTGACCACCGCACCGACGTTGAGGTCCCGGTTCGGCCAGCCGTCGAGGCGCTTGCCAATCCCCGGCGCCACGGAGTTGTCGACCGTCGAATGGCAGAGGGCGCAGGTGATGCCGGCCGCGCGCAGGCTCCCATCCTGATTGAAGAAGCCGCGCACGCCGACCACGGCATTGCGCCGGAGCAGCTCCGCGGTGACCGCCGGATCGTCGAGGTTGACCGCCTTGTGCGCGGCGATCAGGGTGGGGGCTCCGCTCTTGAGCTGAGCGACGAGGCCCGGCGGGAGCGCCTCGGAGTCGACCTTGAGCCCGACCGCCAGCGCGGTGCGCGGGCTCACCGTTTTCAGAGCCTCATGGATGCCGAGGATCCGGCTCCAGAACACCTGATCGCCGAACGTGTCGTAGCGGAAGGTCTGGCGCCCCTCCTCCACCATCCGTCCGGCGTTGGCGGCGATGGGGTCGTCCGGGGCCGCCCCGCGCCGCTCGCCCGCCGGGGCCAGCGGCGCGAGGGCGAGCAGCAGCAGGGCTCCGGCCGCCGCGATCTTCGAAAACAGCAGAGCTCTCTCTTTGCGTGCCATGGTGCCTCTCCTCCTTGCAAGGTTTTTCCGCGGCGCCCCCGGGCCGGGGCTCCTGGATGGACAACCTGCACGCGTACAGAGCTCGATAGGGCGGAAACGTTACACCTGTGCCTTCGCGACTCTCCAGGCCGAAGGCACTCACGCCGTTCGGCTCAGAGTCGTTGCATTGACGATCGTGGGGAAGCAGTGTAAAATTTTCAGCAACATCCGCATAGATGAGGGAGGGGCAAAATGGAAGCTCCTGTGCCTGCCGCCGTGCCTGAGAAGTCGCCGGTCGCTCTCGAGATCGGAGCCGTGCTCCTGCTGCTCATCGATCTGATCCTGTCGTTCCTGATCGGCTCGGCAAAGCACCTTGAGGGGGTGGAGCTGGCCACCTACGCGCTGGGCCCCTTGATCTTTTTGCTCATCGTTCTGGGCATCGCCCGGATGATCGGGAAAGCGAAGACTCGGAGGAGCCGGGCCGTCATCGCGTTCAGCTTTCTCGCCATCGTCTTCGTGGCGAATCTCAGCAGCCTGAGCCGGTTGAGCGAGCGGCAACAATCGTCAGTCCCGGCCGGCGCGGCATCCTTCGCGGTCCGGGCTGGGTGATCGCGAGCCCGGCGTGTCCTTGGCGTCCTTGCTGTCCTTGAGGTCCTTGTTTGCCGCAGCCGAAGGTGGTGGCCGCCGCAACCTACTCACTCAGCGAAGGGATTCGTATCGAAGAAGGTCCTATCGCTCATGGAGCTCGTCCCGGGTCCACCGCGCCTCTCCCCGGCCAGACCGGGACCGCTCCGAGAGTCGCAGGATCGCGTCGGCCGCCGTCTCCCAGGTCTGCCCCGCGGCCGCGTAAGCCTCGAGGTAGTCGCGAAGGATGCTGTTGACCGAGGTATCCTGCTCCGTAGCCCGCACCCGTGCCCGGCGAAGGATCTCGTCGTCCACGGTGATCGTCAGGTTCGCCATAAGACCTCCTGAGCCCGCATGAGCCCGTGTAACACGGGATCAGCGTAGCACGGCCTGTCAGGAGGGCTGGAACAGCTCGACCGGCACGCCGGTGCCGGCGCCGAAGTAGGGGCGGGAGTTGGCGCCGGGGAGGGCGAAGCCGTTGATCGCGATCCGGCGCGGGGCGGCGCCGCGGTTCTCGGCGCTGCGGTGGACGACGTAGGGTCCGAAGAAGGCGGCGCTCCCGGCCTTGAGGAGCGCGGGGACGCCGGGGCGGTCCTGGTAGCGGCGCCGCACCGCGGCGGGATCGAGATGCCCCCGCCGGCCGCTGCGCGGATAGAAGATGAGCGGGCCGTTCTCGGGCGTCGTATCGTCGATCGCGACCACGGTCTGCACGTAGCTGCCGCGGCCGTCGACGTCGCGCCACTCGGGGGTGCCGTAGCGGCGGTGCTCGCTGTCCTGGTGGGCCTCGAACTCCAGCCCGTCGTGAGGGTATTTGGCGTGGAGCTGGTTGAGGAGCTGGACCGCCGTCGAGGAGCCGAGGAGCTGGCCCACGATCGAGGTGAGCCGCGCGTCACGCCCGCAGGCGAGGAACGCCGGCTCGCACCCTCCCGCCCAGACGACCCGCAGCAGCCGCGTCGAGCCGTTCGAGCCGCCGAAGACGAACTGGCTGCCGCCGAATTCGACCTTGCGCTCACCCGCCGCCGGATCGTCCGCGGGGAGTGACGCCGCGATCTCCCGCCCCAGGGCGCGGATCCGCTCCGCGGCCTCAGCCATCTCCGCCACCTCCTCGCGCGAGAAGAGGCCCTCGAGGATGAGGTATCCGTCGTCGTAGAAGCGACGGAGGTCGGACGGGGACAGCTCGTGAATCATAAAAGCTGGCGGAATTATACACCAGGCTATGTGCAATTTCAAATACGCCCTCCGGGCTGTAACGTTCGCGGCCTTCGCGACTCTGTACAGGCGAAAGGAGACGATCCGATGCCTGTAACGCAAGCAAGCCCGAGCCTGGAGTCGCTCTACAAGCCCCTGTGGCTGACCTATGGCCTGGTCCCGCTGCTCGCGGGGCTCGACAAGTTCTTCAACCTGCTCACCGACTGGCCGAAGTACCTGAGCCCCTGGGTGGCGCACCTGCTGCCGGTCTCGGCCCAGACCTTCATGTATGCCGTGGGGGTGATCGAGATCGTGGTCGGCCTGCTGGTGCTCACGCGCTGGACGCGGCTGGGAGCATGGATCGCCGCCGCCTGGCTGGTCCTCATCGCGCTGAATCTCGCCACCCTCGGCCTGTTCGACATCGCCGTCCGGGATCTGGCGATGGCGGTCGGCGCCTACACCCTCGCCCGGCTGGCCGAGCTCCGACAGGAATCCCCCGCGGCGGTGCCGGCCTCCCGCCTGCGGCAGAGCCAGGCGTAGACTGGAAGCGTGGAGCCGCGACCATGAGCCAGCCAGCCCTTCAAACCGCCACCGTGCCCACGACCCTCTCCGACGAGGAGGCCGTGACGCGCGTGCTGGCGGGGGACACCTCCCTTTTCGAGATCCTGATGCGGCGCTATAACCAGCGGCTCTTCCGCGTGGCCCGCGGCATCCTGGCGGACGACGCCGAGGCCGAGGACGTCGTGCAGGAGGCCTGGCTGCGGGCCTTCCGCGAGCTGGCGGGCTTCCGCGGCGAGGCCCGCTTCTCCACCTGGCTCACCCGCATCGCCTGCCATGAGGCGCTGGCCCGCGCGAACCGAAGACGACGGCTAGTCCCCATTTCGACCCCCTTTACCGGCGGCGGAGGCGGCGACGGCGGCGATCCTCCCGAGCCGCCGGCGGAGACTCCCGGCCCCGAGCGGGACCTGGAGAACCGCGAGCTCCAGGGCCTCCTCCGCGCGGCCGTGGAGGTCCTCCCCGATCCGCTGCGGGCCGTCTTCTGCCTGCGCGAGATCGAGCTCCTCTCGACCGAGCAGACCGCGGAGGCCCTCGGCCTCACGGCGGAGAACGTGCGAGTGCGCCTGCACCGGGCCAAACGGAGCCTGCGGCAGACGCTCGACGAACGGATCGGCCGCGAGGTGCGCCGGCTCTACCTCTTCGACGGCCCCCGCTGCGACCGGATGGTGGAGCGGGTCTTCGCCGCTCTCTGCCTGGAGCAGGGCCCCTGACAGAGGCCAGCCCGATGGAAGCCTGCTGATGCTTGCATTGAAATACAGTTATGCTAAATTGAGCAGGCTTCTTTCAAAAGGAGAGCACGATGAGAAAAAAGAGCAAACGGCTGGCGCTTCACCGGGAGACGGTCCGCAATCTGGATGAGGTCGGGCTTAAGGGGGTCGTGGGGGGCACGTGGACTCGCACCGGTCCTCAGTGCGCCACGAGCTGCCATTGCCCCGACTATCAGGACACCTTCAGCGCGGACTGCACGGCGGATTGCCCGACGACCTCCCTCGGGTGACGGAAAGCTTGGCGGAGCGGACCGTCGCCACGCTCGATAGAATGGGCGGGTGACGCCGAGCCTCTCCAGCCGCCGCATTCCGGCCGCCCTTCTCATGCTCCTCCTCGCCGGCTGCGCCGCCGCTCCCGGGCCCACGCGCCCGGCCGCGGCGAAGGTCGAGAGCGAGGAGGAGCTGGCGGCCGACCTTTCGCGCCTCCTCGTCCCCAACCCGGAAGTGCTCACGCAGGTGCTCGACCGGGCGGCGCTGACCCGGGACCGGCGCTTCATCGCGCCGCTGATCGAGCTCATCCGCTTCCGCCCGCCGGCCGACCTCGCGGGCACCCTCGTCGCGATCACCGGGACGCACCCGGGGAACCGCTGGAACGACTGGTACGTCTGGCTGGGGGAGCACCCCGAGGTCCCCCTCCCCCCGGGCTTCGCCACCTGGAAGGGGGAGCTCTACGGCCGGCGGATCGATCCCGAGCTCCACCGCTTCCTCGACAGCCGGCGCCCCAGCCGCATCCGGGCCGAGTTGATCCAGTGGGGGGGCGTCCACGTGGACGGCATCCCCGCGCTCCAGAATCCCCGCTTCACCCCGCCGGACGAGGCGAGGTATCTGACGCCGGACGAGCCGGTCTTCGGCGTGGAGATCGGCGGCGACGCCCGCGCCTACCCCCTGCGCATCCTCGACTGGCACGAGATGGCGAACGACGTCGTGGGCGGGGTGCCGGTCGCCCTCGCCTACTGCACCCTCTGCGGCGCCGGGGTGCTCTACGACGCCCGGGCCGGCGGGCGGACCCTCACCTTCGGCTCGTCAGGCTTCCTCTACGAGAGCAACAAGCTGATGTTCGACCGCCAGACCGATACCCTGTGGAACCAGCTCACGGGCGAGCCGGTGAACGGCCCCCTGGCGGAGAGCGGCCTCGCCCTCAAGCGCCTGCCCGTGGTGGTCACCTCCTGGGCGCGCTGGCGGGAGGCGCATCCGGAGACCCGGGTCCTCGACATCAACACAGGGTACGATCGCGACTACACGCCGGGCCAGCCCTATGGGAAGTACTTCGCCAGCCCGGAGCTGATGTTCCCGGTCTGGAAGCGCAGCCGGGCCCTGCCGGACAAGGCCTGGATCTTCGCCCTGCTCGTCGGCTCCTCGCCCAAGGCCTATCCGCTGGACCTCCTCGCCCGCGAGCGGGTGGCCAACGACACGCTGGGCGGCACGCCGGTGGTCCTCCTCGCCGATCCCGGCACCCGCGAGGTGCGGGCCTACGCGCGCGGCGCCTTCCGTTTCCGGCCGGGGCGGGACACCCTCTCCCCCGTCGACCAGGACGGCCGCCCCTTCCGCGCCACCGAGGAGGCCCTGCTGGGGCCCGCGGGCGAGTCGCTGCCGCGCCTGCCCGGCCATCTCGCCTACTGGTTCGGCTGGTTCTCGTTCTACCCGCGGACGGAGATCTACGGGCGATAAAACCGCCTCCTCAACCCCGATGATGGTGCCGGTGATGACGCCGGTGATGGTGGCGAACGTAATAACGCCGGTGGTGACGATGATGCGTGGTCGTGTGCCGGACCTCGACCCTGGGCACCGGCGGCGCCGGGAGAGGCGGCGGCGCGGGGAGGCCCGGAGGGGCCGGTGGCGCCGGAGGGGCCGGGAGCTGCGGGCTGGCGGACGAGGCGGCGGGAGCGATCCCCGCGCAGAGCACGGCGATCAGGACGTATTTCGAGGCTCGCATATCGGTACCTCCTGGAAGGTGGCGGGACCGCGAGGCTCCCGCCACATTGCGAGCTCTGCCAGATGGATGCCAGCTCCGGGGCCGGCTTTCGATCAGCTCCCTACCACCCGCACTTCTGCCCCTTGTTCTGCGCGTCGAGCCAGGTCTTCAGCGGCGCGAAGTAGTCGAGGATGGCGGTGGCGTCCATCTGCCGCTGGCCGGTGGCGGCCTCGAGGGCGTCCGGCCAGGGGCGGCTGGCGCCCATCTCCAGCATCTTCGCCAGGCGGGCCCCCGCCGCCTTGTTGCCGTAGATCGAGCAGCGGTGCAGCGGGCCCTTGAAGCCGGCCGCCTGGCAGAGGCCGCGGTGGAGCTGGAACTGCAGGATGTCGGCCAGGAAGTAGCGCATGTAGGGCGTGTTGCCCGGCACGTGATACTTCGCGCCCGGATCGAAATCCTTTTCCGAGCGCGCGACCGGCGGCCGGATCCCCTGATACTTCAACCGCAGGTCCCACCAGGCCTGGTTGTAGTCGGCGGGCTTGATCTCTCCCGAGAAGACCTTCCAGCGCCACTGATCGATCAGCAGGCCGAAGGGGAGGAACGCCACCTTCTCCAGGGCCCTCTTCAGCAGCAGGCCGGTATCCTTCGACTCGTCCGGCACCTTGTCGAGCAGGCCGACCTCCTTGAGGTATTCGGGAGTGATCGAAAGCGCGATCGTATCCCCCACCGCCTCGTGGAAACCGTCGTTGGCGCTGTCCTGATAGAGGAACGGCAGCTTGTTGTAGGCGCGCTGGTAGAAGTTGTGCCCCTCCTCGTGGTGGATGGTGCGGAAGTCGTCGTCCTTGATCTTCAGGCAGGCCTTGACCCGCAGGTCGTCCTTGTAGTCGATGTCCCAGGCGCTGGCGTGGCAGACGACGTCGCGGTCCCGCGGCTCGGTGAGCAGCGAGCGCTCCCAGAAGGTCTGGGGGAGCGGCGGGAAGCCGAGCGAGACGAAGAAATTCTCGGCGTACTTGGCCATCCCCTTCTCGTCGACCTTCTTGGCCTCCAGCAGCTTGGTGAGGTCGAAGCCGGGGTCGGCGTCGGGGGGCGCCAGCACGTCGTAGATCTGGTCCCACTCCTGCGCCCACATGTTGCCCACCACGTGGGCGGGGATGGGCTGGTCGAGCGGCACCACGGCGTTGCCATACTTCTGGTTGAGGCGGACGCGCGTGTAGCAGTAGAGGGAGCCGTAGAGCGGCTTGACTTGGTTCCAGAGACGGTCGAGGTCGGCGGCGAAGGCATCCGGGGGCATGTCGTACTTGGAGCGCCAGAGGGCGCCGGTGTCCTTGTAGCCCAGGTCGCGGGCCCCCTCGTTGGCGATCTCGACCAGCCGCGCGTAGTCCTGGCGCATCGGCGGGGAGATCGCGTGCCAGCCGAGCCAGACGTCGAGCATCTCCTTGGGATCGCGGCTGGTGCGCAGGATGTCGTCGAGCTCGGTCAGCGACTTGCACTCCCCCGGCTTGGGGCACCACTTGCCGGCGCCGTACTGGGCGTCGAGCGAGGCGGCGAGGCGGGAGAGCTCGGCGGTCTTCTTGGGATCGCTGGGCGGGGCCAGCACGAGGGTGCGCTTGAGCAGCTCCATCTGCCGCCGCAGGTCGGGCGGGAGCTGGACGTGGTCGAACCGGGCCGCCTGCTTGGCGTACTCGACGCTCGGCCCGAGCAGCGCCTCGTTGCGCGCCGCGGCGAGGATCTGGGTGTCGTAGGTGATGAAGTTCTCTTGCACCCACGAAGCCCGCCCCGCCTCGATCGACAGGTCGAGCAGTCGCTTCTGGGCCTCGTCGAGGAGCTTGCGCGCCTCCTCGACGGTCGGCCGGGCCGCCGTCTTCCTGGCGGCGGCCTTCTGGGGAGCGGCGGACGCGGGGGCAGCCGCCAGGGCCAGCAGCAGCCCCAGACCGGCCAGGAAGGCAGCGGGCCGGCGCAACGAAAGGGACGGATTCTTCATGGATTCCTCCGCGAACAGGGTCGTCATCGCGGAGGGGAGTATAGCGGAGCCGCGGGGAGCCCTTCGAGACGCCGTTCCGAATTCTGAAAAGCCCGTTGTTCGTTGGGGGGCCGGCCGGTGCGATCAGCTCCAACCTGGAGGATCTGTCCCGCTGGGTCATCGCTCTGCTCATCGCCTTGCCGAACGCGGATCTTGAAGCGTTCGGCTGGAGCGAGCTCCTCAACTCCGTCTACGGCACCGGCCGCATGACCGCCTCCTATCGCGGCCATCTGCTGTCCTTTCACGGCGGCGACCTTAGCGGCTCCACTCCCAGGTCTCGATCATGCCGCAGGACGGCACCTATTCTGCTGCACCTATTGGGTTGGACGCGTGGGTCTACCCGAGAGAGCGCTTCGTATCTACGAGAAAGCGCGTCCCGGTTACCATTCCGTGTCTCAGAGCTCGATCGACGAGGTTCTGGGTTGGCGCGGATAGCCGGGCGGTTCGGGGAAACAGGCCGGCGGTCCAGGGAAAACGGCCGGCGGCTCTCCTGAAAAGGTCGGCGGTTCTTCTGAAAGCCGGAATTGT